>JBBDWY010000073.1:0-83923 GCA_040902605.1 Pirellulales bacterium | reverse complement strand
CGCGCTCAATGATTACCAGGCACTAAGCCGACTTCGACAATGCAGGCGTGTGCTCGCACGTTCGCCTGCAAAAATCGCAGTCGAGATTGAGCCCAATCGGGCCGATTTCGACATAGGGGTAGTGTCGCGCCGAAGGGGCGTGAACGCTACCTGTTTATCCTCCAAGGTAAGCTTTGGAGGAAATGTGTGTTTGTGGAATGGCGATAACACTTGGCTCAAATATTGCCTCCCTTCGCGGGCAGCGGCAGCTTTCAAAGACAAGTGCTGAGCTTGGTACGGTCTTTGAGCGGCTCTCTAGCGGTCAGCGCATCAATCGTGCAAGTGACGATGCTGCGGGCCTCTCTATTGCCGATTCGCTGAATGCTCAAAGCCGCATTTTCAATCAGGGCGTGCGCAATTTGAATGACGGCCTCTCACTCCTTAACATTGCAGATTCGGCTATCGAGAACCTCTCAGACATTGTCATTCGTCTTGAAGAGCTTGCTGAGCAATCGGCAAATGGAGTGTATACGAACAAGCAGCGAAAAGCGCTGGATGGGGAGGCGCAGGCCTTATCGAAAGAGTTTTTTAGGATTTCAAAAGTCACGGAGTTTAACGGTCAGAGGTTGCTTAACGGTGAGTTCGATACCGTGAATTTGCAGGGTGGCGTTGGAGAGAATGCAGTGCTTTCTGCTGGCGTGGGCGGGGCGATTGGAACAGGAAGTTTTGATTCCAGAGTTTCCTACTCGGTCGGAAGCAACCCAGCCTCAGTTTCAAGCGGCGATTTTAATGGCGACGGGGTCTTGGACCTTGTCACCGCCGACTCTGGCCCTGACACAGTGAGCATTTTACTTGGGCTTGGAAACGGAAACTTCGCCCCGCGCGTCTCTTATACGGCAGGACTTGACCCTTACTTCGTATCCGCCGGCGATTTTAATGGAGATGGCGTCCTGGACCTTGTGACGGCTGACTCTGGCTCCAGTACCGCAAGCGTGCTCTTGGGCCTTGGAAACGGAACATTTGCTCAGCGGGTTTCCTACTCGGTGGGATTCACCCCAGAATCAGTTTCGACCGGTGACTTTAATGGCGACGGCGTCTTGGACCTTGTGACCGCCGACTACAACTCCATCACAGCGAGCGTGCTCCTTGGCCTTGGTAACGGAAGCTTTGCTCCGCGGGCCTCGTACGCAGTCGGGGGCTTCCCATCCTCTGTTCTAGCCGGTGATTTCAATGGTGATGGAGTTCTGGATCTTGTCACCGCTGACCGGAGTAGCGGAACGACAAGCGTGCTTCTTGGTCTTGGTAATGGGACCTTTGCTCCGCGAGTCACGTACGCAGTCGGAAGCAACCCAGCCTCAGTTTCAAGCGGCGATTTTAATGGCGACGGGGTCTTAGACCTTGTGACAGCTGACCGTTTCTCCAATACCACAAGCGTGCTCTTGGGCCTCGGCAATGGAACATTCGCTTCGCGGGTTTCCTACTCGGTGGGATTCACCCCAGAATCAGTTTCGACCGGTGACTTTAATGGCGACGGCATTTTAGACCTGGTGAGTGCTGATAGTGGCTCTGCGACAGCAAGCGTGCTCTTGGGCCTTGGAAACGGAACATTTGCTCAACGGGTTTCCTACTCGGTGGGAAGCTCCCCACGCTCAGTTTCAAGCGGCGATTTTAATGGCGACGGCGTCTTGGACCTTGTGACCGCCGACTACAACTCCATCACAGCGAGCGTGCTCTTAGGCCGCACCAAAGACGGCGTCGCACCTCTTTTGCCCTTCTCGCTTAAGACTCTGGCCGACGCCCGCCAAGCTCTTCCTGTATTTCAACGAAAACGCGAGCAACTCGCCGAACAACGCGGAGAAATCGGTGCCTTCCAAAGCCGAATTGACGTAGCCCGAAACGTTTTAGAAGTCTCACGCGAAAATTTCAGAGCTGCGGAATCGCGAATCCGCGATGCCGACATTGCCGATGAAAGCTCACGCCTCGTTCGGCTCAACATCCTGCAGCAAGCCGCGTCATCGGTACTCGCTCAAGCCAATCAGCAACCGGCCTTGGCCCTGCAACTTTTAAGCGGCTGATTAGAAAAAGTCCAATTGCTCGGAATTGGAATTTTTCCAATGCGAGGAACCGGGACACAAAAAAGTCTCGCTCCGCGAGCCGCTACCTCTTTATATAGGCTACTTCTAAATAAGAATATACATAGCGACGAGCAAGATTTCTGAAGCAGTCTGAAATTCAATGCGGATTTGCTGATGCAATGCAACGTGTCTGGGAATCGCTGCATAATAAGCGAAATGTTTTCTTCGGGAAACTCGCTGAATGACGGTCACAACGAGCACCACTTCACGTTATCGCTGGAATGCAACAACGCTTGAAGGATTCGTCCAGCAGTTGGCGGTCGGATACATTGCACGCGGATACTTTTTCTACGTGACGGGGCTTGTTCCCGAGAGAATGTCCACGGCAGAGCATGACGAGCGACTGCTTGTGAAATTCGACATTGCTCACAGCAAGTGGTCGCGTTATCGCCGGAAGCTTAGAGCAGGCCACTGTGGCCGGCAGGTCGCCAGCGTTCAATATCTTCGCTACCGCGATTTCTGGGTGCTCGTCGCGACAGCCGGCGAGCATTGCTTCTTTCAAGAGCATCAAAAGCCGCAAGCAAAGCCTTGGCTGATTGAGCCGCAGTACCGCGACGTGCGGGAAGTGCCAATTACGTTTGGCGGCTACAGCGTATCCTGGCGTGACAGAGTCTCAGTCCGCATTAGCCCGCAGGCGTACCGGGAGCTTAAAGCTCATTTTCTCCGTTTAGCGGCAACGGAATCGAAGGACTCGTTGGAGCGGGAGTTTTGCCGTGCACCGTTTGAGCCATATGGCGGGGTGACACGGCAAATGTTTGCTATTCTTCGGGCTGTAAATCGAGTTCGAAGAACGGCGGGCCTTCCGCTCGTGCCGCGTGGATGCATTCGCGTCCGGCGGCGAGTGGTGAAACCGTTTGCCGATACCGGAAACGGTTTCTTCAACGAGGAATCACTGCGGCTGGCCGCCTAGCGGGCATGTCGCGTGAACTGAGATAACCGTCTAGCTGTAATGGAGAAACCTTATGTCTCATTTAACTCTTGTCCCTGCAAAGCGACCACAAGGCAACGTGGTTGACTTGTTTGAGAATGACACTCCCAAGCAAACCGCGGCCCTGCGGGCCAGTGAACAGCGGGACCGGCTGGCCGGCCTTGCTGCGAGGCTGGCTGATATGCTTGACCAGCTCGACGTAGAGCTGAAGGTCGACCGCGAGCGTGCCGTGTCACTGCTTGCGGAATACACTGGCCTTTTGGAAATGACGGTCGAGGACATTAGCCGCATTCGCGACATTGATGAAAAGTTTGGAGGTCACGGCCGACGAGTTCCCCGCGTGGCGAAGCTTGCCGAGAACTTGGAGAAGGGGCTCGCGTACTTGCTCGGTATCTTTTCGGTCGCTAGCTCGGGCGAGAATCTTTCCCCGTTCAATTGGCAACTAATCGAGCGGGACGTGCAGGCGGTGCTTGGAATCTCACGGGCCATTAGCGACGAACTCGCCCCTGCGGCTCTCAAGGAAGCGGCGTAAGCGTAAGGACTAGGTTTTTTTGTTTTTCGTTGCTCACGGCGAAGCCCCGCGGTTTTTAGTTTCAATCGCGGGGCTTCCATTTCAGAGGCCAACGGACAAGGCATTCGTCATCAATCCGCAGCACGCCTCCGTCGTACTCAAAGGTCGGCAACTCATCGGGTTTTCCGGTCCATTCATAGCGTCCGATTTTCCATTGGCCATCACAGTATAGCTCCAACATATCGGCGCAATGGACTGGTCGGTTCGCGACATAATGCCGAGATTCGTGAGTGAGCGGCCGTCCAAGCTCCTGTTCCAATCGCTCAATGAGGAAGCCGCGTGGTATCGGCTCGCTGCGAAGCTCTAGCCTCGTGATAGGTGTTGCATTCATTTCTCGTTGTACGTCTTTTTCTCGATGAGCAGACCTTCTTCCACGCTGACTAGTCCCGACATATCAAGACCTAACGCGGCGAAAGCCAGAGCCGCTACCTTCTGTAAAGAGGTAGCGAAAAGCGAGGCCTCACCCTCGGTAAGGCCCTTGTCGTAGAAAAGGGACATGCGTGGCACCGGCTCCATCGACACATGGACTGTGCCATATGCTCGCGAGGCAGCCAGCAGCTTTTCAATATCGGGCTGCTCGGTGCTGTCTTCAAACGGTTTTCGGTCGGTGATTTGGCGAAGGTCGACGCGAGCGTTCTTCAGTAACTTGTGTAAGTTTGGAAACCGCCCTTTCTCCAATTCAGAGAGAATGAAATCGGCCGCGGCGAATCGCTGAACAATTCTTTTTTTGAGTTGTTCGTCATCGGACACGCCCCATCATCGCATAAGGTGAAAGCGTGAAGCAACAAGCGATTGCGCCAAACACGACGCCGGCGGGCGAAGCAAGGCACGTGACGGCTCGGCCGGCATGGGCTTTGCCCGCCCGCCCATCAACTGCATTGCAATCAGAATCCTACGAAGTGGACGCTTCCCATAATCGGCCCTGCTTCCGCCGTCCGGTCGCCGTCGTCCCTCACTTACTGCTGGGGGCGGCGGCGACTGGATGGCGAGGCCTCCGGCCCTGCTTTTGTCGGACGTGAGCCTGAGTCCCTCGTCAACAACATCGTAAATGACCCAGCGGTTCCCATCCTTCATGCCGCTGCCAAGCACGCACGGGAACGGCGGATTTTATCGCACCGGGCCTTACGGCCTGCCGGTTGGCGACAAAATCCCCCGCTGTTGTTGAAGCGGCAGCGGGGCTTAACCAAGGAGAAACCGCATGACCATTAAGAAATACGACAATTCAGCAATCGACTTATCGCAAGTGAGCTTTGGCGACTACTCGGCCGAGTACACGTTTGAAGAAGCGCTCTCGAACGGCACGCTGGTGAACGTAACGAGCTGGGTCCGCCACGAGATGGGATTTGGCGAAAGCCGCTATCGTGTGCAAGTTGCAGTTACCGCACGACTGTGGAAGACCATCGTTTGCGTCTCGCCAATGGCGAAGGTCTGGCAGACGGTCGTCGGCCGCGGCAATGACGTGTTGTGGCTGGCATCGTATGCCTTGCACAAAGCTCGCCAAGTCGGGATGCAGACGGCGAACTTCCAATGTTTCCTGCCGACCGAAGACGATTGGGGAACGGAGTGCATCAAGCCGCTTCGTGTGCAGCGGTCATTGCACGACGGCAGGCCGGTCATCGTGATTGGCTACGTGGAGGAATTCGCGATGTTTTAAGCACAATGGGGACTAGTCGTCCGGAAATTCAAAATCTTCTATGGGGCCGTCAAAGTCCGGCTCCGTTGGAGGTTCGTGGACGTCAGGCGTCTCAGTTGGGCCGGTATTGGAAGGCGGTTGTGCTTGTGTTGGTGGGGTCTGTGAGAGTTGCTCGTCTTCGGTTTTAAGGGTGGTTTTGAGCGGGAAAGGTTCAGGCGTATAGCCGGGCCTGCGAAAGCCAAGGCCGTAGAGCGTGCGAAATTTATCGTCCGGTGTTTCGTAACGTTCTTCGGGCTGCGGGCAGTGCTCGGAAACGCCTTCGACCTTCGGCCAGAGGGCGTAGAAATTCTCTTCACTTTTTTCGGCAGCGAGGTATTTGGACTTTGAGCGTATCACTTTGGACGCAGGGAGTGTACCGAGGTAGGGGCTGTGAATTGGGGTTACGAAGTAGCCACGAAGCACCTTGGCCTGGGCAGGGACAGGAAGGTCGCGAATCTCATCCGGTATCACAAGCCTACGGGAGGCGTAGTTCTCCGATTGGGATTGGCTGGTTTGTTGCGACTCGCTCTTGGCGTCGCCGTCGCTTGAGGACGTATGACTCGTGCCGCTCTGTGTGGAGGTGTGAGACACCTTAACTTCCGGAGTACCGATTTGGTATGAGGCCCATTCGGATGTAACTTGACTATTTACCTTCAGGAAGGCCTGGAAGCTCGCCTGACTCAAAATGCCTTCCGTGACCTCCCCGTAGACCTTTTTAAGGGTTTGCAAGTCATGAAAGGCGATGGCCAAATTCACCTGGACGTCCGCTCCTTTTTCAATGAGTCGTGTCATCGGCTCGATGTACCCAAGGTGCTCCATCTCGTCGAGATAAAGAAAGGTGCGAGCCGGCGGTTTCTTGACAGCGAGCAATGTCTGAGCGAGCACGTTGAGCAAAATGCGATTGATTTCTTTATTGGCTTTGAAATGTTCGTCGTCATTGAAAAGCACAATGCTCTTGGATTGTGAACGGACCCATTGTCGCAGGCTGACGCGATGCGTGACGTGGGACCACGCATAGGCGGCTGCCAGCAGCAAGGCCGATTTGGTTCGCAACGCCCTGACAAGGTCTTCGGGTACGTTGCTCATTCCTTTCCCCTCAAAGTAAGTCGCGTAGAGTTGGCGACCGTTCGGAGTGGAACAAAGAACGGACTGAATGTTGTCCAGTTGCATCGCACAAAGCAAGTCATAGAAGGTCCAGTTCTGGGCGGCCATTCGCGTCAAGACAACCATTAGTTCGGTGGTCACATCGCGAACGGCTGGGCCGTAGAATTCGTGTTCGCTATTTCCGTCAGGAGCGGGGAAGAGGACTTCAGCGATTTCGGCGGCTGTGCTTGGGTTGGAGGCGTCAGCCGCGATGTCCCAGGCCGTGCCTCGTGAGTCGAAGGGCGACAGCAAGTAGACCGCGTCGGCCACCTGGTCATCGGTGGCTTCATCTTGACGAGAGTCGGGCGGGAAAAGGCAAGGCAACAGGTTGGGCTTGGCGTCGTAGAGCACGAAACGAGGTCGCGGCGTCACGTCTTCATACAGACTTTGAAAGAGCAACTTCAGTAGGGTCGTCTTTCCGCTACGAGTCATGCCGGAGATGCAGAAATGTGAGAGATTGACAGCCGCTTCGTCATAGAAGAGCGGCCCCCACTGCACGGGACGTTCAGAGGAGCGGGAATAGCGTTGAGCCAGCGTTGGCTGACTTGCCATTTGCCGACCTCGTTGGTGGTCAACATCGTCCGGGATGAGTGGCGAATCCAATTCAGGCTCCGATTTGTCTTCGGGCTCCGAATCGACTTCGGCTGCCGCGACAATGGACTTTGGCTGAAAGATTACAGTTGAGTCACGGATGGGCGTTCTAGAAGTGAGCAGCTTGTGGAACAACAACCCACAATAATACTGCCACGTAAAGACTTCGATATGTCGCAGGCTGTTTCTTTGCAGGTCTAATTGCAGAATTTCAAACGGGCTACTCAACTCGTGGCGAGGCATTGCTGGGGGATACAACAGAAGGTGGTGCGGGTCACGGATGGTGGCATCCATGTGGGGCTCCCAGTAGCACTCAGAGCTAGAGAGGGGGAACGCACACTGGGCCAGCCAAGCCACTGCCGCGTCGCGATGTAGCTGAGCCGCCTCTTTGTCCGCATTAGAAGGTCGTTGTTGAGTGGGATGGTCGACCCAATACTCGGGGAATCCTTTCGCGAGTTGCTCAGCCGTAAAGCGGTCCAAAGAGAAGAATTGCCATGCTTCTGGACTATAGAAAGAAAAAATATCGTTCGCGGCTGTCTCAATGCGGAGGTAGAGCTGCTGGCCATGTGTCTGGAAGTCGATGAAGTAACCTTCATGGTCTTCGCGTTTGGGCATTATTCGCATTGTTAGATGTTCCTATTTGCCGAGTCTGCGTATTGTAAGTCAAATTCGATATTGCCAATGATGAGAGTGCGAATGTGTGATGGTGGTCTGAATTGGATACTGGTGCTGATGAGCCTGCCAACATGCGGTTTGATTGGCTTGGTACACCTGATGATGCCAAGCCGCGTTCATTTGGGTTTGCTGCGGGGTGATGTAGGTCCAAGTGTTTTGCGGTGGGGAGGGCAGCGTGTAGTCGGTCAATGAGTAAACGGGAGAGGCAAATACCGTCGTCGATTGAAGTGGCGTCGGTTGCCATCTAAAGTAGTCGGTCTGAGTGCAGTATTCGGGCTGCACTTCGCCCTGATGGAACTTATCTGGCTGGAAGAGAAAGGCATTTTCCAAGATGTTTGGCACTTTCACGGCCTGTTCAAACTTCATCGCGTAGCCCCAGCCAAGTGGTGGAAGCTTATCCACGGCAAGTGAGACACATTTGTCTTCTCGGTCAAGCTTCAATTCAATACGGTCGGTAGCGATTCCCGTGACCGTGACCAAGTCGTTCTGGATGAGGCCGGAGGCGTGGGTTGATTGCAAAACGCGAAGGCGGTCGCCGACAACTATCGTCTTGCCGTCATGGTGGAAGATTGGCATCGCGGAAGTCGCCACAGTGTGACGTTGTCCGTGCTGCCGTTTTTCCCAATCGATTTGAGCGATGGCAAAACGAATCTTATTGCATTCCTCGTTGATTCGTTGGGCGTCGGCATTGTCCTTCGTGAAAACAAGCGAGCGGTGGCTACCGGATTCGGCACGAGCCTTCCAATTCTTAAGCAACTCAGCCATCAAGTCTTCACGGTCGGCGGCGGTGGCAGTCGGCACGAACAGGTCGACGGCGAGCGATAACTCGATGTCCTGTTCCATCTGGTTGACCAGTAGGGAATCTTCAATGTCCTGGCATTGGTCATAAAGCGCTTTTTCGGTGTAGAAGTGGGTCGCCACACGGCTGCGAGTACCCTGCACGTAGGAGAGCGGTTGATTTTGAGCGGCTCCGCCTAGTAGCACGAAGACTTCAGAGTAGGTGGCACCTTGGGCTTTGTGGACGGTCGAGGCATATCCGAGTCGCACATGCTTGAAGTGGAGCGGGACTTTCACAACCTTACCGTTGTCGAGCTTGACGCGGAGGCCGGGTCGCCGCAGCCTGCCGAGTGAAATGAACTTCAGAATCGTTCCCGTTTGACCATTACGGACGCCGACCTTGCGGTCGTTTTTGGTGAACAGGACGCGGTCGCCAATATAGGCGTAGCTGCCATATGCCCGACCTGAATTCTCGTCAACGTCCTCAATCACCTGTTTGTCGGAAGTGTCGAGGACTCTCCGCTCAATTAGCTTCTCCTGTGCCAGACGATTCGCGGCATCGGCCTGGTCGTTAGTTAGCGTTAAGATACGAGCATCTTCAGGATGGTCCCAAACGCAGTCGGACCAGTCTTTGACGAGATGTTCCAGTGCATCATCCATGTCGTCTTCGACTTTCACTAATCCGCGTTTGTCGTAGAGGGCCAAGGCCTCCGCAATCTCACCACGCGCCATGTGGAGGGCAGCGGCACGAGCCCACTCATCCTTCTGACGGCGGATTTGCGTCATTTCTGCATAACCGACTCGCTTTGATAAGGAGAGAAATGGAGAGCCACCTTCCACTGCCGGTAATTGGGCGGCATCGCCGGTCAGCACGAGCGTCGCTCCGTGCTTTTGCACCCACTCCATGAGCATTAACATGTGACGGGTGTTAATCATCCCAGCCTCGTCCAGCAGGACGATGGTCTTGTTGTTGATGCTGGGCCGTTGTGGTTTTTTACGGCGGTAAGTCTTTTTCTTCTGAGCAGCTCTAATCATCTGCTTCGCCGTATGCCTTCCCCATCGGCGGAGCGTGTCGAATGCGTCTTCCTTGAAATCGGCGAGCGTCATGTTGATAGTGTCACACGGTACGCCGATTTCATCTTGAAGCGTGTCGGCGGCGGCTCCTGTGAAACAGGCTCCGACAATGTTGTATCCTGCTGTCTGCCAGGCCTGAACGGCGGTGCGAAGCATCGTGGTTTTGCCCGTACCGGCGTAACCCTGCACGATGCGGATGGCTTTATCGCTTTGGGTGATATGCTTCACGGCAGCTTGCTGCTCTTCATTAAGATGGTCATGGGCCACCAGCACCTTGTCGAGCGTCTTGTCGTCGACGTGGGAGCCTTCTCGGTTATGAAGCTGCCGAAGCACGTTGAGCATTTTAATTTCTTGCTTCAACACCTTCGTGGAAGCAAAGCGACTGAAACCATCGGTCGTAATAATGGGAACGACTTCTTGCGAGTCACGGAGAAAGTCCTGTACGGGCTGATGCAACGCATCGGGCGACACGCCATACGCAGGGGCGACGTAGAGGACTTCGCGTAGGAAGCCGTGTGCCGTGAAATGCCTCAATCGATGTTGAATGTTTTGGAAGGCCTCTTTAAGTATCTCGTCGATATATTTCTGGTAATCGCGTTTGGTCGGACAAACCAGGGCCTGCAAGGTCTTGTCGGTGAAACCGAGTGCTTCATTTGCGTTTCGCCATTCGGCAAAGAGTTCGCTTCGCGGGCGATGCTTCTTCTTCTGTCGCGTCGCCAGAGCGGCGTGAGCGGCGGCGATGGCTCCGCCTTTGCGTTCCTCCTTGAGGCGGAGTTCAATCTGCTTGCGACGCTTGGATTTGTCCTGAATGACTTCATCGGGGACGCCCAGAATCTCAAAAGAATCGCCCTTCCGTTCGGCGTTAAGGCCGAACTGGCGATGCAGGGAGTGGGCCAGGTGGGAGCGGTAGATGGCTCCCAATAACATCTTGTTCCGAAAAATGGGCTTCGATTCAATGCTCCGCGTTTTGTCGAAATCATCGACGCCAACGTTCATGACCAGAAGATGCGAATGAAGCTGTGGGTCGTCGGCTCGGCTTGTGCCATGTTGAAAGTTGGCCGCGACAAGCCTGACCGATACAGCCTCGCCCCTGCCAGCCTTGCCGGTCCGGGAGTAGGCCAGAGTCCTTTCTAGAAAACTCAGTGTGTCCGCGACGGCTTGGTCATGAAGTTGTTCAAACTTCGTCCGCATCTCGGGTGTGGCTTGGCTCCACAGGACGCTAACGCTTTTTGGGGCGGAGAAAGTAAGGTCGAACGCATTCCGCCGCTTCTTCCGGCCAGCATTCGCAACGAGTGCGATGGGGGTGGGTGCTTGCATCACGTCAGGCAGCCGCACGACCGTGCCGTCCGTGTTCTCGGCGAGTGTCGTGGGGGGAATGACTGCCGGAAGCCACACTACTTCCTTTTCTCTGCTGTCGTTATCTTTGGTCGTGGCGGTCGGCGGGTCGGGCGGCTTACTTCCGGCTCTGGGATGGAAACCGTTGAAGATTCGTTTGAACGCGTCCCGCTCGACGGTGCCAGATAGGCCAAAGAAAGAGCAGCCGCTACCAACCCATTTGCCCGGTGGCTCGCCGCCATTCAAGTAATAGTCGGCGTCGACAAGGTCGAGATAGTAGTCTTCCGAGCCAGCTTTGAGGACTTTGATGGACAGCATGGAAGCCTACTCCATGAGGTTTTCCTGCACCCATTTGCGGGCCTTGTCGGCTGGCATATCGGCGATTTTGATGAGCAGCATGGTTGTGGATTTTGCGACGGCTTGCCGGATGCTCTTGGTTTGTGCATCCAGCTTGTCGACTTGGGCTTGAAGGGCGTCAGTCGCGTCATGGATTTGCCGGAGCACGTCCCGGATGGCTTTATCGCCGGTGGGGTCCGGATGAAGATAAGCACTTAGCAAATGCTTGATATAGGTGGATGGCTTAGCAAATCCGGCAGCTCGCATCCGACGAAACAGCTCAGCAAAGTCGTCTTCATCGTCGGGGTTGATGCGAATGGAGACGCCCTTAGGCAGGTCTTTGTTGGCCTTTTTGGAGTTTTTTGCCATTTCCGGCTCCCTAGCGATTTGGCACCCAAGTACACAGATTGTGTACTTATTCAGTTGAGATTACCATCCTGCGGCCAAGGAGTTACGGCGATTGCCCGTTCAATTTGTTTACGTTTGTGTAAACAAGCCACCTGACGGTGCGTCAGGTGTGCTTTGAGCGAGGGAGAAGGGAAATTAAGCCGGAACGGCTGCCGCCAGTCCGTTTGTTCCAAACGGTCTGGGACCCCAGCAGCCGCGAGGGCGGGATGCTGGGACGGCAAGCGGAAGTAACGGTAGCTGGGTGGCAGTTAGCGGTCCAACCGACACCAGTTCGGTGGCTGCGATTAGGGCGTCAACCTGCCCAAATGACTTGCGAAGGCAAGTCCAAGAAACCGACTTTCATGCCACTTCCCAAAGGGAGACTCTTTCCTCCGAATAGGAAAAGAGCCGTTCGGCCCTTGGCCGGGCGGCTCTGCGGAGGTGCCCTGGGTTCATTTGGGAAAGTCGAACTCGACTTTCCCGTCCGCCAGTTTGAGCCGGGCCTCGAACGGCTTTCCGGCCTTGGATTGAAAGCCCTTGAGAATCGACGTGTTCCCATTTCGCAGTAGGACGCGGGCGGTCGAAGCGGTGATTGTCTTCCCAGCAATCGTCTTCCAAATGGTGAATTTGCAGCCTGCCTTCCAGCCGGAGCAGGAAAAGGATTTTGGTCCTTCCAAAACTGGGGCCTGGCACAAGGGGCAGGCCCCCAGGCTGCTGGCGGTCACGCGAGCAGCGGACGGCGGCGACGGTCTCGCGGTCGCGGCCGCGGCCTGTTCGCTGGTGCGAATGAGGCCGCGTGTGTAGTCGGCAATCTGCCGAACGAACTCCTCAGGACCGGCCTCGCCGCGTTCGATTCTCTTGAGACGTTCTTCCCAGTCGCCGGTCATTTCGGGCGACTTGAGGCTCGCGTCTTCAATCAGCGACAGCAGGTAGTGGCCCGACTGCGTCGCCGTGAGCTTGGTCTTTGTGCGGAGGATGTACTTGCGTTGGATGAGGGTTTCGATAATTGACGCTCGCGTCGCGGGCGTGCCGAGTCCTCGTTCCTTGAGGGCCTCGCGAAGCTCGGCGTCTTCGACGAACTTGCCAGCCGTTTCCATCGCTCCCAAAAGCGTGTTCTCGGTGAATGGGCTGGGTGGCGTGGTCTGGCCTTTCCTCACACTGGGTTCGTGCGTTCCGCTCTCGCCGGGCTTGAAGTCGGGTAGTTGCTGTTCGTCCTCGGTAGCCTCGTCATTGGACTCGTGCTCGTAGAGCAGCGTCCAGCCGGGGACCGTGATGCGGGTTCCCTTGGCCACGAATGGGACGCCAGCCACTTGAGCCTCAACGGTGGTGATTTGCTTCTCGCAAGCCGGAGAGAACGCGGCGATGAATCTCACGACAATCGCCTCAAAGACTTGCTGCTGGTCGGGCGGCAATGATGCAGGAGTGGTGCCGGTCGGAATGATGGCGTGGTGGTCGGTGACTTTCTTGTCGTTCGTGATGCGAGCGGTGAAGGGCAGTTTCGCCAAATCGAGTCGGCCAATTTCAGTCGGCTTGAGGGCGGCGAGCTTATGCAGGATGCCGGGGACGGTTGGCTCGATGTCTTTGGTCAAATACCTCGAATCGGTCCGGGGGTAAGTGACGAGTCGGGCCTCGTAAAGTGACTGAGCGGCCTGCAAGGTTGCGGCAGCCGATAGGCCGAAGCGACGATTCATGTCCCGTTGCAATTCGTTGAGGTCGTAGAGTTGGGGCGGCTGTGCCTTCTGCGGTTGAATCTCGACCGACTCAATTTTCAGTGGCGGGCCGGTCACTCGCTGCAAATGAGTTCTGGCGTTTGCTTCTTCTTCGAAGCGACCGCCAGCGAATCGAAAGACAGTGTCGCGATACTTTGTGAGCAATTCCCAAAAGGGCGTGGGCCGAAAGTTTTTGATTTCGTTGTCGCGACCGGCAATCATGGCGAGCACGGGAGTCTGGACGCGGCCTACGCTCCACAATTCGCCGCTCTGTCGATGACGGACCGTGAAGTACCGGGTGCCATTGATGCCGACTATCCAATCGGCCTCGCTGCGGCAGCGAGCAGCGGCGTAAAGATTATCGTAGGCGGCGAGCGGCCTGAGCAACGCGAAAGCCTCTTGAATGGCTTGCGGCGTGAGTGAACTGAGCCACAAGCGGCGAGCGGGTTTGCCGGTGCAGCCGGTGAGCGTGAGGATGTAGCGGAAGATGAGTTCTCCTTCACGACCTGCGTCGGTAGCCGCGATAAGTTCATCCGCCGTGCGAAACAGTTGTTTGATGACACTGAACTGATGGCGAGCCTGCTTGTCGCCTGACGGCTTGAGGCCAAACTTCTCGGGAATGATGGGCAGCGTTTCGAGTGCCCACTTCTTCAAGGCTGGGTCGTAGTCTTCTGGGTCATTCAGTGCGACCAGGTGGCCGAAGGCCCAAGTGATTTGATAGCCGTTGCCTTCGAGATAGCCATCGCGGCGGACTTTGCAGCCTAAGAATGCAGCGATGTCTCTGGCAACAGATGGCTTCTCAGCGAGTATTACTTTCATCAGTCGTTGCCTCACGGGTGTCGCGAATGCCGCGAGTCATCGACGCGATTATATCTCGGCGTGAAGGTTGTCGAAATGAGCCGACCTTAATTGGGCCGGACATTGCTGGTTCCCGAATCGCTTCTTGAGAAAGCGAATGATTTCAGCATGTTACTTCACTAGAAACGGAATTCTCGGGAAGTGAGGGGAGTGCCGCGAGGTCACGTACCGCTCGCTTGAGCTACTCGCGTGTTTCTTCAGAGAGTGTATAGCCGTGACGCTGAAACCACTCTTGAAGGGCTGCTTCGACGATGTCCTGCCTCGTGGCTGGGTCTTCCTTCTTCAGCCTTTGGCGAAGTGCGACTTCAGTAAGACGCTCGTTTGTCTCGCGCCGAAGCCGTGTCGTTACGTTCTCCAGAACTATCTGCTCGTCCGGCGATGGGCGTCGTAGCGTGCGTTTTCTAGATGCCCGTCGCGTGCTTGGCTTTGGTTCTATGACTTGAATTTGGTCAGTCGGTCGAGGACTTGTGGTTTGTCCAGATTGAATTGGCAGTGAGCGTGAGTCCCCTTCCTTCGCATCTTTTTCCCGGACCAGCTTGATAATCGCGTCAACGTCGGTCTTCACGGTCTTTGAGACAACAGCTAAGTCGTCAGAGAAATCTGTAGGCCTACTCATTGGCTGCGTTCTCCCTCGTTGCCTGACTCATGCGGGTGATGGTCGCAAGCTTATCGCCCAGCACTTCGGTGAATAGACGGTCGAGGTCGCGGGCGGCTTCCCCACCCTCTGTTTGCTTCATTCGCGTGACGGAAGTATCGCATGCATCGCGAAGCGCGTTGAGTCGTCTCACCATACTTTGTGCTACGGGAAAGCCAGCCGTTTCAAGTTGCTTGCGGAGCGCCTTTGTTTGAACATCCATCTTGGCCGTAAGATTTAGGACCAAGTGGGCTTCCGGTCGACCGGTGCCGCTAATTTCTTGCGCAAGCCGAATGTTCTTAAGGGCGTCTTTGATTGCTCGCAAATCTGGTTTCGATGGTTGAAGCGGCACAATTGCCAAGTCGCAAAGCAAAGTCACGGTGCGAGCTGCCTCACTCTCCTTCCCTGGCGTGTCGGCGACAACAATGTCGTGGGTTGATAGCAGTGTGGTGCGAGCCTCTTGAATAGCCTCCATTGTTGTGGCCGTGACGACGGTCAAAGCAGGTTCAGCGGCCCCTACCCACCTCGCCGCCGTCTGCTGTTCGTCGGCATCAAGCAGAGCGACACGATAGCCGCGGTCGTAAAGCCATATTGCAAGATGCGATGCGAGAGTCGACTTTCCCACCCCGCCCTTTGTATTCGTGAACGCAATCAGCATCGGTTTGACGGTAGCCCGCGGCTGGCCAACCTGGCAAGCCACTATTTGCTGGCTGCAATTGCTGACATGGCCATGCATCGTGGGCCTGTTTGCATGGCTTCGATTGCTGGCCAAGCAAGCCAAGCCAACACGGCCAGGCTGGCGATTCAAACATAGAAGAGGCCCTGAAGGGTAGATTGTAGCGGGATGGAGGTTTTGGTAAGGTTTATCGTCGAGAAGGGTCAATTCATTTGAGGGTGTCTGAAATGTTGGAACGCGAGGGATATGTGCAGGTGAAAGACGCTGCAATCATTCTGGACGTTGCTCCAAATACGGTTCGGGCATGGGGAGCGGCCGGGAAAATTGCCGAGTACCGGCATCCGGCAAACAACTATCGGTTGTACAAGCGAAAGGAACTGGAAAGCCTGCTGAAGAAGTTGAGCAGTTCGCGGCCAGACAGCGGACGAAAGAAACGAGCTTAGAGGAACGTGGCGACGGGAGACCGACAAATGGACGTATTTCAGTTGCATCGGCACGTCGTTGACGACTACGCGGCGTACACAAGGAGCTTCATTCGGATTTCCGACGAGCGAATCGCGGAAGCAGTTCGGAAGGAAATCTCTGAAGGGCTGCTTTGGCCAGACCCATTACTTCAGCTAAATCCCTCCTTCGCGCCGGGCAAGAAAATCGATGAACTCGTGTCGGAGGGCATTCTCCATTCTGACTGCGGACGTATCTTTCGCATCAAGAAGCACGACAATGACTATGGTCGAGACTTAAGATTGCATCTCCACCAGGAGCAGGCGATTCGGCTGGCCAAGGCAAATCAATCCTACGTGCTTACAACGGGGACTGGGTCTGGGAAGAGTCTCTCTTACATCATTCCGGCAGTGGATTATGTGTTGCGAACGGGTAGTGGGGCGGGCATCAAGGCCATCGTCGTTTATCCAATGAATGCGTTGGCGAATAGTCAGCGGGAGGAGTTGGACAAGTTCTTGACACGCGGCTTTGAGGGCCAAGAGCCACTTGTCAGCTTCGCCCGCTATACCGGCCAGGAAGGAGAACAGGAACGGGAACGAATTCTAAATCATCCGCCAGACATCTTGCTTACGAACTACGTGATGCTGGAACTAATTTTGACTCGCATCGAGGAACGGCGGTTGGTCGAACATGCGGGCAGACTTCGCTTTCTTGTCTTTGATGAGTTACACACGTACCGAGGACGACAAGGCGCGGATGTGGGAATGCTGATTCGGCGGTGTCGCGAGGCATTTCAAAGCGAATCCCTCCGCTGCGTGGGCACGTCAGCAACGATGACCTCGACCGGGGATTCAAAAGAGCAAGCGAATGTTGTGAGCGAGGTAGCGACAAAGATTTTTGGCGAAAGGATTCCCCCAGAGAACATTATCGGTGAAACGCTTCGAAGGTCGACGTCAGAGTATGACTTCGAGGCGGCCGCTGTGCGCAAGCGGTTGAAGGAGTGTGTTGACGACGAAGCGGAACTCAACACGGATTACAACGTGTTTCGGGAATCGCCGCTTGCTTCATGGATTGAAGACACGTTTGGCCTCAAGCGTGAAGACGGAACCGATTGGCTTGTCCGGCAAACGCCCCAAGCTCTCCGGGGAGAGGCTGGTCCGGCGATAAAGCTTTCACAACTAACCGGAAGGGAAGTTGATAAAGCGGAAGCCGCTATTGAGCGTTATCTCTACGCGGGGACAACATGCCGGGACCCGGAGACTGAATATCCGCCGCTCTTTGCATTTCGGCTCCATCAATTCATTACACGCGGTGATACGGTATGGGCTTCTCTGGAGAGGGAGGATGAACGTGTTGTCACGCTCCGCGGGCAACAATATGTGCCGGGAGACCGGAACAAGATTCTTCTGCCACTGGTATTTTGTCGACACTGCGGGCATCCATACTACAGAGTCGACCGGCCGAGTCATGGTCAACCTGGAGCAGTAGTTCCGCGTGAAGAATTCGCCGTGACAGTGTCCGACAATGTGGAATCGGGGTATTTGTACCTGTCCGCGGCTAATCCCTGGCCAACTGATGCAGAGGCATGGGTCGAACGCATACCGGAGGATTGGATTGAAGAACGACGCGGCGTTAGGGTCATCAAGCGAGACAAGCCACTACCGGAATCGATGAGACTGGCGACTACCGGCGAAGTTGACCCTGAAGGTCTGCAAGTGGCGTTTGTGAAAGCTCCATTTCAATTCTGCCTCAATCCAGCGTGTGGCGTGGCGTACAGCGCCCGTCAAAGGTCGGACATCGGAAAGCTTTCAACCATTGGCGTCGACGGTCGAAGCACGGCCACGACGATTTTAGCTCTCTCAACGATTCTGAAATTACGTGTGGACGAGTCACTGGAGCCACATGCAAGAAAGCTTCTGAGTTTCACAGATAACAGGCAAGATGCGTCGCTCCAGGCGGGCCATTTCAACGATTTTATCGAGGTGAGTCTTATTCGTTCCGGACTTTACCGTGCTATGGTTCGGCTTGGTGATGATGGCGTGCGTTATGACGAATTGGTCCATCACGTTGAGCGAGCGTTGAACCTCCCCGCATACCTCTATGCGAATGACCCGGAGCTGCGGGGGCCGGCATTGGAAGAGACGCGACGTGCGTTGAGGTCTGTACTTGCGTACTTCCTCTATCGAGACCTGGAACGCGGGTGGCGAGTAACCTCGCCAAATCTTGAGCAATGCGGGCTTCTTGAATTTGAATACTTGGCCATCGACGAGGTGGCCGGGGATAAGTCGACTTGGGAAGCGAAAGACACTCATGCAGCATTAGTGGCCGCGACGCCAGAACAGCGCAAGCACGTCATTCGTGTGCTGCTAGACCATCTGCGACGTAGCTTGAGCATCAAAGAAGATTCGCTCAATTCAAATTATCAAGAGCGAATCAGTGAACAGAGTCGGCAACGACTCCGCGAGCCTTGGGTGATTGAAGATTCGCGGGACATGGTACGGGCAGGTGTAGCGTGGCCGCGGTCCCGCATGGAGCGTGAGCGGGCTGAAGATGTTTGCATATCGCCCCGTAGTAGCTTCGGTCAGTTTCTGAGGCGACCAGGCGTGTTGCCTGATTTGGGTGCCCGCCTTTCCCTAGATGATACGGGCGACGTTATTCTTAGCTTATTTCGCTGCCTCAAGCCGTGGGGACTTGTGGAAGAGGTCCGCACGCCACGCGAAGGAAGCCAAACTGCCGGTTATCAAATTCCCTCGTCGGTAATGATTTGGAGGGCTGGCGATGGTTCCCGCCCGATGTTCGACCCGCTTCGCATCACTCGCCAAAGTGAGGCGGAACGGAAAGGGAACGAATACTTCATTGAGTTGTATAAGAGCTTTGCGGACATTGGGTCCGGCTTGGAAGGTCGTGAGCACACGGCACAAGTCCAGAGCGATATCCGACAAGAACGGGAAGAGGACTTCCGCAACGGCGACCTTCCTATTCTGTTCTGTTCGCCAACGATGGAACTCGGCGTCGATATTGCACAGCTAAATGTGGTGAACATGCGGAACGTCCCGCCGACGCCGGCAAACTACGCGCAGCGAAGCGGACGAGCAGGTCGCAGTGGGCAGCCGGCGTTCGTTTATACCTACTGTTCTGGTTTCAGTCCGCACGACCAATACTATTTCAAGAATCCAGAGCGCATGGTAGCGGGAGCCGTAACGGCTCCTCGGTTGGACCTGTTAAATCGAGATTTGGTTGAAGCTCATATCCATGCCATTTGGCTCTCTGAAGCACGGCTAGACCTCGGAAAAACCTTAGCTGAAAAGGTGCTGATAGTAACGGAAGACGAACTTAGGCTGCCGCTAAAGGATGAAGTAAGGGAAAAGCTGGCTGACGCGAGTGCCAAGCTGCGAGCACAACAGCGGGCACGACGGTTGCTAGAAAGCATCGGACCAGAGCTACAGGACGCAGGCTGGTATCGCGATGATTGGCTCGATGATGTGCTCACTCGAATTCCGCAACGGTTTGATGAAGCATGCAATCGTTGGAGAAGCCTTTATCGGGCAGCGGTTCAGCAACGGCTACTCCAGAACCGAATCATTGGTGACCACTCCCGACAACAAATTGACCGGGAACGTGCCAAACAATTGCGAGCCCAAGCTGAGAGTCAAATCAACCTGCTCACGAACCCACAGAACGCCTTTGAAGGGGACTTCTATAGCTACCGCTACTTTGCAAGCGAAGGCTTTCTACCCGGATACAACTTTCCGCGGTTGCCACTCTCAGCCTTCATTCCTGCTCGACGTGGGCGACGGGGCAAAGACGAATTCCTGTCTCGGCCCAGGTTTCTTGCAATTGCGGAGTACGGACCGCGTGCGGTCATTTATCACGAGGGCTCTCGGTATCGAATTAACAAGGTAAATCTTGCGTTCGACGAAGAGACTCAAGAACTGACCGAACACCTGATGAAAGTGTGCTCAGCCTGTGGGTATGGCCACGACGTGAAAGCCGGGCCTATTGATAATTGCGATAACTGCGGACGGGCACTTCAGCCAACAGACGAAATCCGTGAAATGGTCCGCCTGCAGAACGTGACGGCGAAGCGGGCCGACCGCATCACTTCCGATGAAGAAGAACGTCAACGAGTCGGATACGAGATTCGCACAACATTCCGCTTTGCTACCGTTAACGGCGAGCCGGACGTCCGCAAAGCGGGAATCAAGGTCGGTGGCCGGCCAATTGCGACGATGCGTTACGGCGATGCGACGACGATTTGGCGAATCAACGTCGGATGGCGAAGGCGGCGACGGCAGCGGGAGCACGGGTTTTTGCTCGACGTGGAGCGAGGGTACTGGGCGACAAACGCTGATGCGGACGATGGCGACCGTGAAGACCCAATGAATCGGGCACGCGTGAAGCGGGTCGTTCCGTTCGTGCAGGATAGCCGAAACGCACTTACGTTTGAATTAGAATCGCCGCAGGACGTTGCGTTCATGGCGACACTGCAATCCGCCTTGAAGCAGGGGATTCAGCAGGTCTATCAATTGGAGCCAAACGAGCTGGCCGTTGACCCACTACCAAGTGCAGACGAGCGAAGCATACTTTTCTTCTATGAGGCATCCGAAGGCGGTGCTGGAGTTTTACGGCAAATCGCGGAAGAGCCGACAGCATTGGCAGAAATCGCAAGAGCGTCATTAACGCTGTGCCACTTTAACGCCGACACCGGCGAAGACCTTGGAACCGAAGTCTGTGCAGCCGCTTGCTACGATTGCCTACTTGAATATGGCAATCAGCCGGACCATCGTAAAATTGACCGCCAATTGGTTGTGAACCTGCTTCGCGAACTAGTCCAATCAACAACTGAAATCTCGGGTTCGCGACGGTCGCGGGTCGACCATCTCGACGGGTTGATGGGAGCCTGCGATTCGGAAACGGAGCGTCGCTGGCTGCGTCGCGTGCATGAATCGCAACTGCGTTTGCCAAGCCATGGACAATACCTCATTTCAGCATGCTCGACTCGCCCAGACTTTTTCTACAATGACGCGAATACGGCGATATTCGTCGACGGGCCGCATCACGACGAGCCGGACCAGAAAGCAGCGGATGAACGAATCACAGCCAGCCTTATCAACGCTGGTTATCTCGTTATCCGCTTTCATCATGCGGCAGATTGGAATGCAGTCTTTGACCAATATGCCGATGTGTTCGGTCAGAGAAAGGGGCATTGATGCAAGCGACATTTCCTCCTGGGGCATTGGTCAAGGCCCGCGGCCGCGAGTGGGTTGTGCTCCCTGATTCAACGGACGGCATTCTAATCGTTCGCCCCATTGGTGGCCTCGATGATGAAGTAGTCGGAATTTGCACGCAAATCGAGTCTGTATCCTCAGCAAGTTTCTCCCTGCCGAATCCAGAAGCCCCTGGCGATTTCAATTCTTGTCGACTGCTACGTGATGCTGCACGCCTTTCGACACGCTCGGCCGCAGGTCCCTTTCGGAGCTTTGGCAAGATTGCCGTCGACCCAAGACCGTATCAGCTTGTCCCGCTACTCATGGCCCTACGGCTTGACCCGGTGCGGCTCCTGATTGCGGATGACGTAGGTATCGGTAAGACCGTCGAAGCATGCCTCATTGCTAAGGAATTCATCGAACGGGGCGAAGTGAGAAGAATGGCCGTGCTCTGTCCGCCGCACCTGGCGGAGCAGTGGCAACGGGAACTCGCCGAGAAGTTCCACATAGAAGCAGAATTGGTTCTTAGTTCAACAGTACAGCGACTCGAACGCGGCTTGCAGCCGGGGGAATCCATTTATCGACGCTACCCGTTTATTATCGTCTCAACCGATTTCATCAAATCGACGCGGCATCGTAGCGACTTTCTCCGCGAATGCCCCGAGCTGGTCATCGTAGACGAAGCTCATGGTTGCACAATCTCCGGGCAGGTCGGCCGTGCTCGGCAGGCCCGCTTTGAGCTTGTAAAGGACGTTTCGGCGTCAAAGGACCGTCATCTGATTCTGGTGACGGCCACGCCGCACAGCGGCAATGAAGACGCATTTCGTTCCTTGCTCTCGCTCATCGACGAGAAGTTCGTTGACGTGCCACTCGATTTGGAACTGGACTCAAGGTCAGCGATTCGGGCAGAACTGGCGAAACATCTTGTTCAACGGCTCCGCGGGAACGTGATTGAATTGGACAAGAGTCTTCAAACGGAGACTACGTTCCCCGACAGAGAAGACGCTGAGGAAAGCTATAAGCTCACGGCCGAATATAAGAAGTTGTTCGCGAGGGTGTTGGAGTTTGCCAGCGAGTTAGTGAGCGACGAATCGGGCACCAAAAGGAACCGCCGCGTTCGCTGGTGGTCTGCATTAGCTCTTTTACGAGCGATGGCATCCAGCCCGGCGGCTGCGGCCGCGACACTGCGAAACCGTGCCGCCACTGCTGAAGCGGAAGACGATGCCGATGTGGAGGAATTAGGCCGGCGTGCGATTCTCGACCAGGAAGAGTTAGAAATCACCGAAGTCTTCGATATGACGCCGGGCAGCAATCCAACGGAAGACGATAACGCGGCCAGCGAACGACTGAAGCGGCTAGCCCGCGATGCGGAGAAGCTTTCGGGCAAGCACGACGAGAAGCTCCAGAAAGCAATCAAGCTCGTCAAGACTTTGGTGAAGGACGGCTATAACCCCATCTTATTCTGCCGCTTTATCGACACTGCCGAATACGTCGCGTCGCATCTGCGGGATGCCTTAAAGGGCGTTGATGTTGCTGCCGTCACGGGCACTCTTCCACCGAAGGAACGCGAGGGGCGAATCGCCGAACTAGCTGAGCATGAGCAGCGGGTTCTGGTTTGCACTGACTGCCTGAGCGAAGGCATCAACCTTCAGACCCTGTTCGATTCCGTCATCCATTACGACCTCTCGTGGAATCCGACGCGGCATGAGCAGCGAGAAGGCCGCGTTGACCGTTTTGGGCAAGCCAGAGAGAAGGTGCGTGTTCTCACGTACTTTGGCGTCGACAATCAAATCGACGGCGTGGTGCTGGATGTGCTGCTTCGCAAGCATAAGAAGATTAAGAGCGACCTGGGCGTCTCCGTGGCGGTGCCCGGCAGCAGCGAAGAAGTTATCAAAGCCCTTTTTGAGGGCATGGAGCTTCGTGGAGGAGGTGCGAGCGAACAACAAATGTTCTTGCCGGGGCTCGACCCCATTCGGCGGGAATTGCATGCAAACTGGGAAGACGCTCGTGAGAAAGAGGCCCGCTCGCGTTCTCGCTTTGCGCAGCACGCAATCAAGACCGATGAGGTAAAAACGGAACTCGATGCGATTCGCGAGGCAATCGGAGCGGGTCCAACGGTCAACCGCTTTGTTCAAGACGTGCTGCATCTTGCCGGCGTGCCGGTATCGAGTCGGCCGCATGACACAATCGAAGTGGCCCTCTCAAACGTGACCCCACGTGCTCTTCGTCACGCAATTGGACGGGACAAGCCGTTTCTTGGGCGATTCAACCTGCCAGTCGACGAAGGCGTTACTTATCTCAGCCGCACGCATCCCATTGTTGAAGGCCTAGCGGCGTACACGCTCGATACGGCCTTGGATGAAGTCCAAGCAGAAGGTGAACGAACCATTGCCCGGCGTTGCGGAGTGACTAAGACAAAGGGTGTTTCGGAGAAAACGTCGCTCCTGGTGATTCGGCTGAGGTATCACCTCAAGGTAAAACGGCGAAGCGATTCGGACTCTCCGCTTTTGGCTGAAGAGGTACTCACGCTTGCGTTTACCGGCCCGCCGAATGAACCGGTTTGGCTAAGCGAGGCGGACTCCAAGCGTCTGCTCGATGTTGCTCCCAGTGGCAACGTCCCGCTATCACTGGTGAAGCAGCAGCTCCAGCACTTCATCGGCAGCGTGGACGCAATGCGGCCGAAGCTGAATGAATTTGTGGCAAGCAGAGCGGAGGCTCTAAAAGAAGCTCACACGCGAGTTCGCCGTTCTGCCAAGCTGGGCGGCTCCGTGGAAGTCACGCCCGTCGATGAAGTCGACATCCTGGGCTGTTTCATCCTCTTGCCGGACGGAGCATGACGGCCGTGGCGAAACGCAATCTGCAATTCCAGACGATTCGCACGGAAGGTGCCATCCTTCCGCCGGACATTCTGCGTCGCATTGCATCGCTCAAAGTCGAGGGAGCGACACCCGATGCGTACCATCTGCCGCCCGGCAGCAAGTTGAACGAAGCCATTAGTCAGTCGTGGACGTCGCTCTTGAACCATTGGCAAGCATTTCAGGAAGCCCGGTTGACACTCTCTGAGAATGGCGAAACCGGAACTGCGGTTACGAACGAACGCTGGTTGCTGCCGCTATTCAATGAATTGGACTACGGTCGCCTGGTGACGACTAAGTCGCCCGTCATCGGCGAGCGGAGCTACGCAATCGAGCGTTGCTACAACCACACGCCGATTCATCTGATTGGCTGTAAGCTGCCGCTCGACCGTCGCACGAAGGGAGCCCGCGGGGCGGCGACGGCAAGCCCGCACTCGATGGTGCAAGAGTTTCTCAATCAGAGCGACGAACACGTTTGGGCATTCCTGTCGAACGGCCTGCAACTCCGCATCTTGCGAGACAACGTCTCGCTCTCCCGGCAAACCTTCGTAGAGTTTGACCTCGAAGCGATGATGGAAGGCGAGGTCTACGCGGATTTTGCCTTGCTCTGGCTCCTGTGCCATCAATCGCGAGTCGAATCCGACAAGCCGGAAGATTGTTGGCTGGAGAAGTGGAGCAAGCTGGCACGCGAGCAGGGGACGCGGGTCTTGAACGACCTGCGAGTCGGCGTCGGCAATGCCATCGAAGCCCTGGGCCGCGGCTTCATTGGTCATCCGCGAAACGACCGACTGCGTGAGAAGCTCCATTCAGGAACGCTCACCAAAGACGAGTTCTATCGCCAGTTGCTTCGCATTGTATATCGGCTGCTGTTTTTGTTTGTGGCCGAAGACCGCGAGCTGCTCCATTCTGACGATGCATCCAAAGAAGCCTGCGACCTATACGACTCGCACTATTCAACGCGGCGGTTGCGAGAACTGGCTCTCAAGATGCGGGGCACAAAGCACGCCGACCTGTGGCACGCGCTTTCAGTGGTCTTCGACGCTTTGGGAAAGAATGAAGGCTGTCCGCAACTTGGCGTGTCTGGACTGGGGTCGTTTCTATGGCGAGCCAGCAGCACGGCCGATTTGCTCGGCCCACATCAAGCCAATGGTGAAGCCGTTTTAATCACAAACGACGACCTGCTGCAAGCAATCCGCGCACTGGCCTACGTCGAGCAGGAGCGGGTGCTTCGCATGGTCGATTATCGAAACCTGGGCAGCGAAGAACTCGGCTCTGTCTACGAGTCATTGCTCGAATTGCATCCAGTAATGGATGTCGAAGGGAAATCGTTCAACCTAATGACGGCCGCCGGCAACGAGCGGAAAACGTCCGGGTCTTACTACACGCATGAACTCATCGTTCAAGCATTATTAGACCGGTCATTGGAGCCACTTGTTCTAGAAAGAATTCAAGGCAAGAAGGGCGAAGAGGCGGAGAATGCAATTCTCGACCTCAAGGTTTGCGACCCAGCTACTGGAAGCGGCCATTTTCTAATTGCCGTCGCTCATCGTCTCGCGCGGCATCTGGCTCGCGTGCGGACAGGCGAAGCCGAACCAAGCCCCGAAGATTATCAGCACGCTCTTAGAGACGTGATTGGGCGCTGCATCTACGGCGTGGATATCAACCCAATGGCGGTTGAGCTTTGTAAGGTTAGCTTATGGATGGAAGCGATTGAGCCAAGCAAGCCTCTCACATTTCTCGACCACCACATTCAATGCGGCAACAGCGTGGTTGGAGCGACGCCAGCTTTGCTAAAGTCTGGGATTCCAAACGAAGCATTCAAAGGAATAGAAGGAGACGACCCGGCTGTTTGTGCTGAGTATCGCAGTCAGAACCGTGATGAACGTCGCGGTCAAACGCGGCTTGATTTCGGGGATAGAACGGCTCCTTGGAAACATCTTGGCAACCTCGCAATCGGACTTGCTCAGTTAGAGAGGGACGATGACGACTCCGTCAATTCAGTTCGCAAGAAGGAACAGCGCTACGAGGAAATCGTCTCCTCGACCGATTACCTGTATGGCCGCTTTCTTGCAGATGCTTATTGTGCGGCATTCTTTTGGTTCAAGACGAAGAATCTGCCTTATCCCATAACGGAGGAAACATTTCGGAGAATCGAAAAGAATCCGCATAACGTCGCACCATGGATGCGAGAGGAAATCCAGAATCTGGCCCAACGGTATCAGTTCTTTCATTGGCATCTTAGTTTTCCGGGGGTCTTTCGCGTTCCGGCAGCGGACGAAACACCGGAGAACGGAATGCACGGCTGGAACGGTGGCTTCGACTTGATGCTTGGTAATCCGCCTTGGGACACGCTCAGCCCGGACGCGAAGGAATTCTTTGCCGCTTTCGACGAACAAGTGCGATTTCAAGACCGCGAAGGGCAAGCTGCGATGATTGAGTCGTTGTTGGAGAACGACGAAATTGCGAAGCGATGGGCCGGATACCGGCGTCGGCTCTATTCAGAGGTGCTCTTCTTCAAGAATAGCGGCCGGTATCGCCTGTATGCCCCTGGCAACCTTGGAAAAGGCGACTTCAACATCTTTCGAATGTTCGCAGAGTTGTCGCTGGACTTTACCGCTCCCGGAGGATGCGTCAGTCAAGTTGTACCAGACGGACTCTACGGCGGAGCGAATTGCATGGCGATTCGACGACAACTCTTCGAGCAATTCACGCTTTCCGATATTTGGGGATTCGAGAACTCGCGCGAGGTTTGGTTCAAGGGAATAGATAGTCGAAGTAAGTTCTGCCTCTACTCCGCAAAGGCTGTTGGCCTGACGGATGAATTCTCGGCAGCGTTCGGAATTCGGACTGAGGGCCGTTTGGCATCCGTTCGCGCCGGCGACCAACTCTCGATACCAGTGAGCCTTGTGAAGGAGTTCTCACCTGAAGCTCTCGCTATTCCGGAATTTGCTAACCAATATGAAATCGACATTGCTCGCAAGATGTACAGCGCCTGGCCGAAATTTGGCGACGAAACTGTGACCGGCCCACGACGTGTCTACATGCGTGAGATTGACATGGGAACCGACCGGGATTTATTCAGCGGGGAACAGGCCGGATATCCTCTATACGAAGGTCGAATGGTGTGGCAGTACGACTATCGAGCTAAGGGGTATCGGTCAGGCCGCGGTCGGCGAGCTGTATGGGAAGACTTGCCATTCGGCAACAGCGGCAAGTCGATTCAGCCACAGTGGTACATTCCAGAAGAAAACGTACCTGATAAAGTGCGTCAGCGAATGAATCACTTCCGAATAGGTTTTTGCGATGTATCGAGTCCGTCGAATGAACGAAGTCTTGTGGCGGCGTTGCTCCCGGCGAAATGCCTTTCCGGGCACAAAGTGCCGACATTGGAATTTGAGCCCAGCGAAGCTCACGTTCCGCTCGTCTGGCTGGCTACTGCTAACTCCTTCGCTATGGATTTCATCATTCGACATAAAGTTGGTCTAACGATGTCGTATACACTTCTTGACAGTATGCCATTTCCACGGCTCGCTTCCGAGCACAGGATAGTGAAGTCGTTGGTGGAGCGAGTTTTGTTACTTTCTTGCACGGGGCCGGAAATGAATCCGTTCTGGCAGCACCTTGCTGAACATGGCTGGTGTAAACCTCATGGGGCTTCAGATAGAGCACCAGGTGCGTTGGACGAAGATGTGCGCTTGATGCTGCGTGCTGAATTGGACGTGCTCGTTGGTCGGGACCTTTATGGCCTGACAAGAGATGAAATGGCATACATCCTTGGCAACTTTCCTACCGCCGAGCGGTATGAGGTTGATAAGTACGGTGAGTTTCGCTCGCAGCGGCTGATATTTGAGCTGTTTGAGACGTTAGAGATAGAAAATGGATTGGATGGCAACACTGTGGCACACGACGACCATAACGCTTCCAGTACGTCCGTAGAGACAAAGAAGTAGTATGAGTAATGCCTTACTGCTCCGGACACGATGCCGTTAGACGCCTAACATTCCACTCGAACGGTATTCATGGGTGACTTGCAGATAAATAATGGGCACGCTCCTCGCAAGCGACCGGGGCCATTCGGACCGGCCTGGGCCTTGCTCCCCAAAGACCAGCAGCCGCTGCTTCTCAATGGAGCCACGCCGGCCGGCAGTGCCCTCGAACGGATGGTCGATAACGGATTCTCTCAAATCCCTGTTACTGATAAGGCCGGGCGAATCATCGGCGTGTTCAGTTGGAAGTCGTTCGGCAAGCGGGTGGCGGACCTGCATGCGACAACAATCAAGCCGACGGACCTGCCGATTCGCGCGGCGATGGAACCGGCCCGGTTCATCGACCGCGAAGTCTACATCGACACCGAAACCGATTGGGGAGACATCGACCACGTGCTGGTAGGCACCGACGAAGAGCTGGTCGGCGTCCTATGCATCTCCGACGTGTTCGGGCGACTCAATGATTTTGCGGAAGCGTTCGTGCTCCTCTACGAAATCGAACACGAAATCCGAGACTTGATTCGTGACGTGTACGATGACGGGGAGCTACGCGCCGTGCTCGAAGCAATGAAGGCCTCCGCCAGTCGGCCGGCGATGGAGGTCGTCGCGGAACTTAAGCAGGTCATCGAAGAGCAAGGAACGATTCCGGCCGTGGGCAAAGCCATCAAGTTGTTGAGGTCTGGCAGCGACGGTCGCCTGGAAAACCTTGAGGACTTCAGCTTTTCGCAATACCGGTCGCTCATCTGCTGCGAAGCTAATTGGCCCCGCTTTGAGCCGGTCTTCGACACGATGCGAGAACTAGTGACTGCGGACTTCGGTGACGTAAACGAGCTGCGAAACGTCGTCTTCCACTTCCGCCGCGGCATCACACCCAAAGATACAGACCGCCTCCGCCGCTTCCGCGACCGCCTCCGATACGACCGGGAGTTATACGCGAGGGAACGAAATGCTCCGGCTTCGGCGACAACTACCTCATAGGATTGGAGTGGACTCAAGGACTTTTCTTCCGATAACTTCACATGCTACGGTCAAACTAGAAGTGCTGCGGGCGACTATCGATGTTGGAACGGTGCGGTGGCGCGTGGTGGCAATGCTAGTGAATAAGAGAAGAACTTCGCATTGCTCCTATTGCGAGTGCTAGCACGGCTCAACCAACGACGGAGAGTGTGTCATCGAATCTGGGCTCCTGAAACCTGACGCCATTAAGGCACCGCTTCGCTCATGCGGATACCGGCGTGACCTTTTGCGAACTGACTTTCAGTTCGGAGACGGCGCGTCGGCATCGCTGGTTGGCTTCGCTCAAGTTCCAGCCGATGCTCGCTCAGCATGCGTGGCCGTGCTTTCACAGACTGCGGACCCACGCAATGCCGTGGAGGCCTGCAGAGCAATTGGAGCCCCGCTTGTCTTCGTGTGTTTTCAAGACACTCTGCAATGGTGGAAGCAGGGGACAGTCTCGGCCGAATGGCTCGAAAGCATTCCGGCAGCGAATGTCGACAAGTTCTTCAAGGCTCATCAAGACAAATTTTCGCCAGAAGCGGTGTACCGGGCAAAGACCTGGGGGCGTTTTCGAACTGCATACCAGCTTAGCTTTGTTGATGTGGGGTTAATGCCTCTTGTTGAAGAAGAGGTTGGGGAAGCACTCGGTCGCCTAATCGAACGCAATGTGTCTGACCTTAAGGCACGACTGGGCTGGGAAGAAGTAACAGCAGCTCAAGGCCACTGGCTCCTGCAAACGGTATTCTGGCTGGTTTCAGGGAAGATTCTTCGCGACAAGCAGGTCGATGCTTTTGCCGACCTCGATTTGACGGACGTGGAAGAGGTATTCCGTCGAGTGGCGACGCATTACGGCACCGAGCCGTTTGGAGCAGGTTCAAAGAACAAGCTCGCAGCCCTTACAGAATCGGCCCGTACCATCGACCAATTCAGCAGCTTGACTCTTACAACGACTGAGTCTTTAGCATACGTCTACGAGAACACGCTCATCTCGAAAAAAACGCGGTCCTCACTCGGCACACACAGCACGCCATCCTTTCTCGTCGACTACGTAGTCGGGAATCTTGCCGAATGGATTAGCGAGATTCCTGAGAATGAGCGGAGCGTGTTCGAGCCGGCGTGCGGGCACGCCGCGTTTCTCGTTTCCGCAATGCGTCTGCTTACAGAGCTACTGCCACCTGACAAGGCCGTACCAAGCCGCCGCGGACCATACCTGCGAAGCCGGTTGCACGGCACGGACATTGACTCATTTGCTCTTGAACTGGCCCGACTGTCGCTCACTTTGACCGACATACCAAACCCGGACGGTTGGGACCTGAAGGTCGAAGATGTGTTCATTGGGGACCGCCTGTCAGACCAGGCCCAGCGGAATACGATTTTCCTAGCGAATCCGCCGTTTGCAAACTTTAAGCCAGAAGAGCGCGAACAGTATGCGGAGCAGGATGTGGAATTGAGATTCATGAATCGAGCCGCTGAAATGCTTTGGCGGACGATTCCAAAGCTATCGCCGGGAAGTGTTTTTGGCGTCGTCCTTCCACAGACCTTTCTTCACAGCGTAAACGCAGCCGAAGTGCGACGCTTTCTTGTCCAGCACAGCGAGTTACAGGAAATCTGTTTGTTCCCAGACAAGGTGTTTTCCTTTTCTGATGCGGAATCTGCAGTTCTTCTTGGACGGCGACTGCCTAGCCACTCACGTCGTCGGTTGAATACTCGGTATCGCCATGTTCGTGAACCGCAGATGCCAGACTTCCGAACAAGCTATGAGGCTTCGCGGACGGTCACCGTTCCTCAATCGCAATTCGTTGAATCTGAGGAATGCAGCCTACGTGTCGCGGACCTTGCGGAAATTTGGTCGACACTCGGCGACAGGAATGTGCTAGATACGATTGCGGAGCTGGGGCAAGGTCTCATCTACCACGGCAAAGAACTTCCCAAGGGGGCCGAAACATATTCGGACAAACGGTTTGGCGGTGCCGTTCGCGGGTTCGTTCATTTTGACTCCAGTTTACAACTCAACGAACTCCCGACGTTTTACTGGATGAACCTCGAAAATGAGGTCATTCGTCGGCCAGTGAGCGGCACAACAACGGACGTGCCTCAAATTCTCCTAAACTACGCACCCGTCAGTCGTGGACCGTGGCGGCTTAAGGCGGTGATTGACGAGGTTGGACGCCCAGCGTCGAGCAACTTCATTACGATTCGACCACGCACGTCCCGCTATTCGCTGCCATTTCTTTGGGCCATCCTTAACTCACCGGTTGCCAATGCGTATGCGTATTGCCATCTCGGCAAGCGTCACAACATTGTGGGGGACATTCGGCAGATTCCAATTCCTGATACTAATTCATTCCAAGCTGTCGGCCACGCCGCACAGGCATACCTCGATGCTGCTGCCTATGGCAAAGATGCGACGATTTTGCAGCAGTTGATGTTTAAGCTTGACGTCGAAGTGTTGGAGCTATACTCACTGCCAGTCGAGTTGGAGCGGGCTCTACTTGACTTATTCAATGGATTCAACCGTGTCGGGGTACCGTTCGTCCAAGAAAAGTACATTCCGGACAAACTTGCTCATCCGATGCGGTTGGCCGACTTCCTTGAATTCGAAGCTGATTGGTCGGCGACAAACCGGGAACGCGGTCTCCTTATCGACAAGGCCATCGCAAAAAAGCTGGTTGCCGACGAGCAAGCTCGCCTTAATGCATTGCAGGCCTACGCCGACTACTATCTGGATAGAGTTGCCCCGCGGCCGACACTTGTCCTCGATGAATTAGAAGGCCAGTTGCTTGCTGACTCCGCCGAAAAGAGAAGGGGAGCCAATGCTGGGTTTTGAATATCCAACGGGGCCGCACCTTCGGCGGCACGGCCCAGAAGGCTACATCGACTATGATAGCTATCGCGATTGGCTTCGCGATGAGTTCGTCTTTCGATGCGTCTATTGCCTACACAGAGAACAGTGGTACAGCCGAGCGGGAACGTTTAATGTCGAACACTTCATTCCCGTTTCTGTGGACCCGAAAGGGAGGTGCGAGTACACGAATTTGCTCTATGCCTGCTTGACGTGCAACATCGCAAAGCAAGACATCATGGGTGTGCCCGACCCTTGTCAGGTTGCGTTTCACAAGTGCCTGCGCGCCAAGAGTAATGGAGAGTTTGAAGCCCTTAATAAAGATGGCGAGAAACTAAGAGATGTTCTGAGATTGAACAGCGACAGCAATGTTATGCATCGTTCACGGTGGATGCGGAATCTTGTGACACTCAAGACGTCGAATCCTGAACTTTATAAAGAATACATGGGCTTTCCAAGCGACTTGCCTGACTTGCGGCCGCCGAAAAAAAGAGTTCCGAGAAACTCTAAGCCGTCTGCCGTGAATGATTGCTATTTCGCAATTCACGAGCGCGGGAAATTGCCCGCCACATACTGAGCACGCGAGTTGCTGCAACGGATATGGCGAACATCGTCGAATAGCGAAAAGATTGTGAGGCTATCGCGGCTTTTTCTTACGGAGCTTCTGGCTCGCCCGGTATTCTTTGCGAGCCTTGTCGAAGAAACCTGCGTCGGACTCGTATTCGGAAACTATCCATTCAGCAAATTGTCGGCTGTAGCGTGCCGACGCGTACTTGAGCCTGTACGCAAACGCGGGGCGGTCGTCGATGCCGTGAGTGCACCGTATCGCCTGAATATCGTGAGAAGAGATACTTCTCTTACCTGCTAGGCGGCGATTGAGTTCGCGGACAAGCTCCTTCTGCCGCCAAGGGTGAGTATCGTCCAAAGCACGGAGTTGAACGGTCGGGGCCGACGGGTCGTCAACGATGCATACTTGTACGGTCGGGTCGCCATCCCTTGCACCGACTTCTCCCGGTGCAAGGACCTCGACTCGCGAGCCTTCCGGGGCGGTAACTACGCGGCGTATGCCTTGAAGCCATTCTTGCCGCACACGGTCCAGCCGTGCCGCTAGCCAAGTGCGAAGGTCGTGTGTCGTACCTGGTTCGCTCTTTGGTCCGTGGCGAAAATAGAAGGTGCCAACGCTGAAGGCACACTTCTGCTTGGTCGAGTCCTTGGGGTCCGGATAGGTTCCTGGGCGAGTGAAGGCCAAGGGATAATCAGCAGGCCCAATGACAAGAACTGCAAAATCATGGCCATTGCGATTGTCTCGTTCGACACGCACGTCAGCGAACGGCTCACTGGTATATTTTTGAATTTTGTTGGCCACATCAGCAGCGTCGAGCTTTCGGGCCGCTGAAACGTTCTGGCCCGATGGCGTACCATCGTCATTGGCTCCAATAATGATGGCCCCACCTCCACTATTGGCCATGGCGACCATATCTTTGATAAGTTCGCACCATTCCTGCGGCGAGCCAGGGTCGAACCCGCACTTGAAGTCGATTTGCGAAGTCTCTGTTTGAGCTTCGGCTGAGGGTTGCAGGGGCAGAGTGGTAATCGAACGGTTCCTCTGGTTTAGGATTGTTGCCTACTCCATTGACCGCATCCCACTGGTTCGGGTTCGTACAAGGTTTCCTGGTGCCATCAGCCACGCGATGGTGATTCGCTCAATTTCACCCAGTGTAGCCTCATTGCCACAGTGGTCGTAGATGCAGCTAAACGGAAATAGCGACGGGCGAGTGCTGAGTCAGTTCGCGAATTTGGAGAATCTCAAGTTCTACTCTTACAGCATACCAACATGCAAGAAGGACGACTGTCGTTTCTTGGAACCGCTTTGAGGGCTGGCCCGGTGGGGCCAGCCGGCGGCGCTTCAGGCCGTTTGCCTTTGATTTCCTGCGAGAGTCGATGAAGCGGATTGCCCGCTGCTCATTTGCGAAGATGGTTGGCGAGCTTCTCTGAGAGGTCTACCAATCGCTCAACATCACGCTTCGTAATGACGAGTCGTTGTCCGGCCGCGTAAGAGCGGTCGCCAGACTTGTCGATGTATGCTTCGTCGACGATTCCTTCTCGATGTTCAAGGACGTGGCGGCGTTGAAATAGAATGACGAGGTCGCTGAACTCCTGAGGGTCGAGTGCATGCTCGTACCGGCCTATTCCCGCTTGCTCCCATAGGTCGGACCCTTCAGCGACGTTTTGGAATACGTTTCGCCGTGGATTGAACTGGGCACGGTTCGGAAGCTCGTCAAAGAGAACCTCTGCGAGTCGCTGGAACGCACTGACTAATCGGCCAATTAGGGCTTCAAGCGTCTCGCGTACGAAGTCCTTTGCGGCGTCTTCATCGAACTGAGTGGCAATCGTGCTGCGAACGGATTCCAGTGCGGCAACATTCTTGCGAACGAGTTCGATGGTTTGGTCGAAAGTGGTCCTTGCGGAATTGTGGCCGCAGGCAGGACAGAAAAATGCAGCACCGATTGAGGCATAGTGGCAACCGCAGGCCTCGCAGGTAAATTTCTGCCGCATTGCATCGGCGGCGGCGACGGGAAAAATCACCGATGTGCCACCGGGATGGTAGCTCATCGACATCTTGATAAACCCATCACGGGGCTGAGAGCGATTGAACGCTCGGGCGACATCGGTCATTGCTTGGTCGATTATGCCGCCGGCATAAGCTTGAGCGACATCCGCAATGTGAGCGTCAAGCTCAGGCGTGTTGAAGTCAGTTGGGTCAGTTGCGTGACGGCAGAGAGGGCAGTAGGCCATTTCATTTGGGACTTTTGCTTCCCAGTCGTCAAATAGCACTTTGAACTCGTGACGGCAGTTTGAGTTCGGGCACACGCGGTCGAGATAACCGTCATCATCGAGCGGAATGGAAATAGGGATTTCCACCCCGCGTTCAAGGCCGCGAAGGGCACGTTCAATGTCATCAAACATGTGGGTATTAGAGAATAGAAACTTGTGGAAGGAAATAGCCCCGGCAAGCGGTGCCGACCGTGGCTGCGGCTCGCTACTAATCCGGGCGGCTAGTGACTGTTGAACACGTAAACTCCGGAGTCGGATGACCGGACACTGAAGTAACCGTCGATAAACAGGTCACGGCAGAACGCGTCATTATCGATGTAGTAGCGGAGATTCTCGGGAATCTCATGAGCATACAGTTCATCGAACAATTCTTGAGCGTAAGCCAATTCGGAATCCCAGTGCCCGCAGTAGGCGTCAAGGAATGATTCTTCAGTTGCGTAGTCCTGACCTACGTGAGCCGCGTATGCTGCAAAGGCTTCGCCATGTTCTTCGAATAGAAATGCCAACCGTGATACTTCGGACAGCCCGTGCCATTCGGAGATTCGGATGTCGCCAAAGCCTTCGTAATCGTGAATAGCCCATTCTTCAGCAAACGGTTCTGGTGATTGTTTGAGAATCTCTTGGACCTGTTCGTTCAAAGCCTCAACTTCCTGTGCTGCTTCTATCCATTCTCCGTGTAGTTTCCCGGCGTTGTAGGCGGCGAGACAGGCGATGTAAATCATTGGCTTCAATTTCGAGTTCATGTTCTGTTCCTTCGTAAACGTAGTCGGTTAAATTGGCTGGCCGGCTAGGGCCAGCCGCAGGCGGCTCAGGCCGCCTTTGCCTTCGTTTCCTTGCGTGCGTCGATGAAGCGGATTGCCTCTTGAGCAAGCTCAACAACTGCTTCAAGTTGTTCCCGGCTTAAGCTGCCCTGCTGCCATTGACCGTTTCGGTCCATGTAGGGCCGCTTAATTGTGGTCGAGAACCACGTGCCACCCTTCTTGCTGGTCTGCTCGAAGATGGCCATTTGCACGCTGTTTTTGTTGTTTGTGAGTAAAGGTTGCTTTTTCATGGTTTCCTCCGTTTGAAAAAGTGATTTGTTCTTTCGCCCTGGCCTGAAGAACAATCACTTTTGGTCGGAGGAAAGAGAGCGGCGTTGCAGCCGGAAAGAAAACTGCCCGACCGGCAGCAAGCCAAGTGACAGGCTGTGCCTGGCACGGGGTTGCCTTAGGTCGGTTCCGACAGTACCGGCTGCCGCAAGCGACAGAGAAGGAAAGCAACCCGGCAACCACCAATCGAATAGCGTGCTGGAATTGGCTTCGGCGACCAGCACGGTGGCAAAGACGAGTCCGTCATGATGCCGCCGAGCGGACATTTAGCAGCAGGGTAGGGATGTCCGATTGTCAATCGGAAGCGGGCTCAAGAGGCAACGTCGACGACACGCCGGAACGTGGCTAAAGGCGGCAATTCAGAGTCGCGAGCCGCCGTGCCGGTCGGCTTCGACCGACTACTCTTGCGATGGATAAAGGGGGCCTCTAGGATTGAGTTGCGGGGAAGCGATGCTCGGCTCGATTCAACCGGCAAGAATTCGGAAGCATAAAGCCGAAGGATTTGGATGGCTCAAGCCGCGGATTCGGTCGCCAAAAAGCTTGTGCAAACCCTTGTGCAAACGCATTTTGTCAAACTGAGAATGCCCTTGAATTATAGCGGAATTTTGGATTTGTCCGCGGAATCATAATCCGCGTGTCGGGGGTTCGAGTCCCTCCTCCGCTACTTTCCAAACGCAAAAGCCGGTAGATCATGATCGCAATCCGACGCGCGGACGAGCGGGGCCATGCCAATTACGGCTGGCTCGATACGCATCACACGTTTTCGTTCGCCGGCTACCGTGACCCGAAGCACATGGGCTTCCGGTCCCTGCGGGTGATGAACGAGGACTTCGTTCAGCCGGGCCTAGGCTTCGGCACGCATCCGCACCAGGACATGGAGATCGTCACCTACGTTCTGGAAGGAGCGCTCGAGCACCAGGACTCGATGGGTAACGGCGAAGTGCTGCGACCCGGCGAATTTCAACGCATGTCGGCCGGCACCGGCATCACGCACAGCGAGTTCAACCCGTCGGGCGAGGAGCCGGTTCACCTGTATCAGATTTGGCTCTTGCCGGACCGGAGGGGAATCGAGCCGAGCTACGAACAGAAACGCTTTGTGGAAGACGAACGTCGAAACCGGCTTCAGTTGGTCGCCTCCCCCGATGCGGCGGAAGGCTCCTTGCTGATCCATCAGGACGCTCGCATTTTCCTCGCCGTGATAGATGAGGGCGAGCAAGTCAGCTACCAGATGCCGGCCGGCCGCCACGCCTGGCTCCAAGTCTTGCGCGGCCGCGTCTCGCTCAACGGCCACGACGTCAAGCCCGGCGACGGAGCGGCAATTAGCGACGAACGCCTGCTGGCGGTCGAGGGCAAGGACGACGCCGAAATCATGCTGTTTGATCTGGCCTGAGACGCATCCCTTTTGATCACGTTTTGCAAAGGCGACGACTTCATCACCATTGGAGGCCACTCGATTGACGGAAGGTCCATTCACTGTGTGCCGACTTGAGTGTTGCTGCATCGTTGTGCTTGGGGTCGTTGGGATCAACGCTTACGCAGAGCCGTCGCCCGAAGCGGATGCTCCGACTGCTCAGCGCACTGATACCGCCCACTGGCCCGGCTTTCTAGGCCCCACGCGCAACGGCAAGTCGGCCGAAGTTGGCTTGACGAAGGAGTGGCCTGCGAGCGGGCCTCCGATCGTTTGGCAGACGGCAATCGGCACCGGCTACGCAGCGCCGGCGATTGAGGGCGGCCGGCTATTTCACTTCGCCCGCTTTGGCGATACGGCGCGACTGTCGTGCCTGAACGCGGAAACGGGCGCCGAGCTGTGGACGTGCGACCATGCAACCGATTACGAAGACATGCTTGGTTACAACAACGGCCCACGCGCCACGCCGGTCGTGGACGGGAAGCGCGTCTATACGTTCGGCGCTGAGGGTATCCTGCAATGCGTCAGCGCGGCCGACGGACGGCCGGTGTGGCGTATCGACACGATGCGAGAGTTCCACGTCGTGAAGAATTTCTTTGGCGTCGGCAGCACGCCGCTGGTGTGGGGCGACCTGTTGATCGTGAACATCGGCGGCAGTCCCGCTGGAAGTCCGCCCGACATCTACGCCGCCCGCGGCAACGTCTTGTCGAGCGGCACGGCCGTCGTGGCTTTCGATAAGCTCACCGGGAAAGTCCGCTGGCAGACGGGCGACGACTTCGCAAGTTACGCCAGTCCGGTTGCCGCTAAAGTTGGCGGACGCGACGTCGTATTCGTATTCGCCCGAGGTGGACTCTTAGCGATCGAACCGGTCAAAGGCCAAACGCTCGCCACGTTTCCTTGGCGTGCGCGACTGCTCGAAAGCGTTAACGCAGCGACGCCCGTTGTGGTGGGCGATGAAGTTTTCATCTCCGAAACCTACGAGCTCGGCAGCGCGCTCGTGCGATTTACCGGCAGCGCGTTTGAGGAAATATGGAGCGACCGCGGACGGCGCCGTAATCGCACCATGGCACTGCATTGGAATACGCCCATCGAGCATGACGGCTATCTGTACGGCTCCAGCGGGTATCACTCGGCCGACGCCGAGCTGCGGTGCGTCGAATGTAAGACCGGCCGAGTCATGTGGAGCAAGCCCGACCTGGGACGCTCGTCGTTACTCTTGGTCGATAATCGGCTCATCTGTCTGAGCGAGGACGGCACAATTCGCGTGATTCGTCCCACGCCCGAACGCTTTGACGCAGTAGCCGAATGGCAATTAGCCGCCAAAGATGGAACACCTCTTCTCAACTACCCGGCCTGGCCGGCGCCGGCCCTCGCCCGGGGACTTTTATATGTGCAGGGCGCCGACCGGCTGGTATGCCTGAATCTCCAACCTGACGCACAATAAGACTCGCCCGGTTTTTCCTGGTCCGTGCGCGGGTGTCTGTGGAGTAATTTAGTTCGCCGATAAACCAGCTAAGGAAACGGCAGGCCAGCCATTCTGTCGCGGCGCTTTCCAAAAAACGGCCCTCGTTTCGCAATCAACGCAACTTAACAGACGTGTCGTGTTATGCCAGCTCTCTTTGGCATACCGGATGCACGTCGGTACACGATTCTGCGACCGATTGTCGGTCTCCCTTCATCGTTCTTTTCGGAGGAACAGTCATGACACGAAGCTTATTGTTGGTGGCAACGGCGCTGATACTGTCGGCGTCGCATCCTGTGTACCGAACCGCGGCACAGGAAGCCTCAGCCGACACGTCGGCAGACGCCTCGGCCGAGAGCGGCCAAGCGGACACCGAGGCATCGGCCGATACCAGCGGCAGCGCGGACGCCCAGCAGTCCGACACTCAGGCCGAAGTGAGCGCATCGGAGAGCGCGTCGACGAGCGAAACTAGTAGCGATAATCAAGCAACGGAAAGCGCCTCGCCGTCGCTTCCGCCGCCGTCCACCGATGCCGATGCCGACGCCAGCGCGACGGACCGTCAATCTCAAGCTCAGCCGTCGAACCGGTCTGATGCTGAGGCGACTGATCGAGCCGACGCTCGAGTGGATGCTTCGGCGCGAGGTCGAGCGGATGCCGATGCAAGGGCGCACCGCCATGGCCGGCGCGACATGCGTCATGGCATTCACTTTGGCCGCGCGACGGCCCGAGGTTTGACGATTTCCAATATCGAACGCAACAGCATCTATTTCGATAGGGGCTTCCGTCAGGGCGACGTGATCGTGTCGCTGCATGGTCGTCCCATCCGCAATGAGGCCGAATTCAGGCGGTGGTTAGTCTTGCGTCCAGGCCAACGCGTGCCGGTGGTCATGCTGCGCAACGGCCGGGAGGAGACAATTTACGTCGAGTACCCGCAAGAGGTTGTCGACGGGCAAGTTGAAGCCGGCGGCCAGGCCTATCTGGGCGTCGTGTTTGATGGACAAGCTCGTGATGCTGCGATCGTGCGGAGCGTCGAACAAGGCAGCCCGGCCGAGCAGGCTGGATTGCAGCCGGGCGACATGATCGTCGCGCTCAACAACGAGCCAGTGCGGACGTATCGAGATGCGATCGCAATCATTCGGTCGATGCGGCCAGGTGATCGGGTTAACATTGCCTTTGCGCGACGGCTGGAGGCGGATACCGAAGCCGTGCTCGGCAGCCAGCCCGGCGAGCCGGTGCGGACGGCAACCTACGAGCCCGAAGTGCGTGATGAACGGCAGGCCGAGCCTGTGCCGCCGCCGCAAGATCGAACCCACGATGTCGATCGGCGGGACGTTAACCAGCGAGAGACTCTGGATCGCGACCGCGACGAGGACGGGGCTCGTGATCGTGGCCTGTTGCGGCAGCTGATCGACTAAGACTTTCCGCGATCAGCGGCGCACCGCTGGTTGCGCTAATGCAAACACGCCTGGCTCTCTTCAAGGAGAGCCAGGCGTGTCTTTTTGAATGAATGGCAAGCCGCCACGTTTCGTTTGTTATTTGATGTAAAACCCAGCGCCAATCGGCTGAACCGGGGCGATGTAGTGTATTCGACCGAAGGGACCGACGACCACGTTCGGGGAAATGACTGTTGTCGTCCTCGGCAGGAGTATTGGATAAACGGGCGCCACAACCACGCGGCGGGCAATGTGCACTCGAGCGGCAGGTCGGTGACGCCACGTCCGTGCCTGGGCAGTGTCTGACATGAGCGAGACGATGGCGAACGCAACGATCATGATCGCGGCATAGGTCTTCATTCTGGTGCTCCCTGCTGAGACGAATTGATTGACCATCGGGATTTGTCGCAACGTGTACGCAACGCCTGTGCCACACTACAGAAAATTGGATTACAAGGCTTCCACGGCACTTTTCGGTGCTTTTCGCGGAGATTGCGCTCCTTAGACGCGTCTCACTCCAAGACACGCGTCTCGAAATGGAACCATCCCAAGACCGCGCCTCAGCTGACGTCCATTCTTATCGTTGTCTGGAACGACTCCCCCGGCTGCAAGATTTGCAAGCCTGTCTGGTGTCCCTCGGCCGCTAGCCGAATCGCATCCGGCACGCACGTGTACGGCTCGGCGCAAATTGCCTGACGATGCCCGGGCGTGTAGACAACACACTGCGTGAATGCCAAGCCGAACGTTTGCGTCACGACGCGCCCACTCGACGGGTCGGCTAGCCGCGTTCGCACAAGTCCATCCCCATCCGCACGCACGCCGGTGAAGCACGTATCGAATTGATGTTCGTCTAAGCGCAGACCTGACGCGAGGTGCTGTTGTGCTGGGAGAGGCAGCATTCGCCCCGTGGGAATCATCTGTTCCAATTCCCAAAATCGCTCGACGGGCACGGTGATCACCGTGTCGGCAACGCGGCTGCCTTCGGCCAGCGGCAGGCGAAAATACGCGTGCGTCCCGAATCCGCAGGGCAGTGGCCCAGCACCCGTGTTTTCGTACTGAATCGCGCTGATCAAACTTCGCCCGCGGATCTCGTACGCTGCACGAATCCGAAAATCGGCCGGCCATCGCTCCAATATGGACGGATCGTCGACCGCTAGTTGAAACTCGCCGACGACTCGCACGTCGTTTTGTTCGACGACGCGCCACGGCCGATTGTAAACGAACCCGTGAATTGCGTTCCCGAAAGCATCGCCCGGCTCCAGCCGATATTCCCGGCCTGCAAACGTAAAGCAGGCGCCGCCAATTCGACCGGGAAACGGGAACAACAGCGGCGTGCCGCTGCCCGACGGCCGCTTGTCACCCGCCTCAAACCCCGCATCCGCCCAAATGATCTCCCGCGGCCCATCGTCCAGCACCGGCCGCCAACTGAAACAATTAAACCCTAAGCTCGCGAGCACCCGTGCGCTCGATCCGCTGTCGCGATCGGTGATTTCTATAATCTGTGGCGACATGGCATTCTATAGTCCTTAGTTGTCGGCTCGTCCGTTGTCCGTTGTCCGTTGCTTGTTGTAGAATACTCATCAGCAACTGACAACTAACGACTGACTACTGACAACTTCATTGGGCGATTAGCTCAGTTGGCTAGAGCGCGGCCCTTACAAGGCCGATGTCGCAGGTTCGAGTCCTGCATCGCCCATTTTCTCGTTAAGCCGTCTCTCTCTTCTCCGGCCACTCTGGTTCGGAATGCGGTGAACCTCCTGATCGACATGCCGCATTGGTGCTTCGCGCTGTTTGCCCGTGCGATGTCGGCGCTCGTGTGGATCGAGCGACCATGGCGTTTCAGCCTCCGTACGATGTTGATTGCCACGGCGATTGTCGCAGCCGCGTTGGTCGTCATCGTAGCGATTTCTCGTTAGACGTCCGGTTCGCACGCGCGACCGCTGGTACGCTCACCGTGCCCTCACCGCCCCAAAACCGCCGTCAGGGCGCTTCTTTCAGAAATGCACTGAATTTCATTCGAGCTTGCCCAATCGCACTGCTGCCTGGAATTTGGCGCGGCTGAATGGAGCGGTTATGATGGCGGTTGGGGAGATCTGACCGGAATCGGAACAGAGAATGAAGACCGTTCTTGCCACACTAGCGGTGGTGCTCGCGCCGCTGTCTGTTCAGGCCGTCACGATCGATACCGTCCTGATCGGCAATCCGAGCAACGCCCCTGACCTGCAGCCGCAAGGCCTCTTCGGCAGGGTCACAACGACCTACCGCATCGGTGTGACCGAGGTTACCAACGCGCAGTACACGGAGTTTCTCAACGCCGTCGCAGCGACCGATCTGTACGGGCTGTACGACAGTTTTATGGGCAGCCTTTCGATCCACGGCGGCATCCTCCGTAGTGGTTCGCAAGGGAGCTACACGTACGACGTGAAGCCGACTGTCAGCGGGGGAGGGCCGGGCGGCGCGGATTACAGCTACGGCGACAAGCCGGTCGTTTTTGTGACCTGGTACGATTCGATCCGGTTCGTTAACTGGCTGCACAACGGACAGGCGAGCGGCGACACGGAAACCGGCGCGTATACGCTCCTCGGCGGCACGCCGACGCCATCCAACGCCAACAGCATCGCGCGCAACAGTGACGCAGAGTGGTTCCTCCCGACCGAGAACGAGTGGTACAAGGCGGCCTATTACGATGCCAGCAGCAGCTCGTATTTTGATTATCCGACCGGCTCCGACACCGCGCCGAACAATAATCTGCCGTCGGCTGACACTGGCAATTCGGCCAACTTCCTCGTAGGCTCAAATATCACCACCGGGGATTTGGATTATCCGTACACGCCTGTGGGCGCGTACACGCTCTCGGACAGCGCTTACGGCACATTCGACCAGGCCGGCAGCGTGTGGGAATGGAATCAAACGCTTTTCAGCGCAGGTGTGCGAGGCCGCCGCGGCGGTGCGTGGAATTCCAACTCCACCACCCTGGGTGCACCGAACCAGGCTAGTCACAATGCCATGTTTGCAACAGACAGCCTCGGTTTTCGTGTGGCAAGCGTTCAGGAGCCGGACGGCTTGGCCGGCGACTTTAACAACGACGGCAGTGTGGACGCGGCCGACTACGTTGTTTGGCGCAAAGACAGTGGCACGCCAGCCGAGTACAACGACTGGTGGTCCAACTTCGGGATGACTGCTCCGGGCGGCGGCAGTTCCGCTGCCGCCGCAGTGCCAGAACCAGCGACTCTCCTGTTGCTGTTATGTACCTCGGTAGCGATTCTCTTCAAGCGCCGCTTTTCGGCAGTCACTGACGACGCAGCTCTCTAATCGCTAGTATCAATCGCTGCGTTCGCCGCGACGCTGTCCCACGCGGTCGCTACACGTCAGATAGTGAACTTGCACGTGCAGCTCGTGCACGGCCGTCTCAGTACGGCAAACCGCAGCCAAGAGCGGGTCGTCGGCCAAAAACCCTCTCCGCCGCATGCGCTTTTTGAGCCGATTCAAGTAACCCAACATCGGTTGGAGCTTGTTCTTAAGTGCCCGGGCCTGCTCGGGCGTCAAATCGTCGCTGCACATGGTGGCCATCCTCTGCCACTGGAAAGACCTGTCGTGGTGCACCATACTAAATGCAGAACGTCCCCGTGACTATGCAGGTTTTATGCGCGACACCATGAAAGCCCGCGTCGCCTCGCTCAGCCCACGACAACGGGAGATCGTGCGCCTGACGAGTCTGGGATGCACCAGCCATCAAATCGCGAAGATTCTCGGCATGTCACGGTGGACCGTCGAGAACCATCAGTTTCAGGCAAAGGTACGGCTGGGCGTCAGCAAGGCGGCCCTTTTGACGCGCATCGCGATCAAATTTAAAATCAGCCCGCTCAACGACGAGCTGACCAAATCGGAACAGCGCAAGCTGGCCCGTGCTGAAGAGCGCAAGCCAGCTCGCAAATCGCGCCGCTGATGGCCGTCCTATCTTTTTTTGTTTGCTGAAGTCCGCGTTAGCAACTTCAACGATGCCGCGCCAGCCTGACTTACCTGGTCCATACGGCATTGGCGCGGGGATTTGTCGGGGCGCCAGCGGACAAGTCGCGTGCCGTGGCGAAAGCGGCCGCCCGTAAAGTGGTCGTATTCGACCTCGACCACAAGCTTCCGTTGCACATATCACCCGATGAGCGCTGTCCCCACGACAAACAGCAGCGCCGTCATCATCGCGCCAATCCACGTGTCTCTCCACGCCATCTTCGCGTCGGGCAACAGATTGCGTAGTACGCGATGGCCGCCCCACCCGAAATGCAGTCGTCGTTCTGGAACTCGCTGGCCGACTTTTTCAGCGTATCGATGAATTTCCTTATGGCCGCACCCTAGAACCGGTGCGCAGGAATGCAATGAACGTATCGCCATCGGCCAGCGGACGCCGCCTGGCCGGCGACAGAAAGTCCCCATAACCCGACATCGCCCGCGCGCCGGGCGCGAAAAATGGCCAGCCGAGTTGCATTAATTCTTACCCGTCCGACCTAACCGCACCTACGGACAATTGCAATCAAACCGCGTCGCTGACCGCCGTTTTGTCGGGAAGAATTGCATCCGCCCTCCTGCGATGGTACAACGGAAACTGGGCCAGCTGTTCCCCGGAATAAGGTTGGGTTACCTCGCTGGTCAGGGAACGGCCTCCGGCGAATTGACTTATCTCGCCCAGGCTGGGTTATCGACTCCCGTTTTTGCATGCGGTGATATGGAACAAATCTCTTCAGAAAACGCTTTTAGTGCCGTCGAATTCGCCGAGAACCCTGAGCCGCGGGTGCCTTGCGTGCTCATCGTCGACACATCGACTTCCATGCAGGGTCCCCGAATCGATGAGCTGAACAAGGGCCTCAAGTTCTATCAACAGGAGTTGATGGCGGATCCGCTCGCGTCGAAGCGCGTCGAAGTGGCGGTAGTGACTTTCGGTGGCCGCGTGACCCGGTTGATCGAATTCGTTACGGCCACCAAGTTCGATCCGCCCACGCTGCAACCGATCGGCGGCACTCCCATGGGCGAGGCGATCAACACCGCGCTCGACATGATCGAAGAGCGCAAGGCCAGCTACCGGGAGCACGGCATCGCGTACTACCGACCCTGGGCGTTTCTCATTACCGATGGCGAGCCCAACGACCACTGGAAGCCGGTCGTCTCGCGAGTGCGCGCCGGCGAAAATCAAAAGTCGTTTTCCTTCTTCGCAGTAGGCGTGGAGGGAGCGAACATGGAAGTGCTCGAAGAGATCTGCGTCCGCAAACCGCTCTGGCTGCAAGGCATGAAGTTTCGCGAGCTATTCAGTTGGCTCTCCAATTCGCAGCAAGCGGTGTCTCGCTCCTCCCCCGGCGACGAAGTGCCGCTGGAAGATCCGACCGTCGGCCCGAGCGGCTGGGCAGCCGTCTAAGGTGCAAGCGTGTGGCGACACATTGCCCAAAGCCTGCAGGGGCCTTCCCACGTCGCCGACGGCACGGCATGCCAGGATAGCAATGTCGTCCGGCTGTTCGGCGATGGAGCGACGGAAACACTGGTGGCCTGCATTGCCGACGGCGCCGGCAGCGCGAAATTCTCCGATACCGGCGCGACAATCGCGTGTAATGCCGTTCTTGAAAATGCCGCCACCCATTTTGAGGCGAACGGCCGATTCGACGACCTCGAGCGCGACGACGTACTCCGCTGGTGCGACGACGCCCGCACGCGTATCAAAAACGAGGCCGCCGCCCGCGAGTGCAATTGCCGGGAACTTGCCACAACTTTATGCGTCGTAATTGCAGCCCCCGACTGCTCGGTGTTTTTTCAAATCGGCGACGGCGCGATTATTGTGGGAAACAACGGCATTTACGGCGTGGTATTCTGGCCCCAATCGGGCGAGTACGCCAACTCCACGAACTTTCTCACTGCCGACGACTTTCGAGATCGGCTCGACTTTTTGACGACCACAAGCTGCTGCTCCAACATCGCCATGTTCACCGACGGCCTGGAGCGGCTCGCCCTGCGATTCGACAGCCATACTGCCCATGAACCTTTTTTTGCTCCCTTATTCCGCGTACTGCAATCCGCCAACGACCTCGACGGCCTGAACGAAGGCCTGCGCCAGTTCCTGGCATCTGATTCGGTGCAAGCACGGTCCGATGACGACAAGACACTCATCCTCGCATCTCGGCACGACTCCAACGACGCTGCTTGACTCCATCTGCCGCCCAGTCCGCTTGGGAAAGGAGATGGGTCGCGGCGGCGAGGGAACCGTCTTTGAAGTCGAGGGGCAGCCGACCCAAGTGGTCAAGGTCTATCACAAACGGCCGCCCCCGGATGACCAGGTGGCGAAGCTCCAGGCTATGGTCTCATGCTGGTCAAGCGCGTTAGAGACAATTTCCTCCTGGCCGCGGGCGCTATTGTTCGATCCCACTTCGCGCCGGCCTGCCGGCATCCTCATGACCAAGATGGAGGGCGCTCGCCCCCTGCATGAGCTTTACGGCACGACCAACCGCCGTCGGCACTTCACTGAAGCCGGCTGGCATCATCTCATCCTGGCCGCCCGCAATACGGCAGCCGCGTTCCACACTCTGCACTCCGCCGGCATCGTCGTCGGCGACGTGAACCAGGGCAATTTGCTGGTCGACAAGCTGATGTGCGTCCGCATGATCGATTGCGACTCGTTCCAGATCATCAACGGCGAAAAAGTTTACCACTGTCCGGTCGGTACACCTCACTTCACGCCGCCGGAGCTGCAATCGCTGCGATTGCGCGAAGTTACCCGCACCGAAAATCACGACCGTTTTGGTCTGGCAATCCTCATCTTCCACCTGCTGTTCGTGGGCCGACATCCGTTCGCAGGCCGCTTCCAAGGCGCCGGCGACCTCACAATCGAAAGGGCGATCGCCGAGCGCCGCTTTGCCTTCTCGAAGAACAAAGCGGCCACGCTCGTCGATCCGCCGCCGGCGTCGCTATTGCTCGACGATTTGCCGGCCGGCGTGGCGAACTTGTTCGAAGCGGCATTCCGCGGCGATCCCGATGCCGATGGCGGCGTGCGACCAAGCCCGATGGATTGGATTAACCAGCTCGACGCTCTGATGAAGCGGCGCAAGACCTGCAAGTTCGATTCAGTGCACGTCTACTCCGCGGAGCTTGATGAATGCCCCTGGTGCCGCATCGAAGATGGCGGCGGTCCCGCGTTCTTCGTGGCCGCCGGCGGAACGACGATCGTCTCCGCCGATCGGCTCGCCGTGCTGGACGATAAAATCTTGCGGCTGCGCGACGTTCCGTTCCCCGACCTGACGCAGCGAGAGATCGCCCTGCCGAACATGCCGCCGCTGCGGCCACTCAAGGAGCGGCCCAAACTCGCCTCGCCGGACGCGATTACGGGAATGCTCGGCCTGTCGTGGGCCGCGTGCGTGCTGGGGGCTGTGTTCGGCGGTTCACTGGGTCTAACCACGCTACAGTCGCTCGTCGCTCTTGGCGGTGCGACCGCGGCGTCGTTGCTGTTCGCAACTGCCCTTATTTTCAGCAAGCAGGCCCGCGCTCGCCGCAAAACGGTCGACGACTTCAACGACTGGCTGGCCAAGGCTCAAGAGGGGCTTCTGTATCGCGGACAAAAGGTCGCTGCCGAACATGGCCAGCGTGAGGTGGCTTTCCAACGCGCGACCGACGACTTCAAAAACGCGCTCGAGCATTATCAAACCGCTGACACCAATCTGCAAAACGTTCTCGTGCAGCATCGCGAGGCGCAGAAGGGCGAATTCCTCCGCGGTTATTTGATTCGCGACTACTATCGCAAGGTACCCGGCCTTTCGCCTTCGCAAGTAATCATGCTGGAGTCGTTCGGCGTGGAATCAGCCAATGACCTGGAGCGCTTGCGCCTCTACGGCATCCCCAGCATCGACGGCGAATTGGTGATGGAGCTCATGCACTGGCGCAGCGAAGTCGAGGGTGGCTTCAACTTCAATCCGGAGCACGGCATCACACTCGCCGACATCGGCGCAGCCAGGGAAGCCGCGGTGCGACGCTACAAGATTTCGCAAGCCAGGAAGATCCTCACGGGCGCAAAACAACTAGAAACTCTGGCCACGGCCGGCCGCTCGGAGCTGAACCGCGCGCTGACGCAATTCAATCAAGCCGTCGACCAATGGCGAAACATCGCCACTCAACTCCGCGATTTCCAAAGCGGCCGCCGCCGCTTCGAACGCTTCATCAATCAGTCGCCATCGTGGATCATCGGCTTCGCGCTCGGCGTCCCCTTCGTGGCCTTCCTGCTCTACTTGATCGCCGAGTGGATCCGCCCATAAAGCCGCGACCGCTGGTCGCGGATGGAGTGCGTCACCACGCCGACACTGCGATGATCTCGTCGAGGCTCGTGACCCCCGTGAGCAGCTTCGTCGCCGCATCGTCGCGCAGGCCGGGGATTTTGCGCTCGCGCGCCCGGCGCATGATCGCGCCTTCGTTCGCGCCCTCGACGATCAGCCGCGCAAGATCCTCGTCAATCGGCAAGAGCTCGAACAGCCCGATCCGCCCGTGGTAGCCGCGATTGTTGCACCGCTCACAGCCGCCGGGATCGTACACGGTTGCTCCAGCCGCTTCAGGTCGGCTAACCGCCGCCGCTTCGGCCTTCTCCAATTTTCGTGGACGCCGACAATGCGCACACAACCGCCGCGCCAAACGCTGCGCGATGCACAGCCGCACGGTCGCCGCGACTTGAAACGGCTCCAGCCCCATGTCGATCAGCCGCGTCACCACGCCAGCTGCGGAGTTCGTGTGGATCGTGCTGAAGACTAGGTGGCCGGTGAGTGCCGCCTTGATCGCCACGTCGGCCGAGTCGAAATCGCGAATCTCGCCGATCATGATCACGTCCGGGTCGCTCCGCAAAATGTTTCGCAGCACCGTATCGAAACGTACCTTATCTGCCGTATCGACCTCGATCTGCGCTACGCCGACGATGTCGAACTCGACCGGCTCCTCAACCGTGATGAACCGACCCGGATGATGCGCCAACCGATGCCGCAGCGCCGCATAAAGCGTCGTCGACTTGCCGCTGCCCGTCGGTCCGGAAAGCAGGATCATACCCTGCCGCTGGGCCGTGTAGGCGGCAAACGTCCGCAAGGCCAGCTCCGACATGCCCAGTTTGTTGAGCGTGAGCTGCTCCGTTTCGACCGCCAAGAGCCGCATCGTCAACCGCTCGCCGTGCGTGGTCGGCAACGTCGCAGCGCGAATGTGAATGCGACGTTTGTCTGGCCCCAAACACTGAAAAAAACGCCCATCTTGAGCCATCCGCCGCTCGGCGATGTCCATGCGGGCCAGTACTTTGTAGCGGCTCACCAGCGGCGCGTGGATCGACTTGGGCATTTTCCGCAGCGGCTCCAGCACGCCGTCGACGCGCAGCTGGATCAGCACGATGTTTTCTTCAGGATCGACATGCACGTCTGAAGCCCCGCGCTGGAATGCAATCTCCAACAGCTCGTCGCACAGCGCAATGATGTCGGCCTCGTGCAGATCGGGCCCGGCCGTTTTGCCTTTCGCGGCCGCTTTGCTCTTCAGTCCCAAGCTGCGAACAAGCGATCCAAGCCTGCCGCTGGCCTCCTCGGCCGCTTCCTCCACGGGCACCGGCGCTGTATCGGCCGTCGTCAATTCCAACCCCGGCACGTAGGCCGCGATGGTCCACTCCGATTGATCGGCCCGCCGCACTCGATGCGTCGGCATGAGATTACCCGACGCCGCCCACTTGCGCAGCTTGTCCAGCGGAAACGGCCCGTACGTTTGCCCGTCGCCGATCTCGAAATACCACTGGTCCGACATAAGCGGCAGACTCTCCGCCAAACGACCGCCAGGCGCATGAAGAGATTAACAAGCCGTAGCGCAGGGAGGGATTCGAATGCAATTCAAATCCCGCAGCTAAACCCATTGGCCGCCGACAACGGCGGCGCAAAACCCGCGCATCGAGTGTACCAGAACGCCATATCGGCCACAAATTGGCGTTGGCTTTGAAGGATTGCCTGGAACGTGCGAACCACGCTCGTGCCAAGCTAGTTTCCGGTGGCTTCTTCGGGCGGCTCTTTTTTAAGCTCTTCCAGCTCGCCGCCGGGCCACTTGCCGGCCTTGATGCGGTCGGCATAGGTCTCGCTCTTCTCGTCCTTGGCATCGACGTGCATCTCGACGACCTTTTTTATCGCGGCGGTAATCTTCGGAACGTCCTTCATGTCCTTCTTGCGATCCAGCAGCTCAACCAAGTGCTTGCCGAAGGCGTTGTGATGCTTTCGGTTCTTGCCCTGATGGCAAATAAAGCATTTATCCGACGCTTTGGTGAGCGCCGCGGCGTACTGTTTGTCCGGATGCTTCGCGATGTACTCCGCTTTAAAGACGTTGTAAAACTGCACAACGGCGACAGCCGGCCGAGCCAAAAGCAGCCCAATCAACATCGCCGCAAAGATCGGCATACAGACGAAGCGCATCGAAACCCTCTCTGTGATAGAACCCGGCGGGATGATCGGTTGCGGGCAGTACGGCGGGACCGCGGCGTCAAGCGCCTCGGCGTGAATATCTCGAATTATATGTCACCCGCAACGCGGAGGGCGGACACCGTTGTCCGCAGCATTTTAAATTAAGGGGAATGAGAGGCAATTGTCAACAGGCCGAAAAATGCTCGTATCCGCTGGCCGCCCTGATGGATGTGGGAGGCGCTATTTCACGCCGGACGCCTCGTCTTCACCTTGGATGTAGGTGCGGCCACGGTAGAACTGAGACCAGATGACAAACACAATGGCCGTTACCAGCATGATTCCGGTGAAGAACCAGAAGTAATCGGCGCCCTCCAAAACGACATTTCCGAGTTGCTTTTGGTCGACGATGTAACCGTTGACCGCCGCGGTCAATAAATTACCCGCCGTAATGGAGAGAAAGAATACGCCCATCAACAGCGACTTCATCTTTCGCGGCGCCTGCGTATAAGAAAACTCTAAGGCGGTGATCGACACCATGACTTCCGCAGCGGTCATCACCACGTAGGCCAAGACTTGCCACATAAAATGGGGCGCCCCGCCGGCGTCGATGCTTTCCTGCACGAGCGAGGGAATGACAAAGGCGGCCGCCGTAAGAAACAGGCCAATTCCGATTCTGCGCAGCGGCGTGACGACAAACCATCGGCCGAATAGCGGATAGAGCCCATAGGTGAACAGCGGAATAAATGCCATCACGAGAATCGCGTTGACGGTCTGCAATTGGGCGGGAAAGTCCTTCGGGCTAAAGCCAGCAAGATACATCTTTTTCGCCTGGTGCACCCATGATGAGTGAGTTTGATCAAACAAACACCAAAAAGGAATTGTGAAAATATACAGCGGTATCAGGTTCACGATTGCCCGCAATCCATCGGCACTAAACATTTCACGAAAGAACGCGCTGCCGCCGGGCGGAATGTGCACGAATCTGTATCGGCCAAGCCAGAATACGAACGTCGCCAAGGCCATGGCGATGCCCGGCACACCAAATGCCCAGCCGGCACCATAATGGGCGAGCAGCCAGGGTGTCAGTGGCATCGACGCTGTGGAACCGAAGTTGATTGCAAAATAGAACCAGCCGAAGGCCTTGGGAATCAGATGTTTATTCTGTTCGCCAAATTGATCGCCGACGTGCGCCGAGACGCACGGCTTAATTCCACCTGCGCCGACTGCCAGGCAGGCGAGGCCTGCCATCAGAAGCGTCGTCGGTTCGATTCCCGTGAGCTGAGGAAAATCGACCAACGCCAAGATGGCATGCCCGACGCAATACAACAGCGAAACTCGCAGGATCGTGTTGTATTTGCCCCACAGCCAATCGCTCACAATCGCGCCAACAAACGGAAAGAAGTAAACCGCGGCCATGAAAGTGTGCTGCCATTCGTTGGCCGTGTTTTCGTCCAGCGGAGCCAGGTTTCCCGCGGCGTCGCGCAAATGCTCGGTGAGAAACAGCGCCATAATGGCGATCACACCGTAGTAGCTGAACCGTTCGGCCGCTTCGTTCCCGACGATGTACGGGATGCCGGGCGGCATCTTCGTGGAAGGAAGCGGTGAGGTGCGGTATTTTGTGGACATGAGCAAGCGCCTCGTTGAGGCGAATATTGGCAGAGATTATGGCCGAAGACAAGAAGGCTAGAGAAGGGGAGACCCGGAGATTAGCGTGGCGACGCTCTCTCGGTTTGCATGCCGCTCTCCTTGTCTCCTTGTCTCCCTGTCTCCTTGTCTTGTTCCAGAGACGGTGGAATCTGCAGCTCCGTAAACGCAGGCACGGCCGCCTCGCGGTTCCACTTAATTCCTAGCGCAAGCACGGCCGCGAGCAGCAGCGCGACCGGCACGAGCCACGGCGCGTTGCCGCGCCACCAGCCCGATGGCGGCACCCAACTCGTCGAATAGGTGGTCAGAACGACCTGCGGCGGCGCGATTCCCGCTTGTTCCATACAACCGGCCAGTGCGGCGCTCAATTCGCCTGGCGTCTGGAAGCGATCTTCGGGCCGCTTGGCCAGCATGGTCGCCAGCACGGCGGCCAGCAAGTCGGGCACGTCCGGCCGCAGATCGCGCACATCCGGCACCGACTCGCTTTGGTGCGCGAGCAGCTTTTGCAATACAGTTCCCTCTTGGAATGGCGGGCGGCTGGTGAGCATGAAAAACAGCGTGCAGCCCAGCGAGTAAATGTCGCTGCGGATATCCGCCTCGCGCGGGTTGCGGGCCTGCTCAGGCGAAATGTAGTCGAACGTGCCCAGCGTGACTCCCGTGGCCGTCTCTTCGTGCTCCGCCTGGTCGCGGAATTCGAGCCGCGCGAGCCCCATGTCAACCAGCTTCGCCAGGCCGTCTTGGGTAATCAGAATGTTCGACGGTTTGATATCGCGGTGTACAACCTCGCGCTCCCAGGCGTGGGCCAGCGCGCCGGCGATTTGCATGGTCACGCTGAGCGCATCGCCGAGTTGCAGCGGCCCGTTGGCGTACACCAGGTCGCGGACATTCGTGCCGTCAATGTACTCGAACACGATGTAGCGCAACCCGCGGTCCTCGCCGACGTAGTGGGCGCGGGCAATGTTCGGATGGTCTAAACGAGCGGCGGAGCGCGCCTCCGTTTGAAACCGGCGTTGTGTTTCGACGTCCGGGGCCTGACGTAGCGACAGAACCTTGACCGCCACCGTGCGATGCAGACTGGTGTCCCATGCGCGGAATACCGCCCCCATGCCGCCCCCGCCGACAAACTGCTCGAGCAGCACGTGATCGAGTTGCTGCCCTTCCAACGCCCGGCCAAGCTCGCGCGGATTCAGCTTCGCCGCCGGCGATTCGATCGGTAGCGGCGGAGACGTGGAAATGACTGTTACGTCGCTCTGATTCGGCTCGGTGGCCGTGGAAATCGGCGCGTCGGCTACGAAGACGTGTGATTCATCATCTGGCCGGCTGGGTTCCGACGATGCATGCGATTCCGGCTCTTCGATGTCGTTGCTCTTGTTCATTCGTCACTCATCAAACCTCTGGGATGCCACGTGGCGGAGGCATGCGTTCGCGAATTCGCTGCGCGAGATTTCGAGTCGACCGATACAGCTTCCACCAAATCGCAAGTGAGCCCGTGCCGGCCAAAAGGAAGACGACAGTCAAGACGACGAACACAGTGAATGTCCTAGAGGATGGAATCTCGGTCGCAAGGAGATTTGTCAAGAACGATAGACCGGAGGCGAGAAGCGCCAAGCCAAAATTGAGACACAACGAGACGGGAGATCCTTGCGCAAGCTCGTCTAATTCATGGCCGTAGATGGGGTAGACGCGAAGTTCGCCCAATGGCGCAACAGAAATAACCGGAGGAAGTTCTGATCGCGGATTTTGTTGGCGATCATCAGTCATGCTGTCTGGCTCAACAAACTCGCCGACGCGCGCACAGAGCCAAAACCTCCTCCCAGGTCGACAACCAAGTGCCAATGGCCGGCACGAGGAGGCGAGATGCGAACAGGCGATGTCTTTGCATAGCCGCCATGATAGCGATAGGGACGGCCGTTGCGATATTCGTTGTAATTCGAAGGATCGAGCAGTAGAACATTCGCAGCATGATCCAATGTGACTTCAATTACATCGTTGGGGCCGGCATCAAATTCTTGATGTAGATAATTCATGGCTATGATCCCCGTCCATTGTACTACATTATCGCTTTCGCGGCCTGTTGAGTCCAGATTGGCTTGGAGGGTCACGGCGACGGTTCAGTTCATGTGCTCCACTACCGCCTCTCCAAATTCGCCGCACTTCACCTCGTGCGCGCCTGGCATCATGCGAGCGAAATCGTAGGTGACGGTCCTGGCGGCGATCGCGCCTTCTATGCCGCGAATGATAAGGTCGGCGGCTTCGTTCCAGCCGAGATGGCGGAGCATCATTTCGCCGGAGAGGATCACCGAGCCCGGGTTCACTTTGTCCTGACCGGCGTACTTCGGCGCGGTGCCGTGCGTGGCCTCGAAGATGGCATGGCCCGTGACATAGTTGATGTTTGCGCCCGGTGCGATGCCGATGCCGCCGACACACGCGGCCAACGCGTCGCTGATGTAGTCGCCGTTGAGGTTCGGCGTGGCGACGACGTCGTATTCGGCCGGCCGCGTGAGGATCTGCTGCAGGAACGCATCGGCGATAACGTCCTTGATCACCAGGCCGGCAGCGGGCTTGCCATCGGGAATTCGGCACCAAGGGCCGCCGTCGATTTCCTCCGCACCATAGAATTCGCGCGCGACGCGGTATCCCCAATCGCGAAACCCACCCTCGGTGAATTTCATGATGTTGCCCTTGTGAACCAGAGTCACGCTCTTGCGCTTGTTTTGGATCGCGTAGCCGATCGCGCTGTGCACCAAACGTTCGGTCCCCAGGTAGCTGATCGGTTTGATCCCGATTCCGACCTCGACCGGCAAATCGCGATGCGGAGCGCCGATCGCTTCCAGCTGCGCCTGCCAGGCGTCAACTTTATCTTTCGTGCCGAAGCGGACCTTGGCCGCCTCTTTCGGAAACTCGCGCGCGAGAAAGTCGAGCACCTTCTGGCTTTCTGGCGTGCCGCCGGCATACTCGATCCCCGCATAAATGTCTTCGGTATTCTCGCGGAAGATCACCATGTCAACCAGCTCCGGCTCGCGCACGGGGCTGGGCACGCCGCGGAAGTAGCGCACCGGCCGCAAGCAGACAAACAAATCGAGCATTTGTCGCAGGGCGACGTTCAACGAGCGGATGCCGCCCCCAACCGGCGTCGTAAGCGGGCCTTTGATGCCCACTCGGAATTGACGAAATGCGGCGAGCGTTTCATCCGGCAACCAATTGCCACTCTGGTCGAACGACTTCTGGCCGGCGAAAACTTCGCGCCAGCCGATTTTCCGCCGCCCGCCATAGGCCTTTTCCACCGCCGCGTCGAACACGCGCCTGCTAGCGCGCCAGATATCCGGCCCCGTCCCGTCGCCTTCAATGAACGGAATGACCGGCCGGTCCGGCACGACTAAGCGGCCGTTTTGCATTTGTATGGGTTGGTCAGCGGCTGCCTCTGCCATAAGTAAGCTCCAAAGGAATGCGAAATTGCCAGCAATTGCCGATTGTCGACGCTGTGCACGGGGCGGTCAATGGTCGCGGCACGTGTCAATAGTTGCGTCGCGCTTCGCTGTGCCACATAATGGCCTTGCGCTTATCCAGCTTGAAATCGATCTTGGTTTGAATCGAATTTATCTGTACCGTTCCGCGGAGGTTTCTACGATGAGCAGCTCATACGATCGACGTGCGTTTTTGAAATCGACGGCAGCGGCCGGGGCCGCGCTGGGTTTCGGTACGGCGACTCACACGGCGCTCTCGGCCGCCGAGAAGGGCAAGCCGTTGTTCAATATTTCATTGGCGGAGTGGTCGCTGCACCGGACGCTGTTCGACGGCAAGTTGGACAACCTCGATTTTCCTGCCTTCGCCAAGAATGAGTTCGGCATCGATGCCGTCGAGTATGTCAACCAGTTCTTCAAAGACAAGGCCAAGGATCAGAAGTACCTGTCCGACCTGAAGCAGCGGGCTGAGGACAACGGCGTAAAGAGCGTTCTGATTATGATCGACGGCGAAGGAGCGCTGGGAGATCCGGACGAGTCTCGGCGAAGGGAGGCCATCGAGAATCATCATAAGTGGGTCGAGGCGGCGAAGTTTTTGGGATGCCATTCGATTCGCGTCAACGCACATTCCGAAGGTTCTTACGACGAGCAAATGAAATTAGCGGCCGACGGACTCCGGCGGCTCAGCGACTTCGGGGCGGAGCACGGCATCGGCGTGATTGTCGAGAATCATGGTGGGCTATCGTCCAACGGCAAATGGCTGGCCGGTGTGATGAAGTTGGTGGGCCATCCGAACTGCGGCACGTTGCCGGACTTCGGCAATTTTCGCGTCAGCGACAATGAGGAGTACGACCGCTACCAAGGTGTGAAAGAGCTGATGCCCTACGCCAAGGGCGTCAGTGCAAAAAGCCACGAGTTCGATGCCCAGGGCAACGAGGTCCGGACGGACTATTTCAAAATGGTGAAGATCGTCCTCGATGCCGGCTACCACGGCTACATTGGCATCGAATGGGAAGGCGATAAACCGGACGAGGTCGAGGGCACCAAACTTACCAAACGGCTCCTCGAACGTGTCCGGGAGAAGCTTCCTAGTTAACCGCTCCCCTTCCGTGCGCGCGTGACGGTCCGTTGTTCGGCTTCGTGACCGGCGGAGGTTGGCGGATTGGTTGAACGCGACACTTGGCTGACGGGACATTTAGCCATGCCTATCAATTAGGCACAAGGGGGTCGCCTCGATCTTGGGCATCCGCTGCCCGGTTATAGGCATTCGCTAGCTGCTAGCGTAAGTGCAAGCATTGCAAGGACATGCATGACTGCACTTGTCAGGTTTTAAGAATGCCACTAAAAGCCCACCCTCAATCGTGGGCCCATCGGGCCTCCTGTTCATCCGCACGACCTGGAAGGAGACATTCGCCGTGCTTACCCAATCGACGGAAAAGTACCAGCAAATCCTGCAGACTGCCCGCCAGCTCTATGAATCCGAGCCGGACTGGGTCACGTTCTTCCGCGAGATCCTTGGCGTGGATGGGATCGTCCGCCGGCAGTTTACCCGGCTGGAAGACCTCACCGCCTTCGAAAAAAGCCCCGAGTTCGAGCAAATTCAGAAATGGCTCGTCAAGCTCCGGGAGCAGAAGAACGCCACCGACACCGAGAGCGAGCCAACCCGGGTGATCACCGTTCGACTGCCCAAGAGCATGCACGAGTACTTGCGGACCGAGGCCCATGACCTGCGGACCAGCATGAACAAGCTGTGCATCTCGAAGCTCTTGCAGGTGATTGAGCAGGACCTCATACCGACCGAGCGGAGCTCCGGTAGCCCGAGCCGCAGCAAGCCGGCAATCGAGCAACCAGCTTCCAGCGGCAGCCCCGCCATCATCGGCGCCGGCAGCCAACCGATGTTCCGATCGGCATCGGGTTTTTAGCTGGCCGTTAAAGACAGCAATGCATTAAAACGAAATCGCCCCGGCTCTCCGCCGGGGCGTTTTTGTTGCCACTGGGTTCTTACAAAAAGATCCCCGAAGAGGGCCTGTAAGCCGGGTTTTGTTTCGACGCGCCGAGGCGCGCCGACGATGATCATTCCTCTAGGACGGCGGTCGCCCGCCATCTCAAGCAGCCTACCCGGGAGTCATAACGAGCCGGACCGGCTCATGCTCCCTGTTTGGCCTTGCACCGGGTGGGGTTTGCCTAGCCAGGCGAGTCGCCCCGCCCGCTGGTGCGCTCTTACCGCACCGTTTCACCCTTACCGAGAAAGCCGTCAGCCTTCAGCCGTCAGCCTTCAGTAATTAGTTTTCTTACTGACGGCTGATGGCTGACGGCTGACGGCTCCCCAGGCGGTTTGCTTTCTGTTGCACTTTCCCTAGCCTTGCGGCCGGTGGACGTTATCCACCACCCTGTCCTCCGGTGCCCGGACTTTCCTCCGACTCGCCGTGGCGAGCCGGCGACCACCCAGCCCTCTTCGGGGACAGCACTAATTATAGTCATCCGGCAAAAGCAAACGTAGTGGCCCAAAATCTCGCTGATGGTATAGTAAGCCAGCCTCAAAACGTCATCAAAAGCAAGCGTGCGACGGGGCGCAGCTGCGATCTCGCCGTGTTGGAAATCCTGGATCAAACACTCAATGAGAAAGAAAAACGCGACCCCAAAAAGGGCTCAGGAAGCGGCCCTCAAACGGGAAAGTGAACGCGCGCTCGTCGAACAAATTCGCCGCTTGCTCGCCCTGCCGATGAACAAGCGCACTAACTTCTTGCGCGTCCGGCATCCATCCGGCGGTTCGCACTTGTGATTCAATCGAAGGCGCGCGACGCGGCGTGAGAGGAAAGATTATGAAGAAGCCAGCTAAATCGAAATCGAATCGCGAGATGTTGGATGAGTACGACTAGTCTAAAGGTGTCCCCGGAAAGTTCGCCAAGCGCTATGCCGAGGGCACCAATGTGGTGGTGTTATCACCCGACGTGGCTGCGTTTTTTCCCAACTCGGAAGCAGTGAATAGGCACTGCGGGGATTAGTCGAGATAGCGCGCAATAGCACAAAGAAGTCCGCCGCCACAAAGTAAGCAAGTTAACTTTTGTACTTCTTACCTTGCCATGTTCCACGCTGCGCGATCTCCGCGAGCACGGCCGCTTTGACGGCCGGTTTATCGAGGCACCAGCTGGGGCCGATGAAGTAGTCGGGCGGGGCGTCGCCGCTGATGCGGTCGACGATCATCGTCGGCGGCAACAGCTCGATGAAGTCGACCACCGTGCGGACGTATTCGGCACGTTCCATGAGCCGCACTTCGCCGCGCGCGACCTGGTCAGCAAGCGGCGTGTTCTTGACGCAGTAGAGATTGTGAATCTTCACGGCGTCGACGCCAAGCCGTCCGAGCTCGCGGGCCGTGGCCAACATGTCGGCGTGCGATTCGCTGGGCAGGCCGAGGATCACGTGCGCGCCGATTTCAAAGCCGCGGCCTTGGCTGCGCTCAACGGCGTCGATCATCGCATCATGATGATGGCCCCGGTTCATCCAGTCGAGCGAGCGGTCGTGCATCGTCTGCATGCCGAACTCCACCGACACGTAGGGCGGTTTCTCCGAAACCGCCGAATCCGAGTCCGCCGCGGCGGACTCGGCTACGTGGCATCGATGGCCAGCGAGCTCGCTTAGCAAATCAAGCACCTCATCCGGCACGCAATCAGGCCGCGTTCCGATCACAAGGCCGACGACTTGCGGATGCGATAGCGCTTCCTCGTAAACTGCTCGCAGCCGCTCAACTGGCGCGTACGTGTTTGTCGCCGGCTGAAAATAGGCCAAAAAGGCATGGCAGTTGCGATAGCGCAGCCGCATCCGTGCGATGCTCTGGTCAATCTGGCCTCGGATGCCGGCCCGCGGCAAGCGGCGGCTGGGGCTGAAGCTGCGATTGTCGCAGAAGGTGCAACCGCCGGTCGTCACCGTCCCGTCCACATTCGGGCACGTGAAACCGGCGTCAATACTGACCTTTTGCACCCGCCGGCCAAACCGCTGGCGGAGGAAAAAATTGCAGGCAAAGTAGGGCCGGCCCGCGGCCCGCCACCCCAGTCGCGGATCGGTTGCCCGCAAATCGCCGGCCCGCGGCTCGTCCGCCGTAAGTGGTTTGGTTGACGCCAATTGGGTGGGTACGTAGAGTTACGGTAACGGTTTCGAGTCGCCTCGTAGGCATCATAATTCCCTTCATCTGCCATGTTCAAGAGAGCCGTGTGATGTATGGAGAACTCATTCCCCTAGGCGGCGGCGATCCGATCCCGCTGCTCAAGAAGCAACTTTTGGCCGGTCGCCGCGAAAGCTGCGACATCGTGCTGCGGTTCGCCAACGTCTCGGCCCACCACTGCCAGCTGTCGGTCGAGGACGGCTACTGGTACGTTCGCGATCTGCAGAGCCGCAACGGCATCAAAATTAATGAGACCCGCATTGAGAAGGATCAGCAGCGGCGGCTCGATCCGGGCGACATCTTGGCGATCGCCAAGCACAAATACCGCGTTGAATATGAACCGGCCGAGCTGGGGGCCGTTGGCCCACCGCCTGCCGACAATCTCTCGCAGGAAATCATGCGCGAGTCGCTGCTGTCACGCGCAGGGTTGGATCACCGCTCAATCGGCCGCGATGATTCTCGCCAGCGCTACGACCCCACCAACATGAAGGCGGGGCAAATCGAGCTGCCGGATGAGCCGGTGTAACAAGCGAGGGGCTGGGAGCAAGGAGCAGGGAGTTTGGACTTGTTGGTGGCTCCGTGCTCCCCGCTTGATATGGCTTCGAAAAAGCGCAAGGTCCGAACCGATTTCCGCAAAAACCGCGAAGCTCGCGGACGCGATAAACGCAGCGGCCGCGGAATGACCGAATCAGAGGCGGCGGACGCCCCGCATGGCGAGCGGGTCAGTGGCAAGGGCGAGATATCGCGGAAGCGGACCGTCGCCGGCGCGGAAATTGTCGAAGATGATGCCGGCACCCACGTGCTGCCGGAGATCGATCGCACAGTTTGCCGGCTGGGCCGCGTGCTTCGCATGCAAGGCCTGCTTAGCGTTGTGCGCGACGAGAGTGGCGCGACTTTCCAGTGCGCGACGCGACGACTTCTGAAGACCCTAGCCACCGATCAGCGGCACGTGGTGGCGGCCGGCGATATCGTTTGGTTTCGCCCCGAGGGCGAGTCCGAAGGGATCATCGAGCGGGTTGAACCGCGACACGGTGTGGTCAGCCGAACCAGCCGGGGCCGGCAGCACGTGCTCGTGGCGAACGTCGATCAGCTCATCATTGTCACCAGCGCGGCCGAGCCACGTCTGAAGCCCAATCTCATTGACCGTCTGCTCGTCACCGCGGAGAGGGGCGACGTCCGGCCGGTGATCTGTATCAACAAGATCGACTTGGTGCAGCCCGCCGACCTGCTCCCCTTAGCAGGCGTTTATGCACAATTGGGCTACGACGTGCTGATGCTATCGGCCTCCACAGGGCTTGGTATCGATCGCCTTCGCGAGCGCCTCACTGGCGCAGAGAGCGTCGTCACCGGCCAAAGCGGCGTGGGAAAGTCGTCGCTGCTCAACGCGGTTGAACCGGACCTCCACCTGCGCGTTCAAGCAGTCAGCGACGAGACGCAAAAGGGCCGACATACCACAACGACGGCCGAATTGATTCCACTCTCATTCGGCGGTTACGTCGTCGATACGCCGGGCATCCGGCAGTTTCAATTGTGGGACGTCATCGCCGAAGAAGTGGCCGGCTTCTTCCGCGACCTGCGGCCGTACGTCAGCCGCTGCCGCTTCCCCGATTGCACGCACACGCACGAGAACAACTGCGCGGTGAAAGACGCGGTGGCCGACGGCTGGATCGACGCCCGCCGCTACGAAAGCTACGTGCAAATCCGCGCGGGCGACGCAGTGTAGCAGGCACACTCCGTGTGCCGTAACCGAATGCGGATGTCGGCAATGGCTGCCACGTCCGCCACGGCACGCGGAGCGTGCCTGCGACATTCTTCACGACTCCTGTTCAACCGTGGCCAGCACTTCTTCAGTGATGTTTTTGGGGCGAATCAGGACGTAAAGAATCGACACGCCCAGCACAATCACCCCGGCGATGATCGGTGCGCGAAGGTTGGCCTCGCGATCGGTCAGTCGCGCGATGATCAGGGTGGCGTTGATCAGCACTCCCAAGGCCGGCACGAGGATCGGCACCTCGAACGCGCCGACCGGCTCGCCGGGACGCAGCTTCAGCACGATCAGCGCCGTATTCACGACCATGAACGAGAAGAGCAGCAGCAGACCGGTAGCCGAGGCGAGTGTTCGCACGCCGTCCGCCCCGCCGGATAGCGCCAGAATAAGCACCATCACCAGCAGCGTGAGAATGGCGACATGCGGCGTATTTCGCGTTCGGTGAACGCGGCCGAGCACCGCCGGCAACAGCCCCTGCCGCGCCATCCCGTACAGCAGCCGCGAGCCCATGATGTAATTGATCAGCATCGTGTTGGCCACCGCAAAGAGCGTGATGAAATCGTAGGTTCGCGCCGGGAGCCAGGGCGCGGCCCGGTTGGCAATCGCCGATAGCGGCGCGGGATGCGCTGCCAGCTCGCGGTGATTCACCACCGAAATGGCGGTCACTGCCACGGCGATGTACAGCACCGTGGCGACCGCCAGCGCGATCATGATCCCCCACGGCATTGTGCGCCGCGGATTCTTCACTTCCTCCGCGACATTGAGCATGTCCTCAAAGCCAATGAACGAAAAAAACGTGAGCACCGAACCGGCCAGGAGCATCGACATGCCCAAGCCGTGGTGGATCATTTGGCCGTTGTCAGCGAACGTGGCGCGAGGCGTTTCTAGATAATGGACGCCGCCCCAGAAGCGCGCCCCGATGGCGATGATCAGGATCAGGCCGCCGACTTCGACGGTCGTACAAATGAGATTCATCCACATCGACTGGCGAATGCCCCAGAAGTTAATGAGCGTCATAGCGCCCAGAAACAGTAGTGCCATCAGCAGCCACGGGCCGCCGAGCATCTTCGCGAGGTTGTCGGCGAAGACGTTGGTTTGCGTGGCCATCGACGTGAGGCCCGAGGCCGTGACAGTCAGCCCAACCAGGTACGAGAGGAATGCGAAATGGTAGGCGCGATGCGTGACGTACGCGGCGCCGGCTGCCCGCGGGTATCGCGACGCGAGGCAAGCGTAGGACAGACCGGTCATCACGGCCGCTACCATCGACACGAGGAAGGCGAGCCAGACAGCATTGCCAAGTGTGCCGGCTGCCTTGCCGACGGTGCCGTAGATGCCCGAGCCCACCATGTCGCCGACGCCGTAGACGACCAGCGAGAACAGTCCCATCGTGCGCAGCAGCACGGGTGAATTGCCGATGGCAGCGGGAGCATCGTTCGATGGCGGCGTTTGCTGGCGCATGAACCATCAGCATAGCGTCGCCAAACGCACGGACAACCCGAAGTTCAAACCGCGCGGCGAATCGAATCGTCATCTACGAATCGCGATGAACCGTTTCGGGCGAAAAGGCCGGCAGACAGATGGCGACGTACTCCGCGCCATCGGGCGTGCTATAGCGGACCCATTCGCCCGGTTCACACGTCACAGCCTGTCCGGCTCGAACCTCCATCATGCCATCCTCGTATTCCACGCGGAGCATCCCGCTCAGCACGATGCTGATTTCCCGAAACTCGGGCCTCTGGCCAGGCTCCACCCAGCCGCTGGGCGACTTCATGCGGGCGACGCTCACGCGGTCGTCGCGCGAATTGACGCGGCCAAGGAATTCTTCGATTTGTTTGGGCTTATTTCCGGCGGCGGTGGTCCGCGTTGGTTGGGCGATGAGCGTGGGCATGAGAAATTCCTCCGCCCGCCAAGGTATGGCCAGATCGGCAACGCCGCAATACTCGGCCGCGGGCCGCTCAGAAATCCGCTGAGACACCGGAGCGGCGCGGTGCGCCGCCCCGGTGCTCAGACGTAAGCTTCATCGTGAAGCACTCGCCGCGCGCGGTTGACCCAGAAACCGCATTGCACAGCGAGCCTTATTGCTCCAACCCAGGGAGGGTGGTCGCGCAAAATCCCGCAATTTCGCGCGGCCGACGATGAAGCCTCTGCGTAAACCAGTAATGTTTGGAAAAGTAGGGCGGGCTGTGCCCGCCGTAATTCTTTATGCGGCCAAGTGGTGACGCGATGCAGCTCGTTGACAGTGTAAAATCTCGCGCACAATTTCGCCGTCGTTCGCCATCTCGCCGTGTGCACCCAGCGGCGTGTGGGGCCGCTCACCCATTCCGGTGATGACCACCGTGTCGCCCGCGCTGGCTTTGGTCAGTGCCCAGGTGATCGCTTCGGCACGATCCAGAATGACATGAGCCTTGCGTGAATCGGCAAAGCCGCTGCGAATCTCGAGGCAGGCTCGATGTGAGCCGTCGATCGACGCACAGCCGCTGGTGATGGCGGCCTCGTCGGCCATCGCTCCGAGGACCCGTCCGATCGCCGGCCAGTCACCACGGTCGCAATCATCATTCGCTCCGAACACGCAAATCACGCGACCGGTGGTTGCCTGCCGAGCGGCCCGCAGGCAAACTCGCAGGGCGTCGGGCGAATCGGCCGCGTCGACCAGCACCGCGAATTCCTGGCCGCACATCACTCGCTCCATACGGCCCGGCAGCGTTTCGATCGCTTCCAGGCCACGCGCAATGGCGGGCAGTTCAACACCGTACGCCAGAGCCATGGCGGCCGCCGCCAGGCAGTTGTACACGTGATGGTCGCCGACCAGCGCCGTACGCACGCCGACCGATTCGTCTCCGGCCGAGAGCACGAACGTCTGCTCATTGATGTGCTGCGCCACGATGTGCGCGGTGATTTCGGCAGGCAACCGCAAGCCAAATGTCAATGCGGGATGGTTCAAATTGCTTAAGACGTCGATCGAAGTCGGGTCGTCGGCGTTGAGCACGGCGACGCCGTCGGGGTCGAGGTATTGGAAAATCCGCCGCTTCGCCTCTCGGTAATTTTCCAGCGAGCCGTGCCAATCAAGATGTTTGCGGGCGATGTTCGTGAGGCAGACTGCGTCGAGCGTGACACCGGCCAACACTTGCTGGCTTAACTCGCGGCTGGAAACTTCGACCACACCGTGCGTAGCGCCCGCAGCGCTCATTTGCGCGAGCGCCCGCGCCAACAGGGGCGCGGATAAAGCTTCGCTTGTCGCAGGGCGATCAACTTCACCGTCCCAGTAACCAAACGAATCGAGCGTGCCGGCCAAGCCGCCGGCCACTCGAAAGATCGCCGTCAGCAGCCGGGCCACCGTGGTTTTGCCATGCGTGCCCGTGACGCCGATCACTTTCAATTCCCGCGATGGATTTCCAACCAGTGCTTGGCACAGCCGCCCATACACAACGCGGCTGTCGGAAACCACAATCTGTGGCACATCGAACACCGGCAGCGGACGTTCGCAGATGACGGCTGCCGCGCCTCGGCGGGCCGCTTCGTCGGCGCTGTCGTGACCGTCCTCTTCTGCGCCGGCGAGGGCTACAAACACGTCGCCCGGCCGTACTTGCCGCCAGTCACTCGTGCAACTGGTCGCGCGGACGTCCGGCACGCGAGCGCGATCAACGTCGTCCAACAGCGCGCGGAGCGGAATTCCAGCAGTGGCGAGCGACAACTGCGTCACGCGAGGCCTCCTTGCCCGAGCGTGCCTATCGATGAGAAAAGCAACAAAGCGGGCGGATGTTGTCGAATCTCCACTTCCGCGTCAAGGTGACTTTCCGCTCACCGCCCCGCTTGCCGTTCAGCCCCGAGCTCCCATCGGGCTTCGGTCGTGAGCTCGGCTCGACTGAGCTCGACGAAGTCAGCCGAACGGTCTGAGCCTCAGGGTCGAAGACACGGCCGAGGGGCGGTTTCGCTCCGCCCATGCCAGCACCGCGCTCGGCTTTCCAGCGGAAGCAAATTGCTCTATACCCGCCTACCGTTTGCGCTCCCAGTACAATGCTGTCATGGCACAAGACGATTTCGACATCGACCGCCTCGCGGCGTACCTGCACATGATGCCCTCGGCTGTTGTGAAGCTGGCTGAGCGGGGAAAACTGCCGGGCCGCCGCGTCGGGGGCGAGTGGCGCTTCTCCGCCGCCGAAATCCATCACTGGCTGGAAGACCGGATTGGCCTTTCGGATGAGCAGGCGCTGGTGCAGATGGAAGGCGCGCTTGATCGGGCGGCCGATGTGGCAGCCGTTGAGCAGGTGTCAATCGCCGATTTACTGAAGGAAGAAGCTATCGAAGTGCCGCTCAATGCCCGCACCCGTGCCAGCGTGATCACGCGGATGACCGCGCTTGCGGCTCGCACGCATCTATTATGGGATCCGGCGAAAATGGCTGAAGCAGTCCGGGCCCGCGAGGAAATGCATTCCACCGCCCTCGACAACGGCGTGGCGCTGCTGCATCCGCGGCGGCCGATGCCGGCGATTCTAGCCGAGGCCGTGCTCGCACTCGGCATCTCGCCCGGCGGCATCCCCTTTGGCAGCGGCGGCAGTCTCACCGATATCTTCTTTCTGATTTGCTCCACGAGCGACCACGAGCATCTGCGGATCCTCGCTCGGCTGAGCCGTGTGATTAACGACCAGGATTTCCTCGCCGCCATGCGCGCCGCAGACAACGCTACAGCGATGCACGCGTTGATCCGCGAACGCGAAGAAGCAGTTCGAGAAGCATAAATGCTGGCCTATGAACTTGAACGACCACGTTTGGGCACCGCCCCTGGTCCGACTTGTCGGCCAGTTCGATCACCCCGACTTGGAAGACGCCGTCGAATTGCTGCGCGCCGGTGCCCAGATCATAGCTAGTCCTGACGTCCCACCGGAATTGATCGTCGTTGCGCAAAGCCGACCGGGCGAGATCTCCGACCAAACCATCAAATCACTTCGCCGCTGCGCACCCTTATCGGGCCTGGTTGCGCTGTTGGGCACCTGGTGCGAAGGCGAAACGCGCAACGGCCGTCCGTGGCCCGGCGTCGAGCGGCTCTATTGGTATGAATTCCCTGCCTGGTGGCGTCGGCAACTTGCGCTGCGCGCCGCGGGTCACTGCCCCGATTGGGCGCGAGCCCACGGCTTCGCGCAAGCGAGCCGGGTCGTCCCCGACCCCGGCCGGGGCAGAGGACTGCCCGGCTCGCCACCAATCCGAAATTCCGCGCGTGGACTAATCGTCCTAAGCGCGGCAGTTCGAGAGACCGCTGCCGCGCTCGCCGACATCTTGCAGCAAGCCGGCTACGCAAGCGTTTGGCAGTCGCCCGCCCGGCCCGCACCCATCGTCCGCGGCGCGGCGGCCGGAATTTGGGAGGGTGGCCAGTTGAGCGAGCGCGAAGCGGATCATCTCGCCGCGTTCTGCCGAGCTTTGGCTCCTGATGCGGCCCCCGTCATTGCGCTGCTGGATTTTCCACGCCACGACCGCTGCAAACTTGCGCGGGACCTCGGCGCGGCAGCGATCCTCGGCAAACCGTGGCTAAACTCAGATTTGATTCGGACGATGATTCGAACCGTTGTCGCGAATTCGACGCGTGTCCGTGCCGCATAACCGAGCGGTTCGAAGCCCGCAGCGCAAGCAAGGGATCATGCGTTCCAAACCCTTGCTTGCGCTACGGGCTCCAACCCGATGCGCGAGAGGATAGTCACCATTCCGCGATTTCACTGCGCAGAATCTCCCGCTTCCAGCCTGGCTCGTGGATCGGCCAGCACCGGACCCGGCTGACGCCCGTTTCCAAGTCGAGTGTTTCTTCCGCTGGCAAATCCGTTTCGCGCGCCGCACGCCAGACCGTTTTCTCTTCAGGCAATATGCACGGCGGGCGCGAAGTAACGTTGCTGCGGCGCCAGTGAACGCGGCCGTGGTCGCACACCGTGATCACGATCGGCGGACGCATTTCCAGCATCCGCCGCGCGATGAGCTCATGGCTGGCCGTGGCGTAACGATCTTTCAATGCGACCAGGTCCCAATCGAGCTCAAGGCCATCGACTGCGAACCAGCGCCGCGGCAAAAGCAGACAACTGGCCAACCGATTGGCGACACGTTCGCGAGCAGTCGACAGCGCCTCATCGAACGCAACGCCGAGCCGGTGGAACACCCGGAAGGCAATACTTTCGCCAATTTCATGGGCGACCGCCCACTGCTCGCGTTCCGGCCGATCGGCCTCGCCAACGACGATCGTGCCCTGGCCGCCGCCGCGACCCTCGCATTCGGCGAGCCGGATGAAGCGGCCGCGGTACGGCATGGCGAAATCGCGGGCGACGACTAAACCGAGCCCATCCGCCACGGCCAGAGCGTTGACCGGCGGCTCAGTCACGCCGGCCTCCCAGAGCACCTCGGCCGCACAGGCGTCGAGCGCGGCAGCAAATTCGTCGTCAGGAATTTCAGAAAGCATGGCGGTTCTTTATCAAGCTGCGAGCCGGCGGGTTTATCCCGCCGGGACAAGTTCGCTACGGCGAAATCCGCGGTGGCGGACCCGGCGGCTCGCCAGCAATCCGAACGAGCGTCTATGGTACAAATGTACACTACCTAACGCCAAAATCAACTGTTGGGGCCGCAATTCGCTCGTCCGATTGGCCCGCGAAGGATCGGCCGCTAGAATTAGTGGTTTGCCGATATCGCCTGTACAAGAACTTGTGCGGCGATGTTTCGGCTTCAGCGAATCTTTAGGAGCAGGTCTTCGCCACGTGTCGGACACTTTTACCACTCAACTTGCGCGCGGCTCCGCCAAGGGCCGCTATGCCTTCATCAGCCTGGGTTGCCCGAAAAACCTCGTCGACAGCGAGCGGATGCTGGGCATGTTGCAGCTAGACGGCTACGAACTGGTGGAGGATCCGCGGGGGGCTGATTTCGCCGTCGTCAATACGTGCGGGTTCATCGAGGCGGCCCGGCAGGAATCGTTCGCCGCGATTGACGAGATGCTCGAACTCAAGCGCCGCGGCGAGTTGCGGGGCGTCATCGTCTCCGGCTGCCTGGCCGAGCGGCAACGCGAATCGCTGTTGGAAGCCCGGCCGGAGATCGATCATCTAGTCGGCGTGTTCGGTCGCGAGGAAGTTACGAAGGTGGCCGATCGTCTGTTGGGCGGACTTACCGAGCAGCGGACCGTTTTCCACCCGGCCCCGACACATCCGCTTCCCGACACGGCCCGGCTGCGAATCACGCCTCGCCACTTCGCGTTCCTGAAAATTTCTGAAGGCTGCGACCGGCTCTGCACGTTCTGCGCGATCCCACGAATGCGGGGAAAGCATTACACGAAGCCAATGGAAGAAGTCGTGGCCGAGGCCCGCGAGCTGGCCGCCGACGGCGTGCGCGAGCTCGTCATTGTGGCACAGGACACAACCTATTACGGCATGGATCTGTATGGCCGACCGCGGCTGCCCGACTTGCTCCGCGAGCTGGAGCAGGTCGACGGCCTCGATTGGATTCGCCTCATGTACTTCTATCCGATGTATGTGACCGACGAGCTGATTGATTTGATCGCCGACTCCGAACGAATCGTGCCGTATGTCGACATGCCGTTGCAGCACATCAACGATCGAATGCTGCGTCGAATGCAGCGGCGCGTGAACCGGCACGACACCGAAGATTTGTTGGCGAAGCTGAGATCGCGCATCCCGAATCTGGTTCTGCGCACGACGCTCATCACCGGCTTTCCGGGCGAAACGGAGGCGGATTTCGAGGAGCTCGTGGATTTCGTCGGCGAGCAGCAATTCGAGCGGCTCGGCGTGTTCACGTATTCGTTTGAGCCGGATACGCCGGCGGCCCGCTTGCCGGATCATCTGCCGGAAGAAGTGAAACTCCGGCGGCGCGATGAGTTGATGGCAGTTCAGCAGGAGGTCGCGTTCGCGTGGAACGACGCTCAAATCGGCCGGCGGCTCGATGTGCTCGTTGACGCCGCGGTGCCGGACGAAAAAAATGCTTGGGTCGGCCGATCCTACGCCAACGCGCCGGATGTCGACGGCGTCGTGTACGTGACGGGCGAGCCGCTATCGGTCGGTTCGCTCGTACCGTGCGAGATCGTGGCCCGCAGCGGCTACGATTTGGTGGCGGCGGCCGTGTGAAATGTAGGGCGGACAATCGTGTCCGTCGCCATTTACTGACGGACAGGATTGTCCGTCCTACAGCTCGATGAACGCCATTTGGAATGTGCCGAACCAGCTCACCATCGCTCGGCTAGTGCTGAGTGTTTTCTGCTTCGTGTTCCTGGCGCTCGATTGGTATCTCACGGCGCTGGTGCTGTTTGTCATCGCCGCTGCGACCGACTGGGTGGATGGCTTCTGGGCCCGACGTTACGGTCAGATCACGCAGCTCGGGCGGATCATGGACCCGTTCGCCGACAAGATTATCGTCTGCGGGACTTTCATCTTCCTGGCCGCCGTGCCGCCCGTTTACGCCACGACGGGGCTCGATGCCTCGGCTTCCGAGATCTGGGCGTGGATGGCCGTCGTGGTGGTCGCACGCGAATTGCTCGTCACGGCGCTGCGCAGTTTCTTCGAGGAGCACGGCACGGATTTCTCCGCCAAGTGGTCTGGCAAGTGGAAGATGGTGTTTCAATGCGCAGCTGCTGCAGTGAGCTTGTGGCGTCTGTGGTATTACGGCTTCGACGCCACGACGCAGCAATGGGGTGTGGAGCCCGCTGAGTGGTCAACCTGGTCGCTGCGCATCCTCGTCTGGGCCGCGGTGCTATTGACCATTTATTCCGGCTGGGTCTATGTTCAGACCGCGCTCCGCTTGCTGAAAAGCACGGAGCCGGGAGCAGGGAGCCGAGAGTAAGACCGCGCGTTCGTTGCTGCTCCCCGCTCCCCGCTCCCTGCTCCCCGCTCCCTGCTCTCTATGGATCAACCGCCCGACGACCCATTGCTTGGCACCGTGCTGCTCGCGCTATTGGCGGCCAGCGTGGCGACCTGGTATGCTCTCATCGCTCGCTGGCGACGAGGGGAGCCCGCGCTGAAATACGAACCGCGCACGCCGGTGCCCTGGGGCGTGCCGATTGCAATGTTGGCGGTGGTGTTCGTGGCGATTTCGCTGCTTTCTCCCTCCGACGTCGATGCCGCTCCGCCGCCGCCCGAGGGCGCGAATCCCTTGGAGGTATCGCAGCGGCTCATCGGCTTGATCCTGTTCCAGAGCGCGGTGATCGGCGCCGTACTGTTCATTGTCGCGGTGATTTATCGGGCAAACCTCCGCGATTTTGGCTTTCCGGAATACGCGCATGAACTCGTGCGCGACATCCGCATTGGCATCCTCGCCTGCCTGGCGGCCCTGGCGCCGGTGTACGGGGTGCAATTGTTGATGCTGTACTTGTTCGGCCCGTCAAAGCACCCGTTGGTAGAAATGGTCACCCGAGGCGAACCGAATGTCGCGATCGTGTTCCTGGCCTCAGTCGCGGCGGTCGTCGTCGCCCCGGTCAGCGAGGAAATTCTCTTCCGACTATTGCTGCAAGGTTGGCTGGAGAAGTGGAAAGACCGCCGGGTGAGGCGGCACGATGAACAACAAAAGGACGATGCACTCACGACGAATGACGAAGCACGAATAACGAATGACGATCGCGAAGCTTCCGCCAATTCGTCATTCGACATTCGTCATTCGTCATTGGAAGCGCCTATACCGCCTGCCGAGCCAACCTTGCTTGTCGAGCCACCCTCGCGCGGCCTCACCGGTCTGCCCTACGGCTGGACACCTATTCTCATCAGCTCGCTGCTGTTTGCCGTGGCCCATTTCGGCTACGGACCAGACCCGATCGCAATTTTCTTTCTCGCCCTTATCCTCGGTTATGTTTATCAGCGCACCCACCGCATCGTCCCTTGCATCGTGGCGCATGCCTTGTTCAACTCGCTGGCGATGCTCATTCTCTGGCGAATGATGTTTCTCCATGCCGAATGAAACCGCGATCAAAATAGAGAGCAGTTCGCGCGGAGTGATTCTGTCTGTGCTGGCGCAAGCCGGTGCCCGCCGCAACGCCATCCTTGGCGTCCGGCAAGGGATGCTCCGCGTCGCGGTGACCGCCGCCCCAGAAAAGGGCAAAGCCAACCGGGCGATTGTGGACCTGCTGAGCGAAGCGCTCGATGTGCCCAAATCGGCGATTGAGCTCGTGTCGGGCGAGAGCTCGCCCCAGAAACGAATTTTGATTCTCAACGCCGACGCGGAGAGGATTCGACAATCGCTCCAACAGTGACCGCGTGACACAATAGCCGGCGAGCTACGCTCGCCGGAAACCGGCCTGCATAGCAGTCCGGCTATTGGCGCCCATTAGTCCGGCGGTTCCGTAAACGCCTTCGGCGCAATACCGCCCGCCTGCCACGTGTGGCGGAACGTCGCGTTGTTGCGCACATCACCGCTAAAATCTGCCGCCAGCCGCGGGTCCGTGAACCCCCACTGCTTCTTGAGGTCGATCAGCTCTTGCGTTTTCTCCTTCGACAGGTAGTGGATCGGCCCCAGTTGCCGCGCCAAAATGAGGATCCGGCAATAGGCGTCCAAGATTTCCGTCCACCAATAGGCCCGCTCGACCGATTCGCCGTAGCTCACCGTGCCGTGGTTGGCGAGGATGATCACGTTCGTTTGCTTCACAAACGGCAAAATCGTCTCCGCGAATTTCTTGCCGCCCGGCGTTTCGTACGGCGCGATCGGCACCTCGCCCAAAAAGACTTCCACCTCCGGCAGCACCGCTTGCGGAATCGGCTCCCGGGCCACGGCGAACGCCGTGGCATGCGGCGGATGGCAGTGCACCACGCTCTGCACGTCCGGCCGGGCCTTCATGATCTCGAGGTGCAGCAGCACTTCGCTGGACCGCTTCTTGCATCCGCCCAGCTGCCGGCCATCCATGTCCACGAGGCAAATGTCGTCCGGCGTCAGAAAGCCCTTGCAGTGCATCGTCGGCGTGCAGAGCACTTCATTCTCGTTGAGCCGCACACTGATGTTGCCGTCGTTCGCAGCGGCAAACCCGCGCTTATAAATGCGGTCGCCGATCTCGCAAATCGCTCGCTTTAACTCGTCAACGTCGTGCATGCTTCTTCTCAAGAATGTCTAACCACAAAGGCACAAAGAACACAAAGAATACCGCATTGTTCTTAAACTTTGTGTCCTTCGTGCCTTCGTGGTTCAATAATCAGTTCAATCAAGCGGGTAGGCGCGCGCGCGCGAGCGTTCGCCGCGCGGCGGCTTGGCGATCGTCGCTCGCCCACCTTCCAGTTTAATTCGTCCCGCCGCCAAAAGCTTCAGCACGTGCGGGTACGCCTCCTTTTCCACTTCGAATACGCGCTTCGCGAGCGTCTCGGCCGTGTCGTCGTCGAACACGGGCACCGGCTGCTGCCAGATGATCGGCCCAGCGTCGTACTCGTTATCGACGAAATGCACCGTGCAGCCGGTGACCTTGACACCGGCGTCGAGCACCGCCTGGTGAACGCGCTCGCCGTACATGCCCGGCCCGCAAAATGCGGGAATCAACGCCGGATGGATGTTCACAACGCGGCCGACAAAATCATCCGGCAGCGGCGCGAGCTTCAAGAACCCCGCCATGGCCACGTAATTGACGCCCGCCTCACGACAGGCCGCGAAAATGGCCTCGCCGAATTCCACGTCGCCCTTTGACCCTGCTGGAAAATCACCCCGGCAGATGACCCGCGTCGGAATGCCCGCCTCTTTGGCAAACTTCAACCCGCCCGCCTTCGCCGTGCTGGACACCACCAACCGAATCTCCACCGGCAGCTCGCCTTCGGCCGCCAGATCGATGAAATTCTTGAGCGTCCGGCCGGTGCCGGAAATCAGCACCGCGAGTTTCATGGAAGCGGATGGTTTGCGCTCATTCATCGGGCCACTCGCACATAGATTGCAACTTCGTCGCCCACCACTTTTGCTTTCAGCGGCTCAATGCCGGACAACGGTTGATCGACGATCTTGAGTGCCAATGTTTCCTGGGCGATATAGCTCTGGAACGTCGCCATTGCCGAGCGTAATTCAGCAGAATCGGTAACGAGGCCGATTTCAATGCGGTCGGTGTACTCGCAGCCGATTTCTTTGCGGCAGTCTTGAATCAGTCGCACCACATCGCGTGCCAGTCCCTCGGCCACGAGCTCCGGCGTCAGTTCAGTGGCCAGTACCACCACGCAACTTTTGCCTTGCGCGGCAGCCCAGCCATCTTTAGCGGCCAGGCGGACTTCGATGTCCTCATTGTCGAGCTCGATCGTCGTGTCGTCCGGCAATTTAAGCTGCACCTTGCCGGTAGATTTGAGCTCCGCCAGCAGTTTTCCGGCGTCGATTTCGCCGAGCAGCTTCTTGGCGGCCGGCATGTTCTTGCCCAGCCGCGGGCCGAGCCGTTTGAAATTCGGCACCACGGAGTAGGTGATGTATTCCTCGCCGTGGGTAGTGAACTCGACTGCTTTCACGTTGAGCTCGTCCGCAATCAAGTCGGCGTGATCTTCCAGCCATTTTTGGTGCGACGTGTCGGCCAGCACCACTTCGACCTTGGCCAGCGGCTGCCGCACCTTCAAACTGGCCGCGCTCCGCGCATTGCGGCCCAGCGACGCAATCTCCCGCATAAGGTTCATCCGCGCCGAGAGTGCCTCATCGACCGTCGCCGCGTTACCGGTCGGATAATCCGCGTGATGCACGCTCTCAAGCGCCTGGTCGCCAAACACACCGCGAACCAGGTTTTGCCACAGCGCCTCCGCGAGAAACGGCACGAACGGTGCCACGAGCTTCGTCGTCGTCAGCAGCGATTCGTAAAGCGTCCAATAGGCGTCGAGTTTCTCCGGCGACCGCTTATCCGCCGCCCAGAACCGGTCGCGGCTGCGGCGAACGTACCAGTTCGACAACGCATCCACAAACTCCTTGATATGCTGGGCCGCTGCAAAGTTATCGTACGCGTCCATCCGCTCCACCACCGCCGCGCACGTACGATTCAACTCACTCAAAATCCACCGATCCAGCTCACTTCGCTCTAGAATCGGCCGGTATGACTTTGCGGAAAAGGCGCGAGGAGCGAGGAGCGAGGAGCGAGTATCAGCCTCCCGCTCCTCGCTCCTGGCAGCTCGCTCCTCTTCGGCCGGCTCAAACCCGTCGATATTCGCATAGATCACAAAAAAGCTGTACACATTCCACAGCCGCAGCAAGAACTCCGGAATGCTGTCCTTGATCGCCTGCTCACTGTAGCGGATGGTTGTCCACGGCGGCTGGTTGGCGAAGAAGTACCACCGCATCGCATCCGCCCCGTAGCGGTCGAAGATTTCGTTCGGCGGGAGGTAATTCCGCTTGCTCTTCGACATCTTCTGCCCGTCTTCGCCCAGCATCAGCCCGAGGACGATGCAGTTGCGATAGGGGTGCGGATAGGAGCGAGGAGCGAGGAGCGAGGAGCGAGTGCCTTGTCCTCGCTCCTCGCTCCTCGCGCCTCGCTCCCCAAATACAAGCGTGCTGATCGCCAGCAGGCTGTAGAACCACCCGCGAGTCTGGTCGATCGCTTCGCTGATGAAGTCGGCCGGGAATTGCGACTCAAACCGCTCGCGGCTGCCGGCCGCGTGCGGATACCCCCATTGTGCGAACGGCATCGAGCCGGAATCGTACCAGGCGTCGATCACGTCCGGCACGCGCCGCATGCGGGCCCCCGTCGCGAACGGCGAACTGTACTCGACGTGGTTGATGTACGGTTTATGGACTTTGAGATCGTCCGGCAGCTCGGGGCGCTTGGACTTTGCTTGTTCCCAGTACTCAGTACCGCGTACTCCGGGCTTGGCGAGCAGCTCGTCGTAACTGGCCACCGCCTCCATCTGCCCGGTCTTCTCGCACTTCCAAATCGGCAGCGCAGTCCCCCAAAACCGCTCGCGGCTCAGCGCCCAATCAACATTCGACTCCAAAAACTTCCCGAACCGCCCCGTCTTGATATGCTCCGGCAGCCAATTGATCTTGGCATTATTCGCCAGCATCTCGTCCTTGTACTCGGTCGTGCGAATAAACCAACTCTCACGCGGATACTGAATGAGCGGATCCTCTTCCGCCCGCCAGCAGAACGGGTACTCGTGCACGTATTGCTCTTGATGAAACAACAAACCGCGCTGCTTCAAATCACGGATAATCTCCTTATCGCAGTCCTTCACCCAGCGGCCGCGGCAATAGTCGGGCCCTTCATTCGTAAATTTGCCATCCGGACCGACGGCACATAACAACTCCGGACGATTTAGCGGTTGAAGTTTTGTGTCATGCACAGTCGTATCTCTTAATGCAAAGATACGAAAACTCTCGCGTTCTTTAAGCAGTAACTCAAAATCAACTTCTCCGAATGCAGGTGCCTGATGAACGACGCCCGTTCCAGAGTCTGTCGTAACGAAGTCCGCATCGACGACTCGCCAATACAAATAACCCAACGCATCGACCTCTTCTGGGTCAGCATATTGGTCGGAATCGCCTTTCAACACTCCTTGAACATCCGACAATTCGTTGTAGTACGTGCTAAATGGTGGCAAATATCGACGTCCAACCAATTCGCGCCCTGAGTACCTCTTTTTTTCAACGGATACTCCAATGTCCGACTTCCCTTTGGATGGCTTGCCGCTAACGTCATGCGCTAAACTCCTCTCGATGACCAATTTTGACTTTCCTGTCGGATCCGACAGATCAAGCATTTCCACATATTCAAACTCAGGGTTAACTGCAACATACTGATTCGAGGGCAGCGTCCAGGGCGTCGTCGTCCACACCAAGAGCGATGTATCCGTTACGTTGCCTGCGTCATCGAGCAGTGGAAACTTCACGTACACGCTCGGATCGGCCACTTCGCGATAACCCAAACCAACTTCGCCGGCGGAGAGCGCCGTGCCGCCCTGGGCCCACCACCAGACGATTTTGTGCCCCTGGTACAACAGGCCGCGATCGAAAAGGTTCTTGAGACTCCACCACACGCTTTCAACATAACTTTGGTGGTACGTCACATACGCCTTTTCGAGATCGACCCAGAAGCCAATCCGCTCGGTGAGCCGCTCCCATTCGCGCATGTACCGAAACACGCTCTGCTGGCACTTCTGAATGAACGGCTCGACGCCGTAGGCTTCGATCTCCTCTTTCGAATGGATGCCCAGCTCTTTGGACACCTCCACCTCGACCGGCAGCCCGTGCGTGTCCCAGCCGGCCTTGCGCTCGCAGCGGAAGCCGCGCATGGTTTTGTAGCGCGGGAACAAATCCTTGATCGCCCGCGTGAGGCAGTGCCCGGGGTGCGGCATGCCGTTCGCCGTCGGCGGGCCTTCGTAGAACACGAACGGCGGCGCCCCTTCGCGCTGCGCGAGCGACTTCTCGTAGATGCGATGTTCCTTCCAGAAGCGGCCGACTGCCAGCTCCTGTTCTGGAAAGTTCACATTGCCTTCAACGGGATGGAACATTGAAAGTCGGTGCGAGCACGTCGTTTTGTTCGGTGTTTGGCACAGATGCGCAAAACTCCCCCCCGGGGTTTTGCGCATCTGTGTTGGCGGAAATTTGGGATATTTGGGAAGCCAGACGGCTCGCGCTATGGACGCCCGGCAATAGCGCATCGGTAGGTAGGCGAAACCTGTGCATTGGGCCAACCGGCATTGGGAAGGGGGCGTGCGGCAGGAGAGACGTCGGGCAGTCCGGCGCAGGCAATCCTTTCAACCAGTGCGAGCCTAGCACAAGTGGTGGCCAAATCCAAACGGAGCAAAAAAGTTTCTTCAGCCGCGCGCAGGGTGGTCAAAACAGGGTTTGACAAGCACGCAGAGGAGCCTCTCCGAAACTCCGGATGGCAGTTTCGGACTTCGACGAGCTCAGTCGAGCCGAGAAACTGTCCTACTTAGGGCGCAGGCGCGATCGGCTGTGACAACGGGCTCACTCCTCGTCGTCAAACTCCGGCTCCACTTCGCCCGCGTCATCGCCCGCTGCTTCTTTTTCGTCAGGTTCGAATTGATCCGCGTCGCCGGGCAGCTCCTCATCCCATTCCTCTTCGAAGTCGTCGTCAAATTCGTCGTCGAAATCGTCATCGTCGAAATCGTCGAACGGATCGGTGGCGCACACCAAGCGATTGTCGGCGGGCTGCCCGATGAACTCTATTCGTTCCAGGACTGAACAGCCGACGTCGGCATTCGACTGCGGATCTTCCACGCCGGCCCAAGTAATGATGGTTCCAGATTCCATGTAATCGTTCCCCCTACTCTGTCTTTGCAAATGCAAATGAAAAAAGTCTGCGACGGACCGCGTTTTGCTCCACAATCCTACGCGCGCGGGGCAGTTGGGGCGAGTGGCCGGCGAGCATCACGCCTGCGATTCTGATGCCTCGCCGCGGCCGATGTCAAGAATCCGAAAATGCCCGGAAATTCAAGGGTGGAGGGTGGCTGGGGCGGATTCCGCGACGCGCCAGACGCCAATGCGCACGGGGCATCGCAGGCAGTACCCTTTCAGCGGCCCTTAAGCGGGCGTCGTCGGACGCGGCATGGGAACCGTCACGTCCGTCGGCAGACCGGGCCGCGACGGAGCATCGATCCGCCGCGCTCGGGCCGGCGTGGTAGAAGTGTCCTGGCTAGGGCGACGCTGTTCGACGGCCCGGCGGAAAGCGGCCACTTCGAGGCTGCCCGGCTCGTGTCGCTGCCATTCGGCGGCGATTGCCGCCACGTCAGACAGGTTTCCCAAGGCCAGGTGTGCCGCAGCCAGCCATCGCAAGCAAAGCGGATCGCGGCACCCGGCCTGGTACGCGGCCCGCAGCGGTCCCAGTGCCGCCGCCGACTTCTTCGCCGCCGCTAGCACCGCCCCGCGGACAATCCCTGCCAATGCGGACCGATCGGGCGCGTCGGCGGGCAGCAGCGCGCACTGCGCCAAGGCGTCCCGTTCGCGGCCCGCCTTCACCAACAACTCGATGAGTTGCCGCCGCAGCCGCACCGAATCCGGCCGCTCCACCAGTGCGTCGCTAAGCGCGGTCTCCGCCCGCTCCGCGTCGCCCACGAGCTGCAGCACCAGGCTCCAGCACACCACAGCGACATCCGCGAGATCGGCCAGATGCCAAATCGACGGATCGACCGCGCCATGCGTTGCGGCCATCTCGTAGGAGCGGGCCGCCACGTCGAGCCGTTGCGCGCGCAGCAGATAGCTCCCCATGCCGCACAGCAGTTGGGCGTCGAGCGGATACGTTTCCAGTGCCTTCAAGCACGTCGCGATCTGAATGTCGGCTGCGCCGGCGTCGCAATCCATCGCCGTCAATAGGCCGTAATAGGCCTCCAGCATCTCCGACGAGCCGCGCTCGGCCACCTCGATTGCCCGCCGATAAACGATGCCGGCTTCATTTGGCCGGCCAAGCTCGGCGAGTGCCTCCGCGCGCGCGACCAGGGCGGTCGCGTGTTCGCCGTCTTCTGCAATCGCGAGATTCGCTAAATTGAGCCTTCGCCGTGAACGGGCCCGCTCGCGCTCCGGATCGCGCGGCGAATCGCCGCGCCGCAGCATGCAATCCAAGGCGTCCACACCCAGGCCTGCCACCTTTACGGCCGGCAGAATCTGCTCGCGGACTCGACCCGTAAACCGTAGATCGGGCCGATTGGGCAGCAGCCGCAACTGGCCGATTTGCTCGCAACATTGCGCTGCGTTCGTCGCCGGCCGTTGAATGAACAGCAAATACGCTTTGTTTTGGTCCGCCGCCTCGTCGACAAAATTGCGCAGCTGCTGCGCGGACGTGTCCTCGATCGTCTCGTCCGCCTCGAGCCACAGCACCCAGTCGCCCGTCACGCGCCGCAGACACTCATTGCGGGCAGCGGCGAAACTATCGAGCCACTCAATTTCAATCGCTATGTCGGCCCCTTGCCGCGCGATCTCGATCGTGCCGTCGGTAGACCCTGTGTCGGCGACGACGATTTCATCGGCGATCGCACGCACGCTATCCAGCGCATTGGCCAGCACGTCGGCCGCATCGCGAACAATCATGGCCACTGTCAGCCGCGGGCGCTTGCCGGTTGGATTGGATTTTGTCATAACGCCTTCGCGAGCACGGGACTTCGAGAGTGTAGGCCTCTCGCGGAGCGAGAAGTCTACACTGACGGGACTTTCATCGGGGCCGAAGATTAGCCAAACTAGGCAGAGGGCGAAAGGGCGGTTTCCCGTATGTCGAGCGCCGTCTATCCACAATTGGACGTGATCGCGGTCGGGGCCCATCCCGATGATGTCGAGATTGCCTGCGGCGGGACGCTGGCCGCCCTGGTCGATGCCGGCTCCAAGGTTGGCATCATCGATCTGACCGACGGCGAGCCGACGCCGCTATCGCCAGGGCCTGATGTGCGGATGGCCGAGGCCAAGGCGGCGGGCCAAGCGCTCGGCGTGCACCTGCGCACGCTGCTGCACCTGCCGAATCGCCGCCTGTTCGATTCGTTCGAGGCCCGCGTGAAGCTGGCCATCGAATTTCGCAAGCATCGGCCCCGGCTCGTGATCGGCCTGGGCGACCGCACGCCGATGGCCTCGCCCGACCACTGGCAGGCGATGCAGATCACCGACGCGGCCGTGTTCTACTCGCGGCTCACGAAGTGGGACGAGCAGTTCGAGAATCTGCCGCCCCACACGATCGCCCGGCAAGTTTATTGCCTGCTCGGCGCGCCGCTGGCCGGCGCGCCGATGCCGGGCGGGCAGATCGTGGTGGACATCAGCAACACGCTGGCCCGCAAGCTGGCCGCCATCCGCTGCTACAAGTCGCAGTTTCCGCCCGAGAAGGAACACCTCTTCGACCGCGTCGACGCGGCCGACCGCTACCTCGGCCGCTCCGCCGGCGTCGTCGCCGCCGAAATGCTCCTCAGCCCGCGCCCCGTCGCCCTGAAAGACCTCATGCGCTCGCTGTTCGAATGAGACAAAACGGGGATAAACCGCTGATAAACGCGGATGAACGCTGATCGATTGTTACGTGATTTGCATGATGCCCCACATCCGCGTTTATCCGCGTTCATCAGCGGTTCCTTTTCTTATCAGTTTCGTTTGAGCGAATCGCGGATCTCGCGCAGCAGCAAGATATCTTCCGCCGGGGGCGGCGCTTCGGCCGGCGGCTGCTGTCCCAATCGCAATCGCATTTCGGCCACGTTCATGCCCTTGATCAGCAAAAACACGGCCCAGGCGACAATCAGGAACGTGATGACATTGTTGATGAATGCGCCGTACCGCAGCATAACGGCGTTCGGATCGCCAACCTGGCCGCGCAGCGGTATCGCAAGATCCTTGACGTCGACATTCGTGGTTACGATGCCAATCGGCGGCATGATGACATCATCGACCAGCGATTTGACCACCGTGCCGAACGCCCCGCCGATGATGATCCCCACCGCCATGTCGATCACGCTTCCGCGCAGTGCAAACTTCTTGAATTCTTGAAATACGCCCATGATTTAACCTCGATTCAAAAGGAATTCGGAGAGTCTCACGCAAAGGCGCTAAGGCGCAAAGAAGTATTCGTAAAACACCTTTGCGCCTTAGCGCCTGTGCGTGAGGAAAGATTAAATAGATCGCCACCGTCGCAGGACGGCGAGCGTTCGCTCCATGTCGGCGTGTAGCGGCGCTTCGAATACAATTCGCTCGCCGCTGGTCGGATGTGAAATTGCCAGCCGATGCGCGTGCAGCGCTTGGCGCTCCAGCAGCGGTTGCTCCCGGGCCAGCCGCTCCGCCGGCTTATCGTGCGCGATTCTGTCGCGGGGAATCAATTCCAGTTCGCTAATCTTTGCTCGCCCGCCGTAGAGCCGGTCGCACAGCACGGGGCAGCCGATATGCGCCAGGTGCAATCGAATTTGATGCGTCCGCCCCGTCTTCGGCCGCGCACGCACGAGCGCATACCCCGCGAAACGCTCGACTACCTCGTACGCGGTGGTCGCTTCGCGAGCGCTTGCGTCTTCGCGACGAATTGCCTTCTTCTCACGCTGCGTCGGATGATCGCCGATCGGCTCATGGATCACATCGCGGTCGAGGTCCGGCACACCCGCCACGATCGCCAGATACTCCTTTTCCACCGCTCGCGACTTGAACTGCGCCGCGAGCGCATCGTGCGCCTGGTCGTTCTTGGCCACGACGATCACGCCGCTCGTATCGCGATCGAGCCGATGAACGATGCCCGGCCGCGTTGGCCCGCCGCGACCGCTGAGCGGCCCGAAATGGTGGGCCAACGCGCTGGCCAGCGTCCCTTCCCAATGGCCTTTGGCCGGATGGACAATCATGCCCGCCGGCTTATCGACGACCACGATCCAATCGTCCTCATACAAAATGGCAAGCGGAATGTCCTGGGGCGCGGGCCCTTCCGGCGGCGGCTCCAATTGGCGCACGATTACCTCATTGCCGCCGCGCAAACGCGAAGAAGCCTTGCACTCGCGGTTATCCACGCGCACATGGCCGGCATCGATCGCCCGCCGCCAGGTTGCCCGGCTGAAAGCGGGCAACTGCTCGGCGAGAAATACGTCCAGCCGCTGCCCCGCCTGCTCAGGCGCGACCGTAAAGCGTTGCGGCCAGGATAAAGAATCTGAGGACAGAGGTCATTCGGCCGGCTTGGTTTCCGTCGCGGGCTCCGCTTTGTCGACTTCCGTCGCATCGACGTCGGTCTTCGCCGCCCCGTCATCCGTTGCCGGCGCTTCGTCGCCAGCCTTGTTGCGATCGGCTTGATCGGTTTTCAGCAATCCCAGGTCGAGACCCTTCAGCAAATCGTCGAATGACTCGCTTGAAGGAGCGTCCGTTGGACCCGGCTCCGGCGCCTCGCCAGGCAACGGGATATCGCCGGCAGAAAACTCGGGCCGCTGCCCCGGAGTGCCCGGACCCAGCGGCGCTTTCGGCCGCGGCGCCTCGACGGTGGCGAGCCACGCGTAAGTCTCCTGCGCTGCGGGCTTGGCGAGCCGTTCGGCCTGCTGTTTGGCAAACTCTTCATAGCCGCCCTTCACCTTGAGGTACTCCTCGCGGGCCTTGTCGAGCTCATTCTGCATTTCAAAAATGCGCGCCAGCCCGAGCTGGGCGCGGCTCGTCAGCCGTTCGTCGTTCGAAGTTTGCAGAATGCCTTGATACGCGCTCGTGGCTCGACGCATTGCCTCCATCGCCGCCGCGCGGTTGTAAATGTAGTCCCGCGCGGCCATCCACACCTGGCCGTCGGCCCACGTGACGTCGGCCAGCAACTGCATCTGCGTGCCGGGGTACTCCTCCGCCGACCGGCGCAGCTGATCCAAATTCGGCGGGACCGCCGCAACGCCCCGATGATACGCGTCCCAAGCGGCCCCCTGCCGCGCGGACGACGACCCCGACACATACGACCAAATAAACATCACGACGACGATCGCCACGATCACGCCGGCTGCCGTCGCGGCATAGGGCCGCAACCGCTCGATCAGCTCTTCAAGACGGTGGGCCAGGGCATTGGTTTCTAATTGGTGACGATGCGCGGATTTCATGCTCGACTCTCGGCTCTGCGGTTCTCAAGTTCCTCTGAAGTGTAGGGCCGGCCTAAGTTTACAGTCAAGGGCGTCTAGCCCAGCGTGCTGCCAGCCGCTACGTTGGATGGCTCGTGGCATTTAGCCCCGCGTCAGTGACCCGGGGCTAATCGTTTGTATGTTTGGCAAAACTTGCGAAACGGATTTCCGATGCCTGCCGCCTTGAATCCGCCCCAGCTCGACGCCGTGCGAACTTTGCGCGGTCCGCTGCTGGTGCTGGCCGGCGCGGGCACCGGCAAGACGCGCGTCGTCACCTACCGCATCGCGGAATTGATTCGCCGCGGCACCAGGCCGGACCGCATTCTGGCCGTCACGTTCACAAAAAAGGCGGCCGGGGAAATGCAGGAGCGGGCCGGTGAGCTGCTGAAACGTGCTCGCGGTTGCGCCCCACGTAGCCGCGTCCGCCGCGGCGGACGCGGATCCGAGTCTCGGACTTCGGCGAGCTCAGTCGAGTCGAGAGACTCGTCCACGTGTCCGGAAATCTCCACTTTCCATTCGCTCTGCGTGCGCGTGCTGCGGCGGCATATCGAGCGGCTCGGCTACCCGAAAAAATTCGTCATCTGCGATTCTCACGAGCAGGAAAGCCAGGCACGGACCGCGCTGCGCGAGTTGCGAGCCGCAAACGCGTCGTTGTCACCCGGCGACCTGATCGCCATTGTCAGCCGCTGGAAGGCCGCCTCGCTCGCTCCCGACCAGGCGTCGAATGCCGCTCACAGCGAGCGCGACCAATTGGCCGCCGCGGCCTACCGGCGTTACCAGGAAAATCTCAAGCGAATCGGCGCCGTCGATTTCGACGACCTGCTGCTGCTGACGGTCGATCTGCTTTCCCGCTTCCCCGCCGTGCGCCGTGCTGAGGCCCAGCGGTTCGATCAAATCCTCATCGACGAGTATCAGGACACCAATCATAGCCAATATCAAATCGTCAAGGCCCTTGCCGCTGGACACCGCAATCTGTGCGTCGTCGGCGACGACGACCAGTCGATCTACGGCTGGCGCG
>JBBDWY010000072.1:0-16956 GCA_040902605.1 Pirellulales bacterium | reverse complement strand
GACCAAAATCCTCAGCCTAACGGAGCCGTCAAGTATGGGTTCGGCGGACGCTTACTGTGACACACATTTTATGGCGCACGAAATGCATTGCCGGAAAACGTCAGCGCGGAGCTTTTGAGACGGATGGTGGGCATACGGCCCATGGATGCGCCGTCAAACCAACCGTTTTAACACACCTTCCAGCGGGAGTTCGCGGGCCGCGGCCGCCGATCACCATCTCAAGACCAGGCCGACAGTGGCATGTTTTTGAATCGGTTGCCATCGGCTAGAATGGAACAAAACGTGTGTGGCGGTGCGGATGTGCACAGCTTGCCCGGCCCGGGTGTATTGGAAGCGGTCCGCGCCTAATTCGAAAGCCACCCGGCGCAGTGACACGATTCCAATAGGAGGATTTCGGTAGATGCTGAATACCAAACAACGCCGGCGTCTTGCCGCGATGTCGATCGTAAGCGCCATCGGATTCGTGTCCGCCGTTGTCGCACAAGTGCAGACCGAACACTTTGAGAGCAACGTCGATTCCACTGTGAAGCCGTGGACCAATCTCGACTTCTACAACGATCCCAAGAACTTCAAGTTCGCGATCGTGAGCGATCGCGCCGGTGGGGTGCGGCCAGGCGTGTTTGAGGATGCGATGAAGAAGCTCAACCTTCTTCTGCCGGAATTCGTCATGAGTGTGGGCGATTTCATTCCCGGCAATACGGCTGACCGCGCGCAGTTAAAAAAGGAATGGGCAGAATTCGACGCGGAGCTTAAACCACTCAAGGTGCCTTTCTTCTTCGTTCCCGGTAACCACGACATCAACAACGACGTCATGCGCGACGTTTGGAAGGAACGCTCCGGCGTGCCCTTCTATTCATTTGTCTATAAGAACGTCCTCTTCTTGGCCTTGGATTCGACGGGCGAAAAAGGCGACATCGTGCCGGACTACCAGGTCGAATACATGAGAAAAGCACTCGACAAGTATCCCAACGTTCGCTGGACGTTCGTGTTTATGCACCACCCGCTCTGGCTGTACGACAATCCCGCCGGGTTTGCCAAGGTAGAGGGCCTTCTGGATGGCCGCCGGTACACGGTCATCGCGGGACATTTCCATCGCTACCTGCAAGAGTGGCGAAACAACGCCAACTATTACGTCCTCGCGACAACGGGTGGCGGCAGCGAGCTACGTGGCACCAGGTACGGCGAATTCGATCACGTCACACTAGTCACCGTCACCGATGCAGGCCCCGTCATGGCCAATCTCCGGCTCGAAGGAATACTTCCCCACAATGTGACGACTCGGGACGACTATGAGTTGACTGAGGCCCTCGTTCGCAGCACCGACCTACCCTATATATTGCTCACCGACGACGAGGACGCGGTCACTGCGGGCACCGTCTATCTCACGTTCGCAAACCCATCGGAACGAGAACTGCAGGTAAAAGCACGGTTCATGCACGGTCACGAAGTGCGCATGGAACCGCAAGATATCGCCATGAACCTCGCGGAAAAGAGCGAGAAAGTCGTTGATATAGCGATCCAATCCAGCGAGGCAGTGCCGGCTGACAAACCAGTCCTGCTGCAGCTCAGCTGGACCATGGGCTTCGAGCTTGCTGGCGAAGACGATCTGTTCCTGAGCGGGACGCGGAACATCCCTTTGCGGCCGAGCGGTGCCGACCTGATTGCGACGGTCGCACCGGAGTTTGTCGATTCCCTTTCCATTGTTGCTGCGGAACCAGAGGAAGGATTCACGCTGCGTTACACGACGGACGGCAGTACTCCGTCGATGTCATCGGCCGTTTATGAACGACCATTTGCGATCGATGTGGCGATGACGATCAACGCGCGAATGTTCAATAAAGAGGGCCACGGCACGGCCACGTCCACCCAATCCTACAAGCCTGTGTCTGCCGGTACTGGTCTTCGCTACCGCTTCTACAAAGGTAGCTGGACTCGGATGCCGGACTACAGCAAATTGACACCGGTGTTCGAGAGCGTGGCCACGGATCTGAACGTGGAATCGCGGCAACTATGGGCGGACAATTGGGGCATGGTCCTCGAAGGCGAATTCCAAATCAATAAAGCCGGCGAGTACACTTTCTATCTGACGTCGGACGACGGCAGCAAGCTGTATATCGATGACCAACTCGTCATCGACAACGATGGCGACCACAGTCTGCTCGAACTGAAGGGGGCCACGGAAATGTCCGCCGGGGCGCATAAGGTCCGTATCGACTTCTTTGAAGCCGGCGGTGAAGCCATCCTCGAACTGGACCTAGAGGGTCCCGGCATGAAGCGGCAGCCTTTTCCCTTCGAGAAGGTGTCACACTGACCGTCATAGCGCGCAGCCATATGTGAAGATCCGGAGTGCCACCCTATCGATTACCCGCAGCGGGAATTGTGGCGGACGAGGATGTGTTTGGGGCCGCGGCGAGTGTCTAGTTGCTACGTCGTTGTTTTGACGCGGCGCGATTATCTGGGGGACGTAGTTCGTAACCGCGAATTGCGCTGGTGCTATCCGCGGCCCAACGTGTTTTCCCGAGATAGGCTTTGCTGTCGCATTCCATTCCCGCGGCGAGGTCGATCGTCCGGCCCAGTGCGACGGTCGGCCGACCGTCGGGATCTTTGAGGAAACCGGTGAAGGTGGACACGACCTCCACTTCGCTGCCGTCGGGCGACACGGCCAAGTGAATGGTGTCGCTGGTGCCGAACTTTAGGTCCTCGGTGATCTCGGTGATTCCATCACGATAGATATACTCCGTCTTATAGTTTGCCCGTTCGACGCCGTTGCCGTCGAACCGGCCATACTGGCTCTTACCGATGGTGACTTCTTGTTTGAGGACGTTGTCGTTTCCACCGAGTCCGCAGAAGCCGTAGAACGACTTGCGAAACGCGTTGTTGACAAACTCAAACTGCACCTCGCAATCGTCCCCGATGTCGACGCCGAAGTAGCAGTCGTCGTCGCGGGTTGGTAAAAATCCCGTGCCAGGATTCTGATCGACGTCCATGTAGGCGTAGAAGTAGCCGCGTCCGCCATCGGGGTGCGAACGGCCCGCCTGGCCGGCCACTCGGGCATAGAGATAAATGTGCTGGTCGTCGTGAGAGACCTTGAATTCCAGGAGATCGACATCGGGGACGTACTCTAGATAGGGAACCAAATCGCCTCGGCGGTCATCCACGCCAGCGACGTTCCGCCAGTCGTCGAAGTTGCCGTCGATGGTGATCTTAGCAGGCGAGGCCTTGGGCTGATCGGCAGGCTGAGGGGCAGTGACGACGATTAGAGATTCCGCGTCGCTTTGGACAGACGACGTGAACTCGCCTGTGAACGCGACTGTCACGCTCGCTTCCGTGTCCTTATTGCTGATTGCACCCGCCCGATAGACGGCTTCCGGCAAGTAGGTTCCAGTGTTCTTGTCGAACGAACCAAGTTGAACGTCGGCTCGACGAAACACGCTCGGCACGATTGCCTTTGCAAGGGAGATCGATTTTCCCCGGCTCAGGAGAGTGAGTGAGACGACCGCGGATTTGGCCGCGCCGCCGCTGTTGTCAGACGGCGCATAGTCGATCGAGAAACGCCCGCCGGCGGTGTTGCCCTCGGCGTCAGACATTTCCAATGGCAGGAAGTCAAGCGATTCGGACACCAACGGACCGGGGATTTCGACTTTATCGTAGAGCGCGTTCTCTTCGGAATCATAAGCGAGAACCGACGCGTCGGCCGGCCAGGTGGGCAACAGCTCACGATTGTTTTCATAGAATTCGTTCGGTGAGAAACTGCCTTGGTCGTCGATGGTGCCGATAACTTTTTCACGGTTTTCCGTGAAGGCGTACACTTTGCGCGCGTTGTTGTCGGCAGCAATGCGCGCTTCACGGAAGTAACGGCGGCAGGGCGATCCGTGGTTTTCGATAAGGGTGCTGACGTAGAAGTCGGTGGCAATCGGCTGGGCAGCGGGTTTGGCGTACACCACAGCCGTCGGAGAAGCGGGATCGCCAAGCCAAATCAAGTCTCGGTTGGCATAGGTCAGTTCGAACGTCACTTGCCGCGCGAAAGAAATGGTGCCGTGGCCGTGCCGTTCAGCGGCTGTCGCGTGAGCGATTCCGCTGGTAAAGATCAATCCCCAGGAGAGAACTTGAATGGAGAGAAAATGCAAGACTGTCATCCGCCAAATACTCCTAGACGTACAACCGATTGTTGGGTTCTGGTTGATGAACGAAAGGCGGCGTATCCTGCTGGTGATTTAGGTTTTCAATTTCACTAGCGGCCCGGCGAGGGCAACGGAAGATACACCATGCGACAGGCTACGGCAGAAGCATTGAGAGGTCCAGTGGCTGGACTTGATCCGGAGGTGCACGAGTTCGTGGCAGTCCGCAGTGATCGACGGGATGCGGCCGGCAGCCGCCTGGTGGTGCGCAACGGCTACAAGCCGGCCCGCAAGCGTCTTACCGGCGTCGGCCGCCGAATGCCTGCGTAAAGCGCCACGGCGTTCGGCAAAGGCTTGGGACTCAGGGGGGAACACCGCGGCCACCAGCGACACGTCCCGGAAGAGCACCCTTGTGGGCATGATTCCGGCCACTGGTCGCGGCGACAGACGGCGAGCGTGGCTTCGAACGGTTCGCGCGGGGATTCCCATTATTGCTTGCGAACGTGGGGGGCGACGCAGCCCAAGCGCGATGCAGTACCCGCAGCTGACTTGCGTCCAACAGCCGGCGTTGAGCCGGTATGTCTCGTACTCCACCACAAGAACACGGGGGTGATGCCACTCACAAAAGAGTTGGCCGATGTTCCTTCGTAACGAGCGATTGTGTCATAACCCGTACCTTTTGTGGGACGTGCCGAAATGCGACCGGTTTTGACCCATTAGGCGATGTGAGTCATCAACACATGCCTTTGATGGCATCTCTTTCGCGGTACCGGACGCGACCGGCGAGTCCGCCAACCGCAATCAATCCGGGCCGGTCTTCTTTCTGGCGGGCAATTTTGGTCGTGGCAGAGTCCAACAATCTGAATGACTGGAGGTATGAGCTGATCGCCTACAGTTTCCATTTAATTGGGAAATCGATGCTCAATTTCATCACATCTCCGGCGAATGCAAACGCCATTTGCTGGTGCTGCGAAATTGACGGTTCCAGCGCGCCTCGCATCACCTTGAAAGCTTTGCTTCCAGTGAAGTAAGGTAATTTGAAATCTCGTCCTGAAGAATCTCAAGCTTCGCTTTGATCATCGCTTCTCCATGTGAAAACGTGTGATCGCCACCATAGTAAGGGTCAAGTCGCATGTCGCGTTGGATCAGGGGCAGTGCCTCCTCGGTGTTTCTCTTCTCGTCTTCTAACACTTCCTTCCACCTCGCCATCAACATTCGAGCATTCTGCAATTCGTCCGGCGAACGAGTCGATTTCGCGACCATTGCGGTAATCGAATTGCGTATCTGGCACGACTCGTAAAAGTTCGCGTGCGTTCGTGCCGTGTGATAAAACCAAAGGATCGGCACAGCCTCGGCGTCAAAGGTTAAGCGGCGGCGGTCATTCACCAGCGAGCTCGCTTCATGAATATTTGTCGCCGCCCGCCGCAAATGTTCTTCCATTTTGCGGTAGCTCTCGCCAAACGTTTTGATATCACCCCTGGGATCAGTGAGAAACGTGGGTTGTCTCATCATGCCTTCCGAATCTTTGATTTCGGCACGAAACAGAAAACGTCCGTAAAAGACATCCGGCACAGGCATGTCCCTGTTCGCACACATTGGGTGCATTGGCCCCAGGTAATAAGGACCTGTGTAGTACGGAGGTAGCTCCGGCGAGAAGGGAATCGCGTCCGAGACCTCTTTCCAGGCTTGGCGCAAATTGTCGGCGGCTTGCGCTCCCGCCAGCCGTTTGGCGAACTTTCGCAGTAATTCCTCACGATCAGCAACCGGGGACCACCAAAGGTATTTGTTGATTTCGCCAGTCGACGTGCCGTAAAACGGACGAAAGGCGGGGAACACCCAGGCCCCATTCGCACCGCACGACGCCAGCGCTTCCGCGCGATCGGCCCAACGATCCATGCACGGAATCTGCGGCAATCGAGGCGCTTCGAAACCGAGTTCCGGCTCGCTCTTCAGATACACCGGAATTTGATGTTTGGCACAAGCAGCGATTTGCTGCTGCGCGCGAGGACCGGGACCAATCAGATCGATGCTATAGTCCCAAATATCTTTCACTATGCCCTGCGGCTTGTTGATAAGCTCCGACTTTTCGATCTCGGTAAACAATGCCGTACCAGGCTTCAACTTTTCCAGAAAGCCAACCGCGGCCCGGTCCTTGGCCCAGACATGCTCGGCGGAATACGGCCAAAGCACTAGCTCCGCGTTGGGATTCACTCCTCGAATCGCAGCGGCCAGATCGTTGCAAAGATCGGCAACAGCGGCTTCGGCGCCGAGCGGCTCGCATCGGGCACAGTTCGTATGTCCCTTTTCAACTCCATAGGGCCGCATGTGGCAATGGTAGAATCCCTCGCCGCCGACAATGAGGACAACCCCGTGCAGTTTGGGCAAGGATTTAAACAAACCCTGGACGCTTTCCCTTAGATATTGGCGCACTAGTGGATGCGACGTGCAGAGTGTGTATTCGCAGTCCGCCGACCAGGTTAGTGCGCCACGGATTTCCGGATGTGCCCGGAACACTGGATCGGACTTTGGGAATTTTTGACGAGTATGTATGAAGGCGTATGCCTTCAGTCCGTATTTGCTAAGTTCCTTCAGGCCCTCCTGATTCGATTCAAGAACGTCCGGGATGCGTCGCACAGCAAGTTCCGGAATCGCGTCGCTTTGCGAGAGTGCATACAGATCGCCCCCGCCATAAAGTACCGTGTTGTAGCCGAAAAACACAAGATCCTTATAGGAACCTCCTGCAGGAACTGCCGCGAGGCGAACGGGCAAACGCGGTTTGTAAACAACGCTTCCCGCCTCCAATATCGGCGCCTCTCGAAATCCAATTCGATCCACCAACCGGACAATTCCGTCGCGCAGGCCGTTCGGTGAATCGCCTTGCACGGTGATCCGGTCGTTCTCGACACGGATCGTGAACGACTCGGGCGTGTTCGGGTCACCGCCGCCGGAGTCTAACAAAAGAATCGAAGGCACTTTTAAATAGTCAATCGAAGCGGGGGCCTCGCCATCGATCGTAAGGTCGACATTCATCCGATCTCGCAAAAACGCCTGCAAGTGCTCCGCCATCAATCTACCCAGTGGGTCGATTCCATTTGGCAACACCAACCGCCAGCGTGAATCAATTACCACTTCTCTCCGTTCAACGATGGCCGCAGGATCAAGCGAGAAGCGGCTGAAATAATCTTTCGAGAGGAAGGAAAACGGGCAGGCGTCATAAGCCTCAGCGGTCTCCTTTGCAAGACGCGCACTGATTTCTGGTAAGGTTTCCGACTCGTCGCGAATCTTACTCTGTCCACAACTCATTTCAGCCCAAAGGGCAATATGAATCACCATCCAGCAAGGAATTAGCTTCATTGTTTGATTTTCCCCAGCAGGCAAGGCAACTTGATAAAGATTCTACCTATTTGAGACAGCCTGCCCACGTTGCAATGTACTTTTTAGCCTTCACGCGAGTCCCGCCGGTTCCCGACCCTGCGGCACTGATTGTGTTCGTCGCCGCACTGATCGGATATTCTATCGCAAACGCACGCCAGTATCATAAACTCATGCGTCGGTGAGACGTGCCGGAATTGGAACGAACGCTAAAACGAGAATTTAATCCTTTTTATGCAGACGCCTTAGCCAGCTCTATTTCGGAATGACCGGATTTCATCGTAGTTGACGGAAAATCGCAGTTGCCGGAAAACGCACGTCCGGCACCCCTAACTAGCGTCTATAATGGCCGCATCAGGTAAACGACTGGGCCAGCCGAGTGGTCTGGCACCACTCAGCGGCCGATGTTGCGAAGTTCCAGCGTCGGCTCTTATCCTGACAAGTTGGAGATTCGCCAATCCCTATCCCCGGACGCGAATCGCGTGATGGCAAGTCATCGCATCCACAGTTGGTGCTGGGCCGCGGCTATGGGGCGCGTATTGATCGCTTGCTTCGGCACAACGTTGGTGGCGTGTATAGTCCACGGCCAAGGAGCCGTGAAAGTGGCGACTGGCGCAACGGCGAATCGCGCGTCGACCATCGACTTCGCGCGTGATGTTCAGTCGATACTTGCCAGCAAGTGCCTTCGTTGCCACGGGCCGGAAACTCGCGAAGCCGGACTGCGGTTGGATGACCGAAAGGTCGCGGCTAGTAAGCTCGAATCGGGCCGTTATGCAATTGTGCCGGGGCAACCGGATGATAGCGAGCTGTTGCGGCGAGTGACGGCCGATGGCTCGGAGAGAATGCCAGCCGAGGGGCCGCCGCTCCACGCGGCGCAGGTGGCGACGCTGAGGCAGTGGATAGCCGAGGGGGCGGAGTGGCCGGACCACTGGGCTTATCAACCACTTGCGGCAGCGCCGCCGCCGCGGTTTGACTCCGCGGAACTTGAAGGCTGGTGCCGCACGCCGATTGATCGGTTCATTCTTGCGGAGCTTCACGCGCGAAATCTCCGCCCTGCGCCGGAGGCCGATCGACGCACGCTGCTGCGGCGCCTGTACTTCGATGTGATCGGGCTGCCGCCATTGCCGGAGGATGTGAATGCCTTTCTGACAGACGAGTCGGCGGATGCCTACGAAAAGGTCGTGGACCGATTGCTGGCAAGCCCGCAGTATGGCGAGCGGTGGGCGCGGCACTGGATGGATGTCGTTCACTACGCCGATTCGCATGGATTCGAGCATGACATGCCGCGGAGCCTGTGGCCTTACCGCGACTATCTAATCAATGCGTTCAACAGCGACATGCCCTATCGGCAATTCATTCGTGAGCAGTTGGCCGGCGATGCCATTTCGCCGGACGACCCTCGAGCGCTAACGGCAACGGGGTTTTTAGCCACTGGGCCATGGGACCAAAGTGCGCTACAAGCGGGACAAATGGATACCGACGACTATCGCATCTCGCAGTATCTGGACCGCGACGACATTGTTTCGACGATCATGTCCACATTTGTGAGCAGCACAGTGCACTGCGCGCGGTGCCACGATCACAAGTTTGACCCCATTTCGCAGGCCGATTACTACGCGCTTCAGGCGGTCGTGGCGGGAATTGATAAAGCTCCGCGGGAGTATGATCCCGATCCCGCGGTAGGGAAGCAGCGACGCGATCTCGCAGTGCGGCGCGCGGAAGTGCAGCGGCAGCTCGATGAGCAGGAAGCGGCCCTGTTAGCGCAGGAGTTGCAGGACGAAGTGTCGGCCTGGGACGAGCAGTATCTGACGCAAGATGCCCAGTGGCAGATTCTCGATCCGATCGAGGCGCGCTCGGCCAATGGCGCGGTTTTGAAAAAACTGGACGACTTGTCGCTTATCTCGACGGGCCCGTGTCCCGACAAAGATGTGTATACGATTACCGCTCAAGTGAGTTTGGAGACGATTGCGTCGCTGCGATTGGAAGTGATGTCGGACCCGAGTCTGCCGCAAAGTGGGCCGGGGCGGCAGGGAAACGGCAATTTACATTTGACCGAGTTCGTCGTGGCCGCTGCGCCGGTGGACAACGCGGGGCCGGCGCGGGAGGTGTCGCTTACGAGGCCGCAAGCTGATTTCAATCAGACGCCGGGGTGGCCGATCGATGATGCGATTGACCGTGTGCCGGAAACCGGGTGGGGCATCTATCCCGAGGTCGGTCAGTCGCATACGGCAGTGTTCGACCTGGCCGAACCGATTCGCGCCGCGGGGCCGACTCTCCTGACGTTCGAATTGCACCAAGGTCTGGGCCGTCAGCATTTGATTGGTCGATTGCGGTTGTCGGTCCGCGGCACGGTGCTACCGCGGGCGTTGGAGCGATCCACGTTCCCCGCGCCTGTTTCAGCGGCTCTGGCGGTGGCTCCGAAACACCGGACCGATCAGCAGCGGATGTTGTTGGCGGCGTTTTATCAGCAGCGACATATCGACGAACAGTTTTCGGCCTTGCCCCAGCCGCAGTTGCTGTATTGCGGCACGAATCAATTCAAGCCGAGTGGCGGGTTGGTGTCCTCGCCAACGCCGCGGCCGGTGCACGTGCTAGAGCGAGGGGAGATCAAAAGCCCAAAAGCGTTGGCGGAACCCGGCGCTTTGCGGTGCATTCCTGGATTGCCCGGAGAGTTTCACATCGCCGACGCGGCCAATGAGTCGCTGCGGCGGGTGGCGCTTGCCGATTGGTTGGCCGATCCGAACAACGTGCTGACGTGGCGATCGATCGCAAATCGGTTGTGGCAGTATCACTTTGGCCAAGGAATTATCGATACGCCCAATGACTTCGGGCGAATGGGCTCGGCGCCGACGCATCCGCAATTGCTGGACTGGCTTGCTGTGACACTGCGCGATAACGGCGGCTCGCTGAAATCGATTCACCGGCTGATTCTTATGAGCGCCGTCTACCGCCAGTCGTCACGGCACCCAGCGGCGGAGATGGACGCAGACAATCGCTATCTCTCGCGGATGAGCACGCGCCGACTCGATGCGGAGTCTGTGCACGATGCGATGCTCAAGCTTTCCGGACAGCTCAACCCACAAATGGGTGGTCCGCCCGACAAGCAGTTCTTGGAGGTCAAAGCGTTTGGAATGCGGCCGGAGGCGGATTATCAGCATTTCGACGTCGATGATCCTGCCAACAATCGCCGGAGCATTTACCGGTTCATCCTCCGCACAATGCCCGATCCATTCATGAGCGCTCTCGATTGTCCAGACGGCACACGGTTGGCGCCAACGCGTACTGTGTCGATCACCGCGCTGCAGGCTCTAGCAATGGTGAACGACAAGTTTATCATCAGGCAGAGCGAACACATGGCTGGGAAGATAGCTGCTGATAACGCGGAGTTGCCGGCGCAGGTGACTGCACTTTACCAGCTGGTGCTCTGCCGACCGCCGAGTGCGCAGGAGCTGGCGGCGGTGACGGCATATGCGGAAAAATATGGTATGGCCAATGCGTGCCGGTTTTTGCTGAACACGAACGAATTCGTATTTGTGGATTAAGCGTGAGGTCACCATGCACCCGACAAATCTCTGCAGAGTGAATCGCCGTCAATGGCTTCTGCAAGCCGGCGCAGGCTTTGGCGGCTTGGCCCTGACGCACATGCTCGCGCAAGAGGGCGCGCTAGGCCACGAAATTCGTCCCGACTGGAACGGCGGTCTGCACCATGCGCCGAAGGCCAAGCGAGTCGTGCAATTGTTCATGAACGGCGGCGTCAGCCAGGTGGATTCATTTGATTACAAACCCGTGCTCGCTCGGCGGCATGGCGAGAAGGTCGACTTCGGAATTGCCAAGGCGGCCACTAGCGAGGTCGGCAGCCTCATGAAGTCGCCCTTCGAGTTCAAGCAGCATGGCCAGTGCGGCCGCTGGGTAAGCAGCGTCTTTCCTCAGCTGGCCGAATGCGTTGACGATCTCGCCTTCCTGATGGCGATGGCCTCCAAGACCAACGTGCACGGGCCGGCAAGTTACATGCAAAATACGGGGTTCTTACGGCCGGGGTTTCCCTGCATGGGGGCCTGGATGTCGTACGGGCTGGGGAGTCTCAACGACAACCTGCCCGCGTTTGTCGTGCTGCCCGATCCTCGCGGGCTGCCATACAACGCGACCGGCAATTTTTCGCAAGGATTCCTTCCCGCGGCGCACCAGGGGACGGTGATCGACCCGAACGCCGAGATTCCGATCGCAAATCTCAATCCGCCCGTTTCGGCAAAGCATGTTACGCACGAGAGCGAGGCGGCCGGGCTCGAACTCTTACATCAATTGAATGTCGAACATCTCGCCGAGCATCCGGGAGACTCGCGGTTTGAAGCGCGAATGGCATCGTATGAGCTGGGCGCAAAGCTGCAGCTCAGTGCGCCGCAGGTGTTCGATTTGTCCAGCGAAACCGCTGCCACGCTGGCCGACTACGCCGTGGACGATGACAAGACGCACGGTTTTGGCCGGAACTGCCTGATTGCACGGCGATTGCTCGAACGCGACGTGCGGTTCGTCCAGGTCTGGAGCGGCATGGACGGCTCGCAAAACAATTGGGACAACCACGGCGACATCCCCAAGGAACTGCCGCTAATCGCCCGTTCGGTCGATCGGCCCACCGCCGCACTGCTCCGCGACCTCAAGCAACGCGGCATGTTGGACGACACGCTCGTGATCTGGACAACTGAATTCGGCCGCATGCCGTTCACGCAGGGCGCCACGGGTCGCGACCACAACGGGGGGACGTTTGTTACGTGGTTGGCCGGCGCGGGAGTCGCCGCCGGGACGAGTTTCGGGCAGAGCGACGAGTTCGGCTATCAGGGCGTGGAAAGTCGAACCTATTGTTACGATTTGCACGCAACGGTTCTGCATCTGTTGGGAATCGACCACAAGCGACTGACGTTCCGGAACAATGGCATCGACCGCCGACTGACGGACGTGCATGGGCATGTAATTCGCGAGATATTGGCGTAGCCGGGCGTTCGTCGCCGGGCGCTATGTTGGTACCGGGTCGATTGCCGCAGCTGATCGGTGTTTTCCGCGCTGCATGTTGTGCAGCCCGGCGCGCAGCTTCGGAGTCCACCGGCCGAAAGCAAGATGTGGTCGCGTCGCGACACAAATAGCGAAGCAAGATCGATTGGGCTTTGGGACCAACAGGTATGATGCGCTGCCGCCCATGGTGCTCTGTCTTATGTGACTCCGGACGATAAATCCAGATTTCACCCGAGCGATCGAGAGCCATCGGCCGCAGGATGCAGGCCGAGGTAGTGACGGTGCCCGCAAAACTCGACGAAGGCCTGACCACTGACTTTGTGCTTACGATATTTCGGAATGGACTCGGTAAGACGGGGCATTGCGGTATCTCCCACGCTGGAAAGCCAAGCGGGTATATACCCGCTTGGCTCAGAGGGAAATGCCGCGCTGCCGACCACCGGCAGGTATCAGAAACTCTTGATTCGGCAAGGATTACAACGAGTGGGCGACACTGGACTCGAACCAGTGACCTCTGCGGTGTGAAAACTGCCTGAAAACAAGGGGTTTCAGCGTTTTCCTCGATACGTGATTAGACTAACGCGCGCAGAGTGCTGTTGCAATCCATTGCATTCAATTGCACCGAATGGCGGAAATCGAGCAGGTCATGATCACTAAAACGGAAGATTCCGTTTTGGCGTGTATACTGAACGTTCACGTGGACACCACCGGTGCTCACCGCGCTTTCAGGCCGCGGCGGTGGCCGTAAGCGCTGGCATCCTCCTCATTTGAGGGCGGACTGACCAGCAGAGTTCAAACCTTACTTCGTCGTTGGTGGTCCACCTCCCGACTTGCTACCGAGCTCCTTCTGGTTGCTGCCTGGCGACATAGAAGCCAACGCTGGGCGTTTCTTAGCTGCGATCCATTGCTTGTCCGGCATAGTCTTGCACGAGCTGCAGTCGTCAGCGCTTTTGTGTCGAGAGACTCTCCCAGACCCAGTAGACGTTCGAGCGTCGGGCTTGGCGACCAATCAGATCAAAGTAGTCGTCACCACACCACTATCGCGCGATGACTCGTAGCCTTTGGCCGTGTGGGCCGACGTTCCTATAGCCGCGCGCGCGAAATTGGTTGAGGCCAGACCGACCTTAAGTTCCGCAAACTCGATTGTGGTCACTCCCCCGCCAATCGCCTTGGCAGCTTCGGCAAGCCAGAGGGTGGAGTAGCCGTTGGATGTGCCTATCTCTAGCACGCGCTGCGCGTTCGTGGCGCGCGCTAGTACGGCCAAGAATTCGCCGGTGTCGCGGGTAATGTTGAGCATTCGACGCGGGCAATCAGTCGTTGCGGCATCGTTTGTCTTGCCGAAGCGCTCACGCTCAACTTTCAAATCTTCCAGCGAGTCATCCACGATTATCCTCGATGGTTAACGCTGATGTTGATTAGCGGAGATCTCGGCAAAGCAACGCCCATCGCTCATGTAAGCTCACATCATTGGAATCATTCAGCAGACCGTTTTCAATCGTGCGGTTGAACCTTAGCGATAATCGGTACGAGCGGAAATCCTTTCTTGGCCGGGGCGTTTCGCGGGGCAAGACCAGCACCGCTTATCATTTCCAGAAAACGGATGACTTCTCGGCACTATATAAGTATCAATAATCGGCGCAGCGATGAGTTTTGAGACGCCCGGCGAATGCGTCCGTCACAGTCGCCGGCCGGTCGTGTCTTAACGGTGGTTTCTTGACGGGTGTCACGTGCGAACGAGTTTTGAGATCTCGCTCACGAACCAAGTCGCCGCGGACATGCGAATGTAGCCGTCAAAAACAGCAGCAATAAGGACGACGGCTCGGGAACGGCGGGATTCAATGGTTCAACGGAGTCAGTGGCACCCGTGCCGCTGCTGATCGTTTCGCCGAAGTGGGCGCGCCAGGTGTCGTAGCCGTCTTGCGTGCCGTCGTTCTTGCGCCAAACGACGTAATCGGCGGCATCGACGGTGCCATCGTTGTTGTAGTCACCGGAGAGTTTGACTTGTAGCACACCCTGCGTGTACAGCAAATCGGTATTCCAGATAAGGCCGTCATCGAGCGGCGGCAGTTGTGGTGGGAGGAACTCCCCACTGACGCTGGCCCAACTGAGAATATCGAACTCTTGTCCGGCCGCAGGCATAAAACCGTTTAACAGAACTACTTCCAGACTACCCTCGAGCGTGGCACTTCCCGTGATATCAAGTTGATCATGCTCGGTACCGGCCGTGAGACCACCGATTTCAATGAGCAGGGAACCGCTGGCCGCCTGGGTGTAGTGGCCGGCGATCGTGAAGGTGCCGGCGGAATGGCCGGGGCTCATGTTGCCGGCCATGAAGACGTCGCCATTGACGACACCGCTGCTCGCCATTGTGCCGTCCGCCAGGATTTGCAGCGCGCCGCCGCCGATAATGTTGACGGTGCCGTCGTTGTTCAGCACGCCTCCCGCCTCGATGACCATGTGGGCCACGGAGAAGCCGATGCCACTCGGATCGGTAAAGCTGATGTTGTTCACCGTTCCGGAATTGAAGATCGTCCCGCTGCTGGTCAGGTCACCGCCGTTGTCGATCACGCCGGCGCTGTCGTTGTTGAGCGTGCCGGCGTTGTCCAACGTGCTGCCGTTTACGTTGGTGATCGTGCCGCTGTTGTTGAGCGTGCCGCCGTTGTTGAGCGGCGTGTCGGAATCGTTATTGAGCGTGCCGCTGTTGTTGATCGTTCCCGAGCTGGTGAACGTGCCGGTGCTCAGCACCTGACCGCTGTTGTAGAGGATGCTGTGGCCGTTGGTCCCGCCGAGATCGAAGGTGCCGCTGTTGTTGAGCGTGCCCGGGTTCCAGAAGGTAGCGGGGGTGAACGAGAAGCTGAAGGGCGTCGAGGTGCTCAGTGTGCCGTCATTGTTGAGCGTGCCGGAATTAGTCACGGTGCCGCCGTTTTCCAGCGTGGCGCCGGCGTGATTCGTCAGAGTTCCGTCGTTCTCCAGGTCGAGCAGTGACTGTGGGAGGTTCCCGACGTTGTTCTTCAGCACGCCGAAGTTGTCCAGGGTCGCGCCGGCGACACTTCTAAAGAGACCGAAGTTGTCCAGGGTTGCGCCGGCGTTGTTGATCAGGCCGCCGTGGTGGAACACGGTGCCGAGGTCATTATCGAGGAGCGCGCCCGCGAAGTTTGTCACACTGCCGAAGTTGGTCAGTGTGCCCTGGTCGATCTTCAGCGTGCCCCGGTTGTTCAGGGTTCCGCCGGCGCTATTCTCGAGCGTGCGGCTGTTGAACGTCGCGCCCGCTTGGTTTTCCAGCGTCCCCGCGTTGGTCAGGGTCCCGTTGTTTTTCAGCTCGTCCTCGTTGACCAGTGTGCCGAAGTTGTCGAGAAATGCGCCGACCTGGTTGTCCAGCAGGAGCGCATTGACCAGCGTCGCGCCGGCGCGGTTGGTCAGCCTAGGGAAGTTGTTGCCCTCGTTGCGCACTATGCCGTCATTGTGGATGCTGCCGTAGTTGTCGACCACGTTGGAATTCAGCAACCGGACATTAACGAACACGGTGCCATGGTTGATGACAGTGCCGCCGGTTGGGTTGCGCAACTCGCCTGATTCCACGGTCCCGCCGGCGTGATTAGTGAGCGTGCCAACGTTGTACAAATTGAAATGGAAGCCATCGGATCCGGCCGTTGCCTGGTTTTGCAGAAACCCATAGTTCTCCAGAGCGCCGCGGTTTATGAGCACCGCGTCGTCGGTGGAGGGAAAAGGTGCCTCCATGTTCCTTAGCACACCGGAAACCCGGTTGATGAGCGTGCCGCCCGTCTCAATCTCCAGCAATCCGCTGCTATTGCCGCGATTCTCGAGCGTGCCGAAGTTGTCCAGCGTACCGCCGTTCTCGACCGTGAGCCTGCCGCCGAACGTGTTGATCAGCCTTGCGAAGATATCGATGAACAGTGTGCCGGGGCTGTCCAGCGTGCCGATGTTGACCAGCTCGGCGCCGCCGTTGTTGGCCAGCGTGCCGCCATTGTTCAGCGTGCCGCCGTTCTCCATCGCGGCGTTGTTGTCCAGCTCGCCGAACTGATGCAGCGTCGAGTCGGGGGCGGTGATGAGGAACCCGTCGTTCACGTAGTTGGAATCGGTGAGGATCTGGCCGGTTCCGGTGTGCTCCCGCTGGTTCCCAGGAGGGTTATAGGTTTCGGGGGGGCAGAACAGAGGTCCCGTTTGGGCCTGAACGCCCACGGGAACCGTCGAACAAAGCATCGCGAGCAGCATGAAGTCACGGTGGCGAGCGCGGTGGAGATTTGGCGCGGAGTGCGGATTCGTTCTCATGAGTTCTCCCTCGCTTCACGCACGTTCGATGTGAGGCTGCGCCAGCCGGCAACGTCTTATTCTGGCCCTGAGCACCTTGCCGTGTCAAAACAATACTTCGAGCGGCGGGGAAATCGGCGTGTGAGCGTCTCGATTGTGGGTGGAAAATTTCACTGGATGGTAAGCTATGGTC
>JBBDWY010000071.1:0-17041 GCA_040902605.1 Pirellulales bacterium | reverse complement strand
TCGACGACCGACCACTGGAGGGCGATCACTTCCGAGACACGCAGCCCGTGGCGATAGGTGAGCAAGATCAGCGCCGCGTCCCGGTGGCCGTATCGCCCCACATCCTCCTCCTTCTCCATCATACGAAGGATCAGCGTCTCGTCGTCATCCTCCGGAGGTATTGTTCCTGCCGTCACTGAGACTGGCCCTCAAAAATAGATACGCGGCGACCTTAACCGGAAAAAATCCGAGAAAATTCGACTCCCGGTTAAGGTTGCGGCCTCGGGCTGCGTAATGCTCATAACCGCCCGGCTCAACGTAACCCGGGGGAACCAATATTCTGCCCGTGGAGATTCAGGATGGGGAAGACAGCCCCTAAAAGTCAAGCGAAGAAGGCGTCGGCCGTCTCGACCGGCGACAACTCGCCACGCGAAGTGACCCGCTACATCAAGCCTGCCGTGACGGCGGTGCTTTGGGGTCGCGCTGCCGGCCGTTGCGAGTTTGCTGGCTGCAACCGTCCGCTTTGGAAGTCAACGGTGACCCAAGAGCCGGTGAACGTGGCCCAGCAAGCTCATATCTACTCATTCAGCGAAAACGGGCCTCGTGGAAACGCGGGCGTTTCAGATGAGGAGTTAAACAGCACTGAAAATCTCATGCTGGTATGCCATCCGTGCCATCGCAAAATCGACCAACATGAGGATGGGGGACGATACACGGCGTCGCTTTTGAAAAGCATGAAGCACGAACACGAGAGACGCGTCGAGATTGTCACCGGTATTTCAAGCGATCGTCAAAGTCACGTGCTTTTCTACGGTGCAAACATCGGCGAGCAGAGCTCCCCGCTAAAGTTCGCGGAAGCTGGAACTGCGATGTTTCCGGAATCTTATCCCGCCTCCGATCAAGCAATTGAGCTCGGATTGACAAATAGCGCGGCGACAGACCGAAGCCCGGAATACTGGATAGGGGAGAGCCGACAGCTTCAGGCACTCTTCGATCGCCGGGTTCGAGAGCGAATTACCGCGGGTGACATTTCGCATCTCTCCGTCTTCGCCCTCGCGCCGCAGCCGCTCCTCATCTTGCTTGGTACGCATTTGGGGGACATCGTTCCGGCCGCTATTTACCAAAGGCATAGAGAGCCTCCGTCATGGGCGTGGCCCAACACGGCGGACCCCATCACGTACGTCATCGCCGAGCCTGAGAACACCGTCGGCATACCGGCGTTGGTATTGGGAGTAAGTGCCACGGTGACCCCCGACAGGATCACTTCGGTTCTGGGTGCCAATGCCTCAATTTGGACGATTTCTGTCCCAACTCCCCATAACGACATCATCAAGTCACCCGCACACCTGTCGGAATTCAGGGCGGTAATGTGGCCGCTGCTCGACCGCATCAAGGCAAAGCACGGCCAGGACACGCCGCTGCATATATTCCCCGCCGCGCCGATCTCTGTCGCCGTCGAGCTCGGCCGCATTCGCATGCCAAAGGCCGACATGCCCTGGCAGATTTACGACCAATCCAACGCCCTTGGCGGATTCGTCCAAGCCTTAACTATTGAATGAGAGGATTCTTGCATGAACAGTTCGCAACATGACCTATCGCAGCTCCTTGAAATCATCATCGACCACATCGACATTCCAAAGTCCTACTACGAGAAGGCCGCGGCCCGCCACCGTTCCCTAGGTGAATGGTTGCATAGGTCCGGTTCAAAAGTGGCGGCTTTTGATCCCGATGTCCGGCCACAGGGATCTTTCAGATACGGGACGGTTACTCGTCCCATAAATCCGGAAGAAGTGTACGATCTCGACAACGTCTGTCTGCTGCGAGCGTTGAACAAGGGCGACCTAACTCAAGAGCAGCTAAAGGAGCTCTACGGCGATGAGATAAAGGCGTATGCTCGTGAACACTCCATGCTCGCGCCTGCCGAGGAGCACAATCGCTGCTGGCGACTTCGCTATGCCGACGAGGTCTCGTTTCACCTCGACACGTTGCCGTGTGTCCCGGAGCTAGGGGAGGTGATTCGGTACCTCCTTGAACAGCAGGTCCCCTCGGATCTGGCCAATCGCGCGATTGCGATTACCGACCGGAAGCATCCGCAGTACCGAGTAGTAACGCTCGCTTGGTACACCAGCAACCCACGTGGTTTTGCTTCGTGGTTCGAGCAGCGCGCGGCGTTGGGCCGCAGGCGCGCACTTGCCGAAGCGAGGCTTCGCGCGGCCGTCGAAGACGTTCCGCCATACGAATGGAAGACGACCCTTCAGCAGAGTATCCAGTTGCTCAAGCGTCATCGCGACACCATGTTCCGCCACAAGCTCGATGTTGCGCCGATTTCGATGATCATCACCAATTTGGCGGCCCATGCCTACGGAGGCGAGACGGATCTGGCAGAGGCACTTCAGAACATCGTGGACGGGATGCCGCAACATGTTCGCTCGACTTCTCCGCGCGTGCCGAATCCGGCGCACCCAGCAGAGGACTACGCCGACAAGTGGTCAAAGGATAGCCGGCTCGAAAAGAACTTCTGGGAATGGCATGCCGCCGTGCAGGCCGATCTCGCCCGACTCTCGACACTGCTTGGGCGATCGACACTCTCAGGACAAGTCAAGGATCTTTTCCTCGTCGATATGACGGAGGAAGAGGTGCGGAAAGTCGGCGGGGAAGGAACGTCACGTCCATCCATTTCCGTAAAGTCGTCGCCGGTCTTGACCATTCCGACTGCTTCAAAACCGTGGGGGCGTAATGGTTGAATCGATTCAGGACCGATACGCGCGCTGGCAGCTGCACGAACTTCTGCGGCGGCATCCAGAGCTTCGCATCGTTCCCGCCGATGACCTGTTGGTACTACGCGGGGACGTGGCGTTTCGCGTCGTAGGGCCGAATGAAGAGTATTTGGAGGATAGCTACCGCGTCGAGATTGTCGTCCCGCTAGACTTTCCGGAGAGCGTTCCGATGGCTCGGGAACGCGGAGGCCGCATACCCGCTACCTACCACAAACTTGAAGAAGATTTCTTGTGCTTGGCTGCGCCCACTGAGCTTCGAATTAAACTTCTGACAGCGCCCTCGCTTCTCATCTATGTTGAGACTTACCTAATCCCATATCTCTACGGTTATTCATACTTCGCAAAGCATGGCAGGATGCCCTTCGGTGAACTCAAACACGGTGACGATGGAATCCGTCAGTACTTAGCTGGCTTGTTTCAATCCGAAGACTCAAAGCGAGCAGAAGATTTTGTGCGCTGTGCCGCCATGAAAAAGCGGCGTGCCAACAAGGTGCCTTGTCCGTGCGGAAGTGGCCAGCGGCTTGGTCGCTGTCACAATCGGGTGGTGAATTCGCTGAGAAAGCGATTTGGGAGGAAGTGGTTTTGGACGGAATACGGCATGATTATGAGGTCGCTCAGTGAAAAGCCGCGTAAGGATGCAGTCAGCAAATGGCTGGAAAAAGTTCCGGTGGCCCAGCTCCCACCGGCTCAATACGGCGCCGCTTAGGCGACATCACCTAGATGCCGCCTCCCCAAAGCTTCCTACACAGCCGGCCTTAAGTCATTCAGCGGTTTTCCGACACAAAACCGACACAGCATGGGCAACGCAAGGCCCCTTTCGATGCCACATCGTCGCCATGCGAATCGGACGAGACAACGTGGCGATCCGCTTTGCAGTTCCACTTTCCAATGTGTCCACCCTGCAATTCCCGCGCAAGACCAATGCAAATCGTTTACCTTCGGATCCTATCGGGGGAGTCTATCGATGCCACCAAATAAAGTCGCAAGTCAAATGGGCTAACCGGTTTGCATCGCAGGCTTGAACTGTCCCGGTAGGATTCGTGACACATTCTGGTACCTGCGTGGCAATTGCGTAGAGTGCTAGGACGGAAGGATCGCCACGCCGCTCAACCAGAAGTCCGCAAACCGCTTGGTGCAATCGGCGAACTCCTGAAGTTCCATGGGCTTGGTCATGTAAGCATTTGCATTGTTGAGGTACGCGGTTGCGATATCCGTTTTAGCCGCGGACGTGGTGAGGATGATTATTGGAATCACCTTCAGGGCCTCGTCGCCCTTCAGTTCCCGGAGCAATTGGCGACCGTCCATTCGCGGCATATTCAAGTCAAGTAGGACCACGTGGGGCAGCGGTAACGACGCGTCGTCGTAGGGCGGTTCGCGGCGGAGAATGTTGAGCGCTTCCAGTCCGTCCCGCGCGACTTGAAACTCGATTGCCTCGGGAACGCACTTGAACGCGTGCTTGGTGAGCAGCACGTCATCGTCATTATCCTCCACCAGGAGGATTCTAAATCGACGTGGCGAGGAGCCCTTCTCGTTCATCACGTGCTTCCTCCATTGGTGCTTGAATCATAAATCGGAAGACGCTGCCTGCGCCTACCCGCGAATCGACGGTGATCTGGCCGCCGTGTCGCTGAGCAATCTTCTTACATACAGCGAGTCCGATTCCAGTGCCAGGATACGTGTCGCGGCTGTGGAGTCGTTTGAAAATCTCGAAGATTTGCTGATGGTGCTCCGGCGCAATGCCAATTCCGTTGTCCTGGACAGAGAACTCCCAGAACTCACCGTGTCTCTGTGCGTCAATTTGAATCTGCGGCGGTCGCTCACTTCGGTAGGTTACAGCGTTGCCAACTAGGTTCTGGAGCAGTTGAACAAGTTGAACGCGATCACCGACGATGGTCGGCATTTCTCCGATGACAATTTCCGCGCCAGCATCGTTGATCGAGCTTTGCAGATTCGCGAGCACGTCACTGACGACATCGCGAAAGTCCACTGGTTGAAAATCAACATGCTCGTCTTGGCTGACGCGCGAGTACGACAGCAAGTCGGTCACCAAGGCCTTCATACGCTTCGCGCCGTTGACGATCCGCTCGATGAAGTTGTTCGCTTGCTCGTCTAGCCGCCCGTAGTATTCGTCTTTGAGTAAATTACAGAAACTGGTGATGGATCGCAGCGGTTCTTGTAAATCGTGCGACGCGACAAACGCAAACTGCCGGAGTTCGTCATTCGATCGCATCAGCTCTTCGTTGGCCTTTTCCAATTCCGCTTTTGCCTGCCGTAGCTCCACGGCCACCATCTCAGCATGCTGTCGACGTTCGTCCGCGGCTCGGGCCAAGGCGGCTTCAGTCTCTGCACGGGCGGTAATTGCTTCGAGTTCCTTATTCTTTAGTTCCTCCAAAATGTGCTGGTTCTCTTCCTGGTAGAACTTGCGACGCAGCAACGCTCGGATACGCCCCTTGAGCACCGCTTGGTCGCTAGACTTTCCGACAAAATCGTCCGCTCCCGCTTCCAGCGCTCGTGTCAGGTCTTCCTTGGCCTCCCTGCCTGTGAGCATGAGGACGGCGATTGGATTGTCCATGTGACTTCGCATAGCGACGATCCGCCGGCACATCTCGATGCCGTCCAATTCAGGCATCACCAGGTCTACCAATGCGAGGTCGTATGACGACTCGTCGAGACGACGCAACGCTTCCTTCGGATCAGTAACGGCGTCAACCGTATATCCTTCGCCTTGCAAGAGGAATTTCAGATGGGACAAGTACGTTTCGCTGTCATCGACCGCTAACACGTTGGCCCGCCGGAAGGCAGCCTCGTTGTGCAGCAAGACGGATTCTCTGTGTCTGGGCCGATCGAGCATTGCGCGAATCCGAATCACAAGGATTTCGGTGTCGGCCGACTTTTTGAAGAAATCGTCCGCACCGCTGTCCAGTCCACGAACCTCCGTTTCTTCATCTTCGTCAGCGGTGAGCATGATGATCGGAATCGAGCGGGTGTTGATGTTCATCCGAATGCGGCGGCATAGCTCGTCGCCGCTCATCCCCGGCAGGCAGAAGTCAACGACTACCACATCGGGTGGAGCGTGATCAATCTGCGCAAGTGCTTCATCGGCCGTGCCCACGGTGGTAGCGGTCCACTTCTGGGCTTCGAGTTCCAGTTGAAGCCGTAGCGCCTGGGTCGGTGAGTCTTCGACGATGAGAATCTTCGGCGTCTCGCTCATGCGCATACCTCCTGCGGAAGCGGAACGAGATGTCTGATGGCCGTGCCGATGGACTCCAAGGGCAGCGAGACACACGGCGCATCGAGCACGCGCGCCGCTTCGGGCATACCGTTCACGACAGCCGTCGATTCGTCCTCCGCAATGGTGTATCCGCCAGCGTGGCGAATCGCCAGCAACCCTTCCGCCCCGTCGTTGCCCATGCCTGTGAGCACGACACCGACCGCATGCGACCCCATCGAATCGGCCATCGAACGCAACAGGACAGTACCGGATGGGCGCTGTCCGCACACCGGTGGACCGTCATCCAACACCAATCGATTGCTACGAACCAATAAATGCTTGTCGGAAGGTGCCACGTAGACTTGGCCCGGTTGGGGCAACTCACCGTGCTGTGCTTCCGTAACCAATAGGGGGGAGATTCGATTTAACCAGGAAATGAAACCGGAATGAAAACTGGCCGTGATGTGCTGGACCAAGACGATCGGTATCGGATAGTCGGAGCCGATCGTTGCCAGAATTGTTTCGACGGCGTGTGGGCCGCCGGTGGAGGCCACGATGCCGACCAGGCTGGCGCGCCTGTCGCCAGGCTTTGTAGCGACACCGATAGGCTCCGGAACCCTGGGTAGTCGTGCGACGGACTGGGATCGTGCATGGTTGAATCGCTGGCGAACGACCCTAATTTGGCTCATCACGGCTAGTTCGCGGCAGATACGGGCCGCTGCGTCGGGGAGTCTACCTGGCTGCTGACACGAGGGAGCTTCTACCGCCGACACGGCACCCGCCCGCAGAGCATCCATCGTCGAGTCCAACTCTTGTGCATTCACGCTTCGCGAGACGATCACGATCGGCGTCGGACAGGTTTCCATGATCCGTCGCGTTGCTTCCAGGCCGCTCATGCGTGGCAAGTGGATATCCATCGAGATCACATCTGGTGCCGCGCGATCGAGGCTTGCGAGCGCCTGCTCCGCGGACTCGCATTCCGCAACGACGGCGAGCCGCGCATCGGCGCTAATTGCCTGCCGGAGGTATTCGCGAACGGTCGGCGAATCCTCGACGATCATTACACGTACTTGATCCATGAAGCCATTTGCCTGTTGTGTGTCCGTGCTACATCAATTGCCGAATAGTGCTGAGTAACTCTTGATGATCGAATTTGCGCTTTACGATATACGCATCGGCCCCGAGGTCGAGACCATGTTGTTGATCCTCTTGCCGGTCGCGCGACGTGACCAATATGACGGGAGTTTTCGCAAGCCGCTTGTCTGCTTTCATCTGCTCAAGCAGCGCGAAGCCATCCATGCGCGGCATTTCGATGTCTGTGATAATCAGGGCAAATCTTTGTTGCCGCATGAGCGACATGGCTTCGACCCCATCAATGGCGACGCTGACCTCATAGCCCTGCGCTTCGAGGATGTTCTTCTCCAATGTGCGCGTTGTAAACGAATCGTCAACGATCAGAACTTTGGCCGGCCCCGCCTTATGGACGATGGTGGGAGGGGCTGACAACTGCGTGGGATGACTGCGTTGAACATTTTCCATCAGTCTGGCGGGCTGAATGACTAGCGCCACTCTTCCGTCATCAAGCAGAACGCCGCCCGCAAGTTGGCCGGTCTCAGCAAACTCATCGAGATTCAAAATCAGGGCGTCGCGCTCTTCAACGAGCGCATCGACGGAGACCGCCAGGAATCGCGCGCCAGACTTCAAGAGCACGACCGGAATCGTCTTTGACCGCTCTTCGCATGGAGGCGGATCCGTTTGGCCAATAACTTCAGCTAGTGAAGCGAGCCGAATCGGGCGGCGATCAAACGTCACGACTGGCTGGCCCTCAACTGTTTCCAACTTGTCTCTGGAAATTCGTAGCAACCGTTCAATTCCATGAGTGGGTATTGCAAAGATTTGATCGCCATGAGCGACAAGTAGGATTCGGTGCGTAGAAACAAAAATGGGAAGAGACATCGTCACTCGGACGCCGCCCTCGGATCGGGGTGACAGGGTGACTTGGCCTTGCAAGCGGGCAACCGATTCATGAACAATCGACAAACCCATACCTCGCCCAGCCAGTTTTGTCACCGAACTTGCCGTGGAAAAGCCTGGCTCGAAGACTAGTGACAGTGCTTCCTCGGTCGATTGTTGGGCGGCCGCAGCTTCCGTCAGCATCGCCTGGCGGATTGCCTGCTGTCGAATTTGCTCAACGTCGAGGCCGCGCCCGTCGTCCTCGATTGTGACGTTGAGCCGGCCGCCAGAGATTTCCAAGCTGATCGATACCCGACCGCACTCAGGCTTACCCATGTCACGCCGTCGTTGGGGATGCTCGATGCCGTGCGAAACGCAGTTGCGCAGTACGTGCATGATCGGATCTTTCAGTTCCTGCAGCACCATTCGGTCGGCACGGACATCCATCCCGACGGCCAGAAAATCGATTTGTTTATCGTCAGACTTTGCCAGGTCGCGAACCATCTTGCGAAAGCCCTGGAAGATACTATGTGCCGGCACAAGCCGTGCTTCGTGAACATCGCGCTGAATTTGGGAAGTACGTGATCGCAATTGCCAGGCCACGCGCCGCGCGTCGATTGTCAATTGGCGGGTTTGTTTGGCCAACTTGCTTACTTGTTGATCGACGAACTCGACGTATCTCGAAATGCGGTCAAATTCAGGCATTTCCGCAAGTTGGTGGAGTCGGGACACGGCGGCACGACGAATCGTCTCACGCTCACGTTCTAGGTCGTCAACTTCCCGTTGCAGTGCGGCCAATTGTCGCGTCAGCCGCGACACGTGCTGATTGTCGGCCATTATTTCGCTCGAAGACCACATGAGGCGATCAAGACTGTCAAGAGTGACGCGGACAGTTTCATGTGACGTAGTCGGCGGCGCTGCGGCCGTTTCACATGTGTCGTGATCGGATGTCGACTCGGCGACGCTTTTACCTTTGGGCGACGGCTTGAGTTCAGGAGAATTGCCTTGGTTTTCGGCTGCTGCTTGCTGCGCTGAAGCCCGAACGCTGCCGAGACCCGACATCGTTTCGGCCATGTTGTCCAGCATCTCCTCTATCTGTCGCTGCGCAACAGCGTCAAGCCGCTGCTGGTTCGCGCGTAGAGTTCGGAAGAGTTGCTCCAAGCGCGTCGCGACGGTTTCGATGGGCTGTATTTCGACGACGGCTGCGGCCCCGGCGAGCGTATGGGCCACGCGGGCCGCCTCTGTAAGCTCATCTTCAGGGGGCGCTTCGCCGCTATTTGTCCAACGGTTCACAAATTGTCGAAGCCGAGCGGCGTGTTGCTCGTGTTCTTTGCGAAATACGGGGAGTAGTTGCGGTGGCGCAGGCGAAACGCATTTTGGTGGAGGTGAAACTGCTACATCTGCTAGTGCATGCTCAATGGAAGCCAGGGCATCCGAAATATCGGGAAGCGGCTGCTCATGGTCGAACGCCGCCATCCAGTCTTCGATGGAGTCGAGCAGCAAAGTAACGGTCGTCACAATGTCCTTGTTGAACGACAGATCGCCATGATTCAACTTCTCCAAAACAGTTTCGAGTCCATGTCCCAGCCGTTCCGCCTCGCTCAGCCCGCACACACGCGCACCACCCTTAAAGCTATGTGCCAGACGAAACGCATCCCGGACATGGCCGTCATTCGTCAATTCGTCGCCTGGGCGTAAAGAGCCGATCAGCGTGCGAATCTGTTCAAGTTGTTCGCGGTGCTCGACGCGAAAGGCGTCCAGTACGATTTCGTTGACATCCTTCGCCATGATTTCGTCCCCATTCACCACTTTGGCAGTGAGGCAGCCAGGATCACCGGGAGTCGGTGGAATTTAGCCGATGATTACACTTTGTAGCTGGCCACGGCGGTTCTCAGTTGCTTGCTCATTGCGGACAGATTGACCACGGCCTGTTCCAATTGACCGGTGCCGGTGGCCGTTTGCTGAGCGGCTTGATCGATGTCCTGCATTCCACGAGCCACCTGCTCAAGACCTACTTGCTGTTGATTCGTGGCAGCGATGATTTGTTGAAACGCTTGAATGCTCTCGTCGGTCGTAGAGGAAATCTGGCGGATGACGTTTTCGCTCACGTCCGCTTGTTGCTTGCCCGACTCGACTCGTTTCACCGCCTCCTCCGTGAGCATAACGGAGGTATTGATGGCCTTCTGAATCTCTCCGAGTATTTTTCGTACGTGAACGGTGCATTCCTTGGCCTGATCCGCCAGGTTCTTCATTTCGCCCGCGACAACGGAAAAGCGACTGCCCTCAGTGCCAGCTTCGGCCGCCTCGATCGTGGCGTTGAGCGCCAGCAAGTTGGACTGTTCGGCGATCTCGTTGACCGTAGAAATGATCTCACCGACGGCCTGCGTCTTTTCGCTCAGAGCGACGATGTTCTCGGCAACTTCTTCCACCTGCTCGCGTATAGCCTCCATCGTGCGATTCGTGTTTTGGACGGCGTCCATTCCAGATTTGCTGGCCGATGACGCTTGTTCCGCGACCGCCGCCACTTCCTTGGCCTTGGCCACGATTTGGCCGCCGGACTGGCTAATCTCCTGCATGGTGCTGGTGATTTCCTGGACGGTGGCGGCCTGCTCCTTCGTGCTCGTCGCCTGCTGCTTTGCCGACGAAGATATCTGGGAAGCGGCGGAGTTGACGTTCTCTGTGACTGACAGTATCTGACCAGTCAAGTCGCGGAGGTTTGCGAGCATGACATTGAAACCGTCAGCAAGTTGGCCGAGTTCGTCAGCGCCTCGCTTGACGATTGCCTCGCCGCGCAAGTCGCCTTCGGAGATTTGTTTGGCCCGATCGGCCAGCGACCGAACTGTCGTAGCCATCTTACGGCTCAGTACAATGGCCACGCCGCAACCGATGAAAATGCTAATCAACGTTGCCGTGCCGAGGGCCACCACCGTCGTTTGGCTGGCTGTGTCCAGTTGATCACGGTCGAGTTCTTGTTTTGCTTGTGCTGCGGCCGTGATTTGCTCCGCCGCTGTCGTGATTTTCCTTGCGTTTGGCAAGACCTTATTCAGCCAAATTTCCTCGACCGCCACTTTGTCAGATCCCTTGTTCGCACTATTCTGCTTCGTGTCGGCAAGCGCGAAGACTTGCTGATGGTAGTCGTGCAGATCGCGTGCCATTTGCGTTATCAGATCCAACTGACGACGCTCTACGATACCGTCGTCCAGCGACGCATATTTGGCGAGTAAGTCGAGCTGTTCCCATATCGACTGCCAGGCCGCCGCGTTGTCGGCCCGGAACGTGTTGGCTTGCGCCGCGCCCGATTCGACGGCCACGTAGCCGCGAAGGCCGGCAGAGGCATCGCTCAGGCCGCCCAGCAAACGATCGCAGCTCCGGACGGTCGGGACCGCTTCGTCAAGAACTTGGCCCAAACTTGTCCGCATGATTGATATGTTGTAGTAAGCGGTTCCGGCGCTGATGGCCAACAGCGCGATCACCGTTCCAAATCCGGCTCCAAGTTTCGCCCCGATTGTCATGTTCACGTTTGGCTACCCCCATGTTTGGCCTGGCAGCTGTGCCAGGCAGTTTTGCTCGATTACCACGTCAGGCTGGCTCGCCCGTTCGTATTGCGATTATTGATTGTTCACATGTTGATGCAACTGTTCGGCAACGTGCTCGACCAACACGGTCGCGTCGAGCGCCAGGATGCGATCGTCGGTCGTTCCTTTTGTCAACTTGCCGGCCGAATCAGACGCCGTTCCATCCACGTCGGTCAACCGGTCGAGATCGATGTGGGATACGCCCTCAAGCGTCTCGACCCACACGCCCAATGATTTCCCGCTTGCGTGGAGTAGTATGATGTATCCGGCGTCCGGAGGCGTCGTCGGCAAATTGACCAGCACACGGAGGTCAACAATTGACCGCAGCAATCCGTTGAGGTTGGCCACGCCGAGAAGCAGTTTGTATGCGCCTGGAATGGGACTCGTCGGAACGTTTGGAAATATCTGTTTCACATGAGCGAGCTCGACCCCAAACCGTTCGTTTGCAAGTCGGAACACGATGAATGGCACGGCCCTCGTTTGAGTCGCTTCCTCACGCCCACGCCGCGCGAGCCGTTGGGCACGTTGACAAAGCACTTCATTCAGCCGGTCGCGATCCCCACGTCCGGACTCACCATCCCGCGACTGAAAGCGTTCTAAGCGCTCTCGGACACTTTGCCAATCGATTTTGTTATGGGTCGTGGTCATTTGATTTCCAATGTTTCTAGGTGGATGCGGGTCAACTCCTCCAAGTCGGCGACCGTCATTCCTTCGGCATCCGGCAAACGCTCGGATCGATCGCGATCTTCCAGCAGTTTCAGCACATTGTGAAACGACTTAATGGCACAAGCGGCATCGCCCAATTTCTGCTGGGTCAGCCCCAAGTAGTAGTGGGCGAGATCGAAGTCGCGATTGAGATAGATGGCCTTGCCAAGCGCATCGAGCGCAGCGTCATGTCCCGCCGCCTGGTCCAACAACAACGCCTGATAGTAGTATCCAACGGGGTTGAGGCGGTTCCTGGCAATCAACGAGTCACAGAGTTGCAATGCCGAGTTAAGATCGCCCTGGTCGGCCAATCTCCGAATCTGTCCGACCTCGGGACATGGCGTGAGCATACGCGACTTGTATTCGCACGCAGCGGGTGGCGGTCCAACACGACGCGGATTGTGCGGACCGCCATCCCCCGCTGCGCGCTGCTGTATGCTCGGCGCAGAATACGAAATGTTGGTCGTAGTTGTCGGATGTACTGGTTGATTGTGCCGTAATCTTGAACTATCCAAAATCGCCTGACGTGTGGACGGTTCCAACCTGCGATACAACGCGGTTCCTCGACAGTCCACGGTGTCAAACGCACTCTGCAAATGAGCACCGTGTTCCGCATGCCCAACGGCCAACCAACCGTTCGGCACAAGGCATTCTGCTAATTGCGAGATAATTTGCCCGACGATTTCCGGTGCGAAATAGATCAGCACATTGCGACATAGAATTAGGTCGAAGGCGAGTAGGTTTTGTACCAGCGATGGAAACGGGTGCCGCGCGAGGTTGTGATATTGAAAGGTCACGCCCTCTCGGAATCGCGGAGCAATCTGCCAGGATTTGCTGGCCTCCTCAAAACACTCACGACGAAACTCCGGCGACGTTCCGCGAAACGCCCATTCTTCGTACCGCCCTGCCGCCGCCTGCGACAGGAAGGGGCGATTGATGTCGGTGCCAACGATGGAGATGTTCCAACCCTGGACCGCATGTCCGAGTTCGCGTCGCAGCAGAATTGAAACTGAGTACGCTTCTGGGCCAGTTGAGCATCCCGCGCTCCACACCCGCAAACGCTTTGTCGCGCGATTGCGCTCAATGATTTCCGGCAATGCCACGTCGCGCAGTGCGTCAAATAATTCACGATGCCGAAAAAAGTAGGTTTCGCCGATCGTCAAAAGCGCAATGAGTTGATCCAACTCAGCCTCGCCAGCGTGCTCATCCTGCAACAGTTCCCAATACTCGACACAACCGCTTAGCCCTTGCTTCTTAAGGCGATCCGCAACGTGTCCGGCCAACACGTCAGGTCGGTCCGCATAGAACACCAGTCCCGTCGAGGAAATGATATGATCTCTCAACGCGGGAAAGCACGCATCGGCGACGATCGAATCGGTATTTTGGAGCGTCATTGTCATGCCGTCACCGCTTCGATTTCTGCGAGTCGCTGCCGAGCTAATTCCGTCAATTCCGCCACTCGTTTCTGTTCCTGTTCCAACAGAATGCGCTCCGGCGACAACACTACGACTACTTGGCCGTCGAGTCGCGCGACTGCCGATGCGCAATCATTCAGTGAACACCCTTCAGCAAGGGGGACCAGGTTTTCGTCGTCGATGCCAGCAATGCGCGATACGCCGTCAATCTCAAGCGCAATCTTCTGCGCTTTGGCCTTGAGGATTACCAGCGGTGTATACAACTCGCATTCGTGGTCCGGCATGCCCAACAGACGACGCAGCGATATCACCGCTACGAGTTGACCGCCGATGTCAAGAAGTCCCGCCAAGAAGGAGGGAGCACCGGGCACGGAAGACAGTTCCGCGATCGGAACAATTTCCTCGACGCACCTGATCGGAACGGCGTAGGTTCGGTCCGCAAGCTGGAAGATGAGATACCTTCCGCGCACCGGAGAGATAGAATCTGCCCCCATCGTGAACCCTCGTTGCTAGGAACGAGACTGCCCCAGTCGTTCGGTCAAACATAGGTTGCGGAAAGAGGGGCAAGGGATGATCTTGTTGACAAGGAGTGTTGTCGCCGAGGCAGAACTGCAACGATTGTGCCGGATTTAATCCTACAATGGTCTATTTGGCAAGTCCTTCTGGCCGACACAAATCCGACACAGCACGGGCCACGCAAAGCCCCTTCCGCTGCCACGCGAATCCCACGCGAATTGGGCGTGGCAAGATCGCAGTTTGTCTCGCAGTTGCATTTTCCCATGTGTCCACCATGTGTTTGCAGCGCAAGTCCAACGCGAAATGAATACCTTCGAGTCCTACCGGGGGAGCTTAACATCTTTGAAATCAAGCGTTTCCAATGTAGGTCAGCGGCATCAACAATAGCCTCCCCGTTTCCGCGGTCAGCACGACGACGATTTGGGAGAGGTAACAGGTGGTGTATCAGCAAAGCGTTAAAGTACAATTGCGTTTTGATATTTTGGTGCGTTGTATACGCGAACCTGATTTTTGAAGCAGGAGCAATTGAATGGGGACTACTTCAGACAATTACGATCTGATTCAGACATGGCTAGATCCTAATCCGCGGCGCACATTCACCGCTACAGGTTATATAAGAAACGGTGTAAACGACAATCAACTAAGAACGCTGTGTCCCCACGTGCTGGGTTACAAGAAGCCTGGAACACCAAATCAAACTCCGCCGAATGAACGAGTGCTATGTTGGCAATTAGTTGGTCCGGGCACTAATCCCCAATGGCGTTGCTACAAAGTCGCCGACCTTGTCGGAGTTGTCGAAGACATGGTGACTCCTTGGCAGATGGGAACCGATTATTCCAAGCACCAGATTTGTTCCAAGAATGAGAAATTCCTTGTTCCTTATCCTCCGTGATAGAACGCTGTGGCCCAGCAGCATTTTATACGATCCATCAACTTCTGCCGGATCTTCTCGTCCCAGCCCCTAATCCAGCCAGAAAAAGTTCTATTGGCGTCCCGTTGCCTCCACTGACTCCCATTATGTTGTCAACTTCAGCGTTTGCAGCGATGTAGGGAACGAAATATTCGCCTTTGGGAAATGTCGGGACCGAGATGTTCGGCTCGAAAACTCATTAACGCGTGAGACACACCAGATACTGTCCCACCAATTCTGTAATTGCTAGCAGCGCGATGCTGCAGGGGTGTGAGTGAGAAAGGGGCGGGCCACGCTTGGTTTCCTAGAATTGTGTTTGTTCATCAACCAATTAAGGAGACCAGAACATGACCCACCAAGCTCATCCTAGCGTGACTCGAGAAGTCGTCCAGGTGCTGGCCGAGCATGGCTTTGACGGCATGGCCCAGGCGATGGAGCTCTTGATCAACGAGTGCATGAAGATCGAACGTCAACAAGCCTTGGGCGTGGGGCCTTACCAGCGCGGCGAAGCGCGTCGGGGCCAGGCCAACGGCTTCAAGCCCAAGCGGCTTAAAACGCGTGTCGGTCCGCTCGAACTGGCCGTGCCGCAGGTTCGCGGCGCGAAGTTCTATCCGCAGGCGTTGGAACGCGGCTCGCGGAGCGAAAAGGCCCTGCGGCTGGCGCTGGCCGAGATGTACGTGCAGGGCGTCTCGACGGCGAAGGTGAGTCGGATCACGGAAGAACTGTGTGGCTGCGAAATCTCTTCCAGCGACGTCAGCCGGGCGACCGCGCTGTTGGACGAAGAGTTCCATCAGTGGCGGAGCCGTCCGCTGGGCCGCTTGAAGTACCTGATCCTCGACGCTCGCTACGAGAAGATCCGCCAAGGCGGCTGCGTGGTGGATTGTGCGGTATTAATCGCGATTGGTGTGGACGCCGAGGGCCGCCGCAGCGTGCTGGGCGTGAGCGTCTCGCTCTCCGAAGCGGAAGTCCACTGGCGCGAGTTTTTCAAGTCGTTGTTGGAGCGCGGCCTGCATGGCGTGGAACTCATCGCCAGCGATGCGCACGCCGGCCTGGCGGAGGCGCGGAAAGCGTGCTTCCACGGCGTGCCGTGGCAGAGCTGTCAGTTTCACTTGTTGCACAACGCCTTACAGCACGTGCCCCGGCAAGAGATGAAACGCGAAGTCATGGACGACCTGCGGAGCGTGCTCGATTCGGCCGACGAATACACTGCCGGCGAGCAGCTCCAGCGCGTGGTTCGCAAATATCAATCGCCCGCGCCCAAGCTCGCCGCCTGGATGGAAGAGAACGTCCCGCAGAGCCTCACCGTGTTCCGCTTGCCCGCATCCCATCGCAAGCGCTTGCGGACGACCAACATGCTGGAGCGGCTCAATCGAGAACTCAAACGACGCACCCGCGTGGCGACCCTCTTTCCAAACGAGGCCTCGCTGTTACGATTAGTGACCGCCGTGCTGATGGAAGTCAGCGAAGAATGGGAGACCGCAAAACGTTACGTGACTTTTGAAACCAAGTAAGCTCGCCCGATGACACTCAGGCACTTTTACAGAAGAAATGGGACGGTACCGCGGTCTCCCTGGCTGCCGCCCAAAATCGCGTCAGCAAATCAACTTTAGCTTACACGTTCGAACAGCATGCGTTCGAGATTTTAGCCGACGCGACAAAGCCGCGAGAGATCGTGAGAGGGCGGATCGCCGCAGCCCGCGAGGTCGAGGTCACCGCAGTCCTGGAGTGAACGCTATGGCCAACAAGACGTCCAAGAAGTCGGCGAAGGTCGGGCGCCGCGGCGACGAGGCCGCCGCCAGGCGGGGTCGCTGCGAAGGTGGGCAACCGAAAGCGGTCGCCAAGTCATCAGCCCGCATGGCCACGAATGCAGCGGCGCCGGTCCTCATCCCAGGCCGCAACCCTCAGGGCGCAAGGGTGGGTCGTCACCTTTTCCGCGGCCGATTTCGTGTGAGCGTCACGTTTGTGGTTAGTTTGGGTAATTCTTCCAGTAGGATTCCCAC
>JBBDWY010000070.1:0-17417 GCA_040902605.1 Pirellulales bacterium | reverse complement strand
CCAGGTTGAGGATGTCGATGAAGTCGGCAAACGCGTCTTGCTGCACGGGCCCCAACAGATCGCGGTGGGCCAACAGCCAGCGCTGCGCCGCGGCGCCGTCGAACTTCGGTCCACGAATGTTGGCTGCATGGAGCATGCTCTTCATCGAGTGCTTGGTGCGAGAGAGCAATCGACTCAAGCAGCGCCAGTGCCGGCCCAGCTTGCGGAGCTGCATCAGCTCCGGCGGCGCGATGAAGCCCAGCGGGCACTCCCCGCGGGCCAAGCGCTGAGCGATGTCGAGCGAGTCGTTGCGGTCGGTCTTGCGCCGCTTGCCCCGCCGGTTGGCCAGCTCCGTGGCGTCAGCGATGTCGATCCGGTCCACGTACGGGCCAAATCGGTCGATGAACCACTCCACGAACGGACACGCCTCGACCGCCAAGTGCGTGGGCCTCGGCAGCGCCGCCAGCCAGTCTTCGATCTTGCCGACGCTCTTGGTGCTGATCTTCAGCTGGGCGACCTTCTCTCCGAGGGGATCGACGGCAGTAAGCGTGACCGTGCACTGGTGCAGGTCGACACCGACAAACGATTGCGTGGCAGACGACATCGTAACTTCCTCCGTGTAAGGGGCCAAAGGATCAATGCAACTACGGAGAAGCGTACCAACTTCTCCCGGCCCCTACACGGTTTTACATTGGTCGAGCTGCTCGTTGTCATTGCGATCATCGGAATCCTAGTGGCTCTCCTGTTGCCGGCAATTCAAGCTGCGCGGGAGGCGGCGCGGCGCAGCACCTGCATCAACAATACTAAGAATCTCTCGCTGGCGTGCCTGAGCTATGAAGCAGCGAAAAAAGAGCTGCCATACGGTCGCAAATTCGACTTTTGGGATGCATACACCTGGACGCAGTTGGTTCTGCCCTACATCGAAGAGCAGGATATTTACGACCTGTATTGGACCCTGCCCGATCCCGTTTACAGCAACAATCGGCCGGCGCCCAGCTCGTTAGGGCCACTTGGCAACGATCCTAGACTGCGGCAAGCTCGGCATACGCAGATTCCGGTCTTCTATTGCCCAAGCAGCCGAGCGCCTGCCGCCAACGAAATGAATACGCTCGAATATGGATTCTGGCGGGGCACCTATTTTGGCTGCGTGGGCGCCGGCAATATGTATGGAAACAGGATTAACTTCAGCGACGGTCCCCCGCCGCCACCCATCACCAAGGGCCAATGGAAAGGCGCGTTTGCCGTGAAAAGACACGACGGCACTGGTGATCCGCCCCTTTATACTCCGGTACGGCTTGGCGATTTCACGGATGGCACGTCCAGCACGCTACTGCTTTCCGAATCGCTCGTTCCCACGATAACCGATTGGGGAGGCAACATTGGCGAGACGATCTACGGCAACATGGGCGGCGCCGTGTTTTCGGCGTACACCACCCCCAACAGCTCGATCCCAGATCAGACTGACTCGCAATGTCCCCTGGAGCGGGGAGATACCGAGTATACCGCGCCGTGCCTCGCGGTCGGAACAACCGACCGCTCCTTCGCGGCTGCCCGCAGCAATCATCTGGGCGGTGTCGTCGCTTCCTTCGCCGACGGCTCGATCCAATTCGTTACGGATGAAGTTTCCCAAAATGCTTGGAGGGCGGCTGGCACACGGGCATGGGAAGACGCCGAAAAGTTGGACTAGAGTAGTGTTTAGATTTCGGGCCAGGAGCAACTAATGAGATTTGGTTCGATTATGCTTTCGTTAATTACCGCCGGGTTGTTTTTTGTTGCCGGTTGCCGGAAAAGCGATTCGATAGGTGGCACGGTGACGTACAACGGCGAGCCCGTCGAGAAGGGGTCCATTATGTTTGCCTCTGCCGACGGCAGCGGCCCCGGATTTGGAGCAATGGTCGTCGATGGGAAATACACGGCCGATAAGGCACGGCCCGGTGAGCACGTCGCCCTTGTACGCGGCGTTAGCGATCAGGCCATTTTGACCAAAGAACAGTTTCTTGAGCTTCACGAGCAGCACCACATTCGTTTTGAATTGCCCGGCGACTATATCCCCGACGACGCCGACGGCAACGGCCAAAGCGTTGAGATTCAAGGAGGCGGGCAAACGTTGAACTTTGAACTAAAAGGCCCACCTCGCCCCAAATGACGTTCCGCCATTTTGCGGCCCGTTTGGTGTCCATGGTTCATGTCTGAGCAGCTTCTGTGGAGATGCCGCGCGCAGTTGAATTCACATAACGGAGATCGATTATCCATGTGTCGGAATATTCTTTTAGCTTTAATCGCGCCGCTGCTGATGAACTCGTCGCACGCACGTGCAGCCGAGGATCGGCAGCCGTTAAATGCGCGCTTGACGACGCGTTGGGCAAAAGACGTGTCCCCGGATCAGGTTTGGGCGGAGTATCCGAGGCCGCAGATGGTGCGGACAGACTGGGTGAATCTCAATGGTCTGTGGGATTATGCGATCCGCCCGAAGGGAGAGAATAAACCGCAGCAGCAGTGGGATAGCACGATCCTCGTACCATTTGCCATAGAGTCGGCACTCAGCGGTGTGCAGAAACCCGTCACTCCCGAACAACAGCTTTGGTATCGCCGCAAATTCGAAGCGCCCGCTCTGCCTGAGAAAGGTCGTCTGTTGCTTCACTTTGGGGCAGTCGACTGGCAATGCACCGTTTGGGTCAACGGCCGCGAGTTCGGCCGGCACGAAGGCGGTTACGATCCGTTCACGTTCGACATCACTGATGCGCTAATCGAAAAAGAGAATGAGCTCGTTGTCTCCGTCTGGGATCCGACGGACAGCGGCTCTCAACCGAAGGGCAAGCAAGTGCTTAAGCCGGAGGGGATCTGGTACACCGCGGTCACCGGAATCTGGCAGACGGTTTGGCTTGAGCCCGTGCCGCATCACTATATAAGGTCTCTCAAGGTCGGTTCTGACATTAATCGGGGCGTTGTGACTGTGTCCGTCGACGCTTCCGGCGGCGACGCGGTGCGGCTGTCTTCCGGCGATGCGGAAAGTCCTTCGGAAGGTCCAGTCGGCAACACCGTGGAAATAGCAATCGCCAATCCGAAATTGTGGTCGCCCGATTCGCCTCACCTGTACGATCTCAAGGTCGAGCTGATCGCTGGCGGACGCGTCGTCGATGCTGTCGACAGCTACGCCGGCATGCGCAAGATCGAAGTTCGCAAGGATGCCGAAGGAATTAATCGTCTGATGCTCAATGACAAGGTGTTGTTTCAGTATGGCCCGCTCGATCAGGGCTGGTGGCCGGATGGCCTTTATACGCCTGCGACCGATGAAGCGATGAAATACGACATCGTCATGACAAAGAAGTTCGGCATGAACATGGCTCGCAAGCACGTGAAATATGAATGCGATCGTTGGTATTATTGGTGCGACAAGCTCGGTCTGTTGGTGTGGCAGGATATGCCGTCAGGAAGCGCGGGAAGAGATAATGGGAGTAAGAAGAACTACCGCAAGGAACTAAAGGCGATGGTTGACGCGTTGCGAAATCATCCTTGCATCGTCATGTGGGTACCGTTCAATGAGGGCTGGGGTCAGCATGATACGCGCGAGGTCGTATCCTGGCTGAAAGACTACGATCCGTCCCGCCTGGTCAACGAAGCGAGCGGCTGGCACAACCGCGGAAGCGGCTTGGTCTCAGACATGCACAACTATCCGGGGCCGGGCATGCGTCCCGTCGAAGAGCGGCGAGCAGTCGTGCTCGGCGAATTCGGCGGCCTGGGCATGCCCGTTCGCGGGCACACATGGCAGGACGAAAAGAACTGGGGCTACGTCTCCTACGATACCCACGAGAAATTGACGGACGCCTATGTCAACCTGCTTACGCAAATGCGTCCGCTGATCGGCCAAGGTCTCTCGGCGGCCGTGTATACTCAGACGTCGGACGTCGAAATCGAAGTGAACGGCCTCATGACCTACGATCGGGAGCACGTGAAAATGGATCTCGAACGCGTCGCGACTGCGGCCCGACGACTATACGATACGGCTCCCAAGGTCACCGATCTTGTTCCCACTAGCGAGCTACAGCCGCAGGCCTGGCGTTACACGAACGTGCAGCCGCAAGCGGGATGGATGAACGAGGATTTTGACGATTCATCGTGGCCAGCGGGCAATGGCGGGTTTGGAAAAATCGGCACTCCGGGCGCTGCCGTTGGAACCGATTGGAGCACCTCCGATATCTGGTTGCGGCGAACTTTCGACCTGGAAACTCGACCGAACGGCAGCCAGCTTGCCCTGCGGATTCATCACGACGAAGATGTCGACGTGTACCTCAACGGTCGCCAGATTTCCCGCGCCCGTGGGTTCGCCACCTCGTATAAGCTAGTGCCTCTCGATCACGAAGCGATGACTGCCCTCAATGTCGGCCAGAATACGCTTGCTGTCTACTGCCGCCAAACTAAAGGTGGCCAGTTCGTCGACGTCGGTTTGGTGCTCATCGAAGAGCGGACAGAGGGACAGGCGGCTCGTGCGGGTGATGTTGTTACCCAACCAGCGAGGGTCGCGATCGGCCAATGAACGAGCTGACGATTATCGACGGCTTCGTCTTCCTGCTGTACTTCGTCGTTGTCGTGGCTTACGGTTCCTTCGTCTACCGCCGAAAGAAGCGCGCCGAAGCCTCCAGCGCTGACTTCTTTCTCGCCGAGGGTGCACTCACTTGGTGGGCCATCGGCGCATCGCTGATCGCATCCAACATCTCAGCCGAGCAATTCGTCGGCATGTCGGGACAAGGATTTACAGTCGGATTGGCCGTGGCCGCCTATGAATGGATCGCGGCCATCTCGCTGATCGTTTTGGCCGTGTTCTTCATGCCGATCTATCTCAAGTATCGTATCTACACGATGCCCCAGTTCCTGAAGATGCGCTATAACGAAGGCGTCGCAATGATCATGGCCGTGTTCTGGCTCTTCCTTTATATCTTCGTCAATCTCACGTCGATCTTGTTCCTCGGCGCGCTGGCAATCAGCAACCTCATCGGCGGCGACACCTTTCACGCCGTGCTAGTCGCACTGGCCGTGTTCGCGACCGTCATCACGATCGGCGGTATGAAGGTGATTGGCTATACCGACGTGCTTCAGGTGCTTGTGTTGATGCTCGGCGGCCTCGCCACCACCTACTTCGCGCTTACGCTTGTAAGCGAGCATTTTGGGCTTGGCCAGAATGCGCTCGCCGGCTTCGGCATGCTGCTCAAGGACGGCGACGACCACTTCCACATGATTCTGCCAAAGCCCAGCCCAGGCGCGTCTCAGGAAGAAATCAATAAGTACCTGTTGATTCCGGGCATTGCGATGTATTTTGCCGGCCAGTGGGTCATCAACCTGAACTACTGGGGTTGTAATCAATACATCACTCAGCGGGCATTAGGCGCCAATCTGCACACCGCCCGGACGGGCATCTTGTTTGCCGCGTTCCTCAAGCTGTTGATGCCGGTTGTCGTCATGCTGCCGGGCATCGCGGCCTACGTGCTGTACAAAAATGGCGGCTTGCAGGCGGAAATGGCGCCGGGTGGTGCGCTCGTGCCGGACCGGGCCTATTCAGCCATCCTCACGTTCTTGCCCAACGGACTTAAAGGCTTATCGGCCGCGGCGCTCACGGCCGCCATCGTTGCCTCCTTGGCCGGTAAGGCCAATAGCATCGCGACCATCTTTACGCTCGACATCTACAAGCGGCATGTCGACAAGGACGCGTCCGAGGCGAAGCTCGTCTGGCTGGGGCGAGTCGCCATCATCGCAGCCATGTTGATCGCGCTCGCCCTCACCTGGCAGGACTCATTCGGCATCGGTAGCGCCGGCGGGTTTACTTTCATCCAGAAGTACAGCAGCTACGTGAGCCCTGGCGTGTTTGCGGCGTTCGTCCTCGGCATGTTCTGGCGGCGGACCACCGGAGCTGCCGCGATCGCCGGTGTGTTGACGGGATTTCTGTCAGCCGTATTCTTCAACGAATTCGCGCCCAAACTACTTGGCCACGAGACATTCATTTACACGGCGTACCCAAACGGCCGCGGCGGCTACGAGATTCCGTTTTTAATCTGCCTGGGGTTCGCGTTCGCCCTGGCTGTCTTGATGATGGTCGCGATCAGCCTGCTCGGCCCCAAGAACAATCCGAAGGCGCTGGACATCGATGCCGCCATGTTTCGTGTAGAGCCGTCGGTCAAGATTCTGATCGTCACCGTCCTACTAATTCTCAGCGCTCTATATATTCGCTTTTGGTAGTAATCAGGTATTCGCTCTGTCGCCCCCCTTCAGAAACAATTTGAGTCAATTGCGTTCGCGTTACAGGAGCCAGGGAAAACAACTCTTGTTCCGAAATCTATTCAAGGCATCAGGTTTTGTTAGTTCAAGAGGGAAATCGTAGGACTCGAGCCCACTCATCGTGCATTCCATTTCGACGGCTTGAAACCTACGAAACCTTCGTTAGACGAGCTGTCTGCGCGGCCCTGAACGGCCACCTGTCTCAGTCCGAGAAAAGGGACGAGTTTTTGGAACGCCAAGCGTGTGTCATCAAAAGGGTCGATTTTTGGTGTGTCTCATCCGAGAACTGCGCTAACGGGTAATCGACACGGGTCAGGCGGACGTGTCAGCAGCGGGGCGCTCGTCAAAACCGAGTTGGGTATGCTCCGCGGCGGGGCCGCACCGCATCCGCCAACCTGCGTCGGAGTGTGGCAAATCAGCGCGCGACTAGGCCGCCACATCTTACGCAGATCGTGAACACCGACGCGCGCCAGCGAGCAGTGGTTCGAGCACTCCGTTTGGGGCGACTGAAGCGGGGAATACCGGACGGATGGTCGTCACTAATTCAGCCGCAGCGCTGGTGAGGCGACGCCGTCCATCAGAAGAGGCCGCCGGCGGCCTCGACATGCATGAAGTCGGCGATGGGCCAGGCCCAGCGCTCGATCTCCGCCGGGCCGGGCTCATATTCCGGCCCCATGGGGCGGTGGGTATCTGGCAGCCATTCAGGAATCTTCATTTGATACCGGCATATATCCTGGCTGGTAAGGCGATGGGTATCTGACAGCGATTCAGGGATCATTCATCGCACGGCGAGCTTTCTAGGGATCGCGTGACCTCCGGCCCCTTTGGAGGGGGCGATTTAGTCACCGCCACGGCAGCTTCCTCGGGATGAAGTCTTCCATGCTCAGATACTCGCCACGCGGCCCATTTCGCGTCTGGCTTCCATGACACAAAGGTGTTCGTGGTACGTCCCGTCCAGTACCTGGGAGAAACGAACCGAGGCAGACTCGATGCCATCGCAATCGTGCGGCGCGGGAATGCTCCGCTTGGCGACCTCGGCGATCAGGTTCGCCTGCCGCCGCAGCGCTTGCCGCCGTTGCGCATTCTGGGTCTGGCCGGCGATGACTTCCAGGGCCTGGAATAGGGACAGCATGACCGCGACGTTGCCCTCCGCGTTCTGACGGATCTGGTCGAACGCCTCACCGAGCAGACCAGGGAACGTCGGGCCGCGGGCGATCACCCGCAGCTCACCGTCGTCCATCCGGTAAGGTGTCTCGGTGCGACGCGCGGCGAGGCGCGCGAGGACCGCCGTCAGGTAGTCCACACAGGTCACGGCGGTGGTGGTGTCGTTGATGCCGGGCGACAACGCCTTGAGGGCCACGTCCACGATCTGCCGAATGCCGAAGCCCGCATCCTGGATCATCGTGCGCTGGTGGCCGATGGTGTACACGGCATCTAAAGTGCCGACCGTGTTTTCATCCGGCTGTTTATCGTCGGCGACGAAGACGAGTGGCGTTCCCTCCACGACGAACTCGCCGATGCCGCGCTCCATGCGGACGACGGTGTTGTGCGCGGCTGCGAAGCGGAGCAGGCCATCGCCATCGACGCCCTGGATGTAACCGGTCCGCTTGGCCGGGATAGGCTGCCAGACATGTGCCGTTAGTGGCGGTTCCGGCTCGGGGCTGCCTGGGCCGGCCGTTTCGCCCATCTCGTCAGGAAACAAACGGTCGATGGCGTCGATCGTCTCATCGGCCGCCGACTTAATGATGCTTTCCGCCTGGATGGACGCAGCGATGTGATGGATAAAGAAGATGAGACAGCCGATGCCGACCAACGCCAGCACCACGGCGAACAGGACTGCCAGGGCGGGGACAAAAACGCCCTCATCGCTGCCCCGAATGGTGCGTAGCACCACCAAGCAGTAGACGAAAATGCCGACGAAGACGCCGAGTACCGTCTGGTTCGCACGATCACGCATGAAGTTGCGCAGGATGCGCGACGTGTACTGGCTCGACGCCAGGGCCAGGGCGACAATGGTGATCGAAAAGACAACGCCGGCGACGGTGATCATCGAGCTAGCGATGGAGGAGAGCATGCCGCGCGAACCTTCCGCGCCTACGCCGAACAAACGCGGCCACTGTTCTTGCAGATTGGTTCTGTCGATGTGCGCGTCGATCTCGATTAAGCTCAATGCAAGGACGACGGCGCCCAAGACGAGGAGCGAGGGCACAAACCAGAGGCTGGATCGTAAGGACTCCCAAAGAGAACGTAGTTTTTTCATCGGTGAAGACACCCCTCCATCAGATGATGCTCAAAGTGAGTGCATTCGGCCCGACAGGCTTCGGCACCCTTGATACCCCCGCCTGGGCTTAACACATTGCACCACATTCTTCAATTTAAACAATTCCTTTACGGGGAGGGCCGACCGCCGCCAGCGGCCCGCAACAAATTCTCCCCCTCGTCCAATGGCTTGACCTGGCGCGCCTGGTCCTTAAGAACGCCAGATTCGCTTGATAGCCCGGCTTCCGCTCTCGTAGACACGGAGTCCAGTGCCTCCGAAGGCGGTGAGGTATCGGGCTGTTTGAGCGACACGGTGCCCTGAGTCTCGTCGGGCTTACCGTCGAGCAGCGTGACGGGGATGCCACGTGGGAAGACGACTTCCCGGGCCTCGTCGGGCATGGAGATCCCGTGTTGCTGAAAGGCGCGTTTCACGAGCCGGATCACCGAAGAACGCACCTTCAGCCAACTGTTTTCCTTGCCATTCAGCCAGAAGTAGATGCGCAGATTGACAGTTGCTTTTCCGAGGTCATCTGCCAACACCCATGGCTCCGGGTCGTTCAGGACAGCCGGGTGGTCCGCCAGCACCTTCCGGGCGACCTCCTGGGCCTCGTCGATGGCGTCGTCGTAACCGATGCCGACAACAAAGTTCTCGCGCCGGTTGGGGTTGGCCGTGAAGTTGCGAAGGGTGCTCTTGTAGACCGTGGCGTTGGGGACTTGCACGAGGTTGCCGTCAAGAGTCATGAGGACGGTCGTTCTGATGTTCAGTTGCTGCACGTACCCGGTCACGCCGGCGACCTCGACTAGGTCGCCGGTCTCAAAAGGCCGCTGCATGCTCAGGAAGATGCTGGCCAGGAAATTCTCGGTGATGTCTCGAAAGGCGATGCCGACGGCCAGGCCGATCAGGCCGGTGCCGCCGATCACTGTCAAGGCCAGCTGGGTTAGTCCGGAAATTCTCAAAACGACGTAGGTACCCGCGAGAAACACGAATACGCCCACACCCCAGGCGATTACTCCCCGCAGAAGTTTCGCTCGGACCCGCTTTTGGAGGTACGCCCGTGCGCCTCGCAACGCCAGCCAGCCGGCCACCGCAGATAACGCCAGGATGATTACCGCAAAGATCAGAAATGGGAGCGAGCGAATGAAGTCGCGCCACAGCACCGACAACCCGCTCCACGCCGCACTGAAATCCCAAACCGACGGCTGGGACACCTCTATCCGGTTAGCTACCGCCACCACATCCTGCGTGTTGCGTGCCAGATCGCCGGCCCACTTCTTGAGTTCGTCCGTCTCCGTCCGTCCGTTGAGGAAGACGACCCCTTTCTCGACCCGGACTTGCGGTTCGGTGAACCAGCCGGTGGTGACCAGGACGCTCTGGAGGCGCTTGCGGATCTCCTCGTCGAGAGCGACCGGTTGAACGTCCACCTGCGCCGGCGCGGGGACAAGCTGATCCTTGTTTGGGGGAGGCTGATTCTGCGGACCGCCCTTGCCCTCCCGTTCCTGCGCCATGACTGCTGAGGTTAACGCGATCCACCAAAGGAAGGCCAGCAACGCCCCCCGCAGAAACAAGTGGTAGGGGTAATTCAATGGCCGCATGGAGAGAAGTTCCTTCAGAATCGGTAAGTCGCTGCCACGCCTGTGTTCGATGGCATCCGCTATGCGGAGACGACGACCGCACCCTTCATCCACACGACCGTTTCGGCTAGAGCGTCGAGAATGTCGTTGGTCTCGGGATCGGCGAGTTCGCTCGGCGCGATCTCCCCTGTCATGGAGGACTTGGCGATTTTGTAGTTTGGCAGGTGAGGGTGGTCAAATGGCTTTCGCTCCGCACGAACTGACGGTGGCGGAAGAGGCGACCAGATTTGAACTCCCCATCCTGATGTTGGAATTAAAGTTATAGCCGACGCGTGTTCGGCCGGACATGCTTGCTTGTACTTTTTGAACTGCCAGCTGGATGACGCAACTCTTATCTGCGAAAAGAGAAAGCCCTTCGACGTTCTCGCCGAAGGGCTCAATTCTCAGCATAGTCGAGATGACGAGATTTGAGCTTCGTCCCATAAACGGTTGGTTTGATGGCGTGTTCTTGTTGCCGAAACGGGGCCAGTGTCGCATTCCCAGAAAAGGTATGAGTTGCCGAAACGCTGTAGCAGTGCCGTTAAACGGATGAGTTTCTGCTACAAGGCACGGCGCACCGACTTAAAACGGTCGATTGTTGACTTGCCTCACTCGCGAATGAGTTGCTGGGACATTCTATGTGGCCCGACCTTGCTGGAGGCACCAACGAGCCGACGCCAAAATCAGCAACACCAATGCCGCCGGTTCAGGTACAGCGGCCAGGAAGAGTCCGCCGCGGGGATGGTGGACTACGAGCGGGTGCTCTACCAGCCGCAACTGCTTCCGGGAATGACGACCGCGACGAGAACCGACGCGGACGGACGATTTATGATGTCGGGCTTTGGCCGCAACCGTCTTGCGATGTTGAGCGTTTCAGCACCAAGTGTTGTGGATACCAAAGTCACGGTCACGACCCGCGATATGCCCGATATCGGCGTCCTCCGTGATTTCAACGGAAAGCCAACGCAGGTCATTCACGGTGCGACATTCACTCGCCAACTGGAACGCGGGTTGACCATCACGGGACTGGTGCGCGACCGCGAGACGAATTCGCCAATCCCCGGGATGTGGGTCACTCGGTATTACGATCCGCTGACCAATTCACCCATCAGTCCACGCACAAATCCCTACGTTGCCGAGGTTACTCCGGTGACGGATAAAAGGGGTCGTTTCACAATCAGCGGCCTCGACTCGGAACTGCTGAACTGGGAGGAACACCATCGCAACGTCATAGCACTTCCCCGGCCGGGCGGGCAATACGCAATGTCCACGGGGATCATCGGGCGAAACTCCGCGGTCATCATCGAATGTGCGCGCGGTATCCCGTTTCGTTTGAAGCTCGTCAACGAGCACGGCGACGCCGTCGAGGCCGATGTGAAATATCATCACCTCAACCCCAACCCGTTCGTAGCGGACCTGGCGAAATCGTATCTCAACATCAACGGCAGCGTGAGTTTCATGAACCGTGCCGCCCGAAGAGCTAACGGAACCTATGAAGGATTTGTCCTGCCGGGTCCGGGCGCCGTGCTGGTGAAAACGCCCGTCCGAGCGTATCGCGCGGACCGCGTCGATCCAAAAGCGTTCTTCGCTCCCGGTCGGACCGATTGGACCGGACAGGAGCGGGCGTACGGCACACACGACACGCTGACGATCTCAGAGGGCCAGCACGATCAGGACGATTACGCGGCGATTGTGCTTGTCAATCCCACACCGAATTCGCCGCCGCTGCCACGACCTCGAAAAAACGAACTGATCCGCTGCGTGCATTTCGCGTGGCGACTTTTATGCCGTGACGGCGTGTGGTACGCCGATGGACGATCGAACCGAATCAACGTCGGCCGACATACGTTGGCGACCAGGAGCCGCGAGGAGGCGATTAGCCGCCTTCCCGAATTGGATCAGCGCGTCGCCGAGAAACGCGGCCTGGCGCCGCAACGAGCGCCTGCCGATCAGCCGGCCGCCCCACTATCCCTGATTGAAGGCCGCCGGTTGTATGACGAACATTTGGCACGACCGCGTTCAACAGGCGGCGTGAAGCCGAAAACTCGTCAGAAATACAAGTCGACCTTCGACAAATTCATTCCGTTTGCCGAGTCTCAAGGCGTCTTCGACTGGAGGGCCGTCGATTCGACATTACTGACGCGATATGCAACCTACCTGGAGAAGCTGCCCCGCAGTCACAAGAGCCAAGTGAACGAACTCACGACGGTGAAGCAAACGATCAAATGGTTCATCGCTGCGGGACATCTACCCGGCAAAGAACCTATTCACCTTCCTCTGAAAAAAGCCGAGTCGCAAAGGGCCTATTGTTGGCGGCCAGAGCAAGTTGCTCGGATTGCCGAGTACTGCAGAGCAAATCCCAAACTTGCTTGGATCGGCGATGTCGTAATCGCCTTGGCGTGCACCGGCATGAGGATTTCAGAACTCGCAGCATTACGGTGGGGAGACGTAGACCTGCAGCATCGTATCCTCAGCCTGCCCGATGAGACCGGGTACGCCGAGTCAAAGGACGCTCTCGATCGTCGCGACCGGAAGTCCGGCCGGAGCCGTTCCTTCCCGATTCATCCGGATCTTCTTGAGGCGCTAGTGCGACAAAAGCACAGGGACGCATATGTATTCCACGGACCACGGGGCGGCCGGCTTAAACCAGATTACGTACGTGTCGTGTTGATAAACAAAGTCATTGCGAAACTCACTCCGGAGTTCCCAGCCGCCGAGGGCGAGCGCGGTTTCGCTGAAGGTCGGCTGCACTCGTTCAGGCATTACTTCTGTTCGCTCTGCGCGAATAACAACGTGCCCGAGAGGATGGTGATGGAATGGTTAGGCCATAAGGATAGTGCCATGGTAAGGCACTACTACCATCTGCACGATACAGAGTCCAGGCGGCAGATGGACAGACTAAATCCCTTGGGAAATGTTGCTAAGCGCGATACTGGATGATGATGACTTTGAAGTACCTGAGTGCGACTTTAACTGGCTGGCTAGTGGCCTAAATCGTTCAGATCCACTGGAGGACGGAAATGTATAATAGGTTTGTTCGTCATGAGCATGCCGATGGTGGTTCATCGAAGATTCTTCTGCTTTGCCGTAGAAGTTCTTCCTCCGGCGTGTCGGCGGCCGACAGCGCCGGCCACCAGCCCGGCGATGACCCTCAAGAGGCTCAGCTGCGTGAATGGGTGAACAACAATGTCCCTGCGGCGCGCCAGATCACGGTGGTCAGGTGTAAGACCACCGCGCGGATCCTTGAACGGGTGGATGCATTGGCCAGGCGAGGCTACAATATCATCGTGGTCAGCAGCCTGGACCGCCTCGGCCGGGGAGCTCCGGTACATCATTTGCTCAGGCTGGCCGCTGCTACTGGCATTCAAGTCATCGTGGCCGACCAGACCAGACTCTCGAGGGAATAGCAGAGCATCGCCACGCCTGTGGTGGCGGAACAAAGATTCATCGCAACCACCACCAGCCGACTTACCGAACCAATCGGTTGACTATGCGCAAATCAAGAGCATGAGCATGCCGGAAAGCGGATCACCGGCCAGATACTGGTCCGCATTACTTTTGACTTTGGAGGACGTTCGGGCCACTGAGAAAGACGTGGCTGTCCACCTGATTGACACAGTCATTGACTCAGTCGACTGTGTCAATCAACGGCATCTTCGCAAATCGCTGTTAACCAGCTACTTGCGACGACGCGTGTGACAAAAGCGGAGGGCACGGGACTCGCTCCAAGCCATTTCCGTATCTGTCGAAACGGTATCAGTTTACAGCGCAACCTTCGCCATTTCAACAACTTCTGAAGTGCGGAGCACTTCTGGTTATCACCGGTTGTTGCGGGCTGTTAGGCATTGTTTTGTGCGCACTTTGTGCGCACTCTCAGGAATTGCCCGAGCTGGGGCTGATCCTCGCCGCGGCCGTGCCCGGGGATGGCCGTGGCCGCCCCGATCATCGCCATGGCCACCTCGTCCGAGGGCGTGGCGAGCTACTGCCGGTTCTCCAGCAAGGCCCAGGACGAGCGGACGATTGCCGACCAGCAGCGCCGTTGCCGCGAGCGTGCAGCACGAGACGGTTATTCGGCTGACGGGCTCCTCGAGTTCGCCGATGAAGCGGTAAGCGGGGCGGCCCCTTGCCGTGCCGGCTTCGACGAAATGATGGCGGCAGCTCGAGCCGGCCGGATCAAGGTCTTGTATTTCGTGAACCTCAGCCGACTGGCTCGAGATTGTCTGCTCACGCTGCAGACGATGCGCGAGCTCGTCTACATTCACAAGGTACAGGTTATTTCGATCGATGAAGGTATTGACACCAACCGAAGCGAAACCTGGGAGCTGCTGACGGTAATCCTCGGCATTCAGCACGAGCAATTCCTTAAAAAGCTTGCCATCGACGTCTTCGGCGGCCAGGAAGGCGTCGTTCTCGACCACTATTGTGTCGGCGATTATTGCTTCGGCTTCTCGAGCGAACCTGTTCCTGGCGCGGAGGGCAAAGGCAATGGCCGCAACAAGAAGCCGAAGACCAAGTACATCAAGAAGTGGGATGAGATCGAGTGGGTCATTAAGATCTTCTACTGGTTCACGGTAGAGAGACGTCCACTGCGATGGATCGCGCGTGAGCTGAACAGGCTTGGCGCCCCGAAAGACCACCGATCGACGACACCACATTGGCACCACCAGCTCGTGGCAGGATTGCTCGCTAACAGCAAGTACATCGGCTGGTGGCCCTGGGGTGAACGCAAGAACATTCGCAATCCCATTACGCGCAAAGTTAGCCACGAGAAGCGCCCGGAATCAGAAACAGGAAAGTGGCTCCGTCACTTTCCTGATCTGCAGGTCGTCGATGACGAAGTGTTTGCAAAAGCCAAAGAGCTGTTGGCGGAGAATGCGAAGAACCATACCAATCATCGCTTCACTAATGGCCAGCTTCGTGGCTCATCGCGGGCTTCGCACGACGCCCATCCGCGGCAACTGCTGTCGGGTCTGATCGAGTCCCAGTGCGGCCGGAAGCTAAATGTTGGTGGTGCCTACGGAAAATACCTGTTCTGCCGCGGATACGGAATGGGCGTCTGCACCTGCCAGACCACGCTCAACCGTGCATTGGCCGAGGAACTGATTCTGCGCGAGATCGGCAAGCGAATTACCTCAAACCCGCATTGGTTGGACTTGCTGTGCTCGTCGGCAAACCGCGCGTTCGAGAAGCTGCAGCGTGAACTTCCAAGTGAGCGCCAGCGTCTCGAGGAAGCTCTGGCTGATGTCAATCAGCGCATCGGGATGCTGGTGGCCAACAGCGAAAAGCAGGTAATCCCGGAACTCGAAGCTCGCATGAAAGTGCTTCGCGACGAGCGGCTGCGGCTGCAATCTGAACTCAAAATCCTGCTCGCGAAAGGGGAGCTGGGAGAAGGCCCGCCGAAGCGGGAATGGATTGTAAGGCGGCTTGAAAAGCTGCACGAGGTCTTGAAGGCCGGCGGTCCGGCAGCGGCACACGCTCTGCGCGCCCTTGTCGGTGGCAAGATCCTGGTGACCGAGATTCGCCGGCCTGGCAAAAAACGGCATTATTTGCGTGGCCGACTTGAGCTTCGCTTGCGCGCCGTGGCAGACGCCATCGGGGCAAAAATCGACCATGAGGCTGATGCCGACGAGCATCCCGTCGAAATGATTGAAATTGATTTTCGCAAGCCCGAGCGGCACGAAGAGATTGCGGACGAAGCGAAACGTCTCTGGGACGACGGAGTCCTGGACAAAGAAATCTGCAAACAGCTCGGCTGCAGTCGGACGTTGCTGTCGCGTGCACTCGATTTCTGGTACCAGCAGCGCGGACTGATACGACCGGATGGCCGGACTACTAAGAAGCGCCTCAAAGGTCGCCGGAAAGCCGATCGGCTCCAGCCACAGATCATGGAGCTGTATCATGACGACGTGCCGATCATGAAGATTGCCGATCAGCTTAACTGCTCGCCGGAGGAGGTTCGCGAGGCCGTCGAGAAATGGCACCAGGAGCGCGGGCTGGCAGTCCCCGACGGGCGTGCACGCCTACGCGAGATCCGTCAGAAGAAGCGCGCCGGCTAAACGAGCGGCGCCGCTTAGGATCCGCTGCGGTATCCGCTGGTAGGTTACGCCCGCCAGCGGAGTCTCGACCGTAAAGAAGCTATCTTCATCGCCCGGTGGTTGGCTTGTTGAGGCCGGCTACCGGGATTTTTTGTTGCGCTGTTGCGCACAGTAATCCGACGCGTCTCGCGCGGTGCGGGGCGGTGGTGTTCCATTCACGACCGCTCCTCGCGGGCGGTCTCAACAGATGAGGTCGTCTATGAGTGCCGTCAATCGTTGTCAGAAGACTCGCCAAGATCTCTGGCAGGATGGCTTTGTGAAAATGCTGCCGCAGATCAGGCGGTTGCTAAGGCACGTATTTGCTGATCTCAATGCCGAAAAGCGCGAAGAAGCAATCCAAAACGCGATCGTGATTTGTTTGGTGTCTTACGCGCGGCTCCATGCACGAGGCCGCGCCAAGGTGGTCAGTGCCTCGAATCTGGTTTGGTACGCCGTGCTCCAGGTGAAAAGCGGCCGTGTCGCGGGCGGCCATCTGAACGGTCGGGATCCGCTGTCGCTCTACGCGCAGCTGCGCCGTGGAATCAAGGTACAGCGGCTGCATACATATAACGCGAAGAGTGATGCGTGGATCGACACGATCGTCGAGGATAAACGTGCACCGATTCCTGACGTGGTTGCCACCAAGCTAGATTTCCTTGCTTGGCTGGCCACACTTTGCCATCGCACCCGGAGGATCGCTTGCGATTTGGCAAAGGGTTATTCCACAGCAGAGACTGCCGGCAAATACGGTGTTTCACCAGGCCGAATCTCTCAGATACGGCGCGAGTTGGCGAAGTCTTGGAGCGAATTCCAGCACGAATCGGTACTCAACCTCGCTGGATAGCCGGCTTCGTTGCGCCCTCTTCTAGCGCAGCATCAGCAGCGCATAGCAGGTTAATGACGTGCTCGCAGTAGCGCTAGGCGATCTCTGAGGTCGTCGAGACACAGCGAGATGCCGGCGAAGTAGCTAACCATGACACATGAAAGAACAAAAGTGAAATCACGATTTAAGTTCCGAGTGCAACGCGTCATGGCGCACCGGCGGCACGCCGGGCGCAGCAAGTTCTGGAAGCCTCGCCATCAGCGTGGGCGCGGCGGCCGCAAGCGACGCGGCCGCGGATAATACCTGCCGATAAACGATCACGTTTTTGGGCGGCTGCTTGGGCTTGAGCCGGCAGTCGCCCATTTCTTTTTGTCCTAATCAAACCCGTCGAATGGAGTGAATTC
>JBBDWY010000069.1:0-89844 GCA_040902605.1 Pirellulales bacterium | reverse complement strand
TGGAAGAGCCTTTTTTATTGGATATCAGTTACCGCTGTTTTCTCCGAAAGTGCAACTCTGTTTCCTCCTGTTGGTTATTGTCTGTTGCCCGAGCAGCACTCAAATATTCAATTGTCAATGGTTCCGCGCGAATAATCCCATGACCCGATTCATCCACTCGTTGTCACTGCTGGCCGCCCTCTGGTTCGGTCTGTGGACCGCGCCCGCTGCGGCGATCGGCACGACGCCGCCCAGTTGGCAACCGCGCGAGACGGCGGCCTTCGAGTTGGCGAACTTTAATTTCATGGCGGGAGCAGACCGATCGTTGGCCTACGACCATCACGGCAACCCCGGCATTGTCTTTTACGACGACGCCGCACACGACCTCCGCTATGCCCAACGTGTGCCGGGCGGCGGCTGGGTCCACTCGACGATCGACACGGGCGGCGATGTGGGCTGGTACCCGTCGCTGGCCTACGACCGCTACGAGCGGCCGGCGATCAGTTACTTCGACCGGACGAATTTGCGTCTCAAATACGCCCGCTTCGACGGCAGCGCCTGGCAGACCGAATCGGTCGAAATATTCGGCGGCTTCGCGGGAATTTATACATCGCTGGCGTTCGATCTCTTGGGTCGCCCCGCCATCGCCTATCACGACGCCACGAACACCAGCCTCAAGTACGTCCAGGACATCGACGGCGACTTCAGTCTCCTGGGCGAGACGCCGGTGACCGTCGTCAACGAGTTCAGCGAGGGCCGATTCGCGTCGCTGGTGTTCGACCCGTTGAATCGTCCGATGATCGCGCACCAGGACGGCACGAGTTTTCACCTGCGTTTCTCGGTCCAGGAGCCAGGCATCGGCTGGGTGACCGCAACCATCGACAGCACGGGATCGACAGGGTGGCATCCCTCGATTGCGATTGATCCGGATACCGGTTTTCCGGCCATCGCCTATTTTGACGACACGAATGATCAACTCCGCTATGCCGCCTGGGACGGCAACGCCTGGAACCCGACCTCCTTATATTCAGGCTCCGTCGGACTTTACACATCCCTGGCGTTCGATCCGGCCGACGGCAACCCGGCCATCGCGCATTCCGACTTGCCCAATGGCGATCTCAAGCTGGCCTGGCACGACGGCAGCATCTGGCAAACCCAGCCGGTCGACCAGGTGGGCAGCGTCGGCTATACGCCCTCGCTGGCGTTCAACGACTACGGCAGCGGATTTCCGTCGATCGCGTACTTCGATGCCAACGGCACAGTGTTCTTCATCGACGACCCGCCGGCGGCAGTGCCCGAACCGGCCAGCGCGATGCTGTTGGCGATCGGCTTGGCATTTGGCACCAGATGGAGAAAACGGCGGCTGGCGTAGATGAGCGTTTCCAATTTCGATACTCAAACGGTAAAAAATCTCACGCAGAGGCGCAGAGAACGCGGAGAAAATAATGCAGAACTGCAATAAGCGCGGCCTAATTCTGAAGCGAATGAATCCTGAGGGCAAGGAACAAGTCAACTTTGATTTCAGGAGGCAATCATGGCGGTTTCCTGGCTTTTGTCATCCCATCTCTGCGAACTCTGCGCCTCTGCGTGAGACTTCTCGTTTATAGTTCCATGATCCGACTCATCCACTCGTTGTCACTGTTGAGTGCCCTGCTCTGCGTTGCAAATTCGCGCGCAGGCCAGCCGTATGTCGTCTCCGAAAGCGAAAACGGCCACATCTGGCGCATCGAGGACGCAAACGGCGACGGCGATGCCCTCGACGTCGGCGAACGCACGCTCTGGGGCGAAGGGTTTACTGGCGCGCATGGCATGACCACCGACAGCCGGGCTGTTTACGTCGCCGAGACAGGATTGGACGGCGGCAGCAACCAAATCGTGCGGCTATTCGATGCCAACGGCGACGATGACGCACTCGACGTTGGCGAGCGGATCGTCTGGCTCGACGGCCTGGACCACCCACGCGACATCTCGTTCGACACGAGCGGCGCCTGGTATCTCTCCGAGTTCGATAACAACCAGATCTGGCTGTTGGTCGACTCGAACAATGATAACGACGTGCACGACGTCGGCGAAAAAATCCTGTTCGCCGACGGGATTAGCGGGCCGCAATGGATCTTGCCGCAAGCCGGTACGCTGCTCGTCGCGGCCGAAATGGGCGGCCAGATCCACCGCCTGGCGGACCTCAACGGCGACGGCGACGCACTCGACGTGGCGGAAAACCTGGTCGTCACCCCGAACTACAACCAACCCGTGGGCCTGCTCGACGACGGCAACGGCGGATTCTATTTCTCCTCCTTTGCCACCGACACCGTCTATCACGCCCACGACCGAAATGGCGACGGCGACATGTTGGATGTGGCCGAGGTCCTCAGCTACGCCGACTTCGTGTACGGCCTGCTCGACGGTCCCGTCGGACTTACGGCGTTCGACGGTGGCGGCTTCCTGTTGGCCGATTTGTTGCACAATCAACTGAGACTAGTCCGCGACACGAACGGCGACGGCGATGCCCTCGACCTTGGCGACGTCCTCCTCTTCGCCGACGGATTCGATCAGCCGATCGACATTGTCGCCTTGCCGATCGGCCTCCCCGGCGACTTCAACTTCGATGGCACGGTCGACGCGGCCGATTACGTCGTGTGGCGGAAGGGCCTCGGCACGACGCACACGCCGGGCGACTACGACATCTGGCGGGCCCACTTCGGCGAGACCGGCGGCAGCGGCTCGACTAGCTTCGCGGCTTCGCAAAGCCCCGTTCCAGAACCGGCGTGCAGCGGTTTAGCCGTCGTTGGCGTTATTGTCGTCGTGCTATTCGGGCGGCATGCATCCATGCATTCACTTGCAGGACACTAGAACGATCTCCCATGCGTGTTTGCAGTCTGGCCACATTTAACTAACGGCGGCGCTTCCGGCCTGTTATAATGGGCCGCTGGTCCTGAACAGGCCTCGTCAATGGGAACATCGAATGTTTCGTGCGACCGTTAGCGCTCTTTTAGCTGCTGTCATAGCCACGACGATAGTTCCATCGGGCTATTGCCTCGACGGCGGCACGCTGCAGGTCAACCCGCGCAACGGCTGGCGCGCTTTTGAGATCATTTCGATCGGTAACAATCCGGCAGACGATGGCGTTAACTGGGCTATGCCCGGCACTTTTGATGGCCTGGGCGCGTGGCTGACCGATCCTACCACCCTCCGCATACTCGTAAACCATGAGACGGGCGATGCGACCGTGAGCGAGGTCAATCTCAATCTCGCCAGCTTCCAAACGGCGATCAGCAATGTGATTGGCAGCGGCACTACGGGCGGCGTCAAATTCGTCAGCTCGGCACAACAGGCCTACGACCGCTGGAGCGACAACGGCGGAACGAGCTGGATCAACACCGCGGATATATCCACGACTAGCTTTGCGCGCTTCTGTTCCAGCCAGTCCTATTTGCCCGACACTTTCGGCACGGGGCGCGGCTTTGCAGACCACATCTACATCACAGGGGAAGAAGTCGCCGCCGGTCGGCTGTTCGCGCTCGATCTTGCGGACCGCGACTACTACCGGCTAAGCGGCGTGACGGGCAGCGCGAGCGGCGGGATCGGCGGCATGCCATCGGATCCGTGGGAGAACGCGGCGCTCCTGGATACCGGCGAGACAAATCACTTCGCCCTGCTGCTCTCGCCCGATGGCGGCACGCAAATCATGAAGCTCTACATCGGCGAGAAGGGAAAGGACGCCACTGGGAACGCCTCGAACAGCTTTTTGGCCCGCAATGGCCTGGCCTACGGCAGCTACTACTACCTCAACGACACACTGCCCACTAGCGGCACTTCAACCGACGGCTTTTTCGATACCACAACCGCCGGCGCGCTGCTTTCCTCCAAATTGGAAGATGTCGATACCAACCCGAACGATCCGACTCAGGTCGTTCTCGGCGACCAGGATTCGGGGCTGTTTACCTTTGACTTCTCACTCGATTTTAGTAGCGGCAGTTTTAACGCCGCCGCTTCCAGCTTCTCAATCACAAAACCCCTGCCACACGTCAACGGCGTCGATGGTAGCTTTGGCGATCCCGACAACGTCGACTGGACCGCAGCCACGATACTCAACGGTGTCTCGTACCCCAACGGACTGATCTTTGCGAACGAGGACAGCACCACGGCCAACGGCGAGACGTGGATGATGAGACCCGATGGCAGCGGCCTGACTCTTATCGGCGACACGATAGCCATCAGCGCGTCGACCGAAACTTCTGGCGTTCTCGACATTTCGGATCTTCTGGGTTACAAGCCGGGCAGCGTGCTGCTAACCACGAACCAGGGCAGCGCCGCATCGATGACAGCGTTGATCAATCCCCACGCCGCTCTGGCGGGCGACTTCAATGGCGACGGCAGTGTCGATACGGCCGATTACGTCGTCTGGCGGAAAGGCCTCGGCGTCACGTACACGCCGGACGACTACAACGTGTGGCGCGCCCAGTTCGGCCAGATGATCGGCGGCGGCAGCGGGTCGTCACTCGACCAGCCGTCCCAGTCGGCGGTGCCTGAGCCGGCTACGCTGCTGATCGTTTTTGCCGCGGCGGCGATATGTTTTTTCGGCCGGCCGGTGCGAATCTCCTTGCCATGAGAAGTCTGCAATTCACTCTGGCGCAAGCACTGTGCGCGCTGTTCATCGCATCCGTCGCGGGCGCGGCGACGAACGAGGTCACCGAACCGTTTCAGGGCGTGCGGCTGATCCATAGTCGGTCCACCGTGCCGCGGCTGGTGGATATGTACGTCGTTGAGATTGATATGGCGGCGCCGGGCTTGGCGTTCCGGGCGACGCCGTCGAACGGTGCGCTCGTAGGCGACGCGACGCCGCAGACGACACGCGCGTTCGTTTCGCAGATCGGAGCGCAAATTGGTATCAATGCCAACTTTTTCAGCTCCGCCGGCAGCGGACAGTACAACGTGCTCGGCCTGTCGGTGTCCAACGGCGACGCCTACTCGCCGTTCCAATCCGGCTTTCTCGACGCGCTCAACGTATCGCTGAGTAACGTGGCGACGATCATCCGCGCGACCGGCACGACTGGCTTTGCTCATACGCCGCCGACTTCGCTCTACAACGCGGTCGGCGGTAACACGCGATTAGTGACCGGCGGCGTGAACGTCGCCAACAGCGACACCGCGATTCATCCGCGCACCGCCGCGGGAGTGACCACCGACGGGAAGCTGCTGCTGTTCACCGTGGACGGTCGCAACGCGGGCCACAGCGAAGGGCTTACGTACCGCGAGATGGCAGACGTGCTGATCCGCTGGGGGGCGCGCGACGCAATCAACCTCGACGGCGGCGGCTCCACCACGCTGGTCATGGATAATCCCATCACGTCGGCAAACGATGTGCAGGTGTTGAACATCCCCGTGGGAGTCAGTAACGTCCCGCATAGCGAGCGATCCAACGGCAACAACTTCGGCGTGTTCGCCAGCCGGCCGACGGGTCCGACGCAAAACTCTTTCGTGTTTGCCGATTTTGAGCAAGGTGACATGGGCCCGTTCAGCTCGGCGATTAACTTCTCTGGTTCCAATCGGGGATTTATCGGCAGCCAGTCGAGCGCCGAGACGATCAGCGGCCAGGCCTTCGACGGCCAGTGGTCGCAGCGATTGACGATTATCGACGATCCAAATTCGGACGGCGACACGCAGAACCCCGGCGGCGCCTGGTTTGCGCGGCACGTCTCGGGCGGCGGCAATCCGGCCAACAATGTCAGCCGTTCGGCCATCGGCTCGGTAGGTTTCTGGGCAATAACGAGCGATGCGAATCTGCGAATCTCGCTCGTCGTCGACGACGCGAGCGGGCTGACTGGTGAGCGCGGCATGGCCCAGAGCATGATTGCCGACGGCCAATGGCATCCCTATTTTTGGGACCTCACCGACGCGAGCCAGTGGGAAGGCTGGGTTAATGGCGATGGAGTGGTTAATGCCGAATTCACGCTCGACTCCATTCAGATCTTTGGTCCGCCCATCACCAGCTCGAACCTCGACGCCACGGTTTACATCGACGCCATCTCGCACATCATGCCGGGGTTCGTGCCCGGCGACTTCAACGGTGACTTTGTCGTCGATGCGGCCGACTATGTCGTGTGGCGCAAAGGCTTGGGCACTGTGTACACGCAGAGTGATTACGAAACGTGGATGGCGAATTTTGGAGAAACGGCGGGCGGCGCCGGCAGCGGCTCATACGCCAATACCGCCGTGCCGGAACCAGCCACGTTGCTCATCGCTCTCGGCGCGGCGGCGATGTGCTGTCTGGCGAGGCCAGCCAGAACGTGGCACCATAAAAAGCCTTGCACTTTCCGCGCCCCGTGGCGACAATCGCGGTAGCGGCGGATGGCGGCTTGAAGTTCGCCCCGCCTTGTTCCAATCGATGAGGCGCGGTGCCGTGTCGCAATGCGTGGCAAAACCCCGTTGCGTGCTTTTCTGTGCCTTCGTGCATTGTTTCTTCGTCGCACACCTCGCGCTTGCGGACACGCATACCTGGACGGACGCGAGCCCGGCGAACAGCAACTGGAGCGAGCCGGGGAACTGGTCGCCGGCCGGGCCTCCCGCGTTCGACGATGATGCGATCATCACGCCCGGTTTGCTGGGCACTGCCGGTCCTGCCGTGGTCAGCTTGAACGCCTCCCTCGCCAATCTTCAGGTGGCGGAGACTCTCGGCGGCGAAGGCGAAGTGCGAATCCTGGCGAGCCGAGACCTCGTCATCAACGCCGGCGACGTGTTGAACGACGGGTTGATCGTCGTCAACAGCGACGGCGGCACGCAGGCGTCGCGGCTCCGCTTTTCCGCCTTCGCCGGCGATAACCTGCACACGCTTTCGGGCAACGGAGTCATCCTGCTGCAGGCCGGGTCGCAGACGTTTCCCACGACTGTCTCGCCGGCCACGATCGAAACGATCAGCAGCGTCGTCACGCAGAACGCGGGGCACACGATCCGGGGCGTGGGCCGAGTTACGGCCAGCATCGTCAACAACGGCAACATTCTGGCCGCCGACCTTCCCGCGGCGCCCGGCGCGAATGTGCTGGAAATCTCGGGAAGTGGCGGTATGACCAACAACGCCACGCTGGGGACGGAGGCAAATGCAACGCTCGACATCGTGGGCACATATTCGATCACGCAGGGCGCCAACGGCGTGATCAGTGCCGCGAACGGCGGGACCGTGAATTTGCGGAACTTCGTGCACATCAACGGCGGCACGCTGCAAACAAAAGGCAGCGGCATCGTGATCACGAGCTCCGCGCCCGCCGGCCAATTCGCGACCCGGCTCACCGACGCGACCAACGAAGGCACGTACCAGGTCAACGGCGGCGGAGCAGTAACCATCGCCGGAAATGGATTTACCAACGACGGAATCGTGAATCTGAACGGTTTCATGTCCTATCTCAATTCCGGTGTCTTGACGGGAACGGGTGAATTGGTGCTTGCCGGCGCGGCGGTCGTCGACACGCAGGCCGGCGTCACCCTCGGCCACGCCGCCGGCCACACGATCCGCGGCAGCGGCCAGATAAATGCCCAAGTAACGAACGAGGGCGTCATCTCGGCCACGGGCACGCTGCGGCTCGTCGGCGATGCGACTACGAACAACCACGAGCTCCGGGCCGTATCGGGCGGAACGCTGCAAGTAGAGAATTTTGTAACGCAAGACCCGACCACCGGCCTGATCGTGGCCGACAACGGCGGTACGGTGAAGCTCATGAGCAGCGGGCGCGTGATCGAAGGTCGCCTGCAAACGGTCGGCACCGGCATCATCCAAGCCGGCGACGGCACGCGGCTGATCGATGTCGTGAATGAAGGCACGATCCACGTGCGGCCAATCTCGTCCGGCGGTCAACTCCTCATCGAAGGTTCCGGCATCGCCAACGACGGCACGATCGTCGTCAACCCGCTTAGCCAAGGCGGCACGTACAGAATGACGTTCTGCTGCGATCCGCAGATGACGCTTGACGGCACGGGCGTCGTCGACCTCAACCACACCAACTCCAATCTGACAGTTGCGGCCGGCACCGTGCTCAACAACGTAGCGGGCCACACGATCGAAGGCCGCGGTCAGATCAACGGCGAGATCGTGAACGAAGGTTCGATCTTGGGCGACGCCAGTCACTTGCCGATACAAATCAACGGAAAACTTACCGGCACGGGCACGTTGCAAAACATCCGCTTCGAGGGCACGCACGCTCCCGGCAACAACGGGCCCGAGCACCAAGTCGTGACTGGCCTTTATGCAATGAACCCGGGCGCCAAGCTCGAAATCGAAATCGGCGGCCCCACCTACGCCACCGATATCGATTGGGTCGATGTGCTGGGAAGCATCACGCTGGGCGGCACGCTCGAAGTCGAGCTGATCGGCGGATATGTTCCGACCGGACCGGCCGGGTTCCCGATCGTCACTTCGACCGGCGGGCGCACCGGCGTGTTCGCCAACGAGATTCTGCCGGAGCTGCCCGGCGGCTTTTTCTTCGAGCTCGAGTACACGGCCTTCTCGGTGAACCTGGCGGTCATGGGGATCGCCGGCGACTACAACAAGAACGGCATCGTCGACGCCGCCGATTACGTTGTGTGGCGCAAGATGTTTCGCCAGACGGGCAGCGGCCTGGCGGCTGATGGCAACGCCGACGGGAGTATCGACAGCGACGACTACGACGTGTGGCGCGCCGCCTTTGGCCAAATCGCGCCCGGTGCCGGCAGCGGCTTGGGGATTTCGCCTTCTCAGGTCCACGTGCCGGAGCCGACGGCGATACTTCTGGCAGGGATGGCCGCGAGTGGGCTGGTTTTTCGACGACCACGCATTGCTCGCTGATTGGCGACGCATTCTGCCGCCGGGTAGAATTGACGTAACTCAGAGAGGCGGCAGCGATGGCACGGCAACTTTGCATCGTACTGTTTTCGATTGCCGCGATCTCCGCTCACTCCCCGCTGGTGAAGACGGCACGAGCCGCGACGCCGCTGAACGATCTTGGCAGCGGCTTGTATCTCAATGCCTTCCAAGGCGGACTTTATCCGAACGGGTCCAACGCTGTGCCGGCGCCGCACGCGGCGGAGGGAATCGCTCGGGCGCTGGCAGTTCAGCCGCTCAACACGCTCGGCGAGCCGGCCGCCGACGGAAAGTACGTGCTCGTCTCGATCGGCATGTCGAATACGACGCAGGAGTTTTGCTCGCGCGCTCAGGGCAGTTGCCAGCCGTTCTCGTTCATGGGGCAAGCAGCGACGCACCCGGCGGTCGATCACACATCGCTGGTGATCGTCGATGGTGCGGCCGGCGGCAAGAGTGCGGCCTATTGGGACTCGCCGACGGATCCCGATTACGATCGGATCGTGGACCAAATACTGGCCCCCAATGGATTAAGCGAACAGCAGGTGCAGGCGGCGTGGGTGAAGGTCGCGAATCCGGGTCCCACGATTTCACTGCCCAATGCGAATGCCGACGCCTATCGGCTGGTGGAGCAGATGGGCGACATCGCGCGGGCGTTGAAGGTGCGATTCCCCAATCTGCAGCAGGTCTTATTTTCCAGCCGGATCTACGCCGGGTATGCCACGACGAATCTCAATCCGGAGCCGTACGCCTACGAATCGGGGCTCGCTGTGAAATGGCTCGTTGAAGCGCAGATCAACCAGATGAATGGCGGCGGTATCGATCCGCGCGCGGGCGACCTCGACTACAGTACCGGCGTCGCGCCTTGGATTGCCTGGGGGCCGTACTTGTGGGCCGACGGACTCAATCCGCGCAGCGACGGTCTCATTTGGGAGCGGAGCGACTTGGCGAATGACGGCACGCATCCTTCCAACGCCGGCCGCGAGAAAGTCGCCACGATGCTTTTGGATTTCATGCTGAATTCGGCATTCAGTCAGAGCTGGTTCCGCAGCCGGCCGCCGGGCGATTTCAACGACGACGGCGCGGTGGATGCAGCAGATTATGCGGCGTGGCGTAAGGGACTGGGTACCACTTACTCGGCGGATCATTACAGCCTGTGGCGGGCTGGCTTCGGACAGGCGGTGCTCGGCAGTGGCGCGGATGCCGCTGTGGTGCCCGAACCGCATGTGGCGGCAGTCTGCGGCCTTGCGCTCACTAGTTTGTTCGGCATGCGCAGAATACGGTGCGCGTTTTCAACTTGATCGGCTTGCTCTTTTGGTGCAAAGTGGCGGCGTGATTCGTACGCCTTGAGGGCAAGACCATACCATGAGCCGACTCGTCTTAAGTTTGATCCTGGCTATCGCAGTTCCTGCGCGGCTCGTTTGGGCGGCGAACGTGAATGATTTCATTGACTTCTCGCTCCGTGCGGCAAACAACAGCCTCCTATTGCCGGGCCGCTTGTACGTGCCGCCCGAGGCCATGAATCCGACTCCGCCGCGCCCGCTGATCCTCTTCCTGCATGGCGCGGGCGAATCGGGTACGAACAACCTCAGCCAGATTAACGCCAACATGGATAATCTGCTGGCCGAGGCGAAACAGCGAGGCGCGTTCTTGTACGCGCCGCAGACCAACAGTGGGTGGTCGCCCACGACCGTCACAACGCACATCGCCACGATGCTCGACCGAGCATTGATGGAGCGGAACGTCGATAGCGAGCGTTTGTACGTCACCGGCCTTTCAATGGGTGGCGGCGGCACGTGGAACATGCTCACTCGTTATCCGGAGCGGTTCGCGGCGGCAGTGCCAATCGCCGCCGTATCGCCGGCATCCGACTTTGTGCCAGCGAATTTGCTCGACGAACCGATTTGGGCGTTTCATGCCCGCAACGACAACGTCGTGAACGTAAACAGTACTCGTAGCGTCATCGTCGGCCTCCTCAATGCCGCCCATGAACCTTTGCCCGCCTTTCCGGTCCGCGACCCGGTTTCGTTCTTTCATTTCGACAGCCAAACCCTCGACTTGCATTACTCAGAGCCGGCGACGGGCGGGCACGGAATTTGGGGCCCGGTCTACGCCTTCGAGCCCATGTATGACTGGCTGTTTGCACATGGAATTGTGCCGGAGCCGTCGTCGATCCTGCTAATTTCCGTCGCCGTGGTTCTACTGGCAACAGACCGCCGCTTCGGGATGCGCAGAATGCGGTGCGCGTTTCTTGCTTGATCCGCTTGTTGGTTTCGTGCACAGTGACGGCAGGGGCCGGACGGGATGAGCGCGAGACCATTCATGAGCCGACGCATCGTTGTCACAGTCGCGTTGGCCGCGCTGCTCGCGGGATTTGCGACGAGTGCATTCGGCCAGTTGTCGATCACCGCCAACTTCGACCACGGCTCGCTGGCGTCGTGGAGCGGCAGCTTGAGCGCGATCAATCTTACCGGCCGCACCAATTTTTACGGTACCGAGTGGCGTTGGATGTATTTCAAGGCCACGGGCATTCAGGGCGCCACGCCCATTTTTACGATCAATCAGAATTTCGCCGGCGATGCCACGCCCGGGCTGCACGAGTTGCAAGAGCATGAGATGGTTTACTCCTACGATAACCAGAATTGGCACTTTTTCGACAACAACCAACTGCTAGCCACCAACACCGACTTGTACCGCTTTTCGAACTCGACGCCGTTCACGCAGAATGAAGTGTATGTCGCCTACGCCCTCCCTTATTCCTATGGTAAGTCGGTCGCTCACACGCAAGCGGTGTTGGCTTCGCCGTGGGCCGCACCGACCGTCAGCGCCAATGCCAACGGCGTGATTGGCCAGTCGAAACCTGGCACCGATGATTTACTACGGTCCGTGCCGGCGCTCGATCTGTTTGCCTATCGGATCACCGACCCGGCGACCGATTCGGCGACGCCCAAACGTAAAGTGGGGATCACCAGCGGGCTCCATTCGGGCGAGCCGCTGGGGACGCACACGTTCGAAGGCCTCGTGAACTGGCTTATCTCGGACGATCCGCGGGCCGCGCGGCTGCGCGATATCGCGGAGTTCTTCGCCTACCCGGTGCTCAACCCGACGGGCCGGTATGCGGGCATGAATCGCACCATGATTAACAATCCGAGCCGCGATCCGAACGGGCTGTGGGACTCGACGCGCTGGAACAGCAGTTCGCTCGGTTGCGGCAGTAATAACTGCCAGGAAATCCGCGAATCGGGCGAAGCGATGATCGCCGACGTCGCGTCCACGCCCGGCAATTACCTCGACGCCTTCATCGACTTCCATTCGACCGTGCCCGATTACGCGAATCCCACCGGCCTGCCGCACGACTTCGGATTCGTCGACTCGGACGATTCGAATACCGATTGGTGGCTCGAGGTGCAAAGGCTGATGGACGGAAATCTCATCGAGTACACGACCGGCGGAAGCGGAGATTTTACGACCACGGGCTTTGCCCGCCGTAGACTCAATGCGGCTGTGGAGATCACGCTGGAAACCCAGTTCACTTGGGAACGCAACGTCGACTACTACCACAACCTCGGCAAAGCTTTTGGAGTGGCTTTCTACAACTCGTGGGTGCCGCAGGTCGATGGCGACTACACGGGCGATGGCATGGTCGACGCGCGCGACTACATTCTGTGGCGCAGCACGCTCAATCAAACGGGCACCGGGCTGCTGGCCGACGGCAACCGTGACAACATCGTGAATGCCAACGACTACAATATCTGGCGAGCGCATTTCGGCATGACGGCGGGCAGCGGATCGGGGACCTCGCCCTCCCATTCGCCGGTCCCAGAGCCGGCGTCGCTGGCCCTTCTCACAGCCAGCGCGGCGTTCTTGTGCGGCGGTCTCTTGCGCCGCCGGTAATTTTGCACGTCCGCCGGGGGTCCCACTTCGCCGTGCAAAATTCGCTGGTTTTGCACAGCCATCGTGATGAACCGTGCGGCGAATCATGGTGTGTGGCGCGAACATGGCGGCGCGAAAATGGTTGAATTTACGTCGGTAAAAAGCGGCTTGTTGTCAGCCGTCAGTTGTCAGTTGTGATTCCAGAGGCTTCAGTGCGATCCGCGGAAGTGGCATGTTTCCCGGAAGGGGACAAGTTTCCCGCTCCAAAACTGCGAATTCCTCGGAAGGGGACACAAGGGGACAAGTTATTTGGGGTGTCGGCAGCGTGCGATTCCACGGCAGATTTTGTCCCGCCGCGCGGAACACGATTTTTCGGGACAAAATTCGTGAGTTTTGTCCCAGCGGCGCGCCGGGTTGCTCGAGAAAACACCGGTGAATCATAACATCGGCGGGACAATAATCGTGGGGTTTTGGGTTTCAACGAAAGGCTGAGGGTCCAGCGCGGAGCGTCGAAAGCTGGCAGCAAGGGTGACGAGCGCGCATATTGACTCGCTCCTGCCAACTGCTGGCGGATCAAGTGGTGAAGATCGGACGCATCGAGAGCCAAGCTGAATTGTTTAGCGGCAACGATCGAAGGGGGCCGATCTCCTTGTCTCCCCCTCTCCGTGTCTCCTTGTCTGGTTTCCCGCCCACGTCCTTCCTAGCACAACGCGCGGCCAATTTCTACAAGAATTTTTGGCCGCGCAAGGTGGCCAAGAATTGGGGATTGACAGGATGCTGATTACGTTGCGTCCCAATTGGCAACGTCCGACTTCAACATGTGAACCAAGGATTCGGGATCGCCGTCGGCGGATACAAAGTATAATCTGTACGATTGGAAAAAATGATTCGAGCAAATATGCAAAACACTATGCCGGATATTTACGACCGATACTGGCTCGTCGTCTCCCCGCACGAAGACTTTGATCAATTCTTCTCGCTCCTCTGGCGCAAGGTTTCTAGCCTGCTCTTCAGTTAGCTGCGCGCCTCTCTCTTCGAGGGTAAGGGGTAAAGTTTTGCAAACCAGGAATCTACCCAGAGGTAGTGAATGCTTCTCAGCCAGACTTCGGAGTTGGTGTCGGCAATTCTGTCGAAAAGTACTCCCTGCGTGATGCTGTTCTTGATTCGGCTCAAGTACGCATACTTCCTTCAGTAGTTTTGGAGGCTTTCTGCGGCGTATACAATTGGCAAGTGCCGAAATTACAGGATCGTCGTCGGTAGCGGCGCTTTCGATAATGCGATCAACAAACGCGTCTGTAAATGTCCCTAAATCGGTTCCGCTTACAATTGTTTTCACTGCATTACCATCCGCAGGAATATTGTACTTATTGGCGTCTCTCACGCGCCGAAGCAACTGTCGCGACGCCTCTTCAATAGCAAAAGTTGTCTTGTGATAATATACGGTCTTATGCATGAAAAACCGTGCGAACAGAAAATGCTCCACTGCCGTCAGAGCCTTTTCATCTACACCTAGCATTCCCGAAGGACTTGTTCGGAAATTGTGAAGAAGGTAGTTGAGATCGATGTGGCCGTAGGGAACTCCTGCCGCCTGAGCATCACGGAGCAAATAGTCAAGTCGATCCATATCCATGCTGCTGTGAATAAGCTTGCTTAACTGTGGATCGCTCGTGGTCTCCCTTGTGAATAGGTCAGCAACCCGAGTTGCTCGTTCGAGGCCACCCAAAGCGTGGATTAAATCGTCCTGTTTCGTAACGATCAATCTGCCAATTTCCTCGTGATTTGGATATTTGACGACCGAGGCATTAATCGTGCTACTACCATCGACAATCTCCTCCGCAAGCTGGACTTTATCGACCTTTTCCATCAAATGCGAATAAGGATAGTGCCCAACGTCATGCAAGAGGCCCGCAAGTCTGATGTCCTCCTGCTGCTCGTCGCTGAGACCCAGCGGACTTTTAGCGACACGGATGATGTGCTCCATTATTCCGAGCACACCAATGCTATGAGCGAATCGCGTGTGGGTCGCGTTCGGATAAGTGACCTGCGCCATGCCAAGCTGCTTCAAATGGCGCAGTCGTTGAAAAGATGCAGTGTCGACGACTGTCCGCTCAATTGGCCTTAAGTGGATATCACCATGAACGGAGTCGACAATCAGCTTGTCATTTCGAACCGCTGCTCCAGAGGCCATATTCATCCAATTCTCGCAGCCCAGAATCAATTTGAGCCATTGAAAAATCCTTGCCGTAGGCCTTAAGAATGCGTTGCAACTCCGCCGTATCATCCCCCGAAATTCCGCGACGGTGCAGCAAAAAGACTGTCGAACCTAACAACTCCAGTTTTGAGGCTAAATCTCCTCTATCCTTCGTGGCAACAAGGGTGCGCAACTGCGCTAGGCGTTTAAGTGATGCCTCGTCCAAGTGGCAACCTGCAGCGTCGGTAACAAACACCTCCGCTTCATTGGCAACCGCAAATGCATCTCGCGTCAGCGCAGGCGAATAGGGACCGCGCAGATACCAATGGAAGTGATATCCAAGATCGACGCCAGCAATCTGCGCAATTACAACGATCTTTTGGAGGATCAGGCGATCATCGAATGAGCCGACAGATAGTGGCAAGCCCAGCGCATCCATTGTGAGCTTCAGCCCTATTTGCTGTCGGTCCATAAAAGCCTCCTGCTGGGAACAATTTCGAGTTTGTATTAGAAACGTCCTCTTTTGCCACTGAACACTGGTAGTGTACGCTTATACCTATCAACATCACGTGTGTCAACAGTGCCGGGCAATTTCCTGTGTAAGTTTTCGCGGTGCGCGGGGCTAAACATCAATTGCGGAGATTCTCGCGAACTACTCCAAGCCAAACGCGCCGGCTGGGACCTCGATGCCGTTTTTGATCTGAGGCCAGGGGAGAGCTGGCTGTTTGTGTTGGGTGGCTGGGGAAACGCGATTGGCCGCCTCGCCGATGATTTCGACAAGACGGGTGAGCGCCAATTGCATGACTCGGTCGTGCTGCAAATCGTCGCGGGTGGAGTCGCCGAGTAGCTCCACGGCTTCGAGAGCATGACTTAGCATGCCGTTGATGCTAACCGCGTCGTCATGCTTGCTCATACTGCACCTCGGCCAGTTTGAGCACCTCATCGCGGAAATGGGGGTTGAGTCCCTTGACGGTGTGCAATTCGGCCTTTCGCCCCAAGAGTTGGCTCAACTCGATTTCCATGCCGGCTAGGCTAATCAGCCCAACCCGCGCGCCGGGCTGGAATTCGACCAGCACGTCGATGTCGCTGGCGGGCGTGAAGTCGTCACGCAGCACCGAGCCGAAGAAAGACAGCTTGCGAATCCGATGGCGGCGACAGAAGGCCGCAATCTGATCCTGCGGAACGCCAATCTGTAAACGCATTATCAAGTTCTCAGCAGCGGCGCGAAAACGAAACCATCATGGCCTGGAACACGTGAAGTAGTTTCAAGACCGCCTCGGAGAGGGGGACAGTCCCATTTTGCTCCGAAGACTCCGCAAATTGGGACAGTCCCCGGCGGTTTTGAAATTACTTCGTGATAGTTTACTCGTTTTTAAAGGCACGTGCGAGTGTGTTCACTCCAACCCAAACGCGCCGGCCGGCGGCACTTCGATGCCGGTTTTGCGCGTGGCGCTGAGCGTGGGGAGGAAGCGGGGTTCGAGGAGGAAGCTCACGCCGACGTTGTCTTTCGATTCGTCGACGTGGCCGCCGACGGTGGCGATGAGGCTCTCGCCGATGCGGCTGAAGGCGACGGACTGGCCGATGTTGCCGGCGTCGCCGAAGTCGACCGACGCACTGGCGGAGCCGATCCACTTGGCGCTCATGCGGTAGTTGATGGCGGCGGTGAGGACGTGCGCCTCGAACGGGCCGCTGAGCGTGCGGAAGCCGAGGTAGAAGTTGCCGCGGGCCGGGCGGTTGAGGAGCATGCCGATGGAGGCGGTGCGGAGGCCGTCGCCGAACGTGTCGGCGGCGCCGTCGGAGAGGATCGAGAAGCGGTCGCCGAGGTGCCAGCGGAGGTCGTAATCGAACAGGCCGAGCGGGGCGCCAAAGTTGTCGCGATCTTCGACCGGGAACCACGTGGAGTTAGTCTGGAAGGTGAGCCAGTCGATGATCCGCTCTTCGCCGGGAGCGCCGCGCTTGGTCTGCAACCGGTGGCGCATGCCAAAGCGCACGAGCGCGAGGTCGTCGGCGATTTCAGTCGAGGGCGACGTGACCCAGCCTTGCAGGCCGGAGCGAAGGGCGTAGAAGCGCGGGTCGAACTTCGGGTCGATGGTCGGGCCGGCCATGTAGTAGGGCAACAGGCCGCCGCCAAACGGCGGGAAGAACAGTCGGCGGCGAAACTCTTCGTGCGTGTCGTCCTCCAGCTCGTCGTAGAGCGGGAGCTGCGTCATGTCGCGGGTGGCGTCGGCGTACGAGGCCTCCACCTCGAACACGACTTTGTGGGCGAGGCCGTTCAGATTAAAGATGGGGTCGCGGATGGTGGGGTCGGCGTGCCAGAAAGGAATGCTGGCCCGCACGCCCGTGTGGGCGTACGCCCGCTGGAGGTCGTTGCCGTTGATGTCCTGGCCCCAGTGGGCGAGCTCACCGAGCGCGAACGGAACAACCTTGAAGGGCGCCACGTCGATCGGCCAATCGATTTCCTGTCGCGTGACAAGCCGCTCGCCCTCGCCAGTGATGCGCGCGCCCGCGCCGTCGACTTCCCAGGGCAAGAGGCTCCAAAAGGGCGTGTTGGTGGCGGTTGTGGCGACGCCGATGTCGGCGAACGCGGCGGACGAGTGCTCGAACCAGGTGAGCTGGTCATCCACGAGCGGCTCGCCGAGCCAGTAGTGGTCGAGCCGCGGCAGCCACTGGGTTTGCGTGAAGAATTCGTTCACCTGGGCGTTGGCTTCGACGGAGAAGGCCTGGTTGTCGTAGGTGCGCTTGAGCCGCACGCCGGTGAGCTGATCCTTGTTTTCGTCCCACTCGCTTTCGTAGAACTGCTCGAGGAAGTTGCGGTCGCTGATCCAGCCGACCTCAGCCTGCACGGTCCAGTCGTCGAGCAGGCCGCCGATGAGATGCTGGCGATGGTTCCAAAAGACGCGGCCGCGGAGCTCTTCCTCGGGCACGAGCTCGCGGCGGCCGAGACCGAGATTATCGACGCCGTTGTCGTTGATGAACCAGGCGTCGGCGCGGCCGGTGGTGGGACCGACGAGATTGAAGAAGGTGTCGCGGGCATATTGGGCGCCGGTGCCAAAGCCGAGACCGCGCTCGCTGAGGTAATCGAGGTTGAGGTCCCACTCGACGCCCTCGGGCGCATCGATGCCGAGCAGTTGGAAGGCGTCGAACTCGAGCAGCAGTTGGGTGCCGAAGATCGAATCGTTGCGAATGCGGACGTTGTCGATATAGTAGCTCGGCTTTTCGAGGTCGGTGGCGAGCGTCGGCCAGTAGAAGACGGGCACGCCAGCGACATAGAGGAAGTTGCTTTCGCTTTGGGCCAGCTGCTCGTGGTCGACGACGGGTTGGCCGGTGACGGGATCGACGGCCGGCGCGCCGGTGAGCGGATCGACGACGGGGCGCGGAATATCTTGGAAGGTGAGCGTTTCGGCGGCGAAGTGGTAGCTGGGTTCTTCAATGCGGCTGGTGGTGACGAGCGCGTCTTGGGCAACGAACCGCGACTGGTCAAGCTGTCGCAGGGCGGCAGCGCGGAGCCGCACGAGGCCGGGGTACTGGTAACTATCGATGAGCGGAAGGGGCGTGAGGAGCTCGGCGCCGAGGATGATGCCGATCTGGCGGCGGACGTCGTAGAACATACGGTCGGCGTACACGATGCGGTCGCCCTGGCGGAAGACGATGTTGCCTTCCATGTAGATTTCCAGCGGCAGGTCGCCGGCTTGGGTAAGGTCGGCGGGGTTAGCGGTGTTGACGCCGGCCGTCCAGATGACGGCGCGGTCGGTTTCGATATCGATATCGCCCAGAGCGCCGAACATATCTGGCAGCCCTTCGACGGAAAGACCCTGCACGACGACATTGACGCCGCCGCTGATCACCAGCGCGTTTTCGCCCTGCGGCGTGGTGAGCCACTCGGCTTGCGGGCCGAGGCCTTCGGCGCGCGGGAAGATCTGCACTCGGCGGAAGCTGGCGCGCTGGGGTAGCGTGGCGGCGGGCGCGGGAACGGTGGTGGGATACGGCGATGGCGGCGGCGCGAATTGGGCGGGCTGGACGGCGAGGTCGACTTGCGGCAGGCGCGCGACGGGTGGTGTTGGAGGTTCTTGGGCGAGGGTGCCACTGGCTCCGCCAGTGCCAGCTATTAGGAAACAAAGCACTGGCATAGCCAGTGGCACCCATCGATTGCAAAATGCAAAATGCGGAAGGACAAGGCGCGCACCGTGAGCGCAGCGATTGCGGTGCGGCGCCGAGATGCGCGCGGGCGTCGAGTTTAGATTGGTGGAAAAGATCAGACCGGCGTCCTTGCCAGACGAAAAGTATTCACGTTGCGCGCAAGCGCGCACGTGTGTTGCACCGCCGGCAACTTCGTTTCAAAACGAAGGGCTATCGGCGTTTACGAAAAGCAGTGACGAAAAATGCGGCGGATTATAGGTGGCCCGCGCGCTAGCAGTCAATCGCGCTTGCGGCCGCTAGCAACGAGGCGCAAGTGCGTTGTTCACAATGAATTAGAAAACTCGCCAGTCCCTTGGCCTGCGCTCGCTTCCGCGAGCGCCAGGTTTTTTCGGATCGTATCGAATCCCGGTTGATCTGCCTGTCGCGACACGTCGGAACACATTTCGACAGTAATGAATGTTCGTGAACCCTCCATCGTGTGGAATACTCGGACCTCGGCGGGCAAAATGGAAAGCAGTTTTCCGCGCAGCGCCGTTCCTTCACCGCGGTATGTTCCCCACTCCGAAAACGACGAAGAAGTTGCGGCAGTTAGCTGCTTATCACGGAACTCTGTAATGATATTGCTTGCCACTTGAGACGCATTAACTTGTGGGTCGAAAACGTAAAGCTGGAAGAACCCTTGGTTAGGTGTTTCAAGCCAGACGAAGTGGTCCGGATCATAGGGCACGTCTTCCGTGACCATGCTCCAATCTGCTGGATAAGATAAAGAATAATTGACACGCTTCAATTCGATCGTCTTCTGTGGAAACGCAACGCGATTGGCGCTATCAATGAGCCCATCGAGACTAGCTCTTATCTGTGGTTCTAGAACAAACTTCGTATACGAGCCAACTGCCACGTCAAAAACTCCGGCGGCGACGAGAAGCCAGGCAAAGATCGGAAGCCAAGCGGCATTGACTCGACGCGCCGCTGGAATCAAAGCGATCATGGCCAATATTACAAACCAAATAAATCCGGTTATCACGACATCGAGTATGAATGCGACTACGGTCGCATTCGCAGGCATATTGAGCAAACAACTGACCAGGAAGAGTAACACACCTGCCGTTAGTGCGCCATAGGTGAGCCGCGAGTATTTAGCTTCACCTGTTGGACTTTGCGCGACGGCTATGGGCGCGTCAGCCGCCACGACAGATACGCTTTTCTGCGCAGCGCGTAATGTTTTGTCATCGGATATGGGAGGTGGGGCCGCTGTTGACGAAGGCGGTTGGGAAGGAGTTTGTGTAGTCGCGGGTATTGCGATCTCACTTCCACACTTCGAACACTTGCCACGCTTGCCGGCCGCGCCATCAGAAACACGGAAGGCCGTGTTGCAATTCGGACAGCGACAAGTGATAGACATGGCTTGGACCCCCTAGCGGAGTTCGACCATTCGGGCGGCCACCATTTCAGAGCATTGCCGGATCAGCCAGAATAACGCGATGCGCTTACGATTTCAACCATTTGTGCCAACGGCCAATTCGTTCCCAAAAAACAATTTTGTCGAACGGCGACGCGCAACAGAGCTTCTTCAAGTCTGAATCTCTCGACTTCATATCCCGCTGAAATCGCGGAGCGTGTGTGTTCACGTCACCACCACCAGCTACGATTAGCAACCATTTCTCGTCGGCCTTGCCCCAATTCTCGTATTTCGCGGCCTTCTTGTTCTTTTGAGCGATTGCCGATTTGATGTAGGGCAGGCTTGCGGCGATATGTCCTGTTGAAACGTTATGGCACCTCCAAGCACACGATGATGCAGGCATGGGCTCGTCGGACACGCGTGCTATTCTCAGAGATTCGAGTAGATTTGCCATAGCCGGGTGGGAAGCGAAATGTCGCGGCCGGAAAAATTGCCAGCGAGAGTGTCCCTCGATCGGATGAGCTTCAGCAAAATCAATTAGCTCCTTTGCAAATTGACGTGCCTGTAATTGCCTTGCAATTCTCTTTCCCGCTGCCAGGGCCAAATCCTCTTTGAGCTCAACCGTTCCGATTAGACCAGTGAGATGTTTGCGATGGCTGATTCGGCGCACAAGACTTGAAGTTACGAGTCGCCAAAACTCTGCAACCGGGCTGAGCGATGACCCCTTACCAGCAACGGTATCGTGATAGTGATCGGTGTGCTCGATCGCCACTCGCTTCTTTTTGCGTCCTTTGCTGAGCGTTAACAACGCATCCGGAGTATCCTGCCATTTGGGCTACGAGATTTTGAATCCCAAATGCTCAACAAACTCGCGGATGAGAAAAGCCTCTCGCTGTCTTTTTGTTCGGTAAACTCTGGGCATCGGATTTCCGCGCTGCTTATGTCTTGCAGGGCCGCATCTTTGCGGACTCGGCGATTCGCTGCCGCCAATATTCGGGGTTGCGGCGGATTTCGTCCATGAAGCGGCAGGCGATGTCTTTCGGCGGGGTCTTGCCTTGTTCCCACGAGCGGACCGTTTGAGGCGAGACGCCAAGAAATTGTGCGAACAGCGCCTGGCTGACCTGGAGTAGCTTGCGCGTGGACTTCACCTGTGTCGCTGTGTAGCGCTGAGGATGGAGATCGAGCACCATGCGGCGGCACGTGTATTTGTCGGGTATCCTCTTATTGCTCTTGAGGTCTTTCACGAAACCCTCAAGACCTTCGACAAGATCCCGCTCGATGTCCGTAAGTTTGCTTTTATCCAACATGGATTATCTTCCTGAACAAATGCGTCCCACGATCACTCTGCAAATCATTCGATGCGCACATCAGAGGATTTTCCTGCGCTCAAGTTCACGCTCGACCTCTCGAATCAACTTATTGATGTATTTCTTCACGGCGGGAGAAATGTTATCGGCTTCGTCCTTGCCGTACACGAGGCATAGCAGCACGATGCCAAAGGCTTCAAAATACCTGTAAAGGATTCTGGTTCCGCCGCTCTTGCCCGATTTCCAACGCTCTGGCGCGAATCGCAGTTTCCGCAGCCCCATCGTTCCTCGAATGACCGGCCACTTGCTCGGACCGGCCATGATTGCTAGCTGCAGTGCAGTCAAATCCTCTTCATCGTCAAGTCCGAGTTTCTCCCATCGTTTCGTGAACTGCGGCAACTCGACGAAATCGAGCAAGTACTCAGGCTTCCATGCATGTTGGGGATAACTCAATTTTGCAAGCGTCCTATGCGGGCTATTGCCGCCGACTTCCGTGTCTGACATCGTAGCCCTCCTAATGTTCGGCCGACTCCCTGGCCGCACATCAAACTATACCATCCAATGGTATAGAAAACAATGGGTCTCCTGCGAAAATCTGCTAGTTTTGCTGCACTTGGAAACGGAACTTGCTGTCGTTGGCTCTTATTCGGGGAGACTGAAAAGGCTCAGCGAAACCAACGTATCTGGAAAACGGACATTATCGAAAATAACGCCAAGTCGATGTCGCCCCTTCAGGGCTTTACAGCATTATTGATCCACGTCACCGGGGGCTTACGCCGCCCGGCAATGCAATGTCGTCCCTTCGGAACTTTCATTGGTTGAGTGAATACAGCAGCACGTTCAGCGCGATGCGGGCGGCGTCTTGTTGGGTGTAGCCGCGGCAGCCGAGGGCTTCGTGGCTTTCCAGCGCGCAGCTGATGTCGAAAGGCGAGAAGATAATTGCCCAGCGGCCGTCGAGTTGGATGCCTTCGAGTTGCGGTTCGGTCTGGCGGACGCGGGCGGCGACGGGTTGGCCGTCGCCGGTGTTTTGGGGATCGCGGAGTGTGACCTGGCGAATGTCGTAGCCGCCGTAGGAGGAGTTGAAGAGCGGGTCGTCGGACGGGATGCGCTGGAGTGTCGCGCCGGGGAGCGCGGCGGCCAGTTCACGGCGGAACGCGGTGGCGAACGGCCGGCTGGCGCAAATGGCGTCGGCCAGCAGCGTGCCGCCGCGCTCCAGGTATTCGCGAAGACGCAAGCGTTCCTCGTCGGTGAGGCGGAACTCGTGCCGGCCGTGCATGAAGACCAAATGGTAGCGGAATAGAATGTCATCCGAGATGTTGATCATGTCGGGCGCGGTGCGGACCGACAGCCGCGACTCGCCTTGAGCAGCAGTGCGCACCAGATTGACCAGCGCGCCCGGTGCGTCGTTGCAGCCGCCGCCGTGGCGGAGCTTGGCGATTTCGATGACGCCACGGCTAGTCGCGTCGGGCAATTCGGCTTCGGCCAGCGGCGTGACGAAGCTCTGCTCCTTGCCCTTCGGCTCGCGATTGGTGGCGTAGGTGAGCACGTTAACGCCGACGGCCAGCGCGTCGGCGATGTGCCGCGTGACGGGCTCGGGATGGTGGCTCCATTGGCCGGACTGGGCAAGCTCCCAATAGCACGACAAATCCTGGTCGCAGTACACGACGCACGTGCGGCAGCCATACTCCACGCCCCACAGCCGGCCAACATACGGCGAGTCGGGACGCACCAGATCCTGCATTCGCCAGATGGGATGGCCGGTCGTGACTTGCTGCAGCTGATACTCCTCTTCGGGAAAGACGGCTTCCATGAGTTGGCGGAAACCCTCGTCGAAAGCGCGCGAGTCGCGACACGTGGCCTCGGCGAAGATGAATCCGCCGCGATCAACGTAATCGCGCAGCTTTTTCGCGTGGGGCAATAGTTCGGGCGCCTGGCTGCCGCTGATGTAGAGCACCGGCGCTTGCAGCAGATCTTCAACCGTCGCGGTGGCGGGATCCATCACCTGCCAGGTGAGTCCGAGGTCCCACGCCTCTTCGGTGTAGGCGGTGAGATTGGCGGCATCGCGGCGGTGTTGGTTCCAGTTATCGCCGGCGCTGTATTTAAGTTTAGCCATGACGATCGGCCGGCGTCCTTTGGACAGGAACAAGAGCGCCATCGCGGTGCTGATCCGCGGATCGCGTTCGGCGTACCAGCCGCCTTTCCAAAAGTGCGAGAGCGAATCCTGCTCGCGGACCAGCAGCTCCGCGCCTTCGCGGTACCAGTCGTGGTCGCCGATGAAGCGGCGGGCAGTGAGCCGGCCGGCGCGTTCCAAACCATAGAGATAATAATACAAGACCGACTGACCGCCGCCGGCGGGGCGGGGATTGTGATCGACTGAAAACCGCTGCGCGAGCCACTCAATCGCGCGCTCGAGCGCATCATCCTGCTGATGCGGACGGCAGCAGACGACACGGCCGTTCTCGACGTCGGCATCGCCCGAATCCAGCGCGGCCGCCGAGATGGCCAGCCCGCCGATGCCCGCGCAGGTCATGCTGCCGGTGCCGACGTCGCCGGGGACGTATCCCCAGGAGCCGTCGGCGTTCTGGGTATTCCGCCAGTAGTCGGCGGCCAGTTGCCAGGTTTCGCGGCTGACCTCGGCGCCGACGCGCTGCGCATCGTAGAGCGCGAGCACGGCGAACTGGGAATTGCTGTTATCGCCGCCGGGGCCCGGATACGACCAGGCACCTTTGCGTTGACCTTCCTTGATTTGATGCTGCTCCAGCCAGCGGACGTTGCGGCGGATGAGCAGCATGTCCTTCTTGGGCGCGGCGGCGGCAAGCACCATGGTCTGGAGGGAAACGGTGTAGGTTTTGTCGAGCTCGAGCGTGCGGAGATACGCCAGCGCCTGGCGGACCGCGGGGTCATCGACGCCGAGGCCGGAGTTCAGGAGGGCCAGCGTGCAGAGAGCGGTGACTCCGCCCTCGTAGCCGGTCATCTTCTCATCCCAGCGGCCGCGAGAAGTCTGTTCGCGCTTGAGATAAGCGACGCCGCGCTCGATGGCCGAGAGGACTTGGGCCGCATCGATTGGCCGCTCGGCCGCCCGCTGCGCCAGCACGGCATGAGGCGCTACAATCGCTACGATCGACACGGCCGCGACCGGCAATAGCGCACGTCGAAAACTCATCGGCATCCCTTCGCGCAAGGCATGGCAGGCGATCCGTAAGTAGTTTACGTTTCAGAAGTTGAGCGGGCAACGCGGCGTCCGCCGTTGGATTGTCCGGCGCGGCGGGCGGCTATAGAATGCGCTCGGATTTGTGTCGGTGGCGGCGCAAAAGACGGAGATCCGGCGTGGCCGCCGGCGCTAATTCTACATTTTTCGTTTATCTATATGTCCACTTCTACCACGCCTTCGACGAAATCGCGCAATCTGGGCGATGTTTTGCAGGAGTTTCGGCAGCACCGGCAGCTCATGCAGCGCGAGTTGCAGAAGATCATCGTCGGGCAGGATGCGGTCATCGAGCAGATCTTTGCCGCCATTTTCACGCGCGGGCATTGCCTGCTGGTGGGCGTCCCCGGGCTGGCCAAGACTCTCATAGTCAGCACGCTGGCCCAGATCCTTGACTTGCAGTTCAAGCGGATTCAATTCACGCCCGACCTGATGCCCTCCGACATCACGGGCACGAGCGTGCTGGAAGAGGATGCCGAGGGGCGGCGTTCGTTTCGATTCGTCGAGGGGCCGATTTTCACGAACATTTTGCTGGCGGATGAAATCAACCGCACGCCGCCCAAGACCCAGGCCGCGCTGCTGCAGGCGATGCAGGAGCGCGAGGTGACGGCAGGACAATCGACCTATTCGCTGCCAAACCCGTTTTTCACGATCGCGACGCAGAACCCGATCGAGCAGGAAGGCACCTACCCCCTGCCGGAGGCGCAGCTCGACCGGTTCATGTTCAACATCAAGGTCGACTATCCGTCGGCGGCGGAAGAGGAACTGATCCTGGCATCGACGACGCGGCACGAGCGGCCGGAGGTGACGAAGGTGCTTTCGGAACGAGCGATCCTGAATTTGCAGAAGCTCGTCGGCTCGGTGGCGGTGAGCGAGCACATCATCAAGTACGTGGCTTCGGTGGTGCGCGCGACGCGGCCCAAAGATGTAACCGCCCCGCAGTTTGTGCGCGACCTGGTCGATTGGGGCGCGGGGCCGCGGGCCGGGCAGTTTCTCATCCACGGCGGCAAGGCGCTGGCCGCGATGGACGGACGATTCAGCGTCGCGATCGACGACGTGCAAAAGGTGGCCGAGCCCGTGCTGCGGCATCGCATCAGCACGAATTTCCAAGCGCAGGCGGAAGGGATGACGACCGAGGACATTATCGCGCGGCTGCTGAAGGAAATTCCGTTGCCGGAGATTCCCAAGTTCGCTGGCTGAGGGTGCAGGATGCGGGATGCCGGGGGCAGGGAGTATGTTGCTATGACTTTTTTCCCTGCACCCCGCATCCTGCATCCTGCCCCTAATTCTCATGTCGACCGTTGAAAAATACCTGAAGCCGGAGGTGATTCGGCAGATTTCGCGGCTGGATTTGCGCGCCCAGTTCATTGTGAAGGGGTTCTTGCATGGGCTGCATGCCAGCCCGTTTCATGGGTTCTCGGTCGAATTCAGCGAGCATCGCAAGTACACGCCGGGCGACGATCCACACGACATCGACTGGCTCGTTTACGCGAAGACCGACAAGTACTACGTGAAGAAGTTCGAGGCCGAGACGAACATCACCGGCTATCTGGCGATGGATCTCAGCGAGTCGATGGCGTACACGTACCGGCAGGAGCTGACGAAGCTCGATTATGCGATTTCGTTGGCGGCGGCGCTCGCGTATTTGATGATCCACCAGAACGATCCAGTCGGAGTGGTGACGTTTACGGAAGAAATCACCAATTACTTGCCGCCCAAGAGCAAGCGGCAGCAGATCGGCAACATCTTATCGCTGCTGGCAAAGCTGCGGCCGGCGGGGCAGACCGACGTGGGCCGCAGCCTGAGCCAACTGGCGGCGATGCTCAAGCACGCCAGCCTCATCATGGTGTTCAGCGACCTGTTGGCCGAGCCGGAGCCCATCATCTCCGCATTGCGCCAGCTACGGCACGGCGGCAACGATGTGATTTTGTTTCACATTCTGGATGAGGCTGAGGTGGCGTTTCCGTTTTCGGGCCTGGTGGAATTGGAGGAGCCGGAGACGAACGCGCGGCTGGAGGTGGACGCCGACAGTTATCGCCGCGACTATCTGCAGGAGATCGAGCAATTTCGCGAACTCTACCGCCGCGAGTGTTTTCAAAGCGGCATCGATTATGTGGCCTTGGATACAAGCATGCCGTTCGATCGGGCGCTGACCGAGTACCTGCTGATGCGGCAGTCGCGAGCGTAGGGTGAGCCACAGACGAACAGGACACAGAGGTTAGCATAGGGAGCAGGATGCAGGATGCGGGGTTCCCTGCCCCCTGCATCCTGCATCCTTCGTATAGCATGGGTTTTGTGACTCCACTTTTGTTGGGCGGCGCGGCGCTGGTGGCGGTGCCGATTGTGCTGCATCTCATCATGCGGCGCGAGGCCCAGCAGCTTAAGTTTCCTGCGCTGCGGTTCGTGCAGCAGCGGCGCACGCTCAATCAGCATCGGCTGCGGCTGCGGCAATTGCTGCTGTTGGCCTTGCGGTGCGCGATTATCGCGCTGTTGGCGTTCGCGCTCGCGCGGCCGACGCTGCGGAGCTCGAGTGCGGCCGGCAAGGAAGGCGCGCCGGTCGCTACGGCGCTCGTGTTCGATAATTCGTTGCGGATGCAGTACGAGCATGAGAACCGCTCTCGCTTGGAGCAGGCGAAGGAGCTGGCCACCTGGCTGCTCGAGCAGATTCCGGCCGATAGCCCGGTCACGATCGTGGATCGCGGGGGCCGGCAGCGCGGACAGGATTTGGATCATGAGGCCGCGGAGCTGCGCGTCGAGCGATTGGACTTGAGCGCGACGGCGCGACCCATGCAGGACGCGCTGCGCGACGCCATGAGCTGGTTGGATGACAAGCCGGACCATCGCGGCGAAATCTACGTGTTTACCGACATGACGTCCGAGGCCTGGGCTGCGGATACCATCGCCGAATTCCGGAAATCGCTGGAGGAATCGCCAGGAACCAATGTGTATCTGATCGACGTGGGCGCGCCGGAGCCTCGGAATCTGGGACTTGGCGGGCTGCGCCTTTCGAGCGAGCGGCTGGCCCCGGGTGGCCTGTTGCGCTTGGAAACCGAGCTGTCGGCAATCGGCGAGGCAAATGACGGCGAGGAAGCGGTCGTTGAGCTGTATGTCGGAGACGGGGCGGAGGGGCCGGAAAAGCGTGGTCAGCAAGTTGTCGCACTGAGCAACGAGCGGTCCACGCCTGTTGAATTCTCGTTATCGGGTTTGGGGTTGGGCACGCATCAGGGGTTCGTGCGCCTGGCGGCAAGCGATGCCCTGCCCGCGGACGATGTGAGGTACTTTACCGTCGAGGTGCGCCCGCCGAGCAAAATCTTGTTGCTGGCCGAAAGCACAGACGACACGTTGTTTCTGGGCGAAGCGCTGGCGCCGACGGCGGCGGCCGGATTGGTACAGCCGAGATTTGCGTGCGACGTGAGCGAATACAGCCGGCTGGAAGAATTGCCCCTGGCGGAGTACGGCGCGATTTGCCTGGTGGATCCGCCGCTACTGCCGGACCCGGCGTGGAAAGCGCTCGTTGACTTCGCGGACAAGGGCGGCGGAGTCGGCGTGTTTCTTGGCCGGCATGCGCGGCGGGAGGAAATGAATCGGCCCGAACCACAGCAACTCTTGCCGGCGAAGTTGCGCTGGCAGTCGCGGGAAGCAACCTACTTGCGGCCGGTTGCGGTGGAGCATCCAGCCTTGAGCGAATTGAGCGAGCTGGGTGATGCGGTGCCCTGGTCCGAGTTCCCCGTGTTCAAGTATTGGGAGCTCGAGGCCGGGTCGGAGTCGGCGCACGTCGTCGCATCCTTTGCGAACGGCAAGCCCGCGCTGCTGGAACGGCAAATTGGCGCGGGCCGCGTGCTGATGCTGACGACTCCAATCTCCGATCCTGCGCATGGCGATCCATGGAACTTGCTGCCGACCGGCTCCGATCCCTGGCCGTTTCTCGCGCTCGCGAATGGCATCACGCAGTATCTCACCGGGGCCTGGGAAGCGCAGCTGAATTACTTCGCCGGTCAGACGGTCGTGCTGCCGCTCGCCCCTGAGGAACAGGTAACGAACTACGTGCTGCAGATGCCCGATGGAAGCGCGGTGCGGCAGCCGCTCACCCCGGGCCAACAGGACTTATCGGTCGCCGCCACGGAAGCGCTGGGGAACTACCGGGTCCGCGCCGGCGGCCGGCAGGAGCGGCTCGATCGTGGCTTTAGCGTGAATCTGCCGGCGGAATTGACGCGACTTGATCGGACATCTGGATTGGAAATCCTCAAGGCTCTCGGAGAAGAGCGGGCGCGCCTAGCGCGGACGCGCGACGAAATCGAGGTTCGGGTCGGACTGGCGCGCACCGGGCGCGAGTTGTTCCCCATCGTGATCCTCGTCGTCGCGTTGGTATTAGCCGCGGAACAATGGCTGGCGAATCGGTTCTACGAAGGGGCGGCGAGCCGAGCGGAATATTCAAGAGGGGGAGTCAAGGAGAGGGGGAGACAGGGAGAAAGCGGCTCGCGGATGAATCTCCCCGTCTCCCCGTCTCCTCCTCTCCCTGTCTAAATTCCAATCCATGAACGATTTCGAACTGCGTCTTGCGCCAGTCGTGAGCCTGCCGGTAGTGCTGGGCATCGCGGCAATATTGTTGGGGCTGTTATTGGTCAGGCCGCGGCACATGCAGCTCGCGATTCGCCAGTGGGCGGTGCTCATTGGGCTGCGGCTGTTGGTCGTGCTGCTGACGCTGTTCGCCATGCTGCGGCCGACTTTTGTCTACACGAAAGTGGAGCCCGTGCAGGCATCGCTGGTGATGTTGGTCGACGGCTCGCGCAGCATGCAGGTTGCCGACTCGCTGGGCGACCGTTCGCGATGGGATGCGATGAAGACCTTGCTTTATGCGGCCGCCGCAGACCTGGCCAAATTGGATGCAAGGTGGGACGTGACGGCCTACGGTTTTGACACCGATACACGGAAGTTGGACGTTCGTGATGGTAGACTCGCGCTGGCGGATGTGCCTGAAGGGGAACAATCTGCACTGGGCGCCGCGATCGCCGACTCACTCGACCGCGAGAGTGGCGCCCGAGTGTTGGCCATGTTGCTGCTCAGCGATGGCGCGCAGCGGGCGCTCGCACCACGCGATTTGCCGCCCCAATCCGCAGCGCGCCGGCTGGCCGGGGAGAATATCCCGCTTTACACGTTCACGTTCGGCAAGCCGGGCGGCAGCGAGCGCGCCGACCTGGCGATCGACGATCTTGTGACCAATGAAGTCGTTTTTGCGGAAACGCCAACCGAGGTCCGCGGCTTGTTGACCGCCGATGGCTATGCCAACCAGCGCGTGCGGGTGCAATTGTTGTGGGAGACGGCTGAGGGCACGCAGGTCGTCGATACGGCACAGATCGAGACGGGCGTGGAAGGCGGTTCGGTGCCGGTCGCGTTGCGCCACACGCCGCGCACACCTGGTGAATTCAAGGTAACGCTGCGGGTTGAGCCGCGTGAGGGCGAGCTCGTGACGACGAATAATGAAGTCAGCACGTTTGTCACCGTGCGTGCCGGCGGGATCAACGTGCTGTACCTGGTGGGCGCCAAGCGGGTCGGCGGCGGGCCCGGGCAGGAGCAGCGGTTTGTCCGCGCGGCACTGGCGCAGTCGCCCGACGTGGTCGTCGAGCGGCGGCTCATTGATTACGAGCCGCCGGGCGTTGATCTGGTGGAGGCGATCGGTGCGGGGTCGGGAGACCGGCGCACAACGAACGGGTCGGGAGACTCGCGCACAACGTACGACGTGATCATTCTCGATGATGTGGATGCGCAAGGATTGAGCACTGACAGTTGGCTCGCGATGGCCGAGCGTGTGCGCGAGGGGGCCGGATTGATGATGCTGGGAGGGTATCACAGCTTCGGGCCCGGCGGTTTCCGCGACACGCCGCTGGCCGACGTGCTGCCGATCGACATCGGGCCGGCACAACGGCAAAGCTTCGGCGAGCCGCTGCGCGACGATGTGCATTTGCAGGGACCGGTGAAGATGCGGCCTGCAGCGCCGCTGGGAATACGGCACCCGATCATGCAGGTTGGCGCCGGCGTAGGACGGACAATCCTGTCCGTCGATGATTCGGTCAAGACGGACAGGATTGTCCGTCCTACTTTGGACGCCGCGTCAGCTTGGGAAGCGCTGCCACCCTTGGATGGGGCGAATCGCATTGCGCGGAATGAACTGAAGCCTAATGCGCAGGTGCTTGCTGAGGCGGATGATCCACAACGGCACCCGTTGTTGGTGGCGGGGCAATCGGGCGACGGGCGGGTGTTGGCATTTGCGGGCGACTCGACGTGGCGCTGGCCGATGGCCGGGTTCGGCGACGCGCATCGCCGCTTCTGGCGACAGTGCGTGTTGTGGTTGGCGAAAAAGGACGAGCAAACCGAGGGACGTGTGTGGATTCGACTGGCCAGTCGGCGCGTGATGCGGGGCCGGCGTGTCGATTTCATTGTCGGTGCTGAGAATGCCGAGGGGCAGCCGATCGAGGACCCACGGTTCGATGTTGCGGTGCAGACTCCAGCAGGCCGCGAACAGGTCCGGCCAATCAAAAGTGCCGATGAATGGGCGGCCGTGTTTCGCGAGACGGCTAAGCCTGGCGATTATCAAATCAGCGTCACGGCGACGCAGCGCGACGCTGTGCTCGGCACCGCGGAGGCCCGCTTCCTCGTTCCCGATCAGGATTTGGAGCTCGACCGTCCGGCGGCGGAGCCGAATTTGATGGCCCAGCTGGCCGAGATGACCAAAGCGGCGGGCGGCGCCGCGCTGGCGGCCGAAGAATTGCCCGACCTGTTGAAGCGCCTCGCCGACAAGCCGCCGGAACTCAAGGAAGAGGTGATCGCGAAGGTCACCTATTGGGACACGTGGCCGTTTTTCTTGCTCTTCGTGGGGCTGCTGGGCGTTGAATGGTTTCTGCGGAAGCGCTGGGGAATGGTTTGATCATCGCTCAGGTATCTGCAAGTCGCGGCAGATTCTTCGCGCGAGAAACTCGTTGATTTCACGATGTCGCGGCACTGCTGAAATCCGATTGCCGGACGGGTTGACGTAAACGCTGTGTCTTCCACGATCGCGCAGCAAATAACACCCGTATTCTTCCAGATGACGGATGAGATCCACCCTCTTCATGAGGTCGTCAATTCGAAGGGTTCGCGTACCACATTTTGTCCGGTCAAAGATCGTTCGGCCAACTCGCGGTTTGCTTCGAGAACAAGCGCTACTGCTTCTTGCAGGTTCTCACGTGCCTCTTCCAACGTCGCACCCTGCGTATTTGCCCCTGGCAACTCCTCGACAAAGGCGATATAGCCTTCGGGCACTTGCATGTAGACAGCTGTTAGGCTCATTCGGGCATCTCCTAAGGGGCACAAATAACCGGTTACACTCCATTATACTGCGTAATAAACGCGGGTCGCCAGTTTAGTTCACGCGTCGCCCGGACGAATTGCCACGTCTTTTTTGCCCATCCCAGGTCCAGTGGCGGTCGGAGCTCAATTGCACGGTGCTTGAAGGAAGACCAAAATTGGCGACCAGTGCGCGCATTTCGACAAGCGTTAGCGCGGCGCGGAGCGAATCGGCGAATAGTTTGCGCTGGTAGGACGTGGCGTCGCCGGCATAGGTGTCAACTAATCGGCTGAGATGCGCTTCGTCGCGTGGGCGGGCCAGGTCGCGGTGGAACAACAGGCCGCCCGGCGTGGCGACGCGGATTGCTTCGGCAATTACCTCGCGGGGCTCGGCGATGTGGTGGAGGATGCTGTTGCTGACGACGACTGAGTAGGAGCCGTCATCGAACGGTAAGTGCTTGGCGTCGGTGAGAACCAGCTCGATGCGGTCCTTCAATCCGACCTTGGCGATGTTCTCGCGGGCAACCGCGAGCATGCTTTCGGCGGCGTCGACGGCGGTGGTGTGGACCGCCGGCGCGCGGCGAGCGAGCTCGATGGGGATTTGCGCGGTGCCGGCGCCGAGGTCGAGGACTCGCAGAACTGGTCGCGACTCGACTGAGCTCGCCGAAGTCTGAAGCGAGCGGTCCGTCAGGGCGTTCAGCAGATCGGTTACGAACTGGGAGTTAACCGCAGCGTGATCCATCGCGTCGTATTCACGGGCGTCCTCGGCGGTATCCATCAACTCGGGTTCAAGGATGCGGGGCAACATCGCTTTTGCCATTAATATTCACCACGGAGCACACGGAGGACACAGAGTAAGAATGCGGAGGAATTCTCCTCCGTGCTCTCTGTGTCCTCTGTGGTTAATTCCTATGGTTTGATGACAATCTTGCCGGCCAGCGTGCCGGCTTTGCCGATCGTGTTTTCTTCTTGCAGACGGTGGGCGGCGGCGGTTTGGTCTAGCGGCAGGATGCGGTCGATGCGCGGCTTGATCTTTCCTTCGGCGAGCCAGCGGTTGATGTCGGTGGCGGCGGCGCGCTGCTCGTCGGGCGTGGCGTTAAACATCACGAAGCCGTAAAGGTGGCAGCCCTTGACGTAGAACGGGCCGACGGGGAACGTCGGGCGGGCGTCGCGGCCGGCCATGAGGATCATGCAGCCGCGCGGGGCCAGCAGCGGGATCGTCTGATCGAAATTCGGCTCGCGCAAAGTTTCCCACCAGACGTTGACGCCATTGGGGGCGAACTCTTTGACGCGCGCCGCGACGTCATCGGTTTTGTAATTGATCGCTGCGTCGGCCCCCAACTCGCGGCAAGCCGACACCTTCTCATCACTGCCGGCAGTGGTGATGACGCGCGCGCCCAGGGCTTTGGCCATTTGCACGACCATGGAGCCGACGCCACCGGTGCCGCCATTGACCAACAGCGTCTCGCCGCGCTGGAGCTTGGCATCGCGCACGAGACCCAAGTGGGCAGTGATTCCAACCAGTGCACAAGCGGCGGCCGCTTCATCACTCACACCCTCAGGCGTGGGGTAGAGCAAATCTTCCTCGACGGTGGCGTATTCGGCGAACGTGCCCTGCCGACCGAGGAGGCCTTGGTTGGAACCCCAAACTCGCTCGCCCGGTTTGAAGCGTTTCGCTTCGGGGCCGACGCGCTCGACGACGCCGGCCAGATCGCAGCCGACGATGAATGGGCGCGGTAGCGGCATCTGAATCGTGCCGCCGCGGATGTACGTGTCCACTGGATTCAGCGCGGCGGCGGCGACGCGCACGAGCACCTGGCTGCCGGTCGGCTCAGGCGTGGGTAGTTCGCCGATGATGATGTTTTCGGGCGGGCCGGGTTCGTTGATGTAGGCGGCTTTCATGGATGAGATTCCTGTTCGGCAATAGCGCGACGCGGCGGGCGAATATCACCCGTCAGACCGCGACCACCGGTCGCGGCTTTATGCGAGCGGCGTGCAATGGAGCAGTACACCCCCGCCGGCATATAATACTCGCATGACTGAATCGCGGACTACCACGGGCATTTTCCTCGTTATTCTGCTGGCCGTGGTGGGGTACGTGCTGTGGACGATGCCGTACAAGCTCGTCGAAGGGTACGCGAAGGCGGCGGAGCTCAGTCCGTGGGTGGGCTACGTTTATCTGGCCATCGTAGGGATCGGCGGGCTGTTGCTGGCGGGGCTGTTGATCTCCATCCTGCTGCACATCTGGCGGAACACGCGACAAAAATCGGCCGAGCGCGCTCGGCGGAACCTTAGCCCGAGTGAAATGTCGGCCGCCGAGCAATCGCAAGAAATCGCCGACAACCTGGCGGAGGGCCGCGAATTTGTCGGCGGAAATCGTGTGTCGCCAGAGCTGCGGGCCGAGATCGCGGTGGCCGTGGATGAGCTGGATGCGAAACGAGAATCGCAGCAGCTTGAGATCGTGGCGTTCGGGACCATTTCGAGCGGCAAGTCATCGCTCCTCAACGCGCTAGCGGGGCGGCCCGTGTTTCGCACGAATGTCGTGGGCGGCACGACCGCGGCGCGGAGCGAAATCCCCTGGCCGGCGGGCGACCGGGTCGTGCTGGTCGATACGCCCGGGCTGGCGGAAATTCGCGGCGAAGGGCGGGCCGCTGAATCGGCCGACGCGGCGAAGAACGCGGACCTGGTGCTATTCGTCGTCGACGGCCCGTTGAAGTCGTACGAGAGCGAGCTGTTGGAAGCCCTGGCCGCGATGGAGAAGCGGATCGTCGTGTGCCTGAACAAAGAGGATTGGTACGACGCCGAGCAGCGCGATGAGCTGCTGCGGCAGATTTCCGAGCAGGTGACGCCGGCGGTGAGCGTGGCGGACGTCGTGGCGGTGCGTTCGCGGCCGACCAAACGGCGGCGCGTGCGCGTATTGTCGGACGGCAGCGAGCAAGAGGAAGAAGTGCCGGTGGAGCCGGACATCGCTTCGCTCGCTCGGCGGCTGATGTCCATCGTCAAGCGCGACGGGCGCGATTTGCTGCTGGCGAATCTGTTGCTGCAATCGCGCGGTCTGGTCGATGAGGCGAAGGAACGCGTGTTGGCCGCGCTCGACGAGCGGGCCAATGAGGTGATCAACAAATACATGTGGGCGGCGGGCGGCGCGGTTGCGATCAATCCGTTCCCGCTGCTTGACCTGGCCGGCGGCAGCGCGGTTACCCTGAAAATGGTGCTCGACCTGGCGGCCGTCTATCAGCAGAGGATCGACGCCGACACGATCGTCACGCTGCTGGGTCAATTGGGCAAAAACCTGGTGGCGATGGTCGGGGCATCGGCCGCGGCGCCGGCGCTGGCGCTGGGGATCGGCTCGCTGCTAAAAACGGTTCCGGGAGTGGGCACGATTGCCGGTGGAGCGATGCAAGGTTTGGTGCAAGCGCTCGTGACGCGGTGGATTGGTCGCGTGTTTTGCGAATACTTCCGTCACGAGATGCAGCCACCGCCAGGCGGGTTGGCGGAGCTGGCCCGCCAACAGTGGACGGAAGTCACGCGGCCGGAGCAGCTTCGCAAATTGATTCAACTGGGCCGCGAGCAACTGGCAAAGGATGCAGATTGATGTTTGCCGATTGGCAAGATGAAGAGATGGCCACCGTAGCACCCAGCGCCGACGCAAAACGAGACGTCACCGGCCTCGACAGCGACTACGAAGCCGCGATGGCGTCGGTGCGAGGTGCGATCGAGCGGTTGCGCGGCGGCACGCCGGAAGAGCGGGCGGAGCTGCAGCGCGAGCTCGACCAGTTGCACGCGATGGCCGAGAAGCTGGCGGCCGGCAAAGTCGAGATCGCCGTGTTCGGCGAGATCAGCACGGGCAAGAGTGCGCTCATCAACGCCGTGGTGGGCGAAGCAGTGGCCGAGGTGAATGTCCGCGGCGGCTGGACCAAGGACGTATGGCACGTGGGTTGGCAAGGGGCCGGATACTGCGTGCCGGGGCTGGCCGATTCGCAGGTCGTGCTCATCGATACGCCTGGATTGAACGAAGTCGATGGCGCCCAGCGGGCGGCGATGGCGCACGAGGCGGCCGCTCGGGCCGACCTGGTGCTGTTCGTGACCGACTCGGATCTCAACGAAGTGGAGTATTCGGCTCTAGTCGAACTGGCCGCCAGCCACAAGCCGATCCTGTTGGTGCTGAATAAGGCCGATTTGTACACGCCACAAGAACTCGACGAACTGATGTCGGTGTTCACCGGGCCGCGGCTGGCAGGAATCGTCGATCCGGACAACGTCATCACGGCGAAGGCGGATCCGCGGCAGGTGGAATACCATGTCGAGTCGGTCGACGGCCGGACGCGGCAGGAATGGCGCAAGCCGGCGCCCGACGTCGCCGCGCTGCGCGAGCGGATTCTGGAGGTGTTGGCCGTGGAAGGCAAGGCGCTGGTAGCGCTCAACGCCGCCATGTATGCGGCGGACAAGAGCGACCGGATGGCCGCTCTCCGAGTGCGAATGCGGAACGAAAAGGCGACCGAGACGATCTGGAGCTTCGCGGTGATCAAGTCGCTCGGCGTGGCGTCGAACCCGCTGGCGGTCGCCGACGTGCTGGGGGGGACGGCGGTTGACGCGGTGATGGTCGTCACGCTCGGCAAGGTCTACGGGATCGACATCACCACGGCCAACGCCCGCGAGCTGAGCACGTCGATTCTCAAAGCGGCCGGCTGGGTGATGCTGAGCGAAGCGGCGGTGAGCTATACGTCGTCGTTTTTCAAAGCGGTCACGGGCGGCTGGGCAACGCTCCTCACGGCCCTGCCGCAAGCGCTCGCGGCGGGGTACGGCTCGTACATCGTCGGTCAGGCCGCCCGCTATTATTTCGAGCACGGCGCGAGCTGGGGGCAAGGCGGGCCGAAACGCGTGGTCACGCGGATCCTCGAGAACACCGACAAGCAGTCGGTCCTGAAGCGATTGAAGGACGAGATCAAAAAGAAGATCTCGCTGAACCGCTACGCTGGGAAGTAATTCAGAGTTACCGGCGACGCGCTAGCGGGTGCCACTGCTGGCTCGTCCAGCCGTGGGGGCTGGGTACGCGCTTCGCACTGCTGGGCAAGCCAGCAGTGGCACCCAAATCACGGTTTACGGCCGGGGGCGCGGCGCGGCCACAGGGCGGCGGCGAGGGCAACGGCAATGCAAATGGCTGTGGCAAACAGCAGCGATTTCTGGACGAAGCGTTGCTTGGCGATGTACTGTTCGATGGCGGGCTTGTAAGGGTCTTCGATGACGGCTAACCCGCGCTTGGCCATGGGCCGGTAAAGTTCCACCCACATGTGCCACGACTCGACGGGTGAGAGCTTGTCGAGCCCTTCGTCCACCCTGTGCATGCGGGCGCTGGGGTCGAATTGCGGAACGGCCGGTTCCGACCATCGGCTCCACCCAGCAATGCCAACCAAAACGGCGGCCAGAATCGTCGCCGCAGCGGTGACGCCTTGTCGCGGTCCCCAGTCTCTGGTTCGCCGCTCAGCTAGCCGCTCAGCAACGGGTAGATGGCGAAGCTTGCGAAGTGTCGGGGCCTCGAGCCTCGCCGCGCAGGCTGGGCAGTCAACCAGCTCGCCGGCTTGTCCGACTTCGACGGGAACCGACGCCCCGCAGCTGCACTTGAGTAAGTAGGTGGCCATGGGCGAAAGCAGTCAGAGGAAAATCGCAACTGCCGTAACGTAACGCTTTATCACTGAGTGGGTTGCGCGGGGAGCAGCGAAATTGTGCAGAGCCGATAGCGGTGTCGTTGCAACGGTCAATCGGCCGCTATCGGCACAATCTATCGTAAGGATTTTTCGCGTGCTGCCTATGGACTCGATTGTACGGCCGTTTAGAATTGAAAGGCTTGCCTCCCGGCAGAAGGGCAGCATTCACAGTGTCCATGGACGCGGCGCCAGCGGGAGGCCACGCGAAATGACTACGCGTGGGGCGTCGGCGCTCTGCCAGGGGATCGACGGGGGCTGGACGATATGGTGCAAGTCCACCGCGATCGACTCGCGCCATCCCAATCGAAGCTTGATTTCGCCCGAGGATATCGACGCTCGGTTTTTGCACGCGCCAAGCTGCATCGATTCGCGGGGCGGCTTGTGCGCGAGATCGAGAAACTTGGGCGCAACAGAGCGCAGACGCGCGGCGGTGAACTGCAACTATTACCTTGAGCGGCGTAAGACCGTAGCAATCAGGCAAACGTAATTGTTCGATGTCATTGTTTGCGAGCGCGTAATCTTTTACCAAATGCTCGCTCAGGCGGGACATCGGTTTGACCAGTGTTAGAATTAGTTGTTATCCGGCAAAATGGCACATTAGCCAGGGGAAGTCTGCGTCGGAATCAATGGGCCGTTAATCAGGTAGCTTGCCAGGCTAGTCCGTGTGTCTCGCAGGGGGCGCTTACCCTACCAAGGCACCTGCACCCGGATCACCGCCACAAGCATCGATCCACGTTCGTACGATCCCATGCCCTTCAGACGCCGCTTTGCCCTGTGTGCTTTGTCCGTGGCCCTTTCCAATTGGTAGGAGTTTAAACTTGTACGACTCATTACTCGATCACGATCTTGAGGATGAAACAACGGTCGTTGGCGAAGTCGCGGCGGACCTGGACGACAAGCCGCTGGACGACGATGAGGATGAGACGGACAGCCTGAACGAACAGGAAGACGAAAGTGAGGGTGCGGAGGCGGTCGAAGCCCACGACCTGGAGGCGGAGGGGCTTCTGGAGGGCGGCGACACCGAGTCGTGGTCCGATGACCCGGTGCGAATGTATCTCACGCAGATGGGCGAGATTCCGCTGTTGACGCGGAAAGAGGAAATCCGCCTGGCCCGCAAAATCGAGATTACCCGCGCCGCTTTCCGCCGCAAGCTGCTCTGTTGTGATTACGTCATCCGTGGCGCCGTGAAGGTGCTGCACCGAGTTCATCGCGGCGAGCTGCCGTTCGACCGCACTGTGCAAGTGTCCGTGACGGATCGGCTGGAAAAGGACCAGATTCTCGGCCGGCTGCCGCATAACCTGACGACGCTCGACCGGCTCTTGGAGCGCAACGCGGAAGACTATCGCATCGCCACGAGCAAGTCGTTCAAGACCCATGAGCGTAAGGCCGCCTGGAAGCGGCTCAGCCGGCGACGCTGCCGGGCCGTGCTCCTGGTCGAGGAACTGGGCCTGCGCACCCAGCGGATCGAGCCGATGATCGGCCAGCTCGAGCAGTTCAGCGCCCGTATCGACCAGCTTAAGGCTCAAATCGAGCAGATGAAGAAGGACAAGAAGCCGCTCTCGGAGCGGCGGCCGCTGTTGATCGAGTACCGCAATATTCTGCGGGCGCTGCAGGAAACGCCTTCCAGCCTGCGTAACCGCATCCTCGACCTTAAGAAGGTCTACAGCGAGTATCAGCGGGCCAAGCGCGGCCTCAGCGAGGGCAACCTGCGGCTGGTGGTGTCGATCGCCAAGAAATACCGCAACCGGGGATTGAGCTTTCTGGATCTCATCCAGGAAGGGAACGCCGGCCTGATGCGGGCCGTGGACAAGTTCGAGTACCGCCGCGGCTTCAAGTTCTGCACATATGCGACGTGGTGGATTCGGCAGGCGATCACGCGGGCCGTGGCCGACCAGAGCCGCACCATCCGCATTCCGGTCCACATGGTCGAGACGATGAGCCGCGTGCGTAATGTGTCGCGGCAGCTGTTGCAGCGGCTGGGCCGCGAGCCGTCGATCGAAGAAACGGCCCGGGCGGCCGAGTGCACGATCGAGGAGGCCCGCCGAGTGCTGGCGATGAGCCGCTATCCGATCAGCCTTGATCGGCCGGTCGGCAACAGCGAGGACAGCCACTTTGGCGACTTGCTGCCCGATTCCGGTGCCGAGAGCCCCGCCATCGGCGCCGCTCAGGAAATGCTCCGCGGCCAGATTTCGAAGGTCCTCAAGACGCTCAGCTACCGCGAGCGGGAAATCATCAAGCTTCGCTATGGCCTGGGCGACGGCTACAGCTATACGCTCGAAGAAGTGGGCCACATCTTCAAGGTCACCCGCGAGCGGATCCGTCAAATTGAGGCCAAGGCCGTTCGCAAGCTGCAGCAACCCAGCCGGATGACAGAGCTGGTTGGGTTTTTGGATTAGTCACCGCGAAACGGCTCGATGGCAGGCCACCCCAACAAACACATTCGCGCAGCTATTGAATATGCTGAGCAGCGTGGTTGGGAGTTTGTGAAGTCGAGTGCGCGGGCTCATAGCTTCGGCGCGCTTTATTGTCCGCGGCACGAGCGGGATGGATGTATACTTCAGGTATACAGCACTCCAAGGAATCCCGAAGGCCACGCGCGATGGCTTCGCCGCCAAGTAGATCGATGCCCTCATACAGTTGAGGAAGGGTAAAATGCCCGCGTACGATTTTCAACTCGTTTTAGGCGACGTCACCGCCATGACCGAAGAGATTGCTGATGCGCTCTATGAGGCTGGCTGCGATGACGGCACGCCATTTAGCAGTCATGGAGTCGCCGCGGTTGGCTTCACGCGTGAAGCGACTAACTTAGAGGAGGCTGTGCGCTCAGCGATTGCTGACGTCAACAAAGCAGGGTTTACGGTCGCTCGTGTCGAGCCAGCCGATGGATCAGTTTACGCCAAAATCAATCGAGAATTGACGCCGAGCTAAGGCGTTTTTCAGGTTGGTGTGCCACTGCTTGCGGCGCGCCGAATTGCGTTCTTGTGTAGTTCGGCACTGCTCGCCGTTAAGAAATCGCGGTCCGTGGGAGGCAAGCAGTGCGGAGTCGAGTAGAAGCGCCCCTTCGTCCGCCGCGAGCAGTGGCACACCGCGGACACATCAAATTGAAAACCGCTCTAGCACTTAAATCAAGGCAACTCGTTTGCTTTCTACCGAACCGGGGCGTGGCAACACGGCCCGGTTTTTTATGCGCCACATAGCAAGCGCATACTTTCGTTACAGTAGCTTTCGAAACGCTTCAACCGTCAAACCGGCGTCGCGAATAATGCCGGCTAGCGTAAATGACTTGATTGGATTATGGCGCGGGATCGTGATTTGATGTTCGCCGTCGCTCATCACGATATGCTTGCCTTGCCGGATGACTTGGAAGCCGGCCTTTTCGAAAGCCCGCACCGCTTGCAGATGGTTGACGCCGCGATCCGTGCCACAATCTACACCGCTACCTCGACATCACGGACGTCGGCGCCGCGCCATTGATCGTCGAGCGCGGCTAGATACTCTTGGATCGCGTCACGGATATTGGCAAGGGCTTCGTCTTCCGTGTCGCCTTCGGACCAACAGCCCGGCAATCCAGGCACGGAAACGCTGATTCCTTCGTCGGTATGGTGGAGGACAACTTTGTAGCGCATGGAACCACCCTTCGGTAGTATACATCCGGCCCAGGTAGAAGACTATTGAAGGGGGTTTACATTGAGTTGGCCTCCGGATATGTTAGTTGCCGTTCGACGTGCGTTGGTGGTCGGTGGCCGCGAGTTTGGCTGCCGACGAACAGGGAATCCGGTGCAAATCCGGAACGGCCCCGCCGCTGTAACCGAGCACGAACCGCGAAACATTCTGTGTTGGCCATTGCCTGGCTGGGGAATGACTGGTCGCCGAAGAAACCAGTCCGACCGCCTGGGCGAGAAGGCCTGCTTTCGCGGCCGCTCGGGAGTCAGAAGACCTACCAACGCGTGGCATGCGGTGCGCCGCGAGGGACGGCTGCCGTGAGCATGTGGTCTTGAAAAAGTTGCGGGTGCCACTGGCTTCGCCAGTGATTTGGGTGCTACGGTTTTGCCACGGTGCACTGACGTGGCGAATGAAACACTGGCAGAGCCAGTGGCACCCAGCCCGCAGATGCAAAGCCATGCGACGCATTGGTCGTTCAGGCATGACGCTCGTGGAATTGCTTGTGGTCATGGCGATCATCGGCATGCTCACGGCCTTGGTGCTGCCGGCGGTGCAGGCGGCGCGGGAGACGGCCCGTCGTGCGCGGTGCCATTCGAATCTGCGCGAGCTTGGCGTGGCGATGGAACTGCATGCCGATCGCAACGGCGCGTACCCGATCGGATGCATCGAATGTAAATTCATCGCACCACCCCCCGACGGCCCGCCAAAACTGCGGCGAATGATCGCTTGGAATGTCCACTTACTGCCGTTTCTCGAGCAGCCAGCGTTGTGGGACGCATTCGATTTTTCAACGACATCGTATCAATCACCGAACAAGGCTGTCGGCGCGAATGTGCTATCTGAGTTGTTGTGCCCCAGCACGCATTCCGACGTGCTCATAGCCCCCACGGGTCTTTGGAAAGGGACAGCCTTCACCGATTACGGCGGGATTTACGGCATCGAAGGCCCCGGCCACGATCTGAACCCACCCGACGCAAGTGCCCCGCAGTGGTTGCGCGATGAATCCTTAGGTGTATTGCTGTACGAAGAGCCGGTGCAAGTAACTCAGGTCACTGACGGACTTTCAAAAACCGCGTGCATTGCCGAAACGACGGCCCGCCGTTTGGCGCAGGAAACCGAATGGGTGAATGGGCACAACGTGTTCGCCCAAGAGGCATCGACGCCAATCAACGGGCCTGTAAACCAAATCAACGAGATTGGCAGCTCGCATTCAGGCGGGGCGTCGCTCACGTTTTGCGACGGCCATGTGGAGTTCGTGTCGGAATCGATCGACCAGCCAGTGCTTAACGGGCTGCTGACGAAGGCGGGAGGGGAGCGATGAGGAGCGCGGAGCGAGGAGCGCGGAGCGAGTGGCGGCCGGGGATGGCGTTGACCTGCGTCTTCATGCTGGTGGCAAATCCTCCGGTGGTCGCGGCGCCGTTTTCATTTGATGACATCAAATATTGGGTTGGCGACGGAATGAACCGTGCTGCGCTGGTGATTGACTGGGTTGAAAACTCGACCGAGCCGCCGGCGCTGGCGTGGGGATTTCGCTGGGACGGCAATGCGCGGGGAAGCGACATGCTGGCCGCGATCGTCGCAGCCGATCCGCGACTGTTTGCAAAGCTCGGTGGCACGCGGGCCAATCCGCAGGCTGTCTATGGCCTCGGCTATGATGACGACGACGGCGAATTCGGGGTCGACGACGGTACGATGTTCGATAGCGAGGGCTTCGCCTTTACTGGCCCGGCCGATCTCGCCATGGCCACCGATTCCGACGACTACTACGCCGAGGGCTGGTTCACCGGTTTCTGGCATTATGGAACTGAGGCACCCGATGGCACCAATCCCTTCGATGACGGTTATTGGGCCAACACGACTGACGGCATGGCGAGTCGCGATCTAATCGACGGCGCGTGGGATAGTTGGGCCTTCTCGCCGTCGTTCAATTTCGCGGCGTTTGCCGAAAACCCGCAAGCGGCGATGCCGCCCGATGCGCAACCAGGCGATTTTAACCGCGATGGCTCTGTCGACGTTGTGGATTACGACCTGTGGAGACATACGTTCGGCTCGATGTCGGAGTTGGCGGCTGACGGCAACGGCAACCAGGTAGTAGATGCCGCGGATTATGTCATGTGGCGCGCGAACGCCAATCCTCGAACCGCTGCACACCGGCAATCTGCACGCCCTGTCCCTGAACCAACACCCCGATCACTTGCCGTCCTTTGTTTGCTGATTCACGTCGCACTGTATAGGAACCGCTGATGAACGCTGATCGACGCTGATAAACGACATTCGTGGTTATTAGCGCTGGTTAATGGTTTGTTTCGTTGCCCAAAACAAGGAGAAAAACTCATGATGGACAAGACGAAATTATTGGTAATTGTATTTCTGGGGACCTTGCTGTTCGGTGAAAGCAAGCAAGTTGCCGCGCAATATGCTGCGTCGGTTATTTCGTACGAAGCCGGTGCGACCGCTGCTACCGGCTTTACTACAGCGTCGGCTGCGTTGGGTGAGCCGGAGCGGTTTACTGGCGAGGGCGTGTTTCCTGGCGTGGTAACGCCGTTCAATCCGCCGTTCTTGGCCAGTGAAATTGTGTCGGTCGGAGAAGGCGGACAGATCACGCTGCGATTCTCGCACTACGCGATCCCACAAGCCGCCGGCCCGGAGATCGGTGTGTTCGAGAACATCGGGCTGATCGACACCGATTTCCCTAACGGGCAAGCCGGTTCGCCAGCCGGTACGTTTGGCGCTCTTGATAGCGCGATAGTCGAAGTGAGTGCCGACGGCATCAACTGGGTGAGCCTCGGCAGCGTCACGTTCGACATACCCACGAATGGTTATACGGACCTGACCGATCCGTTTTCGACGAGCCCCGGCAGCGTGCCGAGCGATTTCCAGCAGCCCTTCACTGGCAGCCTGAGCAGCTTCGACGGTCTGCGATACTTCGACGCTGGCGGACCGGATATATTAGAAGTGCTGGGCACCTCGGGCGGCGGCACGTGGCTGGACATATCGGGTACGGGCCTGGCGAAAGTTGGTTACGTCCGCTTCTCAATTGCCGACGACGGCCTTTCCGGCACCAGCCTGAACTTTGAGCTGGACGCCGTCACCATCTCCCACGCCGCACTTGGTCGAATCATCGTGCCAGAACCATGCGGTTTGGCCTTAGCATTGATTGCTGCTGCCTACGTACTTAGCCAAAGCGCGCGAACTGAGCGACTGGCAAGATCGGCCCGCACCCGAGCCAGATTGACAGCACGATGACTTGCAACAGGTAGTGGGCACCCACAATGAGTGAAAGATTCGGAGCAAGACGGTCGTTCGATGCGACGACCAACGCCAGTGCAAAGGCGAAGCCGAGCAGGACGGCGAAGCCTAACGCGCCGGCCAGGCGAAGAAGCCAGTGCCACGACAGACTCCAAAGCGATACGACCGCTACGGTGAGCCCCACAGAGCTACATGCAAACGCGATGTTGATCCAGCGGTCTTCACTGAAAAAAACACTGTTTCGCATTGCGGCCGCCAACACCGCCACGACGGTCATGGCGATCAGCAAATGAGCGATTGAATACTGCCATTCACGAGAAGCGCCGCTTCGTCGCCGCCAAAATTCCGTTCGCTGCAACAGCCAAATTGACGTCACGAGCAGCGCAACGTGAAGACCATAGTACGCCAGATGGTTGGTGAATGAGGAACTAAGCATTACCGGCTCGTCGACTAGCGTCGCAGTCAATAATGCTGCCGTCACGACAGCGACTATGGGCGCAAGTCGGACCCACAGATTCGTCGTCACGGTGATCGTGGACCAAATGCAAACAACGCTTAACTGGCCGAGGATTAGCGCATCGAACGTGACCACGGCGTAAAGCGGATCGGGATAGGGTTCGGAGGCCATCCACGAAAATACAACGGCATCGACGGAAAGCGTCGCGGCAAGGAGGAGCCAGAGGATAATTGCGGAGCGCTGTGGCATGGTAGCGGCGTTGCGTAGGGGCGGGTCAATTGTCAGAATAATCAGTTCCGTGAAAGAGAGCGAGTTCAGCCGATATCGAACGTGATTCCCCGCGACCACCGGTCGCGGCTTTATGAGACATTGCCGTGCCCAGCGCTAGTTTGATCGAAAAGTGCTGCCTGATTGCCAACCCGGTGGCCGGGAATCCGACCCACTATCTGATCGAGCAGGCATTCGCGCACAAAGGGCTCGATTGGCGGTTCATGACGTTCGAGGTCGAGCCGGAGCGGCTGGGCGACGCGATGCGCGGTCTGCGGGCACTTGGTTTTCACGGCGCGAAGATCGGCGAGCCATTCCAGAGGGCGGTGATCGAGCACCTGGACTCGCTTACCGACGCGGCGCGGCGATGCGGGTCGGTAAACTGCATTACGTCCCAGGATGAACGGTTTGTCGGCGACAACACGGAAGGCGCGGCGTTCGTCGAGCTGGTGCGGCAGCATCTGAACCCGGTCGGCAGGCAGGCGACCGTTATTGGCGCGGGACGATTGGGCCGGGTCATCGCGCTGGCGCTGGCCGACGCGGGCATGACGCCTGTGATTGTGATGAATCGAAACGCGACGGCGGGCCAGCAGCTAGTCGAGCACATCCAACAAGAAACGGCGGCTGCCAGCACCTTGATCCCGCTTAGCGGTGGGCCAATCGGGCTGGAGCCAGAAACGGCTGTGCTTGTGAATGCCACCTCGCTGGGGACCGCGAATCCAGACGCCAAGCTGCCGCTGAAAGTGGACTCGCTCGGACCGAAGATGATCGTGGCGGATGTGGCCTACAACACCTCGCGGACGTGGCTCACGCAGCAGGCGGCCGAGCGCGGGTGCCGGATCATCGACGGCCTCTCATTGTACGTGCAGCAAACAGCGCTAGCGCTCCGCGCCTGGACCGGCGTCGCGCCAGACACGGTGGCGATGCGCGAAGCGGCGGAGGAGTTTCTAGGGATCTAAGGATGCAGGATGCAGGGCGTGCCATACCCTGCCCCCTGCATCCCGCATCCTCCTCCCTCAAATCGCATGACCCGCGGATTGTTCATCACCGGAACAGGGACGGGCGTCGGGAAGACGTATGTTGCGGCCCTGATTGCGCGGGCACTGCGCGAAACTGGCCGGAGCGTGGGCGTGTACAAGCCGGTTGCCAGTGGGTGCGAATCGCGCGACGGACGGCTGATCTCGCCGGACGCCGTCGCGCTTTGGGAAGCGGCCGGGCGGCCTGGGACACTGGAACACGTGTGTCCGCAGAGGTTTGCCGCGCCGCTTGCACCGCATCTGGCCGCGCGGGCGGAGGGGCGTCGCGTGGATGCTCGCCTGCTGCGCGAAGGCGTCAGGTTCTGGCGCGAGGCGAGCGATGTGGTGATTGTGGAGGGCGCTGGCGGGCTGATGTCGCCGATGAGCGACGACGATTACAACGCCGATCTGGCCGCCGAGTTTGGTTATCCGCTCGTCGTCGTGGCCGCGAACGAACTCGGCACCATCAACTCGACGCTGCAAACGCTAATTACCGCGAACGCGTATCGCGACGGACTAAACGTGGCGGGCGTTGTCCTGAATTCGCCGACGAATCGCAGGGATGATCCGAGCGTCAACAGTAATGCGGATGAACTGGCCAGACGCTGCGGGGCGCCGCTGCTGGCCATTGTTGAGCACGGCGGCGGGTTTGATCGCGAAGTGGATTGGTGGGCGTTGTGTGCCACTGCTTGCGGCCACTGAAAAAAGTACCGAGACGCGAAACGGCACTGCTCGCTGCAAATCGACGCGCTTCAATGAGAGGCAAGCAGTGCCGACCCGGGCTTCGACGCAACAATGAACGCCGCGAGCAGTGGCACACGGCACGCTGATCTTACGCCGTGACGATGGCTTCGGCGATGGTGGGGCGCTTCTCGGCGGGTGAGGTGTCCATCGCCAGGGTCATCGTGGCTGCCCAGCGGCCATCTTTGCCGGCTTCAATCAGCCAGTGTGGTTGAGCCACCACGGATTGATGCACCAGCTCAAAGCCAGATTCGGATTGGCTGACCGTTTCGATGGGAAACGTCCAGAGGTTCATCGGCCTGTCCGACCGCAGTTCAATGTCGATTCCCAGCCACTCATCAAAAAGTCCGACCATGTCCACGCCCTTGAGATCAAGTCGTGTACCCAAGTGCCCGAGCGATTGGCCGCGCGCGTCGTGGAAATAGCGATCGTCGATTCCGGCGGGCAGGCCGGCGAAGTTGAATTCAACGCTGAAGTGGAGCTGTTCACCCGGCGGCAAGCCTTCGAGGAGATAGGCAATTTCGAGTGTCTGTCCACCGGCCTCGAGCGTAAGACCTTTGGTGATTCGTACGGCGCGGTCGGCCACATGGCCGTCGCGCGTCAATTGCACTTGCATGCGGCGCGGGTTTCGCCGCAGCTTGGCCTCGAACGGGCCGGTGACAAAATCGCCAAGCTCCTGGTAGTCGCCGCCAGCCACCGCTTCGAGCGATGCGTCGGCAGGATAAAAATGGTCGATGAGGCTTTTGCGGCGGTGGCGGTCGAATTGGAGCCGCTGGTCGAGACCGGCCTGCTTGAAGACGACGCGCTCGTGAATGCTGGCGACGTCGAGACTGGCCGCTGACTCGCCGGCACGGACCGCTTCATGGTACGCTTCCTCGCGGCGCGTAAGCGTGGCGAGCAGGTTGTGGCAAATGGGCCGCACGTCCAGCTCGTACAAGTGTCCCCCATGCGAGGGCGCAACCAGCGCGAGCAGGCGGTTGCTGGCCAGACGCACCTCGGGACGGGCATCAAAGTTGTAATCGTCGGAGGTAAGCTCGACCCATTGCTTGTCTCCGTCCGCGATGCCGCGGCCCTCGGCTGAGTCGAGCAGATTATCGGCCGAGATCAAATGCTGATAAACGGCATTGCGCAGATGCGGCAAATACACGCCTCCGAAGGCGCCGTGCCAATACGCGCAATTGCACTGGCCTCGGTAGAGCTCGGTGCGGGCCTGTTCGAGGAACGACGGGTCGCGCAGGGACTGGTCGCTTAAGCGGCCAGTCCGTGCTTCGCCGTTCGTGTTGACGGTGGCCATTTCGTGCAGCCGGCGGCTGACCATTTGCATGCGGGCGTACATTTCGTCGGCTTCCGGATACTTCACTTTGAAGTTCCGCCAATATCCGCCACGAACGAACGGCGCGATCTCTGGCCACCGGCCATCCTGCTCCAGACGATGCTTGAGATGAATGAATTCGGTCAGCCGCCTGGTGGGCAGCGCCCATTCGGTCATCTCTCGATAGCTGCCTTCAGGGATGTAGATCTTGCCGAGCGGCGGCACCTGATCGAGCGCATCGGTCGGCGTCACAACGCTGAGCCAGCTCCGATTCTCGACCAGCGCGTCGAAAAAGCGGCGCAGCCAACGGTTCTGATAGACGTGCTCGTTCGTGCCGGGCCAAACGCCGAATTTTTCGCCGTCGTCGGCAAATACGACAACGGCGCCCGGCTGCCGCTCGGCGATCGGGCGAAGATAGTCGATCGTCTCTTGCGGCTCGCGGAATGGGATCGTATAGCGGAGCCGCTCGCTGCCCGGGAAGACGGCAAGCAGCCGCGCATCGTCCTCGGTGATGTAATAGCCGTGGAGCTCGTCGTCGTTGAGCCCGGCATTCTTAAAATGGAAATCATCCAGCAGCGTGTACCGGACTCCCGCTTCCGCCAGATCGCTGGTGAGCGTCTGCTCCCAGACCCGTTCGGGCACCCACATGCCGCTGATCGGCGTGGCGAAGCGGTCGGCGAGCCACTCGGCGTAGCGGCTGATCTGCCCGACGCGATCGCGGGGCGGAATCATCGTCAGAATGGGTTCATAAAAAGCGCCGCCGACAATCTCCAGGCGACCGGTTGCGACTAACCTGGCCAAGCGGTCGAGATATTCCGGATGCCGCGCGGCGAGCCATTCCATCAACGAGCCGCTCGTGTGCAGCGCGATCGGCAGCTCCGCGTACTCCTCGAACACATCGAGAAACGGTCGGTAACTATCCTGATAGGCGTGCTCGAAGACGCCATCGAAGTTGCCGATCGGTTGGTGATTGTGAAAGACAAGGACTAATCGAAGCGCGGGACTCATGAGGAGTAATCCTTGCCGGTACGGTCTATTACATGGTTCGTAGGACGGACAATCTTGTCCGTCGGCGACCGCCGTAACGACGGACAGGATTGTCCGTCCTACGTGTTGCATAAACTTTCGATCCTACCGCACGCCCGTATAACTCGTCTACGTGGATCATTGCGTGGCATCGACAAACGTGTGCAATTCGGAACATCGCGGCAATTGCACGGTGGCCAGGCCAGCCGCGAGGCCCATCCAATTTACCGGATCGTCAAAATTTAGGCCACGAATCACGAAAAATCTAGACCAGCCGAAGTTGCCGGGCAGACGCTTCGGGTGCGAGCGGATTGATGTGAATGCCAGTCGCGATCTCGAAGCCGGCAAAAGCATTCACGCGGGGCAGTAATTCGATCCGCCAGTGACCCCACATGTCGCAGCCGGGCATCCATGGCGCAGTTCGCAGCAGCATATTGTAGGCACCATCCTGGACAATGGACTCCAAGCGTTGGATCAGGGCGTGGCAGACGCTAGCCAGCCGATCCATCGCGCCGGGAGTTGATATTTGCTCGAAGGATGGCTCATGGCGGCCGGGTAGCAGCCACACTTCATGCGGCTGCAAGCTTGCGAATGGACAGAATGCGATATAGCCATCCCGATCCAAAACTACACGCTCGCCAAACGAGCGCTCATTCTCGATCAACCGGCAGTAAGGACATGACTGGTGCCGGCGGTAATCGTCTTCCGCGCGGCGCATTTCCACATCGACCGCGGGTGGAACTTTCGGCAGCGCAACGAATTGACTGTGCAGGTGAGCTATTGTTGCCCCGGCGCGCGAGCCCTGATTCTTGAACACCAGGCCGTAGCGAAGTCGGCTATCCTCGCGCCAATGGCGAAGGCGATCGGCGTAAGCGTCGAGCACTTGCCGGAGCTCTGTAGCGCTCAAAGCCGAGGTACGCTCGATATGCCGCGGTGACTCGACGATCACCTCCTGCACGCCGCCAGCAAGCGTCGGACGCGCACCGCCTGCCACCAAGTCCTCAGGCGTCACGGCCGGGTACATGTTCGGCACGACGCGCACATGCCAGGCGCCCTGTTCATCGAGACGTTCATATACGGGCGGCGGCGTTTTGGATTCGTTTCCAGCGCAGAAAGGGCAGCGCGGCACACCGGGCACTTGAGGCAAGCCGACTTCGGCGAGCGCTAGATTGGCGACTGTTTGGCTACCGGTGGTAGCGGCCGCTGCGAGTGCAAACTCGTTCGGCCGCAGAGCCCGGTTTTCGGCCACGATGACCGCGCGGCCGGTCAGCCAGTCTGTGCGTAGTTCGGACACGAATCTGGATGCTGGATACTTGATGCTGGATGCTGGATGCTGGATGGAATATCGACTATCTAGCATCCAATTTCTAGCACAACATCTAGCACGCAGCGTGCGTCGCGCGGGTCAGCGTGTGTTGGTAGAGTCGGTCATACTCGCGAGCACTGTGGCTCCACGACCAGTCTTGCCGCATGCCGGCGCGGATCAATTGCTCCCAGACGGGTTTGTTATTGTACGTCTGGCAGGCATGTTCCAGGGCGTCGGCCAAGGCAGCGGTAGTGTATTGATCGAAGCTGAAGCCGTTCGCGGTACCAGCCGCCAGCGTCTCGTCGGTAAGATTTGTGATGGTGTCGGCCAGCCCGCCGGTAGCGTGCACGACCGGCACCGTGCCGTATTTCAAGCTGTAGAGTTGATTGAGGCCGCAGGGTTCGTAGCGGCTGGGCATCAAGAAGATATCCGCCCCGGCTTCGATGCGGTGGGCCAGCTCGTTTGAGAAGGCGAGCCGCACAGCCAGCTTATCGGGATATTTTTGGGCCAAACCGGTGAACAACTCGTGATAAAGCGGCTCGCCGGTGCCAAGGATCACCCATTGCACGTTCGACGCCGGGGCCCACTGCGGGATCAGCTTGGCGACCAGGTCAAAACCCTTTTGGTCGGCCAGGCGGCCGATCATGGCCACGAGCGGCTGGTCGGCAACGCGCGGCAGGCCGACTTCCTGCTGCAAGGCCGCTTTGCAAGCTCGCTTGCCGTCGGCGAAATTCTTCACCCCATAGTTGTGCCCGCCCAGGTAGGGATCCGTTTCCGGGTTCCATTCGCCGTAGTCCACGCCGTTGATGATGCCGAACAGGTCGTCGCGGCGATATTGCAAAATGCCTTCCAACCCGCAGCTTAGCGGCGGTCGCTGAATCTCTTCGGCGTAACGCGGGCTGACCGTGCTGATGCTGTCGGCAAACGCCAAGCCCGTTTTCAAGAAGCTGAGGTTGCCATAGAACTCCATCTGCCGCCAGTTGAAGTACTTCCAATCGAGGCCGGTGAGCTCCATGTCCCAGTGCCAGAAATTGCCTTGATAGGCGATGTTGTGGACCGTTAGCAGGCTGGTGATCGAGTCGTACGGCGGGATACCGCATAGCTCGGTCTTCAAGTAGGCGGGGATGAGGCCGGTCGGCCAATCGTGGCAGTGGACCAGTTCGGTCTCGAGCTCCAGCAGCCGAATCGCCTCCAATGCGGCGCGGCCGAAGAACACGAACCGCTCGCAATTGTCCTTGTAATCGTGACCGCCCTCGCGATACGGCTCCGGCCGATCGTAATACTGTGGCTGGTGTACGAGGTAGACGGGCACCTTGTCGCCGGGCAGCGTGCTGCGCAGGAATGTGCCAGGCACGGTCTTGCGGCCAATGGGGATTTCGAAACGGGCGCCAGTGGGCTCGATGCGTCGGCCGCTGTTGAGCGATTGCCGAAACGCAGGCATCACGATCACGGGCTCATGCCCGAGCTTGGCGAGCTCGAGCGGCAGGCTGCCGCAGACATCGCCCAGTCCGCCTGTCTTGCAGAACGGCACCGCCTCGGTCGTGGCGAAAAGGATTTTCACGATTCTTTCGCGAGCGTGAACGAAAGCGACGCCCCCCATTTGGAAAATAGCATATTCTGGAGGGCGGGGATAGTTTAATGATGTGGCCGCGGATTCCGTTTGCGACACCGGTATCGGCTCAATACTGTGATTGGAGCCCGCAGCGCAAGCAAGGGGCTTTTGTTATGTAACTCATAATACCCTTGCTTGCGCTGCGGGCTCCAATCGATTTCGTTCTATTGGATAGTTTTGTTCTTCACGGTCTAGCTGTCCCAGATCGGCCAATTCCGGCCGCCACTGCGTTCGACCCGCGCGAGCCGCGTGTTGTAAACCGTTTCAATCGTTTCGCGAGTGACCACTTCATTCGTGGGCCCGACGGAATGGACGCGGCCGGCGCGCAGGACCAGCGTGTTCTTAATGCCGGGGACGATTTCTTCGACGTGGTGTGTGACCATGACGACCGTCGGCGCTTTCGGCTCCGTGACACGCTCATTAAGCCAATTAAGAAATCGCTCGCGGACACCGGGGTCCATGCCGGCGCACGGCTCGTCGAGCACGAGCAACAGCGGACTGGCCATGCGGGCCCGGGCGATGAGCACCTGCTGGCGCTCGCCCTGCGACAGGACACCAAACGGCTTGTCGGCCAGTGCCTCGCAATCCAAACGGGCGAGCTCCCCCGCCGCGTCGATAAAATCCGAATTGGTCGGCCCGCCGGTGGGAAATCGCTTGAGACCGATTTGAGCGAACCGACCCGAGACGACTGTCTCCAGTCCGGAATCGCCGGCGGGGATCTGGCTAATGAGGTCGGCTGAAATCCAACCGATGCTGCGCCGCAGCTCGCTCAGGTCAACCAGCTCTTCGCCAAGCCGCAGCACGCGCCCGGTGGTGGGCCAAAGATATCCACAGGCGATTTTCAGCAGCGTCGTTTTGCCCGAGCCATTCGGTCCCAGCACGGCCCAATGCTGGCCGCGCTCAATCCGCCAGTTGATGTCGGCCAGAATGTCAACGCCCTGCTGGCGATAGCCGACAATCTCGCAAGTGATGAGGTCGCTCATGGCTTTCCATTGAACAACCGCTGTGTCAGCTTTCCGGGTTATCCAACAGCGTCTGCAGCCGGGCCGCGAGTTCTGGCGGGAAGCGCGTCGGCCAGGAAGCGTCGATGAGGCCAACGTTGATCATATCGAGCAGGTGGACTCGATCCTTGAGCCGGTAGGAAGTGAGCTTCATTCGCACGAGAGGTTCGAGGTCGATGACGTGAAATGGACCTGCCGTGTCTACTTCGTTGACGTCGGGCGACGGCACGAGGCTGTCAGCCGATACCTTTTCACCGGCGAACACCACATGGACGGCATCCCGGGCTTTTGCGCCGGGGCCGTCAAGGAACATATCAATGCTCTTCACGTGTCGGAATACAAATCCGGCGGCGGCCAGAGCGGACTTTGCTCGCTCCAGGTCTTCGCGGCGTAGCAGAATGTCGACGTCCTGCGTATTGCGAACGGCCGCTTCATCGACGCGAGATACCCAAGCGGCGACCGCATTGCCGCCCGCAACAGCGTACGGAATGCCGGCGCCTTGGAGAGCGGCGACGGCCCGGTCGAGTCGTGCGCGGACTTTTTCCACGGCGCGAATCATCCTTTCCCAGGTAATCGGTCCGTATTGAGTTGAGGACATGGCGGACGTTGACCATTACGCCATAACAGTAATCGGGTTACGGCACCATTCCATTCTACCTTGTCGGCACACCGGCACCCAAATACTGTCTGACCTATATGTTCCGCGTCCGCGTTTTGGCAGCGGCCGAGCATTATGGAGTCGATAAATTCCAAAGCGAAACAGCGACAGCAGTCCCAATGCAGATTCCAAATTCAATCAACACTACTTTCAGGCGGTTCACGTCTCGGAGCCCAAAATACTCCAACACGTTTTCCTTAAAAAAGTATAGAAAGATCAACGCATGAACGACTGTGCGAAGACCAAACTTCCAGAAGTGGTATTCCGGACCTCGCTGCATGGCAGCCACTTCCTCAACTGGCATCTGGTCGAACAATAGGTATACACTGACGATCGCTGATAGGTTTCGAACAATCGAATACACGTAATAAAACGAACCCAGGTACCAGCCCCATTTCGCGCCCTTCCACATGCCGACCGCCGAACCGATTGCCAGAACTGCGATGAACAGCATTCCGGCAACTAGCAGAGGCAATGGCAATCCGATGGCTGCCATGCCTTCAGCCACTTCCGGCTTTCGCGAAGCAATAATCGGAAACGCAACTGTTAGTACGACCAAACCCACACCGCCAATAAAATGCAGGACGGACAAGATCGCGATGCCGAGTGGGCGCTGCATTCGAGCCGAGATCATGTAATCGGGAAGTGACATGTACCAAACCCTGGAGTGGCAGATATGCCGTACGCTACGCGGTGACCACATCCGCGATCGCTTCGCACAGCGGGCCGACGTTTTGCTCGGTGATGCCGGCGACATTGATGCGGCCGGAACCGACAATGTAGATCGCGTATTTTTGTTTGAGCGTTTCGACTTGCTGAGGCGAGAGGCCGGAGAAGGAAAACATGCCGCGCTGGCGGGTGATGAAGGAATAGTCGCCGGGCACGCCCTTGGCCTTGAGCGTTTTTACCAACAGACCGCGCATGCCGTTGATGCGGTCGCGCATCTGGGCGACTTCTTTTTCCCAGAGCTTGCGCAGGTCGGCATCGCCAAGCACCGTGGTCACGAGCTCAGCACCATGCGCCGGCGGGTTCGAGTAGTTGGCGCGGATGCAGGCCTTCACTTGGCTTTGCACGGTGTCGGCTGCTTTTTTATCCGTCGCCACGATCGTCAGCGCGCCGACGCGCTCGCAGTACAGGCCGAAGTTTTTGGAGAACGAGCTGCAGATGATCAGTTCGGCCCGGGGCCGGGGACGGCCCGGCTCGCCGATGAAGGCGACTAAACCGGCCGCGTCGTCTCGAATGCCGTCGGCGAAGCCTTGGTAGGCGAAATCCAATAGGGGCAGGAGGCCGCGGCTATCTATCGCGTCGGCCAGTTTGTGCCACTGCTCAGGCGTTGGATCGATGCCGGTCGGATTATGGCAGCAGGTGTGCAGCAGCACGACGTCGCCGGCCGGCATTTTTTCGATCGCCTCCAGCGCTTCCTCAAAGGCCAGGCCGTTTGTCGTGGCGTCGAAGTAGGGGAAGCTCCTGGTCGGCACACCGGCTGCCGCGAAAATTTGTGGATGATTCGGCCAGGTTGGTTGTGTGAGCCAGACCGTGGCCTTGGGGAATTGTTGATGGATCAAATCGGCCGCGACGCGCAGGGCGCCCGTGCCGCCGGGCGTATGGGAGATAACCGCCCGGCCGGCAGCTTCCACTTCGTGCCCTTCGCCGAAGAGCAGCCGCTGGACTGCCGCAGCGTACGCCGGTGAGCCCGGAATCGGCAGATACGACATCGTCTTTTGCCGTTCCAGCACTAGCCGGCCCGCGCGCCGCACCGATTCGAGGATCGGCGTGTTGCCGGTCGCGTCTTGATACACGCCGACGCTGAGATTGATCTTTTTTGGATTCGGGTCTTCACGAAACGATTCGGTTAAACCAAGAATCGGATCGCGCGGGGCAGCTTCAACGTGTTCGAACATCGATTGTTTCCTGCAGATCAAACAGAGCGGTCCAGCGCGGCGCAACTTGACGCTCGCGACATACCCGTGGGACAATCATAGGTAGCGACACGTTCGCTTCCTAGAGGCACCCTCGCGCTCGTTATATTCGCCATGTCCCCACCGCGCATTGGCATCTGGTTCATCGGAGCGCGGGGCGGCGTGGCGGCCACCGCGGCACTGGGGCTTCTGGCACTCCAGCGACAGTTGGCATGCACGACCGGTCTGGTTAGCGGCTTGCCGGAGTTCGCCGGGCTCGATTTCGCCGGTTGGGACAGTTTTCTCGTCGGTGGGCATGAAATCCGCGACGGATCGATCGTCGACTCAGTCCGCCGTCTGCAATCCGAGAGCCGCGTGCTCGATTCGAAGTTGATCGAGTTATGCGGGCCGGAGCTGGAGGCGGTCGACACTCGGATTCGCCCGGGGACTCTTCTCAATTGCGGTCCGACAATTAGCGAGCTTGCCGGCCCTTCGATGAGCGACTTCGCTGAGGAGCCGGCCCGTGAGACGATCCGCCGGTTGCAAGCCGATCTTCGCGAGTTCCAGAAGGAAACGAAGGCGGACCGGGTGATCGTCGTGAATGTGGCTTCCACCGAGCCGGCAATGGATGATTCGGCCCTGCCCCAGCGTTGGGACACGCTGTCGCGAGATCTGGAGATCGAAAGCTTCAAGCTGCTGCCGGCCAGTTCGCTGTACGCCATCGCCGCGTTCAATCTGGGCATGCCGTACGTCAATTTCACGCCGTCGCTGGGTGCGACGCCGTCCGCGATCCAGGAATTGGCGGTGCTCCGCGGCACGTGCCATGCCGGACAGGACGGCAAAACGGGCGAAACCCTGTTGAAGAGCGTATTGGCCCCCATGTTCGCCGCTCGCAATTTGCAAGTGCTTAGCTGGGTGGGCCACAATATATTTGGCAACCTGGATGGTCAGGTGCTGGAGGACCCGGCGAATAAGGCCGCCAAGATCAAGGGAAAGGACCAGCTCGTGGGCAACATCCTGGGGTACAACCCGCAAACGCTGGTCTCGATCGAGTACATCCGCAGCCTCGGCGACTGGAAAACGGCGTGGGACCATATTCATTTTCGCGGGTTTCTGGGAACCCCGATGACGCTGCAATTCATTTGGCAAGGCTGCGATTCGCTGCTGGCCGCGCCGCTCGTGCTGGACCTGGTGCGGTTCGTGGAGCTGGCCCAACGACATGGTGAAGTCGGCGTGCTGAGCCACTTGGGCAGCTTCTTCAAGCAACCGCTGGGGCTCGTGGAACACGATTTTTCACGGCAATTCTCGCTGCTTTCCGCTTGGGCCGAGCGGCATGCTCAGCGCCCGGCGAGAGGTCATTAAGTGGGATGGCAGGTAGGTCTGGTGATCGGCAACGATGGACCGATGGACGGAAATCAATGTTGCACCACCTCTTTCGAATCGGAACCGCGATGTCGATTTTTGTTCGATTCGACTTGACGCGCGTGGCCTCAACTTGGTTCAATGCGCGCACTGACTATCGCTATGTGCTCGGCGATGAGCATACGAGTTTCCGTTTACGACACACAGCAGCTTACGGCAATTGGCTTACACGACGGGTTAAGACAATCGCCGGCCGCATGCAGCCTTTCGGCTAGTCGGCGTTTATTGTTCTTTCGTTCTGTGGAATGTCTCTCCCCGGATGTCAGCGCCCCTGGGGTGATAGACCAGTGATGTGACGCGGGCGCTACTTACGGAAGGAGCCAATCCAATGGCAAAGAAGAGAAAGGCCGCGAAGAAAAGGGCTAAGAAGTCGACCAAGAAGCGGGGTGCCAAGCGAAAGGGCGGGAAGAAATCCGCCAAGAAGCGCTCCGCCAAGAGGGGAGGCGCAAAGAAGTCGGCCAAGCGGCGCGCCAAAAAGCGGACGACCAAGCGGCAACCCGCTGCGGCCCCGCCGCCGGCGCCCGCCCCATTGGCATTCTAGTACCCAGCGCCATATCGACTTGGGCCCCAGTCCAAGGACTGAAACGACGATGAAAACCGGCTGGCCGCTGCGCTACGAAACGCACGGCCGGCCGGTTTGTTTTTTAAGGGTTCACGGTTTAGGGTTCAGGGAAGCACGAACGCGGAGCGTTATTTGCAATCGTCACCCTGTCTGCTACTACGAAAGTCTTGTATCTTACAGCGCGACCGAATCACTGACTCCAGAACCCCGAACCCTGAACCCTTCCTTGGCGGCCTCGACTGACAAGAAGACTTCTGCGACGCTCGCGTCCGCCGGCGGCTTTCGAGAGTTGGCGCTGTCCGACACGATGCTGGCGGCGCTGGAAAAAGCCGGGTACACCGACCCGACCCCCGTGCAGGCCGGAATCATTCCCCGAGCGCTGGCCGGCGTCGACGTGCTGGGCCAGGCCCGCACGGGCACCGGAAAGACAGCCGCCTTCGCCATTCCGATCCTGGAGCAAGCGAAGCACGGCCGCAAAGGCGCCCCGCCCCAGGCGCTGGTGTTGGTGCCAACGCGGGAGCTAGCCGTGCAGGTTCGCGACGAGTTCGAAAAACTTGCCCACGGGCGGCGCTTGGCGTGCGTGCCGATTTATGGCGGCAAGCCGATTCGTGGCCAAATCGCTAAGCTGCAGCAAGGGGCGGATGTCGTGATTGGCACGCCCGGTCGCGTCCTCGACCTCATCGCCCGCGGCTCCCTCGACTTGCGTTCGGTTCGGACGGTCGTGCTGGACGAGGCCGACCGGATGCTGGACATCGGCTTCCGGCCGGACATCGAAAAAATCCTCCGCCGCTGCCCCAGGGAGCGGCAGACGCTGCTATTGAGCGCGACCGTTGCTCCGGCAGTTGAGCGGCTGGCCCGCACCTACATGCGCGACCCCGAGATGATGGACTTCTCGCCTAAAACCAAAGCCGTCGAAACCATCGAGCAGTTCTATTTTACCGTCGATCAAGAGCGGAAGTTCGACCTATTGGTCCACCTCTTGAAGCGCGATCAGCCCGAGCAGGCGATCGTCTTCTGCCGCACGAAGCGGGGCACCGAGCGGATCTATCGGCGTCTCTCGAAGCACTTCAACGCCGCAGACATGATGCATGGCGACATGGTGCAGTCGGCCCGCGACCGTGTGATGAAGGCGTTCCGCGCCGGCGAGGTGCGGCTTTTAGTGGCGACGGACGTCGTGGGCCGAGGGATCGACGTGACGCGCATCTCACACATCGTCAACTACGATATCCCCCAGTCGAGCGACGATTACGTCCACCGCGTCGGCCGCACCGGCCGCATGGGCCGCGAGGGCGTAGCCTACACGTTCGTGACGACTGAAGAAGGCGGCGAGCTGACGCGGATCGAGATTCTCATCAACCGGCTGCTGAAGCGCGACGAGATCGAGGGCTTTGCCGCCGTGGCCACAGTCGTGCCAACCGTTAGTCCACCAATAGGCGCGGCAACGGCCGCGCCAACAGAGCCGGAGGCCGAAAAATCGCCACGCCCCACGCCGCCCGGTCGCCGTCCGCCAAAGCGCCATCGGCGGGCGTTGTGAGCGAAGGCCTCGATCTGCGGTCGCGGGCGGGGGTCGACTTCTTATCCCGAATTGCCACGATCAACGTCTCGCGGTCTGCTGCGGCTTTTCCTAATGCCACCTCGGCAATGGCATTTCGAGGAGGGTTCGCGTTCGATGAACTTGCGGCCGCTCAGTCGTCTTCTTCCATCTAATCAGCACGGTTATTCGCATTCTGCGAAGAATCTGGGCGCAATGCAGCAACTCGATCTTCGCCCATCCCACGCGCCCAACCGATAGTCCACTTGCAAGGACTGATTGTCACATTCGGTGTGGCTATGCGGGCAGGCATCCTCCTTCAATTCCGAGTGTCAGTGCGCGCGCTGTGCGTTGCAAGCGTACTGATAGCGATCATTTGCACGGCCGCGGTAACCGTGGAGGCCGCGCCGCTCGAGCCAACTCATCAGGAAGTCCTGCCGCCGCCCGAAGACGCCGCCGTCGATTCCACGCAGTCCGCTCAGGGCCAGACGCCTGCGGAATCATCTCCGGTGGCGGAATTGGAAAACCTGCTTCAAAGCGCGGTCGAGGTGCCGGCGCTTCAGCAGGAGGTAACCACGGTTTCCGGCCAGCAGAGCACGGTGGGCAAATCGCCGGCCGCCGTCTTCGTGATTACCCAGGACATGATCCGCCGCTCGGGCGCCACGAGCATTCCAGAAGCGCTGCGCATGGCGCCCGGCCTGCAAGTTGCGCGCGTCAACTCCAGTCAATGGGCCGTCACCGCCCGGGGCTTTAACACCAATATCGCAGGCATTTTTGCCACCAACAACAAGTTGCTCGTGCTGATCGACGGGCGCACGGTGTACACGCCATTCTTCAACGGCACGTATTGGGACGTGCAAGACCTCATGCTGGAGGACGTTGAGCGGATTGAAGTGATTCGCGGCCCCGGGGCAACTATTTGGGGCGCCAATGCGGTGAACGGCGTCATCAACATCATCACCAAGCGTGCGGTCGATACGCAGGGTGTTCTGGTTACGGCCGGCGCCGGCACCGTGGAGCGCGGCTTCGCCAGTGCGCGGGTCGGCGGCCGGTCGGGCGACGTGCACTATCGCGTTTACGGCAAGTGGTTTGATCGCGACGCGAGCATTCATCCAAGCCGGCCCGAGTTCGACGACTGGCGGCAGGGCCGCGGCGGAGCGCGCATCGATTGGACGCCGACCGATTGTGATTTGCTGACCCTGCAAGGTGACGCGTACGAAGGCACGAATGGTTTTTTCAACACCGCCCCGACTCCCGACGTCGCCGATGACGAACTCGTGCGGGGTGGCAACGTGCTAACTCGCTGGACGCGGACGTTCAGCGAAGAGAGCGATGTCTCGCTGCAGCTCTACTACGATCGGGCGGATCGCGAAAACAATATTGGCTTCGTCGATCAGGCATTCGACACTTACGATCTAGATTTCCGTCACCACTTTCCGCTTGGATCTTGGCACAACATTATCTGGGGGGTGGGCTATCGCTCGGTCCACGATCGACTGGAATCGCTCACCACACCGCCTGGGACCGTTCTGGCGTTCGATCCCGTTGAGCGGACCTACGACACTTTCAGCACGTTTGCCCAGGACGAAATGGCGCTGACGGAGAGCTTCTTCCTGACGGTCGGCGCCAAGCTGCAGCACCACGAATTCACCGGTTGGGAGGTCCAGCCCACGATCCGCGTGCTGTATTCGCCGGAAGAATCTTGGGCGGCGTGGGCGGCGGTTTCCAGGGCCGTCCGCACGCCGTCGCGCATCGAACACGACGGCGTGATTGCCGCCGGCGTCGTGCCGTTCCTCGACTTCGTCCCCACTTTCGAATCCGAGGAGTTGATTGCCTATGAAGTCGGATATCGTTCCCAGCCGGAACCTTGGTTCTCCTGGGACGTCGCCCTGTTCTTCAACCAGTACGATGATTTGTCCTCGTTACGGGCGACGCCACCGGGCGTATTGCCGATCATCAACTCCAACGACAACACGGGCGAAGGATACGGCGCCGAGTTGGCAGCACAGCTCGATATCACGGACGATTGGCGGCTGACGGGGAACTATTCTTTCCTGCAGTTGCAGATTCATCCGGGCCCGGGCACGCTGGATTTTCTCGGGGCGGCTGGAGCGTCCATCGAGGGTTCCAGTCCGCACAATCAAGTCTTTCTCATGTCGTCGCACGACTTGACCGACCACATTCAGCTGGACGTGATTAGCCGCTACATCGACAAGCTGCCGTTCCAAAACGTGGCAGGTTACATCGCGCTGGACGTGCGCCTGGCCTGGCGACCGAATTCTTGCACAGAGGTGGCAGTCGTCGGGCAAAACCTGCTCGACTCACATCACCCCGAGTTCAGCGGCGGGAACGAAATCAAGCGCGGCGTATACGGCATGTTCACTCTGAGCTGGTAGAAGCCTTTACGAGCCGACATGGACGACCATATCACAGCTGAGCCTACCCGATCGCATGATACACGGCTGATGTGCCGCGTTGCTGGAGCGATGCTGTGTGCCGCGGTATTGACGAGTGGCGGCGACGTAGCGGCCCAGGAAGGGGTGGTCCGCCACGAATACGCGATCAAGGCGGGGGTAATCAAGGTGCTCGGAAAATGTGTGACGTGGCCTACGCCAGCGGCGCCGTCGCGCGACGAGCCGCTGACGATCGGCATCCTTGGTAAAGACCCGTTCTTCGAAAATGGCGTCAACCAGCTTGACCGCGCGATTGCCGAGGAGAATCTCAAGGGCGGCAACATTGTCGTGAAGCGTTTCAGCTCCGCTAAGGACTACGAACCGTGCCATATTCTGTTCGTGTCGAGCCTGGCTGCGGATGAGGGCGTGGAAATGACCGTCGATGAACGGATCAAGGCGGCTGCCGAGATCACCAATGGTTCCACCGTCTTGATCGTGGGCGAATCGGCCGGACTGGCGGTCCAGGGCGCAATCGCCAACCTGCTCTTCGATCGAGCGACGAACCTGGTTCGGTTGGAGATCAACCCCGACGCTGCGGCGCGGGCCGGGCTGAAATTGTCGCCGGATCTGCTCCGTCTCAAGCTGGTGATGATTGTCCGCGACTCGCCGGTCAGAAGGTGATCATGCGCATAATCCGCGACCTGTCGATCCGCTATAAGCTGGCCCTGCTGCTGCTCGCCGTCGTGAGCGTCGTGCTGTTGGCCGTTTCGTTAGCGAACGTCGTGAGCGACGTGCAAGCCACGCGCGCCACATTAGCTGCCAAGTACTCGACGCTGGCAAAAATTGTGGCCGCCCAAAGCGGCGCAGCGCTGAGCATTGCAGATGTCGATGCGAGCGGGGCCCAGCAGATCATGTCGGATCTGGCCGTCGCACCCTCCATTTACTTCGCTTCGCTTTGCAACGCCGAAGGGACCGTGGTCGCCAGCTACCCGGCCAGAACATTGGACCAAAGGCATGAGCCGCAGCCGGAAACTGTGGGCGCCACGTTCAACAGGGCCGGTTTCCTGGACGTTGTCGAAGAAGTTCGATTGAATGATGGATCGGTCATCGGCAGGATCTATCTCTGCGCTACTACCGAAGAGCTGCAAGTTCAGATCCATCGCACGCTGCTGATTGCGGTCGTCGTGTATTTGATGGCGCTGGGGATCGCCTTGCTGTTGTCATTTGTTCTGCAGCGCTTTATCTCCGCGCCTATTCTGCAGCTTGCACAGTTGACGCAGCGCGTTTCGAGCGAGCACAATTACGGGCTTACAGCAAAAAACCACGGCAATGATGAACTCGGAGTGCTGTGCGACGGATTCAATAGAATGCTGGCCGAAATTCGTCGGCGGGACGATGAACTGGAACGGTCCAACAATGAACTGATGCAATCCAACGATGAATTGCGCCAGTTCGCGTTCGTGGCCTCACACGATTTGCAAGAGCCGCTCCGGTCGATCACGAGCTTTTGCAATTTGCTGAAAGACGACTACGCTGGCAGGCTCGATCGACAGGCCGATGAATATATCAAGTGGATTGTTCAAGGCTCGGCACGCATGCGAGCTCTGATTACCGGTCTGTTAAGCTACTCTCGCGTGAGCAAGGACGAACAGCTTGTCTTTGACAGCGTTGACCTGCTTGAAGTGATGCAGGACGCCCTAGCCAATCTACAGAGTTCGATTCAGGAAGCCGGCGCAGAAGTGACGTGGGGTGACCTGCCGACCGTCCGAGGAATTCGCGTCCAGCTTGTGCAACTGCTGCAGAACTTGATAGGGAACGGGATTCTTTATCGTAGCGGCGAACGACCTCGCATCCACATTGAGGCCGAACGGGTCGGCGACCATTGGGACTTCTCGGTGAGCGACAACGGCATCGGAATCGCACCGGAGCACCATCAACAAATTTTCGAAATCTTTAAACGGCTTCACAACCGTTCCCGGTATCCAGGCACCGGTATCGGGCTCGCCGTTTGCAAGAAAATTGTCCACCGACACGGCGGACAAATATGCGTCGAATCGCAACTGGGCAAGGGAAGTTGCTTTCGTTTCACGATCTATGAACCATTGACGGAGGACAACAGCGATGTCCGAGAACCCCAACTCGCAACGACCGTTTGATATCCTGCTCGTGGAGGACAATGAGGGTGACGTATGGCTCACCAAACGGGCGTTCCAAAAGTTGCCTGTACCGATCGAGTTTCACGTCGCCGGCGACGGCGTTGAAGCGCTCAAATTCCTGCGGCGCGAAACCCCACATCCAGTGGCACCGCGGCCCGACCTCATACTACTCGATCTGAATATGCCGAGAATGGACGGCCGTCAATTGCTCGTGGAATTGAAACGCGATGAGGATCTAAAGATCATTCCGGTGATCGTCCTGTCCACGTCGTCCGCCGATCACGATGTGCGCGACGCCTACCGAGCCCATGCGAGCGCTTATTTGACCAAACCGTTGTACTTCCCCGAATTCGCTCACCGCACCCAGTGTTTCGTTGACTTCTGGCTAAGTGACGTCGCCCTCTTGCCGTCGGAAAACCGACGTGCTGAATACGCTGATTCACCATCAACCATTGTGAAGCTTTAATCTGCGGCGGCAAACTCCGACGTCAGAAAACGAGCGGCCGCATCCCACTTTTCGGCCGCGGCGGACCAGTCGACCTCCATCGCGCGAACGTCGGCCGGGGTTTTTACGCGCGGCGAGGCTGGCACGCCTTCGCGGAGCGGGATCTGCGCACTGGGGCCATCGGCGAGACGGCGCTCGACGTCGGACGACAGCAGATAATCAACTAGCTTCTCTGCGGCCTCCGGATGCGGCGAGCCTTTGATGAGCGCCAGCGTATTTGGGATAAACAGCGTTCCCACCTGCCCTTCCCGCTGGTCTGGATAAATGATCGCCACGCTCATGCCGCGCTCGATTTCGATGATGGCGTCATCCGTGTCGGTCAGTCCAAAAGCGAGCGAACCTGCCGCGACGGCCTGCGCCACCTGTTTGTTGCCCGACATGATCCGCGCCGTGCGTTTCACGTCGGCGAAGAAATCCTTGGCGTCGTCATCGCCCCAGGCGGCGAACAAACAGGCTGCATGCGTGGCCGTCGTGCCGGACAGCGGCTTGGCGATGCCGCACCGCTCGTACCACTGCGAGTCGGCCAGATCGCGTATCGACTTTGGCCGCCGCTCCTCAGGAACTTGATTCGTATTTACGATCAGCACGCGCGCCCGGGCAGCGAAGCCGTGCCACAGGCCGTGGGGCGAGCGGACGCTGGCCGGATACTTTACCGCGGCTGGTGGATGATAAGGCCGCAATAGGTTCTGGCGCTGGAGCCGAAGCGTGTTGAGGATTTCGTTGTTCCAGAACACGTCGCAACGTGGCCGCTCGCGCTCGGCGAGGATCGCTTGAGCGAGTCCAACGGTCTTCGTGGATTCCGTATCGAACTTCGGCCGCACGACGATGCCCGTCTCGCGAGCGAAGTCGTCGAAAATCGGCTCGGAGAAGTCCTGATCAAGCGCGGTGTAAACCACGACCTCCAGCGGATCGTCCTTGCCGCAGCCCACGGCGCCGGCCAGGCAGACTGACAGTAATACAACAGAATGTAGAATGCTCCGTTGCATGATCCTCATACCTCGCTCGTCGCAGACTGCGAACCATGTTGTGGCCGATCATCTGCCTTGGTAAATTCAGCAGTTAGCGCAGTTATTCCACGATACCAGGGATTATAAGTGCGTCCGCGGAGCCTGTCGCCCCATGAAGCTCGTCCTGCTCGGCACCGGCGGTTATTATCCCACGAGCCAGCGACACACGGCCTGTCTCATGCTGCCGGAGATCGGCGTCGTGCTCGATGCGGGCAGCGGAATGTGCCGGCTCGGCGAATACTTGCAGACAGATCGGCTGGAGATTTTTCTAACACATGCCCATTTGGATCACATCGCCGGGCTGACTTATCTGGTCAACGTCGCGCCGTCGGAAGTGCTTCAGCAGACGACGGTTCATGGCGAAGCGGCGAAGCTTGCGGCCGTGCGCGAGCACTTGTTCGCCGAGTTGATCTTTCCGGTCGCGCCGCCGTTTCGCTTCGAGCCGCTCTCCGGACCGTGCCCGCTGCCCGGCGGCGGCACGCTCATGCATTTTCCCCTAGCTCATCCGGGCGGATCGGTCGGCTTCCGCCTCGATTGGCCGCGTCACTCGCTGGCTTACGTGACCGATACAACGGCCGCCGCAAATGCCGACTACGTGGAGAAAATCCGCGGTGTCGATCTGTTGGTGCACGAGGCGTATTTCCCGGACGACGGCAATAACTTGCCGGCCATCACGGGCCACAGTGCCCTGCCGCGGGTCGCCGAAGTCGCCGCCGCCGCCGAGGTGGGCCGACTTGTCCTGGTGCACATCGATCCTCGCCTTGAAGATGAACGTGCTTTCGATTTAGCGGCCGCCCGCCGCATCTTCCATAACACGCAGCTCGGCGTCGACCGAATGGAGCTGACTTTTTGAGGATTCCCGCGGTAATTCCGCATGAAAGCGGGCGATCGATTTTTGGAGTCGGCGGCGATAGGTGTGGTGCTCGACTTCAACCAGATGTCGCGGTGAGCGAACGTAGCGGATGCCACCGTTGAGGGATTCGCTGGCCTTCCGTCGTTTTTCGGTTTGAAACTTCCGGGCCGCAGGTTGCTGCTCGTCCAGATCGCAAACGTAAGCAGCAGTCAAAGGCGATGCCGCACGCGTGGAAGTTCTTGGCAACTGCCAAGCCCGAGGAGCCGGCGCCGATGACGCAGAACATCCGGCCAGGACGTGGGTCCGAATTGACGGACGCGGCCCGGGCGCTAGGGGTCAAAACAGACATTTGTATAAACTCCGGTGGACGCGCTGGACAAATTGTCCCGTAAGGCCGGCGGTTCCATTCCAAAAAAACCGAAAGTTTTTTCGCCTCGCCACGTCACAATGTCGCAGAAGGTCTACAGGGGATTTGGAAGTCAAAACGGCAGAAATCCGAATGATTATTCGGTACGCGAGATGCCGAGGGGCTCCGCAGGGCTGGTTTGGCAGCCGATAACGAGTAAATACGATTCTTGACAGCAGGTGATTCAGCACAAACAATACCCATGGAAGCACCCCCCCTTGCAGACGGGGGGGATGCAAACAGAGACTGAGAAGCTGGCAAGTTTTTATGCACCAGGCAATTCTCGCAACTGTGGACAAATTCCAGACGCCTTGACGACGCAACTTGGCTGGCTAGGCCGAATTAGAGCTTCTCATGGTCGACAACTGGTTGATTTCCCAGGAAGGTAACCACTAAACCATGGAGCACCCTACCAATGGCCAGGAAAGCCATCTCCAACGACCGTTATCGCCTTGTAGGCACTTACGAACGACTTCGTAAGTCTCTGGTGGAGCGACCTGATGATGGTCGCCTTGACAAGGCCCTTTCGTATTGGGTTTTACCCACGGACCGACGTTTGCCGATCGCCTTCCTCGATCGCCCGCTGCGCGAGTTGTTATCGCAGCCGCTGGACGAATTGATGGCGACTCCCGGCGTGGGCCATAAAAAGATCATGGGTTTCTTCGACCTGCTCAAGCGGGCGGCGAAGGCCACCTCCCCCGACGCGCCGTTTGGTCTGGCGAACGATGCAGCCAAGCGGCAGAAGCCTGCGACGACATGCGGGTTCGACGCGACGATCGTTTCCGAATCGCTCTGGGCGCAATGGTGCGATACCGTCCAGCGGCATGGCATGGGCTCGGAGAAACTGGGGCGGCTGGCACCCAGCCTCCAGGCATTACCGACCGTGATTTGGCATTCGCGTCTGGAGGAATATGCGGATCGATCGCTGGCGGATATCCGCGCCCTCAAGACGCACGGCGAAAAGCGCGTCAACGCCGTTCTCGAAGTGTTTTGCACTGTGCACGAAGCCTTGGCAACGGCCACCCTGCCGGAAAACATCGACGTTGTGTTGTTGCCGCGGTTCATTCCGCCGCTCACGGTATGGTTGCTCGAAACCGTCGCCCAGCCCGACCTGCCACCCGTCGACGAGCTGCATCGTCACATCGTCAAGCCGATGATTCACCAGGTCAAAATTGATTTGGGCGATCAGGTGGCGGGGCTGGCGTCCGCGCGATTGTGTCTCGACGAAAACGCGCCGAGCGTGAAGCAACAAGCTGAGACCATCGGCGTCACCCGGGCTCGAATCTATCAGCTGCTCGAAGATTGCGCCAAGGTGATGGAGGTCCGCTGGCCGGAGGGCCGCTGGCTGTTGGCGCCCTTGGCGACGCGGTTCGGCTCGTCGGATCCCGAAACCATCGGCCTGGTCCACGGCATCATCGACTTGTTCTACCCACCGGAGCGACCAACGTCCATCACGAGCGCGGAGAGCCATGGAGAAGTGGCTGTGCAGTAGGTGTTGATATAAATATCGAACAACCAAGGTACCTCCATGCCCGATGGATGACCGCTGCGCTCTGCGGCGAGCTGCGCGCAAGAGGGATTCCCGATTCATGGCGAATAAGAACGATAACACGTCATGGAATAGTGGAAAGTGGCTTCCAGCTACACGGTCGCCGGCTTTGACGATGAATCGACTTGCGCCGCGTGTGGACATACATTTTTTGGACGCCATCAGACCCACAAACTACGCGCCGTCCATACTTTCATTGCCATTCACTCATCAATAGGAGATTGGTCATGGTGAATTTTGGCAACGAACTTTCCACGGCGCTTTTGCAACTTAGCAATACGTTCAGCGGTGACGCGGAGGACCAACTCAATTTGCGTCTCCGCGAAAGGCTCCTTGCACAAACGTTGCCGCTGGATCGCCAAACGCGACAACTCAACCGTCTGACGCGCGAACAGCTTGGTGCTGAATTTGCCGATCGTCGCGAGGACAAATAGAGACCGCGACGCCTCCTATCAATAGGCGTCGATTTGTCAGGAGCGTTGGGCGAATATGCATTTGCTTTGTTCTGTCACGCCGGCTCAACGACCAGAGTGTGCCGAGGTTTGGGCACGCGTTTGCCAAGCTTCTGCAAGCTCTCTAAGTGCAGATCCATGGCCTCGCAGGCATTCGAAAAAGCCTCGTTTAGGGTCTGTCCACTGGTAATGATCTGCGGAAAGTCGGCAAACCCGACAGTGTAAACAGGTTCGCGAGGCTCGCAATCAATCTTAAATACGTAGCCGCGGTACTCGTGATGTGTAGTGATCATAGTTCTAGCAATGTTAGCAATTTGCGTATGTCGTCTTGGTGGCATGTTCTGTGACGGCCGTGCGGCACCACGATGGTAATGACTGTCCATCCGCATGATGGTATGTGCGATGGCTGCCGCGTTTGTTGAACAGCACAAAGTTCTCATAGCGCAGCAACGAGTCCGCTTCGCTGAAGCGGATTTTTCCCGGCGTGTTGCGCATTTTGTCCAACAGCTTTTCGCGCCGGGACATCGAACTTCCTCTAGTATACGTTGTGATGGCGTACGATGGCGATAACGAAAGTCATCGTTCGTGAATCTCCATCAAGCCAACGTCGATATATTGCCCGCCGGCGGTTTGGCGGCAGTGCACGGCAATGGTATTCTGGCCAGTTTGAAGTAGCTTCCGCGCGTTCTCGTCGAGCAGCACCGGTCGATAGTGTCGTGTGTGGCCGTTGAGAGTGCGCACGAGTGTGCCGTTCAAATAAACGTCGGCATCTTCGTCGTGGTGGACCGTGAGCATAAGCTGGCCGCTCTCCAGCAACGAATCTAGGTCGAATGAGCGGTGCAGCCAGATGTCCGAAGAATCCCACTTTGTCCGTACAATAGCGCGCGGCGTGCCTTCTGTCCCAAATCCGGCGGAACCTGTCTTCCACGCGCTGTCGTCGAACCCAGGCTCGTGCCAGCGGTCGTCGGGCCGCGTGGTCGTATAGCGCCAGTCGCGGGGCGCGTTTTCGCTAGTGGGCATCAGGACGCGCATTTGCGGCGGGGGTCCATACAGCTTTCGAGCCGCTTCGACGATCCGTGCCTCCTCCATCTTCACCAGCTCGCGATCGTACGTCATGAGGCCGTTGACCTCGACCTCGACGTCGGTCGTCTGCGTGTACACGGCCGCCGATAGGCCGCGGCCGATCAGTGGCCGCACCATGGTCAACAACTCGACGTAAGCGTCGGTCAGCTCATCGGCGTTGTCGTACGACACGTAGCCCCAGTTATTCTCATCCTGCCACGTGTGGCCTCGGACCGGCATGCCGAGCCCGCCAAACTCGCCCAGCACACTCACGCGATGCGGTTCTGGTTCGCGCATTCCTGGTCCCGGATAGTTGTGTATGTCGGCCACGTCACCGCTCCCCTTGTCGTGCCAGCCGCTCGCTTCGTTTATCGGGCGGGTGGGATCGTACTGCTGCAGCCACTTCGCAATTTCTTCCGTGTCGTGTTGGCCCCAGCCCTCGTTGAACGGCACCCACATAACGATCGAAGGAAAGTTGTGCAGCGCGTCGATCATGGCCTTCAATTCGCGCCGGAAATTGGTTTTGCTTTCGTCATTGCGGCCCGCGTCGCCCGACGGCATGTCCTGCCAAACCAAGAGACCCAACCGGTCGCACCAGTAGTACCAACGCGCGCACTCGTATTTCACGTGCTTGCGGGCCATATTCATGCCCAGCCGCTTGGTCATCTCGATGTCGTACTTCAACGCTTCATCGGTCGGCGGCGTGTAAAGTCCGTCGGGCCACCACCCCTGATCTAATGGTCCATATTGAAACAAAACCTGGTCGTTGAGCCACAGCCGGTTGATGCCGTCTTCGTCTTTCCGCGCTTCGAACTTTCGCATGCCGAAGTAGCTAGCCACGGTATCGATAACCTTTTCACCGTCGGTCAGCTCGACTTTTAAGTCGTACAAATGTGGCTGGTCTGGCGACCACAGTACGGCGTCGGTCAGCGAGAGTTCAATCGCTTTGCCCGCTTTGCCTTCTTGCTCGGCAACCAATTTCTCGCCGTCGAATGCTTTGAGTCGAACGCGGCCAGGCGCCGAGGAATTCACGGTTACCGAAACCACGCGGCGATCCACGTCCGGCACAACCTTCAGCGACGTGATGTGAGCCGCCGGCACGGGCTCCAGCCACACGGTTTGCCAGATTCCCGTCACCGCCGTGTACATGATGCCGTGCGGCTCGAGCACCTGCTTGCCGCGCGGTTGAAAGCCGGTATCGGTTGGATCTGAGACGGCAACGACCAGCTCGTTGTCGCCTTGCCGTAGGGCGACCGTAATATCGAATGTGAAAGGATCGTATCCGCCTTTGTGCTGACCGACCTGCTGACCGTTCACCCACACTCTGCATTCCCAGTCGACGGCGCCAAAATGCAGCAATAGCTGCTGATCATCCGATAGCGCGGGCGGCGCGAATGTACGGCGATACCACAGCCGCTCTTCAGGCTTTACCGGCTTTTTCACGCCGCTGAGCGCCGACTCGACCGCGAACGGCACGAGGATTTTACCGTCCCATTTGGCCGGCCGGCCTTCGTCTTGCGGGCGGATGGCGTATTGCCAGAAGCCGTTCAGGTTCACCCACGATTCGCGCACCATCTGTGGCCGCGGGTATTCAGGCCACACGCGCTCCGGCGAGATGTCCTTGCTCCAGCGCGTCATCAGTGGGCCCTTCGCGGGCTGCCATGGCTCGGCCCCACACACAGTCACGCACACCAATATGGCCAGCAGCGAGCACGCCGTTCGCCCGTAACTCATCGTTTGCCTCCAAAACGTGTTTCGATTCAAATTAACTCTCAATACTCACGGACCAAGCCGTCGTGGTTGCCATTCTAATTGCATTGCGAACGGGTTTCACGGGGCGCTGGCTTACTTTATCTTTGTGGTTATCCGCTGAGCACTCCATTGTCATTGCCGGCTGCAGGAATTCGAATGGTGAACGGCGACAAGGTTGAAGCGGTTCGCGAGAGAGTGGACGAGATCTATCGCTCCGACTCGCGCCGGATTTTCGCCACGCTGATTCGTCTGCTAGGCGATTTCGATCTGGCAGAGGAGGCGCTGCACGACGCGTTCGCTGCGGCGGTGGACCAATGGCCCCGCGACGGAGTGCCGGCCAACCCGCGGGCCTGGCTTGTTTCGGCCGGCCGGTTCAAGGCGGTCGACGTCATACGCCGCGCCGCACGGTTCGATGACTCGCTGGGGCAACTCGCCGAAAGACTTGACGACCGTTCCCGGGCCGTCGTGGGCCTAGAGGACGAGGGTGTCGAGGACGATCGGTTGCGACTCATCTTCACCTGTTGCCATCCCGCTTTGTCGCCGGAGGCCCAGATCGCGCTCACACTGCGAGAAGTGTGTGGACTCACGACCGAGGTGATCGCGAGCGCGTTTCTCACCGCTCCGCCCACGCTGGCTCAGCGCATTGTCCGGGCCAAGGCGAAGATTCGCGAGGCACGGATTCCTTATCAGGTGCCGTCACGCGAGGATCTACCGGAACGGCTTGATGCGGTGCTCCAGGTGATCTACCTCGTGTTCAACGAAGGCTACTCCGCCTCATCCGGCGCATCGCTGACGCGGCCGGACCTTTCGGGCGAGGCGATCCGCTTGGGAAGGCTGCTACTCGAGCTGCTGGCCGAGCCGGAAGTCATGGGCCTTTTGGCACTCATGTTGTTGCATGAATCACGGCGCCCCGCGCGAACCTCGCCGACGGGCGAGCTCATCTTGCTCGATGACCAGGACCGCTCGCTGTGGAACCGAAGTCACATCAACGAAGGGAAAGCCATCGTCCAGCGGGCATTATCATCGCGGCGGTTTGGCCCGTACACGCTGCAGGCGGCGATCGCGGCGGTGCATGCCGACGCCGCAAGCGCGGATGATACCGACTGGACTCAAATCGTCGGCCTCTACGATGTGCTCGTCCGAGTGGAGCCGTCGCCGGTGATCGAATTGAACCGTGCCGTGGCTGTAGCGATGCGCGATGGGCCCGCCGCGGGCCTGGCCCATATTGACGTCCTACTCGCGGGCGGCGAGTTGGCCAAGTACCATCTTGCCCATTCTGCGCGGGCCGATTTGTGCCGCCGGCTGGGCCGAACGGCCGATGCCCGTGCGTCCTACCAACTGGCCCTCGCTCTGGCCCGGCAGGATCCGGAGCGGCGATTTCTCGAACGGCGGCTGGCCGAAATGGCCTAAAAAAAAGAATTTTGGGGCCGTTGTCGATTCGGGGTATTGTCGCACGACTATTGAGTGTTCACAGCCGACGGGTGGCTGACGAATGCGTTGTAAACGTGCGATAATTCCAGCGTCCGCTCTGATGGGAAGTCGTGATGCGGTACCAGCTGGCACCGAAGAAAACCGTGCAACGATCAAGGAACACGACAATGCGATTCATGGTCATTGTGAAGGCGAATAAGGACACCGAGGCGGGAGTGATGCCGAGCGAAGAGCTGCTGCGGGAGATGGGCAACTACAACGAAAAACTGGTGAAGGCCGGTGTGATGCTCTCGGGCGACGGGCTGCAGCCTAGTTCCAAGGGAGCACGGATCAGATTTTCCGGCGACAAGCGGACAGTGATCGACGGACCCTTTGCCGAAACCAAAGAGCTCATCGCCGGCTTCTGGATGTGGCAGTGCAAGTCGCTCGCCGAAGCCATCGAATGGGCCAAGCGTTGCCCAAACCCGACGGGCGAAGAATCTCAACTCGAGATTCGCCAGGTGTTCGAAGCCGAGGATTTTGGTGACCAATTGACGCCGGAGCTGCGCGAGCAGGAGAAGCGCTTGCTGGCTGAGGCGGCCAAGAACGCGAAGAAATAGCCCTGCAGCGTTGCGCATTCGCTGAATAACCAACCTATTACGCTGGCGACCTCCAAGGATCACGAAATGCAAAAAATCATCCCCTGCTTGTGGTTCGATCGCAATGCCGAGGAGGCGGCCAACTTTTACACGTCCATTTTCAAGAACTCCAAGATCGGGCATATCTCGCGATATGGAGAAGCCGGATATGAAATCCACCGCATGCCGGCGGGGACCGTATTGACGATCGAATTTGAACTCAACGGCCAAAAGTTTACCGCGCTCAACGGCGGTCCCGTGTTCAAATTCAATGAGGCGATCTCCTTCCAGGTGCATTGCGAATCCCAAGACGAGGTCGACTACTACTGGGACAGAATTTCCGCAGGTGGCGACGAGAAGGCACAACAATGCGGCTGGCTAAAGGACAAGTTTGGCCTGTCGTGGCAGATCGTTCCCACGCTGTTAGTCAAATTGCTGCAAGACCCGGATCCCAAGAAATCCGCGCGCGTCATGAACGCCATGCTGCAAATGAAAAAAATCGAGATCAAACGCTTACAACAAGCGTATGACGAAGACCGCTGAACAAAGAGACCGCCGAAAGGCCCTATTGGGACCGTGTTAATCCGGGGCGACTGCCCATTGACAAATCGAGGAATTGATATTTTCGCGGAGACTGCAATGAACAACGTCATCGGTATATTGGAACGGTCGTCTGGCAGCGAACTGCGGCGCGTGGTCGAGCCGCTGGCCAGTTACATCTGTGCGACAGAACGACCGAGAACGGCGTTGCTTTCGGCCTTGGCGGTTCTCTTCCGCGAAGTGGAGGCTACGAACAAGGCTGCGATCGGTCACTTTCATACTTTGCTGGAGAATTAACATGAAATACATGTTGCTGATTTACAGTGATGAAAACGCCTGGACAGACGCCGAGCGGCAGGACTGCTATGTGGAGTCGACCGAGTTGACGCACGAGCTCAACGCCCGACGGCAATATCTGGGCGCCAACCCATTGCACCCAGTCGCAATGGCCGCCAGTGTTCGAGTGCGCGAGGGCAAGCGGCTGGTGACCGACGGGCCGTTCGCTGAGACACGTGAACAGCTCGGTGGTTACTTCCTCGTCGAGGCCAACGACCTCAATGAGGCAATTTCCATCGCCTCGCGCATTCCCGCGGCTCGCAAGGGCACCGTCGAAGTCCGCCCGGTAATGGAGTTAGCGGGACTGCCGACGCCGGCGCATTACGAATCAGCGCTGGAGGCGCATCGATGAAATACATGTTGCTCTGCTACGACGATGAACAGGCCTGGGATAAGGCAGGCAAGGCAGCGCTGGAAGCGGCGATGGACGAGGCCGTCGGGCTCACGCATGAAATCAACGCTAAGGGACAGTATCTGGATGCCGCCCCGCTGCGCCCTGCGTCGATGACCACCAGCGTTCGCGTGCGCGACGGTAAAACGCTTGTGACCGACGGCCCGTTCGCGGAGTCGCGCGAAGTGCTCGGCGGATATTATCTCGTTGACGTCGAGGATCTTGACGAAGCCATTCGGATCGCCGAGCGGCATCCCGGCGCACGAGTGGGAACGGTGGAAATCCGGCCCATCCTGGAGATTCCCGGCCTGCCAACCACCTAGTGTCCCAAGCAAAAACTTATGTAAAAAGTGACGAGGATAGGCAGTGGGCCGTTCCGTCTTTTGTACAATTTGTTTCCCATCACCGTCAGTCTAGCTTGCCTGCTTTGGGCGGCGGACTGACCTAACGGATCGGAGGTTATCATGAGTTTGACAAAGTTTTTTGGACCTGCGTTTGTTATCGCTGTTGGCTTGGCGGCGGTGGTTGGCGCCGTTGCCGTGGCGGACGTGTCGAAAGATGCTCCAAGCAACGGCCAACCGCAGATACCACTACCGCCCGGCTGGACGGAAGAGGACATGCAGGCCTGCATCATGGCGGGCACACCTGGCGAAATGCACGAGCGGCTCGCCAACGACGTCGGTGTGTGGCACGGCACGACGACGATGTGGATGGTCCCCGGCGCCGAACCGATGGAGAGCGAGTGCACGGCGACTGTCACCTCGATCATGGATGGCCGCTTCACCAAGTGCGAATGGGAGGGCGACATGCCGGGCATGGGGCCGTACCACGGCTTCGGCCTCTACGGCTTCGATAATGTCTCGCAGAAGTTCGACTCGACGTGGATTGATAACCACAGCACCGGCATCATGAAGGGCGTTGGCAAGCTCTCGCCCGATGGCAAGACGCTTACCTGGAAATTCAAGCACAACTGCCCGATTACCAAGAAACCGGCCGTGATGCGCGAGGTCGAAACGATCACCGGACCCAACACGAAGACGCTCGAAATGTTTACGACCGACCCCAAGAGCGGGAAGGAATTCAAAATGATGGGCGTCGAGTTGACGAAGAAGTGATTTGCAGTTTGAGTCAGCTTGCCCAAACGGAGATGGTGGGGCGGAATTCATCACGCCCCAGCTACCTTTCTACGCTTAGAGTACACCACGGCACAGTCTGCCTGGTTCCAGCTACCCAATGAAAGAAATGACTAGCGCGCGATGAGATGGAGTAACTAATGAGCTCAATACGACTACTGGTTGGTACACGCAAGGGCGGGTTTGTGCTGACGGGGGACGGCAAGCGACAACGGTGGAACGTCTCCGGCCCGTTCTTTGGCGGGTGGGAGATCTATCACATGAAGGGCTCGCCGGTGAATCCGGACCGCATCTACGCATCCCAAACCAGCGGGTGGTTTGGCCAGATCATTCAGCGCTCCGACGACGGCGGCAAAACCTGGCACCAACCAGGAACCCCAGCCGGCGAGCCGACGACTACCCCAGACGGAACGCCCATGGCCGAGAGCAACAAGTTTGTCTACGACACTTCGCCGGAAACTGGCAAGCCGCTCACCACGCACCAATGGTACGACGGCACCCAGCACCCCTGGGAGTTCAAACGCGTCTGGCATCTCGAACCGTCGCTGAGCGATCCCGACACCGTATACGCCGGCGTGGAAGACGCCGCGATCTTTCGTTCAAACGACGGGGGGCAAAACTGGCACGAGCTGGCCGGCCTCCGCGGACACGGCACGGGGCCGCAATGGTCGCCCGGCGCGGGCGGCATGGGTTTACACACGATCCTTCTCGACCCGACCAATCCGAACCGAATTTACATCGCAATTTCAGCGGCCGGCACGTTCCGCACGGATGACGGCGGGAAAACATGGAAGCCGATCAACCGCGGGCTGAAGTCACAATACATTCCGGATCCGGATGCCGAGGTCGGTCACTGTGTCCATCGCATTGCAATGCATCGATCGCGGCCGGACGTGCTCTTCATGCAAAAGCATTGGGACGTCATGCGCAGCGACGACGCTGGAGACAACTGGCACGAAGTGAGCGGCAACTTGCCGACCGACTTCGGCTTCCCGGTCGAGGTGCACGCCCACGAACCGGAGACCATCTACGTCGTCCCGATCACGAGCGATTCGTTGCACTATCCGCCCGATGGGAAACTGCGCGTCTACCGCAGCAGCAGCGGCGGCAACGAATGGGAGCCGCTCACCCGCGGCCTGCCGCAAGCGAATTGCTTCGTCAACGTGCTGCGCGACGCGATGACCGCCGATGCGCTCGATCCGTGCGGCGTCTACTTCGGCACGACCGGCGGCCAGGTGTACTGCTCGCCCGACGGCGGCGACAACTGGACCCCAGTCGTCCGCGACCTCCCCGCGGTACTGTCGGTTGAGGCGCAGGTGTTACCATAAAAAATGTATCCGGGATCGAAGCCCGCAGCGCAAGCAAGGGTATTGTGCTTACACAACCAACGTCCCTTGCTTGCGCTGCGGGCTTCGATCAGGCATGTTTTGATTTACATGATCCGCGTCATTATTCCTTATCATTTGAAGATGCTCGCCAACATCAGCGGCGAGGTGCAGCTCGATGTTGACGCCCCAGCCACACAGCGCGCCGTCCTCGACGCCCTCGAGTCCCGCTACCCAATGCTGCGCGGCACGATCCGTGACCACGTTACGCACGAGCGCCGGCCCTTCCTGCGGTTTTTCGTCTGCGAGCAGGATTGGTCCCTGGAGCCGCCAGACGCCCCGCTGCCTGAAGCGGTCGCGTCCGGGGCGGAACCGTTTCTCGTGATCGGCGCCATCGCGGGCGGGTGACCCTCTTGACAGCCGGCCCCAACGATAGTATACGTGCGTATATTACCCCTGCCCCCTTGCAAGACTCAGTCTGGAGTGCCCGGGCTTGATTTCCACTTCGATCGAAAATCGCGACGCGGCAATCTTGGCGATGAATTTGCGCCGGCTCATGGCCCGCGACGGGCTGACGTTCGAGGAAATGGTGACGGCAACCTGCCTCGATGAGCGGACCCTGCGCGCATTGGCCCGCGGCATGAACAATCCCCAGGCCCGCACGCTTCACAAGCTGGCCCGCGGCCTGGGCGTGTCGATCGACGAATTTTTTCGGCCGCCTGGCCGACTTGCGCCGAGCCAATTCGATCGAGCCACTAACTCGCTTATTGAAGGCGCTGTCGCCGGCCATGCCGAGGTCTTCAGCAATTGGTCGGAAGCCGATTTCGATGAGCTCTACAGCCGGTTTGGCACCGGCGGTCAACTGACCGAGGCGGGTATCCTGGCGGCGGCTCAAGCCATGAACGCCAAACGCGACCTGTGGCGCCAAATTAGCATCATCCTCGAAAGCGGCGAGGCCGAGCTGCTGGCCGAGTTCGTCGAGCTTCTTTACCGCCGCGCCACGATTGCGAAAACTGGATTGGCCCAATTAGCGTGACGCGACGTTGCCCTCTCGGAGAGCATGGGACCTTGACTGGAACAGCCCCATTTTCGGCTGCGCCCGAATCATTCGCGGCCTTCCGTTCCGTCGCCGCTAAGTACCCGGGGGGCGGCAGACCGCGGCGATGGTGTTCTTGAGCGTTTGGCGTTCAATGAAAAGCACCAAATGCGTTTGACTTTGTGCATCCGTAATCGTATCGCCTGCCATCAAGTTGGTGCTAGCGAGCGGGGCCGCCTCGAGATGGAGAACAAAGTCCGTTGCTTGGAGCGTTACATACCGTTCGACGTTACGCATTCTTGACTGCGTGAGCGGCCGTCGAACCGCCCGCACATTGTCCACCGGCGGATCGACAATCGGCTCATACGTGACGAGCTCCTGGCCGTCGAAGATCGAGAAGTCGGTAGTGGGCGTCGGCATGGTGGTGCGGCGTGTTCGATGTAGGACGGACAATCCTGTCCGTCACCGGTGTGAAAGGGCGGACAGGATTGTCCGCCCTACGTTTAGGAAATACCTTGCGAGCGGACTTCGAACGGCTCGTACTCCGCCAGTTTCTGGTCGCACCAGTCGATGGTGCGTTGGAGCGAATCGGCGTACTCTTGCCACTGAACGCGCTGACCGTCGATCCAATAAGTCGGCTTGGGGTCAGCACGCAAATCGTCGAGCTGCGCGAGCGTCTGGCTGCGGATCGACTGGAGTTGTTGAACGTCGGTCATCGTGAAAGGCTCCCCAATTGAAACCGAATGATCGCCTTCTGGCCGATCTTCGGTGTGAATTCGTAGCGGACATCAAAATGCTTGTCCGCTGTAGCCAAGGTGTCATCCTCTGCGACGTCAAATGCATGGCGAAAGTTGTAACCCATCGCGTCGAGGCTCCACAAACCGCCGTTCTGCAGTGCGTCGAACAGCACATCTCCAATGTTGAGCGCGACGCGATCGTGACCCGCCACTACCCGGCAGCCGCGCCATAGGCGGTGATCGAGCTCGTAAATCCAATACTCGATTGCGGCCACATCTGCCCGTCGGATCGTCCTGCCGGTGATGTCAACGATTCGCGCCATAAGCACGGCAGAGCCGTTCTCGAGCGCCATGCCGCATCCGTCGCTTGGTCGAACCATATACGATTCAGCCGAGGTTCGAGCCGAGAGCCGGTCGTTCCGGCTCTCGGCCCTTTGCCATTGTTACCGCGACCGACCACCCTTTGGGCGGTGCCCGTCGCGGCTTTATGATCAGCCGGTGTTCTTGACGACATAGCGCGGGTTGAGCACCGCGGCCGCCCCGCGCTCGCTCGCCTTGAACCGCAGCACGATGTCGTTGTTGAACTCGGCCTCGCTGCCGATCGGGGCCTGTGTGACGGTGATCGGCCAGTTCTCCATGTAGGCGAACGCCCGGCGGAAATCGCCGACAAACCACCACTTCTTGGCATCCGCCGCAGCCACGCCCGACGCGACGACTCGACGATATGCCAGCCGGCTGTCGTGCACGCGATAACCGGAAAGCGGATTGGCTGCCACCGTGGCGGTGCTCGAGCCAGCCGCCGTAAACGTCAATTCCGCTGCCGAGAACACGCGGTGTGCCGCGTGGCGATAGGCGGGCATGACCAGCACCGTCGTGCCGCGCACCAGCACCGGCTCGCCGGTGCTCGGATCCAAAATGTCGGCAAACAGCTGCTCGGCCTTGTCGACGTTGGTCCAATCCACCAGCTCGTTGCTGGAGAGCGTGTTGATCCACGGCGTCGAAGCCTGATAGGTGTTGTAGGTCGTGCCCTTCCACTTGTAGTTGTTGGTCACGCCGATCACCTGATCGATCAGCCGCTTCTCCTTGTTGAGGCCCAGCACTTCGCCCACTTCGGCCGCGCGGCTGAGAATGAGATACGTGCGATCGAAGAAAATTGCCTCCTTCGTGACCGGCACGATGAATCCACGCTTGGTCGTCGAGGGCGTTTCGATGTAGTCCTCGCCGAAGCCGAGATGCGGGTACGGCATGCCGGGGCCGACCGCGTCGAGCGTGTCGCTGACGCGAGTGATGCCGGGGATTTTCTCGCCATCCAGCCGCGTGGGAATCGTCTCCACGAGCTTAGAGATGACGAACGCGTCCTGCGTGTAGGCCTCCATGATCTTGGAGTAGATCACCTGGCCAGCGATGTTGAGGAAGGCCGTCACGTCGACGCCCTCGCTCGACTCGATCACGCTGACGCCACCGGCGCTGCGCGGGTCGAGCATGCGGACCCATTCGCGGCCGTCCGGCACGAGCGTCTCGGCCAGGTCGCGGACGCTGAAGTCCTCCGGCTTCAAGTGCCCCTCGCGCAGAGCTTCAGAAAGGTGTCCAACAGTTTTCTCCGCGCCGTCCAAGTCGTAGCGGCGCTTCAGTTCGCGGTATTTCAAAGTCACGTTCGTTGCTCCTGTGTAGTTGGTGGATGAATCAAGTGGTTTGTAGTGGAGTAGTCGAGTAGAGCGGCAGTGGAGTAGCTACTGCTCTACTCCTCTACTGCTCTTCTGCTCTCTTACAAGATCGTTTGCGTTCCGCCTTTCACGACGCTGCTGACGACGTCGACCAGAACTCGTGTCCCAGCCGGATTGAGCCGCTTCGCGCAGCGGCCAATCGCAGCGTTGGCGGTGGTGACTTCGGCCACGGTCTGGTTCAATAGGGCAGTGCCGGCGCCGTTTTCATCCGGAGCGATCAAATCGCCAACCTCCAAGGTCGTGCTCAAGCAATCGAACTCGAACACACCCGTCGTTGCCACGCGAATCGGCTGGGTGTCGCCGCTGCGCGAGGCCTGCATGGCGACGCCCGCGAAAAGATCGTGGAATAACTGCTGGTTCGCCGTCTCCGTGCCCTGATCCGTTTGGGCCGACGCCGGCTTCGCATCGTCGGTATCCTGTAAAAGCAAATCGCCGATCTCGATTACCGTGGCGGAATCCACGGCAATCATCACTGGATTCGTGTCGCCATAGCGCCATCGCATCGTGTTGGCCATGAAGGTTCTCTCCTATGTGCAATGTGAGTGGTCAATAAATAGGTAAGTAAGTGGTAAGCACGCAACTAAAGCTGTTTCAAGGTCCGCAGACTGCGGCGGCGAACTCCGCCGCGCTTCGCACCGAGCCGTTGTTTGCCGCGAATGAGAGCCCAGCTTGATCCCGCGAGCGCGGCCGGCGGTGATTCGGCAACTGCTGAGCATTCCAACGGCTTGCGGCCCGCACTAGTTCGGCTCGTTCTTCCACGAGTCGCCGCACGATCTGCTCGTCGGCCGCCGCCATCAGCGTCTCGATGAACTGCGAACTGACGAGGTGGGAATCGACGCCGCCGCTCTTGGTCGGCAAGGGAAGATCATGCTCCTCGAGCAGCTGGAGAATCCGTTCACGCCGCCGCACCCCCTCGTCGCGGGCAATCATCTCGTCGAGCTGCTTTTGCACCGTTTCCAGCTGCGCCTCGTAAGCGTTTTCCACTTCGCAGATCAAATCCGGACGGAGACGGCGAAGTTGTTCCAGCGTCAGCGAAGCCAGAGCAGCAGTGATGTAGTGCGGTAGCGGCGTAGTGCTGGCGGGTTTCGATTCGTCCGCTGCGGCACTACTGCTCTGCCGCTCTTCCGCACTCGTTCCGGCGTGTTCGTACAAGCCGCTGGTCGTGGCCGGATCGGCGACCAGGTCGATGCTCTGCACTTTCGTGATGGCCTCAACGACGGTCTCGTCGCCGCTGCGGGTCGTGCGCGCCATGACGTTGTGCGACATCCCTACGTTCTGCGGCGCGTGCTCTGCATCCCACACAAGCTGCTCGCTCAAGGCGTGCTTCGGATTGAAGTGCAAGTCGCCGAACAGCCCTTCGCCGGACCGAAATTGCACGCCGCGCACGACGCCCAGCCGGTCCTGGTAGTCGCGCGGCGACAGTGGGTGGCCCTTGGGATGGTTGATGTTGACTTTCGCGCCCTCATACAGTGCGACGGCACTGGTGAGCGCATCTTCGCGATAGCGGCGCCCGTTGCGCGACATGAGGCCGAGCAGTTTCACGCCGCGAATAACGCCCGCCGCGCGGTCGACCCGCAGCCGCTGGTTCCCGGAGTCCACGAATTCTTGCAGCAGTTCGGACATATGCGTTCTCCGTTGTTAGTTGCTGGATGCTAGATGCTGGATGCCAGATCCTGGATTAACGAAAAAAGCCCACTGGAAGGCGGTTGCCTTCAAGTGGGCTCGACTCGATACCCGCCGCGGCGGGCTCGGAACGATACCAACTCAGCTTTCAGCTATTAGCTGTTAGCTGTTAGCTGTTAGCTGTTAGCCAGAAGCCGATTGGCTAATAGCTAACGGCTAACAGCTAATTGCTCATTTAATCATCCTCTCAATCGCCACCCGAATATGCTGGATGCGACCGTCTTGCACGCTCAACGTGAGTCCTGCCTCGCCGTAAAAGCCGCGTCGGGAGGCGTCGGCCAGCAACTGAGCCAGCGCCTGCTCGATGCGATCGATCATGTTCTTTTGCGGTGTAGTTTCAACTCGCGTTTGAATCATGGCGTCACTATAGCAATTTACTGTTCAGATGTCCATATTACTTTTGGCCACCCCGAACGCGCTCCGCTTTACGTTGCGACTAACTGGCGCGTCCATGAACCGCCATGTTTTTCTGCTCCTGGTCGTAGTCAAGGCCCAGGTGCTGGCTCCAAGTTTGAGGGGAAAGCACGCCGCTGTTGAATGCGATGCGGTCGACTTGGGCCTGCTGCAGTTGGTCGCGGACGTGCAGCGACGGCGGGATGATCTGGATATCGACCAAGTCGCGGACGTTGTGCGGCAAGGCGCCGGTGGTAATCGCGTTGTCCACAACACGCCACATCACGGCGCGGTCCTGCTCGATCATGCTCGCCTGCAGCCGCTCGAACATTTTCATGGCCGGGCCCTCGGCGACCATCGTTGACGAATAGTTCGCGTTGGAAGCGTCGGACGTGAACATGAATTCGGGCATCACCAGGCGCGCAGCAATGGCCCGCAGCTCCGCTTGCAGCACGGCGACAAAGCTCGCAGCGTCCAGTCCGCGGGCCGGGAAGTCGTACTCCATACCGGCGGGCGCATCGAGGATGGTGCCCGGGCCGTATTGCGAGAAATGCCGCGTGCGGCCGGTGAGGCTATCGCTTACGGTCGTATCGGCGCCGGCAGCGACAAACTGCTCGATGCCGCTGCGGCTCGCTCCGCGGTGCTTGCGTATGAGGGCGATCGCGGACTGGATCTCGGCGACGATGCTCATGTTTCGCAGGAGTCGCTCAGCCCGCCGCAGATTCTTTCGGACGGGCGCGTACAGCGGCAGGCCGCGCTTGACATTGAAATCCACGTTCGCGCGCCGGTGCTGCACGTCGCGGGCCTCGACCGGCTCGCCGTCGACGTAGTAAGCCAACACTGTTTCGACATCGTCGGCTTCCGTCTGGATGCCAAAGCTGGCCGATGGGTCACCCGCTAGTTCCGCGGGCGTCGTGACTTGCTCTGGCTCGATGAACCGGATTCGCGTCATACCGGCTGCATCGACGAAGAATCGCAGCAATGCCTCACCGTCGCGATCGATCCGGCGGACAATCTCCTGCTGGCGCAGTTGCCAGCGGTTTTCCTGTTCGAATCGATCGAGCAATTTTTGCACTTGCATGGCCAGATCTTCCGGCCCGTCCATGCCCTTGCAGATGGCGGCGTGGTAGCTATGGCCGGGGCCAACGATGTAACTGATGCGGTTCTCATGGCCGTTGATTGCAAATTCATTGACGGCGGCCAGCCGACGGCATTGGCCGCGCAGTTCGGCCAGCACTTGTTCGGTGAACGGCTCGTCGCCGATGCGCGCCGCGCCTCCCGCCGAGCCGCCCAGAGGCACCCACCAACCATCAATGGAATCGCCATACGCCTCGCGTGGGTCGACGAAATTGTCCCACAAGGCGTCGAAGGCCTCGATGAGGCGCGTTTCAAGGTTCAATGTGTTTGTTGTCATCATGAGTTTCCCCTTTTGTGGTTAGTTCGTAATATTGGATGTGAGTGGAAGGATGCCGGATGCGGGATTCAGGGGATAAAACCCTGCCCCCGCATCCCCCATCCTGCATCCTTCTAAACTCAACCCACAGGTAATCGATTTCCCAGACCATCGTCGCTGTTTCGTCCGAGCCAGACTTCCTCGGCGAGGCGGAGCGCCATCTCGAGGGCGTCGGGGCCGTCGTCGTGCGCGCCGGCCGGGAAGTCGCGTAATTGGTCGACGAGCAATCGTGTCGATGCCGATCGCGCGAAAAACTTGAGCCGGCGTTGCGACAGATAGGGCCCGAGACGTCGAATCCGCACCAACTTGTTGGCGTGATTGTGAATGGCCGCCGGCACGATATGGCTCATGCCTTGCCGCGCGAACTCGGCTGCAAATTCGCCGCAGAGCAATTCTTGGAACTGGTTGGCCTCGACGCCGAACGCCGTCGGGCGAAAGCGAGTGCAGAGTGCGACGCCGTCGGCGACCATCTGCGGCGTGGGCCGCCGCCCGAGATCGGCCTCGATGTAAATCACACCGGCCGCAGTGATGCCCAGCATGACGTACGCCGAATAATCGCCGCGGCGGGCGTCGCTACCCTTGCTGGGGTCGAGTGCAATCGCGCGGATCAGCAAATCATCCGGCCAGCGCTCGAACCAGATGTGCTCCTCGAAGTACGACTCGGGCCATTCACACACATCCGGATCAACGGGCGAGCCTTGCTTCTCGCGCTCAAACGCAGTTCGGCCGCTTTCGACGCGCATCTGCATGAGCGTGTACAGGTCTTCCTCCGCCGGCCAGAGCACAACGGCGCCGTCGTCCATCTCTTGCTGGTGGTGGTTGTAAAAGGCCCGTGCCTCGTGCCTGGCATTTGGATTGTCGGGGTCGGCGTAAATTGCTTCCCATTCGTTCCACAACTCGGTATTCGTGGGCCACGATTGGATGGCCGAAAAGCGCTGCGAGGTCCAGCCGGGCGCGTCCAGCAGCTCGACGGCGAGTGCTTCGCGGTGCAGCGCGGTGGCGAGATTGATGATGTTGGTCCGCTTGTCGCCGGCTCGCAGCAATGAGCCATGGAACCAACGCCGCGAGACATCGCGTTGCAGCGATGAGGCGATGTGGCCGTCGTTCTGCAGATCGTCGCAGATGATCAGTGACGGGCGGTGCTGCCTGAGGCGGCGGCCACGAATCCGCTGCCCGGTGCTGAGCGCCTCGATCACCACGCCGTTGGGAAGCTCGACAAGTTCAGTGCGCCAGGTGGGACCGCGGTTGGCCGCTCGTGGATAATCGCGAGTCAGAAGTGGATTATCCAGCAGTTCGGTCTTCACGTTTTCCAAGTGCATGATGGCCTGCGGGATCGTGTCGGACACGATCCAGATGTACGGCTCCCAGCCCTCGAGCGCGGCCCGAAGCACGTAGCACAACGTGGCGATGGTCGACTTGGCGCTGCCGCGCGGACCGATCACGTTGACCTTCGAGCCACGCTGGGTGTGAATCGAATCGAGTTGGGCGCCGAGCCATTCGTGCATGGCAGACGTCGGCTTGACGAAGTGCTTGGGCAGATAGTTTCGTCCCCAGGCAAGTGTGGTCCGCGGCAGGGAAGATGAAGCATCGTCCAAGGGCGCCTGCTCCGGCGTGGCCGTCACCTCGCCTCTGAGTTGCGCCAACACCTGGCCGAACGTGACAGGAGGCATCGCATCATGCAACTTAAATGTCGCTTCCGCGTCCATTCGTTCTGCCGTCATCAGCTCTCTCCTTGTGAATCGTCCCAATCCTCGGCCAATGAATCTATTGGTGGGCCAAGGGAGGCGTCCGGCGAGGGCAAGTCGACAGCGTCGATCGAATTCGCCAGATTCATTTGGTCGTCGCGAATCATTTTGTCGACATCGTCGGCCAGGGATTGCAGTCTCGCGATGATCCGCTGCCAGTCGTCGGCGTTGTGGACGTCTTGTCTCAGCGCATCGGCCAGGATGTTGATGAACGCCTTGAGTTGCCGCGCCGTGGCCACGCCGGCGCCGCGCGATCCGTAGCGTTCGGGCGCACGCCGTTCGAGCCACCAGACCGAGGCCCGCCAATTCTTCGCCTCGTTGGCTGCCTGCTGCACATTCCGCATGTGATTCAATTCCGCTCCAGCCTCCGCCCGGCAGACGCCCGCTGCAAACGTCGCATCCTGCAGCATGGCTCGCCGAATGGCGGCCAGCGAACAACCAATGAAGTTGGCCGCCGTCTGCCGATCGCAGCCGACTGAGAGAATGCCCATGACCTGGCCTTTCTGCTCGTCGCTCAGTGCGGTGGAAATAAGTTCGCATGTCATTCGGCCCTCTCACTTTGTGTAAGAGCGGTAGTGGAGTAGAGCAGTAGTGGAGTCGTCCCCTTTTTCCATCTACTCCACTACTCCACTACTCCACTACTGCTCTGCTGCTCTCCGACGTACTCGAACGACACCACCGACCGGCCAGCCGCGCTGCGATAGGTCGGGAACTTCGGGTTTGCCCGCCGGCCCGATCCGCCGGTTTTCTTCACGTTGACGGCCTTCCATAACGGAGAGCGGCAGCAATGTCGGATGAGCGCCGGGTGGCTGCTCGTGACGTTGATCCGCAGCCCCTCCGCGCGATGCAGCGACGCGACGGCAGCGACGGCGCGCATGCCGATGCCGATGCCCTGGTAATCGGGCAGCGTCACGATCCGCGTGAAGCGGCGATGATTTTTCTTTGCGATCACCGGCACGGTCGCACAAAAGTTCACTGGAATTCCCTCCCACGTCGTCAAGTAACAGCGAGCCGCTACGGCAAGCGAGCCGCTCAAATAGTGATGACGCTTAAACAGTTGCCAAGCAGCCATCCGGCAGCGATGGATTGCCAATTCGATGGTTGGTCGCCGAAGGCGCCTCCGTTTGAGCTCGCTGGTAGCCATGTCCAGCACCCAATCCGGCTCGAGCCACTCGGCCACGTCGTAGTGACACGTCACGGCAACAAACCGGCATGGCAGGTGCCCGCGACGAATGCCCTTGGCAATCGCGGCGGAGCAGACCTTGGCCACATTGCGATCGACGACGCTGGTGAATTCGTCGAAAACGACGAGCGGCGAGGAGCGAGGAGCGAGGAGCGAGTCGATGTCACTCGCTCCTCGCTCCTCGCTCCTCGCTCCTGCAAATCCTATCGCTAGCGCGCGTGCCAAGTCGCAGCGGAATCGTTCGCCATTGCTCAGGACGTGGTACGGCTTCACCCACGACGGCGGCGAGCCGAAGCCGACTGCGGTGAACAGGTCCACGACGTGCCTGACGGAGAGTTCACCAAAACAATCCAGAACGGCCCGATCGGAGGGCCAATCTGTAGCGGTGTATAGCTCCGTGGCGAACGCGCGGCGGGCGATCGTGCTCTTGCCGCTGCCGGAGGGGCCGACGATCAGGCCGATCTGCCAGTCCTCGCTCGCATCCGGCAGCTCGACCTGAAACCGCTCCGTTGCCTTCTCAGCCAGCGGCACGTCGAACATGCCGGCCACTTGCTGCACTCGGAACGAGTCGTGGACTGGGCACGTGACTGTAGCTTCAATAATCGGCATAGGTTTCACTCATCAGCATGGAGCAAGGAGCGGGGAGCAGGGAGTCGGAATTCTTACTCCGTGCTCCCTGCTCCTTGCTCAAAGCGTCAACACTCGGCATCGATAGCCCTCCGCGCGCATCCGGTCGAAGATCGTTTTCTGGTCCTCTTCGTCGCGACATTCAACAACGACCTGGTAACATTCGGGAACGTTTACCTCAGGCGCCTGCGGCGCCCCCTGCCCTCCGTTCCACGCTTGCCGATTCTTTGCAAGCGAGTCGAACAAGCCGCGGACGGCCGCGTTTTCTGTTTGCACTTCGGCGAGTAGCGCCCGCAGATGTTCTTCACTGGCCGTCGCCATGCCGGCCAGTGGATCGTGCGTAAGCAGGATCTTGTCGGCCTCGGCCTCATCGACGTCCAGCACTAACACAGGCACGATCGAATCGGGCGTCGTCTCGGCGCGGAGATGGCCGTCGACGAGCATCAGCGTTCCGTCGGCCAGTTCGCGCGCCAACAGCGCATCGGCGTAACCCACTTCGGCCAGCACGCCGCGCAGGGCGTCCTGCTGCTCGGGCGGGTGGATGCGCCAGTTGCGCGGATTCGGCCGCAAATCGGCGGCGCGGACCCGGCGAAGCTCCTTGATGCGGTCGCGAACATTCATCCCTTCACCATGCTTTCACGAATAATCTGCTGCAGTTCCTTCATGTCAGCCCGCAGCTCCGCGCGCAGGACGTGATGGGCTTGCTCCAACGACACGAGCCGCGCGCGAAACTCAGCCAGGTCCGTGGCACGCGCGTAGACACGGCCGTTCGTGACTTGGCCGTACTCGCCGCCGTCTCGCCGCGGCACCCACTTAAAAATGCCGACAGCCAGCGTGCCGAGCGTTCCCAACAGTACCGTCGCGACTGGCCAGTCCATGAGAGGGTTCAGGGTTCAGGGTTCAGGGTCAAATCGAAAGACAACATCCGATTGTCGGATGGCAAATCCGCAATCCGAAATCCGAAATCCGCAATCGCAATCACGGTCCCGGCGCGGGCGGGATAAGGGGCGCCGCCGTTGCGCTGTTGCCGTTTGCCGATCCCGATGTTGAGCCGCTCATTGTCGCGTCGGTCCGCGTACCGGCGTAGAACGACGTAAGGTTCGTGGGCCACGGCTTGAGTTCCGGCAGCTCGGTGATAGAAATTCCTTCGGCCAGGACTTCGAGACGGTCCTCCGTGAACACGCGATCGAGCCGGGGCACGGTGTCGACCATTTCGGTCTGTGTGAAAAAATCGCCCGGGTTGTAGGTGGCGAAGTCGGCATCCGTGAGCGCGAAGCCGTCGGCCGTCGCTTCCGCTCGCGTCTTGCCGAACAGCTCGATGGCCATGTTGATGTACACGCGCTTGATGTACTGGCCGACCTGACCGGCAAATGCGGTGGAAATCTCGAGACTCTTGCGGTTCTCCGTGTGCTGCATCGATTCGGCGAGCGACATGAGAATCAGCTCGGCCCAGCGGCGCATGAACGGATTGCGCACCAGGAAGAACGGCACTGGAAATACGCGGAACACTTCGCCCGCGGGGCGTGCGTGGACCACTTCCATGTTGTTTTCGCCCGGCGGCACCGCCCGGCCCGCCAGGATGTTCGCCGCGCGGATATAGAGCTTGTGAATCCGCTTCGCCGTATTGATCGAGGGCGGAATCCGCAGGTCGGCGTCCTCGTGGTGCATGATGTGGAACAGATTGCGGCCGACCA
>JBBDWY010000068.1:0-18220 GCA_040902605.1 Pirellulales bacterium | reverse complement strand
ACGGATGTTTAGCTAGCATCCACGGTTTTCTACAGAGCCGTTCTGACCCCTTTTCTGCTGCCTTTTCTGCTGCCCGATAAGGGTGTGCTTGTCCAGTTGGCACCAGATTACAGCCAGACGGCGACCTAATTTCTAGCAGCTCGCACCGGGGCATTAAGGACGAAATCGGTCGGGCAGAATGCGCCAGTAACACATTGGACGGCAGCAAGACGATTCTAGGCAGGTCTGAGTGGAAACAAAAACGAGCCGAGTAGCTGAGACTACGCGGTTCGTATGCTTTTGGTGTTACGAGTTTCGTCCGGTTTCGCTTACGGCTGAGCAGATTTCGATTCGAGCCGTGAATCATTCAGCAGCTCTTTGAATTTCTTGCGGAACTTCTCCACCTTCGGGCGGATTATGAGCTGGCAGTAGCTTTGGGCCGGGTTCAGCTCGAAATACTTTTGGTGGTACTTCTCGGCCGGGTAGAATTTGTCGAAGGGGGTGATCTCGGTCACGATGGGCGCGGCGAATGTGCCGCTCTTGTTGAGTTGTTGTTTGTACTCGTCGGCCACTCGACGTTGCTCGTCGTTGTGATAAAAGACGGCGGAGCGGTATTGCGTGCCGACGTCGTGGCCTTGGCGGTTGAGTGTGGTGGGGTCGTGCGTTTGCCAGAAGACTTTTAGGAGGTCGTCGAACGAGATCTCGGCCGGGTCGTAGGTAATCTGGATCACCTCGGCGTGGCCGGTGCGGCCGGAGGAGATGTCCTCATACGTTGGGTCGGGCGTTTTGCCGCCGCTGTAGCCGGAGACGACCGACTTGACGCCGCGGAGTTGTTCGAACACGGCCTCGGTGCACCAGAAGCAGCCGGAACCAAAGGTGGCCTTTTCGAGTTTTGCGGACTTGCCGGAATCCCGAGTGTCGGATGGGATCGATTTGTTGGCATCGGATTGAGACATTACAAAACTCCCCGCGTACGCGATTGCTAGCAATCCAGCAATGGCAGCGACAATCGTTCGGAAGTTAGTGGTCATGGTCAAATGGTACGGTGGGGTTGGCGTGGCCGAGAATCACTGCAAACTGGGGCGTCGCGGACTCTGCCCCAGGCACCCGACGCGCTCCAGGCACCCTTTGCCGTGCTATCGGCGATAGCCGGCGGCAGGCTTTGTTGAACCTGCAAAATCGTTATAGCCGATACGGTTGAGGAGGGGCAGTGTCGGCGGAAGGGGGACGGCGGAGTGGGGAGTGGGGAGTGGGGAGTAAGATTATGGGACGAGGCTTGGTTTTAGCTTGGGCGGCGACGATGGGGGTGGCCGCGTGCGCTGTCTCGGCTGGGGCTGAGGAGTTTGCACCGGATGATCTGGTGCTGGAAAGCGAGCTGACTTTCGGTTCGGTGGAGCAGCTTCCCGAGCCGGCGGCGGAGAAAATCCCTGCGCCAATTCCGCTGCCTCCCATTGAAGCGCCGGCCGAGGACAATCGACTCACGCTGGGCGAAGCCGAAGCGCTGGCCATCGCCTCTCACCCGGCGCTGCGCCAGGCGGAAGGGCGGCTGCGTGCGGCGCAAGGCAACTGGTTGCAAGTCGGACTGCGGCCGAACCCGGCGGTTGGCTATATGGGCGACGAAATGGGCGACGCGGGCACGGCTGGAAAGCAGGGCGGCTTTGTCAGCCAGGAGTTTGTCACCGCGGGAAAGTTGCGACTCAATCGGGCCGTTGCCAGCCGGGAAGTTGCCGCGGCACAACAACGATTGGAACTGGCACGGCTCCAAGTGCTCACCACGGTTCGCATTTACTATTTCGAAGTGCTGGCGGCGGAGCGCGCGGTGGCCTTAGCGCGGCAACTGAGCGACGTTGCCGCGGAGTCGGTGAGAGTGTCGGAGCTGCGATTGAAAGCGATGGACATCCCGCGCGCGTCGCTCCTGCAAAGCCAAATTGAACGGCAGTCCGCGACGCTACTCGAACAGCAAGCGACGGAGCGACACGCGGCCGCGTGGCGGCGTTTGTCAACCGCGATTGGTCTGAGCGATTCGCGGATGCCGGCGTTCGATGACGCCTTGCTACGACCGCTGCCGGAGCTGGAATGGGAGGCCGTGCGCGAAGCGGTTCTGGCGGAAAGCCCGGAGCTGGCCGAGCTGCGTTTTGCGGTGGAGCGGGCACGATGGTCGGTCGAGCGGGCCTCGGCGGGCCGGGTGCCGAACGTGAACATGGAGGCCGGCGTGGCGCTTGATAACGCGACGGACGACACGATCGCGAACGTGCGGTTGAGCATGCCGCTGCCGGTGTTCGACCGCAACCAGGGCGCGATTGCCCAAGCGTGGGGCGAGCTGGCTGCCGCCCAAGCCGCCTTGCAGGAACGGGAGCTTGCGCTCGAGCACCGCCTGGCAGCCGCGCTGCGCGATTACTCGACGGCGCGCCAGCGCGCGGTGCAATATGCCGATAAGATTCTGCCCGTGGCGCGCGAATCGCTGGAGCTGATGAGTGCGGGCTATCGCGAGGGCGAGCTGGAGTATGTTTCCGTGCTTACGTCCCAGCAAACGTACGCGCAAACAAATCTCTCGTATTTGCAGGATGTGGAGACCGCTTGGAAGAAATGGGCCGAAATTGACGGCCGGCTTGTCGGACCTCTGCCCGAACGGTCTGAGTAAACCCTACGGTCGCATAGGTAATCAAATAGGGAGAGCTGCGATTCCGCTGTAATTGGCCGCTCGCCCGTGATGCTATCGTCCTCAACTTACGAACGGAGGAAACCACTCAGGCAGCGTTTCATCGACTTTTCCACAAGCTTCATCAACCGCCAGGCCGAAAATGTGAAGGGTAGCGAGGCTTTCTATGCGCACGTTTGTATCCAACCTAACAGCGGCCATGCTGCTGGTGCACGCGCTGGTTGGATGCTGCCGGGATCACAATCACAATGCCACCACCTGCGATAGGACGGAGTTAAGCGATTCGCTCGCGTCCGGCTGTTGTCACGGAGACCACGCCACCTCGAGCCATGAAAACGAACGGCCGATAGCGCCTTGCGACTGCAAGCTGGCGTGCAAGGCTCTCTGCATCTCTCTGCCGCCGGGAAAATCCCTCATCGATGCCAGGCAATCGACGCTTTGCATCGACATTGTGGCTTTCGCGCCCACTGCAGCGACTCTTCATACGGCGTCGGCGGATTCGTATTGGAACGCCGGGAGCGGTTTCCACGTGTCGGGGCCGCCGCTTCGGCTCCATCTCCTGCATCAGGTCATTCTGATCTGATCCTGCGCTCGTCATCGAGCGAATCGCGCCGGTGCGGCGCGATTGGCGTTCTGTGCAGCGTTTGTTGTGCCTGCGCCGCTACGGCGCGGAATAACCTCACCCCAGCTTTCGGAACAGGAGATTCGCCATGCGCCCACGAATGCCTTGGGCAGTTAGTTTGACCCTGAGCGTCGGCGTTTTAGTGACCACCGGATTAGGGCAAACCGCCTTTCAGAACAGCAGTGCGCCGACCGTTACCTCCATTGCCCACAAGCAAGCCCCGCAGTTTTCCTTCATCCTTTTCTGGAAACAGCAAGACGCCCACACGCAGCAGTTCGCTGAAACTCTCCAATCGGCTGTTGCGAAGCGCTCCGAGCGGGCCAACTTGACCTCCGTCGATATCAAAGACCAAGCGAATCGGGCGGTCGTCGACCATTATGGCGTGAATCGTGCGCCGATGCCGCTGGCGGTTTGTGTGGCCGACAATGGGGCCGTCACAGGCGTTTTTACGCGGCGGCCAAACGACGAAGCCGTGGAGCGGGCGCTAGTCACTTCGGCAATGGCCGAGGTCACGAAGGCGCTTCAGGACAAGAAGATCGTTGTCGTCCACGTCAAGCCAACGGCGAAATCGTCGTTGCCGGCTGGTGCTGTCGAGTTTACGGCGGATCCCGCTTTCCGCGCCAGAACGAAAATCATCGACGTCGTGATCAGTGATCCGAACGAGAGCCGCTTCTTGGCAGACATGGAGATCAGCCCGCGGGACGTCAACGAATCCATGCTGGTCATTATGGCCCCTCCTGGCGTGCTCGTCGGCAAGTTCAGCGGCAGCACGACCAAGGTCCAGATCGTGGCACAACTGCACGCCGCCGGAAAATGCTGCAACGATGAGAACTGCAAACACAACCAAAAGGCCCAATGATTATGACTCCAAATAAGTTGATCTGGAAAGAGCTGCGGCAGCGCCCGACCGCGATGGTGACCTGCCTGCTTGCGATTACTTTGGGGGTTACCGCCCTGGTCGCCATTCGAAGTGTGACGCTGTATTCCGAGTGCGCGGTGGCTGAACAGATGGAGGCGCTTGGCGCCAACGTGCTCCTGTTGCCCCAGGCTGCTAGTCTGCACGACTACTATTCGGCCGACGCGCACGGTGCGACGCTGCCCGAGGAGTATGCCACCCAATTGGCACTCGCCAATTTGGAAGGCGTCCAGAAGATTTCACCGAAGCTGAGCGTGCCTGCCGAGCTTGGCGGACGCCGAATTACGCTCACCGGCATCTTGCCGCAGAGCGAATTTGAGGCCAAGGCCGGCTGGCAAAGCGTGCAGGTCTTTAGCAAAAAGCATGCGGGATGCAAGAAGCAGCCTGCAATGAACGCCGACGCTCGTCCTGAGTCAGAAAACCTGGCCACGGGTCGATTCGTGCGAGAAATGCGTGAAACGGAGGTCTATGTCGGCGCGGACGTCGCCAAGTCGGCTGGCGTGACGTCGGGCGATTGTATCACCCTATCCGGCCTGCCTTTCGTTGTGTCCGGAGTTATCCCCGCGACGGGGACGGCCGACGACGGTCGCGTATTCGCCCACCTGCACACGGTCCAACGACTCGCCGACCGGGGCGAGACCGTGAACGTCATCGAAATTATCGCCTGTTGCGAAGACGCGGCGGGCGGCCTGGTTGTCCAACTTGGCGACATGTTTCCCGACGCGAAGGTCGTCACGATCACCCAAGTGGTGGATACGCAGGTGGCGGTCAATCGGTTGATGACGCGGCTGTCGTACTTGTTCTTTGGCATCCTGCTCGTCGTTGGTGTCTCCAGCATCGCGGGCACGATGTTTGCGAACGTCACCGAGCGGCGCCGGGAAATCGGAACGCTCATGGCGCTTGGCGCCACGCCGTCAGTCATTTCACGGTTGTTTCTCGGCAAGGCGCTGATCATTGGACTGGCGGGCGGCCTGCTTGGATACCTGAGCGGCACGCTGTTAGCTGTCGGCGCAGGCCCCTACTGGGCTGGAATTGCAGTTCGGCCGGTGCTGTCGTTAGCAGCCGTCGCCGTAGCGCTGGCCGGTGTGGTTGCCCTCGTTGCCAGTTACCTGCCGGCGCGGCGGGCGGCGCTCATTGATCCGTGTCTCTGTTTCCGAGAGGTGTAAGGCATGTTTCAACTACAGGATGTATCAAAGCGGTATGCGCATCAGGAGGGTGACGTGATCGCCCTTCGGCAAACCAAGCTGCAGATTTCATCGGGAGAGTTCGTCGCCGTCGTCGGGCCCAGCGGAAGCGGAAAGACGACGCTGCTCTCGATGTTGGGCGGTATGCTCGCGCCAACGAGCGGCCAGGTGTGGCTCGATGGCCAATCCGTCTACGACGCGACGGCAACTCAGCGGGCCCACTTGCGCCTGCGGAAGATTGGATTCGTGTTTCAGACTTTCAATCTGGTTCCCTACCTATCCGCGTTGGAAAATGTGCAAGTCCCGCTGATGCTGGCACGCACCTGGTCGGCGGCGCATCAGCGGCGTGTCCCGCAGTTGCTCGCACGAGTCGGATTGGAAGGGCGAATGCACCACAAGCCGAGCGAATTGAGCGTTGGTCAACAACAGCGGGTAGCGCTGGCGAGAACCTTGGCCAATGATCCGACAGTGATCCTGGCGGACGAGCCGACGGGAAACCTCGACCCCCAGACGCGCGAACAGGTCTTGGATTTCTTGGCCGAGCTGTGCAGCGACGGACGCACGGTCATTATGGTCACGCACGATCCTGCCGCTGCCGAGCGGGCCAGCAGGACCATCCAACTCGCGGACGGTGCCGTGACTTCCGATTCGGGGATTCGGGCGCAACGAGTCGCATGATCGGCTTGCCCGAATCGCAAATCCGGAGACTGGGAGGGAATATTTGGGATTTAGGGGCATTGCAGTCTGACAAAGCTCGAATTGACCCGTTTCGTAGCGCGGGAGAAAATGCAGTAGCATTGTTTGACCCTGGTGGTCACCCTTCGCTCCCGCGCTCAATGCAACGATTTACTCAACTTCTGACTAGCGTGATCTTCGCCGCCCATGCGCTCTTGGGCTGTGGCGTCCACCATATCTGCCAACATGGCTCGGTAGTCGTTGAGTCGGCGGCGCATCAGTGTTCGCATCACGACGGCCCGGCGAGCCATCAAGGCGACTCACATGCCCCGGCCGACAACCACCAGTGTCCAATGCAGCAATGCCAGCATATGGCATGCAGCTTCGTGAAGACCGACACGGTGCGGATCGATCACGGTGAGCGGACCATTTCGCTGGTTGCTTCTCTGCATTGCACTGCCCAGACGGACGCGGCGCAAACTCATCACGCTGCCTGCGATCCAATCTGCAAGGCGAATTTCTCGTCCGTCCAACTCTATGTGTGGCACTGCGCGCTGTTGATCTGATCCGCGCCTCGCTAGAAGCGGTTTCAAAAGCCGATTCTATTGTAGCGGAATTCGCAAGAATTCCGAGTTTTTCCGATTTGGTCTGAAGTCTTGCGACTTCAGCTACAGTTTTGGAGAGGATCAACGTGCTCACAATTCATTACCGCCTTTCTCTGCTCGTCATGGCAAGCCTGGCGGCGCTCTTGCCAGGCTGCCGTTCCGAAACTGAGGTGAATGCGCGAACAACATCGGCCGAAGCGCCAGCACAGGATGACCACCAACACGCGCATGATGACGACCACGGCGAGCAAGCGTCGATCGAGCTCAGCGCCGCGGCGCTGAAGAACATCGGCTACAAGCCGTATACCGTGACGCTGGGCGACTACGAGCGCGCGATTTCGATGCCGGGGATGGTGGTGGAGCGGCCGGGCAAGTCGCAGATCCGCGTCTCGGCCCCGCTCGGCGGCGTGGTGACGCGGAGCTACGCGATACAGGGCGAAGCCGTCACGCCGGACAGCCCGCTGTTCGACATCCGCTTGACGCACGAGGAGCTGGTCTCCGCGCAAGGCGTGTTCTTGGAGTCATCCGAGGCGCTGGATGTCGTGAATGCGGAAATCAAGCGGCTCGAAGCGCTGACCGAAGGCGTCATCGCCCAGCGTCGCGTCCTCGAGCTGAAGTACGAACGGCAAAAGCTGGAGGCGAAGCTGCGCGCCCAGCGGCAGGGATTGTTGTTGCACGGCCTTTCCGAAAATCAGGTCGACCAAATCCTGGAAACGCGACGGCTGCTGAAATCGCTGACCGTTAACGCGCCGTCGCATGAGGACTGTCCCACCTGCCACACGGATCACCCGTTTCATGTGCAATCCCTGGAAGTGCAGACCGGCGAACAGGTATCGGCAGGCGATGCGCTGTGCGTGTTGGCCGACCATTGCGAGCTGTACATCGAGGGAACAGCGTTCGAAGTGGATGTTCAGCACTTGCGCGACGCAGTCCAATCCGAGACCCCGTTTTCCGCCGATGTGCGAGTCAGCGCGCAGCGCGAGCACGGGGTCGGCGGCCTGAAGCTGCTGTATCTGGCCGACCAGGTTGATCGGCAGTCGCGGGCCTTGCACTTTTACGTCCAGTTGCCGAACGAGATCGTCTCGGATCGTCGCGGCGATTCCCATCGCTTCGTGCAGTGGCGGTTTAACCCGGGACAACGAGTCGAGCTGAGCTTGCCGGTCGAGCGCTGGAGCGATCGGCTGGTCGTGCCGGCGGAGGCGGTCGTGAGCGAGGGCGCCGAGTCGTACGTGTATCGCCAGAGCGGCGACCATTTTCAGCGCGTGCCGGTACACGTCGAGCATCGCGACAAACAATCAGCTGTGATAGCTAATGACGGCTCGGTCTTCCCGGGCGAAGTGATCGCTGGCAACGGTGCGTTTCAAATCCATCTGGCACTGAAGAACAAATCGGGCGGCGCGGTCGACCCGCATGCAGGCCATAGCCACTAACGAATCGTCGGCGAGACAAATGCTTAATTCAATCATTCGCTTCGCGCTTCGATACCGTGTGCTGGTGATCGCCATTGCGCTGGTGACGCTCGTTTACGGCGGCTACGTTTTGTGGCAACTGCCGATCGACGTGTTTCCTGACCTGAATCGGCCGCGGGTGACGATCCTCACCGAAGCGCCGGGCCTCGCGCCCGAGGAGGTGGAAACGCTGATCACGTTTCCGATGGAATCAGTGCTGAACGGGGCGACCGGCGTGCAGGCTGTGCGCAGCGCATCGGGCGTGGGGCTTTCGGTGATTAACGTCGAGTTCGAATGGGGCACCGACGTTTATATCGACCGGCAGGTCGTCGCCGAAAAGATGGCCCTGGCTGCCGACCGGCTGCCGCGCGGCATCCGGCCGCAACTGGCGCCGATCTCGTCGATCATGGGCCAAATCATGCTCGTCGGCATGTACAGCGAGAACGGCAAAACCAGCCCGATCGAAGTGCGGACCCTGGCCGATTGGGTCGTCCGCCAACGGCTGTTGACGATTCCCGGCGTTGCCCAGGTGGTGACGATTGGGGGCGCCAGAATGCAATTTCAAGTTTTAGTCAATCCGGAGTCGCTCGTGAAATATGGCGTGACGCTCGAGGATGTCGAACACGCGCTCGAGCGCAGCAACGCCAACGCCACCGGCGGCTACTTAAACGTTGGCAGCGACGAATACCTGGTGCGATCCATTGGCCGAGCGCAAAACGTCGGCGACTTGGAAACCGTCGTGGTCAAACCCCGCCCGGAGCGGCCGGTGCTGCTTCACCAAGTGGCGCGCGTCGTGGAAGGCGCGCAAATCAAGCGGGGCGACGCCGCGGTGAACGGCCGGCCCGCCGTGATCCTCGTCATCTCCAAACAGCCGGGGGCCGATACCCGCGCGCTGACTGACAAGATCGTCACCGCCATCGACGGGCTGCGGCCGACGTTGCCGCGCGATATTCGCATTGAACCGGATGTGTACCAGCAAGAATCGTTCATTGACCTGAGCATTCACAACGTGATTGACGCGCTCCGTGATGGCGGCATTCTGGTTGTCATTGTGCTGTTTATCTTCTTGCTGAATTTTCGCACGACGTTTATCACGCTCACGGCCATCCCGCTATCGATCGTCACCGCCGGCCTGGTGTTCAAGTGGTTCGGCATGTCGATCAACACGATGACACTGGGCGGGCTGGCAGTGGCGATCGGCGAGCTGGTGGACGATGCCATCGTGGATGTCGAAAACATCTTTCGCCGTTTGCGCGAGAACCGGCACGCGGCCCATCCAAAGCCGGCCCTGCGAGTCGTTTACGAAGCCAGTAGCGAAGTCCGTAATTCCATCGTCTTCAGCACAATTCTGGTCGTGCTGGTGTTCGTGCCGCTATTCGCGTTGGGCGGGATGGAAGGCCGACTGTTCACACCGCTGGCGGTGGCGTACATCGTGTCGATCGTCGCGTCGCTGGTTGTGTCGCTCACGGTGACGCCGGTGCTTTCGTACTGGTTATTGCCCAACGCTCGGTTCATGGAGCGCGAAGGCGACGGCCCGCTGCTGCGGTTTTTGAAATGGCTCGGCGGCCTGGCGATCCGCTTCAGCGTGCGTCATCCGTGGCCAATCCTTACGGCGGTATCCGCGGCAGTCCTCGTCAGCATGTTGGCCGTGACGCAGCTTGGCCGCGACTTTCTGCCGCCGTTCAACGAAGGTTCCGTGCAAGTGAACGCTTTGGTGCCGCCGGGCACCTCGCTGGAAGCATCCAACCGCATCGCCGCGATGGTCGACGAGCGGCTGATGAGCATACCGGATGTTGTTGCCGTGGGCCGCCGCACCGGTCGGGCGGAAATGGACGAACATGCCGAAGGCGTCAACGTCTCCGAGATCATCGTTACGCTCGATCCCGAATCCGAACGAAGCCGTGAAGAAGTGCTCGCCGCGATTCGCGCGGAGCTCGAGCACGTGCCGGGCGTCGTGTTTTCCGCCGAGCAGCCGCTACAGCATTTGATCTCCCACATGATCTCGGGGGTAAAAGCCCAGATTGGCATCAAACTCCACGGCGACGACCTGACGGTGCTCCGCGCCAGGGCCGACGAAATCAAGGCGGCCATCGACGACGTGCCGGGCGTGACCGACCTGCTCGTAGAACAGCAAGTCGAGATTCCACAACTTCAGATCCAAACTCGGCGGGAGGAGCTGGCGCGCTACGGCCTGACCGTCGCGGACGTGAATGAGTTCGTCGAAACGGCGATGAACGGCCGCACCGTATCCGAGGTGCTGCAAGGCCAGCGGACGTTCGATCTGGTGGTGCGGCTCGATGAGCCGTATCGCCAGGATCCCGAGTACCTTAAGCGGCTGGTGATTAACCTGCCGACAGCGGGAGGCGTGCCGCTGGCGACCGTGGCCGATGTCGTGACCTCCAGCGGGCCTAACACGATCAATCGCGAAAATGTCCGCCGCCGCATTGTGATCCAATGCAACACGGCCGGCCGCGATCTGGGCGGCGTCGTCGCCGACATCCAAAAGCGCCTCGCGCCGATTCAAGCCTCGCTCCCAGCGGGCTACTTTTTGGAGCTGGGCGGCCAGTTCGAAAGCCAGCAGTCGGCCACGCGCATGATCGGCCTCTTGAGTATTGTCTCGCTTGGTTGCATGTTCCTGGCGCTGTACACGCTGTTTGGCTCCGTAAATCTGTCGCTGCAAGTGCTGGCGGCGCTGCCGATGGCCGCGATTGGTGCTGTCGCGGCTTTGATCCTCACGCGACAGTCGCTGACGGTGGCCAGCCTGGTGGGCTTCATCTCGCTGGGTGGCATCGCATCGCGCAATGGGATTTTGCTCATCGCTCATTATTTGCACCTTGTGGAGTACGAGGGTGAAGAGTTCACGCCGCGGATGATCGAGCGCGCCGGCAAGGAGCGGCTGGCGCCGATGTTGATGACCGCGCTGGCGGCGGGGATCGCGCTCGTGCCGCTCGTGCTGGCGGCCGGCGAGCCGGGCAAGGAAATCCTCTACCCCGTGGCCACGGTGATCATCGGCGGCCTGATAAGCTCGACGCTGCTCGACTTCTTCGTGCGTCCAGCCCTGTTTTGGCTGTTCGGGCGTAACGACGCAGAGAAACAAATGATGGCCCGGGAATTTGATGAAGCGGCGCTCCTCCGACACGAGCTGATCACTTGAGAAGCGATTGGATCGAGCAACTTGTTGCGTTCAGTACTGCACAATGAGGGTCAACAATCATGGGTTTTTGGTGGAATGTGCTCAGAGTCGCCGTCGCGGCCGTGACGGTCGTCGCCGTAAGTGAGCTTTCCGGGCGTTTCCCGCGGCTGGGGGCGCTGCTGCTTTCGCTGCCGGTGATCAGCATTCTCGCATTTATCTTTAGCTGGGCTCAGCATCGAAACCTAGCCGCCGTGTCTCAAATGGCCCGCGAAACGCTGGTGTTGGTGCCTCTGGGGCTGGTATTTTTTGTGCCGCTGGCGCTTGCCGAACGGCTGCATTGGAGCTTTTGGCCGGCATTTGCCTTGGGCGTTATCCTGGCTGCCCTTATGATTGGCTTATGGTTTCGATTCGATCCCATGTCGCGTTAGATAGTGGTCCGAAGGGACGGTTGCTGATTTCTGGCATAGAAAGGAGTACGGATTCATGGCGATCTCAACTAAAACGTCTGCATTTGTCGTGGCCGCATTGGCGAGCGTTTGGGCCGCGGCACTCGTGGGCTTACCTGGCTGTGGCCGGCGGTCCGCCGAAATGGAGAGTCCTCCGAGCGATCATGCGGCGCATGACGACCACGCGCACGATCATGGCCACGAAGGGCCCCATGGCGGCCACATTATTGAGCTTGGCACCGAGGAACACCACGCTGAGTTGACGCACGACGATGAAGCGCACCGCATCGGCATCTATCTGCTCGGCTCGGATGCGAAGACTGCCGCGCCGATTGTCGCCGAGTCAGTCACGATCAATGTCTCGGTCGACGGCCAGGCGAGCCAATACATTTTGCCGGCCGTCGCCCAACCTGGCGAGCCGACCGGAAAGTCGTCATATTTCGAGCTGGTCAGCGAGCCGCTTTGCGCGGTCGTGTGTGGCGAGTCGGAAGCGTCGAAAACGCACGCCCGGCTTGGCTTGACCATCGATGGCAAGCCCTACGTCGGGTTGATCGAGACGGAGGCGGCGCACGAACATGACCACGATCATGCCGATGGGCACGGCCATAGCCATGCTGGAGACGACGCCTTGATGTGGCGCCAGGAGATCGACGAGCAAGGGTATCATATCGCTCTCGGTCATCACGGTCGCACGTTGGCGGCGGGACATGAGGTTGAACCGGCTGTGCAGATCACCCGCGACGGCCAGCCTGTCGCCGATGCGCAGGTGTTCAATGCCCTTTTGGCCGGCGATGGGAAGACCGTCTTGAGCGACGAGGCCGCGACGGTCTACGAGCCGCCAACCAGCGAAGAGCCAGCCCATTATGCACAAGGGGCGCTGAAGATTCCTGCCGACACGCGGCAGGTAGTGATCCGTTACCGCATCGTGTTGCCGGAGGGCAGCGGTGAACGGACGTTCGATGTTCCGGTAGCGATCGAGTGAAAGTCGGCGTGGTCTGAAATTGCCTAGAGCGTTGTTTCATGCCTGCTTCGACCGCGCGCTTCACATTGCTGTTCACGGCGCTGGCGGCTTTGGCCGTCGGAGGTGTCCTCGCGTGGGATTGGTTGTCCGTGGTGCCGTCGGAAGCGGTCGCCAACGCGAGCTACGTCGGCCGGCAGACCTGCGCCGAGTGCCATCAGGCCGAGCACAAGCTCTGGCTCGGCTCGGATCATGATCTGGCCATGGACCTGGCCACGGATGAAACGGTGCTGGCCGACTTCAACGACACCTCGTTCACCTACCACGGTGTCACCACGCGGTTCTTCCGGCGCGATGGCAAGTTCGTGGTCAACACGGAAGGTTTCGACGGCCAGCATCATGACTACGTGGTGAAATACACGTTCGGCGTCCGGCCGTTGCAGCAGTACATGGTCGCATTCCCGGATGGCCGCGTGCAGGTGCTCCGCGAGTCGTGGGACGTGGAAAACAAGAAATGGTTCTATGTCACGCCGCCAGACGTGACCGACGAGCGGATCGAGCCGGGGGACCCGCTCCACTGGACCGGCATCGCTCAGAATTGGAACACCACCTGCGCCGACTGCCATTCCACCAACTTGCAAAAAAACTACGACTCGGCGACCGACACGTACCATACAACGTTCGAAGAAATCGACGTCAGTTGCGAGGAGTGTCACGGCCCGGGCGGCGTGCACGTCGATCTGGCCCGAAGCTGGTCGCCGTTTTGGGACCGCCGTATTGGCTACGGCTTGCCGCCGCTGAAGAGCAAGAATCTTCAGGTGCAGCTCGAGACATGCGCGAAGTGCCACTCGCGCCGCTATCAGGTTCACGAGGATTTTCGGCCTGGCCAGCCGCTGTTGGATTTTTACGAGCCGGCACTGCTTTCGGCCGGCCTGTACGAGGCCGACGGGCAGATCCTCGACGAAGTGTACGAGTACGGCTCGTTCCAGCAGAGCCGCATGCACGCCAATCGCGTCCGCTGCAGCGACTGCCACGAGCCGCACTCGCTCAAGCTGAAGTTCGCCGGCAACCAGCTCTGCACGCAATGCCACGAGCCGGCCAAATACGATACGCCGGGGCATCATCATCACGCCATCGGCTCGGCCGGCGCGCAGTGCATCGAGTGCCACATGCCGTCGCGACTGTACATGGTCATCGACGAGCGGCGTGACCACAGCTTCCGTGTGCCGCGGCCCGATGTATCCGCCGAGCTGGGCACGCCGAATGCCTGCAACGATTGCCATACGCGCCCCGAGGAAACATTCCAGTGGGCGGCCGATGCAGTGCGAAAATGGTATGGCCGACCCGCCGCGGCGGGTGCCCGACAGTCGCATGAGCCGCACTGGGCACCGGCATTCGCAGCCGCCCGCGCCCGTAAGCCGGAAGGTGAAAAGCAACTGCTGGATCTCGTAGCCCGAACGACTACACCGTCCATCGTGCGTGCGACGGCCATCGAGTTGCTGGCAAATTATCCGGCCGACGCCAGCGCCGCGGCGCAGCGCCAAGCGCTCCACGACAGTGACCCAATGACGCGTATCGCTGCCGTGCGGGCATTGCCGGGGGAACTCGATCGGGCGCTGATTGATGACCTCGCCGACAAGCTGAACGATCCGATTCGCAGCGTTCGCCTGGCGGCCACAGCGCGGCTCGCTCAGATACCAATCGATTACCTTCCCGACAGCCGGCGCACGGCGTTCGAGGAAGCGATGATCGAATTCCGCTCCAGCCAAAAACTGTCGCTCGACCATGCCGGTGGCCATCTCACATTGGCCATGCTGGATCGGCGTCATGGCCGGGTGCGGCAGGCGGTCGAGCATTTGCAAGCGGCCATTAAGCTGGAGCCCTACATGGCCGGCCCTCGCGCCGAACTGGCCTTGTTGTTGCACGAACGGCATGGCAACCCGGCCGAAATCCGCCGCCTGAGGGAAGAAGAAGCCGAATTGATTGAGCGAGACTCAACGCTTGCGCCGGACAACGCGGCCATTTTCTACCAGCTGGGCTTGTTGCGGTATCTATTGGAACAGTACGACAAGGCGGAAACCGCGCTCGCGACCGCGTGTCAACTGGCACCGCAAACGTATGAGTACCTCATGGCGCTTGCCCTGCTGCAAGAGCGCCGTTACGAGCTCAGTGGCGACGAGCAGCACTTCAACGCCGCAGTCGAATCGCTGAAGAAGCTGCATGAATTGCAGCCGAGCGACCAGCGCGCGGAGCAAATCCTGGCGCGCTTGCTGGAGACGCGCCGGGCCAAAGAGCGCGGCGGCATAAACGCGCGGGAAGAGCTAAACGGCCCCTCGGCCGTGAGCTCGGGGCCGAACGGCAAGCGGTAGCTGGCATTGACAGCGGCGCTTGCTTTCCCAGGTAGCTTCGCTCATTAAGCCGTCCCGCCGCGGCGGTCGATAAGCGCTGTAGACCCTTGCGCGCACAGGGACCGTGCGCCGCGTAATTCCCGTATCTTTCGCTCTCTCGCCTTGCCGGAAAGGACTCCGGAATGCTGTCGTCCACGATCGCACCATTTCGAAAAACGGTTCGCGCCCTGTTGGCCTTCAATTCGCTCGGGCAACTGGCCGCCGGATTCGTTCTCGGAATGATCGTCGGCCTGGTGCCCAAGGGCAACCTCATTGCGTTATCGTTGTGCGTGCTGTTGTTCTCGTTGCGATGCAACAAGGGGTTGGCGCTCGTGGCGGCCGTGCTATTTTCATGCATTGCAACATGGACCGATCCGATCGCGCACAAGATCGGCCTGGCTGCTCTCGGCGCCGAGTCAATGCAAGCCGCATATGCATCCGTGATCAACTTGCCGCTCGGCCCGTGGCTCGAATTTAACAACACAGTCGTGACCGGATCGCTGTTGCTGGGACTGTATTTGTGCTATCCGGTCTATTGGTCGGTTCGCGCGATGTGCGGGCTGCTGCAGAACCTCACGCGATCATCCTGGCATCGCACCGCGCCTCAGCCCGGAGGCGCGGCATGAGGCGTCTGTCGTTCCAGTGGCAACTTGTCGCGCCGCGGCTGTTGGCGGTGATTGTTGTCGTTTTGGCCGCCCAATATCTTCTCGGCCTGGTCGCGCGGCGGATTGTCGCGCGCTCGGGAGAAGCGGTTTTGGCGGTGAAAGTTGAAGCCGAAGCGGCGCGTCTGTCGCTGCTGGATCGACAGGTTTTGCTTGACAACGTGCGGATAGCACACCCATGCCGGCCAAATGAGAAGCTGTTGGAGGCCGACCGTTGCGAGTTGGATTTCAGTATTCCGCCGCTGTTGCGCAAGCACGCGGTGATCGAGAGTGGCCGAATCACCGGCCTGCGTTTCGTCGCGAAGGCGAGTGAAACGACGACCGATTGCACGGAGCCCCAGTCGAGCCCGACTCACAACTGGCTCACGAACGATTGCGATCAATCAGCGCGCGAGTGGCTGGCAAACTTGAATCAAAAATTTGAGCAGCTCTCGGTAGAGCAATTTGAATCGCTGCAGCGGAGCGAAGCTCTTGCTGCCCGCTGGCCGGGCGAACGCGCCGCACTGAACGAACGCGCTGACCAGCTGATCCACCGCGCCGCGGAGCTGCACCAGGCGACCGATGCCGCGGAGGCGAATCGCATACGGCATGCCCAGTTTTTTGGCGCGCTGCCCGCTGAGCTTGCCGGCTTGGAGCGAGAGTTCGACCAGTTTGGCGCCGAGACCGAAAAACTCTCCGCTGCCTGGGAAGCCGAGCGGCGTGCGATTGTCGCTGCCCGCCAGCGCGATGAGCGAACGCTCCGCGAGCGGCTGGCCCTCGAGCCCATCGATGCCGACTCCCTCACCGCCTATCTGCTTCGCAATCAGCTTGCCGGGCCGCTGGATGAATTGATCGGCTGGCTCCGGTTGGCTCGACATGCCGTGCCAGCTGGACCGAAGGCGCAGCCGCGGCACAAGCGAGGCGAGGACATTTTGTTTACCGGTTGCGGCCCAGCCCCCAACGTCTTGCTGCGAGAGATGCAACTTCAGGGGACAGCTCGCGTTGGCGAACAGTCGGTCGAGCTGCGCGGAATGTTGACCGACGTATCCGACATGCCGTCGCGCCACGGAGCACCGATGCGACTGCGATTGACGAGTGCCGGCTCGGTGCCTGTGGAAGTGCGCGCAACGATCGAACGCACCGGCGCCGCAGCCCGCGATGAGCTGCTCATCGATTGCCACGGTGTCGCGCTGCCGAAAATGCGGCTCGGCCGACCGGACGAGTTTGAAATGACGCTTACGACGTCGATCGGATCGCTCTCAATCAGCGTCGCCGTGGAGAGCGAAAAGCTCTCCGGCGACATCCAGCTGGTGCAGAAACAAGTCGGAATCACGCCGTTTTTCCACGGCGAATTGGCCGAAGTGCCCCTGGCCGCGCCCCTGCAGGCCACGCTCGGCAATGTGAATTCCGTAGCCACGAGGCTCACGCTTGAGGGCACTCTCGACGAGCCGTCGTGCACGCTGTGGTCGAATCTCGGTCCGGCGGTTGCCGAAGCGCTCGAGCGAGCCTGGCAACGGACTGGCGACGAGCAGGCTCAAGCATTGTTGGTGAACGCGCGACGAGCGGTCGACGAACAGCTGGCCGATCGCGAGCGCCAACTGGCCGCCGAGCGAACGAAGCTGGCCGCTCAACTCACCAGCGCGCTCCGCCAAGTCGAAAACATTGCCAGCCGGCAGACGCCGCCGGAGCGTATCTCGGTGGACCAACTCGGCCGGCGGCTGCCGGAAAATTCGCTGTTCCGATAGCCGTCACTGCCATTCGAGCCTAACCGCGCGTATCTTTTGGCGAATATGGCCTTGGCCGCTTTTTTGAGCGACCGCGGAACAAATCCTAGCAGACCGGGGTTGAATTCTTGCCCGGCCGCTATCTATCCGCTAGCCTGGAAAAGCCCTCCGGCGATGGCCGTCACGACAGATGCGGCTTACCTTCGTTTGTTACGGAGCCGTCATGAAAAGCCCTAGAATGCCTTATCATGGTTTTATCTCTGTAGGGGCCGTAGGTCAACGGCCGGTGAACATCATTCTTTCCCTCATGGTTCTGGCATGGTGGTTTCTCCGTAGGATTGCGTTGGTTGCCCTGAATTGTGTTGGCGGAATTACTTCGTCCGTCCTGCGTCGCGGTGGCGCAGCGACGCGGCGGTTGGATTCATCTCTACGCAGTCACCGGACGTGGCGGTCGCAATGCCGCCGCGTGTGCTCCGGGCTGAAAAAAACCTTGTTCGCACCGGTCGGGCCGAATTCACACGGTCGCGGTCACCAAGCGGCGCGCCCGGCAAAGCCTGGGCCTTCTCTCCACCAGAAGCAGAGTTGCTTGGGCCGAATAAAGGCAGCTCGCGGTCACCGACGCGGTGGGGCGCACTCGCCTGAGCGAGACGCCGCAAAGATTCCGCCGAACGTCAATAACTCTAACTCTTCTTTCTCTCCGGGGTTCCTCTCTTGTGGGTTAAGCGACTTGTTTCTTCCGCGCCAGGCGAGCCTTGTTGGCCGCCGCAGTTCGATCTCGCTTGGGTCCGCCTTGGTAGGCCTTCGCGTCGCGGATCATGGCGTAGAGGATCCGCAGCAGACGGC
>JBBDWY010000067.1:0-18931 GCA_040902605.1 Pirellulales bacterium | reverse complement strand
ACCAAAATCCTCAGCCTAACGGAGCCGTCAAGTATGGGTTCGGCGAACGCTTACCGGCGTGCGGGATTTCTGGCACAAAAACGAATTGCAGGAATAAACCACAGGGGCCTTGCGTTCGCCGGCGCGAGTGCTAGAATCAGGCGGTCGAGAGCGTTCCGAGTTGGAAGGCTTCTCCCAAATGCCATCGGATGACTAAATAAAGCGCAACCCGGCCTGAGCCGGGAGGCGCGTTAATGAGTAAGCCGACGTGGCGGAATGCCTCTGGGTATTCTGCCACGTCGGTTTTTTTTGCGGGTGGGGGAAACGGGCGCCGACTCGTCGCTGTTCGGCTCTGCGTCCGGCTCTTGGCCCAATCGCCGCTGGCGGCGGCAGATCGGAGGGTGATGTTGCGTGTTGGGCGGCAGTCCAAACGTGTTGCCAGTGTAGCGTGTTGGCAGTGTCTTGTCCTGTTGCATCTTTGTGTTGTGGTTCGGCACCTTGTTTCTAGTTAGAGGGAGTGTGTGTAATGCGTCGGCACGGGCGGTGGATTTCGGGAACCGAGGAGTCGGTTGGTTCTTGCGTTTCGGATGGGGCTTCCTATCTATTATTTTCAGAGGGCTCATTAACGCATCGCGTAGCGATCGGACTCGACGGTGTGTCCGAGATTACAGAGGAAGAGTTTCTAAGGCGACTATAAGGTAGCGAATAGGTCGCTTGGACTCAGGAGCGGAGCGAATCATGGAAAACACGGTTTCAAGGCGTATTATCGCTGAGAATCTCGCGCCATGGCGGAGGCATGTTCGGCGTGGTTTTACGCTGGTCGAACTCCTAGTGGTGATTGCCATCATCGGTATTTTGGTGGCGCTCTTGCTGCCGGCGATTCAGGCGGCGCGGGAAGCGGCCCGCCGCACCGACTGCAAGAATCGGCTCAAACAAATTGGCTTGGCCATGCAGAACCATGTCAGCACGCACGGCGTGTTTCCGTCCGGCGGAGCAGTTATTTACCCGAGAATCGAGGATTACGTGGTCGGCGACAAACCCCTCGGTCCCGACAAGCAAGGGCTCGGCTGGGCCTACCAGATCCTGCCGTACCTCGAGGAAGACGCACTCCAAGGGCTCGTCACGCAGGATCAGTTGCAAGCGGCTACCGTACCCCTCTACGTGTGCCCCTCGCGACGGACGGTGTCGGAAGCCCAGACCACCGCGAATGCCGAAAACAAACAGGTTTTTTTGATCGACTACGCCGCGGCGCAGCCATGCACCTTCCATTGCACCGGCACTGCGAGCTGCCCCGACCCGACCCTTCGGTACAATCCACGGGACTCGGTGCCCCTTACCCCGGGCGCGACCAGTTACGAAAAAAATTGGCCGTCGATTTGGGGGGGCCAGAACATGAACAATAAACAGCAGGGTAACGACCAGGTCTACGACGGGGTAATCGTCCGCTCTCCCTGGGAACGGAACGGTGGTCCTCCTCCTGACTCCACCCCTGGCAATCCAGTCGGCAGATTTCTAAGGAGTCCCCAGCCGACCAAGTTCGCCAGGATCACCGATGGAACCAGCCATACGTTTTTGCTTGGCGAGAAGTACGTCCGGTCCGACATGTACGGCGGCGGAGGCTACTCGGACGACCATGGTTGGAGCGAAGGTTGGGACCCCGACGCGATTCGCTCGACTTGCTTCCAACCGTACCAGGATAGTGATGGCTACCAGTTTCTGTCAGACGGCGCCGCCGACATTTTCGGACACGACAAAGACATACTTTACTTCGGATCGGCCCACAGCGGCGGGTTCAACGGCATCTTTGCCGACGGATCGATTCACACGCTGAGCTACGATATCGACGTGGTGCTATTCAACGCCCTCGGGACGCGGGCCGGCGAGGAGGTAATTGACGCAGCTGCGCTGAACTAACGCGCAGATCGGAACGGTATCTTCGCCCGTCTCGGCCAGCGCGATGACGGCGCGGCGATTGACAATAGCAGCTTCTGTACGACCCCAAAGATACGCCTCACTCCGAAGACAATCGATGATGAAAAATTCACGTCGTTCCACCGCACTCATGACGAGCGTCGGCCTGCTGTTGGCGATTTCGGCCGCCAGCCCAGATTGCTGGGCACAGGCAATATTTTTTGATGGCGGCCCAAGTGGCACAGGTACCGATTTCCATGACGCCGTCAATTGGTCTAACGACATGGTGCCTAGCGCCGGGTTCCGCTACATCATTCAGGACAACAAGACCGCAACGTTTTCCAGCGGCAGCACCTCCGTGATCGGGCTGACAGTCTCCAATGATTCATTCGGCCGATTAAGGATGACGGGCGGGTCGCTCACGACTCTGAACACCATCGAACCACTCGAGGTCGGCCGTGAGAGGTTCCCCAGAGGCAAGCAAGGCGACTATAACAACAATGGGATCGTCGACGCGGCTGATTACGTCATTTGGCGCAAAACGCTGGGGCAACCCGTGCTCAACCCCGGCGACGGCGCCGATGGCGACGAGAGCGAGACAATCGACCAAGGCGATTACGACTTCTGGAGAGCCCGTTTCGGCCTCGCCACAAAAGGTGGCGAAATCATCATGACGGGCAGTTCCACCTTGACAACCAATGGAACGGTGATTGGCAGACGCACAAAAGGGCTGCTTTCGGTGGGCCCGATGGCCCTCGTCGACGTTAAGGGCCCGATCAACAATTTCTCGCAAGAGGTCCGCAGAAAAGATCTGGAAGTCGGTGCCTACGGACCGGCGTACATCGCAATCACTACGGAGCCGGGTCTGGAAGCAGACGGGCTGGTCATCGTCGAGGGCACGGTTAACGCGAACTCGCTGATAGTAAATGTCTTCGGCTCGAAAGGCGAAGTTCGAGTTCTCCCCGGTGGTCGGGTGAACCTGAACGGCGCCCTGGTACTGTCACATTGCGATACACAGTTTTTTCCCAGCGGCTGCGGATTGGTCGCAAATCCGCAGCCCCTGATGTCCTCGAAGTTGTCGATCACCGGGTCAGGCGGAATCGTTGAGGTCGGCCGCCACGACCCCGACTTGAGCCCCGCTCCTGGCCACGATCCCCTCATCCGGCGCGATTTTCGTTCCGAATTTCCGGCGGACGCGACCCTATCCTTCACGGCCGATGCGGGGGGAGTGACGCCAATCGTCCTCATTGACAACAGCATCGCTTTCCCCGGAGAACTCACCGGCACTGCTTACCTTGATGGGACCGTTGGTAACGTTCCTGGGTCATATGCTGGGATAAATCTGGAACTCAATCTCGACGCCTATACCGGCACATCGCCGCTGACGTTGATCGATGCGCCTCCCGACTCTGACGGTGTCGGGGGCCTCCCCGCGCATCTCATCGGCGTGTTTGGGTCGGTGAACTTCTTGGGCAGTCGGACGGCCACCGTAAACTATGACTACTTGAATGGCAACGTGTTTCTCAACAACTTCCAAAACGGCGCCGGGTCGCTGGCGGGTGCCACCGTGCCGGAGCCCTCTGGCCTGGCGATGATGACACTGACGCTGGGCCTGTTGTTGTGTTCTCATTCTCTGCGAATTTCATTCACTAGTAGGAGGTAATGACGGGAAGTAGTTCTTTGAGGAATGTTTTGTGCCTGTTTTTTGCGGTCGGTATGAAACGCTGTTCGAATGGAGTAGTCGTTTTCACTTTACAACGGGAGAATCTAATGATGCGCAATTGGTGGAAGAAGTTTTGTGGCCTGAGTGCCGTGGCTATCATTGCCACGGCGGCCACGACCGCGTTGGCAACCCACAGCGGCGGCTTGCTCTTGAATGACGACATAGAAACCATCACCCGGTTCACCCCCCACGAACTGGATCACCCGAATGGCTACCCGGATGCATGGCACCACAGCCAAAACTCGGCGTGGAGCGGCGTGATTGGCGGCCCGATGTTCGTGAGCCCCACCCACTCGCTGTACCTTCCAGACAATAACACGAGCGGCGATGGTGATGAGGAAATGCGCAGCTTTGCGACGTCCCTCGGTGGGGGCGACCCCGGAAAGCTGGATCTAAGCTGGAAATGGAAGTGGGACAAGCAGGCTGGCGACTCGTTCAGCGCCACCGTCCGGATATCCAAAGGCCCCGTCACCGGTTTTGACTTGAGCGGCGCCATCACGGACCACGTCTTCCTCACCGACGGCAGCGCCCTCAGCGCCGGCGGCACCGGCGACTGGGAGATGTACATGACGAGTATCCCGCTTGCCCCGGACGACCAGTCGTTTGACATCATCTTCGTGACGGGAGACGAGATGGGCGACAGACTCGAGTTGGGGACGATGTGGGTGGACGATGTCATCGCCACTATCCCCGAGCCCGCCACGATGGCGTTGTTGGGCCTGGGCGGTTTGGGTTTGACGATGGTAAGTCGGCGTCGAGGCGGCTAATGCTACGCCGCGCCGCCTGCCAGGCGAGAGTCAAGGGGTACTCTGGAGAGTGAACTAACGGATACGGCCCGCGAGACCTAGGAAGTGTCTCGCGGGCCGCTCGCCAACTCGTCGCGTTAATCAGCGGCCGCGACTGTCGCAACATTGGGCGCCACCTCACTGCCGGTGGAAGTACAGCCGAAACAAGATCGGGCAGCGCAAGTTAGGGCCGGCTGGGAGCGCAACTTGACGATGACTACCAACACCACCCCCCGGCGCCTCCAGTTGACGATCGCTTTGTCGCGGCTGGAGAGGAACGCGTGCATGCCGACGCCGAATATTTTCAACCAAGCGCGGCCAACGGAGCAAATTCGATGGAGCACGCAAAATAGGGCAACTTTGGGAAAACGGTTACACCATGGATTCGCACATTCAAGATGGTCCACTGAGTCGCAAAAGACACTTTAACCTCCTCTTCCGCCACCGGCTACGAAGTATCGGTCTTGCGGGGCTGATGCTTGTCGTCACGTGCCCGTCGAAGATCGTCCTGGCTGATCCGTCCGTCGCCAGGATGTGGGACGAACAACTGCTGCACGCCATCAGCCTCGACACGGCCCGGCCGACGGTACACGCCCGCAACCTGTTTCATTTGTCGGCCGCGATGTACGACGCTTGGGCGGCGTATGACGGGACGGCGGCGCCATACCTGCATCACGAAAACGCCACGGCAGGGGACATTGAGCTGGCTCGTAATGAAGCGGTCAGCCACGCCGCGTTCAATATCATCTTGCACCGGTTTGTGGACGGACCCGCTGGCGTCGGCCCGGGGAAAGTCGCTACGCGCGCGGCCATCCGGCAGCAGATGCTGGACCTCGGCTACGATCCCGACTTCACGTCGACGGCTGGCAATTCGTCGGCAGCGGTGGGCAACCGCGTTGCGCAGACGGTGATTTCCCACGGCTTGGCTGACGGCGCCAATGAGGTCGGCAAATATGCCATCCCCAATCCTCCAGGAGGCTTCGCGCCGGTCAATCAACCGCTGGACTTCGAGATCCCCGGCGCAGTCATGAACGACCCGAACCGCTGGCAGCCGCTCTTTTTTCGGGGGAATCGCTTTGATCAGTTTGGCACGCCGATCCAAGAGTCAACACAAAAGCACCTCACGCCGTTCTGGGGCGCCGTCACGCCATTCGCGATGACGGCCGCTGATCGCAGTCCCCTGGGCGTGTATCACGACCAGGGCACTGCTCCCGGGCTCAATGATCGTCCCAATGAGGCTCAGTTTAAGGACGATGCATTGACGCTGATCCGCCTCTCGGCCCAACTCGATCCGAACGACGGCGTAATGATTGACATTTCGCCAGCCACGCGGGGAAATACCCCGAATGCGCCGTTCACCAACAGCTACGACCAGGTGGGTTACGACGTCAATCCGTATACGAATTTGCCGTATCAGCCGGAGATGGTCAAACAGGGTGACTTCGGCCGTGTGATGGCCGAATTCTGGGCCGACGGCCCGCGCTCGACCGCTCCTCCCGGTCACTGGAACGAGATCGCCAACGATGTAACGGACAGAATGGAGGCGCTCGGCATCCCCAAACGCATAGGCGGCGCGGGGCCGATCCTTAGTGCTCTGGAGTATGATGTCAAACAATACTTCGCCGTCAACGGCGCCCTGCACGATGCCGCGATCGCCGCCTGGAACCACAAAGGTGTTTATGACTCGTCGCGGCCGATTTCCTTTATCCGCTATATGGGCCAGCTCGGACAGTCGAGCGACCCGAGTCTGATGGTCGACTTGGGCGGCGGGACCTTCGTGAACACTTACCATCCCGATGGCCTGCCGCTGGAGCCGGGGCTAGTGGAAGTCATCACGCCCGCCACCACGGCGCATGGCGAACGTCACGAGCATCTCGCCGGCTATGAGGGGAAGGTCGCCATTCGCTCGTGGCAGGGAGCCATCCCCGGCACCGCCCCGTTCGACGACCCGTCAGAAATCAGCGGCGTCGGTTGGATTCCCGCCGACGAGTGGATGCCGTATCAGCTGCTCGGCTTCGTCACTCCGCCGTTCGCGGGCTACGTGTCCGGGCACTCGACCTACAGCCGCTCGGCCGCCGAAGTCATGACGCTGCTCACTGGCAGCCCGTTCTTTCCGGGTGGCATCTTTGAGTACGATATCCCGATGGGGTCCGGCCTGGACTTCGAATACGGCCCGGAGGCCGACATGAAACTGCAGTTCGCAACGTATTTCGACGCCTCAGACCAAGCCTCGCTGTCGCGCGTCTTCGGTGGCATCCATCCGCCGGCCGACGATTTTCCCGGCCGTCGGATTGGCCACGAGGTGGGACCCGCGGCGTTTGCGCTGGCGATGCGTTACTACGCCGGTGTGCCTGAGCCGTCGAGCGTGCTGCTGATGGCCGTCAGCGCCGTCGGGTTGTGTTGTCGTCTAGCAACGCGACGCCGAAGTGGGAAGTGACGTATCGCCAAGAGCTATTTAGCAAGCGGTGGCAATACAATGGATTCGAAGCGCCAGGGGCTCGCGCCTTTTCGATCGATCGCCGCCGCCTTGGCTATAGTGCTGGCTGTCAGCGCTCGTCCCGATTCGGCGTCTGCAGTCGTGTACACGAATGTAACAGCCAGCGCCGGGATTAACCATTTGCAACATCCGGGCCTCGCGACGGGATCCGGATTGTTGCGGACCGGCGGCGCGGCCGCCGGTGACTTCGATAACGACGGTTGGGTGGACCTATACGTCACCCGCCTGAACGCGCGCGATCTCCTCTATCGAAACCTGGGTAACGGCACGTTCCAGGACGTCGCCGTGGCCGCCGGTTTTATCGTCGACCCTGTTGGCACAAACGGCCCCGCCTGGGGCGATATCGACAATGACGGTGACAAGGACCTGTATGTCACCTCAAGTGGCGGCACCCGGTTCTATATGTACGTCAACGACGGTAACGGTCACTTCACCGAACAAGCCGTTCAGCGCGGCGCCGCAGTGGAGGGCGTGTTTCGTTACGGGCAAAGCGTTACCTTTGGGGACTACGACAGCGACGGTTACCTCGATATTCACACCAATGACTGGGGCAACGACATCTCGGTGAGCACCTCCCGCCTGCTGCACAACCTCGGCGCCGCCAACCCTGGCCATTTCGAGGACGTGACCGTGGCGGCGGGCCTGGACGTCTACCGCACCTCTCCCTTCTACCCCGGCGATACCAACACGCACCGCCACTCGTCGACCTTCACCGACATCGATCGCGACGGCCACCCAGACCTGGCAATTGCCAGCGATTTCCAGACCAGCCAGTTATTTTGGAACAACGGCGACGGCACGTTCACTGACGGCACACTTGCCGCGGGGTTGGGCTCCGACGAGGACGGGATGGGAAGCACCATCGGCGACTTCGATGGCGACGGGCGGCTGGATTGGTTTGTTTCGGCCCTGGTCGATATACCCGGCCAGACTCTAGACCACAGCGGCAACCGCCTCTACCGGAACAACGGCGACCGCACATTTGCCGACCAGACAGACCTCGGCGGCGTCCGCGATTCCGGGTGGTCGTGGGGAACCACTTTCCTAGACCACGACAATGACCGCGACCTGGATCTGTTTGTCACCAACGGTTGGCCGCCCTCGACCCCTTTCGACGACATATCGCACATCTACCAGAACGATAACGGCGTGTTTACCGACGTCTCCACTGCCGCGGGTGTTACTGATAGTGGCCAGGGACGTGGCCTGCTCAGTTTTGACTACGATAACGACGGCGATCTGGATGTCTTCATCGTCAACCACGGCGCCAAGCCGATCCTCTACCGCAACGACGGCGGCAACGGGAACGACTGGTTGAAGATCAAGGTCGAGGGGACCGCTTCCAACCGCGACGGCATCGGCGCTTTCATCACCGTCGACCCCGACGCCAATGTCGCCGGCGACGAGATTGTCCGAGAGATCAACGCGGGAAGCAATTTCCTCAGCCAGAACGAGTTGACAGCGCATTTCGGCTTGGGCGCCAATTCCGGGAGCATTGATTTAATCACCGTCGTCTGGCCGAGCGGGGCCGTGCAAGAGCTGACCAACGTGTCGCCTAATCAAGTTTTGAGCTTGGTCGAGAATGTCATGCCCGGCGATTATAACGGCGATGGTAAGATCGACTCAGCAGACTATGTCGCTTGGCGGAAGATTGGCATCAATGGCCAGCAGGGGTACAACGTTTGGCGAGCCAACTTTGGTGCAATGTCGCCGCCGGGCAGCGGCTCCGGCTTGGGCTCGAGCGCAGCCGTGCCGGAACCCTCTGGCCTACTAATAATGACGCTGGCGCTGGTCCTGTTGTTGTGTTCTCATTCAGTTCGGGAGCAAAGCGGCAGCCGGCCCGTCTCTAAGGATATCAATGACTGACGGTCCCAGCGTAGCTAAGGCGCGCAGCCGTTATGTCCCCGCATCGGACGTGCTTGGCTATTCACGCGCGTCACGGTTTTGTTGCTGCACGCTCTTTGCGTTCGCCATCGCACAGCCGCCGCTCGTCAGTCTGGCAGCCGGGCGCCAACTGCCCCTGGCCCCAATCGATCTGTTGCCCAACGCGCCAGCTACCTATCAGATGCGCGATTGGCATGAAACTGCCACGGACTTCGACACTTTAGCATTTAACACGTCTGCGACGGGGCAATTCTTGCCTTTGGTGAGGATCGACAACACGCTGCAACCGCCTCAGACCCAGACATGGTTCGGCTTGGCAGCCTATGTTGGCGAAACGCGCACCTTCGGCGAGACGGGCGAGCCTGTCCACGAAGCGATCGCGTCGCTGGGTGCCGTGCTCGGAGGGACGCTTGTCGGCGTGGATAAGACAACGGGCCCGTATAACTGGGTCGCGATGACGCGCGCGTATTACGTCAACCGAAACTCCCAATTTGTGGTTCTCAATACGCCGTTTTCCGTTTCTGGCCAGTCCGCCTGGTACGAGGTGTACCCCAACATTCTTTTCTACAGCATTGCCGACCGTTATCCGGGCCAGTCTTCCCTGCAAACCATCCTCAACACGATCGACTCGCGATTCTACTACGCCGTGGAGGATTTGACCGCCGGTGGAACGGCGCCCAATTTCAATTACACGGCTTACGATTTCCGCACCCAACAACCTGTGTACAACGGCGTATGGCGTGAACCGGACATGGGACTGGGAATGGCATGGTTGCAGCATGCGGCCTACTGGCGGAATCGAGAGTCGAACCCGACGCAGGCGGCAACTCATCTAAACGCGGTCAATTGGAGCTTGGCATATTACGAACAAACAACCACCAACAACCCGGACTATGAGATTCTGATGCCCTTCGGCGCCTATACCGCCGCCCGCATGAACGCCGAACACGGGGGCAACTACGACATTCAGAAGTTAGTGAATTGGGTCTTCGCGCGCAGCAACGCCCGGCCCACCAAGATCATGATCAGCGGCGAGCAATGGGGAGACGAAGACGTGGGCGGACTGATGGGATTCACAATCCCAAACACCGGAGCCAACGTCCGCGGTTATGCGTTCGCGATGAACACATTTGCCACCGCCATGCCAATGGTCCCGCTCGCGCGCTACGAGGACAGGTATGCTCGGGCGATCGGCAAATGGATGCTCAATGCGGCAAACGCCGCTCGCTTGTTCTATGGCAACGCGCATTCGCCGCAGAACCAGTCGTCCGAATTCTGGACCGGGGATCCACAAAGTTCGGTCGCTTATGAGGGACTACGCCACCATTGGCTCGGCGGCGAGTTCGACGGCGAAGAACTCTATGCGGCAGGCGACCCGCTCACCTATGGCTGGGGGCCGCTCACCGATTTTAGCATCTACGGCTCTGCTGTCTCCGGCGTCTTCGGGTCGATCATCAAGACCACCAACGTCGAGAAGATTCTTCAGCTCGATCTGCTGGCCACCGATTTCTACCACGACACGGCGCACAACACGTATTTGTATTATAATCCCTTGGCGTCCACGCAATCGGTAGCGATTAATCTTGGCGGTAGTTCGTTCGATCTCTACGACGCGGTGTCAAATCGATATCTGGCTCGGGGCGCAACATCGCAAACCTTCTTTAACGTTCCGGCCGACGAGGCCGTGATGCTCGTCCTCGTTCCCTCCGGTGGCACAGAAATTCGGCAGGGGCGTCGCTTGCTCGTGGACGGAGTGGTCATCGATTACAACGCCACGCTGCTGCCCGACAATCTCGTGCGCAATCCGGACGTCGATTCGGCGCATCCCAACAACCCCAATCGACCCTCCTTCTGGCACTACAGCACCCATGCCGCGTGGTCCTCGGACGAAGCGCTTAGCCCGACACACTCGCTGGAACTTGCCGACACCGACGCGAACGGCGCGGAGGAATGGCGCAGCTACGCGACCGCCATTCCCGCCGGCGAGGACCGCTCGTTCCAATTGCGCTGGTTTTGGCAATACAACATCGCCGATGGTGATGAGTTCCGCGCTCGCCTGCGATTATCGGAAGACGAAGTAGCATCACTAGACCTTACGAACCCGCTTATCGAACTTAATTTCACTGTGTCGGGCCAGGCAACCGAATTTACCGTGTTTGAAACGACCATTGTTTTGCCCAATGGTGTTAGGTCTTTTGATCTGACGTTTATTTCTGGCGGCGCGCTGGCCGCGATCGGCACAATTTTTATCGATGATGTTTCCGCATCAATCGTCACTGCGCCGGAGCTTCCTGGAGACTACAACAACGACGGAATCGTCGATGCGGCCGACTACGTTGTGTGGCGCAAGAACGACGGCACCCAGGCCGGGTACGACACATGGCGGGCTCACTTCGGCCAGACTGCCGGCAGCGCGTCCTTGTCCAACACGACCGTGCCCGAGCCCGCAAGTGCATTGCTGCTGATATTGGGGGCAATGATAGGGAGCCGGAGGAGGTGCCGAATTGCCTTGCGAGTGCCATCAACCCGTCAGCAAGCGAGATGCTTCTTCAATCCACCGGTTTTGACGTGTGCTGCCAGTCTCCATCCGATTGGTTTGATGGCACACGCTGGAGGTGCCGGGAACTCATCTCTCCGTTTGGTCTGATACTCCGTGGTCACTCCGGCCGCAAAGACGCGCCGGGTCGGGCGGCCAGTTTTCTCCGTTGGCGGCCGTTTGTACCGTCACCCGCGAGTCACCAGCCCGCTCGTCATCCGTCGGCTGATCGACGGAAAGTATTGAATCGTTTATCATTAGGTTTGGCGGCTGTGGCGCCACACCGACTGACTGGAAATGTGGTGCCCGCAAGGGGTTGCGGGTTCGAGTCCCCTGCCCTCCGCTTTGTTGGAAACTCGGCTCGCGAGTGCTACGGTCGTTAACAGCTGATGAGGACGCGTCCTTTGAGGTCAGGTTCCGCACGTTGCCATCGGAATTTGCTGGCGTACGCTCTCGGTGCTGCGGTGCCAGTACTGGTGCTCGGCGTCGCGGCACGGGCTTACGACCTGCACTTCGACTACACCTCGTTCGAGTCCACCTTCGGCCAGGCGCAGTTCAATGTGCTGAATTATCCCAGCATCAACGGCAACTACATGATGACCTCGACGGACAACCACCGTCCCGAGATGGTCGCCAACGGAAATGCGCTGGCCGAGTTCTACAATTTTCTCAACGACCGCTACGACGAGCAGACCGTCAAAAATGGCGCCGCCGCCGCCGATGCCATCAACCAGTACACCGTCAACAATTCGGCGCGCAATGGCCCCCGGCCAAATTGGCTTATCCTCAACGAAATCTCTCCCAGCCGGTGGTCCAACTCTCCTGGGGCACCGAGCCTCTCCACGTATCGCACCTGGCTCATCGACTGCGTCACACGACTGCACGAACACTACGGCTACGACGTCATCACCCTGGCCCCTTTCCAGAACCCTGCACAGAACAACGCGTCGTGGCAGGCGCTGGCGGAAGTGTCGTACGTCGGCATCGAGTGCTACCTGAGTGGCACCGAGGTCTGGAACAGCGGCACAACCAACGCTCAGCGACTCGCCTGGGCGCAGAGCCAGTATCAAGCGTCGAAGAACTCGTACCTCAACCGGGGAGTGCCGGCGTCGCGGCTGTTTGTGACCGAGCATTTCGCCAGCAACAACGCCACCTTCATCAACGGTCAAGGGAACGAGCAAGCGGTCGGCTGGGGTCGCGCGGGACTGGCCTCCGCGTCGGACTGGGACACCGTCATCCAGCTTCGCCAGGACGCCATTCTTAACGTCGGTTTCCCCGGCTTTCTCGCCTACAACTGGGGCGGGAACGCCATGGGCATCACGCTGCCCGAACAGATTCAGCACGAATACTACTATCGCACGCGGCGCGTCCTGGCGAGCCAGCAGCCGCAGTGGCTTTCCGATAGCGCGATCAACGTTAATGGAACCGTCATCCCGCTCAGCTGGAGCCATCCGCTGAACTGGCTCGGCGGCGTGCCAAACACCAACGGCGCGGTCGTCAATTTTTGGCCAACCAACACGGCCAGCCGCACGATCACGCTCGACGGCACCAAGACCGTGGGGACGCTGACCTTCACCAGCCCCTTCAGTTACACCATCAGCCCCGGAACCGGCGGCAGCCTGATGCTGAATAACTCCAGCAGCGCCGCCACGCTGATCTCCAACCAGGGCAACCATAACCTTGGCGTGGGCGTGCAGCTCACGAGCAGCGGCGTGAATGCGGCCATCAATACGGGCACGTTTACAATCAGTGGTATCGTGTCGGGCGGCGGTGGGGTCACCAAAAGCGGAGCCGGCACGCTCGCGCTCACCGCTGCGAACTCTTACACCGGCGAGACGACAGTGCAGGCGGGTATTTTGCGAATGAACAGCCCGTTCCTCGCCGATGCGGCCGACGTGTACCTGTCGACTGGAGGGACGCTTAATTTGAATTTCACGGGCAGCCCCGATATCATCGATTCGTTGTTCATCAACGGCGTCTCACAGGCGGCCGGACTTTGGGGCGCCGTCGGCTCGGGCGCCCAGTACATCAGCGCGCTCATCACGGGCGCAGGCAGACTGCAAGTCACGACGTTTATTCCGCCGCCGATTGTTGGCGATTATAACGTCGATGGGCTCGTTGACGCCGCCGATTACCTTGTGTGGCGCGGCAACGTTGGCGCCGGAAGCATCCCCAATCGCGATCCGAATAACACGGGCGTAATTGGCCAGGCGGACTATCACTCGTGGCGCGCTCACTTCGGCCAAACAGCCGGCAGCGGCTCGGCCGCGCCTTCCGCCGTTCCCGAACCGGCCGGCTCGATCCTGGCTTTCATCGCAATGTTGGGCATCGCGCTTTGGAAACGGCCAGAGCGCCTCGTCACGAGCGCTTGACGATGAATCGGACCGTTAGCGGCCCGGTTTGACCGGTGAGATCGACCGTGTCGCCCTCGCGCAGCGGAGCGCCCGCGCCGTTGATCTCCACGGCATCGACCTTCCATCCTTCGGGCAACGGCGCGCGAAGCAACATGGTTTCGACACGTCGTGGCGGCGGCGTCACACGTGCCTCGATGTAACCGTCGTTCAACTTCGATGCCACTCGACAAGAAACGGGGCCAAATGCGGTGGGCGCGTTTTCGATCCGAATCTGCCCGCCCCCAACGAGCCATCGGCGTGGCGCCGCGAACAGCAGGCGGAGCGTGTCCGGCTTGGCGTCTTCATCGAGGTCCCAATCTTGAATTAACAGATTTCGGAGCGTGACGAGCCATACGGCGTTCGCGGCGCTGTTGGGCGGCAGGTAGAACGAGCGGCCGTTCGCGTCGCCGTGCAGGAAGCGAGTCCCTTCCCCTCCAATAAATGTGCCGCGCGCCATTCCTTGGGCGAGCTGCCCGTAAAAGCCGACCAGCGCTTTCTCGCGTTCATCGCGGCGCAGCAAGGCGTTCTGATAGCGGAGCCCGTACAGCGGGACGACGCCGTGCTCATTTTTGAACTGTCCTTGGCTGGGCTTCGTGCGCGGCATCCCCATGGCGATGCCGCCGTGAGTCTGCATGTAACCGAGCAGCCAGTCTTCGCGATCAGAACCCTGGCCAAAGATTTCCGACCCGATGACATACGGGCACATCAGATCGTAATAGCTGCCCATTCGCGTGGCAGTCAGCGGGTCATGGGCAGGCTCATCGAAGAGCAGTGCGACCGGAATGAAAGGGGGAGTGGTATCGCGACGCTCGCTGCGGGCAACCGCGTCCAAAATCTTCCGCCGGTAGTCGGCGGCAACATCTTGAAGGCGCTTCGCTTCGTCGCTGGCTCCCATGTCATCCAACATGGCTGCCACGTCGCGCAAGCCCCGCCAGCAATTGGCGTTCGAGTTCAGCGAGTACACCTGAGTGGCGATGTCGCCGGCGTAGTTGTCCTTGGGCAAGAGGCCGGTTTGCGGCTCGCGACTATTGAGAACGAGCTCCACCGAAGGCCGCCACAACGGTTCGTACGCCCGAATGGTGTCGGCATCGCGAGTGAGCCAGTAGAAGTAAGCGAGCAATTGCAGCTTGTGGCCCGCGACGTGAAACCGCGTCGCTTGCCGATCGAATTCCAAGAGCGGCTTGAGCATGGCGGGCGCCGCGTCGAGGTGGCCAAACAGCATGACGGATCGCAGCGTGTCGCCACACTCGCCTTCGTAGAGCTTGGCGTAGGCGTTGCCCGCGCTGTAGTGAAGCCGATCCCCGACCGCGATCATGGAAGTGCCGATGAGCGTTGCGCGCCAGGCGTCGTTGACGATCGGCTCCGGCGTCTCCAGGACGATGCTGCGGTCGAGCAGATCGGTCCACGCGTGAATGCATTCTTGCTTGAGCTCGTCGTACATCGCGCTCGTCATCGCGCGGCCGGCGTCAGTCGGCTGGGTGAAGATCGCAAGCTCGGCGGTTTGATCATTGTCGAGTTCTGCGACCAGCGCATTGCGTGCGGATTGCCATTTCCAGGCAGGGCTGAAGGCGACCAAACTCTGGCCCTGCGCATTGAGCACTTCACCGTTCCTCGCTTGGAGGGCCGTCTGCGAATCGATGCGCGCCTCGACGCGGCCGTTGTGTGCGGCATTGCCGTTCGCCAGCGAAAAACGAAGCATGGCGGCGCCAGAGTTGGCTGATTTATCATCGACAGGCGCAAAAGCCTCTTCCTGATAGGTCACGCCGTTGTGACGGTAGTGGATCCCCACGACGGGAAGATAGCCCTCGAGGCACCTCGGGATCTCAAGCCGGCTAAGGTCTTCGCCGAACGATTCGGGCGAGTCGCCGACGAAGAACGTGACGGGCACACCCTGTTCGTACCACATGGGCGGCTGTTTGGCGCGGGCATTGACGGCGCTGCCATTGCTCACCAGCCGCGTTTTTTGCGGGCTGCGCGGCGCACTGAGCACGATCGGGTAATGACGGAAATCGGTGTTGACCCACCGCAGCGGCGGCAGTAGCGGTTCGAAGAACTCATAGCTGGCGCCGTTCGGCTGCGCCCGCGCCGCATCGCCCCACACATCAGTGCGTGCCTCGATCATCTCATGCACCGACGGCAGATCGGAACTGGCGGAAGATGGTTCCGCCCCACTGGCGCAAACGGTCGGCAGCAAAAGAACAAATACTGGCCCGATTAATTTTGCGCGCCCTTGGGGGGTCCCACACGGCCGTGCAAAATTCGGCAATATTGCGCGTCGGGCAAGGCGCTTGCTTCGGTATTTAAAGGCGTACGGCTCGGTCATCATGCTGCAAAAAGGAGTGAATTTACGTCCGAATTGGAGAGAGATTTGGACGCCCCCCCGGCAAGCCATTCGGCAGGCTAGGAAGCGTCGGCAATCGCGGTGTTGACAATCATCATTGAAGCCACCCTACCACATTTGCCGTCCAATTTCATCACGCCTTTTGGCCACCCGCGGAGGAACTGCCGTAGAATGGACGGCGGAAGCGTGGTGCACAATGCGACACTTCGGAATCAAATCGGAGCTAATCGCCGTTGCGATCGTGGCGTTGTGGCGATCGAAGTCCTGCGGAGTTTAGCGGCCGCTGAGGACGTTCGGCTTTTATCAGGCTTGCCATTCTCATCACTTCAGGCGTCGCTGCACTGGCTCATACGGCAAGACGACGAGCAGTTTGGCTGGGATTCTTCGCCACGATGCTGCTGGCCGCATCGCGTGCTGGGGCGATTCTACGAAAACGGACTGGGGTTACGCCGAATGCGAGCAGCATAAGCCCGCTTGGCTCTGGCACTGACGCCAAGCTGCCGCTGCCAGAAGTGTTACCGAAATTCGCTCGCCACTCGTCATAGCCTTCCGGCGAGCCATCCGTCTTACGCCACACAACATAGTCGGCCGCATTGACGCTGCCATCGCCATTGAAGTCACCTAGCGCGGCTCGTGCATCCGCCCCGGCCCACCAAGCAATCGCGTATGGCACCTCAGTAAACTCGCCTATCGTGACCGCAACCTCATAGTTCCCGCCAAAAGGAACGCTGGCAAAAATGTGTTCCACATTCTGGGCGGTGCTCGTTGAGGCCGCGACGGCTTGTGATATGTCCAAACCGGCGGGAACTAAGTAAAGGTCAAGGTTCGCGAAGCCTAAGTCGGTAAATCCATCGCCGGGCGTATAATCTAGTTCACCGGAGTTCAAAAAGACCTCACGGTCCCAAACGAGCGTGGCGGACACAAAGTCGCCCTGAGCTAGACTGATTCTATACGTATTGGCGATGAACGGATCGTTTTGAGTGCCCCAATCCCAGCCTATAAGCGGAACGCCGCCGAGGCCAAACTCGCCGGCGTTAAATTGTTGCGATGCCCGGCTTGCATTCAAATGTCCTGTGCCCATTGCGATATCCAATGGAATATTCGGGTCCGATTGGGCGTCCGTACCGAACCAGTCACCACCGCCCTGTTTCAACACTGTTCGCTGCATACCAATGATGTCCTTGATCTTATCAGCGGAATTCATCAGGACCGCCTTCATAACCTGAGGCCGCCTGGAATTCGTGGTTACAGCGTTTTGCTGCAACAGCGCGACCGTGCCCGTAACATGCGGCGCGGCGAAACTGCTGCCATTCCTGATCGCGTGGGCATTCCCAAGCCCTGTCAACTCGATGTCGTCACCCGGAGCAATAAGGGCAATCGAAGTTCGGTCGCCCGCCGCATCTTCATCATAAGTGTTTTCTGACGAGACTAGCCGATAGACACCATTGGCGTCTTTCGCTGATCGACCAATCGTCATGCCATTATAGTTGTCCTTTGGCACTGGCGTCATATTGCCTTCGTTGCCGGCGACGATGTGAAGCACGTTATGCCGTCGCACCGACCAGTCAAATCCAAGTGTTAAGAGTGAACTGCCATCCAGCGGCTCCCCTCCATCGATAGGCTTTCCCCAGCTATGATTCACGGCGCGCATCCCGGCTATGTCGGCAATAAACTGAAACGTGAGAATGGCGTCTTGATATCCGGGATTAATGCCATCGGTTATGTAGGCGGATGAATACAGTGAAGCTCCCGTGGCTACGCCGGTCGGTGCAATTCCATTTACCACCTCTGGCGGCGCAGTGCCATCTGTCGCGTCGGTGGAAATCATTACACCCGCAACTTCTTGGGCATGGTTCATGACGGCCAAGCTGTCGGGTGGGACAAAACCATTTTGTTCAAAGACACCGGCTGGATTAGTTGTGGTATTGCGATGCGCAAGGTCGTCCCCAGCCTCCGCATCACCGGGTCGGAATCGCTCGACTTGACCAATGACAACTCCCGCACCAGTACCCAAGCCAACGGAATTGATGCCGTTCGGCCCGATAGTAATGGTGTCCGCCAATGCAGTGGTTGCGAACAAAAACACAAGAGCAGCCGCACAACCATTGCTAGTTCTCAGTCGAGCCATGACTATTCTCCTTGCTCCGAGACTGCAAACGAAAATGACCGAGATACGATGCGGCGAGCATTGGCTTCGCTTACCGGACGGAAACCTTTATCAAGATACTTCTGTTCCATTGGGGTCTGGATGATATCCACTCGGTACTTTCCGGCCCCCAGTTTGCCCAGCGGGATCAGCGCGATTCCCTCAGCAGTGATTTGCTCCTCGTGTGGAACGAACCTATAGCGGATGTCAACGATATTGCCTTGACGCGCAATTTCATGTACGTGGACATACGGGCCAAACTGATACGAAAAGAATACGACCGAGACTTCGCTGGCTGCGGGAAACCTATCACGCGGCTTCTTCTTTTCAACGAAAACTGCGTGTGCCTCGCGAAGCGCGTCCAGCCCCGTACCCAAAACTGCAAAGGCGGGTTGCGCTTCTTTGTCTTTCGGTGGGAATCCGATTGCACGTCGTATCTCGTAGACGAGTGGGCGCTTCGGGTCTAACTTTTCTATATCGCGAGTACCCGGCATTTCTCTCGCCCAGATTCTGTCGAGCGGGATCGTCACGGCTTCAGCCTTATCATTTGGCGACTCTGCCTGCGCCCCGCTTAGAAACAGGATCGTAGCCGCGAATCCGCTGACAAATGAATTCCGATACATGGCTGAACCTCTTACTTACTCGATTGACCGTAACACAGTTCGCCGCCAGTTGGCAAATAGAGGATGTCCCTGGTTTAGTTGAAAAGGTGGTGGCTCCTTCTCCCGGAAGTTAC
>JBBDWY010000066.1:0-17500 GCA_040902605.1 Pirellulales bacterium | reverse complement strand
AAAAGGAGGTCACTCACCAAATTGTCAAAGAACTGTGTAGCCCCTCATTATTCCGCGATGCACCCTGCTAGGCAAGGCCTAAAGCGGAAAAATTTGGAGACTAAAAATCCCGCTCGATTGGCACCCCTTCCGGGGCACTCGTCTCACGGGAGAGTCAATAATACCCGTTTGCTAGCGGGTGTCAATTGGCTAAACGCACGATAGCTCGAAATAGATCGGAAGTTGTTGGTTCCTCGCTGATTCGCGATTTAATCCCCGTCGCAAACCACCTAAGTTACCGCTTTTGTCGGCGATCGATGACTATTCCGCAGGTCCGCGGTGCTCAAATCCGTGGATGAACTGAATTCCCAACAGATTCTCGCCGAGCATCGTGAGTGTGTCCTCGCCATCGCCGCCCAACAGCAGTGTCGCTCGTGATTTCACACCGCGAAGCGAGAGCTTGTCGTCACCATCATCGAGCAACACGGCGAGCAGACCGAACGCCGAATCGGCGATCTGCACCACGTCGTTGCCGGTACCCGTTTTCACGAGGGCTGAACGCGTTTCGACACGGGTGAGCGCGACGTAGTCGGCGACCTGTCCTGGTCCGCTGTCCACTGTCAGCCGCGCACCGGCCTGCACGTTTCGCAAGACAATCTCATCACGCCCTTCGCCGCCGTAAACTGCGACCCCCTGTGGCGAGCGAACGCCGCTGGCCACGAAGCCATCAGTTCCCGCACCAAGTTCGACGGTGGTGCCGCGACCGACCGTGACCGGCGGCATTTCCAACACTGCTTCAGCCGTTGCAGCGCTTAGCGCGTTACCAAGGTTGACTCGGTCGTTCCCGGCACCTGTGCCGATCCGCAGATGGCCAACCACTTGAGCGCTTGGAATCTGCACCACATCGTTCTCGTCACCCGTGGCAATCGTTAGATTGCCTCGAATAACGACGGAGGGCCGGTCAGGCGTTCCATCGATTGCGTCACTTAACTGGGGGCGCGCTGCGGCCGTGAGAGAATCAACACGGACGCCGACGCGGACCGTGTCATCCCCGCCGTCGGTGCCGATGCCGACGTTGCCACGGAAACCGGCGTCGTGAAGTACGACCAAATCGTCGCCTTCGCCCATGCCGATCCGCACGTTTCGCCGAACGCCATCCACCACGAGTACGGACACCGGTGGCGCGGTCGAATCCAGAACAGGCTCCACAGGGTCGATGGATGCGACCCGATGGAGCATCGTCCCATCGAGGCCGCGAATGACATATTGCCCCGGCTCTTCGCCGGCGGTGATGGCAATTTGGTTGCCAAGCTCGTCCCCCTTGATTAACAAATTGCCGTCAATGACGGCAATCGCTACGTCTCCGGCGAGCATCTGCTTCGATTCAAGATGCTCAAACGCCAATCGCGAACACTGGACTAGAGAAGTCTTCATCACTTCCGACCTCCAAACTAAAGCCCCTGACAAAAAGTCGCTAACGGTTTAACTCGGCGGGATCGCCGAGGTTCCTAACGTTTCGCCGACCGTCAAATTTGACCTCCGGTTTTCTCGCACTGAAATCCGATCCTAATAGCCAGGAACAACAGAAACATGCAGTGCGCCGGCTCGGAAACGGCCACGGTGCTGCCGGCGGCCGACGTTCGATTCCGCCAGACGACGTAATCGGCCGCATCAATCAAACGATTGCCGTTGCCATCCGCGGCGAGCAGGGTCGTCGAACCGAAGTTTGCTCGCCAGAGGTCGTAATCCGCTTGATTCACTTGTCCATTGTGGTCGTAATCGCCAGAAAGAGGGACGCAACCTGGGCAGGTCGCTGGATCGATCAATACCGCTTGCGAAAACGCCGGCAGTTGCAAACTCTCCCCCGTGAGTGGCGCGAACTCCCACTCGCCCGCGAGTGGATTCTCCAGCAGAGGAAAGAACGCCGCTGAATCGGTTGGGGTCGCCTGCTGATACTCGGCAAAATCTGAAATGTTTACGCCCGCGGCGGCACCCGTCGCGTTGACGACCCACTTACCCCAAGGAAATTGCCACACAATCGGCTCGTCGATGTCCACGCCCGGATCGACGCCGTACTGGCCGTCGACTTCCGACGTTGGCAGGTTGGGGATTGACCCACCGGGCGTCGGATTCGCCAAGTTGAACCACTTGTTGCGGGCGAAACTGAAAGTCTCCGGCAGCGTTTCCGAGCCAACATTCACTGCTAGACTGTACTCGGTCGCTGTGTCGTTGAAGATCACGACGTTATCGTGGAACTTGCCGTTCTGTGTATCGATGATTGGGTTCCCCTGGTTTTCGTTGAGAATCCGCGCCGTCCAATTGCCGGGTCGGTGGACGAGATTGTGGTGAAAGGTTCCACCGTCGATGTTGACCCACGAGAAGGTGGAGGTGCCGCCAATTACAACGTTTCCTTCGGCGGTTATCTCGTCCGCTTCGTAGCCGGAATCACCATCAACGAAACGAAAGAACGGCGTTCCTGTAGAGCCGCCTGCCTGAATCGCACGCCCCGCGGTGCGGGGAAGTTCGATGCGATTGGCGCGGAAAGTGATGTCCTTACTTCCCCCCTTGGGTTGCAACGTGGTGCCGTTCGCGGAGGCATTCGTGTGTACGAACAGTGAGTTCTGAATGAGTCCGTGATGGCAGCCGACCATATCCACGGCACTGCCGCCGGTGCCCCAGTTGCGAACCTCGACCCGGTCGATCAGAAAGTTGTCTACGCCCGAGAGCTTGATGCCGTCGAGATTACCGGGATTCTGTATGTCCGCGACGAGTAGATTGCGAAGCGTAATGCCGGTGCTGGGGGTGGCGAACGTGCCGCCATCGTCGATGTTCAGCGAGTTGCTCTCCTGGTTGCGGATGACGACGTCGGAGATGGTCACTTCCTGCGCGTCGGAAAGTTGGATCGCTGTGCCGCCGCCGTCAAAGATCGCGCGATTCTCGGGATCGGCGCTGCGGATCGTGACCTGTCGCAGTCCGCCGCGAAAGTTTCCGCCGCTATATACGCCGGGCTGGAGAATAATTTCGTCGCCGGGCGCGGCGGCAGCTAGGGCGGCCGAGAATTGGGCCGATGAAGCTACGACGCGCTGCACGCCCAACGCGGGCTGTGCGCTCAACAGAAAGATGCCCCAGGGGCAAACCGCCCAAATCCACCGCATCCGCTTGATCCTTCGATCTTGATCGGTGCCCTGAGCCGATTTTGGCAGTCTAGCAAATACATTGTGATTTGGCGACAAGGAAAACGCCAGGAATTTACAATGGGGTGTAGGCGTGACCTACGCGGCCTTCCGCAATAACGCCAGCTTGGTCAGCTTTGTCTCTAAAAATGGGGCTGACAGAGCTGAATATTCTTCGAGAAATTCGCCCATTTGCGGGAAAGCCGGTGACAAAGCTGATTCCCTGGCCACCCTTGCTTGCAACGATCCCCCCCCACGTACTCACCCCGCAAAACGACTCGTTGCCGCGGGGTGTGAACGGTTACGATCAAATCTCGTTGTGCCAACATCGTGCGCGCACCGCGTGGCACAGTGGCACAACTGGTATTGGCGGTGCTGCCCAGCCGCGAACAGCATAGTAGACTACGGGCGGGAAATAGTGGATCGGTGGATTAGGAGTGAACCAGATGACCTGCCGAGGGGTCCGCGGTGCGACGACAGTCGCCGAGAACGAGCGGGAAGCGGTGCTACAAGCAACCCGCGAGTTGCTGGCGCTGATGATCCATCGCAATGGCATCCGCAAAGAAGACGTCGCCAGCGGCATTTTTACCACCACGGGCGATATCACGGCCGAGTTTCCCGCCTTGGCGGCCCGGCAGCTTGGCTGGCTCGATGTGCCGATGCTGTGCGGGCATGAAATGTCGATCCCCAGCTCGTTGCCCCGCTGCATCCGAATTTTGCTCCACTGGAATACTGACAAGCCGCAACGCGAGATTCAACACGTCTATCTCCGCGAAGCGGTTCGTTTGCGGCCTGACAAATCGTTGCAGATGTCGCCGGAGGAGCTTGCCGAACTGGAGCGGTGGATCGCGGAGCAGATGCACGCGGCCGAATAGGTTTGCACCAACCCGTGTGGCCGCTAACGGATGACTCAAGCACAGCCCCACTATAGCGCAACCCAGCCGGCAGAGCGCACGGTCGCATTGTCGGTGCTAATCGCCGCGTACAACGAAGAACGCACGGTCGGCGAACTCCTGGAGCGCGTGCTGGCGGCGGCGCTTCACGATTTGGAGGTAGTGATTGTTGATGATGGTTCCCAAGACCGCACGGGCGAATTAATCGCAAGGATCGCGCATCGCGACCCACGGGTTCGGATTGAAGGCCTGCCCACCAATCAAGGCAAGACGGCTGCGATCGCGAGGGCTATCGCCGCGGCAAGGGGCGAGGTGTTGGTGATTCAGGACGCCGACTTGGAATACGACCCGGCAGAGATTCCGCGATTGATCGAGCCGATCTTGGCAAACCAGGCCGACGTCGTTTATGGCAGTCGGTTTCTCGAGCGCGACCCCACTCGCACGGAATACTTTTGGAACCGCGTCGGTAATCGATTCATCACTTGGTGGAGCAATCTTTTCACCGGTCGCAAGTTGACGGACGTCGAAACCGGCTTCAAAGCATTCCGCGCGGGGCTGGTAAAACCACTAAGATTTACGAGCTATGGGTTCGGACTTGAAATCGAATTGACTGCCATGGTCGCTCGGACCGACGCGCGCATCGGTGAAGTGCCAATTTCCTACAGTGGCCGCAGCTATCAGGAGGGTAAGAAGATATCTCTGTGGGATGGCATCGCCGCGGCCCGATACGTGGTTTACTATGGACTTTTCACTCGCACGTCGCGTCGCACAAGAGAATATTTGCGCGAGGCGAACGAATTCCTCGCGGGTCAGCACTAGCCGTCGCACCACGTGCGAAACGGACCATGTCATGTGATGCGACGGCTAGCTCACAGCGCGCAGTTGTTCGATTGCTTCGATTGTGGCCGCTTCGACCGCGCGCCGCCAGTCGTCGGGCGGAAAACGCTGGGCGTAATCCTCTCGCTCGTGGGCGAAGATGATTCCTCGTGAGCTGTTTACGATTGCTCCCAATCCACGCGAATCAAATGCGCCAGCCACGTCAGCGGCGGTGCCTCCTTGCGAGCCAAAGCCCGGCACGAGGAACCATGTGTGGGGCATGAGCTGCCGCAATTCGATGAGTTGCTCGGGGTAGGTCGCGCCGACCACCGCGCCAACCGCGCCGTAGCCGCAAGCGCCAAGAGTCTGCGTCGCGAGTTGCTCAACGTGCGAGCCCACGAGTTGGTGGAGCCGCCCTCCACCGGCGTCGAGGTCTTGCCACACCGCGCCGCCGGGGTTCGATGTTTTCACGAGCACAAAGATGCCGGCGTCCCGCTCGCGGGCGGTCGCCACAAACGGCGTGAGGCTATCGTCACCGAGATACGGGCTTACTGTTAGCGCATCGGCGCCCCACGGACTTTTATCACGCCCCAGCCAACCGCGAGCATAAGCCTCGGCCGTCGAACCGATGTCATTCCGCTTGCCATCGAGGATCACAAGCAGCCCCTGATTTCGCGCATAGGCGATCACATCGGCAAGTGCAACCATCCCCGCCGGGCCAAGCTCTTCAAAAAACGCCGCCTGCGGTTTCACCGCCGACACCAACGGGGCAACAACATCGATCACGCCGCAGCAAAACCCTTCATACGCCGCCGCCTGCTCGGCCATGCTGGCCGGCTCTGTACGAAACTCCCGAGGTAAGTTCGCCCATCGAGGATCAAGTCCAACTAATAGCGGCGTTTGCCGCTCCGCGACAGCAGCCGCCAGCCGGTCGATGAAGGGCGATTTGTCCATGAAAATGACTGACACTGGAAGCGTGGAACGCGCCGCGGTTGCCATCCGGCGAACCATCTGCGATACTTTACGTCTTGCTGCAAGGCTCCGCTACCGGCCTCGAATCGATGCCTGGATCGCGGTCCCTGTGGCAAAGAAAACTCGGGCCGTAGCGCAGACTGGTAGCGCGTTTGACTGGGGGTCAAAAGGTCGCAGGTTCAAATCCTGTCGGCCCGACTTGGTAAGCCGCTAACTCATAAGGGTTTGCGGCTTTTCTTTGCGCCCTCCGATTCGGTAACCGGTTCGGGGCCTACGGCCAGCCTGCCCGCTAAAATGCCGGTCGCAGGTGTCGATGACACTCAGTATGCAGCCCTTTAGATCACCCAAGGCGTGGCCTGAAACCAGCGATTCAGATTGCGACTAAGGGCATCTACGGGAGCAGGCTAATGGCACGCGCGGCTGGCCCCCTACAACGACCGCATCATCTAGAGCAACCAGGAACACCGTCCCCGGTTCCCCAACGACACGAACATCTCGAGCGTCAATTTCGATGGAACCGATCAGCGAATCGATTTCCAGCCGGTGGGGCGATTTGGCCAAGTTTCCGCAGTTCGCCATTTGGCACTAATCGCAATTCCGGTTCCCGAGCCGACAACGTGGCTGCTGACTCTCATATCTGTAGTTGGGTGGTTTTGCTTTCTACGAATATGATCAGACTGTGCCATTCTGGCAGACACCCTCCCTCTTGTATCCCCGCCGTATTGACGTAAACTGGCATCGCACGACAACTTAGGTGCGACGCCACGCTTCTCGGCACGGCGGTTGCAATAAGCTCGGTGGGGAGACTGCGCCTGCCAGTTCTATATGCTGGTGGATGTGCAATTCCAGATTGCCGCCCGTCGGCGATCCGCCCCATTCCGAATATTTGCCGTCGCCGGCACATCGGCCGACGGGTTCCGACATCGATCGACTTCGCCCAATCTGAGGAGGAAATCCAAGGTGGCAGCAAAGCAAATGCTTTTTGAAGAGGACGCCCGCCGGGCACTGGCCGCTGGCGTCGAAAAGCTCGCCCGTGCGGTCCGCAGCACCCTCGGCCCCCGCGGCCGAAACGCCGTGCTCGACAAGGGCTGGGGTTCCCCCAAGGTGACCAAAGACGGAGTCACCGTAGCCGAGGACATCGAACTGGATGATCCCTACGAAAATCTTGGTGCCCAACTCGTTAAAGAGGCCGCCAGCAAGACGAACGACGTTGCAGGCGACGGAACCACCACCGCGACGGTGCTAGCCGAAGGCATCTTTCGCGAAGGACTCAAGATGATCGCCGCCGGCGCCGATGCGATGGCGCTGAGCCGCGGGATCCAGAAGGCGGTCGAAGCCGTTTCCGAAGCCGTCGGCAAGATGGCCGAACCAGTCGAAGTCAAGAATAAGAAAAGCTTGCAACAAGTCGCCGCGATTGCCGGCAATAACGACCCGGCGATCGGCAACGTGCTGGCGGAAGCCTTCACCAAGGTCGGTAAGAACGGCGTCATCACCGTCGAAGAAGGCCGCGGCAACGAGACGACCGTCGAGGTCGTCGAAGGCATGCAGTTCGACCGCGGTTTTCTGTCGCCCCACTTCGTCACCAACGAAGATGAGCAAACGGCCGAACTTGAGAACTGCCACATTCTCATTTATGAGGAAAAGATTTCGAGCGCCAAGCCGCTCGTGCCGTTGCTCGAAGCGATTTCCAAAGCCGGCAAGCCGCTGCTCATCATCGCCGAGGACATCGAAGGTGAAGCCCTCGCGACGCTGGTGGTCAACAAACTCCGTGGCATCGTCAGTGTTTGTGCGGTGAAGGCCCCAGGCTACGGCGACCGCCGCAAGGCAATGCTGGGCGATATCGCGACCCTGACCGGTGCAACTGCCATCTTCAAAGACCTTGGCATCAAGCTCGATGCCGTCAAGCTCACCGACCTGGGTCGCTCGAAGAAAATCATCGTCGGCAGCGACAAGACGACGATCATTGGCGGAGCGGGAGCGAAGGACGCGATCACCGGCCGGGCCGACCAAATTCGCCGCGAGATCGAAACCACCGATAGCGAGTACGACCGCGAAAAGCTGCAAGAGCGGCTTGCAAAGCTGGCCGGCGGCGTGGCGCAGATCAAGGTTGGCGCCGCGACCGAGTCGGAGATGAAAGAACGCAAGATGCTCTTCGACGACGCCCGGTCCGCAGTTCAAGCGGCACTCGAAGAGGGCATCGTTCCCGGTGGCGGAGTCGCGCTGCTCCGTTCCGAAAAGGCCCTGAACAAGCTCGGGCTTGAAGGCGACGAAGCGCTCGGCGCTCAAGCCGTTCGCAAGGTGCTCGAGTACCCGCTCCGGTACATCGCCGAAAACGCGGGCGTCGATGGCGCGGTCGTCGTCAATCGCGTCCGCCAGCTTAAAGGTAAGAACGAAGGCTACAATGCCGACAAGGACGAGTACGTCGACTTAGTCGCCGCTGGCATCATGGATCCCGCAAAGGTAGTTCGCGCTTCGCTGCAAAACGCCGCGAGCGTTGCCGCGCTGCTTTTGACGACCGATTCGCTTGTCACCGAAATCCCGAAAGAAGAAGAGCCCGCCGGTCACGATCATCACCACGACCACGGTATGGGCGGTGGAATGGGCGGAATGGGCGGCGGCATGGGAGGAATGGGTGGCATGGGCGGCATGATGTAGAAGAAGCACGCTATCGTCTGTCAAGTGTCGGCTAATCCCTCAAAATACAGAGGAGCGAGAATGCCAACGACTGGATTCCATTCCGAATGGATAACAATTGGCGAACACCGAGTGTTGCTGGAATGCCGCGCTAGCTTTCCTAATGAAAATATGCGGTTCATTGCAGACGTCGCGGTGGTCGCATGCAACAACAACACAATGGGGAGAGCTCGTGTCGTCCGCATTTTCTACGATGACAAGGCTTGCATTTGGACAGTCGCCGTAGCTTCGACAAGTCCTGAAGATGAGTCATTAGAAGAGACTCTTCGTACCATATTTCACAACATTTACGACGACGGTAACGTGCAACCGCAAGTTACCATAGTTGAGGAAGGCGCTACAGATTCTGACCATTACAATCAAACCGAGCACTTAAGCGTTATTGCGGACATTGCTGCGGATCGATGGCGTCACTCAGACGCTGAGTATCAGAAATCTGTTTCAAACCCGCGATAAGAGCAAGACTTCGACTCCCGCTCGATAGCTGACTTCCCTGCTAGATTAGGCAAAGCTTCACAACTCCCACCGAGATAATAAGGATACCCAATCATGGCCAAGATTCGTTTGCGTCCGCTCGATGACCGCGTCGTTGTTCAGCCGTTGGAGGCCGAAGAGACCACTGCGGGTGGCATCGTCCTGCCGGACGCTGCCAAGGAAAAGCCGCAACGTGGCAAAGTCGTTGCCGTCGGCGTTGGCAAGTTGCTCGACAGCGGCAATCGCGGCGAGCTTTCTGTCGCCGTCGGTGATGAAGTTATCTTCGGCAAATACGGCGGTTCGGAAGTCGAAGTCGATGGCGAGGAATACAAGATCCTCCGCGAAAGCGACATTCTCGCCAAAGTCATGGGCTAGTTAGCCGCGCTCGCTGGCGACGCGCTTCCCCGCACTCAATTCACTCACATAAACGAAGGACCAATCCTGTGGCAGCAAAGCAACTCATGTTCGACGACCCCGCACGGGCCAAGATGCTCGCGGGCGTCGATAAGCTGGCCGACGCGGTGGCCATCACCATGGGCCCCACCGGCCGCAATGTCATCATCAACAAGTCGTTCGGCGGACCGACCGTCACCAAAGACGGCGTCACCGTGAGCAAGGAAATCGAACTGGAAGACCCGTTCGAGAACATGGGCGCGAAGCTCGTTCACGAAGTGGCCGATAAGACATCGTCCCTGGCGGGCGACGGCACGACCACGGCTACCGTGCTGGCCCGTGCCATTCTGAAGGAAGGCACCCGCAACATTGTTGCCGGCAGCAATCCGACTGCCGTTCGCCGCGGTATTGAAAAGGGCGTTTTGGCCGCCGTCGAGCATCTCGACTCGATGTCCAAGAAGGTCTCCAGCAAGGAAGAAATTGCGCAAGTCGGCTCGATCAGCGCCAATAACGACCGCGTGATTGGCGATTTGCTGGCCAACGCGATGGAGAAAGTCGGCAAGGATGGCGTGATCACCGTCGAGGAAGGCAAGACTACTGAGACCACGCTCGAATTCGTCGAGGGAATGCAGTTCGACAAGGGCTATCTCTCGCCCTACTTTATCAATCAACCTGCCAGCATGGAATGCGTGCTGGAAGACGCACAGATTCTGATTCACGAAAAGAAAATAAGCAGCCTCCGCGATTTGCTGCCGATTCTGGAGCAAGTCAGCCAGAAGGCCAAGCCGCTGCTGATCATCGCCGAAGACATCGAAGGCGAAGCTCTCGCCGCGCTCGTGGTCAATAAGCTTCGCGGTGTGCTCAACGTCTGCGCCGTGAAGGCCCCTGGGTTCGGGGACCGCCGCAAGGCCCTACTGGGCGATATAGCCACCCTTACGGGCGGCACGCTCATCAGTGAAGACCTCGGCATGAAGCTCGAGAACATCACGCTCAACGAAATGGGCCGCGCGAAGAAGATCACCGTCGACAAAGACTCGACCACTTTGGTCCAAGGCGCTGGCAAGACCGCCGACGTGCAGAAGCGGATCGAACAGATTCGCAAGGCGATTGAATCCACGACCAGTGACTACGATCGCGAAAAGCTGCAGGAGCGGCTGGCAAAACTCACCGGTGGCGTGGCGATCATCTCCGTCGGCGCCGGCACCGAATCCGATATGAAGCAGAAGAAGGCCCGCGTTGAAGATGCGCTCCACGCGACCCGTGCGGCAGTCGAGGAGGGCATCCTTCCCGGCGGCGGCGTGGCTCTGCTGCGGACCAAAGCCGCCGTCGAAGCCGCTCGCTCGTCCGCCAAGGGCGACGAGAAAATCGGCGTGAACATCATCCTTCATGTCCTCGACGCCCCCCTCAAGCAGATCGCCGACAACTGTGGCCTCAGTGGCAGCGTCGTTGCCGACGAAGTGTCGCAACAAAAGGAAAACATGGGCTACGATGCCAACGCCGGTCAGTACGTCGATATGTACAAGGCCGGCATTATCGATCCCACCAAAGTCGTCAAAACCGCCCTGCAAAATGCGGCCAGCATCGCCGGCCTGATGCTCACCACCACGGCGCTGGTAACGAACTTCGACCCCAAGGAAGATGCCAAGCGCGCCGTCTCCGGAAGCATCCGATAGTGAAATAATCAGCGATTCGTCTCCACCTCCGGGCCGCTTTGCCATTCACGGCAAGCGGCCCGGTTGCATATGATGAAGGCAGATGTGAGATGTAAAGAAGGCAGAAGTAAAAAGGCAGATGTGAGATGTGGAAAGGCAGAAGTAAAATGCAAGAGGGCAGGTCTTACTTTTTTCTTCCTCCATCGAGAATCACATGTTTTATTACTTCTTCCTTCTAACATCTCACATCTGACATCTCCTCCATGTCCCAGCGCGATTATTACGAAGTTCTCAGCGTCGAGCGCACCGCAAGCGGTGCGGAGATTGCCGCTTCGTATCGCAAGCTCGCGATCAAGTACCACCCGGATAAGAATCCCGACGACGAACAGGCAGTGGCCCGGTTTAAGGAAGCCTCCGAAGCATTCGACGTTCTCAATGATCCCGACAAGCGTTCCCGCTACGATCGCTTCGGTCATGCGGGCGTCAACGGCAATGGCGCTCATTTCCGCGATGTGGAAGACATCTTCTCCGCGTTCGGCGACATCTTCGGCGACCTGTTCGGCGGCGCGGCCCGCCGCGCTCGCAAGGGTCGCGACGTGCGGTGCGACGTCACTCTCACGCTTCACGAAGCCGCCAATGGGGTCACGAAAACGGTCCAGTTTCAGCGGCACGAGCGGTGCGATGACTGCGAAGGCTCCGGCGCTGCCCCCGGCAGTAAACGCGAGATGTGCTCCTATTGCGGCGGCCATGGCCGCGTCATCCAGTCGGCCGGCATTGTCCGCATGCAAACGACCTGCCCCGCCTGCCACGGCGCCGGCTCAACGATCAAGCAACCCTGCCGTTCCTGCCGCGGCACGGGCCAGCGGCTTAAATCGGTAAAAACCGAGGTGAAAATACCGCCCGGCGTTGACGACGGCATGCAAATCCGCATCACGGGCCAGGGCGAGCCAAGCCCCAACGGCGGCCCGTCCGGCGATTGCTACTGTTTCCTCTCGATCCTGCCGCACGCCTTGTTCGAACGCGACGGACAGCACCTCGTTTGCCACGTGCCGATCAGCTACACGCAGGCCGTGTTAGGCTGTACCCTGGAGGTGCCCACGCTCCAAGGCCGCGGAGAGGTTGAAATCCCCGCCGGCACCCAGTCGGGCGACGTCTTCCGCATCGGCGGCAAAGGAATGCCAGATCCACGCCGCCGCGGGCTGGGCGATCTGCTCGTGCAAGTCGCAATCGAAGTTCCCAAAAAGCTCGCACCGGAAGAAGAAAAACTGCTCCGCGAACTGGCCACCCTCGAACACAAGCACGTTGCGCCGGAACGCAAAGGTTGGTTCCAGCAACTTAAAGAATACTTCACCCTGTCCGACGAGCCTTCCGAAACCACCGACTAATCAGACGGGTGCTATTGGTGGCCCGCCACGGCCGGTTAAGGAAACTTGTCCAGCAGTGCGAAGCGTGTACCCGGCCTCCACTGCTGGACGAGCCAGCAGTGCCACCCAAGTCAAATTGCAACACGATATGACCGATCCCAACGAACCTGCCGACTCCAATGCCGACACCCTGCCGTTGGTTCCGGATCTGATTGCCGAACTAAACGTCCAGAAAGATCGCGTCCTGCGAGCCCATGCGGAGATGGAGAATCTTCGTCAGCGGCAGTCGCGCGAACTCGCGGACGAACGCCGCTACGGCGCCATTTCGCTGATGCGCGACATACTGCCCGTGGTGGACAACATTGATCGGGCAATCGAAGCGGCCGAAAAATCGGGCGACGGAGGTCCGTTGCTAGAAGGCATTCAACTCGTGCGGCAGCAACTCGTCACCGCGCTGGCGCAGCACGGCTGCGAACCAATTGACGCACTAGGCCAACCATTTAACCCCGATTTTCACGCCGCCATCCTGCAACAACCCTCCCCCGATCATCCCGCAGGCCACGTCATGCTGGTCACCCAGCCCGGCTATAAGCTCCACGACCGAGTCGTAAGACCGGCCTCGGTGATCGTGTCGGCCGGCGAACAGAATTTATGATTTCTGATTGCTGATTTATGATTGGAGTCTTGTCGCTCCACATGTCAATCAGCAATCATAAATCAGCAATCAGCAATATTTTCCTCCCATGCCCACTTACGACTACCACTGCGACGCCTGCGATCACGAGTTTGAGTTGTTCCAATCGATCAACGACCCGCTCAAGCGCACGTGCCCCGAGTGCAAGAAACCCAAACTCCGCCGCCTGTTCGGAACCGGCGCCGCCGTCGTGTTCAAAGGCTCGGGCTTCTACCAAACCGATTACCGTAGCGAGTCGTACAAGAAAGGCGCCGAGAAGGAAAAGCCAGCGTCCGACAAACCCGCAACGGACAAATCCGCCGATTCTAAAAAGAGCGAATCAAAAACTGAATCGAAAAGCGAATCGAAGCCAAAAGAAAGTAAGAAGTGAGATGTAAAAAGTCAGAAGTAGGGCGGCTTTCTTTTTACTTCTGCCTTCTCACATCCAACATCTGACATTCTTCCCACCATGCACTGCCCCACCTGCGAACGCGAGTTCGACCCCAAGACATCAGCCGCGCTTCCCTTCTGCAGCGAGCGGTGTCGCTTGATCGACCTGGGCCGCTGGCTCGACGAAGCGCATAGCGTACCAGCGATGCCCGATCCGGAAGACTTCGTCGATGAAGTGCCGCCACCGGAATCCACTTAGCCAAGGCGACTCGCTGGGGCGATCTTCACTCGCTTACCATCATCACTCTCGCCCGCGCTGCCGCTCGATTCGATCCACGTCCCCTTGCGACACGTCGTCCATATCGAAGTTCGCGAACTCCTGTGAGTTGGGCAGTCGAATCAGTACCGACGAGCACTCGTCGTACACGAGTTTTCCGCGATCCAGATTGCACTCGAGCACATGGCCGCCGATGTCTCGGTCGTCGCTCAAAAAGTGCCAGTGGTAGCCCGACACGTTGAGCGTCCCCATCCAAGCCGGGCAGCGCAGGCCGACCAGCGTGCCGTTAATGTTGCGATGCTCCCAGGTCGGTTGTTCCTTCACCACTTCGACAAGCGGCCGATAGGGCGGCGTCTGCTCCGGCACGCTGCGGACCGTTACCTCCGTAAACTGTCCGTCGATGCGAATCGCGTAGGGCCAATTGCGCCGCGGGAGTCGTCGATCGAGTTGCTGGTCGAGATGTTCGAGCGTTGCAGCGGAAAAGTCGTCGATCCGCCCATCCTCCTCAAAAAACGTGACGGCCGCAAAGGGCGTGGTGCCGCGTAAGTCTGCTTCACGAACGGTGCCATCGGCGAGCGCCTGATAAATCTTTCCGTCGAGCACGATCATCTCGCCGTCGAGCCGATCGAACGTTCCGACTCCAAAGTCGCCACTAGTCAGCACATCGCGGAGGGGAGCGCCCCCGCTGTAATCATCCGCTGCCAGCGCTGCGAGCAGCGAAAACTGCACCAGTGTCTCCCCGACAGCCACTTTTCCGCCCGAATCGCCGCCCTTCGGAATGCTCACCGACTTCGGCGCGCAGCCGGCGATGACAGCAAAGACGATACTCCAAGAGATCGCAAACCAAGTGTTCAAAGTCCGATCCTCGGTGCAGTTTGAGAGTCGTCGTGTCCTTCGTGCCGTCGTGGTTCAAATCCGACGATTACCCGACTCGTCAGCCGCGCTCACCGAGCGCTTCCTGAATCATCGCCGCGAGATCGAGAGTCCCGTTGCCGATCGAGTCCATGATCGAATCCTGTTGCGTCTCGACTTCATACTGCCGCACGCGGACCAATATCAACTCGATTTCGCTCGCGGAATGCCCCTCCGACCGCAGGTACTCGACTAGCTCCGCATACTCGTGGTTATCGGTCATGGGCGCGTGTCCTCGATAGAGAGCGGCTTCAACCGGTGCGCTTGCGTTACCAGTATACCCTAGCCTTCTGACCAGCGCTGTAACAGTTCAGCGGATAGAAGTCGTAGCGGAATTCGTGAGAATTCCGTCGTTTGGTCCGCGGAATTCTCACGAATTCCGCTACATTGTGCGCGTCACTTCAGACGGCTGAACTGTTACCCAGCGCTTCATCTTAGGATGAGTCCAGCGTGGCACGAGTCTCCGACTCGTGAATTTGTCTAGCGCGAGCGTCGCCAGATCAGTCCTGTCAACACCAACAAGGCCATCGCCCAAGCCTTTGGCTCGGGCACCGCAAGGTTCGCACCCGAGCCGCTGCCGGACGTATCGCCGAACTGCGATTTCCAAACGGTGTAATCGCCCGCATCAATCTGATCGTTTCCGCTGCCGTTGGCGGCGAGATTTGTCGTTGAGCCGAGCGTGTCGCGCCAGACGGTGTAGTCGGCGGCGTCGACGACGCCGTTGCCGTTGTAGTCGCCGGCGAGGTGAGGCCGGATGGTCACAATTCCCGGAAGCTGACCGATTGTGTCGCCGGGCGTAGGATCGGCATGCGGACTGAGAGGAGCAATCGCTAAGAAGGCACGGTATTCTCCCGGTTGCGTCGACGGCGAGACTGCAAGTTCGCCCAACACATTGAACGAAGTGCCCGTCACGCGGCCACTTTGAAATCCCAGAATTTGATGCGTTCCCGAAGACAAAGTCCCAAGCGAGAAATCGTCTGAATCACCCAAGATAGCATTCAGGGAAAGAGTCACCGTATAGCTGTACGCAACGCTTACGGTGCTTCCGCTCTCGTTCGCGAAATCATATATGTATCCAATCGATGTCGGGCGCTGCCCAGGCGCGATCGGGTTGGGAGCAAAACTGGTAAAGCTGACGCCAGAAACATTGATTGGTACCGCATGTGCCGAAATTGGAGCTGTCAATAAAACCAACCCGAATAAGTGCTTGTTCGCGTTCATGGAAGAACCTCGTTTTGTTTGTGTCGATACTTAGCGAGAGATTTATCAAGACAGGCACCGTACTCCGCCGGAGACTTTTTTATTCAGAGCCGCCGCGATCTCTCCCTCGCCCTCTGGGAGAGGGTTGGGATGAAGGCCAGCGCCGCGAGCACCAACAACATCGCGCTCGCCGGCTCGGGCACCGGGCCGGGTGTGGGTTCTGCCGAGCCAACGCCGGCCGTTTGGCCGAAGTGGGCACGCCACACCCCTAAGTCGCCGGCGTCGATTTGGTCGTTGCCGTTGCCGTTGGCGGCGAGGTTGGTGCTCGAGCCGAGCGTGTCGCGCCAGACGGTGTAGTCGGCGGCGTCGACGACGCCGCTCTCGTTGTAGTCGCCGGCGAGGGCGATGCTCAGGACGCCGGCGGAGTAAAGCTGCCCGGCGTTCCACATCAGCCCTGCGGCAAGCTGCGGGAGCACGATGGCGTCGAATGTTCCGTTGGCACTCCCCCAGTTGAGAATATCGAAGGAATCGCCCAGCGCCGGGGCAAATTGGCCAAGTCCGGCGTCAATCAAACTCACGGCGAGCGTGCCACCCAGCGCGAGCGCGCCCGTGACATTTACCTGGTCATGCTCGGTTCCGGAGGCAAGACCGCCCAGTTCGATGGTCGTTTGAGAATCCTCCAGCAGCGAAAGATTGCCGCTGAAGGCAAGCGTTCCGGCGGACTGGCCGGGGGAAATGACACCGTGCGTTTGGACGTTCGTGGAGATGATGGTGCCGCTGCCTTCGATCGAACCGGCGTTGATCGACAGCGTGCCCGACTTGGAGAACGTGCCGCCGTTGAGCAGAATTCGAGCCGAAGATTCGGTCTGGTTGAATGCGCCTAAAATTATCAGCGTACCGGCTTGTACTTCTACAGTGCCGGTGTTGTTGAAGAGCCAATCGACGGTCGTTGTTCCGGTGCCGGCCGACTTCACGAACAGTCCCGCGTTGTTGAAGTCACGGTCGTTGGAGTTGAAATTCGTCAATTGCTCATTGTTCTGGATGTCGAAGATCGCTCCTGCTTTATTGTTAAAGGTATGCGGCGTGCCGAAGCCATAGGCGACTAAATCACCGGTCCCGGTCCAGGTAACCGTGCCCTTGTTGACGATCGTGTGGTAGGAGTCAATGAGCTTGTTGGCGTTTCCGGACAAGATCATTTTGGCACCCACGTCGATAATCGTCTCCGACGTAATGCCGGTGAATCCGCCCCCCATCCAGTTCACCGTACCGGTGAATGTCGGGTCTCCCGTGCCTCCTACATAGCCACCATGAAGATTGACAACTCCATCGATCTCTCGATCGACGTCGGTATTGAGATACCAGTAGATGGTTCCGCTTGTTTCGCCGTAAACATTGATCTCGCCCGTGTTGTTGATCGTGGCGGCACCGAGGGTGACGAAAGTGTAGACATTGAACTCTCCGGAATTGCTGATTGTCGTGGCGGCATCAAACGCGTACGAACTTTCACTTACTCCGCTTATCTCAAGGAGTGCTCCGTTAGATATGTTGTACGCTCCACCGGTGCTTGCCCCCCCGCGCTCAATGCTAACAGCCCGTTGAAATTCTCTCCAAGCCGCTTACCATATGTCCACGGGATTC
>JBBDWY010000065.1:0-2787 GCA_040902605.1 Pirellulales bacterium | reverse complement strand
ACGGCCGTCTCGCCCGAGAGCATGCAGGCGTCGGCCCCGTCGAGAATCGCGTTGGCAACGTCGGTCGCCTCAGCCCGCGTCGGGCGTGGCGAGTCTTGCATGCTGTCGAGCATTTGCGTGGCGATAATGACCGGCCGCTGCCACCAATGGCACACCGCGATGATCCGCTTTTGCTCGATCGGCATCTGGGCGACATCGATTTCAACGCCCAAATCGCCCCGCGCTACCATGACCGCGTCGGCCGCGGCGACTATTTCGTCCAATTGCGCGAGTGCCTCGCGCTTTTCGATTTTCACCACTACCCGCGCGCTCGAATCGCACGACCGCACGATGTCGTGCAGTTGGCGCACGTCGTCGGGAGTGCGGACAAAACTCAAGCCGATGAAATCGGCCCCAGCCTCGGCGGCCCAAATTGCGTGCCGGCGGTCGGTATCGCTGATCGCCGGCGCGCTCAACGCGACGCCCGGCAAATTGATGCCCTGCCGGCTGCGGATCGTCCCCCGCTGCACGCATCGCAGCCGAACACGGTCGGCCTCCTTGCGCTCGACCACCATGCTCACGGTGCCGTCGGCCAACATCACTTGATCGCCGACGCGCAGCTCGTCCACCAGCGGTGGATACGTGGTGGTCAGTTCATTCGGTGCGCGCGGCTTGCTGCCCTTTATTAGAAAAAACTCCATGCCGATTTCGCAGAAGATCCGCTCGCCCGGCACCTCGCCGAGACGAATCTTCGGGCCCGCAAGATCGACGAGAATGGCAATCGGCTCGCCGATTTCGTCGCTTAGCCGGCGGATGTTATCAACGTGGCGCTGCTGCTCTTCAGGCTCGGCGTGAGCCATGTTCAGGCGAAACAAATCGGCCCCCGCGTGGATCAGCTCGGCAAGTCGTTCGGAGCATGCGGGGCCGACGGTCGCCACAATCTTGGTGCGCGCGCGTTGCCGAGGATCGAACGATGGAGACATCTTGTCTGCCGCCAAGCCGATGGATGGTCGCCCGAGTTTTTACGGCGAGAACATTCAATTGTCGCCGCTCCAAGGCGTGCGGGGAATAGCACTCGCGCCTTGATTCGGCCCCTTTCCGTCCCCATACTTTCTGCATTCCCTAGGGAGATCGTTTGCGTGTCCCACCAAGAAACTGCACCCGGACATCAGGCCGCGTCGCTAAACAGCGGAGTTGTTGTCCCTGGCGCGATTCGTGATCATGCCCGTTCCAGCAGGGCCATGCTGTTCGCACTGCTGGCGGTGATTATCGCAATCACCGGCATCGCCATTGTCTTACAGGTGTTCGTCGCCCAGCGGATACCCGAGTTGACCGAGGAGCGACTCGAAGCGGCCTTGGAACTGTGGGAGCAACAAGGCCCACGCAGCTACGACTTGGATTTGGAAATTCGCGGCGCACAGCCGGGCACGGTCCACATCGAAATTCGCGGCGGAGAGGTGACCGCCATGACACGGGACGGCCGCTCGCCGCCTCGGCGGACATGGGACGTTTGGTCCGTTCCAGGTCAGTTCGATACGCTCGAGCGCGAGCTCGTTCTGGCCGAAGACCCCCAACACGAGATGGGCGCCGCGGCCGGGACGCAGTTGCAGTTGCGCGCTGAGTTCGATGCCGAGTTCGGTTACCCGCGGCGCTACCATCGCTATGCAACCGGCGGCGCCCCCGAGGTGTTTTGGCGCGTCACTGCTTTCGATCCAATATAATTTCACCACGACGACACGACGAGCACGACGAAATAACAAAGTACCAATGACCAAATCCCAATGACCAACACAATAGATAGCAGTCACGCTTGGTCATTGGGATTTGGTCATTGGTGCTTTTCCTGCGTCGTGTCGTCGTGGTTCATCCGACTAATCCAAGGTCCAGGTAAAGCTCGATGAGTTATTGGCACGACAAGCGAGCGGTGGTGACCGGCGGCTCGGCCGGATTAGGCCGCGCGGTGGCCGAAGCGCTCGTGGACCGCGGCGCGCGCGTCGCCATCGTTGCTCGCCGCCAGCCGCCGCTCGATTCGGCGGCCGCGGAATTGCGCGCTCGCGGCGGGAGCGTTTTATCGATTTCTGCCGACGTCACCCAGCCGGACGATGTCAGCCGGCTGGCATCCGAGGTTCACAGTGCTTGGGGCGGGTTGGATTTGCTCTGCCACTGCGCGGGCCGATCCATGCGCGGCACGATCCTGGCCACGCCGCCCGACGACTTTCGCGCCCTTTGGGAAACCAACTTCCTCTCGGCCCTGCGATGTACGCAGGCATTCGCACCGGCATTGACCGAGAGCCGCGGCCACGTCGTGCTCGTCGGCTCACTCGCCAGCAAGGCGGCGGCCGCATATCTCGGCGCCTATCCTGCCAGCAAGTTCCCGCTCGCCGCCCTGGCGCAACAGTTGCGCCTGGAGATCGGCGAGGGGCTTCACGTGTTGCTGGTTTGCCCGGGTCCGATAGCACGCAATGAAGGCGATGACCCAGCGGGGCGGTACGCTGGCCAGGCCCACGACGTGCCCACCGCCGCCCATCGCCCCGGCGGCGGCGCGAGAGTCCGCGCGATCGACCCGCATTGGCTGGCCGGGCAAATTCTCCGCGCCTGTGCAGCACGCCGCACCGAACTCGTCGTGCCACGACGGGCGCGCCTCTTGTTCGCGCTCGCCCAGCTCTCACCCCGCCTCGGCGATTGGCTATTGCATAAGATGACGAGCGGATAGGGTGAGTAAGTGAGTCGGTGTGTGGGTGAGTAGATCGAGAGGAGTAGTGGAGTAGTGGAGTAGTGGAGTAGTGGAGTAGTGGAGTAGTGGAGTAG
>JBBDWY010000064.1:0-96425 GCA_040902605.1 Pirellulales bacterium | reverse complement strand
TCAAAAGCCTCATGGCCTTGGCCGCTTAACATAGTCCTGTTCTCCGAAAGTGCAGTTAGATACTAACGACCAGTCCGTTTTAAAAACGGGACCGTTTTTGAACTGGCGAGGGTTAGTCAGCCGGGGCGCCGAGCAGTTATGCCCGAGCCAGCTTGATGGTTGCCTCTACTCGCTTGCTACGCTTCCCGGGCGGGTGGGGGTGTGGTTGCTGGAGCGGATACAGCGGAAGAACCAGCAGGGCCCGGTGGATGACTCTTTCAGCGATTCGAGGAGCCGGTCGATGATAGATCGCGGGGGTTCGATTCACTTTCGAACCTGGCAAGCATCAGTTTTCGCCGTAGTCGTCGGGACTTGCAGCGCCGCGGCCAACCTTGCTGCGGCTGATCAGGCTGGGGCCAAGGCGGCAACGGGCGATGAAACGCATGCCGCGGTAAGCTACTATCGCGACGTGCGGCCAATCTTTGAGGCCCACTGCCAGGGCTGCCATCAGCCAGCCAAGGCGAGCGGCTCGTTGGAGATGACTAGCGTCAAGAGCTTGCTCGCCGGGGGCGAGAGCGAACTGCCGGCCGTCGTGCCGGGCAAGCCCGTCGAAAGCTATCTCATCGAGCAAATCACGCCGGCCGATGGCGAAGCCGCGATGCCGCAAGGCAAGCAGCCCCTCGCCGAGACCGAGATCGCGCTCATTCGGCGCTGGATTGAAGAAGGCGCCCGCGACGACACGCCGCCGAGCGCCGCGCCGCCCATCGACGCCGATCACCCCCCTCTTTACCATGGCCCGCCGGTCATCACGTCGCTCGATTGGTCGCCCAACGGCGAGCTGCTGGCTGTGGCCGGCTTCCACGAAGTGCTGCTGCACAAAGCGGATGGCAGTGGCCTTGCGGCGCGGCTTGTCGGCATGTCTGAGCGGATCGAGTCCGTGCGCTTTTCGCCCGACGGCACGAAGCTCGCGGTTACCGGCGGCCGGCCCGCCCAAATGGGCGAAGTGCAAATCTGGGACGTCACCAAGCCGACCCGGCACCCGGCAAAACCGGCTGCCGGGTGCCCGCTGCTGCTCTCGATTCCAGTGACGCACGATTCGATCTACGGCGCGTCATGGTCGCCCGACGGCAAGCGCCTGGCCTTCGGCACGACGGATAGCTCGGCGCGCGTCATCGATGCCGAGACCGGCGAGCAGGTGCTGTATCAAAGCGCCCACGACGACTGGGTGCTCGATACGGTGTTCTCAGTCGACGGCAGCCATTTGGTTACGGTCGGGCGGGACATGACGGCCAAGCTGATTGAAGTTGCGACGGAGCGGTTCATCGACAACATCACGTCGATTACGCCCGGCGCGCTCAAGGGCGGCATCCAAAGTGTCGAGCGGCATCCGCTCCGCGACGAGATTCTTTTCGGCGGTGCCGACGGCACGCCGAGGATCTATCGCATGCACCGCACAACCGCACGGGCGATCGGCGATGATGCGAACCTGCTGTGGGAACTGCCGCCGCTGCCGGGCCGCGTTTTCAGCGTCGACATCACGCCCGACGGCCGGCTGATTGCCGCCGGCAGCAGCCTCGACGGCCACGGGCATGTTCATGTGTATCAGATGGAACCCGCCCCGGTCGTGCCCGATGCGATTCAGGCAATTCTCCGCAAGCCCACCCACGAACGCAGCGGCGATGAAAAATCGCAGCTCCAAAAGCATTTTGACGAAGGTGTCAAAACACTCACAAAGATGGAGGTAGCCGAAGGGGGCGTCTACGCCGTTGCCTTGAGCCCCGGCGGCGAACGCCTCGCGGCCGCGGGCAGCGACGGCACCGTGCGCCTAATCGACACGCAAAGCGGCGCCGTTGTGAGCTCGTTCGTGCCTGTGGAAATTAACGAAATAGAGGACGCGAACGTGGCCGCGTCACTCCGAGACGCGGATCCGAGTCTCGGCGAGACTCGTCTACGTGGCGACGAGCCACCATTGCCTGCCGGCGATGCGGTCGTCAAGTTGATCGTTGAGCCGGCAACGATCAGCCTGGAAGGACCGGCGCGCTATGCGCAAGTGGTCGTTACCGCCGAACTTGCCTCGGGCGCAATGGTTGACGCCACTGGCCACGCGAATTTCACGTTTTCCGCCCCGCTGGCCACAGCAGATCCGACGGGGCTGATTCTGCCGGCCAAAAATGGGCAGGGACTACTCACGGTCACGCTGGGCGAGAAGTCGGCGAGCATCGACGTGCACGTTTCGGGACTTGATGTGCCGTCGCGCCCCGACTTCATTCGCGACATCGCCCCGATCCTGGCTCGCGCCGGCTGCAATCAAGGCACCTGCCACGGCGCGCAGCAAGGGAAGAATGGCTTCAAACTCTCGCTCCGCGGGTACGATCCGGTATTCGACGTGCGGGCATTAGCCGACGATCTGGCGGCCCGCCGCGTGAACATTGCCTCGCCGGCCGACAGCCTCATGCTGCTCAAGCCAACGGCCGCCGTCCCGCACCAAGGTGGGCGTGCCGTCAAGCGGGGCAGCCCGTACTATGAAGCGCTTCGCCAATGGATTGCCGATGGAGCGGATCTCGATCTCGCTTCGCCGCGCGTCACCGGACTGGCGATCACGCCGACCAACCCAATCGTCGAAACCATCGGTGGCCGGCAGCAGGTCCGCATCATAGCCAGGTACTCGGATGCCACCGAGCGCGACGTCACCCGCGAGGCGTTCCTGGAAAGCAGTAATACCGATGTCGTCAAGACCATGCCGGAACAGGCCGGTTTGTTGGAGGCGCTGCGGCGCGGTGAGGCGGCAGTGCTTGTGCGATACGAAGGAAATTATGCGGCAACCACGCTCACGGTGATGGGCGACCGCAACGGCTTCGTGTGGGAAGACCCGCCGGCGAACGATCGCATCGACGAGCTGGTTGCGGCCAAGCTGAAGCGCACGAAAACGCTTCCCTCGCCACTGGCTGACGATTACGAATTCGTCCGCCGCGTGTATCTCGATCTCGCCGGCCTACCGCCGACGCCGGAGCAAATCCAGGAGTTCATCGATGATCCGCGCGACGGCCGAGCAAAACGCGACGCCTTGGTCGATGGGCTCATCGGCAGCGACGACTACATCGAATACTGGACCAATAAATGGGCCGACTTGTTGATGGTCAACGGCAAGTTCCTCGGCCTGGAGGGTGCGACGGCCCTGCGCCGCTGGATCCGGGGCGAATTAGCCGCCAACACGCCGTACGACGAGTTCGTGCGGAAGATTCTAACGGCCACCGGCTCGACCAAGGAAAACCCGGCCGCGTCGTACTTCAAAATCCTCCGCACGCCGCAGGCAATCATGGAGAACACGACGCACCTGTTCCTGGCGACGCGCTTCAACTGCAACAAATGCCACGACCATCCCTTCGAGCGCTGGACGCAGGACCAGTACTATCAGCTTGCCGCGTACTTCGCGCGAGTCAGCCTCAGCAAAGACCCGGCCAGCGGCGATGCGATGGTCGGCGGTTCGGCCGTCGAGGCCGGCCAGCCATTGTACGAAATAGTGGCCGACGCGGCCCAAGGCGAGATCAAGCACGACCGCACCGGCGCTATTACGGCACCGGCGCTCCCGTTCCAATGCGATCATGAAACGAACGACACGGCCACGCGGCGCGAAGAGCTGGCGGCCTGGGTCACGTCGCCTGACAATCCTTACTTCGCGCGGAGCTATGTAAATCGCATTTGGGGTTACCTGACGGGCCGCGGCATTGTCGAGCCACTCGACGACATCCGCGCAGGCAACCCGCCATCGAACCCAGAGCTGCTCGAGTACTTGACGAGTGAGTTCGTCGCGAGCGGGTTCAACGCGCGGCACATTATGTCGCTGATCTGTAAATCGCGAACCTATCAATTGTCCGTCGAGACGAATCGCTGGAACGGGGATGACGAGCTCAACTTCTCGCATGCCCGCGCCCGTCGCTTGCCGGCCGAAGTACTGTACGATGCCATTTATCGTGCGACCGGCGCTATTTCATCGTTCGCCGGTGTCGCGCCCGGCACGCGCGCGGCAACGCTGCCCGACGTCGGCGTCGAGCTGCCGGACGGCTTTTTGGGCAACTTGGGCCGGCCGGCGCGGGAAAGCGCGTGCGAATGCGAACGTAGCAGCAATCTGCAGCTTGGCCCAGTGATGGCGCTCGTAAGTGGGCCGACCGTCGGCGACGCCATTAGCGATCCGGAAAACGCGATCGCCAGGCTTGTAACTGAAATCCAGGACAACGGCGAGCTGGTGGGCCGGTTGTTTCTACGCTTCCTGGGCCGGCCCGGGAAACCGGATGAGCTCAACGGCGCGATCGACATGTTCCAGCAGTTGGAACAGGATCATGTCAAGCTGATTGCGGAACTGGAAGCGTATTCGCAAAAGTTGGCGCCGAAGCTCGCCCGGCACGAGCTCGAGCGGCAGGGGCGTGTGGCCACCTTGCAGGCTGAAATCGAGGCGCATCGCGAGATCATGAAATTCCGTCGGCCGCGCGTGGAACAGGAGCGCCAGCAGCGCGTCGCCAAGGCGCAAGCCGCACTAGCGGATTACGATAAAAAACTTGCCGCTAACCTGCCCGATTGGGAAGCGTCGCAAAGCGGAGTAACCCGATGGCACGTGCTGGAGCCAGTCGAGATGAGCGGGATGTACCGCGCTCGCTTCGCGCGTCAAGCGGATGGTTCGGTATTTGTAGAGGGAGACAATGTCAAAGGCGCATACCGTATTGCGGCACCCATCCCGCTTGAACGGATGACCGGTATTCGCCTGGAAGCGCTGGCCGACCAGCGGCTGCCGAATCGCGGCCCCGGCCGCAGCGGAGACGGGAATTTCGTCGTCACGGAATTCGCGGCCCGCTCGCTGGCCGCGGCGGGCCCGCTGAAGCTCGTGCGCAGTTGGGATTTTTCCGGCGCGGATGAAAACTGGCAGACTGACGACGCCGCGAAGGTAGTCGCCGATTCCGGCACCTGTTATGTTTTTGGTAACAGTCAAGGAGCTGGCGTCACCACGTCGTTCACCGAGCCGGCCGGTTCGTATCTGCTGGAGGTTGTCACCGGCATTCGCTCGGCGGTGACGTTCCGGGTCCAGTGGGCCACGGCCAAGCAGCCCACGTTCGACGACGCGCGCTCGGCGCGCCGCACGTTGCTCGCCGGCAGTGGTGGCCGCCTCCCGACACCGATCGCAATTGCGGCCGATTCCGAACTTACCGGACTCAGAATCGTCGTGGAGGACGATGGCGGCATGCTGCCCATTGACGCGGTTCGCTTGTTTGCGGCCGAAGAGGGGAGCTATGCGGACGTGACGCTGCAAAATGCTACGGCCACCTTCAGCCAAGGCGCCTATCCCGTCGCAAGCGCGATTGACGGCAACAGCACGGCGGACAGCGGCAATGGCTGGGCCATCGCGCCACAAACGGGCCGGGACCACGCGGCGGCGTTCGAACTCGCTGCGCCCCTCGAGGCGGCCGAAAATCGCCTACTCGAGCTCACAATCCATCAGCAGTTCGGCGACGGCCAGCACTCGCTCGGCCGCTTCCGTCTATCCGTGACCGACGCGGCCCAGCCACTCAACTACGGCCTACCTCCCGAAATCACCACGATTCTCGCCAAGCCGGCCGATCAGCGCAGTGACGCGGATCGAGAAGTACTGCTCGCCCAAGTTCGCAAAGATGACAAGCGTTACAAAAAGCTGCAGACGAAACTGGCCGCCGAGCAGCAGCCGCTGCCGGAGGACCCGCGATTGAAAGAGCTCGACGCCGAGTTGGCCAAGGCCCAGCAGCCGCTTCCGGTCGACCCCAAGCTGCAACAGCTTCGCCGCGCCATTGCGCTCAGTGAGGAGCAGCTCAAGAACAAACGTCTAACCGTCGCCCAGGACATCGTCTGGGCGCTGATCAATAGCCCGTCGTTCCTGTACAACCATTGATCGCTGTGCGCCACTGCTCGCGGCGGAGGATAACGGCTGGAACACAGATGAGCACTGCTTGCCTCTAACGGAAACATTCGCGTTATAGCGAGCAGTGTTGAGCAAGGAATTAGCACGAAGTCGTGCGCCGCAAGCAGTGGCACACTACACCAACCTACAAACTGCGAGGCCCCACATGTTTCGAATCATTGGTCCCCGTGGCAAAGATTTGTGCGACGCTCATCTCCGTCCCAGCCGGCGAGATATCCTTCGCGTCGGCGGCGCGGGAATGCTTGGCCTGTCGCTGGGCTCCTTGTTGAAACTGAAAGCCGTTCAGGCAGGCACCGCGGCGGCGGGTGGGGGCGGCCCCGGCTGGGGAAAGGCCAAAAGCATTATCATGGTCTATCTGCAGGGCGGGCCCAGCCATCTCGATCTCTGGGACCCGAAACCGGACGCCGCCGAGAATATCCGCAGCATGTTCCCCAACATCGGCACGAAGCTGCCGGGCGTGCACTTCACAGAAATACTCCCCAAGCTCGCGCAAGTGAACGACCGCTTCACGATGATCCGCTCGATGAGCTACACGCCCAACGGCCTGTTCAACCACACGGCCGCGATCTACCAGATGATGACCGGCTACACGACCGACAAGGTCAGCCCCTCCGGCCAGCTGGAGCCGCCGAACGCGCAAGATTTTCCGAACTTCGGCTCGCAAATTGTCCGGCTGCAGCCGCCCACCGAACCCATGCTGCCGTTCGTGATGCTGCCGCGGCCGCTGCAGGAAAGCAACGTCGTCGGCAAAGGGGGAACGGCCGGATTCCTGGGGAAGGCCTTCGACCCATACACGCTGTTTCCCGAAGGCGACGACATGGACATGAGCAAAATGGACCGCATCAAGGTCGACGACCTCAAGATGCGGCCCGATGTGTTCGCAGTGCGGTTAGAGCGGCGGGCCAAGTTGCGCGAATTGATCAACGCCCAGATGCCCGCCGTGGAAAAGGCTGTCGAAAAGGAAAATCTCGACGGGTATTACGAGCGAGCGCTGAGCCTGGTGACCTCAGGCCGCGCACGCGATGCGTTCGACCTGTCGCAAGAGGCCGACGCGCTTCGCGATCAATACGGCCGCAATACGTTCGGCCAAAGCTGTCTGTTGGCGCGGCGGCTTATTGAGGCGGGCACGCGCGTCGTGGAAGTAATCTGGCCCAAGATCGCGAATTCCGATAACCACTCCTGGGACCACCACTCCGATCTCTCGAAGCGGATGAAGAATCAATCGGGCCCGATGCTCGACACCGGCCTCGCGGCGCTTGTCGAGGACTTGGATAATCGCGGCATGTCCGAGGATACGTTGCTGGTGTGCATTGGCGAGTTCGGCCGCAGCCCGCAGAAGGGCGTCAGCACTTCGGGCAACAGCAACAGCGCCGACGGACGCGATCACTGGCCGTATTGCTACACGGCGGTCGTCGCCGGCGCGGGCATCAAGCGCGGCTACGTCCACGGCCAGAGCGACGCCGCCGCATCCTCGCCGCTGGAGAACCCGGTCCATCCCACGGAGATATTGGCCACGATCTATCACGCCCTCGGCATCCACCCGGAAACGATCGTCTACAACCATCTCAACCAGCCGCGGGAGCTCGTGAAAGCGCAAGCCGTAACAGCGCTGTTTGCCTAAAATAAGTTGCAGATGAATTGATAAGCCAATAGCCGGCGAGCTACGCTCGGCGGAACCGAATCGTGTAGCGGTGCGGCTATTTGACGCTTTCCTGTCGTTCTTCAGCAGACCCTGGAATACGTTAGTGTTACGAAGCGCGCCGCTTTCTGGCGCTCGCTCTTTTGGCCGCCGGACCGGATCGCAATGGCGGTTTCGCTTCCGACTCGCGATCGAGGATCGCGTGCAACTCCACAACTACTTCGGGCTGCTCGGTGGCCAAGTTTTCCGTTTCGCCCGTGTCACTTTCGTAGTCGTAAAGCTCGAATACCGCCGTGTCGGCGTTGTCTTCCGGCTCTTTGCATTCGACCAACGACGATGGCATCATCGACCAACTTGACTACGACGTCTGGAGAAGCAATTTTGGCGCTGCGAACGCAAGTTCCGGTGATAGCTGTCGTCCCTGAGCTGGCAGCGACTATGCTGCTGACGTGGATGGCGGCAGCCTGCTGGCTGCGAGGACTGAGGCATAGCGCGTCTCAAATAGTCATTTGCGATTGAGCCGAGTCATCTAACGACCGTTTTCCGGCACCGGCGCGTCGCGGCTTTTTAGATTGTCGGGGATAGTTGGACAGCGTCGACGTCTGGCCGACATAATTCACGCGATGCTATTCGATATTCGATCCGCATTCCGGGCCTATTTGCGCTTTCGGCCCCAATCTATGATTGGGCATCCACAACCATTCGCTGAGGGCTGTGATTGATGCCAGCTTATTATCGATTTGCGTGGAATCGGCCAACGGCTCTAACACTCTCGGCCTTAACACTGCTCGGCACGTGCATGGCATTTAAGCCATGCGCAGTTGCGCAAGACAAAGCCACATCCGCGACAGCCGAGTTTCCATCGGATTTGATCGACTGGATACCCCGCCCCGGGAATCCGGTATTCGCTGCCGACGGCCCTGGGCATTGGGACGTGAAAATTCGCGAGCGCGGTTGGGTTCTGTTCGAGGACGATACCTATCATCTCTGGTTCACGGGCTACGACGGTACAGAAGAGGGCGTGAAGCGACTCGGCTACGCAAGCTCGTCTGACGGTATACATTGGACGCGTTCGGCAAAGAATCCGCTTTGCCGTGATTATTGGGTGGAAGATATGATGGTCGTCAAGCGCGGCGACACGTATTACATGTTCGCGGAAGGATCGGACGACAACCATGCCGTAATGCTGACTTCCAAAGACCGCGTGGAATGGAAGTGGGAGGGTCCGCTCGACATTCGCTTGGCCGATGGAATTCGGCCGGCCAACAAGCCCTGTGGCACTCCGACGGTCTGGGTCGAGAACGACGCTTGGTCTTTGTTTTACGAGCAGCTCGACCTGGGGGTCTGGCTCGCCACGTCGAAAGATGTTCTTTCGAGAGTTTGGACCAACGTACAGGACGAGCCGATTCTAGTTCCTGGTCCGGCGGCCTACGACAAACAGCTCATCGCGGTGGACCAAATTATCAAACATCAGGGAGTGTATATTGCCTTCTATCATGCCAGCGGCAACAAAACTCCGCGCACGTGGAATACAAACGTCGCTCGATCAACCGATCTCGTCCACTGGCAAAAATTCCAGGGTAATCCAATTGTCGACCACAATAGATCAAGTGGGATTGTCGTGCGCGGCGACCACGGCTTTCGGTTGTACACGATGCACGAGCAGGTCGATATTTTCTGCCCTCGTCATAAGTGAGCTGAGCCTCGTGAGAAACCTTTCCGCAATGCCGAAAGCCTCCCACCCTTTCTGGCGGTAACTCTGTATCATCAATCATCCGTTTGAGATTCTGGGGACCTTATCCGAAGTTCGGGTGTTAAATAAGGTAGACGGTCATCCGTGATTCTTTTGGGTGACGGTTCGATGGTCGCGCCCGCTCTGAACGGTCGGTTGGTCGGCCATGCGCGCGTGAACACGGAGGAGCAGGACCTCACACTTCAGATCTCAAGGGCACATAAAGCTGCAAGGTCGCATCAACGAGACGGGTCTTGGCGTCAAGGTGGAGCAGCGGCATCGAAGGCGAATTTCTGCACGCGATGATTTTGTGTGTCGACGACGTAAAGAACTCCGTGGCTGTCGAACGCCATTCCGTGAGGAGTACGGAATTGTCCTGCTGCCTGCCCTGGCGTCGCAGTATTGCCGAGACCGGTCAGATATTGCCCCTCGGCCGTGAACATTTGCACGCGGTGGTTGGTGGCGCTGACCCAAACGCGATTGTCTCGGTCGAAAGCAATGGCGATTGGGCCCTTGAGCTTTGCGCCGCCCCCAAAGGCCCCGGCGTTTACCTCATTGCTGCCCCAACTATCGAGACACTTTCCGTCGGGCGAGAATTTCTGAATGCGCCCTGCCGTCGGCTCGGTCGTGTAAATGTTTCCTTCTCGATCGACCGCCGTCATACAGGGCCCACCGACCCGATTGGCAGGCCCCTCTGGCGCGCCAAATTGCCCTGGCAATTTGCCGTATTCACCCCACTTGGCGAGAAATCTTCCGTCCGTCATAAATCTTTGAACCCGGTGGTTGACCTGGTCGCAAACGATCAGCGAGCCGTCGAGCCCAAACGCCAATCCGCCGGGCTGATCGAACTCGCCAGCAGCAGTTCCCTTCTTGCCCCACTCGCGTACCAGCTCGTACGCTGCTGCTGGCTCTTCGCTGGCCAGCCGTTTCCGCTTGGCGCGAAAGACGCTAATTTTGTGTTCCATCATGACCGCGACAAAAATCAGTCCGTCGCGGTCAACGGCGATTCCGCCGGGAAAAGAACCAGTGGCGACTTTATCCAAGAATCGTCCATCACTGCGGAATCGCTGCACGCAGTTGTTGAGAGCGTCGGTGATGAATACGTCATCCGCAGCGCTGATGGCGATTCCGATCGGAGCTTTGAACTGGCCATCGCTGGTTCCTTCCTGACCCCAGGCCATCAGAAACCTTGGTGGAGAGATCTTGTCGGCTCCCGGCGCAGCGTTGTGCGTGCCCGGTGTCGTGGCCCACGCGTTGTCTGGCGGAGCAAACCATGCCAGGCACGCGATACACAAACAACGGCAAATAGGTTGCGCGATCCTGATATTGTTCATGAGAAGATTCTTCTGGATGGTCAGGAAGGCAAATGTGGTAACTAACTTCATTGTCCAACAATACTTCGAGGATTTCAAACAGCGGCGACGCTTGTTACTATTTTCCGGGCTCGATGTCATGTCACTCGTAGCAGCAGCTGAGTTGGTTAATACCGGGCGGCGTTGCGTGGCCGGCCATATAATCTGCGATGCCGAGCGCCGCGGAACGTGGTTCCCTCGTGGCGTCCAACCACACTGCGTACACAAAAGAGGGCAACGGGTCCTGGATGCAGCTCCCCTCCGCCGGCTTGCCATCTTTACGGACTTTAATTAGGTGTGGTAAGAAGAGTCGCTCGGCTCGGGCGAAGAGCGCCAATCTCTGATAAACCCCGGCAATGCACCTCCAATGAAGCAAATACCTGCTTTGCTCGCCGTCCTTTATGCCGCCATCAGCCTGGCCGATGCCGGCGCGGCTGACCGGCCACCGAACATCGTCTTCATTTTGGCGGACGACCTGGGGCTGGGCGACCTCGACTGCTACGGCGGCGATGCAATTCCTACGCCGAACATCGACCGGCTGGCTGCTGAGGGGCTGCGGTTCACCAATGCCTACAGCGCGAGCGCTGTGTGCGCGCCGACGCGCTGCGGTTTGATGACCGGTCTTCACATGGGCCACGCCACGCGCCGCGCCAACGGCAGCAGGAACGGCGAAATACCGCTGGCGCCGGAGCAAGTCACCGTCGCCGAGCTGCTCAAAGGGGCGGGCTATGCCACCGGCGGATTCGGTAAATGGGGGCTCGGTAACGTTGGCACCACTGGCGTCCCGGAAAAGCAGGGTTTTGACATTTTCTACGGTTACTACGACCAGACGCATGCGCACAATTACTTTCCTGCATTTCTGGTCCGAAACAGCGTGAACGTGCCGATGCTGAGCGGCCTGCCGGGAAAGCAGGGCAAGGGTGATGCGTATTCACCCGATCTGATCACCGACGAGACGTTGAAATTCATCGAAGCCAATAAAGATCGCCCATTCTTCTGCTATGCTGCCTGGACGCTGCCGCACGGCCAGCACGAAATCCCGGACGCCAGCGCGTTTGCGAATCGCCTGTGGCCGCAGCCGGTAAAAAACCACGCAGCGATGATCGCCCGCCTTGATGCCGATGTTGGCCGCGTCGTGGAGAAGCTCCGGCAGCTCGGCTTGGCAGAGAATACTTTGGTCTTTTTCACCAGCGACAACGGGGCGGACGGTCCCGGCCGCACGGTGTTCAACGGCACCGCCGGCCTCCGGGGCTTCAAGCGGCATCTCTACGAGGGCGGCATCCGTGCGCCATTTATCGCGCGTTGGCCAGGCAAGGTGGCGGCCGGTTTGACCAGCGACCTGCTCACCAGCCACGTCGATTTTCTGGCCACCGCCTGCGAGTTGGCCGGCGTGGCCGCACCAGCTGGCACCGACGGTATCTCTATAGTGTCTACGCTACTCGGTGGTGAGCACTCAACCAGACACGATTGGCTTTATTGGGAAATCTACGAAGGACCCTATCCGTTCCAGCAAGCCGTACGCATGAATTACTGGAAGGGCTACCGCACAGCGCTGCAAGGGACGCTGGAATTGTACGATCTGCGGTCCGACCCAAAGGAGCAGTCAAACATTGTGGCAAACCATCCCGACGTGGTTGCGCAGATCGAGGGCATCATGACCGAGCAGCACATCCGGAATCGCAATTGGAAGCCCACCGAAAAGCCGTCGGACGAGAAGAAAAAGAAAGCAAAACGCGTCGCTGCTCGGTGATCATCCGGGCGGGCAGCGGCATGGGGAGTTCTTCAAAACATGACGAGAATGGCTAGCGATTCGATTCCAGAAAAGCGAGCACGTCTCGCAATTCAGCCTCGCTTAGATTCCGATCCAAGCCCTGCGGCATAACTGAGACCTGGCTGGGCACGATTTCTTCGATGTCGGCGCGCGCGATGGAAACGTCCGAGCGATCTGCCGTCACCAGATGAATGGCGTCAAACGTCTCTCGACCGCAATAACCACTAAATGTGAGACCGGCACGAGTGATGACGATGACCGGCTCGTAGCCGCGCGCGAAACTGGCGCTGGGGAACACTACGGCTTCTAGCAAATCCTGTCGCGAACGAATCTTCCCAATGTTCGTCAAATCAGGCCCAATCTTGTTTCCTTTGTCACCGACACGGTGACACGCGTGGCAAGTCGCCTTGTTAAAGAACAGTTCGCGCCCGCGCTCTGGGTCGCCGCCTCGTAGCCCCCTCTCCAAGTCTTGCAATCGCGCCACTGACACTTGAGAGTCGCGCCGTAATGGCAGCAGCATGGGACGAACTTGTCCTTGGACGCTTTTCGGATACCGCTTGAGCAGTGTCTCAATCCGCCATTCAGCAAGATTCTCGATTCCGGGCGAGGCCGATATTGATTTAAACAGTTTCATTCCGTCCGGCAGCGCAGCGGCTTCTTCGAAAGCCCTGAACAGCGAGGGTAATTCCAACGGCTCAGCCGCCGCGGCTACATTGATCAGCCGATCAAGCTGTTGGGTATTTAGATGCGCGTTTCCCAGTGATCGGACAAGCGATAATCGCGTGAGAGGATCAGTTTCCGGTGAAACACAATGACTAACCAACAAGTCAAAGACTTGCTCGTCCAGCGGGGTTTTGTCTTCCGCGACGGCCGCCGCCGCCGACAGACGCAATGATAACGGTCGAGCAGAATCTAGTGCGACGTTTTTCAGGTCTTGTAAAAATAGGTGCCTTCCAACCGATGCGGCCGCTTCGACGGCCCGTTGGGCTACCGATTCTTAGCTCGCAGCTAGCGCTCGAACGATGGGTCTCTGCCACTGGGCAGGCCGCGTCTTCACTTTGCCACTGCCGATTACGTCCAGCAATAATGCTTGCATCTCCGTAGATATAATATCCGCCATCAGCGATTCAGCGACGAGTTCCTGCACCGCCGATTCCTTTCTTAATTGCCACAAAGCTCTGGACAATAATTCACGCTGCTCAATCGATGGGTTCGATTGGGCGAGCCAGCGACGCAACAAATCCAATACGCCATTCGTCCATTGCGGGTGCCGCGCAAATACGTCGAGAACGGCCTGTTGTAATTCGACATCGTCGGTCTTGAGCAGCGGATTGACCATTTGCTCGGTCAGTTGGCCATCGCGCATTTGATCGAGGGCAATCAGGCATCCACGACAAATTCGAGGATTTTCGGATTCCAGTCCAGCCCTAGTTGATTCGGCCGAATTGATTTCAATTAACGCATAGATTAGAGCGTGTTCTTCAAAGCGGTCGTATGCGTTCGGTAGCGCATCGATGAGAAACGGTACGGCCGAAGCGTCTTTCAAGCGGCCCAGCGAGCACGCGGCTTCTCGCCGAATTGATGGCTCATTCGACTTCAACAAATCAATCATGCGCTTCCGCGCCTCAGCGTACCGCCACAAACCCGTGCTGTGCAACGCGGCAAGTACTACCGTGGTATCTGTGTCGCCAAGTGCTTCACAAACGGCATCGCGGGCGGCCTCGCCATCGATACGCGTCAGGGCCCACACGACGTTGCGGCGGACCTGGGCCGATGGGTTCTGCAGGCCGGGATGCAACGCGGGTAGCGAGGCTACGCCACGGCGCGCGAGTTCCTGGATTGCGCGATCGCGAACCGCAAAGCGCTTATCATCCAGCCGTGTGATAAGCCGCTGCGGCGATTCATCGGACCATCGAATTGTTAGCCCGCGCGGATCATCGACCTCCTTCATGCCAGTCCTGCGCACCCGATAAATTCCTCCCTTGAGATCTGAAGCATCGACGCGCGCCGTTGGGCAACCAATCCGAAACCATCCTCCGGTGTTGATCACCAACAAACTGCCATCGGCGTCCTCCAAGACGTCAGTTGGCCGAAAATTTGTCTGATCGCTTTTAAGGAAGCTCTCTTCGCGCACGCTCTGCCACGTCGCGCCGCGAGGTTGAATCACGTTGCGCGTCACTTCGTGCGTATTGAAATGGGCCGTGAAGAAGTTGCCAGCATATTCATCGCCGAATGCAGCTCCTTCATACCGCTGGATTCCGGAGGGCGACGTTTGAGCCCATTCAACCAGCGGCGGCAAAAGAGGGCCGGTCCGGGCAACAAAGGGAGACGTGGAATGGCTACTCTGGTACGCTCCGCCATCCAACCAATGCATGAGCCCGTCGCCGCGCGGATATTTCAAGATCGTAACAATCCCGAATAAATCACCCGCTGGATCGAAACACAACTCATAGACTCCAGCCGCGCCGCTCGATACTACCTCGAGCTTGGTGCCGTCTAGCCGCATTCTGAATACACACGGCCGAGCAAGATTATCAACCAGTCTGGCTCCGTCGCGGCCGCACAAATCATAACCTTTTTCATTCCCGCCGTTGAAGTACAACCATCCGTCGGGTCCGAAAAATCCGCCCTTCATGGCCGAGCCCAGTCCGCCCGATCGAAAACCCGTAATCACCACCTCTCGCCGATCCGCGACGCCGTCGCCATCGGTATCCTCGAGGCGCCAAAGGGTGGGATCGGACGCGACGTAAAGTGCTCCGTCATGCCACGCACCTCCATAAGGAAAAGTCATCTTATCGGCGAAGACCGTGCTGCGATCGAAGATGCCGTCTCCGTCGGAGTCTTCCAGCCGGCGGATCGAACGCGGCAGTGTTTTGACTAGTACATCAAAAGGATCGTTGTTGTTCGCACCTTCGCTGACGTACAGTCGCCCCTGCCAATCGAAGCAAGCCAAAGTGGGATAGTCTACCAGCGGAGGCCCTGCGACTTGCACAACTTCGAAGCCATCGGCAACGTGCAGCGTGGCCGCGGTCGGATACGGCGTATTCGCACGCTCATTGGAAAGCTGTTCAGAAAAACCGGAATAGTACGGGCCAAACGATAATAACAAGCCAATGGCACCAGCACGTAGGCGTCGCATGAATATGCCCATTAGCCGTACCGGGTTATCGGAAGTTTCAAGCAAGGAACCGTGGAATTTAAATTCGATTCTTCGGTCCACGTGGACTACAGGTATTTTATAGTGGGCCTCGCTATTTCGACATTGTGAATGATCGAGGACGGTTCAGCAATGATTTCCGAACCTAGTCATGTTTGTTAAAATGCGGCACATCAGCCAGGCTATTTAGATGATTCGCGTCCAACCAAAAAACCAAGTTCAAATATGTCGAGTCGTTTTCGTGCTCTGGTGATTGCGCTGCTTGTAATTGATCCGTCGATTGCAAGCGATTGGCCGCAGTTCCGCGGCCCAACCGGCGATGGTGTATCCCAGGCGACCAACGTTCCGATTCATTGGAGTCCCTCCGAGCATGTGGTGTGGAAACAGGCGATACCAGGCACCGGCTGGTCTTCGCCCGTTTTATTCCGCGGCAAACTTTACCTAACATCGGCCGTGGATGCCGGCACAGACTCTGTGTCCTTACGTGCTTTGTGTCTGGATGCCGCGGATGGGCGAATCGTTGGGGACGTCGAAGTGTTGCGGCCGGAGCCAAGTGCGACGAAGGAGATCCACACGAAGAACAGCCTCGCCAGTTCTACTCCGATCGTCGATGCGGATCGGCTGTACGTTCACTTCGGCCACATGGGCACCGCGGCACTTGACCTCGATGGCAACGTATTGTGGCGACAAACTACGCTTGATTACCAGCCGGTGCACGGAAACGGCGGGTCGCCTGTCGTGTTCGGCGACAAACTGGTATTCAGTTGCGATGGGGCACAAGATCCTTTTCTGGCGGCGCTCGACCGCGCGAGCGGCGAAGTGCGTTGGAAACGAGCGCGCGATACGACCGCCACAAAAACGTTCTCATTCAGCACGCCAACTGTCATCGAGATGGATGGCGCTCCACAAATCATCAGTGTTGGCAGTGGTTTGGTAGGCGCCTATGACCCACAAGATGGACGTGAAATCTGGCGCGTCACTTTTGAGGAAGGATATTCGGTTGTGCCGCGTCCTGTCTCGGCCCATGGGCTCGTTTTTATCAGCACCGGTTTCAATTGGCCGCGACTCATGGCGATTGACCCCAAGGGTGCCCTGGGGGATGCGACCAAAACGCACGTTCTCTGGTCGCATGATAAAGGTGCACCTTTGACGACATCGATGCTTGTCGTCGGCGACGAGCTCTATTTCGTCTCGGATAATGGAGTTACCTCGTGCCTCGATGCTCGGACCGGTCGAGTCCATTGGACGAAACGATTGGGTGGCGACTTCTCAGCATCTCCTGTATTTGCTGAGGGCCGGATTTATTTTCCGAATGAAGCGGGAGTCACTTATGTTGTAAAGGCCGGCACGACGTTTGAATTGTTAGCCACGAACGACTTGCAGGAGCGTACGCTGGCCTCGCCGGCGGTGACCAATAACGCGATTTTTCTCCGTTCGGAGTTGTATCTTTGGCGCATTGGGAGTTGAGTTTAGACTCAAAATTAAGGCAGACCCAGCTTAAATTTGACGGCTGCCCACTTGCGCCGGCTACCGAGCGCCCTGTTCTGCCCCTATGGCTGAGGTGGACCCCATTGGTTGGACAGCCAACAGGGTTGAATAAGGTGTTGCTGGCGGCCCGCGGGACCCTCATAGGTCCCGCGCGGCCGCTGCAGCGGTTTACGTTCTTGATGTACTAACCAGCTATCTGTTTTTTGCGCGCGATTTCAATTCGTTTTTCGTCAGGCGGCTGCCTGCCGCTTGAGCCTCGCTCGTGATAAACCTCCGCCGGCGTGCGATAGCCGAGGGCCTGGTGGATCCGCTCGTCGACGTAGAAGCGGAGGTACTCCGCCAGCGACGCTTCGGCTTGCCAGCCATCGATGTAATCCTTCAGGTATACCTCCTCGTACTTCACGGAGCGCCACAGCCGCTCGATGAACACGTTGTCCGTCGCCCGGCCACGACCATCCATGCTGATCGCCACGCCACGCGACTCTAATCGCGACGTGAACGCCATGGCGGTGAACTGGCTTCCTTGATCGCTGTTGAAGATTTCGGGCGCCCTCTGCGAGAGCGCTTCCTCGAGCGCCTCGATGCAGAAGCTCCCTGTGAGCGTGTTCGACAAGCGCCAGGAGAGCACGTAGCGGCTGTAACAGTCCATCACCGCCACGAGGTACATGAACCCCTGACGCAGCGGCACGTAGAGAGAACATTGGTGAACGTCAAGTCGCCGTCCTGCAAGAATTGCCGCCGCAGCAAACTCGCCTTTTGCTGGAACCGTCCGTGGTTATATGATCGCATCCTTGGGCCTCCTTGCCGGTGATGGCTTGTCGCCAACAACCATCTACGCAAGAGAGGCCCTTTATGCCTAGGTCACTTTCAGCGAACGACTTGCAGAAGAAGTAAGTGCCATTTGGCGCTGCGACCGCGGTGTGTCGGACCGAAGCAGCCGAGAAAAAAAGGCTGCGCTGCAACTGTCATGCACTTTCTTCGCGCCGGGGACAGTCAGCGAGCTACGGCGAAGGTGGAGCATAACAACACGCTCAGTGATGCAGCGTATCCCGGCTCCGACCACACATTTATTCCTATAGGCGATCAGGCCACGCGGGTGATAAGCCAGCTCCTCAAGTTGGCCGAGCGTTTTCCTGAACTCGCGGTTCATGACCGGTTCGGGCACCCGGCTTTTACAGGTAGATCGCCGCGACATGCGGGCGAAACTGAATCACGCGCCGCAGGTTATCGCGCGCGATCCAACTGGGGTCATGCCCGCCGTCGCTGATGACGCCGACCCAGGCCAAGTCGACACGGAGTGTGCATTTGAGCCAGCGCTCCGCCGAGTACTACAACCTGCGAACGATTCGCCATAAACCCCGTACCTGCTAAGCAGTAACTTCGCACGCACACAGGTTTAACGGCTTAACTGAGCTGGCCAAGGGGGCATTTGGCCGCGGACGGCTTGGAACCTTTGCTATTTTTCGGAATTTCTTTGACTAACGGCGAGCGGTCGGTTAGGATAGCAGACGCAACTTGCACCGTTTCGGGAGTAGCGCTAATGACCAGGAAAAATTCCCTTTTCAAGGGCCGTTCCGATCTTTCTGCGCTTTGCCAAATCCCCAGTTGGCTCGTTTGCGCAGTGATTTTCACTTCGCTGACGTCCGGCGCCTCGGCCGAGCTAATCGTGTACGAGCCGTTCGACTACGGCGCGGGCGAACGGGTGCTTGGGCAGACGAATCCCTCCACGGGCACACCCTGGCGGCTGGCTGCGGCGACGAGTGCCGGTGGCGACACGACGGCGATCAATACGGCTAGCGGCAATTTAACGCCGCCAGCCGGACTTAGTCCGGCGGTCGGCAACTCCGCCACGATCACCGGCGCTGGCAACCTTAGCGGCGCCGCCAACCGACTGGGGCTTCCCGCTGGCACCGGTTCCAATCCTCCTACCACCGACGAGGTGGAGTATTTCTATTCGCTTCTGCTGCGGATCGATGATGTAAGCAACTCGAACACGGGGGTCGGCGGGTTCTTCATCGGGTTCAACAACCTCGGCGACACCGACAGTACGCCGAACCCGGGTTCTGTTGCGGCCAGACTCCAGGTCCGGCAAGACACAGGTGACACGACGAAGTACAACCTGGGCATCGTAAGACAACGAGCCGCCACTGCAGCCGATATCGATTGGAGTGGTCCGATGACCCCAGGCGAGACGCTGTTCCTCGTCGCGTCCACGAAACTGGTGCCCGGACTGCAGAACGACGTTTCTAGCCTGTGGATTAATCCGGATCCCAGCACGTTCCGCGATGCATCGCCGCCGCCGGCGACAATCGTCGATGATAGTACCGCTACCGGCACGGACTTAGGGGTGTTTAGCATCATCCTGCGGCAGAGTCCCGCGCCCTTCCTAACGCTGGATGAGCTTCGCGTGGGGACAACGTGGCGCGATGTGACGATCCCCGAGCCGACTACGTTTGCGTTGCTTGCGCTCAGCGCAGTAGGCTTGTTGCCGCGGCGGTTCCGCTGGGCGTAAGTCTACTGAATCCCTTTGTTTGTGGGATACAGCGGGCCTTCCGGAATCAGCCGGATCTCGATGTTCCGGTAAAACACTTCCGCGTACTCCGCCTGAAGCGCGATGCGCCCGTGAGTAAGCGGCTCCCAACTTTTGTTGCCCCGGCCCAACTGGCGCAGGTCTGTTGCCTCGAATACCAAGTGCCCGTTGACGATGTGCACAGTCCCATCGCTTCCGCGCACGATCGCCTCAACCTTGTTCCAGCCATCTCGTTCGTGCGTGCTGGACTTGACGATGCGGGCAATTTGACCGTCGCCGACCGTTTTCCGCACGCCGTCGTCTGCTTCCGGTTTATAACGGGGCAATTCTTTTGGGCCGCTAGGGGTCTCAACGTTCACGATCTCCACGCTGGTAGCGACTTGGGTGCCACGAACGGTGAAACAATCGCCGGTGTCGTTTTCTTGGATTTGGCATTCAATACACCGAGGCCAAACCATGTCGGCACCAACCACGTGGTAAAGCAAGCCGGCATCGCGGCGCTGCTGGGCGCGTGGCGGGAATTTCTTATTCCCCCATTTATATTCCAGCCGCAAATGGCAGTACGCATATTCCGAATCGCTGGCCAGATAGCCGACGGGAACGTCGCCACCGTCCGCCTGGTCCTTGTATACATGAATCACGCCATCATGCACTTGAAAGACCTTCGCCGGATCCTCATTCTTTTTGTGCTTTTGCAGATAGGTGTACCAGCCATCCAAGCTCTTGCCGTCGAACAAGCGAATCCAACCGGCGTCGGTGGAAGTTTTCACACGATCATCGGCAGCCTGCTCCGCAAAACCGCAGAGCGACGTGCCGGATGACAACAACAAGGCAATGGCACAAGCAGGTAAGCGTCGCATGAGGATGTCCGTTGCTGGCAGAAGGCGGTCGTGATTAATTCGAGCCAGAATGTCGCGTTGTCAATGTTTGCGGCGGCTGACTTGCTCGACTGGTCCAGTGTATCACGTTGGCTGGCGGAACACGACGCGGAGACCAATCCGGAGCGGTCCCGGCAACCATTCAGATATGCCGTTGATTTTTTTGACCGAATTGCTTTCATGTGTTAATATCAGCAAAATTGGCATCGACACTCCGACCGCTGTCCACCCCATCATGATATCCCCTTCCTCAAGCCGCTTGTTTATTGGCGCAATTGTCTTCATGCTCGCTGGAGCCACCCTTGTCCGCGCCCAGACGTGGACCGGCTTGGCCGCACCGGACAACAATTGGAACACGGCCGACAATTGGGATGCTGGCGTGCCGGGCATCGACGGGACTGCAATATTCGACGGCCCCGGCAACGGCAATACAAGCGTCAGTCTGGGCGGGATGACGACCCAGCCGATCGACATTCTTCTTTTCGATACGGCTAGCGCTGCCGCGTACACGATTGGTCAAATCCCCGGGGACGCGCTTAGCTTCGGCGACAATGGGGCAATCTTTGCCACCGCCAGCGTCACCACCCCCCAAACGATCAACGCCACCGTGCGAGCCAACGGTGGGCTACTAGTAATGAACAACGTTTCGAACGGCGGTCCTTTGGTCGGCAACGGCATTGTCGGCCTGACACTCGGCCCAGTGGACATCAGCGGCAGCACATTGATCGTCAGTAACGGCACCGCCACCACGACGACGGCGCTCAACGGAATTATCGCCGATAGCCCCGGACAGCCGGGCAGCCTGAATCTGCAGTCCTCGACCGGCGGAGGCGCCGCCAACATCAACAGCAATTTCATCCTCAACGGGAATAACACCTACACGGGCGGCACAACCATTCAGGCGAATACCGGGACCAACGGCAGCATCCAGATTGGCACCGACGCGGCGTTCGGTACGGGAAAAGTGACGAACATCTTTCAGGGCAACTCCGTGGAATTCCGAGCGCTCAATGGCACCCGCACCATCGCCAACGCCATCGACCTGGAAGGCGGCATCAATTTTGCCGGGGATAACAGCTTCGTATTGAATGGGCCGATTTTCATCAAGAGTGGCGACATGCGCACGCTAAATAACAAGATTACGGCAAGCGGGAAGACCGTATCACTTGGCGCCAGCCCCGGGTCTTCCTCCATCTATCTTGGCAACCCGGTGTCCAACGGCGGCGACGGCGTCGGTAGGACGCTCATTCTATCCGCCCAAAACGGAACAACAATGATCGTCAATGCTCAGTTTCAAGATGTAGGGTCGGGCAGCCACGTGCAATATGGCGTTGCCGCGGGCGGCAACATTCTCATCAACAGCTTACAGACGTACACCAGCGATACCCTGCTTGGCTCAGGAAGTGCCACCGTTCAGTTCCACCATGACTACAACGTGGGAGACCCCTCCGGACCGTTCGGGCTCGGCACGCTTGTTGCCAACGGCGCCGCCAACACCCAACTCGCGCCGACTGGCGGCGACCGCACCATCGCCAATCCAATACGAATGGATTTCGGTTTTACGGTCGACGATGTCCCTGGGGACACGAGCAGCCTGACGTTCACCGGGCCAATAAACTTTATCAGCACCGCCAACCGACTTATCCAGAACCTCATGCCGGCGACGGGAGGCACCCTAACACTAGGCTCGGCCGCCAGCCCGTCCACCTTCACGCTGGCCGCCACCGCCGGCCTGACGCTCACATTCGCTGGCACCGGGAAAACGGTCATCAACGATACGATCCAGGACTCTCCCGGGGTTCCGATGAATATCGCCGTCAGCAACACGTCGACGACAACGTTCAACGGCCCGCAGAACAGCGACGGCAATTTTTCCATCACCGGCACCAATTCCACCGTGATCATCAACGGGAGCCGATCCGGCACCGGAACCGTCGCGCTGACCGGGTCGAACACTAAGCTCCTGGTCAACGGCTCGAAGACCGGCAGCGGCACGGTAACGATCAACAGCACCGGCACCTTGGGCGGCACCGGCAGCATTGATGGCGACGTGACCAACAATGGCACCATTGCTCCAGGCACAAGCGTTGGAATGTTAACCATGACCGGCAACGTCACGATGGGTGCCAATTCACACCTGGCGATCGAGCTCAGCGGCACAGCGGCCGATTTGCTCGTCGGCGGCGGTAATTTGGATTTGTCGAATGTGGACTTCCTCGATGTGACAGGCACTGGCACCGGCTCGAGCTGGGTCATCGCCACATACGCCGGTACGCTGTCGGGAACGTTCGATAACGTCACGTCTGGTTACACTGTGGACTATGGTACGGGCCTGAGTAGCCAGATCACGTTGATGGCCGGACTGCCAGGCGATTGGAACCATGACGGCAAAGTGGACGCGGCCGACTATGTGGTCTGGCGTAAGGATCCAGCTAACAACGGCGGAGATCCCGATGGCTACAACATCTGGCGGCAGAACTTCGGCAATTCCACGGGAGGCGGCAGCGGTGCGCTGACTGCCGGCGGCGCAGTGCCCGAACCCGCAACCATGCTGCTTCTCCTGTTGGCGAATGCCGGGTTGTCAGCAGCCTGTGCTCGCCGGCGAAGCGCCACATAGTCACGGATGCTCTCTGTGTCTTCTGTGGCGTTCTTTCGCACTGATGAGTTGGGGGATTACTGCGCGCGGCTGATGGTGGGGTGTGGATCGCGAATACCGGGCGGCGTTTCATCCCCGGCGACATGATCTGCGACGCCGAGGGGTCGCGTGGAATCTAAATCCTTCGTCGCCGGCTGCTCTACCGAGTACACAAATGAGGGCAGCGGGCTCTGGATTTTGTAACCGATTTCTTTCAGGTGCTTGATGTCGGCTTCCGCTACGCCGGGTTCGGCATGGATGTTCATGCCGCCTTCGGTATGCAACCTGGGCACGGCCACCGCGTCTTCCAGGCTGCCGCCGTCGCCGATGAAGCTCAAGAGCACCTGGAATACCGCGTTCGGGATACGGCGGCCACCCGTTGCGCCGAGCGCCAGCACCGGCCGGCCGTCGCGAAACACGATAGTCGGGCACATGTTATGAAGCGGCCGTTTGCCGGGAGCGATTGAGTTCGGCCTGCCGGGCAGCGGATCGAATCGCGACATTCCATGACCGAGGATCAGGCCAAGCCCTTCGACGGCGACTTGGGCGCCGAAGGAATTGCCATGCGTCAACGTGGCGGAAACCATCATGCCGCCCGCGTCGACCGCTGATACGTGCAGGGTGCCGTCCACTGTCCTGCCGTCGCTTGCGACAGGTACGGGTCGTCGGTCAGCGATGGCCGATTTGATTTTATTGGCCGACTGCTGCGCGTATTGCTCACTCAGCAGACGCTCAATCGGGACATCAACGTGCAGAGGATCGCCAAACAGCTCAAGCCGATCGCCCCATGCGATGCGCAGCGCTTCGAGCCAAGCTTGCGTTCTGGCCGGGCTCGGAGAAACACGTAGACGAGTTTCTCTGAAACTCGCATTGTCTCGGAGTATCGGAGAAACTCCGCTACGTGGCCAGCCGAGCGCCTTGAGCGCGCAAATTGCTTGAAGAATCGTCAGGCCTCCCGCTGTGAGCGGCGCGGTCGCGATTCTATAGCCGCGCCATTCAATGATCAGCGGCGTCACCTCGCGCGCCTTGTACGATGCCATGTCTTCGACCGTGACGATGCCGCCGTTTTTCTGAAACGCCTCTGCAATACGCCGGCCAATCTCGCCGCGATAGAACGCCTCCACCGAGCCGCTTTCGGCGAGGTGTTGAAGTATGTCGGCCAAGTCAGGGTTGCGGTACGTTTCGCCCTTTTTTAGCGGCTTTCCGTTTCGAGAGAACAGCCGAGCTGATGCTAGGTCGCGTGGCACATTTGGCTGTGAGGGATCTCGCCAGAATGGGTAAGACATTGGCAGCGGGAAGCCGTTGCGGGCCCACCGGATGGCCGGCTGCAGGATGCGCTCCCAAGGCAGCGTTCCGTATTTTTCGTGGGCGAGCTGTAGTCCGGCCAACGTGCCCGGCACGCCGGCGGCAAGCCAGCCGCGTTCGTTGATGTTACCTTTTACACTTCCGTTCTTGTCCACAGGGAACATGTCAGCGCGTGCCGCAGCGGGGGCGGCCGAGTTGAAGTCGATCGCTGTAGCCTTGCCATCCTGCAGACCAATCACCAGATGCCCGCCGTAACCGGCGATTCCGCACTTCGACACGTTGACGACGCACCCAACAAGCGCGGCGGCGACGGCTGCATCCACCGCGTTGCCGCCCGCCGCCAAAATCTCCATTCCCGTCTCGGCGGCCTCCGACTGGCTGACGACAAGGCCTCGCCTATTGCCACTCGTCATTGCGAGCGCTCGAGTCGCGGCAAGGCCTGCAACCGTGCCGCCCGCAACCGCGAGGAACGCACGACGGTCGTATTGGGTTGAATGGTGAGACATTGTCATGTTAGCGAGCTGGTGCCTTCGAATTCTTGTTCTTGAGGAACGCGATGAGATCAGCCAGCTCGTCGAGCGTAAGTTGCTGATCGAGGCCGGTCGGCATGGTCGACACTGTGCCTGGCTCGATCTGCTCCACCTCATCGCGCATCACTCGAATCTCATGATCCGGTCCCGTTGCGATGACGTATTGCTGATCGTTTTCGTCGCGCACGGTGCCGCTAATCACTCGGCCTTCCACGGTGATGATCACCACCGGCTCGTAGCTGCGGACAAAACTCAGGCTGGGGTATAGGATCGACTCCAGCAAATCCTGTTCGGTGCGGCTTTCGCCGATGCGGGTCAAGTCCGGTCCAACAGTTCCGCCAGCGTTCCCCAAGCGATGGCATGAAGAACACGCCGCTTTCGCGTTGTAAAAAACGGCGTGGCCCCGGCGCACGTCCCCGTTGGCCACGAGCGGCGAGAGTTCTTCGATGCGCTTGCGCTGGGCGGCGGCATCGACATTTACCTGCAATTCAAGCTCGTCGACGGCCTTCTGGACCGGCAGGCTGTACCCCTTTAACACTTCGCGCAGCAGATCAATACGCAACGAGGCTAGTGCCGACGACTCGTTGAGCGAATCGACCAACTCTAGCCCCAGTTGCTCATCGCTCGACCGCGCAAACGGCGCGAGCAGCCGATTGACCTCCAGTGGTCCGGCAAATTTAAGCGCACTGCACAAGCGCTGCAGTTGAGGCCGCGTGAGCTGCGCCTTGCTAAGGCCGTCGGCGGCCGTCGAACGCATCGTCGGGGGATCGTCCGCAGACAATCCATCCATAAGCAGCTCGAACTGCGACTCGCTGATCGTGGGCAGACTCTGCGACACGACGGCCATCGCCGCGACGCGCGCTTCGGCCGCCACGTTCTCCGCATCGGCAATGGCCACGAGGGCGTTATTCAATTCATCGTCCGGTGCGGCCTTGGTCGGCAACTCCCGCGCCGTCGCGATGGCCTGCTGGAGCAGCTTCGGTTCCGCCAGCGCGCTCGCCAGTGCCCTTCGCCAAACGGCTGGCGGCTGGCGCAGCTTAGCGCGGGCCATTACGCGAAGGGCCAATTCGCGTGCGTCATCCGACGAGTGGGCATCGAGAACCACCTCCGCCAGCAGTTGCTGAATAGACGGATCGGACACGAAGGGAAAGAGCATTTCTTCCAGACCCGTCGCGAGCGTCGCCGGCGGCTCCGATTGCTGGAAAAGCGCGGCGAACTGGCCGCGAAACCATTCGGCGAGCTCGCTGCCCCATTCCGGATGCAGGGCGACAAGCCAACGCGCGGTCTTGCTGACGCGTTCCTCCTGGGAACTCAGCAGTGGAATTACCTGCCGGGCGTCAATCCCGCCGCCAGACATCTGGTCCAACGCGATGAGCGCAGAGCAGAGCTTTCCTGGGGAATCGCTCACCAGGCCGGCTCGCGTTGCCGCGGGGTCAGCTATCTCGATCAGCGCGTAGGTGATCGAATGTTGCAGAATGCGATCATCGGCATTGGCTGCGGCCGATAACAGAGGACTCACTGCAGCCCGTTTCCCAATACGACCCAATGCTTCGGCAGCCACGCGCCGGTTCGCCGCCATATCCGTGGCCAAGAGCTCGATGAGCCGGGGCAACGCGTCGGCATCGCGGTGCAAACTAACGGCGGTCAATGCGACGTGCCGAACAAATTCATCGGGGTCGCCCAGCAACTGTCGGACACACGAGCGCGACTCGGCGGTCTCGACCTGAACCAGCGCCCACACGCGCGGTGCGGCGGCACGCTCGTTATGGGGATGACGTGCATCGACCGACAGCGGCGACACGTCGGGTGTCGGGTGGCAGGTGTCGGGTGTCAGGCGATTGGCCCACGCGCTGAGGAGCGTTTTGAGCTCGCTCGTGTCCCGACGCTGCACGAATTGGTCGAGGGCCCGCTGACGCACCGCCGGCCGGGCGTCGGCCAAGAGCTCCCATAGTTGTTCGACAGTCAATTCCGGCCACACATAACGTCGCCCGCGGGGATCGACCGGCGTTGCGGCGCCGATGCGGCGGACTCGGTAAACGCCGCCGAGCACATCGGGCTTCCAAAGTGTGGATGTGGGGCAGCAGAGCTTGTACCAGCCGCCCGTATCGATGACTAAGAGGCTGCCGTCGGCGTCCATCACGACGTCGGTCGGATGAAAATCGACGTCTTCGGAAGCGACGAAATCGCTGTCCGTGCTGACAAAGGAACTGCCAGCAGGCCGCAATACATGGCGTGATACTTTGCGGAGATTGAACTGACAAACGAACAAGTTATCGCGAAATTCTGGTCCGAAAACATCCGAATCGTACCGCGCAACGCCGCACGGCGCAGCGGGGCTCATGGCTACCAGCGCTGGCATCAGATCACCGGTGCGCGGATGGCCCTCCAGGACGCCGTGCTGTTTGCCATAAACGCCTCCATAGACGGCATGCACCAGGCCGTCGAGCCGAGGGCTCGTGGCCAGGTATGTTGCCGACAGGATTGGTTCCCCTTCGGACGTAAACACCACGCCCACCGGGTTGTCCATCCCGCCGGTGATCACCGGCTCCAGGCCCGTACCGTCGGGTCGACTTCGAAAAATATGTGCCGCGCGGCTTTTCCACTCGCGACCGTGAACGATGTGCGTCTGTTCGGCGAATGCCCCCTTGCACCAGTAAAGCCATCCATCTGGCCCTAAATAAGGTCCGTGAAGGTCATTTGCGCAGCCGGTGAGCGTCTTGCCTTGGAACCATTCGATTCGCTCATCAGCCACGCCGTCGCCATCCGTGTCGGTAAGTTTCCAGATGCTGGGCGCGGCCGACACGTACAGCGAGCCGCGCCAGAAGAGGGCGCCCTGGGGCAACATCATTCGGTCGGCGAAGATTGTGCGTCGGTCAAATTTGCCGTCGCCGTCCAAGTCTTCCAGCCGCACGATCCGGTGTGGCCGCAACTCGTGCTGCTTCGCGACCGGATCGTTCGATCCGGAAGATTCGGTCACGTAAAGTCGACCCTCTTCGTCGAATGAGGCCGCGATAGGCCGCTTCACCAACGGCGGCCCAGCCGCCAGTTCGATTGAAAAGCCCGGCGGCACATTCGGCAGCGCAGGCGACGAGTGAACTTCGGCCGCTTTCACGATCGCCGCCGCGACAGCGAGAAGGATCAGGGCACAAATCGCGGCGGTCGATTTCATACGGTGGACGGAAGAGGAAGAAGCGGCGCTCACGGCCATTCATGCGAGTATGATGCGATTATCGCCACGGCGAAAAACCTAGGCAAGGAGAAAAGACTGAACGCGAGATATCGTCATCGGAACTTCTGGGTGCGTGAACCAAGAGCCTGTCTTCGAGCCTGCTGCCCCCCGAGTCGGGCGAAGTGGGTCCTCGCGTGGCAAAAACCGGCCCCACGCCGAAGCTCTCCGGAAAAGAGCAGCGTCTGGAGGAATTGGTGGCTCAGAAACCGGATGCTACGCTGGAAGAACTGCGCAAGAAGTTGGGCGTGGCGGTGAGTGTGACCACGCTGTGGCGATCGCTCAAAGCGTTGGGTCTGACGCTCAAAAAAAGTCCTGCATGCCGCTGAGCAAGACCGGCCGGATGTCGCCTTGAGGCGTGCGGCGTGGCGATTCTGGCGGGCGCATCTCGACCCGCGCCAACTGGTCTTCATCGACGAGGCGGGCGCCAATACGAAGATGACGCGCTCTCGCGGCCGAGCTCCCCGCGGCCATCGCCTGGTGACCAAAGTCCCTCATGGTCACTGGAAGACAACAACCCTGGTGGCTGGCCTGCGCGTCGATGGAGTCACAGCACCGCTGGTTGTCGATGGACCGATGAATGGCGATGTGTTTCGGGCCTATGTCCAACAGCAACTCGTGACGACGCTTCATCCTGGTGACTTGGTGATCATGGACAATCTCGCCAGCCACAAAGTCAGCGGTATCCGCGACGCCATTGAGGCGGTCGGAGCCCAACTCGTCTACCTGCCGCCGTACAGTCCTGATCTCAATCCAATCGAGCAAGCCTTTGCCAAGCTAAAAGCCCTATTGCGTTCCGCAGCCGCACGGACCGTCACCCAACTCGAAAACGTCATCGGAAAACTGCTCGACCGATTCACCGCAAACGAATGCCGTAATTACTTCTCCCACTGCGGCTACGCGATACACTAACTTGAAAAGCGCTCTAGTATGTGGCATTGGGGGGCATGTTCCCGTCCATGAAAGAGCGCTATTGGTTCGCGCCCTGGCCTCGTTCTGCAATCCAGGAGGATCCGTCATTTGGACACGGGGCATTTCGAAAGGAATGTCCCGATTGGATGATATTCAATCGCAATTTGGCGATTCGTCCTGGGAGCGCGTTCGCCTAAGTTTCACTCCCGATGAGGAGTGGGCGGTTGGCACCCATCGCTGCTGCGGTCCTTCACTTGAGCTACCGGCACGTGGACGGATATTTAATTTCCGGCGAAACGTCGGTTAATAGTACGAAACGTAATAACTTGTGCGAGACGACTCATCGCTTGAAGATTTTCCACGCTGGATTGTAAGTCAACACTTCGCGGCGCTGCGCAAAAGCTGCTTCCAGCCGCGTTTCTGATGGCGATCGGCAGTGTAGGCCAAGCGGTGAAAGCGGGCCTTGTCCAGATCGATGACCCACACACGGCCAGCTGGGCAGACGATGAAATTGCCAGTGTTCGTGTCGGCGAGGCTAGCGCGCAGTTGCGCCAGCTGTTGCCACAGTTCGCCGAGTTGCCGCCAAAGGTTGTCAGCGAGCGGTCGCGATTCTTTCGCCTCGCCGGAGAAATAGGACCGCAGCGTCCGGCCATCGACATAGGGATACATCAGGAAGGAATCGCGCCGCAATCCGCCCCAACGGTTCTCGATGCAGGCCACGGGGCGGGGCGTCACGATGCCGGCATCGGCAAGCTTGTGGGTAGCCGTCCAGGTTGACCATGCTCGCGAAGGTTGAACCAATTGCCTGACCGCGTGCCACCAACTTGGCCGGTAGTGCTTCAAAACGTACTGCTTCGAAGCCCAGGTCAAGCGCACGGTCAGTCGCAAGCCCGTGCGCTGCAGCGTCTCGCCAAGGTCGGCGAGCGTTTCGGGCCGGTGCCACAGCAACTTCGCGAGATCGTCCGGCAGCGCACCATCAAAATATGCCACCCGCGTTAACGACCTGCGCCGGATGACGGTGGAGGGAATCGCTTGACGGGTTTCACCATTCATCAGTAAATCCTCTGCCGCAGTCGCCGTGATCTTACCAAGTATCGATAACATCGCAGAACGGCGCCGACTTCTTTAAGCCGATTACGGCCGGTTGCTGGGCATGCTGTCACTGCCTAGGTTGCGCAACTGCGGGGCGGCGCGTCCGCTGCTAGCAAAGTCGTCCTGAGGGTGTTTCGCTGCTATCGCTCGGGGCCAGCCTCTTGGGCATTGTTGGACAGGGGTTGGATACCTGGCAGTTCTTGCCAGTAACGAGCTTTGCAGTCACTCCAATCCTTGGGGAGTTGTTCTTCCGAGGTTACTGCCAGACTCGATTAGAAGAGGACTTCGGGGTATCGGCGCAATCACCATCGGGGCACTCTTCAAGTACAAACGCTCGTTACAGTCGACCTAGCAGCGATCGGTCGGCACCGAGTACAAGACTACTGAAAAGAATGACTTCAACGACCCATCGCGCGCAATTATGCAGTCGGGCAGACCTATGTTGATGCGCACTTGGTGCTGCATTGGAATCTTGCCTCGCCAGGGCTCGTTCTAGGCGGCGACAAAGTATTCATTCCGATTGACGAGTGGGTTACTTGGTCGACAAACACTTCCCCGACGCCGAAGGCACCTCGAAATGAATCTAGCGGATGTTCGCGCCGAGTGGTCGGCCGAAACTTCAATTGCAAACAGCAGCAGCGCTGCTCCATCCGTCGACCCACGGCTTCATATGCCGTCCGATGCGGTCCCCAAGCCGCCGGAACACCAAAGCTACTGGGCGTGCGTGATGTGTCTGATCGGCGTGAACTATTTCAGTACGCTAGGTTACCAGCCTACGATCGCGTTCGAGGCCTTGGGGCTGCTCGCGCCGCTGGCAACAATCGTGCTGGTGGCCTTAACGTTGTTCGGTGCGCTTCCGGTCTTTCGTCGAGTAGCGCATAAATCTCCGCACGGCCAAGGGGCGATCGCGCTAATTGAGCGGCTGTTGGGCGGCTGGACGGGGAAATTTCTTGTATTGGTCTTGCTCGCCTTTGCAGCCACCGAATTCGTCATCGTCAAAACCCTCTCCGCCGCCGATGCGGCCGAGCATCTAATTCACAACCCGTTTTTCGCAAACGCGCCAGCGGTGCTTCAGAATCGGATGCTCCTCACGATGACCTTACTCGTATTGCTCGGCGCAATATTTTTGGGCGGCTTCCGAGAATTGATCATGGTGGCGGTCGTGCTGGTAGGGATGTATCTGTTATTGAACCTGGTCATCATCTTCAGCGGGTTGTGGCATCTAGCAACGCATCCGGACATGCTCACCGCATGGTATGAGAACGTCATGGCAGGGCGATGGTATATGGACCATGCTCCAGCTGCCGGCCAAGGCGTGCTTTCCACCGCGCTCATCTGCCTGTTGTTGTTTCCAACGCTTGCATTGGGGCTAAGTGGATTGGAGACCGGCATCGCCGCGATGCCGCTCGTGCGCGGCGACACGAACGACAATCCAAGAAAGCCGGTCGGCCGAATCCGCAATACCCAAAAACTATTGACCACCGCCGCCCTGATTATGTCGTTCATGCTACTGGGCTCGTCGGTGGTAACGACGATGCTAATACATCCCGACGCACTACTATCGGATGGCGCAGCGGAGAACCGCGCGCTGGCATTCATTGCCCACGGCGACACGGCCGCTCGGATCAACCCATTATTTGGCACGGTGTTCGGCACGATTTACGACATCAGCACGGTCGCGATCTTGTGGTTCGCTGGCGCCAGCGCGATGTCAGCCTTGCTCAATTTGGTGCCACGCTACCTTCCGAGGTACGGCATGACGCCCAAATGGGCCCAAGCAATCGGGATACTAGTGCTGGTGTTTACCGGTATCAATCTATTCGTGACGTGGGTCTTCGACGCCAGTGTGCAGGCTCAAGCCGGCGCCTACACGACCGCGGTGCTCGTGCTGGTCTGCAATAATTGCCTGGCGGTGACGATCGTCGACTGGAAGCGACGCAGGGGGCCGTGGTATGTGCGGTTCTCGTGGCGCTATTTTGCCATAACGCTCATATTCGTTTATATGACCATCGCGATCATCATCAAAACACCGGAGGGCCTGATGATCGCGGCGGCTTTTATTCTTTCAAGTATCGTGTTCTCGATGATCTCGCGCCGCAACACGGAGCAAGCACTGCGGGCGGAATAGCGATGCCGAAATCCGCCGCTTCTGCCGCGACAAGAGCCGCTACGAACTCCGTTGGATGCATTCAGGGATTTTTTTGCCATCCGAGCGCGTCGGCAAGCTCAAGCATGCATTGCTTTTTTACATCGCTTGGACTCGGACCAATATGTTGAAAGGCTCAATCGCTACGCCGACTGGGGCGCCCTAACTCTTCGCGACCGCTTGCGTCAACCAGCTGCTGGCAATACTGACGCGCGCCGCTCCGCTTCGTGTCGCTGTTTTTCGCTTGCGATTCCTGACGGCATACCGGGCTTCCAGATTTGCATACACACCGCCTATTATTCCTTTCTCAAGCAGGCCAGCGGCCGCAACTTTACCAAGCTTCCTCGGCTCCACCCAGTCGTCGATCGCGTCGAAACGGGCAAGAACCTCCTTATCTTCGAAACCGCCAGGGTGGAGTGGAGCCAAGGTGGCGGTTCCGGATTGTAGGAGAATCGGTCGTTGTCTCGTCGCAAGACGGACCGGAATCAGCTTGGATCGGAGATTAGCGATGCAACTTGTTGACTTCTGTCCAACCGGGTCGCGGATCGTCGAAATCAACCCCGTTGACGGCGCGCTCGGTGCCAAGTTGATCGCGGCCGGCTATACGCATTATCTCGCCGTCACGGCCAATGAGCGTCGCCGCGATGCCATCGTTGAAAAGCTTCCAGCGCTCGCGCATTGCTTGACCATCTCCCGTTCTTCTCAGGTCGTCCGCCAAAACAACGCCGAGGTCCTAATTCTTAACGGTTGGTCTTCGCTCCATATCGCTTGGTTTCGCTCCGTGCGCCACGCGAGCAATGTCGCCCTGACGCTCAAGCCGTCGCCGCTCTGCTGGCTGGCGGTCCAGCTCGGTTTCATTCTGTGCTTGCTAGGCCGATTCGCTTGGCCGCGGATCGTAAGCTGCGATACGGCGGGCCGGTCGCCACGGTTGATCGCGTTTCGCGTCCGTCGACCGCGGCCGCACAAAGGCGCACGCCGGTTTATTCCCCACGTCTTGGGCGTCGAAGGATTTTTCCGCCGAATGCGTACAAGCGGTGGTCGGCACGCGGTTCTCCGCTGGTACGAGTCGCTGCCCAGCGTCGCCCCCGGCGAGGATATTGACCTGCTCGTCGACGATGTAGACTTGGAGAGGGTGCGCGCTTCGCTAGACGAGGGGCCGGGGGTACAACCCATCGATCTCTATTCGGTCACGGGTTTGCCCGGCTCCGACTACTGCAAGATGACTTATTTTCCTCCGTACGTTGCCGAAGAGCTGCTGGAGCGAGCTGTTGACTATCGCGGGATATGTCGGGTACCGGCCGCACGCGAGCATTTCCTCAGCATGGCGTATCATGCGCTCTACCACAAAGGCTTCCGCTCCGGCCTTGTGCGCCGCGGCGAAAGCCAGCCACGTTATTCGCGTCCCGACCACGATTACGCGACGGTCCTTCGCGACCTCGCAGAGCGGCTCAACATCGACGTTCCGATTACCTTGGAGGACCTGGATGAATTTCTTGATTCTCAAGGCTGGCGGCCGCCATACGACATGCTCGTCCGGCTATCGCGCGGCAACGATTGGCTATGGTCGCTGGTAAAACGGGAATTAACCGCCCGCGGAACCGACGACGGGTTGGCCGTGTTTCTCATTCGCGAAGAAGCGATGCGCCGCGGCGGCGTCGAGCGCGCGGCTCGCTGGCTGTCGGAACAGGGATTTCAGATTCTCGCGACGAACCATTTCGACGCAAAGGTTTCCAAGCGGGTGGCCCGGAACGTGCGCGGCGGGAATTGGGGTCCAGGCCCGTGGAGTTTTCCCGGCGGTGGACCTGCCGCGGCGATCGTCGTTTACGATCCGGCCCCGATCCGCCCCTGGAACCGCCGAAAACGACGGCTGCCCTACGTGGCCAACACGCGACTGTACTGCAAGCGCCGGCTTCGCGACTATTTTAATGAAGGCTATCCGAAGGACCAGCACTGCAACGTCGTCCATTCCAGCGACAACGGTCGCGAGACGATGGAATATCTGCGGATCATCATGCCGGATGAAATCGATGACGTGTTGTCCCGCGCCCCTTCTCTAAAAATGGCTCGCGCCGCCTGACTCGCGGACGGGTTTTTGCCATTAGACAGGCGGCAGGCACTGTCCTATTTGTGGGCTGATGCTTCGCCGCTCACTTGAGCGCGGAAAGCCCGCCCGTATTATCGGGGAATGCTGGCATGCGGCCCCGATAAACTGATGACGACCAATGGATCTGAACTGTACCCGAAAAATGTCGATGTTGCGTTCAATTGCCGCTGTTGCGCTGATGTTGCTCACTGTTTCAAACGCTTGGTGCTTGGGAACCGAAAGTTTCGGCAACGAACCATTTTCCGACATCAACTATGTGGCTTGGCCAAATGTGATGCCTGTGATCAACGACGCACATCGTGTGTATCACACCTGGGTGAATGGCAACGAGCATTTCTATTTCGCAGGGGACACGATTGCGCTGAACACTGCCCTCAAGAACTTTGCGGGGATCAAAGCGGACCGACTTGCGATCGTATTGCGTCCGGCGCCCGGCAAGACTAATTCCTTCAGGAACGAACAATCGCTCACGTTTAATCGGAATCTTCATCTACTGGGCGGTATCGCGAGACATATGTCAACGCAGGAACTCGGCAGTAACATTTGGTATCCAAGTCCGTATCTGCATGTCTATGTCGGCGACGCGATCAAACTCGATGGGATTGAGATTCCCAAGGGCGTTGAAGTGTTGGAGATCGCAGATTTGCAAACACGCTTCGCTAAGTGTCTGATCAGTAATGACCGCACGGTGCGCGGAAGCACGACGTTGAGCCTCGCTCGATCAGCTTCAAGGGCGCGATCCAGACGCTGGAAGCCTTCCAGCCGGTGATCGCCATGCAGGCTCAGCGCGACGCGGCGTTCCGACAGCGTCTCTACGAACACCTGCTCGACGCGATCGTCGTCCATCGGGTCGCCGATCGACCCGATCGTTACGAACCTCGACGACGAAAACGGCACGCCAAGAGATACGGAGTCTTCATCAAGTCGCGACACGAAGCCAAACGCGAAATGGCCAACGGGGTTAGAGACAAGTAAGTGCCATTCGTCGCATCGACCGACGCATCGGTAGGGTACCAGGCCGACTCGCAGACTGCGCACGATCCCTGGGCCGCGCCAGCCGCCTCCTGTGGCGGCGCGTTCCGGGATCTCGGTGTCTTGCCATTACTCGTTGATTTGACGGGGCATCGGGAACGGTATTATCCCGGTTCTGTCTCAACAGGCCCGAGCAGACGTTTTTCGGCACAATTTCCTGCCTCAGAAAAGATGTGTCAATTGGGGTCGATTAAAGGTTTGTCGTGCAGCGAGTTTGGATTATGACACAGCTGATGTCGAACGCCGAATCGTACCGGCTGGAGCGGATTTACCTCACCGACAATAGCGGGCCAAATTTGGGAATTTTTCCAAATGATTGCACGAACCTTGGACCGATTTTCCACTCTTTTTAGAAAGAGACCGAAACCACCGGCCGATAATTGGGTATAATTACCATTGAGGTGACGCAATGATGCACTCCAGACCAAGTCTCATACGCTTATCCATCGAGGCGAAAGCATTTGCCCAACGGGCGAATGAACAGCCCGGTTATGCGCTGCGCTTATGACACTTGGCCCCTAACTCTTAATGAGCCAACAAGGCCCGGTGTCATAAGGACATCGGGCCTTTTTCGTTGGCGGATTTTCCCGATCGATGGGCTGGTAGCTTAGACGGTAAAGCGCCTGACTGAAGATCAGGTATCGAGGATTCGAGCGCCTCCCGGCCCACTTTGCGCTCAGCGTGCGCGCACAACAAAATACGGCCCGTTCGTCTATCGGCCAAGGATACCGCTCTTTCAAGGCGGTGAAATGGGTTCGATTCCCATACGGGCTACTTGAAGCTGTTAGCGATTAGCTGTTAGCCGTTAGCCAGTAGAGAAACGAATTTCCAATCTCTCTGGCTAAAAGCTAAGAGCTAACAGCTAATCGCTTCTAAGGTAGTCAAGGACTGGTCGTCCGGATGGTCCTGATAAGACCGTCACGCCGAGTTCGATTCTCGGGGCTACCACTGATGAAGCAAGAGCAATTAGGAACCACCAGGAGCATTGCCATGTCTACAGTGTTGCGAAGCAAACGGATACATCCGAACCATTATTGGGTCGTGGTGTAACGGTCGCATCCCTGACTTTTAATCAGGCGGGTGTGGGTTCGAATCCCTCCGGCCCAACTGCTGGCGCGTAGCTCAGCGGTGAGAGCAGCGTCCTTATAAGACGCAGGTCGAGGGTTCAACTCCTTCCGCGCCAACTGAACCAGATACAAATGAAGACATCACGGGACTGAGGTGTTACCGGCAGCATCCCCGGCTCTTAACCGGAGAGGTGAGGGTTCGAATCCCTCTGGTCCCACTGAAAGACTGATGCACTGGTCGTTTAGCGGCGAAGACTCCGCACCCGTAATGCGGAAACCCCGGTTCGAGTCCGGGCCGGTGCTCTGGCGATTGATTGTTCTTTGACAATTGAAACGACTACGAAGCAAGCGCCCATGATGTAGCGGCAGCCGGGCACCGACGTCAGTTGGTCGCCTTGCCATGGCGGATGCGCGGGTTCGATTCCCGCTGGGCGCTCTAACCTTCGGCGTATGGGAAAGTTTGGCAATTCCGCCGGTTTCGGGAACCGGAGATCGTTGGTTCAAATCCAACTGCGCCGACTTCAATTGCGGTGGGGCCCGTGTTGGTACGGGCAGGCGCCTGTTAAGCGCACTGACACAGGTTCGATTCCTGTCACCGCAGCTTGTAACGGAAGGGCAAGCCGGACCAACTGGCATCCATGCCACTCGGTGCCCGCGATGGCAGCTGTCTCGAAAACAGTCGAGTCTTTTGATGCCGATGCGACGCTAACCGCACTTCGACCGAAACGGTCGTGGATGCGTTTTCGCGCTGCGTCGACTGCAAAAAAGCCTTGAGGGTTCGACTCCCTCTCCTTCCGCTTCGCGTGCCCTTGGCCGAGCGGCAGAGGTGCCAGCCTTCCAAGCTGGCGAGGCGCGCTTCACGATCGCAGGGCACTCTTGAGATGCAACCGAATATTCCGGGGTCGTCGCTGTTGGTAGTGATGCCTGACTTTGAATCAGGAGTCCGTAGGTTCGATTCCTACCCCCGGAACTTACACGACAGCTTTTGCGGGATCGTCTAACGGTAGGATGCGACGCTCTGAACGTCGTGATGTTGGTTCGATTCCAACTCCCGCAGCTACGACGGAAGTCATCCGGCTGGATGAGGAAGTTGTCCTGAAAACAACCGGTCGCGCACGCGACTTGTGGGTTCGAGTCGGGCACCGCGGCGCAGCCGTGGTCTAGCTTCCGCATTGTAGGGCTCATGGTCCAACAGGAAGACATCAGCTCCGCACGCTGGAGATCTGGGTGCGATTCCCAGTGAGTCCACTTTAATGAATAGTCCCGTGGTCCAACGGCAACGACTCCTGTCCTACAAACAGGAAACGATGGTTCAACTCCATCCGGGACTACTGGAGAAAGGGGGAAGGCGGAGTGTGGAAGGGGGACGGAAGGAATTCGACTCCACACTCCCCCTTCCGCCTTCCCCCCCTTCTCTAGGTCCTCGTGGAGCAGACTGGAGTGCTCGCCTGCCTGTCACGCAGGAGATCGTGGGTTCAAATCCCATCGGGGACGCTCGACAGCACGGTACGCAAACCGGAAAAGCGGCGAAGCTCAAACCTTCGCGACTTTGTGGGTTCGACTCCCTCCCGTGCTACTTGTTTGGGTTGTGCTCCTCGCGGCCGCCTGTAAAGCGGTTGTCACAAAACAAGCGAGGTGGACGACGAGAGGTTCAATTCCTTCACGACCCACTGCGGAAGCTTTTAGCTGTTAGCCGTTAGCCATTAGTCAGAAACTGGTACACCCTCAAATCGACTTCTGGCTAACAGCTAATAGCTAACCGCTAACAGCCATCGTACGGCCCGTTCGTCTAATGGCAGGATGCGAGACCCTCATTCTCGCGACGCGGGTTCAATTCCCGCACGGGTCACTGACTACAGCCAAGTGGTGGAACTGGGATACACGCGACGCTCAGAACGTCGTGCCCTTTGCGGCATGGGAGTTCGAATCTCCCCTTGGCTACTGACGCGGGTGAGCCAGCGCTCAGCCGGGCCTCATAAGCCTGGACCGTCGGGTGCGACCCCCGAACCCGCCACTTAGACATGACTGGGTACGCAAATTGGAAAAGCGACTAGGTCGAGAGCCTGGTGATTTTGTGGGTTCGACTCCCACCCTGGTCACTCGAGGAGGATACAGGATGCTGGATGCAGGGGGCAGGGCGCTGACTAAGCGCTCGCCAGCCGTATCCCTGCCCCCCGCATCCTCCGCAACGGGCCTGCATGCCGCTGGGGGCGACTGACCCTTGCAAGGTCGGTGAGGTTGGGTTCGACTCCCATCAGGTCCACTAATAACGAAGGGCTCATGGTCCAACGGGACGACACCAGCTCGGCAGGCTGGAGATCCGGGTTCAATTCCCGGTGGGTCCGCTGTTACGGAAGGTAGCCGGATACGGTTGGCCGGGCCGGTTTGCTAAACCGTGCGGCGCCGCAAGGTGCCGTGTGGGTTCAAATCCCATGCCTTCCGCTGTCGTCGTTGAGATATATGTAGCCCGATGGTGAAACGGACGATCATACTTCGCTTCTAACGAGGTGTTCCAGGTTCGAATCCTGGTCGGGCTGCTGTGGAATTTATCGCAACTTATGGTGTCTGTGGTGTATTTGGCATGCGCGCCTGCCTGTGAAGCAGGAAGTAAGGGTTCGACTCCCTTCGGATACCCTTGGGAACTAACAAAGATTGGTGTTGATCATGAACGCAAGCGTACTGCAGCGTCCGACGCTGGTTTTGAACCGCAACTGGCAGCCGGTGAACGTCGCCACCGTGGCGCGGGCACTGGTGCTGTTGTGGAACGAGGCGGCTCGCGTTGTCGACGTGTCGGACTACCAGACGTTCTCGTGGAGCGACTGGTCGAAGCTGCACCCGCGCGACAACGAGGCGTTCGTGCAGGCGATCAGCATGCGGCTCCGAGTGCCGGAGGTGATTGCGCTGTCGAGCTACGATCGCATGCCGGCATCGGCGGTGACGTTCAGCCGGCGCAACATTTTCAAGCGGGACCACTACGTATGCCAGTACTGCGGCAAACAACCAGGAATGGACGAGCTCACGATCGACCACGTGGTGCCGCGCTCGCAGGGTGGCGTGTCGAGCTGGACGAACTGCGTCCTTGCATGCGTTACGTGCAACAAGCGCAAGGCCGACCGCACGCCGCGCGAGGCCGGCATGACGCTGCGGCGTCAGCCGGTGCGCCCGACATGGAAGCCGGTCTACGCCGACCACCATGTGCGGCTCGAAAGCTGGTCGAAGTTCGTCAGCGAAGTGTACTGGAACGTTGAATTGCAGAAGTGACTGAAAAACGATCCCCGGCCGCGAGGCCGGGACGCTTACACGAGTGTGCTCCTGGGAGAGCAGCCAGCCTCCAAAATTGGCGGACGGGGTTCGACTCCTCGCGCTCGTGCTTGCCGACGTGGCTCGACACAGAAAGGCGCCGGTCTTGTAAACCGGCCGATGCTGGTGCGAATCCAGCCGTCGGCTCCATGTCCCGATGGTGTAACGGAAAGCATTTGGACCGTCCGAAGGTCCAGGTCCTGGTTCGAGTCCAGGTTGGGATATTCGGCCCCGCGGGTGTGATGGATCGCATGCCAGTGTTCGAAACCGCAGTAGGGGCAGCAGTACAGGTCGCACGCAACACGCAGAAACCGCGCACAGGACGCGCAAACGCGCTTCCGAAGAGAACGAATCGCGGAAGTCTTTGCAGCGTTCTGATTTGCGCGTTGCGTGCGCGTTGGAAGTGTCCGATATGCAATTGAGCCCGGCGGGACTCGAACCCACGACCTACGGATTAAAAGTCCGTTGCTCTACCAACTGAGCTACGGGCTCGATTCAAAGGGGGAGGGCGGAACAATAGCGGGCCTTCCGCCTTCCCCACTCCACCTTTCCCCTTTGCGATGGGGATGACAGGAGTTGAACCTGCACTCCCTCACGGGAACTGGATCCTAAGTCCAGCGCGTCTGCCAATTCCGCCACATCCCCGAGTGCATTCTGCGAGTGCAGTATAGGTGGTCGAGAGTCGAGGGTCGAGGGTCAAGAGCCAGAGGCTGCCGGCTCTTGACTCTCGACTCGTGGCTCTTGACTAGAAGACGGCATCTTCACTGTGATGGTTCGCACGTGGCCGCGGCGTTCGGTGAGCATGGTGAATTCCGGTTGGCCGCTGTCGAGCAGCGCCGTAATCGCCGATTCAAACGCGGCCGCGTCGGCGAACGCTTGGCCATTGAGCTCGTAGATGCGATCGTGAACGGCCAGGCCGGCCGCGGCGGCTGGTGTGCCGTCGACGACGCGCGTCAGAAAGACCGAGCCGCGTTCTGCATCATCTTCGCGCCACGAGATGCCCAATCGCGGCGGCGGCCGGTGGGCCGGCCAATCTTGCAGCGACGCCGGCGCCAGCGGCTGCTCGAGCGTGCGACGCATGCCGTCGGTTTCGCGCGTGACGCGGCCACGGAACTGTGGCAGGCGATCCTCATTCGCCACTTTCAGCAGCACGGCCAGCAGGTATCGGCTGACCTCGCGCATGCCCTCGCGATTGATTTTTTCCACATCATCGCTCGGCCGGTGGTAATCGCGATGGAGTCCGGTATGGAGCAGGGCGACCGGCACGCGTCGTTCCAGGAATGGCCAGTGATCGCTGTTATCGTGCAGCTCCCAAGAGAAATCGAGCCACAAGGGATCCTCGACCGGTCCGCTCATCAGTCGCCGCAGCCCGTAACCGCTGCGCGTGCCGAGGACGTACAACCGGCCGCCGCGCAGCCGGCCCACCATGTCGATCGTAATGGCCAGCTTCACACGATCGACGCTCAACGTGGGATTCGCGAGCCAGTGCCGAGAGCCGACAAGGCCGCGCTCCTCGCCGTCCCATAAGGCGAACAGAATCGATCGCCGCGTGCGCAGCCCTGAAGTGGCGAACGCTTCCATGGTCTCCAGCAATACGGCGATCCCGCTCGCGTTGTCGTCGGCGCCGTTGTGGATTCTGCCAATCGGACCGTAGCTGTTACTGCGATTGCCATAACCGACGTGGTCGTAATGAGCGCCGACGACGATCACTTCGCGCTGTAAGTCTGGATCGTCGCCGGGAAGCAAGACGAGCACATTTTGCCAGCCATTGCCGAAGCGCTGCACGTAATCGCCTCCGCTGCCCGCCGGCGTAAAGCTGTATGGCTGCAATTGCTTTACCAGATATTGCGCGGCGGCCCGCCCGCCGCGGCTGCCGGCGGCACGGCCCTCATACACATCATCCGCCAGGACCTCGACATGTTGGTAGAGCTCGTCGGCGGTGATCGAGTCCATCGCCGCAACGAGAAGATTGCTCGATTCCGCTGCGGCCGCCGCCGTTGGCGCTGCGGCCGCTACTGCGATGAGAAGCCGAATTGCCTGCCCGCAAGACACGGATCGTCACTCCCCACTCCCCACTCCCCACTCCCCACTCCTTACCGGCATACCTGCATCGACGACCCACCGTCAACGACCAGCAGCTCGCCGGTGATGAAATCATTGGTGATAAGCAAGCGCACCGCTTCGGCGACTTGCTCCGGAGTGCCCTCGCGGTGGAGCGGGATTCGCACCGCCAGGTTGTGGGCCTTTGCTTCGGACGTCATGCTTTCATGAAATCGCGTGCGAATGATGCCTGGCGCCACGCAGTTGACGCGGATGTTGTGATCGGCCTCATCGCGGGCCAGCATCCGGGCAAAATGCAGGATTGCGCCCTTGGCCGTGCCGTAGGCAATCGCGCTGGGACAGCCGCGAATGCCGGCGACCGACGAGACGAGAATGACCACACCTTCGCCCGCCTTGCGAATGATTGGAAGTGCGCGGCGGCAGAGGAAGTACGCCGCGTGAACATGCACGTCGAATGTCGCTTTCCATTGTTCGGGCGAACAATCGTCAATCGTGCCGAACGATGGTCCGCCGGCCGAGTGCACTAGAATATCCAAGCCACCAAGTCCGGCTTCGGCGTCGCGCACGATGCGCTCCACTTCGTCAGGCCGGGCAACGTCGGCAATCACGGTGACACACTTCCGCCCGGCGTTCGCCACGGCCTGCTTCACCGCCGCCGCCGAATCGTCCTCGTGCCGGCCGTTGATCGCCACGTCGCAGCCTTGCCGCGCCAGGTCAACGGCGATTGCCGCTCCGATGCCCTTGGTCCCGCCCGTGATCAAGGCGCGCTTGCCGGTGAGATTCATGTTTTAGATCCGATGTTGGATGTTGGATGTTGGATGTTGGATCGTCGAACATCTAATATCGAACATCCAACACCTTACATCTACTTCCCAATACAGAATGTGCTAAAGATACGATCCAGAAGGTCGTCTGTGTAGACGGTGCCGACCACTTTTCCTAATTCAGAGATTGCGGTGCGCAATTCGGCAGCTACAAGCTCGTCGCCACCCTGCGCGACGACGATTTCCGTCGCCCGTCCAAGCGCCGCGTCGGCCAGCCGGACGCTTTCGCGGCAGCGCTCGGCGGTGGCCGCCACAATTTGCCCATGTTGCGCGGCTCGTTCATTTGTCAGCAGTTTTCGCAGTGCGGCGCAGAAATCCTCGAGGCCCTGGCCGGTTCGACTACTGGTGACGACGATGGGCATGATTCCTGGAAAATCGCCTGGCATGGGCGACGGTTGCGGTGCCTGATCGGCCTTGGTCAAGACGAGTATATCACAGTTTGCAGCGGATGGACCGATGTGTGCACCAGTTTGCGACGCAACAACGCAGCACGCACGGATGGCAGCACGCTGACGCTGTTCGGCGGCCAGCGCTTGGGCGGCTGTATCGATCGCAGATGGCTGACGAAGCGGCTCACTCGGGTAGGTCTCATCGGCCGGGGCGAATTCCGCCACGCCGGCCGTATCGACCAACTCGCATTGCAGTCCATCAATGTCAATGGTCGCCGTCAGATAGTCCCGAGTTGTGCCGCGTTGTGGCGAGACGAGCGCCGGCGTCGATTGTCGCTGTCCGCAATGTTCGACGATCCCGTGCCCGTTGATAAGCGCGTTGAATAAGCTGCTCTTGCCGACGTTCGGTTCGCCCACAAGTACGACTTGCATCCTACGGCGCGACGTGTGCCGCGACGCCATCTGTCGCGTTACGTCAGCAAGCTGGCTGCGGGCTGACTCGAGTCGCTGGCGCATTGCGTCGGCGGAGATGAACTCGATGTCTTCATCGACGAAGTCGAGCCCGGCCTCCAGCTCGGCCAGCAGTTGCAGCAACTCATCGCGCAACTGGTGCAACGGCCGCGCGAGCCCGCCGGCCAATTGCGCAAGCGCACCCGTCAGTTCATTCTCGCCGTGGGCGTCAATCACGCCGAGCACGGCCTCGGCCTGGGTCAGATCGAGCCGGCCGGCCAGAAATGCACGCAGCGTAAACTCTCCCGGCTCCGCCAACCGTGCACCGGCGCGGCAGACCGTGGCCAACAGCGCTTCCACAAGCGGCGGCGAGCCGACCGTGTGCAGCTCCGCGAGCGGCTCGCGCGTGTAGCTGCGCACCGTTGGCCAAAGAAACAAATCGCACGGCACACGTGTTGATTCCCCTCCCCTGTAGGAAGGGGTCAGGGGAGGGTTCGTGGATCCGCGATCCACGCCTAATTCAACCGCCACATCCCCCGCCAACGCCGTCGGACCCCGCACGGCATCGAGCGGCTGTCCGTCCCTTGGTTGAAATAATTGCGCGATGATGCGTAGCGCATCCGGGCCGCTTACGCGCACCATTCCCCGCGCCGCGCCGCCTGGCGCGGTAGCGATCGCACAGATGGTATCGTCAGCGTGATAAGACATTGCGGCACCAGCCACCCTTCGCAGCTAAACCGCAAGCGGCGCGCGGGCCGCCACCAAAGCACAGATTGATGCTAGTACGCTATTTCTTGCGTTTCGCTTTCCGCGATCGCCTTGTGCGCGAGGGTCGCCCGTTGGGGTCGGTGTTAGGACCGCCATCGCGAGGTCGTCGGCCGGTTGTGCCAGGCGGCGGCCCAGTGGTGCCATCCGCTGCCGCAGCCGCTGTTTGCGTTTTCGGCAGCAGCTTCCGCTCGGCGATGCCCCACAAGCTCGAAGCAATGAAATACAGGCACAGGCCGCTGGCCACTTTGTAAAACAACAGGCCGATGAAGATCATCATGTATTTCATCATCTTCTGCTGCATCGCTGCCTGTTCGTTCGTCGGCGGTGGCATGGTCATTTTCTGCGTGAGGAGCATCAGCACGACTGCGACGATCGGCAAGATATTCAGATACGGCCCCAGGCCGAAGAGGCCGATGCCGTTGTCGATGAAGTCGGGCATGATGGGCGACCAATCCAGCAGCATGTCCGGTGCTGCAAGGTTCGAGCACCAACGAATTGCCTGCCCGAACAACGGCGACTGCCGCAACTCGATGTCGACCATCAAAGCCCGATAGAGGCCGATAAACACCGGCAACTGCAGGAACAACGGCAGGCAGCCGCCCAGCGGATTGATCTTGTGCTTGCGATACAGCTCCTGCATGGCCTGGGAGCGCTTCTGCATATCGGTTTTGTATTTCTCGTTGATGCGGTCCATCTCCGGCTTGAGGGCCTGCATGCGGGCCATGTTCTGCGTTTGCTTGTAGCTGACAGGGAACATCGCCCCGCGCACCAGCACGGTGAGCATGATGATGGCGATGCCGTAATTGCCGATAATGCCAAAGAAGAAGTGCAGGACAGCGAGCATCGCCCGGGCCACCGCCGCGAACAGCGCCAGGCCGTAATAGACGATATCGGCCAACGTATGATTCGGATCGCCAGCCGCCTGGTACTGGGCCAGGAGATCGGGCCGCTTGGGCCCAATGAATACCTGGAACGAGTCGCGGTGCATGCCTCCGGCCGCCACCTCAATGGGCTTGCGCGTCATTCGGCATGTGACGTTGGTGAAGTTGTGCGGCGTTCGGGGCTCCGGTTTCGGCCCGACGATGATCGCCTCGACTGAATCGAACCACACTTCATTCAGCGATTGGCGCTGAGGGATCATGACCGCGGCGAAATACTGCCCGTCGACGCCAGCATAAGTCAATGCCTGACCCTGTCCCATCGGCTGCGCGTCGCCTTCGGCGATCTCCGGGCAATCGATTTGGTACACCGGATTGCCGTCAAAGCGGACGACGACGTCGCGCAATCCGGCCGCGCCAAACCACCGTTGGCGGCTGATCTTGTGCGCCCACCACCAACCTTCCAGCGGCATCCCGGTTGGGCCGTCCAGCCGATACACCAGCTGTTGCGCAGCCGTCCCGGTGTTCCGAAATTCAATGTCCACTTGGAGATGGTAACCGGGGTAATTAACGTCCTTGCGCTTGTCGGGCGGAACAACTGCGAGCGAGTAGCGCTTGATGATCTCCAACCCGATTTCTGGCATCGGCCGGCGAAATGTGACCGACGTTGCGCCGCGCTCGGCGACCTCCCAATTGCCGTTTTCCAACACGTCGCTAAGACGGCGGCTGAATTGCACTGCGCCGACAGTCTCCTCGCCCGGAAATGCATCGGCCGAGAGATCGAGCATCGCCAGCGATAGCAACAACGACGGCCGGTCGACAAAGTCGGGCGGCGGGTCGGCTTTGCGCATCCGATAGTTTTCAATCTCCGGCCGCAGCACGGCGAGCGGCCGACGCACGAGCCGCACCGTGCGGGGCTCAGGTGCGTTCTGGTTGCCACGCCGAACCCGAAGCGTGATCGAATCGCCCGGGTCCGTTTCTTTCAGCGCGGCTTTGAAAGTATCGACGGTTAATGTTTTCGGCGGCTTCGGAACGTCGATGCCGACAATCACATCGCCCGGCTCGATCGCAACGGGCGTGGCCTGCGCGGCTGGCGTGCCGGGGCCCACGACCTGCACCTGGACGCCGCCGTCGATGTCCTTCAATTCGAGCTCGCCCAGATAGCCGCTCCAGTCGTGTTGATCGGTGTAGCGGGAGCTCGACATTTCGGCGCGTCGCACGGCCGCCCCTGTGTTGGTCAGCGTGACGAGCATGCGATAGCCGCTCGTCAAGTCGAGCGATCCGAGCGTCACATACTGATCGTCGACTTTCGCGTCGGCTACCTCGGGCAGCTTGCCGGGAGGCGCCGCGTCGGGCGCTGGTTGCTCCTCGTCGACAGCTTGCTCCTCCGACTTCGCATCGCGGGCGGCATCGGCATCCTCCGCCGGCTTGCCGTCGGCTTGCTCACCGGCTGCTTGCGCCGGCGGCTTCGCCGGTCGAGGCGGCGGGAACATGATGCTGAAGAGCATCAGCACCAGCACGGAAAGAATCAGGAACGTTACAAACTTCCGTTGATCCAACTGTAGAGGTCCTTACTCGACTGAAGCGGCTCTCGCCGAATTAGTTGTTAGTAGTCAGTAGTCAGTCGTCAGTCGCACAACTGTCGCGATCAGTACCAACAACCGACAACTACCTTCCCTGCTTGATCCGATCGCCCAAGAAGTCGTCCAGGTCGGGGATGTTGTAAATTTTATCCGCGGTCACGCTCGGATCGTACTCAACGCGTCGAAATGTCAGTTGGTGCGGCTCCTGGATTACATAGCAGGGCCGCGGGTCGCCGTCGCGGGGCTGACCGACCGACCCGACGTTGCACATGAATTTTTGCTGCTCGAAGCGGTAGACATAGCCGGTTTCATCGGGGGTCATGAAATTGCGGCTTTCGGTGAAGACGCCCGGCACATGCGTGTGGCCTTGAAAGCAGCCGAATTCAACCAGGCTGAACAGCTTCTCCATTTTTTTCTGGTTGTAGATGTCCTCTGGGAAGACATATTCGTTGACTGGATTGCGTGCCGACCCGTGGACATACAGCCATTTCGCGTCGCGATGGATGCGGGGCAGGGCACCCAAGAAGTCCCAGCGGCGATCGATGTCCGACCGGCTGGCACCGGGTTTCTCCAATTGGTCGCGTGTCCAGAAGATGGCCCGTTCCGCGCCCGTGTTGAACCCCTCTGGATCAAACAGCGCGCCCTGATCGTGATTTCCCAGCAGGCAGATCCGCGTCCGCTCAATCACGAGGTCGAGGCATTCACACGGATTGGGTCCGTAGCCGATAATGTCGCCAAGGCAGAAAATTTCGTCGACGCCCTGCGAGCGAGCGTCCTCGATCACGGCCTGGAGCGCTTCCAGATTGCCGTGAATGTCGCTGATAATGGCACGTTTCAACTCACGGCTCGCTTCGGCGGGTCGAAGTTTGGGTATCGACCAGGCTTTTTGAGCCGGATCGCTGGTAATCCGGTAGTCTAAAAGGCCTGTTTCGGGGGGTCAAGCCGCGTCGAACCTGCTGTGGATGCGCATCATGAGAATGATCGCCTTGGAAACCTCCGGCCGACAAGGCTCTGTTGCGGCCCTTGAAGTCGACGCGGGCAAGCCCCGGCTGCGTGGGCAAATGATGCTTGGCGGTCGTCAGCGAACGGCGCAATCGCTGGCACCGGCGCTGCGCGACATGCTGCACGCTTCAGGCTGGCCGCCAAAATCCGTCGAATTAGTGGCCGTCGCCGTAGGGCCGGGGTCGTTCACAGGCCTGCGGATCGGCGTGACCACGGCAAAAACATTCGCGTACGGCGTCGGAGCACAGGTCATCGGGGTTAACACGTTCGTCGCGCTCGCGGCGCAGGCTCCGCCAGCGCCCGGCCCGCTGTGGACGATCCTCGACGCGCAGCGACTAGAATTATTTGTGGCTAAGTTTGCGGCAAACGACGGGAACGCAATTCCAATCGACTGCATCACATCCATCATCCCGCAAGATGAGTGGTTAGCCGGCTTGCAGCCCGGCGACCGGGTGATCGGGCCGGCGCTCGCTCGCCTTGCGCCGCGATTGCCGCAGGGCGTTGTCGTCGTGCCGCCGGAATTTTGGCAGCCCATGGCGGAAGCCGTTGGGCGCGTTGCGTGGCATGCCTATCAGGCCGGTCACCGCGACGATGTCTGGAAACTCGCACCGAACTACTACCGGCCGAGCTACGCCGAGGAAAAGCGCCCATAAAGCCGCGACCGCTGGTCGCGGTGAACTGGGATGTGTGCCACTGCTTGCGGCACTCGAAAATGTACTCAAACTAAATTCAGCACTGCTCGCCATCAAACGATGTTGGATCTCTAGAGCAAGCAGTGCGGTCGCGAGTTGTCGACGCCCATTGCACCGCCGCGAGCAGTGGCACACGCGGGTCAGATCTTCGACAGCGCCTCCCGAGCCGCCGCGACGGTCGCATCGATGTCGGCTTCGCTATGCGCCGCGGAGACGAACAGCGCCTCGTACTGACTGCAGGGTAGATATACACCGCGATCGAGCATCGCCCAGAACCATCGCGCGAACCGCGCAGTGTCGCAGCGGCTTGCCGAGGGCCAATCGGTAATCGGCTCGTCGGCAAAGAACAGCGTCATCATGCTGCCGACGCGCGCCAGTTGGTGCGGTACGCCGGCCTTCCCAGCCGCTTGGCGAAAACCGTCCGCCAACCGCGCACTGAGCTTTTCCAATCGGTCGTAGGGCGGATCGTCGCGCAGCGCACGAAGCATCGCGCAGCCGGCGGCCGTCGCCAATGGGTTGCCGCTCAGTGTGCCGGCCTGAAACACCTTGCCGGCCGGCAGCACGTGATCCATGACCTCGGCCCGCCCGCCATACGCCCCGACCGGCAAGCCGCCACCCACGATCTTGCCGAGCGTCGTCAGATCCGGTTCGATGCCCAGCAATTGCTGAGCGCCGCCGTACGCGACGCGAAAGCCGGTCATCACTTCGTCGCAGACAAGCAGTGCCCCGTGCCGGCGCGTCAGCACACGCAGCGCGGCGAGGAACTCTCGGCTCGGCGCCACAACGCCCATGTTGCCGACGATGGGCTCGAAAATCACGCCCGCAATGCGAGGCCCGTGCGCGGCGAACGCCTGCTCCAATCCGGCCACGTTGTTGTAGTCGAGCACCAGCGTGTCGCGGCTCGTGCCCGCGGTAACGCCCGGCGAATTGGGAACCGCCAGAGTTGCTGCCGAACTGCCCGCCGCCACCAGCAGGCTATCCACGTGCCCATGGTAGTTGCCGGCAAATTTCACGATCACGTCGCGCCCCGTAAATCCGCGCGCCAGCCGGATCGCGCTCATGGTCGCCTCAGTGCCGGAGCTGACGAGCCGCACTTTCTCGATGCTCGGCACCGCTTCAATAATGAGCTCGGCCAGCCGGTTTTCTGCTGCGGTGGGCGTTCCGAAGCTCGTTCCGCGCCGCGCCGCCTGTTCGATTGCGGCAATGACGGCCGGATGCGCATGACCCAAAATAAGCGGTCCCCAAGAGCCGACATAGTCGATGTACCGGTTGTCATCGACATCCCACAGATAGGCGCCTTCACCTCGGTCGATAACGACCGGTTCACCGCCGACCGCGCCAAACGCCCGCGCAGGGCTGTTTACGCCGCCCGGCATGAGCGCTTGAGCGCGCTGGAAAAGATTATGACTGCGTTCGCGTTTCATAATAATGTAATAGGCACACTCCGTGTGCCGTTACTTGCGGAGATCTACGGTTGTCGGTGTCGTATTCGCACGAGTCGCGGTGCTCTTGCAAACGCCGCCACGGCACACGGAGTGTGCCTGCTACTTTTTCTCCAACTCCGCAAGTCGGCTGCGGGCCCTGTCAACGATTTCTTCCGCCCACGCATCCCGCTCATGTAGATCGATGATCGCCCGATACATGGCCGCTGCTTGCTGTGGCTCGTTCGCCGTAAGCCGCCCCGCGGCGTTTATGCGCTCTTGCAATGATTTAAGTTGCTGTTCGCGATGCTTGGTCAGCTCAACCTGCATGTCCGAAAGTCGACGGCTCGCCAATTGCACCACCGCCGCCACCTGCGCATCTTGGCCGTTGGCCGTGGCAGGCGCGTACAAATCCACGAGCGACTGCAACATCGCAATCGCCTGGTCCGGTTCGTTCTCCGCGGTCCTGACCGCCTGCAGATACAGTTGCTCCACGGGAAGCAACTCAGGATCGATCGCTTCGCCGCCGCGGGCCTGGCGATGCAGCCTGCGCTCACGTTTATCGAGATCAGTCCGCTGCTTGTACCGCTGGATCTCCGCCGCCCGCGGGTCGTTCGGATACTGCCTGAGGAATTGATCCAATTCATTCACAACGTCGCCGAGCGAAATATCGTCGTCCCTTTCGATCCGCGTGGAGATTTCTTGATAAAGTTCATCGGCCGACGGCGGCCGCGATAAATAAATTGCCGCGGCACCGAGCCCGCCGAGCACAGTCAAGAGAATGGCGAGTTGCGCCGCAATCAGCAACCAGGGTCGGCGATGTTCCGCCCGGAGCCTCGCCCGCTCTTCCTCGAGCGTCGTGAAGTGCGCGGGCCGCAGGGGTGCGGCTTTCACCGCGCCATCGATTGCGGAAGCCGCCGCATTGGCTGTGCGGCCGCCCGGCGTCTGTCGAATCGGAGTTTCTTCCTCAGCCCCAACCGTGGCCGCGTCTTCGGTCGTCATGATGCGTTTCGGTTCATTTGCTTCGATCGATGCTCCACCAGGTTGCGGCGAGGAGCGGTCCGACTCACCCTGCGTCAACTCCACTGCCAGCGATTGATCCCGGTCTGCTTTGAGATGATCCGCAGCATGCTCGTCAGCGGGCAGCGCGAAATCATCGGCCGACGGACGCGATAGCGCCCGCACCAGCGCTTGCAAATGCCGCGCGAGGACCTGCGTATTTGGAAAACGATGCGCCGGTTCTTTGGCCAGCAATTGCATAATCACCCGCTCGAGCTGCTCGGGTGTATCCGGCGCGTAACGTCGCACCGGCTCCGGGCTGGCAAAGCGTTGCAGCTGCAACATCTGCGGGAGGTTTTTGGCCACAAACGGCGGCCGGCCAGCCAACAAAGCGTACATCACGCCGCCCAGGCTGTATTGATCGCAGCGCGTCGTGACGGGCCGGCCTTCCGCTTGCTCGGGCGACATGTAGTCGGCCGTCCCCAACACTCCGCCGGCGGTCGTCAATTGCGTGGTTCCAAATAGCCGCGCGATGCCGAAATCGGCCAGCTTCACGCGGTCTTCATCGAATAACAGAATGTTCGCCGGCTTGATGTCGCGATGGATGATGCCGTGGTCGTGCGCGTGCTTCAGCGCCAGTGAAAGCTGGATGGCGATGCTCGTCACTTCCCGCCAGTTAAATCGCCGGCCGGCTTTCAGCTCATCTTCGAGGCTGATGCCCTCAACGAGCTCCATCGAATAGAACAACACGCCATCCTGCTCGCCATAGCCGAACAGACGCACGATGCCTTTGTGGCGCAGCGTTTTGAGAGACTCAATTTCCGCCTCGAACCGTTCGCGAAATCCCTCGGCCATCGCCAGGTGCGGCGTCAGTGCCTTGATCGCCACCCGCTGAGCGGTTTGCGTATCGGTGGCCGCGTAAACCGAGCCCATGCCGCCCTTGCCGAGCGGCTTGTCGATTTCGTACGGGCCCAGACGTTTTAGTTGCATCGTCATCGTTTTGCTAGCAGCTGCGACCTTTTCATCGTAACACCGCGGCTGGGGACGAGCCAGCAATGATGCCGCGGCAGATGCCGCGGCAGATGATCTTGAACCGCTCTCGCGATTTGGCTAGAAGCCCCAGCCTGTGCACTATCTATTGTCGGGCCAGTTCTCTCGCTCGGTGCGATGAGCGATTCGATGCAGCTTTATCACTTAGTTGGCAATCGTCTGTTGCGTCTGGCCAGCGTCTGTCTGGCAGCATGCTTCGCTGCGCACGAAGTCGCGGCTGAAACCCAGCCGTATCAGGCGCGCATCGTGGTCGCCCGCGCGCAAGTCCGCAGCGGCCCCGGCGAAAACTTTTATCCCACCGATGCACTTGCCCAAGGCGAAACGGTCGAAGTCTATCGCGAGCAGCCGGGCGGCTGGCTGGCCATCCGCCCGCCAAAGGAAAGCTTCAGTTGGGTGTTCGCGCGGCATCTAAAGGTGCGCGAGGATAGGCTCGGCGAGATCGATAAAGAGGACGTCGCCTCGCGAATCGGCAGCCTTTTCGGCAACAAGCGAAACGCCGTACAAGTGCGGCTGCAAAAGGGCGAGGTCGTCGAGATCCTTGGCGAAGAGAAGGACGGCGGCGAAACGTGGTACAAGATCGCGCCACCGGCCGGCGAATTCCGTTGGGTTCACGCCACCAACGTAGAACGCATCGGCCCACTCGCAGTGGCCGAACCCGCGGAGCCCGTCGTCGTCGCCGCATCGGCCACCCATGCGAATCAAGCCGATAAGGACGTCGCGGACAAGAGTGAACCAAATGACGACAAGCCCGCCGCCTTGTCCGCTGAGCCCGAAGTGCCGCCCAGCGAAGACTGGCGAGCGGCGCCGGGCGCATCCGCTTCCTCTTCTCCGGATCCATCGCCGCCGTTGGCCACACCAGTCGGTTCATCACCTAGCGCCACAACACCGGCTGCCGCCGAGACGCCCGCCGCGCAACCGCAAGGCTCGGCGAAGCCTGCCCGCCAGCTGCCCGACGAGCTCGGACGCCGGTTGACCGACATCGAGCTTCGCCTTTCTCGGATGGTCGCTGCGCCGCCCAGCCAATGGAACACCGAGCGGCTGGAGCGCGACACGGAAGAGCTGCTCGCTCAGGCGCAGTCCGCCGTGGAGCGCGACGCCATAAAAGCCACGCTGGCCAAGCTCGACCACTTCGCATCGATCGCTCGCCGTTATCAGCAACAAGTCGCGCCCGGCCTCGCCGCCTCTGGCCAACCTGTGGGAGGCCTCTCTGAGGCCGATGGATCGTTAGTTGGCGGAGTGACTTCGGCGTCGGAGACGCCTCCTACAACTGGCGCCCCGGGGGACGCCGGCCGATACGACGCCGTCGGAATCTTGCGGCCAGTGGTCTCGAAGCGAGCCGGCGCACCGCAGTTCGCTATCGTCGACGAGCGCGGCCAGGTGATCTCGTTCGTCACCCCGACGCCCGATCTCAACCTTCAGCCCTATCTGGGCCATCGCGTCGGCGTCACCGGCACACGCGGCTTCATCTCCGAATTCCAACGCGCCCACGTCACCGCCGGCCGGGTCACGCCGCTGAGCGAACGGCTGGTGCGGTAGTAGGTCCCGCTTGCCGAGCGGGGCCTCCACCAACTAGCCGCCTAATTGCACCAAGTCCCGCCCGGCAGGCGGGACCTACTTTTGCGCGGCTTTATTGCACGGCCTGAACTGAAATGCGCGCCGTTCTCGCGTTTCAGCGATTTATGCACTTGCCGTTTTGGAGAGCGGCGATGTAACTCCTTACGTCGCAAGGTCCACAAATTGCACGACAAATAGGGGTCCCAGTTTTTCGGTGCAATATTCATGAGTATTGCCCGGTCGGCGGTTCGCATTGCTCGTAAAAACGAGCGTGGGGCGCGAGGCACGGCGCGCACAATTCGAGGAATTAACATCGATAGATGCGCGCACGGCGCACAATTACCACCGAGCGCTGACGACAGGCGACTTCCGTCTAATGCACAAATTTTCAAAGAGCGAGCGCACTAAGGCACGGTCGACCATATCAGATTTCGAGAGCAATTTCAGCAAGAATTTTTGGCCACCACCCGGGTGCGGGGAACGCTGAGCAAAACAGATGCGGCGAGGGCCAAGAGCCGGAGAGCTCTCGGGATGGGACGGTTGCGGCGAGGATGGGTCGGCCGTGCGGGAGGCGTGGTAGGTCCTGCTTGCCGAGCGGGACCTTTTCTTTTGTGCGCCGATTACGCCTTTGAGGTCCCGTCCGGCAGACGGGACCTACTCCATGACGCGTGTGGCCAGTCCTGGTACTGTTTCACCAATTCGGCCTTTTCCGGATTGTTGCGCATATACGCTATGATTCGGTCGTCCTCGTCGTCCGATCGCGACCAGTGATCAAACCATTCGCGCTGCCAGAATCGCTCGGCGCTCATGCTCAGCAACTTAGCCGCGCAATGACCAGTCCAGCGTTTGAAATCTTCGAGAACGCCCTTGAGACCGGGGCGCCCGATTTCACAAAACATATGAACGTGCGTGGGCATGACGACATACTCATACATTTGCCAGTCGCCCCGCTCGTGGCGGTGTTCGATGGCGTCGGCCACCACTTCGGCGACGTCTCGGCGCTGCAATAGCGGATTCCACTCGGCGCGATCGAGCCAGCGTTCCATCTCGGCGAAAATCATCCGCTGAATTCGCAGCCACTGGGCGGCTTGGCGATCTTCGATGTGCCTCAGTTGCTCGGCGATTTGCCGCAGACGATTTCGTCCCTGGGCAGGAATGGCGCCGGCAAGATGGATCGTGATGAAATACCGCCCATCCTCTACTTCCCAATGCGGGAGCCGGCCCGACCAGAATGCGATAGTTTGAGGTTTGCGGAGCATGTGGGTAGGTCACGCTTGCCGAGCGGGACCTGTAGGCAAATGTCGGTTTATCTTAACAGGTCCCGCCCGGCAGGCGGGACCTACTTTACCCGCTGCTGCTGTTCGCCGAGGCTTTCGACGCTGAGCCGCACTGTTTGGCCTGGCCGCAGGTACACGGGCGGCTTGCGGCTCATGCCAACGCCGGAGGGCGTGCCGGTGGAGATGATGTCGCCAGGATGCAATGTCATGAACTGGCTCAAATAGCTGACGAGTTTCTTGACGCCGAAGACCATGGTCCGCGTCGAGCCGTCCTGACGTCGTTCGCCGTCCACTTCCAGCCAAAGCCGTAAATTCTGCGGGTCGGGCACTTCCTCTTTGGTTACTAGCCAGGGGCCGATCGGCCCAAACGTGTCGCAGCTTTTTCCCTTGGTCCATTGTCCGCAGCGCTCGATCTGAAACTCGCGCTCCGAGACGTCGTGGACGGTGCAGTAGCCGGCAACGTAGTTGAGCGCGTCCTCCTCGCTCACGTATTTGGCCGCCTTGCCGATCACCACGCCGAGCTCGACCTCCCAATCGGTGCGCGTGGAGCCGCGGGGGATCTGGAGGTCGTCGTTCGGTCCGCAAATGGCACTGGTGGCTTTCATGAACAGGACCGGCTCGGCGGGCAGCTTCGCGCCGGTCTCGGCGGCGTGCTCGGCGTAGTTGAGGCCGATGCACATGAACTTGCCCACCCGGCCAACGCAGGGGCCGATGCGCACCGGCTGACCCACGAGGGGCAGCGACTGCGGATCGAGTTTCCGGAGGCTCTCGAGCGAGGCCGTCGAGAGCGCCTTGCCCGCGATGTCATCCACGACGCCGGCCAGGCTGCGAATCCGCCCAGCGGCGTCGATCAAGCCTGGCTGCTCGCCACCCGCCGCACCGTAACGCACAAGTTTCATGAGTGAGTTCTCCCGCCGCGACTCCGCCTGACCCGCGCTACCGGTGTAGCCCTCGCCGCGCTCGTTGGAAGTTTTTTAATTTTTCTCTTGCTGACAAAATCGGTCTTTACTCGAGCGACACCTATTGTAGAATTTGCCAGCACAAAGTATTGTCGAAGTTATCGGGGCCGCCAACCGATTGGTTGAACAAATAGTATCCGCAAGCCGACGGCTCGCCGTCGGCCGACCGCCGATAAGCCGGCGGCTTGGAATCTAAAGGCAACGGACGTGAATTTTGCCCTCACCATTGGAATGTTGAAGCTGCGTCGCCGCTTGCGGTCGACCCGCCCATTCCGCCGTCCGGCGCTGACCTGGGAAGTGCTTCACATTCCGGTAACGCCCTGCCTCATGGGCTGGCGCGAGCGCATCCGTCGTTGAGTCTCTCACTACAGAGCCCGTCTATTTGTTGCGGACTGGCTCTTTCTGACCTGTGGCTGGCCGAATCTTTCGCGCACAGCCGTTCATTTCGCTCGTTGGTCAAAGCTGATTTCGCATGCGGGTGCCACTCGCCGCGGCGAGTGCCCATCGTCGCCATCAATGCACTGGTGGAGCCAGTGGCATACAGCGACTAAGAGATTTCCAGCCGAGACGCTCCAAATACAGGAACCATTAGATTAGGAGCTCCGCTTAACATGAAAGTATCCTCACAACAAATCACCGTTCGTCAGTTGCTCAATGGACAGTCGCCCTTGGCGAACCTGCGCGACGCCGCTGACGCGGCCTTCGGCTCCGATGCGACGCCACTGCGAGTGGCCGTCACCGGCAAGAGCCGCAGCGGCCATCAGTGCGAAATCGAGGCCGTCGAGCCGAAGATTTACGGCTCCGACGACAGTGAGACCTCGGTCTTCGATTTCCGCCGCCGGCGCTTGGCGCGCACCAATGCGTTCAACGCCGTCATGCTGATCCCGACCGGCGTCGACTGCGCGATCGGCGGCCACGCGGGCGATGCCACGCCGGCCGCCCGGCTGTTGGCCTCCGTGTGCGACCAGCTCGTGTTGCACCCGAACGTGGTCAACGCCTCGGACGTCAACGAGCAGACCGAGAACTGCCTTTACGTCGAGGGAAGCCTCATCTGCCGGTTGTTGATGGGCACCGTCGGTTTGCGCAAGGTCCGCCAGAACCGGGTTCTCCTGGTGACGGAAGACCGCCGCGACGCGCCGAACGTTGTCGACAACACCATCAACTGCGCGGAAGGCGCCCGGGCCACGCTCGGCATGGACATCAGCGAAGTGGTCGTGCTCGAGCAGGAGCTGTTCATGCAGACCGGCGTCTCCGACTCCGGCCGCGTGACCGGCCGCATCGAGCGGCTGAGCCACTTGCTCGACCTGTTGCGCGAAAAGCGCGATACCTACGATGCCGTGGCGCTGGCCACGCGGATCACGCCGCACATCGACACAGTCGAGCTGCACCGCTCGTACTTTGGCGAGGGCGGGCCGAACCCGTGGGGCGGCGTCGAGGCCATCCTTACGCATCTCGTGTCCACCGTGCTCGATGTGCCGACGGCCCACGCCCCCACGATGAGCAGCGAGGCCTTGCGCACGGAGAGTTGGGGCGTCGTGGAACCGCGTAAGGCGGCCGAGGTGATCTCGACCACCTACCTGTTCTGCGTCCTGAAGGGCCTCAATCGGGCTCCGCAAGTGCTGCTCAGCCCCTCCGGTGTTTACGATCCCTCGATCCTGGCGGCCGAGGACGTTTCCGCCCTCGTGATCCCTGACGGCTGTGTCGGCTTACCGACGCTGGCGGCGGTGGAGCAGGGCATCCCTATCGTGGCGGTCCGCAACAACACGAACTTGATGCGCAACGACCTGCGGGCGCTGCCGTTCCGCCCAGGCCAACTGCGGTACGCCCAGAATTATTACGAGGCGGCCGGCATCCTGGCGGCGATGAAAGCGGGCGTCTCGCCGGCGACGATCGTCCGGCCGATGCAGCCGCTGCGGATCGAGCGCGTGGCCGCGTCTCACGTAGCCGCATCTCTCCGAGACGCGGATGCGAGTGTCGGAGACACTCGCCTACGTGGAACCAACGGTCACACGAATGGCAACGGCAAGGGCCGCCGGGCGAAGGCAACCACGGTCGTCGCGCCAGTTACCACCGACGCGGTGCCTGAGCTTGCGGAGGTTGTTGGAAAGTGACCGCCAGCGTGGACCAAGAGCGGGCGCCGATTTTCGCGACGCTCGCCGGCTACGCTCGCTCCGGCATTTACGGCTTCCATACGCCGGGCCACAAAGGCGGCCGGTTCGCCGCCCCGGAACTCGCCCAGCTAGTCGGCAAGTCGGGCCTCGCGCTCGACTTGCCGGCCATGACGGCCACCGATAACACGTTCCATCCGGCCGGCTGTATCCGCGAAGCGCAGCAGCTGGCGGCCGGGCTGTTTGGTGCCCGCGCGACGTTTTTTCTTTCCGCCGGCTCCACACTCGGCGTGGCGGCCGCGCTGCTCGCCACCGTGCCTCAAGGGCGGACCGTCGCCCTGCCGCGGAACATCCATCGGTCGGTTGTCGCGGGATTAGTGCTTTCGGGCGCGCTGCCGCGATTTGTGCCTCACGAAGTGCGGCCGGAGTGTGGTGCGCTCGGCGTGTCGGCGACAGCGCTCGTCGCCGCGCTCGATACAGATCCCCGGCCGGCGGCGGTGCTGCTCACGCGGCCCAGCTACTACGGTTTGGCACGCGAGCTCGACGATCTTGTCGCCGTCTGCCGCGATCGCCGCGTGCCGCTGATCGTCGATGAAGCGCACGGCGCCCATTTGCATTTCCTGCCGGCAAACTGCCCGCCCCCGGCACTGGCCGCCGGCGCCGACCTGGTCGTCCAAAGTTGGCACAAGACGCTCGGCACGCTGGTGGGCTCCGCGCAGCTTCACGTTGGCCGACAGTCGCTGATCGAGCCGGGTCGAGTGCAGGAGGCCCTAAACTTCCTCCAGACCACCAGCCCCAGCTTCCTGTTATTGGCTTCGCTCGATGTGATGCGGCGTTGGCTGTGGCGGGATGGGGTGAAGCTCTTTGCCACAGCCGTGGAGGAAGCGCGCCTATTGGAGGATCAGATTGACGCTATGCCGGGCCTGCGCGTCTTTCGGCCGGAAGCCGATCCTCGTCTGGCCGACCATCGCCGCGACCCGCTTCGGCTCGTGGTGAACGTGAGCGGCACCGGCTGGAGTGGCTACGAGGTGGAACGTTACTTGCGTACGGAGTTCCGAGTCGAAGACGAAATGGCAGACTGGTTCAATGTTGTGTACGTGCTCAGCCCACACGACGACCCGGCAGCACGCGAACGGCTCGTGAGCGGGTTGCGGTCGATTAGCGAGAATCCTCGGCAGCGAGCCGGGTCGTCCCCGACCCCGGCCGAATCAACCACAAACCTGCTGCAGCCGCCGATTCCGCCGCTGGCCATGCCGCCCCGAAAAGCAGCCCTCGCGCCAAAGACGACGCTTTCCTTGGCATCGGCTGCTGGCCGAACCTGTGCTGAAATGGTTATGTTTTATCCACCAGGCATTCCCCTATTGATGCCCGGCGAAATGATCACGCGAGAGACGATTGATGTCTGCCGCCAACTACTGGCCGCCGGGGCGCATCCGTACGCCACGGATGCGACGTTGGAAACTGTCCGTGTAGTTGAATGACGTAGGGCCGGCTGTGCCGGCCGCAATCCGAATTGGCCCGAATGCGGCCGGCGTAGCCGGCCCTACGACCCTGTCCGTGCAGTTGAGTAATTGCGAGGCAAGTCACGATGTCTCAAACATTGGTTTCCCGTGAACCGAAGACTGGCACATCCATGGGACTGCCGGTTTCCTGGTATTTCGATCCGGACATTCTGGAAATTGAGCGGCGCGAGTTATTCGCCGTAGGGCCTGCCTACGCCGGTCATGCGCGCCTTGTGCAACACGAAGGCGACTATCGCGCGCTGGGCGGCCAACAGCTGGGCAGACTTCTCGTGCGACATAACGGGCGTACTCAATTGGTGTCGAACGTTTGCCGCCATCGCCAGGCCGAAATGCTGACGGGAGCCGGCCGCGTAAAAAATATCGTTTGTCCCGTGCACAACTGGGCCTATGACCTCGATGGCCGGCAGCTTGCCGCGCCGCATTTTGCTGAGAACCCGTGCCTCGACTTGGAGCGGATCGAACTCACTGAATGGAACGGCCTGTTGTTCTCCGGGCCGCGCGATATTCGCCGCGAGGTGGCGCCGCTGGATGGCTGGACCGAATTGGCGTTAAACGACTACGTGCTCGAGCGCGTGGACGAAGAAGAACACGACCTCAACTGGAAGAGCTTTCTCGAAGTTTACTTGGAGGACTACCACATCGGCGTGGTGCATCCCGGTTTCCGCGCGCTGGTCGACCCGGGCGATCTGCGGGCCGCGCTTCAGGCGGCCGGTGGCGAACGCTTCCATTGCGAACAGGTCAATGTCCGCTGGCCGCTGCCGCCCGCCGGCACGTCGACCTTCGCGGAGTTCCAAAAAATCCTGATGGACGTGCTCGCCGGCCGCCGGCCGCCGTTCGCTGCCATCTGGCTCTGTCTGTTTTCCGGCCAGTTGCTCGAGTGGTATCCGTTCACGTTCATCGTGACGACGTACGTTCCGCTCTCGCCAACGCGCACGCGACTACGCAGCGAATACTACTTCGATCGCCAGGTCGCCGAATCGCGCCGCGATTACGTCGAGGCCGGTCTGGCTGTGCTGGACGAGGTCACGGGCGAGGATCATGCCGCCGCCGTGGCCTTGCAAAAGGGCCGCCGCGCCCTCTATGAGCGCGGCGAAGCTGTGCAAGGTCCCTACCAGCTGCCGATGGAGCAGGGCCTCCGCCGGTTCCACGACTGCCTGCGCGCCATCGTGCAGAATGCGTAAGGCTAAGCCGCTGGGCAGCCACTCGTTTGTCGGGGGTTTTCTGAGTGATTGGGAATCGGTATTGTCGCGATCCTACAATAGTGTATACTAATATGGATACAATTCTGAGGGCTACTACCATGGCCAGCGACACGGTCCGTATCAACCGGGAAACCCATGCAAAGCTGCGCGATATCGCGCAAGCCTCCGGACAATCGATGCCCGAAGTATTGGACGAGGCCATTGAAGTCCTGCGGCGAATTCGCCTTCTGGAGGATACGGGCCGGGCATTTGCTGCTTTACGCAGCGACCCAAAAGCATGGCGCGCTGAGTTAGCCGAGCGCGAATTGTGGGAGGCTACGCTCGGCGACGACCTTGAGGACAAATGACCATGGCCCAGCCGTTGCGAGGCGAAGTGTGGACTGTAGCGCTTGATCCGACCAAGGGACGCGAACAGCGAGGTACGCGTCCGGCGATCGTCGTCTCGCATAACACGTTCAATAGAAGTGCGGCAGATTTAGTGGTCGTTGTGCCATTGACGACGACTTTTCGTGGCATACCGCTACATGTCAGGATCGACCCGCCGGAAGGCGGCGTCAAAAGCGCAAGTTTCGCCAAAATCGAGGATGTGCGATCCATCTCCAAGGAAAGGCTGACCAAAAGGTGGGGAAACGTGTCGCCGAAAATATTGGCCAAGGTTGCTGATCGGCTCCGAATACTGCTGGACCTTTAACCGGTGCGTGGCCGAGTCCAAGATTACGGAAACAGCAGGCCATCACCACGCGGCAAGCTGCTCACAACGGGGCCTGATCGCCCGAAGGCAGCGTAACGCGTGGCGCTTCGGGACCATCAACCGCCTGCAGCCGCTCCATGGGATTGTCGCGCAATCTCAGGAACTTGAACCCCAGCAAGCGGGCCTTGCCCTCGGCGTCGCGGGATGCCAGGTCCTCGGTCGAGCGGTCGATGTATTCGTCGAGCGGCTCCTCGCGGACCGTTGGCTCCGAGGAGTGGATCATGTGCACGTCGCCGTCGTCGCCGCGCACAATGAGGCCCACGTGCCCCACCCAGGCGCTGCCGCCGAAAATCTCGCTCGGCGCCGCGCCCTTTTTGACCACGCGGCTCGACTGAGCTCGCCGAAGTCCGCGCACGACGTTTACAAAGTCGCCGTCCCGCAATCCGGCTTTCGCACGTTCCACCTGGTCAAACGGCAGTTATACGTCGCGATGCTGAACCACGGGAACGTCCACTTCCAGGCCATAGCGGTTCTTCAAAAATTTCGCGCGGTCGATCGATTGCTCGAACGTCACCGCTCGCTGGCCGGCCAACTGCGCGGTGATGTCCTCGACGAGCCAGTTATTCGAAACGTTCCAATCGGCTTCGGTGTAGTGGTTGCGCGTGGCGACCCCCAGCTGCCCGTCGCGGTACCGAATTCGCTGCAGCATCTTCATGAAGCTTGGCCAATTGTGGGAAAGTGCCATCGCATACGTATGCTCGGCGTAAACCACGCAGTCGCTTTTTCCCAGGCAATAGAGCGGCTGCGGGTCGTAAGGCTCAAAAGGCATCTCGCCCAGCAGGTACAGCTCATACGGCTGTCCAACGTTCTTCCGCGCCAGGTGCACGATGCGATTCCGCAAATCCGGCTCCGCCGCGCTCAAGAACCGCAAATAGGTGTCAACCTCGGCCTCCGTGAATTTGTAGAGTGACTTGTTGACGAGCTCCGCAACGGCTGCTTTATCGAGCCCCAGCCCCTCACAGGCGGCCAACTGTTCCGCAGTCAATGTCGAGCGTTCTGCCGCCACGGATAATTGCTGCACTCCGCACAAGCTGGCCACCATCAGTAACAGAGTTGTCCGCATACGCCGCTAAAAAAGGTGGACTGCGATGTAAAGTACTTCTCGCGATGCTTGGAATCTCGATTTTAAGCATGAATCAACGGATCTGTCACCGGTCACTCAATCTTCACTTTCGCCAAATAAATACTTGTCTTCCCCTCATGGCTCGAATAATAGCTGACCAACAAAATGCCGTCATGCGACTCGACTGAGCTCGCCGAAGTCCACACCAGGCCGGGATAGCTCGTGTCGCCACCGCTCGGCAATTCCAGGATCGGCTTGAGCGCTTTTTCTTTAACGTCGAGCCATGCCAATGCGGTTTTGGGACCCTTGTCGCCGATGATGCGGCCGGCGGCGATCCAGCGGGCATCCGGCAGCCCGTTTTGCTGGGTGCCGGGTCGGCTCGGAAGCATTATGAAATTGGGCCCGCCGAAATAAATGCCCAAATCTTGCCACTGCCATTGAGTGTACGGCGGCCGGCTGACGCCCAGCATCGCGGAGTTTGCCGGTGCTTTGCCGTCGCGACGCTGCAAACAGTAAAGGGCTTCATCGCCATCAAACCGCAAGACCGCTTCCGTCGGATAGCCGTCGGCGAGCAGCTTCGGCTCCAATTCGCGATACTGCAAGCCATCATCGCTGACAAGCAAAGCAGTAGAGCGGTCGGGTGTTCCGGCGGCATACGACACGCCGTACGCCTTGCCGTCATTCCACGTCACGCGCCACAACCACCGGCCCGGCTCGACGACAATCGCCGGCTCGCTCCACGAGACGGCGTCGGCCGAGAACGACACAAAAGTGCCCGTCGGCGCGCTTTCATTGTCCGTTCGGCGCGGAGCTGCTCCGCCGATCAGCATCAATCGCCCATCGGGTGCCCGCGACAACCCGGCATCGCGCAGGTCGTATCCCGCCAGCGCCACAACAGCGGCCGGCTGCCATGTGTCGCCGTCCGTTGAAGTTAACACACGAATCTTGCCGTCCGTTGAAGCGTGAGCGCGGCCTTCTCGAAAAGCGCAAACGAACCTGCCTTCCCAGTGAATCAAATCCGTAAACGCGTTGTGCGGCGCCTGGTCCCAAATCTTCTTGACCTCGTTCAACCGCACAGTGGGCTCCGCCCCCACGGCCAGCCGGCAAGTCAAAACCAACAACACCGTCAGACCGTACCGCGATTTCATCGGCACCGCTCCACCACGTTATTCCGTATTGGGCCAGCGATTGGGCCAGGCATCCTAGCATAGCCGAAATGCGCGCGACCTGCCTACGAGTTCCAGTTGGCCCCTTCGGTTGGAGGTTTCCGAGATGAGAGTGCTTGTTTTTTCGATGGCATTCACTAAGATGTCGGCTCGCGTCATGCTTCGTCGCAAAAGCAGCGAGCCGCGCATTGGGAGGTAATCGAGTGGCAGGCCGCGCACGCAATTCTCTCGCTCGCAGGCGATTGCGGCAGCACGCAGCCGGCTGGTCATCGCGATTATCGCGGCGCCTCGCTTTCGAGCCGCTCGAAGACCGGCGGTTGCTCGCTGTCTTCACGGTAACGAATCTCAACGACGCGCCGGTCGCAATGCCAAGCGACGCGCCAGGCACTTTGCGGCAGGCAGTTTTCGACGCAAACAGTCTGCCAGGGCCGCACGTCATCCAATTCCAGGTCGGCCTGAGCGGCACGATCGATCTTTCGAGCATCGGCGACGCGGCACTCGGCCCGTCGGCGCTGCTAATTTCTTCGGAGATCACCATCCAAGGCAACGCCAGCGGCATCACGATCGGGCGTCATCCGGCCGCGCCGGAAATGCGCCTGTTCCGTATTGCCGCAAACGGCACCTTGGAGCTCGACTCGATCATGCTCGCCGACGGCATCGCGCGCGGCATCAACGGGACAACAGGCGGCCCCAACGGTGGCGAAGGCCAGGGCGGCGCGATTTACAATGAAGGCACCCTCGAAGTTGTCGCCAGCACGATGAACGCCAACCAGGCGATTGGCGGAAACGCCGCCGCCGGCGGCAACGGCGGATCAGGCCGCGGCGCCGCCATCTACAACAACGCCGGCGACGTGTCGATTATCAATGCGACCCTTTCGACGAATTCTGCCTTGTCGGGTTCGGGCGGCAGCCCGTTCGCCAGCTTCGGCGGGGGGGTCTATAGCCGCAACGGATCGCTCTCCATCCATAACAGCACGATCACCGGCAACTCCGCTGGAGGGGGCAGGGGAGTTTATATTCTTGCCATCGATGGCACTGCCACGGCGGAGGTCTACAGCTCGATCATTGGGCAGGCAGACGTGCCGCTGGGTTTTGACTTTGTTGCGATTGACGACACAGGTGGCGCAATCGCCGTGACCGGCGCCGACAATCTCATCCGTAGCCAGAACAACTTCCATGAGATCACAATCGAGGGACCAGTCGATCCGCTCCTCGGCCCGCTCATGAACAACGGCGGCCCCACCCTCACCCATGCGCTTTCCAGCGGCAGTCAGGCAATCGATAAGGGCGCCAATCCACAAAGCCTCACCACCGATCAGCGCGGCCAATCGTACACCCGCGTCATCGGCGGCCAGGCGGATATCGGCGCGTTCGAGCTGCAAACCGCCGTCGGCCCGGAATTACCGGGCGATTACAACGGAAACCATGTCGTCGATGCGGCTGACTACGTCCTCTGGCGGAAGACGCTGGGCACGGAAGTCCCCATGTTTTCCGGCGCCGACGGAAGCGGCAACGGCGCGATCGATCCAGTGGATTACTCCGTGTGGAGGCAGAACTTCGGCGACACTGGCGCCGCCGCAGCGGCATTCGACATTTCTCGCGAAGAGTCTTCCGTCGACGAGCCGTCCGCGGCACAAACCGCTCTCGCGGAATTACCGCCGCCGGCTGGCATCCGACCGCTGGCAAATAACAGGGAAGCGGTGGTATCTCGCGTTCCCAACACTCGATCCGCGCTGAACTTGGCGTGGCTTGAATCGTTCGTCGCCGCACATCCGCTCGCATCGGAAATCGACCAAAAGCCGCCGACTTCCGAGCAGGCTCGCTCTGCAACGAGCGAGCGTACGAGCGGAGCCGGCGATCTTGTCCTCGACCATGTCTGGTCAAGTTGGCCCAAGTTCTTTGATTTCGATGTGGCCGACTTTTAGGTCCCGCTTAGCAGCAAGACGCTTCCAATCTTTGGCAATGGTGGGTATGATGCCCTTCATCCTGACATTCTCTGGCGCCGCAGGGCCAACGGACTGCCACAATTTACAACTTGCGTTGCGACCGCAGCGCCCGGCGCGACATGAGCTCAGCCATCAAATCGCGTTTCGTATCGCGTCAACTGCGAGTCGAATGGCTCGAGCCGCGGCTGCTGCTCGCCGGGGATACCTATCTCATCAATTTCCAGTCAGGCGGCAGTACTCCCATTCCCACCCGCTATCTTGCCGACACGGGCCAAGACTTCGGCGTGCGCCCCAGCGGTCTGTCTTATGGCTGGTCGAGCGATCATACCGATCAAGCCCGGGACCGGAACCTTGTCGCCGACCAGCGACTCGATACGCTCATCCATTTCGAGGTCGGCCAAAATTGGGGATTTCAATTGGCCAACGGTCTCTATGAGGTCACCGTCGCGGTCGGCGACCCGGCGAACAACGATGGCATTCACACCATCAACGCCGAGGGCGTGAATTTTTGGAACGCTGTTCCCGACACCAGTTCGGCTATGGTGCAAACGCACACGGTCACGGTAAGTGACGGACGGCTCACGCTCGATCAGGGCGCGGCCGCTGACAAAGCCACCCGCATCAACTACATCCACATCGTCGGTCTGCCCAACGGCCCGAACGGCGCCCCCGCCACACCCACCATCACGGAACCGAACACCGACGGGCAGGTCGTCAGTCCCAGCGATGTCCACATGGAAGCCATCGGTTTCTTTGATCCCGACGGCAACGCCCACAAATCGACTGATTGGGTCATTTGGACCACGGGAGCAGGCGCCGAGCCCGTGTGGCAAACGCTTGGCATCGGCAGCCTCGAGCGGCTGCACACGCACATGGGCGACGGCATCTTCATCAATTCCCACGCCGGCCGCACCGACTTGATGCCGAACGCCGACTACGAGCTCCGCGTTCGATTTCGCGACGACGCCGGCTCGGTCAGCGCGTACGCCATTCGCACGTTTCATACCGGCGATGCCTCCACTATTCTTCCATTCGAGCTCAGCGACGTTACGGCGCTCTCGCCGGAATACTGGATCGATTCCTCCGACAACAACGTCGTTCTGCCGGCCGGCAACCCCGGACGACAGCTGCGACTCGAATCGGCCGGCGGTGAGTTGTTGCTATCCATCGCGGGTAACAACGGCGTCGTAAATAGCATCACAAATCCTCCTGCTTTATTGCACCACGATGCCGCGCGGATCGTTATCACCGCCGGTTCGAGCGCGCTGAACCTCGGGCCGACGGAGCTCAGGGTTATCACCGACTTAGGCTTGGAGCGCGCCATTTTCCTGCCGATCATTAATTTGGCCGCCGGTCAACGCCTCGATCTCTGGGTCGCCTCCGGCGGCTCAACTTACTACGGCAGCGCCGAGCAAACGGAACCCGATTTCTCCAGCGCCGCCCGGCTCAGCGATTTGCCCTTCACGGCCATGCAGGCCGGCTTCGTCGTGGAAGAAGTTGCCGGCGACTTCCAATTGCCTGTCAATATTGCGTTCGTGCCCAATCCCGGCCCGGATCCAGACGACCCTTTGTTCTATGTCACTGAGCTGTATGGCACGATCAAGATGGTGACGCGCGACTTCGGCGTTAGCGTCTACGCGACCGGCTTGTTGAACTTCAATCCGACAGGCGCATTTCCCGGTTCTGGTGAGCAGGGGTTGGCGGGGATCGTCGTCGATCCTCTGAGCGGCGATTTGTACGTCACGCGAGTCAGGAGCTCGAGTTCGAACCCCGACGACGACAACGCGCCGCATTATCCGCAGGTCGTCCGCCTCACCAGCAGCGACGGCGGCCGCACCGCCTCGTCGATCACCGTCATCCGCGACATGGTCGGTGAGACGATGGGTCAGTCGCACCAGATCTCCAACATCACGATCGGACTCGATGGCAAGCTGTACGTTCATGTTGGCGACGGCTTCGATTACACCACAGCGCAGAACCTCAATTCATACCGCGGTAAGGTGCTGCGGATGAACCTCAACGGTTCAGCGCCCACCGATAACCCGTTCTACAACGGCGGCACCATCAACGCCCGCGACTTTGTGTTCGCTTACGGATTGCGCAATCCATTCGGTGGCGCGTGGCGAGCCTCCGATGGGAAGCACTACGAAGTCGAAAACGGGCCGAGCGTCGATCGACTCGCCCAAATCAACCAAGGCGTCAACTACGGTTGGAACAATAGCGACTTGTCGATGTTTACTAACGCGATCTACAACTGGGTTCCCTCGCACGCACCGGTCAACATCACCTTTGTTCAATCCACAACATTCGCTGGCAGCCAATTCCCGGTCTCCGAGTTCGACCACGCGTTCGTGAGCGAATCGGGTCCAACCTACGCGGAAGGGCCACAGTCGCGCGGCAAGCGGATTGTTGAGTTTGTAATCGACGCGAACGGTAACCACGTCGGCGGTCCGACGACACTTGTGGAATACACAGGCGCCGGCCAGGGCACAGTGGCCGGCCTTATCGCAGGCCCGGATGGACTCTACTTCACCGAGCTCTACAAAGACCTTGGCGCCGTCACGCCGATTGATCCGGGTGCTCGCATCTTTCGCGTCCGCTACGTCAATCCGCTGGCCGGCGACTACGATATCAATGGGACGGTCGATGAAAACGATGCTGCGGTGTGGCGGGCCAATTACGGCTCGAACCTGCTGTTGGGCGCCGATGGGAACCACGATGGCGTCGTTGATACTGCCGACTACGTCGTGTGGCGAAAAAACCTCGGCGCGGGCGCCGGATCCGTCGAGCTGACGCCCGAGCCGCCCGCCGCCGATCAGACAGCGATCCCTGGCTCGACCGCATTTGAATCGCTTGTGTCTTCGCGACCGATACCTGACGCTTTCCATCCAACCCGCACCAGTTTCACGAAAAAGTTTACGCCAATTCAAACGATCGCATCTGTCAGCGATGACGCTCACGACGAGGCGCTCCTGGCATTACTCGCCGAATTTCCAGACCGGATGGCACGCCCTGAGTCCGGGAAGGGGGTGGAATTAAGCGAGGTATACCTCGGGTCGGAAGACGTGCAACCCGAACTGCATTTACGCTGGCGCAATCTCGTCGCACCGAGCAAGTAGTAATCGATCATTACCTCCTCCGCATCAGTTGCTTGATCTTCGACCACGGCCGCGTGTTCGCCACGTCGTCGGCCGTCAGGCCGGCGCGGCGGGCTTGCAGCACGCCATAACGCAGTACGTCGAGGCCGCCGGTGCTGTGGGCGTCGCTGCTGATGACGATCGGGATGCCGTGCTGCCGGGCCGCCGCGCAGGCGACATCATCGAGGTCGAGCCGCGCCGGGTTCGCGTTGAGCTCCAGAAACTTGCCATGCTTCGCGGCCGTGGCGAAGACCGCATCGAGATCGACCGCATACGGCTCACGGCGGCCAATCAGCCGGCCGGTCGGGTGGGCGAGGATCGACACGTACGGATTTTCGAGCGCACCGAGAATGCGATCGGTGATCTGCCGGCCCGACTGCTGCTGTCCGTAGTGAACGCTGGCGATGACCCAATCGGCCTCGGCCAGCACATCATCCGGCAAATCCATGCCTCCCTTTTCGAGTATGTCGCATTCGATGCCTTTGAGGACGAGCAAACCATCGAACTCGCCCTTGAGCCGATCGATTTCCCGCCACTGTTCGCGGAGCCGCTCGGCGTTCAGACCGCGAGCCATGCTCACGCGCGGTGAATGATCGGTGATCGCGATATACGCCAGGCCACGCTGTTTGGCCGCAACGGCCATTTCGCGCAGGGTCGCTTTGCCGTCGCTGGCCGTGGTGTGCATGTGCAGATCACCCTTCAAGTCCGTCACTTCAATGAGGTCCGGCAGCTTGCCCGCGGCGGCCCAGGCGAACTCCTGCCGCGCTTCGCGGATTTCCGGCGGGAACCACGGCAGGTCGAGCGCGGCATACACTTCCTCTTCCGTGCGCCCGGCGATGTAATCCGGCGAATTGACATCCCTGAAATCGGGCTCTTTGTGGCCGGGGTCTGAGACGCCGGCTACAGGTGGTGCGCGGAACACGCCGTATTCGTTGATCCGCAGCCCTCGGTCCTTCGCCATGCCGCGCAGGATGATGTTGTGATCCTTCGAGCCCGTGAAGTATTGCAGGGCCGCGCCGAACGACTTGCTTGGCACCACACGCAGATCGATCTGCAATCCGCGGCCCAGTCGGATCGACATCTTCGTATCGCCGCGGCCGATCACCGTGGCCAGCTCCTCAAACCGATTGAGATGGTCCATCACGGCGTCCGCATCGTCGGCATCCACGAGCAGATCGAGGTCGCCGATCGTCTCCCGCCCGCGGCGATAGCTGCCCGCCACTTCCATCTGCCGGATGCCCGGCAACTTCCGCATGTGCGTGATGAGATCCTGGACAATGTCATCGGCATGGGCCCAGTACATCCGCTCCTTGGCGCGCGCCGCGGTGTCGATCCCGGCCAGAATCTTGTCCTGCGTCTTCTTGCCGAAGCCCTTTAATGCTTCGACCTGGCCCGCCTCGCACGCGGCCCGCAGGGCGTCGAGCGAGGTGATGCCTAGTTCCTTGTGCAGTGCGGCCGCCTTTTTTGGACCCATGCCCGGAATGCGCACCATCGCCAGCACGCCGCCGGGAATCTCGGAGCGCAGCTTGTCGAGCATCTGGACCGAACCGGTTTCCAGCAACTCGCCGATTTTTTCGGCGAGATCCTTGCCAATGCCCTCAATCTCCGTGAATTCCCGCTGCGGATCGGCCGCGATGTTGGTGAGCGGCTCGTGCAGATCGTTCAGTCGTCGCGCGGCATTGCGATACGCCCGCACTCGAAACGGGTTGGCGTTCTGAAACTCCAGCAGATCGGCGATCTCGTCGAAGATGGTGGCTACGTCGCGGTTCGTCATGACGCAATGATAAGGGGCTGGGGGCTGGGGGCCAGGGGCTGGGACACGGTCGCATTTGCGGGCCTCCAACGTGGTCGATCTCAGATTGAGACGTGCGAAATCCTCGGAAGGGGACAAAGGGGACAAGTTTGGTGTGTGCCTCATTGCGAGATTCGAGTGCAACTTTGCGCAACCAGCGTGGGCGCGCAACGGTAGCGCCGACGCGGGCGGAAGTGATCGAGCGCGATCTGGCTGATAGCTGAAAGCTAATAGCTGACGGCTTATTTTTCCAAAATGTCAAACAGCAAATGCGGCAATGCAGCGTGCGCGCAATGTAGCAGGATGGGTGGCCAAAATCCACGATTATTTTTGGCCGCGCTGGATTTTCTTACAGGAAGAAGCAGAGTCAACAGAGCTTGTTTATCTTCTCTGCTACCTCTGCTGTCTCCTGTGCGAATTCAAAGCAGAAAGGAAGAAGCAGACGGCGCAGGAGGCCAGAATGAAGGTGGTGGGTTCGGGGACGGCCGGCCGGGTGGAATCCGAGTCTTGGAGAGACTCGGCCACGTGGGAGCCGCTGCCAGCCGTTTGGCCGAAGTGGGCGCGCCAGGTGTCGTAGCCTTGCTGGGAGCCGTCGTTCTTGCGCCACGTGATGTAGTCGGCGGCGTCGACGGCGCCGTCGGCGTTGAAGTCGCCAGGGAGGAAGGTCGCCGCCACGGCCAGCACGCCGGTGGTGTAGAGGTTCGAGAGGTCCCATTCAAGATCGCCGGCGAGTGTGGGCAAATTCACGGTGTCGAATATACCGGCGAGTGCGGGCCAGTCGAGGATGTCGAACGACTGGCCGGCTTGCGGCGAGAAGCCGCTCAACAGGTCGATGTCGAGGGTGCCGCCCAACTGCAATAAGCCTTCGATGGTGAGTTTGTCAAATTCGGTGCCGGCCGCCAGGCCGCCGAGCTCGATCGTCAGCGTGTTGCTCGCGCCGAAGGCGACGCCGCCTTCGAAGGTGACGGCGGCCGGGCTGGCGCCCGGCGAGTAGCCACTGTCGAAGGTGAGCGTGCCAGCGCCGAAGAATCCGCCGGGGCCGCTCACTGGATCGTTGAACGTCACATTGGCCAGGGCGGTGACGGCGGCGTTATTGACGACCGGGCCGTCGACGGTCGTAGCGTGCGTGAACACAAGGTCGCCGCTGTTTGTAAGGCCCGCGCCGAAATCATTGGTTGCGCCGCCGGCAAATAGTTGCCCGCCGGACGCGATATTGACGGATCCGGCCGTAAGCGGACTGGATGCAAAGAGCGTGGCGCCGCTTTCGATGGTGAGGGCGTTCGTCACAACAAGGTTGGCGTCCTGCCCCAGAAACACATCGGCCCCCAAAGCGCCACCGCCGCCGATCGTCAGGCCATCGTTGCCGGTGATCGCCAACTGCCCGCTCGTGAAATTGAACGTGCCGTTGATCGCGATGTCGCCCGTCGAAAGCGACCCGCCGGCAAGCGTGAGCGTGTGCGAGACGTCAATCGTCGTCGTGCCGCTGAGCGTTAATTGGCGGTTTGCCGCCAGCGTGAGATTGCTCCCCAACAGCCCGCCGGCGCCGACCGTCAGATCGCCGATGTAACTGAGCGAGCCGGCGGCGAAGTTGATCGTGCCGCCGTTATTGGTGAGCACCTGTAGATCGACCGTACCGCCATCGATGTTGATCACCGCGGATTGACTGCCGAGCAGTGTTCCACTATTGCCGACGATCAGTTTGCCGCCATTCAGAACGTTAAAAGTGCCGAGAGCTTCCGTTTGACCCAATCGAAGGTCGCCGACCATCAGAACCGATCCAGCGCCGTTGACATTGACGGTAGCGGAAACGTCAGAGGTATTTCCAAAGCCGGCGACTAAGGTGCCAATTGTCATCATCGCGCCGCTTTCGATGGTGAGGACGCCGGTGGTTGAAACGGGATCAGGATTACGTGCGAGTCGGACAAGGTCCGCGTTTGCCGTTGCGCCGTTACGAATCGTGATATTCGCACCATTTCCACTGAGTCCCCAAAAACCGCCGCCGGTCTCAAACGAGGTTCCGATTCCATCGACGATCAATGTGGCGACGCCGTCCGCGACGCCGATGTGCTGCAGCCCCTGCAGGTGCGCGCCACTCTCTATCAGCCAGGTGGCACCGCCGGAAATAGTTGCGGGAATATCAAGATACGCATTGTTCCGAGCAGTCAATGAGCGAGCGGCGGCAAGACTAAAGTTGCCTTCTATTGTTCCGCCGTCAACGAGCACGTCGCCATTGGCATTGAAGTTCCCTCCGGTCGAATTAATTTGGCCGGTGGGGTTGATTGTGATGTCGCCAGTGCCGGTGGTCCAAGTGCCGCCGCCCGTGAGGTTGAGGGTGGCGGTGGTGCCGCTGGGGCCGCCGATGGTGAGCGTGGACGCGCCGGTTTGCGTGACGGTGGAGCCGGGGCCGTCGACGTTGAACACGGCTTCGAACGTGCCGTCGGGGTTGTTGCCCAGCTCGACGTTGCCGAGGTTGGTGATGTCGCCGCCCGAGAGCACGTCGACGCGGTGCGTGCCGGTACCGGTCGTGCCCGTGGGCGTAATGCGCAACAGATCGACACCTTTCAACTCCGCACCGTCAGTGACTGTGACCGTGACATCGCCACCACCGGCGCCTACGAATAGGCTGTGATCAGTGCCATCCTGTAATCCCTCGGCACGTGCTCCAGTGCCTGTTACTAGCATGTTGTTGCCGGCGGCCAGCGTGAGCTGCTCGGGCATGTTAAAAATCCCACTGTTCGTTACGGTCAAGGGCAGACCCGCTGCTAGGTTGAAGTCGGCGCCTGGGTTCCCGTTCAGTGTTCCTTCATCGACGATCAGCGGACCGTTAATATTTAGTATCCCCTCGACGGTAATTACGCCGCCCCTTACTACACTCAAGCCGCCGGACCCGGAGGTTAACGTCGATGCTCCGTACGTTTGTATGCTAGCAAATGAGCCTGGGTCGGCCGCACTGTTCCCCACAGCGATCATTGCGCTACCGGTTTGGATAATTGAACCAAACAGTAAAAGGTGATGAAGTGAGCCTGCCTCGCCTGTCATGGTTAAATCGCCCGTCATATCGACTGAGCCATTAACCACGTGTTCAATACCTTGACTAGGCGAAATCGCCAAGTTGAGGCCCCCCAGTGACGCATACCCGTAAACGACAAGCGAATTGTCAGTAATGCTCAGAATATCACTCACTAAAAAAGAAGCGCCGGGGTCAACTTGCACGATCCCCATGCTTTGAGGACCAGTAATGTTGGCTAGGCCGCCGTTCGTAACTAGTAGCGAATTCACATTGAGGGATCCCGACGTCTTGGTCAGTGTGCCGCCATCGACGATGATGTAACCCATCAGTGAACCGCCGGCGATTTCGAGTGAGCCGGTGGATTGGATGTTGACGCCGCCGCTGCCGATGTTGAACGATTGGCCCGCGTTGATCGCCGTGCTGCCGGCAACCTGCATCTCGCCCGCGTTGATTGTGCCGCTGCCGGTGAAGGCGGCGCCGGTGTCGAGGAAAAGCACGCCGGCGATTGTGGCGGTGGGGTTGTTGTAGAAGTTCGTGGTCGTCTCGACGTTCACATTGCCGGCGACGGTGATCGAGCGGTTGAGGTTGGCTGAGATGCCAGTTCCGGATATGAACAGGTGGTCGTAGTCGGTGCGTGCCGCGAGGGCGAGGTTGTGGCCGCCAGGTCCCGCGGCCACGGCCACGAACGTGCCGCCAGGTACGTCGGTCCGGCCGTTCGTGTTGTCCCCCCAGGCGCGCAATGATCCATCGGAGTGGATCGCGAGGCTATACAGGTCGCCTGCCGCGATGGCAGTAAATGTGCCGCCGGGGACCACGCTTTGTCCCGCGCCGTTCGCTCCCCAGGCGGCAAGGGTGCCGTCTGGGCGTATCGCCAAACTGTGTTCGCCGCCGCCAGCGATGTGGGTAAAGGTGCCGCTGGGAATCAGGGTCTGTCCCGCGTCGTTCCAACCCCAAGCCGCGAGTGTGCCGTCGCTGCGGATGGCGATGTTGTGGTAGTCGCCCGAAGCGATATCGGTGAAAGTGCCGCTGGGGACGTTGGTCTGGCCAAAGCCGTTCAGGCCCCAAGCGGCGAGCGTGCCGTCGGAGCGAATCGCCAAACTGTGGTGAACGCCGCCGTCGATGTCGCTGTATGTGCCGGATGGTACATTGGCCTGTCCGAACAGGTTCATTCCGCCCCATCCGGCGACCGTGCCGTCACTGCGCAAAGCGAGGCCGTGATATCCGCCCGCGGCGAGATCGACGAATGTACCGCCGGGGACCGCCATTTGACCGCGATCGTTGCGTCCCCAAGCGGCGAGCGTGCCGTCGGGGCGAAGGGCGGCGCTGAAGTTGAGTCCCGTACCGATGGCCGCGTATGAGCCAGCGGGGACATTGGTTTCGCCGTGCGAGTTGGTTCCCCACGCAGTAACGTCGCCGTTGCCGTCGGCCAGCGTGCCGACTTGGTTTGGGTTGACGTAATAAACGCGACGTGTGAATTGCTCGGCCCACGGGTCGGCGACATCGTAAACGTAGAGGTAGCCAGACACATCAACGGTCATCGGACTCGCCGGTCCGGGAACAGTCGCATCGAAGCTCGTTCCACTCACTGAGACGAGTGTCCCCTGGGAATAGCCGGGGCCTGTAGCGACGTACTCTAGCTCCGCTGAGGCAACCGCCCCGCCGTGGATCTCTCCACGTGCCCGAATGGAGTCTCCGACCAGGTACGTCTTGCCTTCCCTGGGCTGTTGCAATTCGAAGTGATTGACGTCGTGCGCGAAAGCCGAGCTTGCGCACGCCAGCAGGGCCGCGAATAGCAATAGCATCAGACAAGCGGTGCAGATACCGCGAATTTGCATGCAGCGCGGCGGTCGCGGAGCGGCCATGAAGCTGTCCTCGTTGAGAACAGGTAAGGTGACCGGCCGAGGGTTGATTGTACCACCAGGATAGGCGGTGTCCAGGAAATGGGTCGATCCGTCGAATTAGAGGCGTGCCCGGCGACGAGCGTCGGCCGTTTCAGGTTGCCGGATGAAAGCGATCGACCCGCGGCCAAAAACCATGCGCAGTTTTATGTAAGGCTTTCAGCGTAAACGGCACGGTGGTGGCGGGATACCCAGGGTACGCCCTTCGGCAAGCTCAGGGCGAACCTCTCCGCGGCGAGTCTTCGACCTGGGCTGAAGGATTTAACCGCTTCGCGGTAGGGACGAGGGCGTCTGCGCGGCTAGGCGAGCGACGGGACTTTATCGGTGCGGAGGACGCATTCGACGCCCATTGCCGGTAGGAAACCGGTGGCCATGCTTTCCACTTCGGCCCACAGCGATAGTTTGTTGAGGCCATCCAGTGCGGCGACTTTGTAGCATTCCGCCATCGTCGGGTAGTTGAACACCGTGTCGCGGAAGTAATCGATCGTGCCGCCGTGGGCGATCACGGCCTGGCCGATGTGGATGATCTCGGTGGCCGCTTCGCCGATCACGTGGACGCCGAGCAGCTTGCGCGATTCGCGCTCAAACAACAGTTTGAGCATGCCCGTTGTATCGCCCGCGATTTGGCCGCGGGCGATCTCGCTGTAGCGGGCGATGCCCACTTCATACGGCACGTGGGCCTTCGTGAGTTCCTCCTCGTTCTGGCCGACCATCGAGATTTCCGGGATCGTGAACAAGCCGTACGGCATGTGCGGGCAGGGCTCAAACTCGCGGCCCATCATGTGGCAGGCGGCGCGTCGGCCTTGTTCCATCGCCGTGCTGGCCAGCGCGGGGAAGCCCACCACGTCGCCGACCGCGTAAATGTGCGGCACCTTCGTTTGAAAGTGCTCGTTGCACTTCAGCCGACCGCGGTCATCGGCTTCGAGCCCGGCCTGCGAAAGCCGCAGCGCGGCCGTATCGCCGATCCGCCCGACGCTGAACAGCGCCGTCTCGCCCAATAGCCGCTTGCCGCTTTCCAGCTCGACGGCCACCAGGCCGGGCTTCGGCTCGTGAATGTCGGTGACACTTTCGCCAAGCCGGAACAGCATCCCGTGCGTGCGGGCATGGTGCAGCAGCGCGTCGACAATTTCATGATCGCAGAACTCGAGCAGCCGCGAACGGCCATCGATCACCGTCACCTGGACGCCCAACGTGGCGAACATGATCGCATATTCCAGCCCGATCACGCCGCCGCCAATGACGATCATGGAGCGTGGAATGGTGGCGAGTTTCAGAATCTCGTCGGAGTCGAAAACGGTCTCGCCGTTAAAGGGAATGTGGTCGGGCCGGGCAGGCCTGGTGCCGGGCGCCAATAAGATATGCTTCGCATCGAAGGTTTGGCACCCACCGGGGCCGGCCACTTCGATCCGATGCGGATCGACAAACGCCGCCTCGCCGCACACGACCGTCACCCGGTTGCGCGCGAACTGGTCCTGGATCACCTGCCAATCGGCTTGAGCCACCTTGACCATCTTCCGCCGCAGGTCGTTCATGGTGATTTCGCGTTTGCGGCGGTAGCTCTCTTCGTACACGTCGCGTTGGCGATAGCCGGTCAGATGGAGAATGGCCTCGCGGATCGTCTTGGAGGGGATCGTGCCGGTGTGCAGCGACACCCCGCCCAGCAGCTCGCGCTGCCGCTCGACGACGACGACGCGCCAATTCTGTTTCGCCGCAGCAATGGCAGCCTTCTGGCCCGACGGACCACTGCCCACCACGATCAAGTCGTATTGCATGTTGGGTGCTCGAATTGCGGTAAAAATAGGACCCAACAAGGGTAGGTGATGGCCCACTCCAGCGGGCGATGGCGGGAGCGACGCGGCGCAGCAGCGGCGCAGCGGCCAGCGTGTTTAATTCGATTTTGCCGTTTCTGCCGGCTGCCGCTTCGCAATTCGATCAGCCGTCCAACAGTGTCAGGATCGGCTCGACGTCTTCCAGCGTCTCGACGAATACATCGGGTTCACTGCGTCGAAGCACGTCGGCGACAGTATGTCCAGTCGGAACGGCGACACATAGCGCCCCGATCGAACGGCCACATTCAATGTCGTGCGGCGTATCGCCGATGACGATTACTTGACCGGAAAGACCAACTTCCACGTTGCCGTTGAAATGAAGCTTCGCTGCCGCCAGGGCCGCGGCGGCAATCTCACAACGATCGACATGCTCGTCGCCGAAGCCGCCGAACGCGAACCGCTCCCACAGTCCGTAGTGCCCCAGCTTGCGACGCGCGCCCTCGCGGATGTTGCCCGTTAAGAGGCCCAGCGCCACGTTGCGCCGGTCCGCCAACGCGGTGAGCAGTTGCGGCACCCCGGGCAGCACGTTGCCCTGATGTGTCTTGAGCGTTTTCTCGAGCCGGGCCAGGTAGCCCGCGCAAAACCGCTGCCAGTTTTCCGCGGACGGCGCCACGCCGTGGCTGCGAAACAAATCCATGGCGATCGCCCGATCGCTGCGGCCGGCGAAGGCCACGCGCGTGTCGATCTCAGGAATGCCGAACTCCGCCGCCAGCGTTTGAGCAAACGCCGTCTGCCCCGCGCCACCCGTCAGCACGAGCGTGCCGTCGATGTCCAGAAAGCAGATGTGCATGAAGATGGCTGAGGGCTGAGGGCTGAGGGCTGGAAACGAACTGTGCGGGCTGTCGAATCATACGCGAAGCGGTGTATCTAGCCAAATCGCGGTATGTTTGTTAGCTTCAGGTATCCGGCGATGCGTAGCATCGCGGCTGATTTTTGGCCCTCCGCCCTTAGCCCTCAGCTCTCCGCCCCGCAATGAAACAAGCCATCGCAGGCGTTGCCCCCGCCCAGTTGCAGGAAGTCACGGTGATGACGGTCTGGCCGTCGCTTTCGGCAACGTCCTTCGGTCGCGTCTGGGGCCGGCTGTTTGCCATCGAGTTCGGCTTCCGGCTCTTCGGCGTGCCGCTGACAGTCGGCCGGCTAATGGCGCTCGCGTCGATTCCCTTCATGGTCGCGCTGTATTTCCTGATGCGGCTGCCGCGCTTTCCGTTCGTGCTCATCGGTATCAAAAACCCGTTTTGCTGGCAGTATCGTCTGACCAATCGCCGGGTGATTGTCGAAAACCCTTTCGGCGACGAGATCAAGAGCACGTCACTGGACCGGTTCGACGCGATCGACGTCGTCGTCGAGCCTGGCCAGGCGTGGTTTAAAGCGGGCGACCTGGTGTTCCGCCAAGGCGCGACGGAAACCTTTCGCATCTGGGCCGTCCCGCGCCCGCAGACATTCCGCCACACGTGTCTCAAGGCCCGGATGTCGTTCGTCGGCGTGCAGCAAGCCCGCGCCGCCGGCGTGGCGGTGTAATTTTTCTGATCGAGCAGCTTGCGAGCTGCCGGGTCTATCCCGGCGGGGATGAACCCCGCCGCTCGCTGCGCTCGTCACTCGCCGCTGCACCCTTGCCGTCAAGTTCCTTGCCGCCGCGCAGTGTTTGGCCGAGCGCCACGCGGAATGTCTTTTCGCCGGTCCGCAGCACCAGCGTCCGCGGCTCGACCGAGACGATTTCCCCTTCCAGTTTACCGACCTTCACCGCGTCGCCCGCCGCCAGGCGCAGCGTTTCGCCGGTGGTTGGAATATTGATCCAAGCCTGCAAGCCCTTGGCGGAAGGCACCGTAGCCGAAAATCGGGCCCGCTCCGAATCATCAGGCGCCGACTCGCGCTGCTTCGCCGCGTCCTCTGGGCTTTGCGGGGGCGCGTACACGCTGACGAAATCCCGCTCGCCCAGGCTCTTTTGATATTCTTCCAGGCTGGCAAGCTTGAGCCGCTTGGCGTCGCCTTCCGGCAAGCTATCGACCGCGACGGCGCCCGGCAGGCTCAGCGCCTCGACGTCGAGCGTGACCTGGAGCGACGATTCGCCGACCGGCCGATGGAGCCGCAAACTCGTGATCTGCTGCAATTGCGGACTCCGATAGAACTCATAGAGCATGGCCGCGACCGCGGACAGCGGGCCGGTCGCTTTCATTTGATATCCGATCGTTTTATACGCCGGCGAGGCCGATGTTTGTGGTGAGGGTTTGAGGTCCTCAATCGCCAGGCCAGCGTCTTTGGCCTTCGCCAACAGCCACGCCTTGTACAGCGACACGGCGCGTTCGCCGTTGTTGGGCAACGAGCGCTCCTGCCACGCTGCCAGTTGTTGAACCGCACTCCGACCTTGGGCGAGAGCGAGGTTCACGTCCGCCAGACGTGCTTTCGCATCGTCCAGCGCTCTGCGTCGCGAGGCGAGCGTGTCTTGATACTTGCCGTACCATGAACTGCCTGCCCAGGCGGCAATCAGCGCGAGCACCAATGCCGCCAGCATCTTCTCGCTTTGTTTCATGGCGCGGCCTCCGTGGCTTCTTCGGCCGGCGGAACGACGTGGACTTGTAAATCGAACGAGCGCGGATAGCCGGGGACCGTGTTATCCTGCTGGATGCCCCCCGGTGTCACCCCGTGCGTCTCGTCGCGAAGCCGCTGTTCCAAGTCGCGCACGGCCGCGTCGCTCTTGGCCTTCGCCTGCAAGTCGATCCGACCTCCGACCGCGCCGATGCCGCGCGGGCGAAGCGCCGTGAGTTGCGTCACAACCACGTCGTCGTCCACGGGAAACTCCTTGGCGGACAGCGGCTGCGGGCGAAAGCGGCGGGCGAACTGCTCCAGCTCATCGAGCCAATTGACGTCGGTCGCCAGCCAGCGCTCGACGGCCGCCGCCTGGGCCGTCACCTCCTTATACATGTCGGCCTGCGACTGCAATTCTTGAATGCGAGCCTCGAGCACGGCGAGCTCGCGGGTTGGATCGGAAATCTGCCGCCACAAATGCGCCCCAAACCAAAGAACAGCGACGCCCGCCGCGGCCGCGGCCAAAGCGTGAACGCGTGCAAATCGCCGTGCTTCAGCCTGCCGACGAACGTTCGCGAAGTCGACGATCGGCGGGCGGCGGTCCGCTTCGCTCAAGGCCATCCCCAACACGGCCGCAAATCGGGGCAGACTCTCCGCAGGCACACTTTGCAAGGCAAGTCCCGCGGGCGCGTAGGACCTTGGATCAAACAGCGTGATCGGAACCTCCAGTTCCTCAGGCAGTCCGCTGCCTTCGTCGCCGGCGGGACTGCCGCAGACAATGATCTGGTCGACCGTGCGATCGGTCTGCTGGCGGACCGCGGCCATGGTGCGACGGATTTCGCCCAGCAGTGCTCGTTGCCGGCCTTCCGCCTGGCCCGGCTCCGGCAGCCGCACGGTCCGCATCAAGAAGATTTTTTCACCCGCCTGCACCGTCAGGTCGGCTTCATCGACGAGAGGATTAACGACGAGCGCGACTTTATCGGAATCAGCGACGCCCGCCCGATGCACGAGCGCCGCCGCCGCCCAGGCCCGCAACGGAATGCGATCCGGCTCCAGCCCGAGGGCCTCGCACACCTCGCGAGCTTCCGCCATGCCGGTGGGCGTCAGCGCGACAGCGAGCACCTGGTGCGGCGTTTGCGCATCGCCGGAGATGGAAATGAAATCCAGCGCCGCCTCGCTGCCCAGTGCCGTGAACTCGCGCTCCGCTTGGAACCGCACGAGTTCGGGCAAATCCTCCGCCGGCGAAGGCGGCAGCGAGAGCAGCTGCATCTGCACGTTGTCACGGCCGACGCCGACCAGCGTCGTCACTTTGCCGCTCACCTGGCCGGCCATCGCCGCGGCCAGGCGCGCGCCGATCTGCTTGCCGCTCAGCCCCGCCGGATCGATCGTTGCCAGCGACGCAGCCCAGGCTCCGTTCACGGCCAGGCCCGTCGGCCCCGACGACAGCAGCACCGCGCGCACTTCATGGCGGTCCCAATCAATGGCAAGAATGCGCGGCATGAGGGAGCGTTCAGGTTGAGGGTTCAGATCCCCAAGCCGCCGACTTGTCGGCGGCGTTCGATGGCTCGCCGTCGGCTTGGGATTTAACCCCCATTGTACACAACCGCCTCACGGCCCGCCGTCCGGCTGCGCCCCAAGCGCTTCCAGCGAATACCCAGGCCCGAGCTCTTTCAGCTCCCAGCGCCGGCGGACGATCGGCGGCGAGTTCGTGGCGTCGATCACGACCTCGAGCCGATCCGCCGGCCCCTCCGCGTCGAAAAACCCAACCACCTGCGCCCGATAGACGTTGCCGCCGGTGGTCACCAGCGCCATCAGCTGTTTCATCTGATCGAGTTCCACGATCCCCTCAGTCAGAAGCCACGTTTCATGCAACTGCTCGGGGCGCTCGAGGCCGAGCGTCACGTCGCGATTGGCGATGATTTGATCGATGGCTGTGCCTGAGAGGCCGGGTATGCCCGTCAAAAGCCGCCGCGGCGCCTGATTGATGTTGAGCCGGCCGGGGATTGTCGGCTCATGAAACACAGTGAGATTGTCCATGAGTTTCGTGAGATACGACTGCATCTGTCCGGCATCATCCGCGAATGCCGCGTCGACGACCGTCTGGCTGTTAGCATCGCCGCCCCGGCTTGAACTCGGACCCTCAGGCTGGTTCGGCTCCTCGCCGTCTGATTGCTCACCCTCTTGTTGCTCACCGTTTTGCCCACTTGGATCCTTCTTCGGGATGCTCGCGCGGGTGCCGACAAGATCGAGAATGGTCGTGAGCTTGTGCTGACCGGGCTGCTTGAAATCCAATTGGATGCCGGACGCCGGCTGACCGGCCGCGTTGCCCTCGTACGGCCCACCTTGGCGATACGCGATGATGAAATTCGCCATGTCGGTGCCGAGCACATCGACGAGCTCCTTGTGCAGCTCTTCGAGATTATCCTTATTGACGTCGATCTTCGGCTTGCCGTCGGGCCGCAGATTCTTCTCCGCGCTGTCGAGCGTCAGGTACGCCGACCAGCCGCGGTTCAGCAGCCCGGTCGAGTTGTCGACGTTGTCGATTACGAGGAGCGGCTGCTCGGCGCCGTCAATCGCGGCGTTTCGATTCAAATCGGCCCCGAACAATAATGCCGGCGTCACGTCGCGAACCAGCAGCAGCTCCTCGATCGAGCCGAGCGGACCGTTGCGCGGTGCATACGGCGGGTCCAGCGACGAGTAGTAATCCCGCTCCGCGCCGAGCATCCGCGTCTGATCATCGGGATCGAGCCAGTCGAGGATCGCGTCGGCAATCAGCTCGGTCATGCCCGGCAGCGTCATCAGCAGCTTGCGGGCGCCGTCTTCGCCGCCGGAGTCGGCCAGCAGCACGGTGTTGAGGTTCAACCGCGACGATTCGTTTTCCACCCCATAGCGGATGCCGCCGTACAGCCCGTCGGTCGTCAGATCGGGCGCAAGCGCGGTAAACCGCCCACGAAACGCCGCGAGCGGGTCGTCGATCACCAGGATTCCCTGAAACAGATTCGGGTTGGCATAGAGCCCGCCGGAACTCTGGATGACTGCCGGCTCCTGCAAGAGCATCGCCTCGACATAAACCACGCCCGACTCGGCCAGCTGCCGCGCCTGGAGTTGCCGGCCCGCGGCGCGCGAGGCGCGATGCTCCGCGAACATCCGCTCAAAAAACGCCGCCGCCCCCAGCGTCAACATTGCCACGACAATCAACGTCAGCACGAGCACGCTGGCGCGGCGTGATGAACGGATTGATCGGCGATACGTCATGCGCGTTACCAATTATTAGCGTCGGCGGCCACGCCGACCTTATATCTCTACGGTTGACTAAACCCCGTCCCCGATGTCGAGCCCGACGATGACGAAGAACTTGAAGAAGACGAATCCTCACCATCCTCCCCACCACCGCCGCCCGAACCGAAATTAACCAGCTCAGACATCGGCAAATACACGGTTTGCCGATATTCGCGCGCAGTGCTAATCAAGTTGGCGCGATCGAATTGCGGCGCATCGGCCGTTTCGCTCGAATCCGCCGAGGCGAGCCAGATTCGCACTTCGATCGCCATCGGCAACGATTGCTCCTCTTGCATGTCCCAGACGTCGGTGACCTGCTGGCCGTTGTAGTAGCGAAACTCGAGGTGCACGACCTCCGGCGCGATGAGCACCTGACCTTCCTCGAGCAGCGCGGAGTTTCCCGATTGTTCGGCGAAGACCCGCATCCTGCGCGGAATTTCCTGCCGCACCAGGCCGCCCGCCGCGCTAGCCCCTCCCCGTGCTGGGGAGGAGTTGGGGGAGGGGGCATTTGAGAAGTCGGCAACGCTTGCGGGATCGACCTGTTCTCCCTGGCGAAAGAAGTAGCGGACGGTTTTCAAATCGCTCGGCAGAACCGCGCCAGCCGGCAGCGCTGCGGTCACGCCGGGAGACATGCTGCCAGTCTGCATTGGCAGCGGCGCATTCGTATAGCCGGTCACGGTGCTGAACAGCTCCTCGCGGCGGGGCAGCCGCGTGACGTCGAGATACAGCTCATTGAGCGTGCCGCTCAGGCCCAGCGGCATCGTGCCGTCGAATTCCTCACCATCGCCCGACATTGGGGAGGACCCGCTCGACGCGTTGCCAGGCGAACTGCCGGAACCGCCGATGCTGCCGGTTGCGCCGCCGGCGCTGTCCGCACTGCTGCCGTCGCCCGACTCGTCTCTGCCCTCGTCATTGCCCGAATCGCCTGAGTCGTTTGAATCATCGTCGTCGGACGCGCTGCGAGCGATAAGCTCAGCGATGGCCGAAGTGTCCTGGGGTTTGTAAATGCTGGTCGCCCGGATGTCGTCGGCGATCATCGCCAGAATGCTCCGCGCAAGCTGCGCTTCTTCGACCCGCGTGCGGCTGGCATCGACACGCAGCAAGTACAGGTTGATCGCCGTACCGATCAGCGCGAGCAGCGCCGCGGATAGCGCGATCGCCAGGATCAGCTCGAACAGCGTGAACGCACCGCGGCGACGTTTCATTGCTCGGCCCCCATTTCCGGCGGCACGTAATCGGGATTCGGCAGCCAGCGCAGCAATTCAAATCGGGCCGGTTTCAGCCGCGCTTCGAGCTGCTGCTCGACCACGACGCGGACCGCCACGAGTTCGACGTAGCCCGCCTCCTCGAGCGCGACCGAAAACAGCCATTGCGGATCCCAATCCGGGTCGAACTGCGCCGGACTGGTCGCCGTCAGCGCGCGGGCGCCGGAAACAAGCTCGTCCATGATCGAAGTGGCAATCATTTGCGCCTGGGTCTCGTCGCGCGTCATCGCGGCGTTCTGGTCGGCCAGACGCATCACCTCGCCCAGCGCCGCCAACGATCCGGCCAGAATGGCCAGCGCCAAAATGATTTCCAGCAGCGTGAAACCTTGACGCTCGGGTGCCACTGGCTTTGCCAGTGCCTTAGCCGATGACAGAATACGGCACTGGCGGAGCCAGCGGCACCGTAATAGCAGCCGATTCATGGCACGGCCTCGCTCGCGATGTCAGTCGTGTTCGAGATGCCAGTCAGGCCCCGCAGCGTTACGCGGACCGTCGTTTGCCCGGCGTTCGATAACAGCACCGAGGCATCCGAGGTTGTACCGTCGGGGTGAAACAAAATCGCCGCCGACCAGGGTCCTTCGCCGATTTCAGGGAGCGTAGCCAATAACCGGGCGGATGTGGAAACGTCGCCGCCGGCGAAAATTACGCCGTCCGGCAGGCGAGTTTGCGGGAGCCGTAGCAAGTCGACTGCCTGCCGGGCGCCTTCAATGTCCGGCTGCAACTCACTCACTTCCGGCAGACCCAGCGCATTCAGCGCGACGATTTGAAACCGGCTGCCATTGGGCTCAAAGCGAAAGGCGTACGTCTGGCCCGACTGCATGGCCGCCACCCGGCCCTTGGCCCAGGCACCGCGCAACAAATCAGCCGCACTGTGCAGCCCGGCACGCGAAAATGTACCTTCCAAGAGCGGCGCCGAAACCGCCGCAATCACCACCAACAGCGTCAGCACCAGAATCACTTCGACAAGCGTCAGCCCGCAGCGGGTACTTGGGGTGCCACTGGCTTTGCCAGTGCCTCGATCCTTTTTGACCGGCACCAAGCACTGGCATAGCCAGTGGCACCTTGCCAGTCTTGATGCACCGTGATTCATGATGAGGATCCGGCGCGGTCAGCTTGACCAGTTGCCGATGTCGTCCTCACTGCCGTCCTGGCCGTCGGGCCCGAGCGACCACACGTCAAACGTGTCCGCGTTGTGCTTGCCGGGAGCGGCGAACTTGTATTCGCGATCCCAAGGGTCGAGAGGCACCTTCGTGGCATCGACGTACGGCCCCATCCAGCGCTCGCCCAGCTTGTCGTCGCCCGGTCGGGCGATGAGTCCCTCGAGGCTCTCCGGATAATTCTTGGTGTGAAACTTGTAGAGATTAACCGCGCTCTTGAAGATGCCCACCTGGCCCTTGGCGGCGTCTTTCATCGCTTGTTCCTGAGTGCCGCCAAAGATCGTGACCGCCATCGAGGCCAACACCACCAGGATCACCAGCACGAGCAACACTTCCATCAGCGTAAAGCCGGCTCGTCGATCACGTCGCGAAAAAGATTCCTTGCCCCACATGGCTTTGCACTCCTTCTAGGGTTAACGCTGAGTCATTTTATTTTTAGCCGCAGATTAACGCGGATGAACGCAGATGCGGAGAAGCAACGGCATCGAGGTCAACATAATCTCATCTGCGTTTATCTGCATCCATCTGCGGTTCACAAATCTTATCTGTCACGGATTATATCCACTTTTAAACCGTCGTGCTCATCTTCAACACGGGCACCAGGAGCGCGATCACGACCACCAGCACCACCGCGGCCAGGATCAGCAGCATCAGCGGCTCCAGCAGGCGGACGAATAAATCGAGCCGCCGCCACGTGTCGCGCTCCAGCGTATCGGCGATGTGCGGCAAGACCGTCTCGAGGTTGTTCGACTGCTCGGCCACCGCGATCATTTCCACCACGTCCGGCGGAAACTGCCCGCTGGCGCCCAACGGCGCGGCCAGCGCTTCGCCGGCTGAAATGTTTTCGGCCGCCGCGCGGACCGCGCTGCTGAGCACGCGGTTGCCCGTCGAATCCGCGCTGATTTCCAACGATCGCACGATCGGCACGCCGCCGGTGAGCAGCGTTCCCAGCACTCGGCAAAACCGCGATACGGCCAGGCTCAAGTAAATTCCACTTACTATGGGCACCTTGAGCCGCAGCCGGTCGAGCCACACGCGGCCTTCCTCAGTCTGCAGCTTGCTGCGGATCCCCATGCCCAGCACGACGAGCCCGATCACCATGAAAACGCCGTAGGTCTGCATCACCGCGCTCGTCCACAATAGCCACTCGGTCACCGCCGGCAGCTCGCCGCGCTCGCGCAGCCGTCCGAAGAGTGTTTCAAACTTCGGCACGAAAAAAATGATCAGCACGTTCACCACAATCGTGCCGAGCACGAACAGGATGGTCGGATAGGCCAGCGCGCCGATCACGCGACTCTTGAGCTCGTCCTGCTGCTCGGTAAATTTTGCGAGCCGATCGAGCGCTTCCTCCAGAAAGCCGCCTTCGCCGCCGGCGCGAATAATACTCGTCGACAGCTCGCCGAACGCCCGCGGATGCCGCCCCATCGCGTCGGCCAGCGTGGCGCCTTCCTGCACGCGCGAATGAACGTCTTCCAGCACGCTGGCCAGGTTTTTATGCGGCGTCTGCTGGCGAATCACCTCGAGTGACCGGAGCAACGGCACGCCGCTTCCCAACAGCGCCGAAAGCTGCCCGTAAGTTCCCGCCATGATCCGCGCCCGCACGCGCGGCGAGCTCTTGGTTCCCACAACTCGCCCATCCGCCGACGCCACCTTCATCGGAAACAAATTGCGTCCCGACAGCGTCGCCACCGCCTCGCGCTCCGTGCCTGCCGCGAGCGTACCCTCCACGCGGTTGCCGGTGAGATCGCGGGCAATGTAAGCAAATTCAGGCATGGGCTAATGGGAGTGTGGAGTTCGGAATGGGGAGTGGGGAGTGCGGAAGGCGAGACTTGTTCCTTCCCCACTCCCCACTCCACATTCCCCACTAAATTCGGTCGCCTTTCGTGACGCGTAACACCTCATCCACCGTCGTGATCCCGGCGAGCACCTTCAGCCAGGCGTCTTCGCGCAACGTGCGCATGCCTTCTGCGCGGGCCGCCTGGCGGATTTCCCAACTGCTGGCCCGGTCGTGCGCGAGTTGGCGAACTTTATCGGTCGTCACGCACAGCTCAAAAATGCCTTGCCGGCCGACGAACCCAAGCTGGCGGCACATCCGGCAGCCCTTCGGCCGGTGCAGCGGTTGGCCGCGCCGCTGGTATTCGTCCCACGGAAAATCCTTGGGCAAATCCTCGCGCTTCGGCCCGAACGCCTCGCGACACTTCGTGCACAACGTCCGCACCAGTCGCTGGGCCATCACCGCTTCCACCGTGCTGGCCACCAGGAACGGCTCGACGCCCATGTCGACCAGCCGCGTGTACGCGCTCGGCGCATCGTTGGTGTGCAGCGTGCTGAACACGAGATGCCCGGTGAGCGATGCCTGAATCGCGTTCTCGGCCGTCTCCATGTCGCGAATTTCGCCCACGAGCACGATATCGGGGTCGTGACGCAGAATCGATCGCAACGAATTGGCAAACGTGAGACCGATCTTCGGATGGACCTGGATCTGATTGATGCCTTCCAGTTGATACTCGACCGGGTCTTCGGTCGTGATGATCTTGGTCGTTTCGTTCTTGATTTCCAGCAGCGAGCTGTAGAGCGTGGTCGTTTTGCCGGAGCCGGTCGGCCCCGTAACCAGCACGATACCGTGCGGCATTCGAATCAATTCGCTGAAGCGCACGTGCAGATCGCATTCCATGCCGAGCGCTTCGAGCGAAAACTCCATGCGGCCTTTGTCCAACAGCCGCATCACGATCCCCTCGCCGTGGAGCATCGGAATCACCGACACGCGGACGTCGATCTCTCGGCCGGCGACGCGAAGCTTGATCCGCCCGTCCTGCGGCAGCCGCTTTTCGGCGATGTTGAGCCGGGCCATGATCTTGAGCCGGCTGATGATCGCCGCCTGGAACCGGTTGATCTCCGGCGGCACCGGCTGCGGATGCAGCATGCCGTCGATGCGGTAGCGAACCTTGACTCCCGACGCCTGCGACTCGATGTGCACGTCGCTGGCCCGCGAGTCGATCGCCTCGATGAGAATCTCATTCACCAGCCGGATGACGGAGGCTTCCTGCGCCTCTTCCGCAAGCTCGGAGTCGACGTCGATTTCATCCAGCAGCTGGATGTCTTCTTCCTCTTGCAGCGCGAGCAGGTCGTCGATCGTCTCGCTGCCTACGCCCAAATGCGCCTTGATCTGCCGCGCGATTTGTTCCCGCTGGGCGAGCACCGGCTTGATCGTCAGGCCGGTCGTCGCGCTCAGCTCGTCAAGCGGATAGAGATCGAAGGGGTCGCTCGTCGCCACCCGCAGCGTGCCGTTCTCCCGCTGCAGGGGGAACAGTGCGTGGCGATGGATCAGCTTGAGCGGGAACCCACGCAGCAGCGTCAGGTCGATTTGCTGCTGTTCCAGATCGACGAACGGGATGCCGACTTCGTCGCCCAGCGCCCGCAGTGCCGCCTCTTCGCTCACCAGGCCAAGATCCACGGCGGCGACGTCGAGCCGCGTCGCCTCTGGCCGCTCGAGCCGAAGCTGCCGCAATTGCTCTGCCGACAAGAGCCCCCGTTTAACGAGAATCGCGCCTGCTTCCATGGGGAGTTCCGTGGTGAAATCGACGCCGCAGGTTGTGCCGCGCGGAGTTTATTATGCGGCTTCGGCCAGCCGACAGCAAACCGCCGCGAAAAGCCGCTAAAACTTCAACCGCGGGGCGCGTCGGAAGTTTCGGGGTGGCTGGGGCAGAGGTCGCCGCGGCGACCGATGCCGCAAAAGCATGGCAATCTGAGGCGTCGCGGACTCCGCCACCAGCCACCCTCATCTCCGAAGGTAACATGGCGAAGCCGACTTGCTGGCTGCGGCCGTTCTGCCTAAAGTAAGATACTAACCGGGTTTACGTCCATAAACAGGTCGCGGTGATACGGCCATGGATCCAGTGGAATTGATGCGATTGGCCATCGAAAAGTGCCGTCACGGCATAGCGGCCGGGCAAAGCCCGTTCGGCTGCGCAATCGCGCGCAATGGCCGGGTCCTGTCGTGCTCGCACAATACCGTCGTGCTGACCACCGACATCACCGCGCATGCCGAGGTGAACGCCATTCGCGAGGCCTGCCGGGCGGTGGGCGATATTTTTCTGCCCGGCGCGATCGTGGCCACCACGTGCGAGCCTTGTCCGATGTGCATGGCCGCACTGCATTGGGCCCGTGTCGATACGGTGTACTACGGCGCGACCATCGCCGACGCCGATGCCGCCGGATTCAATGAGCTGCAGTTGCCGGCCGCCGAACTCTTGCGGCTCGGCAACAGCACCCTGAAGCTCATTCCTCAGTTGCTCCCGGCAGAGTGCCGGCAACTATTTGATGAATGGAAGGCCAATCCGCAGCGAATCGTATACTAAGGGGGAAGGGGGAGGGCGGAAGGGGGAAGGCAGATGCTCGCCATGGAACGCGATTAATTTGACACGGTTAACCACAGAGTAGTTTAAGTTTTTTCCGGACCTTCCGCCCTCCGCCTTCCCCCTTCCGCCTTTGTCCCCATGGTTACCAAAGTCGAAATCGCCGCCGATTGGCTGACCCGTTACACGGGCATGCCGCTCGACCGCTTTGGGCCATACGTGCTGTTGACCAATTTTCGCGACTACGTGCAGCGCTTTGCGGCCCGCTTTAGCTGCGATATCTACGGCGACAATCGCCCCATGCAGGCCGCCACCAACGACGCCGGCCTGACGATCATCAACTTCGGCATCGGCTCGCCCAATGCGGCGACCGTCATGGACCTGCTCACCGCTTACCATCCCGAGGCCGTGTTGTTCTTGGGCAAATGCGGCGGCTTGAAGCATGCCACCGAGATCGGCCATTTCATCCTGCCGATCGGCGCCATCCGCGGCGAAGGCACCTCCGACGACTATCTGCCCCCGCTGGTGCCCGCCTTACCCTCGTTCAAGCTGCACAAGTTCGTGTCCGAGAAGCTCGTGGAGCGCGGCCTCGATTACCGCACCGGAGTCATTTACACCACCAACCGCCGGGTCTGGGAGCACGATCTCAAGTTCCGCGAGCAGCTGCAGGAATACACGCCCATCGGCATCGACATGGAAACGGCCACGATCTTCGTCGTCGGCCACAAGAACCAGATTGCCCGCGGGGCCTTGCTGCTGGTTTCCGACAAGCCGCTGGCCCCGGAAGGCGTCAAAACCAGCGAAAGCGACGCCCGCGTGACCCGCGATTGGTCCGACGTCCACCTCTCGATCGGCATCGATTCGCTCACCGATATTGGGGAAAAAGGCGAGACGATCAAGCATTTTCAGTATTAGTTGGTCGCCCTGTTGCCAGATCTGGGCTTCGCACCTCAATTTACGGCGGAAGTGCGCGGTTTCGGCAAATTTTACCAGTTTTTCATACAGAATCCCTGGCATCTTCACAAAAGCCGGTTAGGATATTTATTATCGCCCGCTTGGCCGGACGAGCAACTCGGTCTAGCTGCGCGTCGGTGGGTCCATTGCGTTCCAGGCAGTTCGGTAACGTCGAGTAACTCAATCAGGCTTTTGGTATTGTCTAATGAGATGGATGAGGGAGTAATGATTATGAAACGATCTCTCAATTTGTGCGTGGCGATTCTCTTTGGGGCCACGCTCGCTATGGCATCGTCCATGGCTTTTGCTGGCATAGTGCTGAGCGACGACTTCAGTTCACCGGATGGTCCTTTGGAAGGGACCACGCCCGACATCAGCACAGGAAATTGGACCGAGACGGCGTCGGCGGCCACCCCCATACAAATTGCCAGCGGAGCTGCCCTGGTTAAGTCGTCCGGGCAGGACGAGTTCGCCGCATTCACAACCTCAGTCCCCAATGTGGCCGGCAATGGCATCAAAACGAGCCTGGATATCAACGTTAGCGCTGCCCAAGCCACCGGTGATTACTTTTCTCATCTGAGCAATCCCGCGGGCACCACATTCAATTTTTACCAACGGCTATTTGCCCGTTCTGCGACGGGTGGGTTTCAGTTAGGTTTAGTGGACACGTCCGGGACCGGCTCAACCACCACGTGGGGAACCACGGTGCTAAGTTTGAACGCGCCATACCACGTCGACGTGAATTGGAACTTTATAGCGGGCGGCAACAACGATGCCTTTACCGTCAGTGTGGACAGCCTTCCGTATCTCGCCCACACTTGGACGAGCGTAACTGCCGAGCCGGCGCAGCTTGCAGCAGGGAACTTGCGACAAGGCAGTGCGAGCAATGCGCCGACGCTGGCCGTCGATAACCTAGTGGTATCGACTATTCCTATTCCGGAGCCCACGACCCTCGTGGCCAGCCTGATCGGCCTGGTCAGTTTCGCCTTCCGCCGACGGAGAGTTTGATCAAACGTCCAATTCGATAGTTGGGAACGACTTCTAACCGCCGTGCTCATCGTTGTGGGCGCGGCGGTTGTGTTTTGCTACCCGATCTCCGGGCGCCGTGGCGCAGAACGTGCCACCCCAGGCGTCGAATTAAAATTTCCCGCGCCAAATAGACGACATACCGTCGCGGACGCTATCATGGCGGAGACTGCCGTTGCGCCGCTGCCAGACGATGAAATGTCTTGCTCCACAGGCGTCCTTTCAAGCGAGAACGCGCGTGATGCGTCCCGATCGAAAACCTTGCTGCCCGCGTGATTTTGGAATTCTGGCCCTGTGGTGTGCTGGCCTCTTCATGGTTACGGGCTGCGGCGACGGAAAGATCGCCCGTTACCCGGTTATCGGCACAGTTCTTGTGGATGGCCGGCCGGCCGAAGGGGCGACGGTGATCTTCTGCCCCGTCGAGGGGCCGCCCGAGTTCATGCGCGAGCGGCCGTTCTCCCAGACCGACGCCAGCGGCCGCTTCGAGCTCACCACGTTGGAGCCGAAGGACGGTGCGCCCGCCGGTAATTACACCGTCATGATCCGCTGGCTGTCGAATAGCGGCCCGGTGCCCGCCAATGTCGATCCCGATCGCGGCGGTGGCGGCCGGGTTGTGGATCGCTTGGGCGGCCGCTACTTCCATCCGGAAAAATCCGGCCTAACGGCGACGGTGGAAGATGGGGATAACGACCTGAAGTTTGAGCTTAAGTCGAAGTGACTTTCGTTGCATTTTGCGGGCTCAGGTATGTTATGATGCTCGATAGAGTTTGTTTGCCGGGCGTGGGGCCATTCAAGTTCGGGAGTATCAAGATGAAAACCAACTATTCTCGATCGTCCGGCTTTACGTTGGTGGAGCTGCTCGTTGTGATTGCCATTATTGGCATCCTGGTCGCTTTGCTGCTGCCGGCCATCCAAGCGGCCCGCGAAGCCGCCCGCCGCACTCAGTGCATGAACAATATGAAACAGATCGGCCTGGCGATCCTGAACTACGAGACGGCTAAAAGGACGTTTCCGCTGGCGTACTCTCCCAATTTCGTTCCGTCTTCTGGCGGTACGTGTCCCAGTACACCCGTCACGCGACCAGATGGCACAACGAAGAATGCCAATTGTGGAAAAGATCAGATTGGACGCTGCACGAGCGCGACTCCGGGGCCGTGCATTTGCGATAACGGATTATTTGAACATTACATTTTGTCGTTCATATTGCCGTACATGGAGCAACAGAGCATGTACGACCAAATGGATTTTAAGAAAAACTGGAATATCATTCCCAACAATGCCAACACTCGCGTCGACATTCCCGACTATCTATGTCCTTCTGCCCCGCAGCGTTCTGCTAATCCTGCCGCGGCGGACTACGTTGTTCTCGTCGATATGCTGGCGTTCCCAGCCGGTCCAAACCTGCCTCTTGGTTACTGCGACCTGGAGACAGGCAACGTTGTGAGCCAAAAGCGAACCATCGAGAGGTTGGAAGGAATGCTGACCGACTCGCCGATTAGCGCAAAAAAAGTGACCGATGGCTTATCTAAGACGTTTATGTTTTTCGAGTGTGGTGGTAGGCCGCTTGAATTTCTTCAGGGCCGTCTGATTAGTGAGCCGCCTAATAATTCCATGCGCTTTCGTTGGTCCGATCCTGGATCCTATGGCACTTGGAGCCCCGACGATCAATGCGGCATTTCCAATATCATGAACTGCACGAATTGGGACGATATTTACAGCTTCCATCCTGGCGGGTGCAATTTCCTCATTGGAGACGGCAGTGTCCTCTACCTGACTGAGGACTTGAACATGGACGCGTTTTGTTCCTTGTTCACTCGCGCCGGTGCCGACACATCCGAGCTGGAGTAACGTCGCCGGATTGCGCGCTGAGTTGTCTGATGCTCGTCGTCGCGTCTCTTCACATTCTGGAACTGAACGGCGTTGTTTATTCGACTCAACTATCTGGTCGTGAGCTGGGCCCTTGCTGGTGCTCTCGCATATCCGCGTTCTGCCACCGCGGATGAAGCCATCCCCTTGCGCATCGTCACCTTCAATGCCGAGTTCCTCGCCGCCCCGCGCGTCAGGCAAGGCAATATCCAGCACTACCGTTTCGATTATGGCCGCACGCACCACCTCGAGCGCGTCGCTTATCTGATCGAGACTCTTAATCCCGACGTCCTTAACCTGGTTGAAGTGACCTCGAAGGAGGCCGTCGATGAGCTCGTAAAAATCCTGCACGAGAAGGGCCTCACCGATTACCGCGGCTACCACATCGACTCGAACGACACGTTCACCGCGCTCGACGTAGCCGTGATCACCAAGTATCCGCCGGATACGATCGACGGCCGGCCGATCCGCACGATCTTCTCCCAAGGGGACGACCCCACATGGCGAGAGAGCTTTCAGGCCCCCGACCGCGAGGGACGGATGCGCCGCCAAACGACGTCACTCTCCCGCAACTCGTTGTACTTCATCACGATCGCCGGCCATAAGCTCGGCTTCCTTGGGCTGCATCTCAAATCGAATCCGCAGGACGACTATTCGAACGCCAAGCGGATGGGCGAGGTCGCAGTCGCCCAGCGTGTGTTGCGCGGTGAGGTTACCAAGCGCGACTATCTGCCGATCGTCCTGGGCGACCTCAACGATTATGACCCCGACGTCCCCGACCGCGACACGAAGCGCGACACTTCGACCACGGCGCTGCGCGACTTGAAGGATTTCGACTCCGACCGGCCTGGCCCCGAGCTGGCGAACGTCGCCGAGCGAATCACCCGTCAGGCCGACCGCTACACCTCGCACTGGGACTGGAACGAAAACGGCGCCCACGACGGCGATGATGTGTACACGATGATCGACCACATTCTCCTGGCCAAAGAGCTGGCGCCCTACATCACCCGCGCGTTCATCTGCCACACAGTGTCGCTCGATACCTCGGACCATTACGCGGTGGTCGTGGACCTCCGCCTTCCCGCCGGCGACGCCGCCGTAGCAAGAGACCGTCCAACCGACCGACGCCGTTAGACGAGGCCCCCTCCTAGATCGAAAGCACGCCCCTTGCCCGAGTCCATCGTCAAGCTGATCGACCACGCCGTCCTGCAGCCGACGCAGACCGATGACGATGTCCGCGCCGCCTGCAAGCTGTGCGTTGAACTGGGCGTGGCGAGCGTGTGCGTGAAGCCGTCGCACGTCGCTCTCGCCGCCGAGTGCCTGCGCGGCTCGCCCGTACTGGTCAGCACCGTGATCGGCTTTCCGCACGGCGGCACCACGATCGAGACCAAAGTCGCCGAGACCAGGCTCGCCTGCAGCCAAGGTGCCCGCGAAGTCGACATGGTGGCCAACATCGGCAAGGCCCTTTCCGGCGATTGGGGTTACGTGCAGAACGACATCCGCGCGGTCGTCGACGCGGCCCGCGCCGCCGGCGCCATCACCAAGGTCATCTTCGAGACCGGCCTGTTGCCGGACGACGAAACCAAGATTCATTTGTGCAAAGTCAGCGAGGCGGCCGGCGCGGCCTTCGTCAAAACTTCTACAGGCTTCGGCTACATGAAGCGCCCCGACGGCACGCTGGCCGCCACCGGCGCTACTGAGCATGATGTGCGCCTGATGCGCAAACACTGCACCACGGCGGTGCAAGTGAAGGCCTCGGCCGGCATCCGCAGCTACGACGACGCCCGCCGCTTCATCGAGCTCGGCGCCACCCGCCTCGGCACCAGCAGCACCCAAGAAATCGCCGCCGGCGAGCGCGGCGCCGCCACCACAAGCAAAGCTGATTACTAATTACGATAGGATGCGGGATGCAGGGGACAGGGAAAGAAACAAACCCTGCCCCCTGCATCCGGCATCCTCCTTCGGCCATGCTCGAGCTATTCGATCAAATTGAAGAAGCGTCTGCCGCGATTCGTGCCGCCTGGGGCGCCGCGCCGCACGCCGGCATCATTCTCGGCACCGGCCTCGGCCAACTCGCCGAGCAGATCGACGTCGATGCCGCGCTCGACTACGAGGCCATCCCGCAATTCCCAAAATCGACCGCCGTCGGTCATCGTGGCCGGCTCGTCTGCGGCCGGCTCGAGGGCGTGCCGGTCGTGGCGATGGAGGGCCGCTTCCATCAGTACGAAGGCTACCCGCTCAAAAAAATCACGCTGCCCGTGCGCGTGATGAAGCGGCTCGGCGCGAAGCTCCTCATCGTCTCGCAGGCCGTCGGCGGCATGAACCCGTACTACCGGCCGGGCGACGTCATGATCATCGACGACCACATCAACCTGATGGGCGACAACCCGCTCGTGGGCATCAACGACGACCGGCTCGGCCCGCGATTCCCCGATATGTCGCAGCCGTACGACCCGGAACTGATCGAGAAAGGCCTCGAAATCGCCCGGCAAAATAATTTCATCGCCCATCGCGGCATCACCGTCGCCGTGACCGGCCCGAACCTCGAAACCCGCGCCGAGTATCGCTTCCTGCGCAACATCGGCGCCGACGTCGTCGGCATGTCCACCGTCCCCGAAGCGATCGTCGCCGTCCACTGCGGCCTGCGGACGTTCGGCCTCTCGGTGGTGACCGACATGTGCTTCCCCGACGCGCTGGAGCCGGCCAACGTCGAGCAAATCATCGCCACCGCCAACACCGCCGAGCCGAAGCTCCGCACCCTCGTCTGCGGCGTGCTCAAATATGACGCGGGAAGGAAAGTGGAGTAGTGGAGTAGTGGAGTAGTGGAGTAGTGGAGTAGTGGAGTAGTGGAG
>JBBDWY010000063.1:0-19765 GCA_040902605.1 Pirellulales bacterium | reverse complement strand
GGAGTAGTGGAGTAGTGGAGTAGTGGAGTAGTGGAGTAGTGGAGTAGTGGAGTAGTGGAGTAGAGCGGAATTCTGAGCCGCTATTCCGCTACTGCTCTACGCCACTCACTAAAAAAAGGACCCGGCTGGCACTGCGAGTTGCCAACCGGGTCCTGCGTTTAAGGAAGCCGGCCGCTTGTTACGCACGGCGTCATCCGTCGAACGCAACGGATGGCGGGAAGCGCCGTGCCGCGGCTACTCTCCCTGGTGATGTGAAACGTGCAGTATCCCGTGACGGGCTTAGGTCGCCACACCGCGGCGACAGTTTTTGCTAAGATTCACAGCCGATTAGTCGAACGATCGGGCGCTGATCCACGCTCGAATCATCGCGGGCCAGAAGATGCACGTCGCATGCCAAATCAGCGCCCAACTCCGCGCGGTTTCTTCGCCGGCCCTAAATTCGCCGCCAAAACGTCAATCCGCAATCCGCAATCCGAAATCCGAAATCCGACATCGCCGCCCAAGCCCGTTCCCACGCCCTTGTAACTTTTACATTTCTCTGCTGGCGCGACTTTCCTGCTGGCGTGACGGTGGTGGTGACCCATCCGCCGTTGTCGCCAAGCCGCCGCACTGCTAGTATTCCGCCCTGCTCCTCGGGTACCATCTCACCACTAACGCGCACGCACGAGGTCGCGCCCGTGCTCTTGCCGCCGAGCTTCCGTTCCCGGCGCCGGCAATCGCGCCGCGCTGCGGTCGCAGTGCGTAGCCGCACAGTTGTGGCCGCGTTGCTGCTCGCCGGGTTGATGCTTCCCCTATCCGCCGGCTGTGCCACGTTTGGCCGGCGCGGCCCGCTGGCCGAAAAGGCGGCCGCCTGCCGCGACCTTTCCCAGCAGGGCGTCTCCGCGATGGAGGCGGGCCAGTGGCAGCGCGCGGAATTGCTGCTGCGACAGGCGATTGAAGCGTCGCCCGACGATGTGGAAGCCCATCGCCACCTGGCCGAAGCTCTCTGGCATCGCGGCGCCTCTCGCGAAGCAATGTCGCATATCGCCGCCGCCCTTCACGCGCGCCCCACCGATGCGCGATTGGCGGTCCGGGCCGGCGAGATGTCGCTCGCCTTGGGCGGCCGCGATGCCGCGCTCATACATGCCGAGCAGGCCATTCGCCTGGATCCGCAGCTTGCCGCGGCTTGGGCGCTCCGCGGACGCGTGTTCTGGCAATTGCAGCATCCAGAACGTGCCTTGGCCGACCTCGGCCGCGCGTTGGAATTCACTCCCGATAATCCGGATGTGCTGCTCGACCTGGCGACGATGTACCGTGCGCGCGGGCAGGCGGCGCGATGCCTGACGACCCTGCATCATCTGCAGGACACGTACCCTTCAGGCCAGGAGCCGCAGGCGGTCCTCATGCTCGAGGGCCTCACGCTGCTGGATCTCGGCCGCCCGCATCAGGCCTGTGAGTCGTTTCTGGCCGCCAGCCGCCGAGGGCCAGCCAGCACCGACGTGCTTTATCACCTCGCTCAAGCCCATTCCGCCGCCGGCCGATACACCGAGGCGACGGCCGCCGCTCAACAGGCTCTCGCGATCGATGCCTCGCACCAACCTAGCCGGCAACTTCTCACCGAATTGGCCACCCGCACCCCGCCAAACGAGCCGCAAAGACGATAGCCGGGAAAAGACAAGGAGAGGGGGAGAGGGGGAGAGGGGGAGACAAGGAGATTCGCAGGCAAGCCTCTGCCCTCTCGTCTCCCCCTCTCCCACTCTCCCACTCTCCTTGTCTCCCCCTCTCGTCACAGCTGCTATAACCGTCAGCGTCACGAGTACACACGGCACTGATTTGCACCGGCGTTGATTGTGGCGTATGTTTTTGCGGGTCGTTGCCGACGCCGCGCGGCCCACAGCCTTCCTGCATCCCGCCTAGGAGAGTCTCCGCATGTCCGCCAGCGCTACGCTTGCACCTGAATCCTTTCTCGATCGGCGAGGTCCCGTGCAACCCGGCGGCGAGCCGCTCTTCGAGCGCCGTCAGTTTGCCAACAGCTACGATGAACTCTCGCCGGAAGCGGCCGACCTGGCCCGCGCCATCGACGGATACAAAGTGCAGCATCGCCGGCGGTTCATCACCTTTGAAGAGATGCTGGCCGTCATCAAGTCGCTGGGCTACACGCGGTAAACCGCAATGTAGCAGGCACGCTCCGCGTGCCGTTGCGGAACGGCGCCTTCATCGCCAACGATGTGGACACGGCACACGGAGTGTGCCTACTACATTCACTCCTCCGGCCCCGTGGTCCGTCCCGTGGCCACGTCGAATACGTAGATTGCCGGCACGAGCATCGCTCCTGTCGCGAAGCCATACGTGAACACGCTCAAGAGGAAGACTGCGCCGTAGTTGCCGAGCAGGAAGCTTGTGATGACGACGAAGGTCAGAAACGGCGTCAGCGCCGACGCCCAGCCGAGCGCCGGCGACGGATTCCGCCAACCCAGAGCCACATACATTGCAACGCTGCCGCCGGCGATGAATCCGAAAAACGCTCCGAACTGATACTCGAACGAATCGGTGAACGCGAGCATGATCCGCATGCACGTCGCGATGCCCAAGAACAAAAACAACAGCGTGCCGATGCTGGTTGCGATGGCGGTCCGCGAATTGGCGTAGGTGATTCCCGCGTGCAGGCCGAGCATGGCGGCAAAGACGTTCATCACGACCAGCCCGCCCAGCAGGAACACGAAGTTTTCCGTGGTCATGTGGCCTGCCAGCCAAAGATACGCGCACAGGCCGATCGGCAGCACGACCATTTCTTTGGCATTGTAAAACGCGCCGCCCAGCTTGCCGAACACGATCTCCTTCGGCGACAGATCGGTCACCAGCAGCAGATCGAGCGCCCGGCTATCGCGTTCGCTGGTGAGCGACGTGACGGCCAGCGCGTTCAGCAAAATCAGGCCGACCACCAGCAGCGTGACCAGCGGTTTGGCGGCGGCCGGGATCGCGCCAGTGGCTCCGGCCGAATCGGTGCTGCTTGCGACCAGCGCTGCCGCGCAGGCGGCGAACACCGCCCAGTACGCCAGCCGGATGATGAGAATCCGCTTGCCATAAGCCCAAGTCCGCACCTCCCGCCACAGAATCGGGTTGTCCCACACCGGGCGAACTTTGCCGCCGGCTCCATGCACCGCGACCGCTGGCCGCTCGACTGCTTCTTCCGCCCCCGCCCCGAAGTGGGCGAGCCGTTCGATCATTCGCGGCTGAACTTCCCGCGCCGGGTTCCAGACCCGGACCATCGCAATCGCCACGCCGTTGAGCAGCACAGAAATCACGACGGCGGTAACGAGAAACACGTACACGGGATCGATCCGCGGCCCACGCGCGGCGGCTCCCGCAAAAACCGGGCGAGCTGCTTCTTGAACGGCTTGCCACGGGCTCATCGCGACCGCCCACCACTCGGCCGGAATCCCCCACCACAAACGTTCGCTGCCGCCCGCCGCCACGATCTCCCAACCCACCAGCCACAGCACCAACACGAGGGCCGTCATCGCCAGGGCTTGAAATGTCTTTTCACGCCACAGCGCGATCGTCGAGCCCAAACTCCCGGCCACCAGCGCACTAGCCAACGTCACGGCCTGAACGCGGAATATCTGGCCGGCCGACACCCCGCCCAACAAACTCATGATCGCCAGCAGCGGCCAGGCCGCCACGACCACAACCACCACACTCAACATCGCCGCAAACAATTTGCCTAACACTAACTCAGAGTTGGAGAGGTTCGTCAGCAGCAGCAAGTCGATCGTCTTGCGATCCTTTTCCAGCGCGACCGCCGACGCCACCAACAGCGCGGAAAACGGCATGGCCACGGCCAATTGCAGCGGAGCCAGGATGTGAAACGCGCTGGCGCCAAACCAGGCCAGGTCGCCCACGTTCTCGATCGGCTGCGAGCCCACCAGGAGCTGCCAGGCGGTGACGATCAGCACAAACAGGGCGCCGACGAACAACGTCCGCGCGACGAAGAACGACGGCCGCCGTGGGGCAATCGCCGCTTCGCGTGTAAATACGGGTCCAATCAATGGCTCATCCCCAAGTGCCGCCCAAATTCTCTTCGCATTTTTCGCAAACCGCCGTCAGGGGCGACCCATCCGAGATCGCAGCCCGTCGGAGAGGAAACGTCGCTGAGTTTTAGCGGCAACCACTGCCGCACGGAATAAATTGCTCTACAATCAATCATAACCGGGTGGCTTGTGGGCGTGGAACCATGCGAGCGGCGGGGTTTATCCCCGCCGGGACAAGCCCGGCGGCTCGCCACTGCTGTTGTTTCATAGCCTCTTATTCATCCCCGCGAGGTCTTGATCATGTTCGAAGCATCGTGTCGCTCTCATTCTTCGGAAATTCTTGCTCGGCGCCGCTCGCGCCTCGTGCCGCTCTGCGTTGTGGTAGCCATTGCGCTGATGGCGGCTGAGCACGCTTGGGCGCAGATTACAACCCAGATGCTCATCGGCGACGCCGTTTCCGAAGTCGGTTCACGCTATGGCGACGTCGATGAAGCCATCAAGCGATTCACTAACCGCGACGTTCTCGGGGCCCGCACGTTTCTCGAGACGGCCCGACGCAAGGATGCGAGCCTGCCGCCGCCCGATCTCTTGCTGGCCAAGATGTATTTTCTCTCTGGCAATGCGGCCGCGGGCCGTGCCTCGCTGGAAAGAACCGCGATGGAAGACCCGGGCGACCCCGAAGCCTATCTCATCCTCGCCGACCAGGCCATTCAGCAACGGCGACTGATCGAAGCCGAATCGCTCTACGACAAAGGCCTGGCCCTGGCCCAAAAGTTCGACGGCAATGCCAAGCGCAAACGCAATGCCGAGGTCCGCTCCCGCACCGGACGGGCCCTGGTGGCCGAGCAGCGCAAGGACTGGCAGGATGCCGCCGCCGACCTGCAGGCCCTATTGAAGATCGATCCCGACAATGCCACGGCGCACTATCGGCTTGGCCGCTCCCTCTTCATGCAGAAACAATTTCGCGACGGATACAACGAATTCGTCACGGCCCGCAAGCTCGACAAAAACCTGCCCGACCCCTATGTAGCGGCGGCGCTGATGTACGACCAGCTCGACCAGCAGAACGAGGCGCAGCAGGCCTTCGATCGGGCCCTGAAGGCAAACAGTAGCGACGGCAACACGCTGGCCGCCTACGGCCAATGGTTGGTCAAACGCGGGTCGATTGAAAAGGCCGAATCGATGCTCGCCGAAGCTCGCAAGGCGAACCCCGAGAATCTCAACATCCTGATCCTCAGCGGCGTGGCGGCGCGGATGAACAAAAAAATGAAGCCGGCCGAGGATTATTTCATGGAGGCCCTGCGCATCTCACCCGCCAACGGCGATACCATCAACCAGCTAGCGCTGCTGTTGATTGAGCAGGGCGATCAGGCCAAGCGGCAACGCGCGCTCGAGTTCGCCGGAATCAGCTCGCGGCTCAACAACGAGAGCGCAGATGCTCAGGTCACGCTGGCCTGGGTGCTCTACCAGTTGGGCCGCGCGGCCGAAGCCGAGCAAGCGCTTCGCAACGGCTTGCAGCTCGGCAGCCTCAGTCCGGACAGCAGCTTCCTCGTGGCGAAAGTGCTCGTCGACCAGAACCGCGCCGACGCCGCCAAGCAAATCCTCAAGGGCGCCTTGGATACTGAGACCCCCGGCATCTTCGTCAACCGGCAAGAAGCTCAAGCCCTCTTGGAAACGCTGGAAAAGGAATAATCGCAAGGGCGCGCAAAAAAAGGTCATGGCAAGCCAATCCGTGTCTTGCCATGACCTCTATCCTGAAGCAAAACACAATGTGTTTTGCCCTCCCGTTATACTCCTCTTATCGACGACGTAGACAGAATGCCTCCAGCCCAATAGCTACCGGCTGCCGATTCGCGGGATTTTCATTCCCGCTCCGAGAACTTCTGCCGCTGGGCGAAGATGTGACGGCGCGGCCGCGTCAGCGGCCGGTGCGAGCCGGCCCGCCCGATGCTGCATTCGGCATTCCGGCACTGAGCTCCAAATCGTTCGGGATCTGCCCCAAACGCTCGAGGCCGGCCGGTTCAAGCCCCATGCCCGGATAGCAGCTCTCACGTCGGCAGCCGCAGCCAGTCGGGCACCGCATCATGTCCAATTCGGCGTCTACGCCACCGTAATCATCGCCACAATCCTCAGAGACACAGCCTCCAGGAACACGCGGGATGTAATAGCCGTTGAGAGGCGTCTCCAGCGCGTTCGGCCCATGCCATGTCCGGTGCCACGCGTACCACGTGCTGCCGTCAAACACTTGGTGCAGCCGACCATACCGGGGGTAACTCTCCACGGTGTCGCCGCAGGTCAGCGCATCGACCGGCGATGCCGCGACAGCGATCGATAACAGTGCCAACAAACTAAAAACCAGCGTCTTTTGAAAGGCAGTAGCGTCCATGCGCAATTCTCGCGCGACGGGTGTGGGGGGGTAATGTGGCAATATTGAAACATGCCGCATGTTAGGGGTTTGAGCAAACGTCCCGACGAGGTTTTTCCGCAACACGGCGGCAGCCCCCACCGCAAACCCGTCAAGATCGAATCACTTTACCAACCCAAGCCCGAATGAGCCCGTAGCGCAAGCAAGGGCGCTTTACCCAGATGAGCCCGCAGCGCAAGCAAAGGCCCGGGAAATGCCGATCACGCCGCCTCGCCGCTCCGCGCATCCGGCGGCGCGAGATTAAACAGCGAAAAAACCTCTTCCCGAGTCAGGCCTGAACTCGGGGCGGACAGGGCTTCGCCGAACACCGAATCAAACAACGCTCGTTTCCGCTCCAGGATTTGATGGATGCGTTGCTCGATCGTATCGACGGTCAGGAACCGAGTGACCGTCACGGCGCGCTCGACGCCGATGCGATGGGCCCGATTGATCGCCTGATCCTCGACCGCCGGGTTCCACCAGCGGTCGAACAGAAACACGTAGCTGGCGAACTGCAGGTTGAGTCCCACGCTGCCGGCGCCGTACGTCATCAGCATCACCGGGCACGCGAGATTATCCCGAAAATTCTCAATCACCGCGTCCCGCCGCCGGCTTGGGATCTGCCCATGGTATTCCGCCGGGCCAAATCGAGCCAATCGCCCGCGCAGCTCCGCAACGGTCTGCACCCATTGACTGAACACGATCGCCTTCCGACCGCTGGCCACGCACTCCTCCAAGTCGGCTTCCAATCGCTCCAGCTTGCTGCTCGTCCCGGTAATCGGATCGAAGTTACAGATTTGCTTCAGTCGCAGCACCAGCTCGAACACGTGCTGGATCGTCAGCTCGTGCTTCATCTCCCGCAGGCGGAAGACGCCCTCGTCTTCGGCAAGTCGATACGATTCCGCCTGCTCGGGGGTAAGCTCGACCTCGGCGTCGCGGAACAGTTTGGGCGGCAAATCGCTGAGCACCTGCTCCTTCGTGCGCCGCAGCACGTAGTCGGCCACCGCCCGGCCGATCGCCCGCGGCTTCATCTCGGCATGCAGCTGCCGCGGCGACACAAACTCGAAGATGCCCACCAGGTCCTCGACGCTGTTTTCGATCGGCGTTCCGGTTAGAGCCCAGCTCCGGCTGCGCGGGATCGAACGCACCACTTCGTTCGTCGCGCTCGCGGCGTTCTTGATCCGCTGCGATTCATCGAGCACCACCAGGTCGTAATAGTTGGCCGGATCGCAAACTTCGGCGCGATCGCGGACCACGGCTTCGTAATTCGCGATCGTGACCAAATAGTGGGACGGACAATCCTGTCCGTCTCGGCCATTTCGATTGACCGACAGGATTGTCCGTCCGACAGCTGCACGCCATAACCACTGGCGGCGCAGCGCGCCCCCATCGACGGCCACGACTGGCAGCTCCGGCGCCCACTGCGCAAACTCCCGCTGCCAGTTGGTGACAAGCGGCTTCGGACAAACCAACAGCACCCGCCGCAGTTGTCCCTGATGAGCTAACAGCCGGATCGCGGTCACGGCTTGCATGGTCTTGCCCAGGCCCATTTCGTCGGCCAGCACCGCCTCGTGACGCGGATACAGAAACGCGATTCCATCCAATTGGTAGCCAAACGGCGCTCGCGCGAAATGCAGCGAGCGCGACGAGAGCAGCATCTCCAGCGGCGGCTCGAGCAACAGCCGCAATCGGTCTTCCAGCTTCACCAGATCGCGCGGCGGTGGAATGCGGGTATAGCGAGGCGCGTGTTTCATCGCGCCGGGAGCAAGACCCGCCGCGTATCGCAGTTCCTGCTCGCCGTTCTTAACCCCACGCTCCCTGCCCCCTGCTCCCTGCCCAAACACGCAGCCAATAGTTTTCACCGTGGGCGATTCAAGCGGTGATGAAACAACTCCGGCCGGCGACAGCTCCAATTCCCAAGCGATGCTATCCACCCGCGACAATCCAATGGCGCCCTCATTGCTGACCAAAGCAGTCCCGCTGAGCGTGGGCCGCAACGCCAGATCGTTTCCAGCGAGCGACCAGCGGACACCCACGTCGCCACTATGCTGCTTGGTCATGGCTTTCCAAAGTCTGTCCGCCGATTCGCCGCGCTTCACGAATGGCGTCATGAATCCGGCCGAACGGCTCCACTAAATCCAAATGCCGACTGGCGAGGCCGATCGATTCGACGACGGCTTGCTCGTCCGACTCGAAGCCGGCCGGCAATTGCAATTCATAGCGCCCGACTCGGAATTGACCGTACGATGGCTCCGACAATCTCGGCGTACCATTGCCGCTGCTAGCAGCCCCGCTTTGGAAAGCCGCTTCACCGTCGCGCCCGCCTACACTCTCATCCGCCGACACGATCAGCGCCATCGGCACCCCGACTCGCGGCCGGACTGCCAGCATGGCGGGCTGATTCGTGAGGATCACGTGTGGCGTCAGTTTCGCCGCTGCCAGCAGCACACCGCCGATTTGCTCGCCAACCAGGTAGGGCTGCAGCGTTGGGCCGTAAAGAATTTCTTGCGCCCAGCTCGGCCGCACGGGCGACGTGCAGTGGAATTCCAGGGGCCTGCCCGCCACAGAGACGATCAGATAGCCGCCGAAATAACCGTCTTCCGCCGTATGGACGGTCGACAAATAGCCGAAAGTCGTTTCGCGGCTTTGGTTTTCGTGCGGCATTGCCGTTAGTCGCTCCAGAGGCTCAAGCACCGATGCGTCAAGATGGGCTGCCGCTGCGGGCTGTCGGCGGTGTGGGGGCGGGTACAGAATCCATCGGGCATGCCTTCCAAGCGACTTTAGGCCCTAGCGCTGCACGGTCCGCTGGCTCCGCGTAAACCAGTATGCCACCAGTAGCTGCGAGCGTGCCCCTGCGAAACGAGCCTCGCCGACTCACAAGAAAATTGCGCCAAATCCTGGAATCTGATTAAAGCCTTCGTTAAACTATTGGAAGCAGTTGGAGGCGGGAGTTCTCGCACCCGCCTTCTGAGACGCGTCGAACGGTGCAGTCGGCCCTCTTGGACTCGCACCAGCACACGCCGCAGTCTCGCCGCATGGATCGAATTCGGGCAAGCGTTGTTGTCGTTTTGCGACGCTGGCCGTTAGTCAGCCCGCGCGGTACGAGAAAAGTACTTTAGCGTCAGTCCACACACTCGGCCGCCGAATCAACGCCACCACTGCTCGCCCTCGGCCCTCACTAAGGAAATCAATCGGTCATGACAAGCTCACGCCGCCCCGCGCCGCCGCTCTTTTCGCAGCTCGACGTTACAAGTGCCACGCATTCGCACTCCTTCGAGTCGCCTCGCGAGGAGCACAGCGAGTTGCTTCGGGAGGTCCTTGCCTCTCAAGACCGCACGAACGATTTGCTCGAAGAGCTCGTCAGCACCGTCGCCGCCACTCAAAAGCAGCGCGCGAACGAGCTCAACCAATGGCGCAATGCCCACCCCGCTTTGGCGAGCGCCTGCCGCGAAGCCGCCGAAGCCCTCACCCGCGTGCAGATCGAGTATCTCGAGCGCATGACCGAAGAGATTAACGACACCAGCGACGACATGGTCGAAGGCGACTTCATGCTCAACGAGTTCATCGATCGCTACGGACCGCGCCTGGCGCATCTCAACGGCGTCATCCAAGTGCTTGCTCAGTTGAGCAGCGTGCCCAACCCGGCCAATACTCAGCACGGGTAGACCGACCTTCCGTTTTTGTGTGCCACTGCTTGCGGCGCACGAAACCGCGTCGATTTCTCAAACCGCACTGCTCGCCGTTACATGCCGGCGAACCGCTGGTGGCAAGCAGTGCTCGACCAATCATTAACTCGCTCACCTCGGCCGCGAGCAGTGGCACACCACTAGCCTTGATCACCTGTCCGCCGTCTGCGGCACGTGGTAAGCTGACTCTTGTGTTGTTTGTGTGCCACTGCTTGCGGCGCACGAAAGCGCGTCGATTTCTCAAACCGCACTGCTCGCCGTTACACGCCGGCGAACCGCTGGTGGCAAGCAGTGCTCGACCAATCATTAACTCGCTCACCTCGGCCGCGAGCAGTGGCACACGTCTAAGACCCGGGACCGCCGCCGATGAACCAAGCTACCGACGACGCCATCCGCCGCGCTCGCGAGGCCCTCGACGCGCATGTCGCCGAGACCGTCGCCTGGCATTTTCACGAATCGACCGGCTGCCCGTTCTGGTTGGAATTCAAGTCACGCCTCAATTTCGACCCTCTCAAGCAGGTGCGGTCATTCGACGACCTCAAAAAATTCCCGCCGTTTGAGGACGAATGGCTCCGCGGCGGGCCGGTGCGGCGGTGGGTGCCCAAGGCGCTCGCCGACAGGCCGATTTACGTTTTTGAAACCGGCGGCACCACCGGCGTTCCCAAGACGCGAGTCGCCGTCGAAGACTTTCGCATCGACTACTCGCTGTTCAGCGAAACGCTGCCGGAAAAACATTTTCCGCACGGCGCCAATTGGCTCATGCTCGGCCCCTCCGGCCCGCGCCGCCTCCGCCTCTCCGTCGAGCACCTGGCCCAACAGCGCGGCGGCATCTGTTTTTGCATCGATCTCGATCCCCGCTGGGTCATCAAGCTCATCAAAAAAGGCTGGATGGAGCAGCTCGAAGCGTACAAGCAGCATTGCATCGACCAGGCGCTCACGATTCTCGGCGCCGGCCACGACATCAAGTGCATGTTCGGCACGCCAAAGCTGATCGAGGCGCTCTGCCTCGCGCTGGAGGAGCGCGGCAGCAGCCTGCGCGAGGCCGGCATCACCGGCATCTTCTCCGGCGGCACCGAGTTCACGCCGCAATGGACCCGCTTCTGCATCGAAGAGCTCTTCGGCGGCCCGCCCAAAGTGAGCGGCATCTACATGACACCCACCTACGGCAACACGCTCATGGGCCTTGCCTGCTCCAAACCTGTCACCGCCGACGACGGTTACAAAATCAGCTACTACGCCCCCGAGCCGCGCGCCGTCGTCGAGGTCGTGGACTTCGACGACACCGACCGCGCCGTCGGCTACGGCGAAACCGGCCGCGCGAAACTCACCACGCTCACCAAGGAGTTTTTCATGCCGGGCTTCCTCGAGCGCGACGAAGGCGAACGCGAACCGCCCTGCCCCCAATACCCCTGGGACGGCATCAGCGGAGTGCGGCCCTTCCGCCGCTTAGCCGAGGCCACCACTGTGGGTGTCTATTGAGCATTAACCATGTCCTACGCAATTGATATCAGGGATGTTGCGTACGACGAATTGCAAGCAATCAAGCCATTCTATCGAAGGCGGATCGTCGATGCTATTGGTGAGCAATTGGCGCATGAGCCAACAGTCGAGACGAAGAATCGCAAGATACTGGTCGGATTTCATCCCCATTTCGAACATGAGGATCCAGTCTGGGAGCTTCGCGTCGGAGAGTATCGTGTATACTATGATGTAAACGAGACCGGAAAGACAGTGTTGGTGCGGGCCATTCGAAAGAAACCGCCGCATACGACAACGGAGCAGATCGCATGAAGTCCGTCGAAGCTGGACAATTCGCTGCAAATGTAGACCAGTATTTGCAGGATTCGCAATCGGAAGCAATCATCGTTACGCGAGCCGGTCGGCCCTGTGCTGTGGTGCATGGATTGGACTACGACGACGAGCAGATCGAGCTTGTTAACTCGCCCGAATTCTGGTCAATGATCAGGCAGCGTCGACAGGGCCCAACGATTCCATGGGAAGTCGCAAAGAAGCAGTTAGAATCGCTTGACCAGTAAGCAGACAAGCCGATGGAGACTTGGCAGAATTAGCATTCTCGTAGCCCTTCTTTGCGATCATGGCCAGCAAGAGCATCGTCCGCGATGTCATTAACTTTCGTGGGTTGGTATACGGCCCCGTTAATGAGATGGGCGTTGTGGCTCTTTTCGCCAAAATTAGCGAGGAACTTGGCTTCATCATTGAAGAAGTGAAAGCGGGTTTTCCAGACTGCGTTGCACGTCGGCAGATCGATAAAGGCTGGGAACGCGTTGCGATCGAATTTGAATTCGTTAGCAGTAGCTTCCATTGTCACGGCCACGATCCCCAAGGTTGTGACATGATTGTTTGTTGGGAACATGACTGGGAAGTCTGCCCAGTACCTGTATTGAGCTTGAAGCAGTATATCGCAGACACCCAGGCGAAGCTCTCAACTCCATTGAAACGAGTACGCATCGCTGAACCAGTCCAGACGCGCCGCGCGAAAATCACTGAGGGTGGCTTCAAGAATGGATACATTATCATTCGGCCAATCGACGATTTCTGGCCTGAAGAATGTGTCGGCGAAAACATCAAGCTGGCCGAGAAGAGATTGATCGTCGAATTTCAAGGCATTGGACGAATTACAACGGACATTTCGGGACGCCATAAATCACTCCGCGCCGCCCACGGCGAGACCAAACAGTTTTTCGACAAGCATCGCCTCCAGCCGGGTGATGAAGTCGAAATCATCCGCCTCTCGCGCTACGAGTATCGAATTCGCCCGGCAAAATGATTCGTTCTTTTTATCCGCAAAGCGCTCTCGGCGGCTCACATGCTCGAAACGAAACTTGAGGAATGGCACTTTGATTTCGGCCTTTGCGGTCAAGACGGAAAGCTGGTTTCGCAGTCGGACTGCGAGCAGCTTCTGGATCTAATCATCGACTGGGCGGAACAGCACGGCTATTGTATTGGCGGTGGCTTCCGCCCGTTCTCGGAATCCGAACAGTAATTCACTTTGTGTGCGCCGTTTGCATGCTCAAGCTTCCCGTCATCCGCTGGGGCCAGCCGTACGACTCGCTGGAAGTGACCGAAGTGAATCACTTCGCCACCGGCGAGCCGATTGCCAAAGTCTGTCAGGCCGGCGGCGGCATCATTCGCCGCGACATGCGCCAGGCCCACAAGGCCCGCGCGGCGCTGAAGAAGTTCACGTGCGGCGAGCTGATCGCCATGCTCGCCACCGCCGCCGATCTTTACGAGTCCGGTACGCTGCCCGTGGGCGACGGCACCCAGTCGCCCGACGACTTCGTCCGCCAGCAGTCCGCCAGCACCGGCCTGCCGGAGCACATGTGCCGCGCCAACATGGCCAAAAACTCCTTCGTGCTCAAAAACATGGAGAAGATTCTGGACTGTCTCACTCGTGGCTTGGATCTGAAAATCCTCACCGACGGCTACGGCGAGGAAGGCCGCGGCGTCACGGTTAGTTACCAGGCTCAGTCACCCGTGCTCGCGGCCGTGCTGCCGTCGAATTCGCCCGGCGTGCACACGTTGTGGTTGCCGGCGATCGCATTGCAAATGGGCCTCGTGCTCAAGCCCGGCCCGCAAGAGCCGTGGACGCCGTACCGCATCTTCGCCGCCTTCACCGAGGCTGGCGTGCCTCGCGAGGCGTTCGCGCTCTATCCGGGCGAGGCTGAAGCGGGCGCCGCCGTCCTCGATGCCTGCGACCGCTCCATGATCTTCGGCGGCACGCCAACGGTGGAGCGCTACCGCGGAAATCCCAAAGTGCAAGCCCACGGCCCCGGCTTCTCCAAAATCCTGTTGGGCGATGACGTCGTTGATCGCTGGGAAGACTATTTGGACCTGATGGTCGAAAGCATCTACCTCAACAGCGGCCGCGGCTGCATCAATTGTTCCGGCATCTGGGCCTCGCGCCACACGCGTGACATCGCCGACGCCCTGGCCGACCGGCTCGGCCCCATCGAAGCGCTGCCGCCCGACAACCCCAAGGCCGGCTTGGCCGCGTTCACTGTCGCAGGGATGGGCACCGCCGTTTGGCAGCAAATCGAACAGGACATTGCAGGCGAGGGCGTGACGCACGTCACCGCCAAATTCGGCCCGCGCCTTATCGAACAAGAGCGCGCCAGCTACGTGCTGCCCATCATCCTGCACTGCGAGTTGCCCGAATCGCCCGCCGCTCACAAGGAATACATGTTCCCGTTCGCGTCGGTCGTCCAATGTCCGCAAGCCGAAATGCTCCGCCGCATCGGCCCCACGCTCGTCGGCAGCGTGATCACGAACGACCCGTCGTTCCGCGAAGCCGCCACGAACGCCACCAACATCGACCGACTCAACCTCGGCCCCATCCCCACCACCAAACTCAACTGGCTCCAACCCCACGAAGGCAACCTGGTCGACTTCCTGTTCCGCAACCGGGCGCTGCAAGTAGCGCCAATGCCAAAATGATGGCCGGCTAAGCACCTTCCGCCCTCCCCCTTCCGCCCTCTCCCTTGATCGATGCTTCCCTTCGACTTCCAATGCCCGACGCAGATCGTTTTCGGTCCCGGCAAATTAAACGAGCTCGGTCCGCTGGCTAGTTCGATGGGCGTGAAGCGCGTGTTGGTGGTCAGTGACCCGGGCATCATTGCCGCCGGCCACACCCCGCGCGGCGTGAAATCGCTGGAAGCGGCCGGTCTCACCGTGGCGCTCTTTGACGGCGTCCAAGAAAATCCGACCACCGAAAATGTCGATGCTGGCCTGGAGTTCTCACGCGAATTCCGGCCGGAGCTGATCGTCGGCCTCGGCGGCGGCAGTTCTATGGACACCGCGAAAGGCATCAACTTCTTGTACTCCTGCGGCGGGCGGATGCACGATTATTGGGGCGAAGGCAAGGCCACCGGCCCGCTGCTGCCGACGGTCGCCGTGCCCACCACGGCAGGCACCGGCAGCGAGACCCAGTCGTATGCCCTCATCTCCGATGCCGAGACTCACGTAAAAATGGCTTGCGGCGATAAGCGGGCCGCCTTCCGAGCGGCGATCCTCGATCCTGAGCTCACGCTCACGCAGCCGCCGCGCGTCACCGCCCTTACGGGCATCGACGCCATCGCGCACGCCGTCGAAACCTTCGTCACCAAGCGCCGCAATGCCATTTCGCTGGCCTTCAGCCGCGAAGCCTGGCGGCATCTGGCGCCGAACTTTCCCCGGGTTTTAGACGAGCCGCAAAACCTGGCCGCCCGCGCTGAGATGCAGCTCGGCGCTTGTCTCGCCGGCCTGGCGATCGAAAATTCGATGTTGGGCGGCGCCCACGCGCTGGCCAACCCGCTAACGGCAAACTACGGCATCCCGCACGGCGAAGCGGTCGCGCTCATGCTGCCGCACGTCGTTCGGCACAATGCTCGACAGGTCGGCGATTGGTATCGCGAGCTCTTGCAATCGGGCGGCTCGTTCGACGGCGATCTTTCCAGCGCACGGAATGCCGACACGTTGGCCGACTGGCTTCACAAAATCGCCCGGCAGGCCGGCCTGGCTGGTACACTGGAAGAACGCGGCGTCGAGCGCGGCGACTTGCCTCGACTTGCAGTCGCGGCCGCCACGCAATGGACCGGCACTTTCAATCCCGTACACCTTACGCAACGAGATTTCCAACAGCTATATGACGCTGCTCTTTAATTGTTTTTTCAGGTTGATGTGTCCCCCGTGTGCCACTGCTCGCGGCGCAACAAGGGGCGCTGTCATCGGATTCAGCACTGCTTGCCTCCTTCGGCCCGTGTCATCTTGCCAGCGAGCAGTGCCAATTAGCGTGTCGGCGCGAATCGGTGTGCCGCAAGCAGTGGCACACAGATGGGAAACCTGCACTAAAGGTCGGTGCGGCAGTGCCTTGGTTTGCGCGTCGCTGCTCATTTCACTGCTGGCCGGGCCGGCGACGGCCGACGACTGGCCGGTCGTCCGACGCGATACGCTCGGCACCGGCGTGGCCGAGACTTCTTTGCCCGATCAATTGGACGTGCTGTGGAAATACTCGGCGTCCGACGAGGCCGGTTTCGACGCCACGCCCGTCGTCCTCAATGGCATCGTCTACATCGGCGATAGCGCGGGCAGCGTCCATGCCGTGCAGCTCGCCGACGGCACTGCCCTTTGGACCAAGCAATTTGCCGACGCCAGCTTTGCCGCCGGCGCCGCGGTCGAGAACGAGCGCCTGTACATCGGCGACGTGAACGGCGTAGTCCGCTGCCTCGCGACGGCGAATGGCGAAGAGCAATGGTCGGCGAATTTGCAGGGCGAAGTCTACGCCGGCCCAACGCCCCACGGCGACGACTTGCTCGTCACTGCCGAATCCGGCACCCTCGCCTGCTTTCGCAAGTCCGATGGCCAGGAGCGCTGGCGATTCCACATCGACGCCCCGCTGCGCTGCTCGCCGACGATCTCCGCCGGCCGCGTGATGCTGGCCGGCTGCGACAGCCTGCTCCATATCATCGACGCCACGAACGGCAAGGAGACGCACACGGTCGAAATCGATGGCCCCACCGGTTCAACGCCCGCCATGCGCGACGAGCGCGTGTATTTCGGCACCGAAGGTGGAACGTTTTTCGCCATCGACGTTCCCGACAACGGCGAGCAGCCGCCCAGCGTTGCCTGGACCTATCGCGATCCAAAACGAGCCCAACCGGTCCGCAGCGCTGCGGCAGTTACCGACGAGCTCGTGGTGTACGGCTCGCAGGGCAAGGCCATCTACGGCCTCAATCCGGCAACCGGCGAGGTGAAGTGGACCTTACCGACGCGCAGCCGCGTCGAGAGCTCCCCGGTCATCGCCGGCCAGCGCGTGGTCGCCGCCACGACCGCTGGTAAGATCTATTTGATCGACGCCCCGACGGGCGAAGTGAAGTGGGAATACGACGCCGGCGGCGGTTTCACCGCCTCCCCCGCCGTCGTCGACGGCCGCATCATCTTGCCCAACACCGACGGCACGCTCTACTGCTTCGGCTCGAATCGCCAACCGAAGAGCACGACAGAATGATTAATCGACAGAATTATTCGCAAGTGGACGTGTCAATGCCTATCAAACCGGCACGCGAACTTAAACGCATTTCCCAAGAGGCATTCCACGAGATTGACTATCTGGTGACTGGTCTAGCGTTCCACGTTCACCGGGAACTCGGACCATGGTTTATCGATGAATCGATTTATCGCGACGAGCTCGCGCGGCTGTGCCGAGCGAAACGCTTGACGGCATGCACAGAGTTGCCTGTTATTGTCATGTCCGGCACTTTTTCAAAGTCGTATTTTCTCGACCTCGTGATCAATGAATGCGTGCCCTATGAAATGAAAGCTGTCGAAAAAATCCATCGGAATCATCGTAACCAAACGTTGAATTACCTCATGCTCACGGGGTTGGCTCACGCGAAGATTCTCAATATGCGTAGTTCTTCCATGGAGTACGAGTTTGTGTCGACGACGGTCACTCCGGCCGATCGCTACGAGTTCAAATGTGATTTTGATTGCTGGCGCGACTTGGATGCCGATTCAAATTGGCTCAAGGACGCAGTGCATAAACTGATTGATGAGTGGGGTCTCTTCTTGGATGTGACGTTATTCTATGACGCCATCGAGCATCTCCGCGGTGGACGAGAAAACGTCGTCCAACCAATCGAAATTGCGCGCGGTAGCCAAGTCGTTGGCCGGCAACTCGCCCATTTGATAAATTCGCGCACTGGATTCAAAATTACTGCTATCACGAAGGATATACCGCAGTTCGAGAAGCGGCTGGCTAAGTTCCTGTCAAGCACGTCCCTACACGCTGTGCAATGGATCAACTTCAACCGGCATAATGTTTGCTTCAAGACTCTCCTCAGAGACAGCACTTGTGAATAATTCTGTCGTCGAATGATTCTGTCATGAGTATTATGCCCACTAGGACGTCCACCAAGACCGAAGTCGGCAGTTACTTTATCAGTAACTACCCGCCGTTTTCCGCCTGGTCGGCCGAAAACTTGGACGACGTCCGCGCTGCGATGCACGCGCCGCCGGCCGACGTGCCGCTGGGTCTTTACCTGCATATTCCCTTCTGCCGCAAACGCTGCAAATTCTGCTACTTCAAAGTTTTCACCGACAAGAACTCGGCCGAGGTCGAGCGTTACCTGGCCGCTTTGTCGCGCGAAATCGAAATCGTCAGCAAGCTGCCGGTAATGGGCGGCCGGCCCTTCCGCTTTGTCTACTTCGGCGGCGGCACGCCGTCATTCCTCAGCTCGCGGCAGCTTGAGCGGCTGGTCGACCGGCTCCGCGAGAACGTCTCTTGGGACGCCGCTGAAGAAGTCACCTTCGAGTGCGAGCCCGGCACGCTCTCCGAAGCGAAGGTGCACACGCTGCGCGAGATCGGCGTCACGCGGCTGAGCCTCGGCGTCGAGCACTTCGACGACACGATCTTGCGCGAGAACGGCCGGGCCCACGAGTCGCCCGAAATTTACAAAGTCTGGCCCTGGATCCAAGCGGCCGGCTTTGCGAATACGAACATCGACCTCATCGCCGGCATGGTCGGCGAGACGTGGGACAAATGGCGCGACACGGTGGCCCGCGCGATCGAACTCGACGCCGACAGCGTCACGATTTACCAAATGGAGCTGCCGTTCAACACCGTCTATTCGAAGGACATTCTGGGCGGCGTCCTTGAAACGCCCGTCGCCGATTGGACGACGAAGCGGGCCTGGGTCGATTACGCCTTCGACCAGCTCGAGGGCGCCGGCTACTCCGTCTCGAGCGCATACACGATGGTGAAAAACCCGCAGCGCGTGAACTTCAGCTACCGCGACAACCTCTGGCAAGGCAGCGACCTCCTGGCCACGGGCATCGCCAGCTTCGGCCATATTTCTGGACTCCCTCCCCACCGTGGGGAGGGCCGGGGAGGGGCTGTGCACTACCAGAACCACGCCGAGTGGGAACTATACTGCGCCGCGCTCGAGAACGGCCAGTTGCCGCTGATGCGCGGCATGCGCCTCACTGCGCACCAACAACTCGTGCGCGAAATGATCCTGCAGCTCAAGCGCGGCTACCTCGACGCCAATTACTTCGACGAAAAGTTCAGCGTCGACATTCTCGACCGCTGGGCCGACGTCTGGGCCAATTACGAACAGGACGGCCTGTGCCTGCTCGATGCGCAAAACGGCCGCGTCGAGCTGACGCGACCCGGCCTGCTGCAGGCCGATGCGTTGCTGCCGGCTTTCTTTGAGCCTCAGCATCAAGGCGTGCGGTATACATAAGGTGGGATCGCGGCTAACCCGACAAAGGCTGACTTTAGCACTCCTTTCAAGGATATCTTAGGCAAACGAGACAGTCTGTTATGGCCAGTGATCTATCTCCTGACACCGAATCGTTTATTCAACTGGAAATCGCCCTCGGCACTTATCAAACGCGCGAGGATGTACTGGATGCCGGCGTGGCTATGCTCAGGCGTCGTCGCGAATTGATGAATCGACTCGCAGAAAGTCGCCGCCAGCTCGATGAAGGCGAATATTCCGAGTGCGACGACGAAGGACTGCGCGAGCTGTTTGAACTGCTAATTGCTCGCGCCGACGGTAACGCAGAGCACCAATGAATGGACGCTGAATTCGGCGGAACGGACTATGGCGTTGTAACCGTTCACACCCTGGGGTGATATTCTTGGGAAAGTTGCTCTGGACTTGCAA
>JBBDWY010000062.1:0-2863 GCA_040902605.1 Pirellulales bacterium | reverse complement strand
GCGTGCCGAATCTGTGGGGCGAACAGCTCGTGTTCGTCGAGCCGGAGAGCGAGCATTCTTCGGCGTCGTTCTGCGAGGGCTTCGCGGCCGCCGGTGGGCGGGTCACGAATTTCACTTCCGGTCAGGGCCTGGTGCTGATGAAGGAAGTGCTCTACACGATCGCGGGCAAGCGGCTGCCGGTGGTGTTCAACATCGGTGCGCGTGCGCTGACGAGCCAGGGCCTCAATGTGCATGCCGGGCACGATGACGTCATGAGCGTCGCCGATTGCGGCTGGGGGATGCTGTTTGCGCGCAATGCCCAGGAGGCTGGCGACCTGTGTCTCATCGCCCGGCGAGCGGCCGAGGCGTCGGCCACGCCGTTCTTCAACGTGCAGGACGGTTTTCTTACGACGCACACGGTTGAGAGCGTGCGGTTGATCGAGCCGGAGCTCATGGTGGAATTCGTCGGCAATCCCAAAGACAAGCTGATGAATCTCATGGACCCGGCCAATCCGATAATGTCCGGCGTCGTGCAGAATCAAGATTCGTACATGAAGGGCAAGATCGCCCAGCGGTGGTATTACGACCAGGTCGAGCCGGCGCTCGCCGAGGCGTTTGAGGAGTTCTATCGCAAGACGGGGCGGCGGTACGATTTCATCGTGCCGTACCGTTGCGAAGACGCTGAATATATCCTCGTGGGCATGGGCTGCTACATGGAGACGGCCCAAACCACGGTCGACTGGCTGCGAGAAGCGAAAGGGATCAAAGCCGGTTGTGTGAACGTGCACTGCTTCCGGCCGTTTCCCGCGGTGCAATTGGTCGAGGCGCTGAAGCATGCCAAGGCGGTGACGATCATCGAGCGGATGGACGATCCGCTGTCGACGACCGGCAATCATCTCACGCGCGAGGTGAAGGCGGCGTTTTGCGATGCGGTCACCGGGCAAAACGGCCAAGAGCCGATCGGGCACCACCCGGAGGGTGGTCGCGTGCCGAGGATTTATTACGGGGCAGCCGGGCTGGGCAGCCGCGACGTGCGGCCGGGCGACATCTACGCCATTTACGAGAACATGATTGAGGATAGCCAGGACTTTTTCAGCGTCGGAATCAAGCACCGCACCGCGCTCGACGTGAAGGAAGACCCCGACCTGCGGCCGCAGGGCGCGTTCTCGATGCGCGGGCATTCGATCGGCGGCTTTGGCTCGGTCACGACCAATAAAGTGATCGCGACCATCGGCGGGCAGGTGTTTGGCAAGGACGTGCAGGCCTATCCGAAGTATGGTTCCGAGAAAAAGGGGCTGCCGACGACGTACTATCTCACGATCGCCGAGTCGCACATCTTTTCGCACAGCGAGCTGGAATACGTCAATCTGGTCGTGCTCAACGACACGACGGCGCTGTTCAGCGGCAATCCGCTGGAAGGGCTGGTCGAAGGCGGTGCGATTTTCATGCAGAGCCCGTATACGAACCCGGTGGATGTGTGGCAGCGGATTCCGACGCGCGACAAGAACTCGATCCGCGACAAGCAGCTGCGGGTATTTTTTGCCGACACGGTGCAGATTGCCCGCGAAGTGGCGTCCGAGGCCGATTTGCAGATGCGGATGCAAGGGATCGTGCTGCTGGGAGCATTTTTGAAGCTCACGCCATTCGCCGCGCAAAGCAACATGTCGGACGACGCCGTGTACGCGGGCGTCGAAAAGGCACTGCGGAAATACTTCGGCAAGCGCGGCGAGCAGGTTGTGAAGGACAACCTCAACTGCGTGAAGCGCGGCTACAGCGAGATGCAGGAGATCCCGCGGGAAGTGATTTTTGGAGGGAATGGCAAGGCGTAGGAGAGGATGCAGGATGCGGGGAGCAGGGAAGAAATCGAGTGCCTTCCCTGCCCCCTGCATCTCGCATCCTGCATCCTGCCCCCTCTATGCGGAAGGTTTTAGACAACTAAACAGGTATCCAACCATGGCCACCGCTGAACTTCCTCGTTCGATGAACGAGGCGAACGAGCGCGATCCTTACAATAACAACTGCTACGGCACGCTGGTCGACCGGCCGTATCTGGAAGTCAAGCTACCCGTGCTCGACGTGCTCGACTTCAACGAGCGCGTGATCCGCGGCTATGAGGAGGGTAAGGGCGAGAAGGAGCTGCCGGCGGATTTGGCGCTCGCCCGGTCGCTTGTTCCCGCGGGCACGGCGGCGCTGCGGGATTTCAGCTACGTGGCGCCGGAGATTCCGGAATACATCCGCGAGAACTGCACCGGTTGCATGGATTGCGTGACCGAGTGCCCGGACACCGCGATTTTGGGCAAGGTGATCGCCGAACCGGATTTGGAAGAAAAGCTGGCGGCGATCGCGAACGAAGGGGACCGGCAGGCATTCGAAGCCCAGTGGTCAAAGACGCGGAAGTATTACGACGGGCCGCAGAAGAAGGGCCTGCCCGGGGGGCGGTTCGCCATCATCATCGACCCCTCGAAGTGCAAGGGGTGTGCGGAGTGCGTCACCGTGTGCGACGACAACGCGCTCAAGATGATTCCCAAGACCGAGCCGGTGATGGAGCAGATTCGCAAGTCGCACCGCTTGTTCAAACAGGTCGGGCCGAGTGACGATCGGTACATCAATGAGAATCTGTTGATCGACATGATGCTCAAGGAGCAGACGCACGTGTACGTCGGTGGGGCTGGCTCGTGCGCAGGCTGCGGCGAGGGGACCGCGCTGCGGATGATGTGCGCGGCCACCGGGGCGAAGTACGGCGATCAATGGGGCATCGTCGCCGCGACCGGCTGCAATACGGTGTATACCTCGACGTATCCGTACAACCCGTACCTCGTGCCGTGGACGAATTCGCTGTTTGAAAACGCGCCGGCCGACGCGATGGGCGTCCGCTCGCGGTGGG
>JBBDWY010000061.1:0-104437 GCA_040902605.1 Pirellulales bacterium | reverse complement strand
TCATGATTCTCGTGATCGTCCAGGTTTTCTACAGAGCCGCTGCGTCCCCTTTTCTCCTTCTTTTCTCCTTTGAATATAAGGGGACGATGTTCGGCGAATCGCGGTGCGCGGATTCCTCCGGCACGTATAATTTTTGCCGGGGGACTTCACCATCCGTTCCGTTACGAAAGGTCATTTCCTATGAAACGCTCTTTCCTGATCGGCGCCGCACTTCTGCTGTCAACGAGCGCGGTAGCAGTCGTTCCAAACGAGCAGCCGAGAACAATCCCGCTGGATAAAATCTGGGCGTACAAGATGCCCGGCACGCGCGATCTTCAAGGGTTGGATAAGGACGATCCAACAAAGTCTGGGCAACGTCAGGTGGCGGCAATTTCAGAGTCGCTGATTCTGCGGGCGGAGGATTTGAAATGGGAGAACATATCGCGACCTGGCTTTGCCGTTCCTGGAACGGGCTTACCAGCTCTACGCGCTGCGCACTCCATTCTAGTTGAGGGCAAAAAGCCTCTGGATGCGTTCCCGCCCAATGAAGAGATAACGATTGTGTTTTTCTCCGAGCTGGCGCCGGGAAACAAGGTTCAAATACAGGAAGTCACGCGCGAAGGCGAGAGCGTGGTAATTCGATATCAGTTGAAGCCACACGTTGGAAGGATGCAACGATCATTGAATCTTGCCCTAATTCCTCTCGGCAAGTTGCCCGGCGGAAAATACACGGTTGGGTTGGAGCAAACGACTCGGGACCAGAAGTTCATCAAACTTGGATTTAAACCCGTGGATAAGCAGTGGAGTCGGGATTTTCTATGTAAGCCATTCTCATTCAATGTCACTGCGAATCGTCGGTGACAAAGACAAGTTCAAGGAGGCTGCCATGAATAAGTTCATCTACTCAATTTCAATATCGGTCGCGATCGTTGCCGACGGTTCAATACAAGCAAGCCAAGAAACGATTGGTCCTATGGGTATTAATTCGGCAGTAACCGGGCTAACCGGAGCGGGAATCCCGATCGGGCAAGTGGAGGGTAGCCGAGCAGGAAAGTTCGGATACGACAATGCTGCCGGCTGCTGTAATTCGCAAGTCGTACCGGATGGCGTATTTGTGCAAGACATGGGGGCCGCTCCAAACCAATCAATCGATGACCACGCCTTGTGGGTGGCGAGTGTAATGATCTCAAAACAGACAGCGGTAGACCCGAATACCGGCGTATCGCCTCCGCTTGGCGTAGCCCAACAAGCCAATCTTTTGTCTTCGGCAATTATTGATACCTTTTCCGGGGGCTTAGAAGAGGACGCTGCAATCACGGCTCAAGTTATCGCCGGCTCGGTCTGGGCAATCAACATGAGCTTTGGGGTTCCACTAGAAGGCGGGTTCCAGATGGATGGAAACTCGTTATTATCTCAATTTGTGGATTGGTCCACGCGGCAGCATGAAGTGCTGTATGTCAAGGCGGGAAACGAAGGCGGCGACGATCGACGTATCCCAAGCGACAGTTTCAACGGAATCACGGTGGCCGCGTCAAGACGGGAAGACGACGGTGTATTTCGTGGAGTTGCTGGACTCAACGACTACAGCGATGAGGTAGATGCCGCGGGGGTTAGAACATCGACGCACATTCTTGCACCAGGCGTGCTAATTGACGTTGCGGGCGCGAACGGCACGCAACCCCCACGCGGAGAAAGCACTGGCACCAGCTTTGCCGCGCCGCATGTGACGGGCACGCTCGCCATTTTACACCAACAGGCGAATACTACGAACGGCCACCGCCATCAAACGATGAAAGCCGTGCTGCTAAACTCCGCTGACAAGATCAAGGGAATTATTGGCATGGAACGGACGGTGGTAAAACAGGATGAGAGCGATTGGTTCAGCACCGAAGCCCATACCGATGAAGCCATTCCGCTGGACCGCCAGATGGGTGTTGGCCATCTGAATGCTAAACGAGCTGTCGAACAACTCGCCGGGGGTGAGCATGGACCTGGCGGCGTTCCGCTTAAAGGATGGGACTTCTTCTTTCAAGATGATCCGTTCATACCTAATAAGTACACCATCACTCTATCTGAGGGAGATTTTGTCTCAGCCACGCTAGTATGGGATCGTGAGCTGTTTTTAAACTCCGGTGAGCTTGAATATCAGCGCGGCGACGACTTTGCCGATCTAGGTTTTGAAAACTTGGACCTGCACCTCGTACCCGCCGGTATGGGTATAGATCAAGCCGTCGAGTCATCGACGAGCACTGCATGGAACTTGGAACACATCTTTGCAAGTGTGCCTATGGATGGACCCTATGAAATTTGGGTTACGTTGAGCGCTGGTGATTTCATCCACGTAGACTATGCGTTGGCGTGGTGGGCAGGGACGGATGCCCGACCAGAGCCGGGCGATTTCAATAGCGATGGCAGTGTCGATGCGGCCGACTACGTTGTGTGGCGCAAAAACGATGGTTCCTTAGCGGGATACAACGAATGGCGAGCCAACTTCGGTAGTTCGTCGGGCAGCGGCGGCTTGGCGTCAGTGCCAGAGCCAAGCGGACTTGTGCTGATGGCCTTCGCCGTTGTCGTAGTCGGTCTTAGACAAGCCACGTTTGCCGATCCGCGAAGCGCGGCGCGGCTATTAACTTGTGGCCACGGCTACCCCCAGCACAACGGCAACCAGCGTCATTCCAATTAGCAGAGTACGAAGGCGGAACCGCCAGAATATCCAAGGGGTTGCGGCGATCGCGGCCGAGACTAACGCCAGCGCCCAGAACTGGATTACAAACATAGTCATATCGTTTGGAAACTTCTGCCAGCGAATCCCTATGATTGAGAGTGGCCGCTTGTCTTTCACCGGCGGCCACAGCCGCTCAAATGATTCATCAACCGTCTCACTAGATACGCGCCACTGAATTGGCCTGAATTGCCATGCCCAAAGTCCAATTCCAAGTTCTCCGCGCAAGGATTGGACATTGAAAACTCTCTGCCCGACCATGCCACGAAGATCGTCGTTTTTGGAATAACTTCGCATCCACATTGCCACGAGCAGTAGGCAGAAAATCCCGCACAGAACCGAGAACGCGATACGCACTTTGCGGTACTTCATGCCCCCATCCTATCGCGCCAAGATTAAAGGCATAGCGGGCTGATCCCGCAACTCGGATCAATTCCAGATTCTTAGATTGATTGTGGCAGCGGACGCCTGGTGGTTGATTCACAACGATTCGATTAGCAGTTCAGAACTCGGCTCCCATGATGGTCGGGGTTGGGGCAGCGTGAAATTGGTGATGAGGTCGCCCCTCCCCGACCCCTCCCCGAAACGGGGATGGAGTTTTGAGAGGTTTAGTTTTCCAGCCGGTCGTACCAGGTGTGCTTTAACACGGTGGACGCGACGATGATAATCGCGGCGCAAATGGCCGCCGCTCGCCACTCGCGGATTACCACGTAGATCGGCAGTGTCACGAAGGCCGTTTGCCACACGATACCAACCACCACGTTGAACGCATCCCAGCCGAAGTTGCGATTAGGCTGAAACTCTGGATCACGCCGGATCGCGGCCTCGCGAATCGGCGCCCACCAGCCCCACGGGCGAGTGCGTGTGTAGAAGTTGACAAGAACGTCTTCACGTTCCGGCGGCGTCGCGTACGTTCCAACGATCGTGCCGAGCAGCGAGATCGCCAACAGCATCGGAAATGCCATCAGGTCCAGATTCACGCTCGCCGGCGGACCAGCGTGCCATAGCGAGATCAAACTGATGGCCGGTTGGGCCATCAGCGCGGTGAGTCCGGGGACGAATAACATTGCCAGCGCGCCACCGATTCCCGTGACCATTCCCGCAAAATAACCAAAACCGTTGAGTCGCCACCAATACCATTTGAGAATGTTGGCGGCCGCGTAACCGCCCCAAAGTCCGGACACGATCCAAATGACCGCATCGGCGACGGACGGAGTGTAATATCCGGCGGTGCATCCGACAACGACGACCGCCAGCGACGCCGCGTAACTCGCGCGCACGTAAACGCGCTGCTCGGCTTCGGGACGAACATAACGCTTGTAAAGGTCGTTAACGAGGTAGGCCGCAGCCGCGTTGATCGTGCCGGAGAATGTCGACATGAACGCGGCCAGCAAGCCGGCGATCAAAAGCCCCGCCAGGCCTACCGGCACGAAATCGCGGATCACGATCGGCAGCACCTGCTCCAAATCGATCGCGTCTCCGGTCGTGACGTCGCCGCGCAGGAACAAGAGCGCGAGCACGGTGATTCCGGCGATCATGAAGTACCGCGGCACGAAGAGAACGACGGTCACGAGGCCGCTCATCATCGCGGCCTCCTTGGGATTCTTGGCCGCCAGGATGCGCTGCATGTCGTAGTTTGGCGCTGGTCCCGCGGCGCTGAGCAACACTCCCTTGAAAACCGTCATCATCAAAAAAGCGCCAAACATGGTGAAGCCGTCGGCTTCCATCTGCTTGTCCGCGACAGGCATGATTTCCGACCAATCCAGATCGAGAACCCAGCCGAACGAAATGTCCGCCCAACCCTCGGGCACCACTGCCGCCAGCGTCTCGGGCGACACCTTCTGCATGGCAATAAACCCAAGCGCGAAGCTGCACACGATCATGATCAGGAACTGGATCAAATCGGTGAGCACGACGCTGTAGAGCCCGCCCGCGACGGTGTAGAGCGTGGTAACGCCGATGATGATCACGGCATAGGTATTGGGAGAAAAAGCGTCGGGCAAAAAAATCGCCGAGAATTTCGCGATGCCCACGAAAGCGTAGCCGGTAAACGCAATGACGCTCACCAAAGCAAAGAGGACCACACTCAGTCGGGACGCTTCGGCCCCGGCATCGCGGCCGAAACGCATCGTGATCCATTCCGCGCCGGTCATCGCGCCCGAGCGGCGCAGCCACGCCGAGAGATACACCATCAGAAAAATCTGATTAAACACCGGCCAGAGCCAGGGAATGAACACGCTCTTGAGGCCATAAACATAGAGCAGCGTGATCAGCCAGATCGTGCCGGAGATGTCGAACATCGACGCGGCGTTCGACATGCTGAGCACCCACCATGGCATTTTGTTCCCGCCCAAAAAGTAATGATCCAGGCCAAGCCGGGCCCGACGCTCGACGATGAATCCAACCGCCACCATGCCGAGCATGTAAAGAACTATGATGGCAATATCGATCCAGTGGAGTTCCATGGTCGGAGTTCACCTGGGCCAAGTCGACGCTGAACGCACAGCTGTCGATTGACAAAGCGTGTCCATGATGCTGGTGCGTGTCAGCATGCTCACGAGATATCGCGAAGATCGCTTGGGAGAGCTGGTTCCATGAAGGCATGACTAACCGCTAGAAATTCTCCTGGCGACATGCTAGTTTGGCACTCCAGTTGCACCGTTTCAAGAGCATCCTTGTGCCTTGAAGTAGTGGCGCGATTAGCGTCGACTGATTTTATCGCGGACAGGCATGCGTCGAGGCCGCGCTGCTGCAAGGCTGCCGAGACAGAGGATCTCAGGAACGCAGCGCCTGGTTCGGGAATGACACTGCCTCCGGTGAGGGCTCCGACGATGCCGCTACCGGGCAGCGGGAATGAACGAAGGATCGCGCCCGTCGAACGATCAATTTCATAGATGTTGTTGCTCACCGTCGGCAAGTGCCTGCCGGCGATGAACATCGCGCCGGCGTCGAAGCCAACGCCGCGGACCAGCGTGGGCGGGTCGAGCGCAGGCGTAAGCGTCTGCAGCACCGCGCCGGACAAACTGGTGCGTAGCAGGCGCGGCGTGCGGCTTTGGCCGACAACTTCTTCGGCCGCAATCCACAGGTCGCCGGTCGCTGGATCGACGTCGGCCCCTTGCGCCGCCATGTTTGGCGGTAGTTCGCCAGGCGGAAAATTGATATTGACCAGAACGGGGTCAGGAAACCCCGGGAAAACAAAATACTGAAAGATAGAAGAAGGCGGATCGTCGGGAGGATTCTGCGATACGCCAATTAGAGTACCATCTCCAAAGCCTCCGCGCAGGTAACCCAGGCCCGTGAGCGGGACCGGCGGTCCGGTGGGAGTGAATGTGTCGAGAAATGCCGGCGGATACCAGAAGTTGTTCCTCACGTCGAGACGCCACAGCTCGTTAATTCCGCCATTGCGGCGACTCATGTAAACAATGCGGCCGTCGAAAGCCAGGCCAACTGTCGTTGAAGGTGCCGGTGGCGGCAGGTAGTCGGGGAATGCGTAGGTGTTCGTTACATTGCCCGTTGCGGAGTCAATCCGCAGAATTCCGGGAATTGTGGACAGAACGGCGAACAGATCGGCGCGGCTGGGCGCGGCCACGCACATCGCACATGCCGTCGTGGCGGTGAAAATGCAGAATTTGGTCGGACTCATTAGCTTGCTCTCAGTACTAAAACTTGATCGAGACGGAGTGCAACGGCATAGGAGCCAAGATCGAAGAAGGCCGCTCCGCCGGCAACGATCCTCCATCATGGACGAAAATCCGAGAAGGGGCAAGAAATTTGCGTCCGGCCATTCTTGGGTCGGTTGCAGCCGTGCACTCCCTGCCGTAATCTGGCGGATACTACAGACGATTCGAAACACCCCCCCGCCTACATCAAGGTGCAGACATGAATAACGGACGCCCGGTTTCGGAAGATCGGTTAGCGGTGGATGTCTCGCTCTTACTGCTGCGAATCATTGTCGGCGTCATTTTCGCGGCACACGGGGCCCAAAAGCTGTTCGGCGTTTTTGAAGGTCCCGGCCTGGCGAAAACGGTGGAGATGATGGGCGGCGGGCCGCTCGGCTATTTGGTCACTATCGGCGAGTTCTTCGGCGGGGTTGGGCTGATCGTCGGCTTCCTTACTCGTTTCTCCGCCGCATCGCTGATCGTCATTATGCTAGGCGCCATCGTTATGGTTCATGGCCAACACGGCTTCTTTCTTGGTAGCGGTCCTGAGAGCATGCTCGGCGAGGCTGGCTTCGAATACAACGTGGCACTCATCGGACTCTTGCTGCCGATCTTAATCGCCGGACCGGGGCGGTTTGCCATTGGCCGCTACTTGCCGCTGCCCAAATCGCGGCGCACCGGGCGTCCCATCGTCATTCTGGAATAGGCCCAGCCTATCTGACCGTTTAAGCGACTTACGCGAGGATTTCCTTCACCACGCGAGCCGGCTCGACCACGGACATAGCGCCCCGGCAAATCTTATGGCTCGGGCATCCCGGTACCTCCCAACCGATCGGGCATCGGCAAATCTAATTGCCGCGTTAATGAATCCGAAGAAGGTTCCATCAACGTTCAATCAGCATCTTTAGAATAACTGCGTTACGGATCGCGCATGAACTCATCTGCGGCTTTCGGAGAGGTCCGCAGCAAAAGAAGGAGCCAGAAGCGCGCCACTACGGCCATTAAAGCGTTTTTCAGGTTGGTGTGCCACTGCTTGCGGCGCGCCGAATTGCGTTCTTGTGTAGTTCGGCACTGCTCGCCGTTAAGAAATCGCGGTCCGTGGGAGGCAAGCAGTGCGGAGTCGAGTAGAAGCGCCCCTTCGTCCGCCGCGAGCAGTGGCACACCGCGGACACATCAAATTGAAAACCGCTCTAGAAGCAGCGTTGCCAAATAGACTGCAATGGCCAAACCGAGCCCAAGCCAAGTCCAACGATTCCACACAATTGCTATCGCGGCAATGGCGGTACTACCGGTGAGCGCGTGAAGCCATTTGTTTACTGCCGAAGAACAGCGGCTGATTGCTAACCAATAAAAGGCAACTTGGCTGACGAAGCAAATCAACACCACCCACGCGGCAACCGCAAAAAGCCAAGTCATGGCTGACTATGCCTTGGGATGCACTTCAACTGGCAGATTGGTTTCGATGTCCTTTTGGAACTTCCAGACGGCTTCAAGCAACTCACGGTCCTCGGCGTCCCATAGGCCGCGGCCATGCAAGTCGCTGCAAATCTCGCCGGCGGCAGCCAGTAGTTGACCAACTCGCATTGCAGGCGCCGCATCCGCAAGTGCGCGGATCGCCTCGAATAACTCTTGTCTTGAGTCAGGCTCATTCATAACGTGTCTCCTAATCGTTTGGAACTTCTGCGACTCTTGCGGTGCCTGCCGATAACGACCGCCGGCACTGTCATGCCGGGCGCCAGTTTTGCAATACGCGTCGCACGAGTCACGCCGTCGTAGATTTCCAAAAGCCCATCAGGGTCTTCATAGACAACTATAGGCGGCATCCCAGTTTTTGACGAACCAAACCGATGCATTTGGCGATGCAGCTTCCGCATATCTGCTCCCGCGGCACGACTCGAAGGCAGTCGTAATTCCGCCGGATCAACTTCGCGAACCTGCTGCTTCGTCTATCCAGCATATTCTACGCCAGCAACTCGGTCACTACACGCGCCGGCTCGACGCCAATTAAGCGTTGATCAAGACCCTGGAACTTAAACGAGAATCGCATCGGGTCGAACCCCAACAGGTGGAGAATGGTGGCGTGCAGATCGTGGACGTGCACACGGTCGCGCGTGACATTGAAGCCCAGCTCGTCGGTTTCGCCGAGAGTGATGCCAGGCTTGATGCCGCCGCCGGCCAGCCACATCGTAAATGCGTTCGGATGATGGTCGCGGCCGTCATTGCCGCCACCTTGCACCATGGGCGTGCGGCCGAACTCCCCGCCCCAGATCACCAGCGTCTCATCCAATAACCCGCGCTGCTTCAGGTCGGTCACCAACGCGGCGCAGGCCCGATCCGTATGGACGCAATTGGCGCGAATGTCTTGAGTCAGGTTGCCATGCTGGTCCCACGCCTCGTGAAATATTTCGACGAACCGCACGCCGCGTTCGACGAGCCGGCGGGCCAACAGGCATGTCGCGGCGAACGACGGCTTGCCCGGCTCTACGCCGTACAGCTTGAGAATATGCTCGGGTTCGCTGGAAATATCGATCGCCTCCGGCGCGCTGGCTTGCATCCGATAAGCCATCTCAAATGAATTGATCCGAGTGGCGATTTCCGGATCGCCCGCCGCGTCAAGGTGTTGTTGGTTAAGCGCATTGATGGCATCAAGCGAATCTCGCTGCAATGCATCATCAACACCGCGCGGATTGGAGAGATACAGCACCGGATCGCCGCTGGTGCGAAATGGCACGCCCTGGTACACCGTCGGCAGGAAGCCGCTGCCCCAATTGGAATTTCCGCCACTGGGCCCTTTGGCGCCCGTGCTGAACACGACGAAGCCGGGCAGATTCTGTGATTCGCTGCCCAATCCGTACAAGGACCATGCGCCGAGGCTCGGCTTGCCAAATTGTTGCGAGCCGGTGCTCATTAAAATCTGCCCGGGCGCGTGGTTGAATGCGTCAGTCACCATCGATTTGACGATTGCAATGTCGTCGACAACTTCGGCCAGCCCAGGCAGCAGTTCGGAGAGCTCGGCTCCACACTGGCCGTGCTTCGCAAACTTAAACTTCGGCCCCAACAACTTGGAACTCGGTTTGATGAACGCTGCTCGATAGCCTTTGATCAAATCGGCCGGCGGCAATGTGCCATCATATTTCGCAAGTTGCGGCTTGTTATCAAACAACTCCAGATGGCTCGGTGCGCCGGCCATGAACAGGAAGATGACGTTCTTGGCTCGCGGCTGGAAATGCGGCTGCTTTAGCCCGAGCGGATCGACCGCGGCCCTCGCGGAGCGAGCGCCCGCTAAATGGGCCAGCGCGATCCCTCCCAGGCCGACGCCGCATTCTTTCAAAAACCACCGCCTTGCAAGAGCTCGCGGCGGCACGTGACGGTAGAGATGGTCTTGGCAGTTCATGGCTCTTGGAAAGCAACTGTAGCTGGCCTCTATGAGGCCGGACGCCCGGCGTCACAGACCCCTGCTACACCACCGCTCACTCCTTCGTGATCGTTTCATCCAAATTTAACACCACTCGGGCCAAGGCTGTCCACGCAGCCAAGTCGGCCGGCGTGGCGCCTGTTGGAAGTTTCGCCAATAAGCGTTCTTTACTTTTGTCGTCGTCGACCAGTAGTGGCCAAGCGTCCGCGCCTTTGCTGCTAAATCGCTCCTTTTGCCGATCGAAGAATTCTTGCAGGACTTTCGATTCTTCGCTGGCCGGCTTCCGCGCGAGACAGATTTGCACGGCGTACGTTAGCCGCTGCGAGTCCGTCGCTCCACCGTCAGTCAAAATCCTAACGGCCAACGCCCTCGCGCATTCCACAAACAGCGGCTCGTTGAGCGTCGTCAACGCTTGCAGCGGCGTATTGGATTGAACGCGTCGGGCACACGCGACCTCACCGACGGGAGCGTCAAAGTTCTGCAATGCCGGATAGGGAACGCTGCGAAACCGGAACGTATACAGCGCTCGCCGGTACCGATCGGGCCCAACGTCGTTCACCCATGTTTTTGGCCCATAACTCGCTGGTGGCTGGAACAGAAACTCCGGCGCCGGCGGATGAACGCTCGGTCCGCCCACTTTCGGGTTCAATAACCCGCTTGCAGCCAGGGCGATGTCCCGGACGATCTCGGCGTCGACTCGGTATCGCGGACCGCGCGCGAGCAGCCGGTTCGCTGGGTCGCGGGTCCACAGCGCCAATGTCACCGCGCTTGACTGCTGATACGTCGAAGATGTGACAATTAGCCGGTGAATGTGCTTGAGGCTCCAGTTGTGATCCATCAACTCGACCGCCAGCCAATCCAACAGTTCCGCATGCGAAGGCGCCTCTCCCTGCGTGCCGAGGTCTTCGGCCGTCGCCACGAGACCGGTGCCGAAGTAAGCCTGCCAAATGCGATTCACGATCGACCGCGCCGTCGTCGGCGAGCGCCGGTCTGCCAGCCATTTGGCAAACGTCAGGCGATCGGGCCGGGATTCGTTCGCCAAATTGTCAGAAAGCGGGTGAAGGAACGCCGGCACCCCAGGCGTAACCTCTTCGGCGAGCTCGAGAAAATTGCCACGCTCCAACCGGTGAGTCTTGCGCAGCTTCTCCCGCTCTTGTAGCGCGAGTTGGGTCGTGCCGCGTGGATGACTTTGCCACAATGCTTCGATCCGCCGGTTCTCGTCCTGCCATTCGGCAACAGTAGTTCTCCAGTAACTGAACAAGCGCGCGATCTGGGTTGGGGTTCGCGCGTCGGCCGGCACTTTCACAATAGCACGGATCTCCCCCGGCAACGGATCGGCGACGGCGTTCTCCGCAGAAGTCACGGCAAAGCGAAAACGGCCCAAGTTGTTGTTCTGGTTTTCGTCGCTGTTCCAACCGCCATGATTCTGCGCCAGCTTGAAGGTCAGCCGCACACCGTCCGTTGCATCGAGCGGCTCGTCGAGCACGAACACAGCCTTGCGCGGCACATTGCTGCGGCCCGGCCCAATGTCTATCCCCCAGGCCGTCAATTCATTCCCGTCATTCGCATAGTCGATCGGCCCGGTGACGCGCCGCTTTTCGCTGCGATCATCGAACGCTTTATCCAGCTCGCGTTCCGGCGGATTGACGTCGGCCGTCGCCTTGACAAACTTCAGCGGCTTCCGCTGATCGGGCTGGTCAAGCGGCGCCGCTTCGACTTGGAACTCCGTAAGCGCGCACGTGCCGTAAATCGACCGACCAGGTCCGCCATGCGGCAGGTTCGGATCGTTCAAAAGTTCCAGCTGCACTGCGGTAATTCGCGGCGCGCGGACCTCGGCGGTAAACTCGGTCGTAAAAAATGTGGGCGCATATCCTCCCGCCAGCACCGAGCTGTCCTCGAGTACGTAGTGCTTCTGGTCGCCCGTCGAATCGTCCTGCGGGCGAACCGTCGTCCAATCGGGCCGATGATTACGGATGCCTTCCTCCCACTCCGCCATCCGCTCTCGCCAATCCGGATTGGCAATGCGAAGTCCCTTTTCAATCTGCCGGATCAAGCGCTCTGTCGCCTGCCACTCGTCTTTCTGCCGCGGCGTGTACACCGAAATCTGCGCCTCGTGGCAATTGTTTAGAAACGCGAACATCCGGTAATACTCGGCCTGCGTCAGCGGGTCGTACTTGTGGCTGTGGCACTGGGCACATTGAATCGTCAGGCCGAGAATCCCCTTGCCGATGGCATCCATGCGATCGAACATCGCCTCCATGCGAAATTGCTCGGGGTCGATGCCGCCTTCCTCATTGATCATCGAGTTTCGCAAAAAACCAGTCGCCACCAGCTTGTCCTGCGTCCGCACCGGCAGCAGATCGCCCGCAATCTGCTCGATCAGAAACTCGTCATACGGCATGTCTTGATTAAGCGCCCCAATCACCCAATCGCGATACATCCAAACAAACCGCGGCTTGTCCTTTTCGAACCCGTCCGAGTCGGCATAGCGGGCCACATCGAGCCACAATCTGCCCCAACGCTCTCCAAAGTGTGGAGAACTGAGTAATCGCTCGACCTGCTGCTCGTAATTGCGTTCCCCTTCGTCGGCTTCGTATGCCTCAATCTCGGCGAGTGTCGGCGGCAGGCCGATCAAGTCCAGCGATAAACGCCGCAATAACCTATCGGCATCGGTCGGGGGCGACGGCTCCAGCCCTTCCTGCTCGAGTCGCGCAAGCACAAATGCATCGATCGGGTTGCGGACCCAGCCTTGTTTGCGAACGGGCGGTATGGCGGGACGCCGCGGTGACACGAACGCCCAATGTTCCTGGTGGGCCGCGCCGGACGCGATCCAATTCCGCATAATCTCAATTTGCTGCGGCGTCAGCGATTTTCCGGAATCGGCCGGCGGCATACGAAGCTCGGCGTCGTCATTGACAATTCGCGCGAACAGTTCGCTTTCGGCCGGACTACCGGGCGAGATTACGTCGCTCGCACCGCGTATGTCGTCCGCCGCTTGCCATTTATCGAGCCGCAAGTCGGCTTGTCGCTCGGCGGCGTCCGGCCCGTGGCAGGGAAAGCAGTTATTAGCCAGGATCGGCCGCACGTCGCGCATGAAATCGTCTGCGGACTCCGCACGCGCAGTGCTAGAAGCACTGCACCAAAGCGCGGCCCATGCTAGGAGCCAGGTCACGCGCGTCAGGAATCTATAGTCGGCGTGCGGCATGTTAGCGACGTTACGCTTGCGTCCTGATACGGTCGACGAAGATGGGTCCATTATAGCCGGATTTCCCGGCTGCAGTGGCGCCCTGCCGATTGACCAGTTCGATGCCTGCGGAGCCCCCGTTTCAAGTCAACCGGCCCTGGTGTAACATGCAGTTCGGGCAATCTCATCGTGCGCCTGGCGCTTGGATGTTATGACTGTAACCAGCCGCGGCCTCTACGCCTACCTGACGATCCTCACGGGCAACCGCGCCGGCACGAACTTCCCGCTCGATGCCCGACGAAAGACACTGATCGGCCGTGGCACCGATTGCCACATCTCACTCCCTGACCCACTCTGCTCTCGGGTCCACGCCACGCTCGCGTTCACCAACGATGGCTGGGTCCTGCGCGACGCAGAGAGCCGCAACGGCACGATGGTCAACGGGCAGAAGATCGACGAAGCCACAATTGTTGACGGCCACACGATACGCGTCGGCTCAAACGAGTTCGAGTTCCACGAATCCGAGGAGCCCCCTACGGCCAAGGGCGACGACCCGAAGCTCACGCAAACCATCGTGCAGGACATGCCGATCGCCGTGCAGGAATCGCACGAAGACGCGCTTGCCGGCCTGCCCAGCACCGAGCAAGTCAAGGAGTTGATGCTGCTCTACCAGTTGTGCATCAAGCTCCTTGGCTGCGGCGATCCCAACCGAGTTCTCGAAATCGCTCTCGACCTGTTGCGGAAGCGGACGGGCGCATCGGTAGTCGGATTTCTGTCCGTGAACGATGAGGGCGGCTTGCAGCCAAAGCTCGTTATTCCGCCTGACGCCGCCGGCCGCGTGACACTCAACCAATCGCTCACGGAGCTTGTCTCCCGCCAGGGACACGCTGTGTGGGTGGCCAATCAATCCTCCAAGGTCGGCGCCGAGGACTTGGGCCACTTCGCCGACGCCGTCTGCGCCCCGCTGGTCCGCCGCAATCTGGACGGTGAGCGGACGACGATTGGCGCGATTCATGTTTATCTCGAAGACGGTCGCTTCCGCCAGTCCGATTTTGATTTCATCATCTCCGTGGCCAACATCGTCGCCATTACGCTCGTGCGCGCGCGAGCGCTCACGACGTTGCAAAGCGAGTACCAGCGGCTCGTCGAGAAATCGCCCGGACACGACGAGCTCATTGGCGAATCCCCGTCCATGCGCGACCTCAAGTCGAAGATCAACCGGGTGGCCCGGGCGCCCGGATGCGTGCTGATTCGCGGCGAGAGCGGTTCCGGCAAAGAGCTCGTGGCCCGGGCGATTCACCGCACCAGTCCGCGTTCCGATCGCCCGTTGCTCTCCGTCAATTGCGCCGCGATCCCGGCCGATCTCATTGAGAGTCAGCTTTTCGGCCACAAGGCCGGTTCGTTCACCAGCGCGGATCGCGATCACATCGGTTTCTTCCAGCAGGCCGACTTGGGAACTTTGTTTCTCGACGAAGTCGGTGAACTGACGCTCGAGGGTCAGGCCAAACTGCTGCGAATTCTCGAAGGCCACCCTTTCCTGCCCGTTGGGGCCACTGAGGAAATCAGTGTCGATGTCCGCGTCATCGCGGCGACTAATCAGAACTTGCAGCAATACGTTCGTGAGAGGCGCTTTCGCGAAGACCTCTACTATCGACTCAGCGTCTTCGAGCTTCACCTGCCGCCGCTGCGCGACCGCGGCGAGGACGTGGGCCTGATGATCGATTTTTTCCTCGACCATTTTCGCCGCCTGCATGGCCGGCCCAATCTCGGGCTCTCCGAGGCGTCCCGGGCGAAGCTCGTCGCGTACTCCTGGCCGGGCAACGTGCGGCAACTCCGTAACGTGCTGGATAGCGCCGTCGTGCTTGCTGACGAAGAAGCGATCCGGCCACAAGATCTGGCCCTCCGCGACTCAGGCGGCAGCGACCTCGAAACACTCCGCATCGATGAATGGGAACGACGGCTGATCACCGAAGCCCTCAACCGAACCCGCGATAACGTGCCTGAAGCGGCGAAGCTGCTCGGCATCGGCCGGGCCACCCTCTACCGCAAAATCGAGCAATACCACATCGAACGGTAAGCCAAATGTCTCACGTCAAGCCCAGTCTACTCAGGATCCTCTGCACCTTTGCGCGTTTGCGTGAAATTCTTTTCTTTAGCGCAAGTCTGGCAATTGGAATTATTTCGTTTACTAAGATCAGCGCCGAGAATTGGGACCGCTTTCGCGGTCCGAACGGAGCTGGGCAGAGCGATGCGTCGGGAATCCCCACCGAATGGAAACCCGAGAATTTTCTCTGGAAGCTGCCCGTTACGGGGATCGGTCATAGCTCCCCTGTCGTTTGGGACAACCAACTGTTCATAACGTCAGCCGCCCCGGAAACCGGCGAGCAACTCCTGCTGGCCGTCGACACGCACAGCGGTTCAATACTTTGGGAGCGTCGATTCGAGGCGGCCACCTATAGCTTGCACGGCTTCAACAGTTACGCCTCCAGCACGCCGGCCCTCGATGCCCGCCACGTGTACTTCCTATGGCTAGCAAATGGCCGGATCATGCTGGCAGCGCTGACTCACGACGGCGACGAAGTATGGCGGCGCGATATCGGAGTGTTTGAGGAACAACACGGATTCGGCAAATCGCCAGTCGTCGTCGATGACCTTGTGATCGTGGCCAACGATAGCGAAGCGGACAGCGAAATCGTGGCGCTCGATGCCCTGACCGGTGATGTGCGTTGGCAAATTCCCCGCGAACCTGGCACCACCGCGTTTGCCACACCGTGCCTCTTCGATCCGGCTGCCAGTAATAAGCAATTACTCGCCCTGAGCACCGCGTCGGGGCTCGCGGCGATTGATGTCGCCCGCGGTGAAATCGCCTGGCAAGGACTGAAGGATGACCTGCCGCTGCGTTGCATTAGCTCGCCGATCGTCGCCGGCGGGCTGATCGTCGTGTCTTGCGGCCAAGGCGGCAACGGCAAGTTGCTTATCGCGGCCCGGCCAGGAGATTCCTCGCGTGGCCCCCAGGAAGTCTATCGCTTGCAGCAAAACATCCCCAATGTGCCGACGCCAGTAGTGGCTGACGGTTTGCTGTTTCTTTGGCATGACCGCGGCGTCGTCTCCTGCCACGATTTGGCCACGGGCCGACAGCACTGGCGTGAACGAGTGGGCGGCGACTTCCACAGTTCCCCTCTGCGGATCGGCAATCGTATCTTCTGCGCCTCGCGCGGGGGCGAAATGATCGTGCTCGCCGCCGATCCGGTTTTCCAATTGCTGGCCCGAAACATGCTCGACGAGCCGTGTCATGCCACGCCCGCCGTGGCGCACGGCCGGCTCTATGTCCGCACGCGCTCGACGCTGATGTGCATTGGCCAACCATAAAGCCGCGACCGTCGGTCGCGGGTATGCGGCCCCAATCATGAATCCGTCATCCGTCAACGACCGCCGCCGAATCATGCAACTGGATCGCCCAGCGCTCACTGCGCTGCAATTAGAGAAATTCAATCGCCTGCTAGCCGAGGTCCGCGCCAATAATCCCTTTTATCAGCGCAAGCTCGCCGAGTGCCCTCACCAATTGCAGGACCTCGAGCAGTTGGCCACCTTCCCGCAGACCACCAAGGAAGAATTGCAGCCCGCCGCCGGCGACGAACCGTTCGCGGCAAACCACACGTACTCCCTCGATCGTTATGTGCGGTGCCATCAAACATCGGGCACGCGCGGCCGGCCGCTGGTCGTCCTCGATACGGCCGAGGATTGGCAGTGGTGGATCAATGCTTGGCAATACGTGCTCGACGCGGCAGAAATCACGCCGCGCGATCGCGCGCTGCTGGCGTTTTCATTTGGCCCGTTTGTTGGTTTTTGGAGCGCCTTTGACGCGCTCGTCGCCCGTGGCGCGATGGTCATCCCCGGCGGCGGGCTGGGCAGTCTCGCTCGCCTCGAGCTGATCCGCTTCGCCGGAGTCACGACGCTTCTTTGTACGCCCACCTATGCACTCCGGCTCGCGGAAGTCGCAGCTGAGCATAAGATCAACCTCGCCCACCTGCCTGTCGAAAAGATCATCGTGGCAGGCGAGCCGGGCGGCAGCGTGCGGGCCACGCGGGACCGCATCGAAACGGCCTGGGGTGCACGCGTCGTCGACCACGGCGGCGCGACAGAGGTTGGTCCATGGGGATTCGCGGACGCTGATGGCCGGGGGCTGCACATCAATGAGGCCCACTTCATCGCTGAGTTCGTCGCCATTGAAACGGGCCATCCGGCTCAAGAAGGAGAGCTTGCACATTTAATCCTGACAACTTTAGGCCGCTACGGTGCGCCGATAATCCGTTACCGCACGGCCGACATAGTGCGTCCCGCGTGGCCGGCCAGCGGTTCAAATCGTTTTGTCCTTCTGGAAGGCGGCATCCTCGGCCGTGCCGACGACATGATGATCGTCCGCGGCATGAACATCTATCCGACTGCCATCGAACAAATCCTGCATAGCTTTCCAGAAGTCGTGGAATACCGTATGACGGTGCGAAGACGCGGCGAGCTGGACGAACTGTTCATCGAGGTCGAAGATCATTTGCAACAGCCAGAGCGAATCGCCCAAGAACTGCACCTGAAGCTCGGATTGAAAATCGAGGTCCGCTGCGTCCCCGCCATGTTGCTCCCGCGCTTCGAAGGCAAAGGCTGCCGTTTCATTGATGAACGCGCATAAAATGAAGGCTTGAGGATGCAGGATGCTGGGAAGCGAGCTTGCTGGCCCCTGCTCCCTGCATCCCGCCTCCTGTATCCTTAAGCTCGGAATGAACGTCCAACCCACCAAGCTCGAGCTCGCCGGCGAGAACCGCCTCCGGATTACCTGGAGCGACGGCCAAATTCGCGAGTACACCTTCCGGCAGCTCCGCGACAACTGCCCCTGTGCCACTTGCCGCGAAAAACGCAAGGCGCCGCCCCCGCCGTCCACACTGCTGCCGATCCTTTCCGAAGCCGAGATACGTCCACTGCGAATCACCGGCATGAAGCCAGTCGGCAACTACGCCTACTCAATCGATTTCAGCGATGGACACAACACGGGCATCTACACGCTCGAGTCGCTCCGCGAGATGGGCCAAGAAGGGCGACTAGACTAGCGAGCCGGGTCGTCCCCGACCCCGGCTGTCAAATATGGAATGGATTGAGTCGCTAATCGACTGGGCGAAAGCGAACGACACGCTCTTGTCGTGGCTGTTCGCGCTATCCATCGCACTGTTTCTTCTCACGCCCGTTGCCGTCACTTGGGCGATCGTGCGGTTGCCCGCAGATTACTTCACCAGAGAACGTCGTCGCCCGCTGGCATCCTGGGAAAAGTACCCGATGTTGAGGTTGCTGCTGCTCATCGTGAAGAATGCACTTGGAATTGTCCTCGTTATCGCAGGCTTACTGATGCTCGTTGTACCGGGGCAAGGTCTGCTGACGCTGGCCGTGGGACTTGTTCTTCTCGACTTCCCGGGCAAGTTTCGACTGGAGCGCTGGCTGGCCACTCGCCCGTCGGTCTGGCGGTCGCTCAACTGGCTGCGCAAGCGCGCGGGCCGAAAGCCGTTGAAAAAACCGGCGTAACGACCCGCGGCGCATAAAAAAGCCGGCGAGGACATCGCCGGCTTAAAACTGCACTTCAACTACTGATTCGCGCCGGGAATTTGCGGCAGCCCGGGAATTGCGGCGGGAGTCGAAGTGCCGCTGGCCCCCTCGGGCGACGCGCCTTCGGTTTCCGGTTTGGGCTGCTCTTTCTTCTTGATGACGCCCTCGCGGCTGAGGCGAATCTTCCGAAACACCTGGTCATCAACGACGAAATACCAGTCGCCGAAGCGAAGATTCAATTCCTTGACAGTCTCGCGGCCCTTTTGGAGCGTCGCCTGATACGTTTCGAGCTGTCGCTGATTCTCCTGCTCGATGCGCTGCCGCTCGACGATGACGTTCTCAAGCTCTTTATCCTTCTCCGGATTGTCCGCCGCACCTGCCTGGTCCTTTTTCTCCGCATCCTGCTCGGCCTCAGCCTCCTGGCCTGCCTTGGCTTCATCCGTGGATGGCTCGCCTTCGGGCGCTGGCGCATCCGGAGCCGGTTCACCTTCTTTCTTATCGCCGTCTTGGCCTTCTGACGAAGCCTGGGGCGATTGCGCAGGTTCCTCCTTTGCTTCGGTCGCGGCTTGGTCCTTGGATTCCGACGTGTCGGGAGTCGTAGCCTCCCCCTTTGCCGGCAGCTCCGGCAATTGCTGCAGCTCCGGTTGTTTCACGACACCTTCATTGAATCGCGCCATAACAAACAAGTAGCGATTCACATCGCTGTCCTTGGCTTTCGACGCCGCACTGTCGGCGGCTGCCGCCTCCGTCGCTTGCTCTTTCTCCTGCTCCTCGCCCGCCATGTTCGTGAGATTGCCGAATCGCAGCACGTATTCCGTGCCGTTTTTCATGGTCGCGATCACTTCACCGTCGCTGGAAATGATTTCATCCGCGGCGCCTTCCGCCGTTGCCGCGGGCGTGAAGCCCTTTGACATCAGGTCCTGCAACGCCTCGCGATTATTCATGAAGTCCTCGCCGGCCTTGAGATCCTCGCTCAGTCCCTGCGGCTTCCGCACCACGTCGACAATCTGCAGGTCATCCAGAGCGCTTTTGAGATCATTGAGCGACTTGTCGTTCAACTCCTCATCCTCCGCCAGGCTGAACTCGACATAGTCGCCCTGCTCGCCGGCCTTCGGATCGAATTTTCGCAGCTTCACGGCGTTCCATTTTCCTTCGGTGTCGTTGTAAGCGAGCGTCATCTCGGCCCGCGGGTCCCATGTCGGTTGAACGCCGAACTTGCCGTCCCGCGTCATGACCGGCACGAGCTCCGCGGAATAATCCTTGATGTCCACCTGCTGCAGGTCCCACGAGTTGAGCTTCAGCAGATCCTTCTCGATCCAGTCTTCAAAACTGGTCGATAATTTGGATCGATCAAACTCGATGACATAGACAATATCTCGGCCCGCTTCACGCACGTAGCGCTGACCTTCCGCGTCCTTCACAGCCTTGCCGACGATCAAATCAGCGAGCGGCTCATTGTGCACGTCGGACATGGTGACCCTGGTACCGACGCCTTTCTGTCCCGGCTCCAGCTTCGGCGACAGCGGATCGATCACGCCATATTCCTCGTGGTCACCGGCGCTGTGGCTCGCCACGTCGAGGATTTTGCGGTCCATGAGCGAAGTGGCCGCCTCGGCCATTTGCCGCGCCGCATCCGCCGGGTAGCCGGACTTCGAAGGAATCGTCCACAATCCCTCTTGCTCGGCCACCTCGAACTCGCGTAGTGTCGCGGTATCCTCATCAAACCGAACGATCCGCAGCCGCTTGGCTTCCTCCGGCGAGTCGAAATGCTTGGTGAGATTCTCGCCGACCAGCGTCTCAACGTCCAAATCGGCGGAAGAAGGTCGCGTCGCCAGTCCCACGACAATGGCCAGCAACCCCACCACGACAAACGTAATTGTCTTCGCGTTTTCACTCATCGCTCATGCTCCAAGGATGCGGGAGTGAGGATGCAGGGGACAGGGTGTATTGAAGAACCCTGTATCCTGCATCCCGCATCCTCCACCCTTTGCTCTATGTCTCTTAGGCCTATTTCTGCACCGCGGCTTCTTCGTGAACTCGGCCGTAGCGCAGGCGGCGCGTGTCGACGCCTTCCTGCTCCGCCTTGCGGCGGTGGAAGAATACGAAAAACGCCAGCAAGATCGGCAAAATCGGCGGCAGTGCCACCGCCAGGAACTTGTATCGATCCTGCACGCCCCGGATTTGCGCCGCCAGCTCCCGCTCGCTCTGCTTCACTTGCCGGTTCCGCGCCTTTTCGAGCGCGCTGATCTTCACATCGCGGATCCGCTCCAACCGAATCCGCTCCCGTTCCAACATTTGGGCCAGCACCCGCGGGTCGAGGTCCTTGCGATTTTCCAGCTCTGCGATCTTCGTGCGAAATTCCTGCTGGGCCGCTTCAATCTGCTGCTGACCTTCATTGCGAAATTTCGTCTGCTCCTCGAGAGACGCTTGGCGATAGTCCTCCGTCGCCTCTTCAATCTTTGTCAAAATCCGATGCGCCCGCGTCCGCTTGCGCAAGTCGACGAACCGATCGTCGCCGGCCAGCGAGTCGAGAATATTCAGCACGAAGGCCACGTTTTGAAACTTGAAATCGATCAACGAGTCCGGATCCTGGCCGCGCTCGCGAAGCCAAAAGATGATTGGCGCGATCCAGTCGATGTCGGCCACGAGCACCACGTCCAGATCGGTTGTTTCTGGCTCCTTGCCGACCAGCGCGTCTTCGGCCGCTGGCGATTTGCCGTCATTTTTCCCGTCCTTCCCGTCCTTCCCGTCCGCTGAAGCGGGCTCGCCAGCGGCCTTCTTCTCGACGTCGCTGCCAATATCCTTGAGATACAAATCGGCGTCCGACGTGATCTTCCCCTTGACGCGGGCTGCGACGATGTACGGCTCGCGCGTCGTATTGCGGCGCACATTGAGCACGCTGCCGCCGCGGAGCGACATGTCGACTTCCTGATAACTGATCGTCCCGCTGTGGCGGCCGGTCACGGCCAGCTTGCTGAACGCCAGTTTCGAATTATCAGCCGGCCGGAACGAGCCGGGCCAGAAGAACAGCACTTGCCGCATGCCGGCCGAGATCGGATCGTCCGGATCGAACGGATGCGGCGTGCCGTGCGTCTCCAGCCCTTCGTCGATAAAGATCCACTCGCGGTAAATCTCGCCGAGCTTGGGTTCAGGATTGAAGTTCTGCCAGATCACCTCGTCGCCATACATCTCGATGCCCAGCAGTTTCCACAACTGTGAGATATCACCCTTGGGCTCGGCCGGCCCGCCACCACCGAACATGCCCATCATGCCTCCCGGCGGCCGCTTCGGCTGCGCGGTGCCAACGACGTCGGGATAAAGCTGCGGCCACGGATACGGATCCTCAAAAACGGCCGTCGGCTGCCCCGCCTTCACCGCCGCCACAAAATTCTCCATCTCATCCGGCGTCAACGACGAGGGCTGAACGGCCAGCAACACGTCGTACCGCTCCTTGATCGGCTTTGATGGATCGACCTCCTCCACGTCGTACTGCTTTCTCAGCTCCGCGACCAGTTGCGACTCGTCGGTCGGCCCCTGCATCGAAAATCCGCCAAACAGCTGCACGTCTGTCTTGAGCACACCCAACTTCTTCCGCTCCTGGTCGGCGACCGTGCAAATCGATCGCACCAGCTCATACTCGACCGGAATCCCTTTATCGATGAACGGAATCACGACGCGATCCAAGCCCGACGTAAACGCGGCCCCCAAAAAAATCTCATCGGTCTTACGCGCCCCACGGTCGATCGTGCGCACCTCGCGCGGTTCGATTCCGTAGGCCTTCTCGGCAGTCGTCGCTTGTTCGCTGAAATTCTCGACCTCGTGGATGTCCACCAGAATCTTCCCGCCGCTCAGCGAGCCAAGCTCCGAAAGCGTCGAAAGCAGATTGAGCTTGTGGGCCGCGTATTCGGCCGGCACCTGCGGGCTGACGTAGGCTTCGATCTTGATCGTCTTCACTTCGTCGTTATTCTGCAGCTCTTTCACCAATCGGACGGTACGCGGCGAAAGCGAGTTCAAGTTCTCAATCGTGATGTCGGCGCGCAAGACGTTATGGTTCGAAACGAAAAGATTTACCCCAACCGCCAGCGCCACCAAACCGAGCGCACGTGCCAGGTAATGCGCCCACACGGATTCATCCTCTTCGCGGCCGCCCCAGTGCCGGCGTCCGATCAGCACGATGCTCACGTACAGCATCACCACGGCGATCATCACGAAATAGCTGATGCCCGCCAGGCTGATGACGCCGCGTTGAAAGTCGCCAAATTGCTCCACCGCGCTCCAACGCCGGACGGCCTGCGCAAGCTGCGGATTCTTGACGATCCAGTCGGCGACGCCAAACAATGCCAGCGGCAGGTTGAAAATCATCCCCAGGATGAAGCCCACCGTGAGATTGCTGGTGAGAAACGATGCCACCATCCCGATCGACAGCATCGCCAAGCCGATGAACCAATAGCCGACATACGTGCCGATGAATAAGCCCCCGTCCGGAGTACCCAACCCATAGCTGAACACGAGATAGATTGAAAACATCGAGAACAACAGGGCGACTGTGTAAATCGCCACGGCCGCCAGGTACTTGCCGAACACAACGTCCATGTCGCTGGCCGGCAGCGTGAGCAACAATTCGTCGGTGTGTTGCCGCCGCTCTTCGGCCCAAATGCTCATCGTGATCGCCGGGATAAACACCAGCATAATAAACGGCAGCCATTTATTGAGCTGGTCCAGATTCGCCAGATTGTTGCTGAAAAAGTCCGGCGGCCAGAATGCCGCCAACGCGCTGAGCATCACGAATACGCAAATGAACACGTATCCGGTGGGGTTGGAGAAGTAACTGATGAAGTCGCGGCGAAAGATCGCCTTGAGTACGGTCCAGTTCATTGCTGCAGTGTTCGGAGTTCGGGGTTCAGGGTTCAGTGCGTATTAGCGCCGGCGGCCACGCCGGATCAAAACCCGTTGTTCAAATATCGGGCATCGGATCACAGATGTTCGGCCAACGACAATTGATGGAATCGCTCGTCGAGGTTCTTTTCTTCGGCGGCCAATTGGCCCGGCGTCCCGTCGAACACCAGCCGCCCTTCGTTGATGAAAATCACACGGTTGCACGTCGCCTCGACCTCCTGCAGGATGTGCGTCGAAAGCAAAATAGTTTTTGTCTCGCCCAGCCGGCGTATCGTCTCGCGGACTTCCCGAATCTGGTTCGGATCAAGGCCCGCCGTCGGCTCATCGAGGATCAGCACATCGGGTTCATGCAACAGCACCTGTGCCATGCCGACGCGCTGCCGAAATCCCTTCGACAACTTGCCAATCGGCTTGCCGATCACGCTGCCGAGCTTGCAAAGATCAACAACATCGTCCAACCGCTGCTCGATTTGTTCGTTACTCATGCCTCGCGCCTTGCCGAAGAACCACAGCAAACTGCGAGGCGTCATCTCCGGATAAAGCGGCCCATTTTCCGGCAAATAGCCCAAGCGTTTCGCGCCCTCCAGCCGATCAGCGGCCATGTTGCAACCGGCAATCCGAGCGGTTCCCGCCGACGGCGCGAGGTAACCCGTCAAGAGCTTCATCGTCGTGCTCTTGCCGGCGCCGTTGGGGCCCAAGAACGCTGCCACTTCGGTCCGATGGATGGTAAATGTCACATCGCGGCAGGCTGCGAAGTCGCCGTAAAATTTGGACAGATTGTCGGCCTCGATCATGGCCTTGTTGCCATCACCGTCGCCGACAGTGCTCGGTTTCTTCGTCGTTGCCGACGGCCGATCGGTTGTTACTGAAGTCATTGTGGTATTTGCTTCGATGGATGGAACGCTAAGGCAAAGCCAATGGAACGACGACCAAAGTGTCGCGGCAAGCTTGGCTCAAAGGCGGGCAAGGAAGGAGGCCGGCCACCGACAACGGCAGAAAGCCTGAAATGAGGCCGGCGCCTTCTCCGCCACGCCGCCCCCCCATTGGTAGAAGGGTAATCGGTCCGCCCGGCGGATGTCTATACCCGCTTACGATGGCTCACGCCGCCCGGTTCACCGACGAGGCCGCCTTTTTTGGTTGAAAATCAGAGTCAGGTGGGCACTACCCACTAATCCGAGGAATCCCGAATTTGCCACAGGCAGTCCTTACCCTACGCATTCATTTGCCACGTTTCACGGCCAGATGTCGCCGCCAGTGGACGTCGTCGGTTTCCGGAAAATCGGTGCGTACGTGGACCCCCCGCGACTCCTCGCGCTCGAGGTCGGAATCCACCATCAGACTGGCGATCGTGAGCATGTTTTGTAGTTCCCAGCCGTCCGGATCGCCAAGCTGGCGCGACAGCACATACCCGCACCAGCGGCGAATCGTCTCGGCGGCCTCGGCAAGTTGCGATCCCGTGCTCTTCACGCCAGCCGAGCGCCACATGAGACTCTTCAGCGAATTGCGAATGTCCGCCAGATCGAGCGGCTCGGCGTGCGGTTCCAGCGGCGGATTCTCCAGGCGAATTGCCTGAAATGTATCGGTCTCCTCGAGCGCGGCCGCCGACGCGCCCGCACCGGCATGAGCGCCAAAGACGAGCCCTTCCAGCAAGCTGTTCGACGCCAGCCGATTCGCCCCGTGCAGCCCGCTGCTGGTTACTTCACCGGCCCCCCACAAACCCGGCAGCGTCGTGCGGCCATCGCGGTCGACCGTCACGCCGCCGATCATGTAATGCGCGCCCGGCCGAACGGGAATCGGATCGGTCGCGATGTCGATGCCGAACTCGGCGCAAGTCCGCGCGATGCCGGGGAACCGCTTCCGCACATGCTTCGGATCCAAATGGCTCAAGTCCAAAAACACGCTCGGCTGCCGCGTCTTCTCCATCTGCGCCACGATCGCCCGGCTCACCACGTCGCGCGGCGCAAGCTCAGCCCGCTCGTCGTAGTCCGGCATGAATCGACGGCCGGTCGCGTCGATCAGCCGTGCCCCTTCACCGCGCATCGCTTCGGTAATGAGACTGCGGCTGCCGCCGGCAATGTACAGCACCGTCGGATGAAACTGCATGAACTCCATGTCGCGCAGCTCCGCACCCGCCCGGTAGGCAAGCGCAAGGCCGTCGCCAGTCGCGACCTCCGGGTTGGTTGTTTCGCGGTAAAGCTGCCCCGCGCCCCCGGTGCACAGGATCGTTTGCTTGGCCCAGACAAACGTGCGGCCATGCTGCTCGTTCCAGACAAGCGCGCCGCGGCAACGCCCCTCGTGGGTTAAGAGGTCGATGGTGAACGTGTTGGGCCAGATGTCCGCGTCGAGCTTCGACCGTGCCTGCTCGATCATGGCCCTCATCACTTCATGGCCCGTAGCATCACCAAGGGCATGCACGATGCGGTGATGGCTGTGGCCGCCCTCGCGCCCCAACGCCAGCTCGCCATCCTCCGTATCAAACCGCGTCCCCCAATCGATCAACTGACGGATGTGACCGGGCGCCTCCCGGACGACCATCTCGACGATTTCTCGATCGCACAAATTCGCCCCCGCGACGAGCGTATCCTCGACGTGGCTGGCGAAATTGTCCTCCGGATCCAGCACGCTAGCGATGCCGCCCTGCGCAAACGCGCTGCTCGATTGCTGCATCGTGTCCTTGGTGATCACGAGCAGCGATAGCCGCGGGTCAATTGCCATCGCCGCCCGCAACCCCGCGATGCCGCCGCCGATCACGAGCACGTCGGTAAAATGATGCGGCACCCGCTTGGGATGAAACGCAACCAGATAGCGAGGAACTTCGCAAGACATGACGACAATTAGCTACGGTGCCACTGGCTTTGCCAGTGCTTCAACAACGTGCGGGACTCACACTGGCATAGCCAGTGGCACCACGAATTCTACTCCCCGTCACGCCGCCCCCGCGAGATGCCCTGATTGTACGCCCGCAACTGCTCTTGATACTCCGGCGGCACCGCCCCGCGATACCCTTCCCGCAGGTCACGCAGCGTGTCTTCTTTTAGCGGACCTTGTCGAAGCGGCCCGCGACGCAGCCCCAGGCTGCGCAGCGCCTCATCGAGGTCGCGCCGCGCGGTCTCGCCCGCTTGGTCGTCCCGCTGGGCCGCCTCCTTGCGGGATTGCCAACGCTCGACAAATCGCCGCAAGTCTTCCTCGCTCCAACCGAGCTCGTCCAACAAGCGTTCATCCACACGCTGGCGCTTTAACTGATCTGCCAGCTTTTCCACCACGAGATCCGTCTGCTTGCGCGCATATTCCAAATTGGCTTCGTCGCCTTCTGGTACTGTGCCTTCAATTCTCGGAGGTGGTCCCGCGGTTGTCCCCGTCTCTCCGCCTGCGCCGGTGGGAGTGCCGCTTTGGTTCGCGCTATCCTTCGCGTCGCGCGTCGAGCGAGCCGGGGCGTCCTCGCCCCCGGTCTCTTCCGCACCCGGTCTCCCTGCCTGCTTGTCTTCCTGTCCTTGCTCCGCGCTCCGCTCTGCCTCGCTAACGCCCTTTTCGCCACCCGGCTCCTGGCCTTCGCCGTCGCGCTGCTTGCTGCCCCGACCCGGCGTTTCCCCGCCAGTCTCGCCGGTACGGTCGTCGGCTTTCTTATCCTGTCCCGCATTGCGCGAATCGGTGCCGCCCCCCTGCTCTGCCGACTCGCCCGCGCCTTCATCAGCCGACTGGTTCTGGCCGCTACTGCCAGTCCCCTCGCGGGGTGCGTCCTGACCGCCGCCCTCGTCGCCGCCTCCCGCACGATCGCCGCCTTGCTCGCCTTGGGAATCGCTCTCCTTCTTGCCGCGCCCGCCTGCCGGCGATTCCGTATCATCCGTCTGTTTATTGGGCGACGGCGCTTGTTGCCGTTTTTCGCCCGGCTTCATTTCCGGCTGCGAATCCGGCGCGCCTTGCGGCTGCTGCTCGTGGCCCGCACCAGATGGTCCTTCGCTACTCGTCTCCTGGCCGCCGGGCGATTCAGTCTGTTCCTGTTGCTCGCCGGACTGCTCTCCAGGCTCCTGAACGTCATCCCCCTTGGTTTCAGCGCCCGTGCCCTCGCCACGCTCCTCGGCGCGTTCACCTGCTTGACCAGTTTGATCACGAGCCGCATTGTCGTCCTTCGGCGAAGTGCGAGCGTCCTCCTGCCCCGTCCTGTCGTCTCCTTGTCTCCCTGACTCCTTGTCTCCTTGCCCCGATTCCGCGCTCGGTTGCGCGTCGCGGCTAACCGATTCGCCCGGCTCCTTAGCTGAGTCGGCCTGGCCTTCGGGCAACTCGCCGTCGCGCTGCAAATGCCGCCGGATGCGGTCAAAAGCGTCCGCATCGTTGTCGCCTTCCGATGACACGGGCGCTGGCTCCGACGTCCGATCACTTGACTCGTCGCCGGTTTGCTGCCTGCCATCGAGAGAACGCTCGCCGCTATTGCCATCGGGACGGGCGCCGTCGGGCTGCGAACCGTTTTGAGGAGGTTCGCCGCCCGCGGCCCCCGCGCCGGTTTGTTTATCCGTAGAATTTCGCTCGCCTGAGCGTGCCTTTTGATTTCGTGATCGTTCGTCTTGCTGATCCGAAGCCGTGCCCTGTCGCTCGCCAGCCTCTCGATCCGCATCTGCCTCCCCCTCTCCTTGACTCCCTGTCTCCTTGTCTGCCCGTCCTTGCTCAGCGCTCCGCTCCGCGTCGCGGCTAACCGGTTGCTCGCCACCGCCTTTCCCATCGCCCGGAGCGTTTTGCGGTTGTTGATTATCACGCGGTTGGCCTGCGCCCCCAGCACCCGATGATTGATCGCCGGATTCACCGTCTTGGCGATCAGCGTTTTCCTGCTGGCCGCTTTCCTGCTGCTGTTGGTCGCGCCGCTGGTCCTCTTGTGGGCGCTGTTGCGGCTCGCGCTGAGCGAGTCGATCCGGCGGCGGTTGCTGGGCGGGGTCCGGCGATACGATATGCAATATCTTTCGCTCAGATGCCGTCATGTTCGGGTCCGGCGCGCGGTTGTCGCTGGCCGTTACCCAATACTGCACCGTGTCCCCCGCGCGTAAATCTTGTGCGCTGGGTGTGAACGCGAACCGGCCTGTAAAGCGGCCGCCGTGTTCTCGCTGCAGGAGCGGCTGGTCGATCACGGCACGGCCCGCGACTTCGCCCCGCAGTCGTACTTCCAAGAGCGCGAAGTCCGGATCACGCGCTTCGACTTCGATCGCCAGGGTCTCATCGAGCCGAACCTGACGCTCCTTCTCCTCAGGCTGCAAAATGCTTGCCTCCGGCCCAAGATCTGGCTCCACCTGAATCGCATACTTCACGGGCTCGCGGTTGCCCTGCCCAGCGCCATTCGTGAATCGAAGCACGTAACTGGCATGCTTCGGCGTCAGCCGATCTTCCCGCAGCGCCAGCACGAACGATGCCCGCGCGTCTCGGCCATCGGCGGCCATCTTTAGGTCGCGACGCCCGTCCGCGTCGAAATCGACGTGCGCGTCGCGGATGGTTCCATTGGCACGACCATGGATCGTTATCCGGGTCCCTTCGATCGCGCGGATATCGCCCAGCCGCTCGACATCCCGGTTCACGTAAAGCGTGTAGGGCGGATAATCGTATTCGATGCGTTCCACCAGAATGGAAGGCGCCGGCACGACTTGCACGGCGTAATCGAGCGACCGCGCATCGCCCGCCTCGATGCGATACCGCAGGTTCTGCGACAGCCCGACCGTGGCGGTCGAATCGGCGTTTGCCGGCAGCCGCGATTCAAAGCGCAGACGGTCTTTCGCCAGCTTCATCGGAACTGGCTTGTTCACGGCCTGACCGTCCTGTGTGGTAAATCGCAGCAGCACGGCGTCGTTTTCGCCAATTCCTCGAACCTCGGCCGACACATCCAAAAATTCACCTCGCGAAACCGTGACGGAACCCGGCTCGACGCCCGAAATCTTGACACGGCTGGCAGGCACGATCTGGGCCCACGGCATCAGAACTCGCTGGGCCGTAATGAGCGGGTCTTTGGGCGAGAATACCTTGTACAGCGCAGCTGAGGCCGCAACGGCCAACAACACGTAGCCGAAGCGGATCAACAGCGAGCGATCCACAGCCGCGTCCACCGGAACGCGACTCAGCCGCTGCGCCGCCTGCTCCTCCAACGTCTGATAGACGGCGTCGGAGATCTCACTCCGCCGCTGGCGGAACAGCAGCAGATTGATAAGGCTATTCTTCAGCGACGGCCCGGTCGCCGCGGCAACCTCGATCGCCTGCGCGGCGTAAACCGGATTGATCGTATGAACCGCCAGCGGCCAAAGCCGCCGATAGGCAAAATACACTACCGCGCCAGCCAACAGCACGAACAACGCCGTTCGCACGGCTAACGGAAATCCGCCCGGCACAAGCCAATGTTCCACAACCGCGGCGGCAAGCAAAAACGCCAGCACACTGGCCGCCAGCACCACGAGCGATGTGGCTAGATCGACGACCTTCACAAGCCGGCGCGTGCTCTCCACTTGCGTGTCGATGTACTCGTCGTATTGGACGAGCTTCATGTCGCCACGCGAGTGCGGACCACGCCGCTGTGAAAGCTGATCGGTGGACATCTCGCCGCGAGCCTTGCTGTATGGGTGCAAATAAAACGGCTATTCCATTATACGGGCTAATCCTGCAAATTAGACGCCGCAGCACGGCCGTTCGGTCCGAAACAAGTCTTGTACAGCGATTTTGCTGTTTAAAAGATGGCAGACCCAGCCCAATTTCGGGAGCTCGTGAGCGGTCGCTGGCGCGGCATTCGGCCCACGGCGCTGCGCGGCCTGTTGCGTGCCGCCGAAGTGCCGTACACCTTGGGCGTCGTTTGGCGAAACCGGCGATATGACAACGGCCAGGCGCCGAGCCATCGCGTTGGTGTTCCAGTCGTCAGCGTCGGCAATCTCACGCTTGGCGGCACGGGCAAAACGCCGATGGTCAAATGGCTGGCGCGTTGGCTGCGCCAGAAAAATGTCCACGTCGCTGTTGTCAGTCGCGGCTATGGGGCAAAGGCCGGTCAAGAGAACGACGAGGCACTCGAGCTCCGCCAGTCACTTCCTGACGTGCCGCACGTGCAGAATCCGAATCGGGTTGCCGCTGCCCGGCAGGCGATCAACGAATTAAACAGCCAACTCATCTTGTTGGACGACGGATTCCAACATCGTCGGCTCGCGCGCGATCTGGACATTGTGCTCCTCGATGCACTCGAACCGTTTGGATTCGACCACGTGTTTCCACGCGGCACGTTGCGCGAACCGGTAAGCAGCTTGCGGAGGGCCCACGTTGTTTGCTTGAGCCGGGCAGATGTGCTCGCGGCACCGGAGCGTGCTGCAATTCGCCGCCGCGTGGCGCAGATCGCGCCGCAGGCTGCTTGGTGTGAAGCCGCCCACGCCGCGAGCGGGCTTATCAACGCGGCTGGTGAGTCGCAGCCGGTTGAGATGCTGGCCGGCCGACGCATCGCCGCCTTTTGCGGTATCGGAAACCCGGCCGGATTTCGCCACACGCTGGCTACGATTGGCTGCGAATTAGTTGCTTGGCGCGCATTTCCCGACCATCACACCTATTCGGCGACCGACTTGGCCTCATTGACGGCCATGGCTGCCGATTGCCGCGCGGACATCCTCCTGTGCACACAAAAGGATTTGGTAAAGCTACCGCACCAAGATCTCGCCGGCATGCCGCTTTGGGCAATTACCCTTGAGATGAAAGTCCTTAGTGGGCAGGACTTGTTCGAGCAGGCGCTTAGATGCGTGGTTCGACGTATAAGAGATGAGAAATGAAAGGCGAGGGATGAACTAGCTCTAATTCGTCGTCTTTCAACCTTTTCACCGCGCCACATTCACGACGATCGAGTTCTTCAAATGCTCGCCCTCTTCGAGCACTCCCATTGCCGCGTGCTGCGCCAGCTGCTTGGAGTAATAGGTTGCGCATTGCCCTTCAAGCAGCACCGTATCGGCGAAAACGCGCACGACGAGATCTCGCACGCGGCCCGGCAATCGCGACTCGATTCGCTGTCTAATAGCAACTTGTAGCTGCTGATGACGATCGGCCCGATTCTGCTCCTTCACCGAGCCGTTCGCGGCGAATGTGCCATCCGAAGGCTCGCGGGCCTCGTCCTCCAAAAATGGGGCGGCAGGAGCCGGCCCGTCGTGAAAATCAAGCTCGGCAACGACGACGTGGCGCCCATTGATGGCCGTGGGCGTGACAGACGTCGCAGGACGAACGGCAATCCTTTTTTGGCCGGCGCGTCGCATGGGCTTTACATCCTCGGCGATCTCGGTGCTGCGAACTCGATCGCAATCGCCTGCCCGAACACAAAATCGCGCTTCGCTTCAGCAGTCAGCCAACCGTTGCACGGTCACTTGCAAATCGTGAGGAGAAATATTCCGTAGTGCGCGAACGAGCTGATGTTGGCAATCGCCAATCTATGGCCGGTTGTTTGAAAATGTCAATCGCAGTTGCTGAATGCTGGAGGTTTGAGGATGGACGCCCGAGATCCAACATCCAGCGTCCGGCGTGGCCCTAGTGCTAGCACCGGCCCATCAATCCTGAATTCCAGCCAATTCGCAGAGATTCGCCGCTGCCACGGGTTGCGGACAACTCCACACCAGGAAAAACAATGCCTCGCGGCACCATCGTCCAGCCGGGTGCCCTACTACATATCCAGACCCCTTGGCCGCCGCCAGCGCCGCCTGGCTCGCCCGCAGCACGAGGCTATTGGCCTGCTGCCTTACCGATTCCTTTGTGGCGCGTGATTCGCCCCGCGCGGTGGCGAGCAAATTGTCGCGCAATTGCTCGTGTTCGCTTCGCAGCGCCGCCGCGGCCCGCTGCAAATCGGCCCGGCGCGCAGCCTCCTCAGCCAGAAAATCGATCGCCGCTTCGGCGAGTCCCACGGCCAGCGTCGAAGTTTCCAGGCCGCCGGTGCCCGCGCCCACGCCGCTGGCCATCACATTCCGCATCGGCCCGGCAATGAGCCATTCATCCGAGACATCGACTCGCTCCAAATGAACGGGCCCGGTCGAGCTTGCCGACACGCCGATTAAGCGCAACGGCTCCGGCACCGAGACGCCGGGTAAGTTGGTGGGCACCGCGATGATGAGCTGCTCGTCGGTCGCCGTGCCGCCTTCGGTAAGTGTGGCAGCCAGGACAATCACATCGGCCGCCGCCCCACCCGTGACCCAGGGCGACATACCATCCAGTCGAAATCCGTCCGGAATCGCCTCCGCCGTAAGCACCGGCTTCGCCAGATGGCGCCGGCTGGTCGTCAGATGCGATAGGCCGACCGTGGCAAACAACTGGCCACTGGCCAACCCCGGCAACAACCGCTGCTGGAGCGCGTCGTTGCCACTGCCCTCGATTCGCCGGCAAGCGCCCGAGCGCTGCGTAATGATGAACGTCGTGGCGAGACAGGCCTTGCTGAGCGCCAGATATCCACGAACGACCTGCTCTTCACTCCAAGCTTGCCCACCCCACTCGCGTCCCAGAAACCACTCATAGACCCCATATTCGCCGCACAGCCGCAGCTGCTCCTCCGGCCAGCGTGGTGTGCGATCGAGCTCGACCGCGCCCTCGCGGAGCTTCACGCAGAGCTCGTCGAGTTCAGGGCTATCGGGTGAGGTGATCATAGCAGGGAGTGGGGAGTGGGGAGTGGGGAGTGGGGAGTGGGGAGTGGATACTGACACGCATATTTCTCGGAAGGGGACACAAGGGGACAGGTTTTTTTGGGTGTGCCTGACTGTCGCAAAAACGCTACAGGTGCTCAAAACTTCCCCCCGGGGTTTTGCGCATCTGTTTTTTTAGCCATCAGCCATCAGCTATTAGCCGTCAGCCAGCGGATTCCACGTCGGACCTCCTTTCGGAAAATGGGGCGGCGCGCACGACGAGCGCAACACACAACTCGTTGAAACGGCGGCGGCGGACGATCGATGCGAATGACGGAATGGCGATGCGGCGTAGCAAGAATATAGCAGAAATCGGCCGCGATTTCCAGGAGCTTTTTGGCCACCTGTGATGCTTGAACACATGCGGCGCGGTTGCTTGCGGCGCGGGTTTGAGCGTATCCTGGAAGAAAAGGAAGGCCGCGATGCAATACAGAATTCCTAACAGTTAACAGCAGCTCGTAGCACTGTGCGCGGCCAAAAGCGAGATATCAGGTTTCGGCAATCAGCCATCAGTGCTTAGGCGCTTCGGTCCGACCGGTGGAGCTGGAACTAAGTCCGTCGGCGACGCCGCAGTCTTCGAACTGCTGGCGCGATTTCCGTAAAATCAGTCGGCCGAATATCGATGTCGCGTAACACTCGGAATGCGTCGTCCAATCCAATGCGAAGCATCTCTTCGAGCAATGTAAGTCCCTCGATGCGCGTTTCGGAAAATCGCTGCAGGGTCATCGCGATTGTGACCAAATCCGGGCCTGCTTCGAACAGGTCATTATCTGGTTTTCGCGATTCAAGGATTGCGCCGCAAATATCGAGGGCCAACTTCCTGTTATGGGCGGCGAGGGGAACCACATGACGAACCAAATTTGCGACACCCATCGTGGAAAAGATTGTCGGGTTGCTTGCGAAAGCGCTAAATAGCTGCTCGGTCGTTTCGTCCAACGAAAAGGACTGTTCTGTCCAAAACACTGTTTCGATCGCATGGGCAATACGGCTGTTTGCAAAGGGAATCAACCGCGAAAACACATTCGACGATTTTGCACGAGCTTGGGGTTCGTCCCATAGATTTGACGCTGCAAATGCAATTCCAATAGCTGTCGCTTCATCGAATCCCTCAGTGGTCTCAATGATCGTAAGTTCACTTTCGAGCTGGTCTCTCGCCCAGGGATCGTGATGTCCGCGAAAAGCGACAAGCGTAAGTAGTTCGCCATAAGCGAGTCGAACGTTAAAACGTTGCGAACCGCGGAGTGAGCTAAGAAACTCCTGCATGAATGGAATATTGAGTACATCCCCCGCAAACGCGACCAGCTTGATGCCCTCGCTTGTTTGCTTGATCAATGGAAAGTGATTGAAAAGCTTAGCAATAATTGATGCGCCACGCACTCGATCGCAGCCGCTGCCCCGGATCCATCGCAATTCAGGGCAATACGTCATCCAAGTGCGCACGGGAATGTGAAGGGGTATCAAGCGTTCGATCGCGTCGAGCCATAACTTGTATGCCGGAGGAGATCGCATGAGATAGCCGTTTGTAAGGGCCATCAGCGGAAAGAAAGCTCGGCTCAGCGACTTAAAACCGCCTCTCGACCAAAGTACCGAATCAATCTCCTTTTTTGTATCGTTTTCGTCCTCCGCTTCTGCCTCAAGCGTGGCTTCATTGCTGGATTTCCAGGGTGCCGATAGCCAGGCATTGAGAATCTTGCATAAATCGTCCGGTAATCCTACTCTGGCACGGCATCTACGGTACAAAACATAGCCAACATTGGATCGCAGCTCTTCCGATTGTGGATTAAGATGTGCGACCGCTCGCATAAAACCGGCAGCTTCGTCGTCCGACATACTTCCGTCGGCAAAACCGTTGATGGCCTGAGTGGCGGCTTCTTCGCTACCATTTTTGACAAGATGCGAGATAATCTGCATTGCTCTCGCCGGATTTTCTTTCAACAATTCGGCGATTTGATGTCCAGCAGCCGCAGCGCCTCCTGGCTCCTCCCATCCACCTTCCACTTCGACCCATTCGCGCATAGATCGATCCGCTGTGGGATTTTCCCTCATTACTTTGAGGATTTCGTCATCTGAGGCCACCAGCATCTGTTCCTTGGATATTGGTGACAGTTGGCGAACAAACCCTGCACGCGCACGGCTCGTTCTTTCCTCGTCCCACCCTTTCAGAACGAGTTTTTCGCTCTCTAGAATTTCCAAACTCTTCGCCGAGAGATACTCCGAACCGATAGCGTTGAGAAGACGGAGGCGCGATTCTCGATTCCAGATTATTTGGTCACCCACTGGCGTATCTTCGTCCCGATACATCGACCACGATAGGACTGCCCGCTCTAGCTGATCCAATTCGGGCCGACTGAGTCTCGGCGCGAGTGCAGTTATGAGGCTGATGGAATCCGAGAGTTGATGGCTGTAGTACGTGCCAACCTGAAAGCGACGGGCGTCACCCAGCAGATATTCAAGGCCGACATTCGGTTGAGTCTCGACAACGAAACACAATCCTCGTATCAGCACTTTGTGAACTACCGCGCTCTCAGAACTCCATGTCGGTCGTGTGATTTTGACAAATTCTGTGGGATTGGTTTTTCCTATTTCATCGACAGCTAACAGAAATGACGTTAGTATCCCAGGTTTGGGACTACCTTCTTCGTCGTCTTCTAACGACAGGCAATATCCCCCGTTGTGATTTACTACTGACGACACAGCGCCGGAATGGTGTTCCTCGCACTTCTCAACGAACCATGCCCAGCCTTCTCGGAGAAAGTCTAACGGAGCTTTCTCGACCACGTCGGGCAGATCGTACCAATCATTCCGATGTTCTAGTGGACTGCGCATTAAATCCTCACCCGGCACGCCTGCTGTTTGCATCTATTCGTCGCATAGTCTCGACAAATATCCCAGGTGCCAACGCGGGCTCGCTTTCAGCAATTGCATACACCAACGATTCCGCCCAGAATAGGCGTTCCCCTTCGTCTGTTGTCCGTCGTATCAGAGTTCGGACGATTTTCGTTGCGCGCGCATCCCAATCTCGAAGCCCACCGATCGCGCGTTGAGTTAATCGGTCTTTAGTCGGATCGGGAAGCCAATTCTGTTCAATTAGCGTGAGGCACATGTCACGATCAAACGACCAAGCGTCTGTCAATACTCCAATAATTGGCCACTGTAAATCAATTAGACCCCTCATGATTGTTGGGAAATGTGTGACTGCAAACTCGTGAAAGTATTTGGCCCGACCGCGAATGCTGATAAGAGCGCGTATTCGGTCTTCCTCGTCGATTAAGCACTGTCCCATAAGCGTGATTTCAAAATCTTGAGGATCCTTGAATCGACCGAGAAACTCCATTAGAAGATATCGCATATGCAAGCGAAGGTCCGAATTAAACAACTCTTCTATCTCCTTACGGTATTTTGCTGGATTTGCGTCTCGCAGGTACTGTAATACAGCCCATGCGGTCGGCCGCACATGAATTGCGCCTTGCAGTCTAAGCACATGGTCGCTGAGCGATTTGTCGTCCTTCGTAAATAGCCGGGCCTTCGCATGTTCCAACAGGGTCTGGTGTCGAAAGCCAATCCTCAATCCCTGCGTTTGAAGAATTCCTTTCGTTTCGAGTGATTGCAAGACGTCCTGAAATTTCTCGAATTTCACCTTTGGAGCCCACAATTCCTCCTTCGTAATTAGGTAATCCGTTAGGCTGTACAGGACTTGCTGCTCGTCAGGGGTAGTAACGAGACGCGCCCAGAGATCGTCTAGCATCAAGTGATACGATCCAAATTCGTCTGTCCTTCCAGTTTGTTCAAACCTATTTATGAATACCTGCAAATACTGAGGATTCCTGAGCAACTCGCGGAAGTCGGGTGGATAAGTCGCAGAGTTTGCGATTCCATGTCGTACGAGCTGCGCACTGACATGTTGCCACTCCGGCGACTCAAGCTTGACGACGCGAGCATTCAACGAACTAAAACGCGCATCATGATTAAAGTCGAAGCTTCGGCACGAGCAAATTACGCGCACTTTGCCAATATCTGAGCACTGCTGTATGAATTTGATGACAGCGTCGAGTCGATCAGACGTCAGATCTACCGTGCCGGACAGCGCATCTAGCTGGTCTACAATTACTAGTACTTCCGATCGGCCGGAAGCGGCTCGCACCGCATCTAGGGCCGAAATATCCAGACCAATTTCCGATTTGCTCCAATCGTCAAATGACACATCTACTGGCACCGTGTCCGCCTTAATTGCGAGCGTTACGATTCCGTCAGCGATCGCCTTTTGCGCAAAGTGTGCTAACAATACCGTTTTGCCAGTGCCAGGGCCGCCAAGCACGCACAGAACTGATTCCTCAGAGTCGACCAGGAATTCATTCAACGTCGACAATTCGTCCCGCGGTATTCTATCCTCTGGCTTGACCGCGCGGCTTAGCAACGGTTTCGAGGACGCTTGAAACGCACGAACGATTTCTTCAAGTGAGGGCGTTTCAAGTCTTTGCTGTGAAATCCACGCTCTAACCGCGTCCACCGATAGCCGATATATTTCGCGGGTCCCGTCAATCAGCCAAAGAACCCGTACCGGAAGTGCCGAGAAGGCGTCAAGGAGTGCGATTTTCGGCTTGCTCGTCGATGCAGTCAGCTGCTCAATAGGCAACTCCGATATTAGCGCGTGAAAAAAGGAGGCGGCCGTTTCACAAGCATACCGAGTCCAAATCGCCTCTCGTTTGAAACCTACAATATCGCTAATTCCGCGAATGCAAAGCAGCGGTAGTTCGTTTTCCGCCCCGTACTTGGCAGCGGTGTATACGCCACCGGCCTCCATTTCGACGTGGGTGATGTGTCGGGCGGCTTTCCGCCACTCTGCTAATAGCTCTGTGTCCTTCAACAAGACATTGGCAGTTGCGAGTGCGCCAATTCGATAAAGGGGTTTTCGAGGAACGACAGTGTTTGGGAAGTTATTTTCGAGGGAGCTTCGTACCGAAATGCGACTGGCATTGCCACCGTAATAGCAGCCTGCGGCCAAATCGTTTGGCGCCTCCACATGCGGTCGCGATAGTCCAATACTTGCATAATCATTCCATTTTCCGAGTCGATCTCGCGAGGCCGGTAAGTGAGCGAGTAATCGAGCTATAACGGGATGAACCGGTCCCCCGGATGGGCGCAGCTGCGGCGACTCGCCTTCCACAGCAGCTGTGATTGAGAAGTCGTGTAAACTACTCGCGAGAAGTACATCACCCAGCGAGAAATCGTTGTCGGCTATCCCGCCTGCAATCCCAATCAGAACTAACCATTTCGGGTGAAGGTCATTGATTGCATTATGCGCTACCGATTGAGCAATTGATTGGCCTTGGTCAATGGCGCGTACAACAGCGACCGTTACGGGTAGGCCATCCGGTCGTTTCATGCGGCAATATTCATAACTTTGCCGACCGCCGATTACCGGCAGTCGCGGCGAGAACCGCTTGAGAACGGCTTCGAACTCATCTTCGCGAATGGTGATTACGAGGAAATCGATTCGACCTCGAATGCGATTCACGCGAATGGTTTTCGTCATGCGCGAGCTCTGTGGACCCTAGTGCGGTAAATTTAACGTCATCAATTTACTCGTTGTCAATGGTGGGTAGAGTTTTCAGTCCGGCGCGTTCGACCTTCGACAGGCTCCCTTCGACGCTGCTCAGGGCGAGATTCGCAGGGCGACCCTGGGCTTTGGGGTGGAACGCCTGTGGCGCAAGCAGGCGCGATTGGGCGAGAGCGGGCTAGGCTGTCGGTGGCTTTCGGGTGGGTTCTGTTCGGGGTTCGGCTGAGGAACTAAAATACAGACGTGGGGTTTCGGCGAATACATGGAGCAAAGCTTCAATGATTACGCTTCAGCTTGATCTTGCGAACGAACAACGGCTTGAAGCGCTTGCGAAACGGCAAGGGCGCGACGTGTCGCAAGTGGCTTCGCACATCATCGAAGCGTATCTTGATGCTCAGACTTGGGGGAAGGATACGGCCGAGCAGTGGGCGGAGGCTTCGACGGCGTTAACGGGCGAAATTTTTGCCGAGGAGACTTGGACAGACGGAGAGTCGGCCCATGGATCGGGGTGAAGTGTGGTGGGCCGATCTGCCGCAGCCGGTTGGACGCCGGCCTGTCCTAGTTTTGACTCGTTCATCGGCGGTCGCCAAGCGCAACCAGGTGGTAGTTGCTCAGGTCACCCGGACGGTGCATCATCTCGCGAGCGAAGTCGCCCTGTCGCAAGCGGATGGCATGCCGCGGCCATGTGTGGTCAATTGCGATGTGTTGCTAACGGTTCCGAAAGCGCGGCTTGTGCGACAAGTGACCAAGTTGTCGGCCGTAAAAATGGACGAGGTGCACCAGGCAATTCGGTTTGCTCTCGAGATTCCCTGATTCTGTTTGGCATCGAGGTTTGTGCATCGCCAACGGGCAACGGACTCGGAGAAGGGGACAGGCACATTTTGCTTCGCGGACTGCGCAAAATGAGCCAGTCCCCGGCGCTGTTATTGCCGGTTCATATCGGAGCTCAGCCCGCCGGCGGCCACGAGATAGCACTTTTGCACGTAGTCCATCACCATGCGATGGGCGCTGAACCGTGGCGCGAGCGTGGCGATCGATTCGACCATCATGTCGATCCATTGCCGCGGCAAACCATCGGCGTCGCGATCGTAGAAGAGCGGGACCACTTCTTCACGCAACACTTTGATAAGATTGAGCGCGTCCCGGGCGTCGGTGATCTCGTCGTCCACATGCTGGCGGCCGTCGCCGATCGCGAATCCGTTCTTGCCGTTGTAGGCCTCCGCCCACCAGCCGTCGAGGATCGAAATATTCAGGCCGCCGTTGAGGACCGCCTTCATGCCACTTGTGCCGGAGGCCTCTTTCGGGCGGCGCGGGGTGTTCAGCCAGACGTCGACGCCCTGCACCAAATGCCGGGCCACGTTAATGTCGTAGTCCTCGATGAACACGATCCGCCCGGCGAACCGTTTATCGTGACGCAGGCTTTCGATCTTCTTGATCAGCTGCTTGCCTGGCTCATCGGCCGGATGTGCCTTGCCGGCAAAGATCATCTGCACGGGCCGGTGCGGGTCGTTGACCAGCTCCGCCAGCGCATCCATCTGACGGAAAAACAGATCGGCGCGCTTGTAGGTGGCGAACCGGCGTGCAAAACCGATCGTCAACGCGTTCGGATCGAGCACGGTGCGGGCAGCTTCCACAAGCTCATCCGGCTCGTTCCGGCGCCGGCATTGCCGGCCCACGCGCCGCCTGACGAAATCCAGCAGCCGATTCTTGAGGTCGCTGTGGGTTTCCCACAGCTCGCCCGGATCGACGTTGTAAAGACTTTGCCAGACCTTGGCATCGCCCATCCATTCCTGCCAATCGCTGCGCAGCACCCGGTCGTAAAGTTGGTGCATCGGGTACGCGAGCCAGGTTGGAATATGAACGCCGTTGGTGATATGCCCGATGGGGATTTCCTCTTCCACTCGCCAGGGCCACAAATTGGCCCACATCCGCCGCGACACATGGCCGTGCAAATTACTGACCGCGTTGGCCCGCCGCGACAGTTTCAGGCCGATCACGGTCATGCAGAATGGCTCGTGTTCGTTCTGCGGCTCGACCCGGCCCAACCCCATGAGCTGCGCGTGGGAAATTCCCAGCTTGTCCCGCAGCGGCCCCAGGTGTTCTTCCACCAAATTGGCCGGGAAGCGATCGTGGCCGGCCGGCACCGGTGTGTGCGTCGTGAACACGGTGCGATGGGCCACCTCCCGCAACGCTTCGTCAAAAGTCAGGCCGTCGTCGAACATGCGTTGGCGAACCACTTCCAGCGGAGCAAACGCGCTATGCCCTTCGTTCAAGTGATACACGCCCGGCATAATGCCGAGCGCACGGAGCGCCTTCACTCCGCCGACACCCAGCACCAGCTCCTGGCGTATCCGCGTGCGCATGTCGCCGCCGTACAGCCGCGAGGTCAGCTCGCGATCCTGCGGGCTGTTGCCCTCCACGTCGCAATCGAGGAGGTACAATCGCACTCGGCCCACCTGCATGTGCCACACCTTCGCCATCAGGCCGCCGTCGCGCGTTTCGATGGAGAATGTCACTGGCTTGCCGTCCGTGCCGATCGCCGGTTCCATCGGCAGGTTTTCGACTCGTGTGTCCTGATATTCTTCCTGCTGGTAACCGCCCACGTCTAAATGCTGCTTGAAATATCCTTGATCGTAATACAGGCCGATGGCGACCATCGGCACGCCCAGACTACTGGCGCTTTTGATGTGATCGCCCGACAGGACGCCCAAGCCGCCGGAATAAATCGGCACGGATTCATGCAGGCCGAACTCCGCCGAAAAATACGCGACCGGTTTTGAACCCAGCACGCCCGTCTCGCGGGCGCCCCAGGTAGTCCGCGTATTGGAGAGATACTCCTTAAGCCGGCGATGGGCCTGATTGATGCGCGTGTAGAGCACCATTTCGGCTGCCCGCTCGGCCAATTGCTCCGGCGTCATCTCCGCCAACAGGATGATCGGGTTGTGGTCGACCTTGCGCCACTTGATCGGGTCGAGGTCCCGAAACAGGTTCACGACCTCCGGATGCCAGCTCCACCACAGATTCTTGGCGAGCGACAGGCACTTATCGTAGAGTGCCTGCGGGGTTATTTCGGTCCAGTTCTGTCGCTCGATTTTCTTCCTAGGTCCCACCACAAGTTGACTCATCAGGTTAATTCCTCTGCCGCAGAGCAGCCGCGCACGGAGGGCTGCCACTGGGTTCGCCAGCGCTTTAAAACCTACGTGACGCACTGGCAGACCATGCGCAATGCGCCGACGGTAACCTCGTAAGTCTGAACGAAAGCCAGCTATCACGGCAAGGCCGAATTCATGGCGACGCCTAAGTACTTGCCAGGGCAAGGGGTTTCGATCGGGCCACTATGCCGCACGACATTGAGCCCAGTTCCCCCCGGCGAGGTGGCCGGAAGCCGAGCCGCTTGCACGAGAGAAGGCTTATTCGACGGCAGGCCAACTTATTCAACGTTGCGCTAGCTTCTTGCAGCCGATTTGCTGTTCCACAGTTTTATACACCGACCGTTGTCTAAATCACAAACAGCTACTTGGCGTCTGCTGTTTGCTTCTCCAGACAAACACGACTAATCGATACCCACAGCGACAAATCTCCAAGCGAGCATCTCAAACAGCGGCAGACTTAAAAGAAATTGTGACTTCTTCGCTCTCGCCTACCGATAGGTCCACTATGCGACAACATCGACGTGCAGCGAGTGCTACGACGCCGCTTCAATAGCGCCGTCGCAATACTGTGCATGTTGGGGGCAGGTTGCGGCGGCGCTCCTTATTTCTGAGGAGTGCCAACGCGAGTTAAATCGAGACGGCGATCAGGATGCGGCTTCCTGCGAACACTGGCCGCGCTCTTCGATGTGCCGCCGAAGGTCCTCGCACGTTTGCGCCAACTCCGCCGAAATCATCTCGCGTGGCAGATAAGAACCGAGCTCCATTTCGACGTCGCCCGCAGTCTCGACGTTCGACTCGCGTTGGGCATCCGCAGAATGGATGAGCTCGACCAGCTCGGCCGCAGATCCTGACGGCCCCTGGCCTTGCCGCTGCAAATCCTCGGCACTCCGGCAATCACTGCCGTCGTGAACGAAAGCACAATTGCGTCCGGCCGCCTTGGCCATGTAGAGCGCCGCGTCGGCACGCTGAATCAGCGACTCCGCGCACTCGTTCGATCCAATCGCTGCCAGTCCACCGCTCATGGTGACCTTAAACTGTTGGCCATTGTGCTTGACCAGCGTCGCCGCCACTGCCTCGCGGACCTTTTGAGCCACTTGCACCGCCTGCTCTAGCGGCGTGTTGGGCAACAGAATGGCGAATTCCTCGCCGCCGTATCGAGCGACCGCGTCCTCGCGCCGCACCGCACCACGCAGCACCTTGCCGATTGCCGCCAGCACCTGATCGCCGGCCAGGTGCCCATGTTGATCGTTCAACTTCTTGAAGTGGTCGGCGTCCAACAACAACAACAGCGAGAAAGCTTCCCCGCGCCGGCTCCATGCCGCCATCCGCTCTTCCAGCCGGTCGTTGAATTCGCGCCGATTCGGGAGCCCGGTGAGCGGGTCCGTCAGCGAGCGGCAAATATGTGCCTCGATCTCCGCGGCCTGCTCCTCCAACCGGTTCTCCGCCGTCTGCAGCTTCGATTCGAGGTTTTGATTCGCGCGCACGATGTCGCCGATCACCTCCACCACCAGCTCGGCCAACGACTCATCGGTGCGGCCGTCATCCGAGTTTAGCAATTGACTCGCCTGATCGAGCCGGCTGCGATGCTCGCCAACGCTGGACGACATTTCATCGGCCAAAGCTTGCAGCCGCTTGGCAATCTCGCTGGCACGGACCATGTCCTGCTGGCCGCAGTGCGCCTCCGCTCGGTCTGCGCGGCGGAGCCACAGGCCGATCGCGATCCCGGCCATCAATTGGATCGCCCCCAACAGGCAGCCGCCCAGGATGAAAAACATCGAGTAGCTGATCATGGTGCGGTGAGGGGGTGTTCTGTGGCGTGCGCGCAGCGCGGCCGGCGAATGGAAAATGTCCCTTCGGGAAAGTGTAGGTCGCGGATTGCCGCTTCGACACGACCATGGCGATCCCGCCCCGCTCACCCGCTGGCCGTCGGAAGACCCTTGGCCGGTGGCGTGAAATATGACGATTTTGAAGCCGGCGTCCTCGTCGATCCCCCCACTTCTGCTAGACTAAAACGGTACACACCCTGCCGCTTGAATCGCCGATTCCCATGAAGCTAGCCGCTGCCTACGGCCCCACCAAGTTTGGCCTGTCGTTTGAACTATTCCCGCCCAAGACGCCTCAGGGAGTGCCCGTCCTTTTCCAGCATGTTGCCAGGCTTGTCGAGTTTCGCCCGAGTTTCATCACGTGCACGTATGGAGCCGCCGGCTCGACCCAGGATTTGACTTTGGAGATCGTAACCCGCGTTCAGCGCGAGTTTCGACTTCCCGTTGCGACCCACCTTACTTGCGTCGGCCGCACCGCTGCGCAGCTTCGCGATTATCTCCGCGCCGCTCAAGCATCGGATGTGGAAAACGTCGTCGCACTGCGCGGTGACCCACCCAGGGGGGATACAACATTCCGACCGGTGGAGGGTGGCTTGCGGTACGCCAATGAACTGGTCGCTCTCATTCGCGGCCATTTCCCCGACTTTGGCATCGCCGTCGCCGGCTACCCGGAAAAGCACCAGGAAGCGCCCAGCCCGGAAGTCGACTTGGCAAACCTCAAGCGAAAAGTGGAAGCTGGCGGAGACGTCGTCATCACCCAATTGTTCTACAACAATCAGGACTTCTACCGCTTCCGCGACCGGTGCCACGCTCTCGGCATCCGCGTGCCGATCGTGCCGGGCCTGATGCCCTTGACGAACTTCGCCCAGATCAAGCGAATCACTTCACTGTGCGGCGCGACGATGCCCGCCGAATTCGTGCGGCGCCTGGAAGCGGCCGGCGATGATGCCGACGCCCAATTCGACATCGGCGTCGATTTCGCCAGCCGCCAAACGCAGGCCCTCATCGATGCCGGCGTCCCGGGCATTCACTTTTACGTCCTCAACCGCTCCGAAGCCACCGCCGAGGTGCTAACGAATGTCGACTTGGAGTGCAAACGCTAGATCCTGAAAACAAGTCGACCGAGATGCGGAGAACATCGTGGCGGACCTGGTGGGCAAAAAGCTGAAGGACTTTTACATCCTCCGCCGGCTCGGACACGGCGCAATGGCCGAGGTCTATCTGGCGCAGCAGCTCTCGCTCGCCCGGCAGGTGGCGCTGAAGGTGCTTAACGCCGAGCTGGCCTGCGACCCGAACTACGTGCGCCGGTTTCACCACGAAGCCCGCGCCGCCGCGGCCTTGGTTCATGGCGGCATCGTGCAAATCTATGAGGTGGGCCATGAAGACGGCGTTCACTACATCGCGCAAGAATACGTCGCCGGACGCAATCTCGGCGAAGTCATTCGCAGTCGCGGGTCCCTCGCGCCGGCGCTCGCGCTCGACATCCTCCGTCAGGTGACAGCCGCCCTCATCAAAGCCTCTAGCGAAGGCATCGTTCACCGCGACATCAAGCCGGAGAACATCATGGTCGCCGCGGCGACCGGCGAAGTGAAGGTTGCCGATTTCGGTCTGGCCCGCGTCCAAGGCGACGTCACAAACCTCACCCAAATCGGCGTTACCATGGGCACGCCGCTCTACATGAGCCCCGAGCAGATTGAGGGCCGCGAAATCGATTCCCGCAGCGACATCTACTCGCTTGGCATCACGGCCTATCACATGCTCTCTGGCCAACCACCCTTTCACGGCGATTCGCCACTTACCGTCGCGCTGCAACACCTCAATCAGCCGCCCGCCCCACTGAACAACCGCGTAGGCACGGCCCCGACTGTGCCCACGGCACTCGCCCAAACAGTGGCCCGGATGATGGCCAAAAAACCGGGCGATCGATACGGTGACCCGGCAGCGCTGCTGGCCGAATTGAACACGCTCCTCGTCGAATCGGCGCGCGAGGGCTGGGCCGGAAAACCGTCGCAGAGCCTATTTGCTGAAATGCTCCAGGCGGCCGATGAGCGGTCGGCGGCAACCAATCGCCTCGACGATCTGCTGAAGACAATGGCCGTCACGCAACCGCGTCGCTGGCCAAATCGCTGGATCGCTGCAACCGTCCTCGGTTGCGCACTGTTGGGCGCAGCCATTGCCGCCATGACGCGCCCAAATTCGCTGTTGGCGGGAGCCCGTGCCGGTCCGCCCCTGAGCAATACCGTTTGGGGCCAGATTTATCATGCAAAAACAGTCGATACCGAAGAAGCCTGGCTGGCGGTGGGCCAGTACTATCCTGGCGCCGGCGCGTATTATCACAATTTGGCGAAGCAGGGTCTCGTCTACTATTATCTGACCCGATCGCTGGATCACGGCAAAGCATTGAAGCCGCTTGAAGAACTGGCCGCCAGTTCGCAGCCGGTTTTTCAAGCATTCGGCACCGCCGGTCTGGTCGTCGCCTATGCCCAACTGGGCGACGATGAGCAGGCATACTACGCGAATCAGCAGCTAAGCACCGAGATGCGGGCGACGCTTGAAGAACAAGCACCGCGAATGGCCGCCTTGCTCAACGAAGCGCTCGATGAACTGTCGAATCGAGCGTTATGATCGGCGCGACTTTATTCGCCGCCAACTAAGCGGCTTCTCTCCGTCGCATTCGCTTTGCGACCGGCCAGATGTTATTGTTGAATTCTCGCTCTCGCTGGGCCGCCAGCTGGCCATCGCGGAAAATCATTCCGCCGATGAAGACCCAGATCAGAAAGAAACAGACGCCCAGCGCTGTTGGTATGAGCGGAAACGGCATGGCAAGCACTCCCCCGCTATAGCGGGTCGCCTTGGCGACCGACCAGGGTGACGGCGCATTCCGTACGCCCTCGAGTCGGCACTCCATGCCTCACTACCGGATATCGGCCGCGACGCCGGCCGTCTTCAGGGCTGTTTGGCCGTAGTCGCGATATTCCAGCTACGGCGACACTCCGGCCGGCCTCAGTCCTAACTCTCGCGGCCCGCCGCCTCCCCGCCGTCGTTATTAGCCCAGTCCAGGCCACTGCAAGAAACCTACAGAAAATGTGTACATATGTATAGTAATTGGCCACCCGTTCTGCTAGGTTTCTGCGCATTCGATGATCTCATCCTCTTTGCATTTACCGGGTGCAAACATGACATCACCTCAACAAGACCATTTCCGCGTCGGCCGGATACACGACCGCAATCAGCACGCAGATTCCATTGATCCCCCACTTGAAATCCCCGATCCGATCGAGGAACCCAGCGACCTGGACGATTTTGACATCCCCTGCACGGACGATGACGAACGGCGCTGGGACGTTTTCATTCCCGACGATGACGAGCGCGATCCGCTCCCCGACCGCGGCGACTTTTGGGGAAGCCCGGAGCATGGAGCGAGGAGCGATGAGTCGGACTAGCTTTCTGAATTTTACTCCCTGCTCCCTGCTCCCTGCTCCCTGCTCCCCGCTCCCTGCCATATCCGCATGCTTCCCAAAGCGCTGATCCACGAAATCGATCGCTTGCTGAAACAAGGCGGGCTCTCGCACCGCAAGATCGCCGCTCGAGTGGGCGTCAGCCGCGGCGTAGTCAGCGCGATCGCCAACGGCCGCCGCGGGTTGTTCGGCAAAAATCCCGAGGACGATCGCCGCACCCACGTACCAAATTCGCCACCAATGCGCTGCCCCTGTTGCGGCTATCGCGTGTACCTGCCATGCCTCATCTGTGAGGCGCGGCAGCACAAATATCAGCATAAGTAAGAATGGAGATTCACCGAACGTCCAATGACGACCGACATTCGTCTTCGTCCTTCGTTCCGACCTCGCTGGCATTTCTAAGCCGCATCGAGTAAACTAGAGTTGTCAGGAGACTATCTATCATGGTTACCATCTGCTTCCCCGATCGCGACACGGAACAGCGAGCGCTCGCGTTTCTGCTTGGCAGGTTTTCGGGTCGAGTGCTTCAATCCGGCGAACATCTCGTGCCAGAGGCTGCTTTGGAAGCGCTCGCTCAGCAGGACATTCCCTTTACCGTCAAGGGCAAGGCGACGTATGAGCAGCAAGTGGCGGCGATTCGAGGTTCTGCTTCCTCTTAAGTTCAATGATGGTTACAGCCAATGGCCTGAAACTTCTCAAAGACTTACCGTCGCTCGCAATTCTGCACGTGGTGGAAACTGTGCTCAACGATGACGACGTTCGCATACTATCGAAGTCTCTACCAAAGGTCCGAATTGGAATTTAGGCTATCTCGTCCATCGTCGCACTCTGATGTCACATCGTCAGCCGAGTCACTTCCGCGCCTCATACACTAAATGGCCGATCTCGGGCGCGATGAGCTTTTCCATCGCCAATTGAACCGCCGCCACAGAACCTGGCATGGTTAACACGACGACGTTGTTTAGGACGCCGCCCACTGCGCGGCTGAGCATCGCTGCCGGGCCGATATCGGCGTAGCTGAGCATGCGGAACAGTTCGCCGTAGCCGGGCATGGTTTTGGTCAGCAAGCCGCTGATCGTTTCGAATGTCTGGTCGCGGGCGGCGATGCCCGTGCCACCTGTGATGAGAATTGCATCAACCGCCGTCGGGTCGGCCAGCCGCTGGACGAGCGGTCCGATCCTGTCCGGGTCGTCGGGAACGATCTCCCGCGACGTCGCCTGATGCCCCGCCGCCGCTAGAAGTTCGACGACGAGCTGCCCGCCCCGGTCCGTCTCCAGCGTCCGGCTGTCGCTGACCGTGACGACGGCACAACGCACCGATTTATGGGTCGCCGCGGCGACGGACCGATGTTGGGCGGTGGATTGGCTCATCGAAGCAGGGAGCAGGGAGCGGGGAGCAGGGAGTCAGAGGTGGCTTGAATATGGGTGGCTCTCGAGACGTTATAATAAGGGAGACGGGCTTCGTTCGCCACAAGCGGCAGGAATTATCCTCAGCAGAAAGTATTGCAAAATGCAAATTGCAAAATGCAAATTGCAAATTGGGGATTCGGCAATTGACATTTTGCAATTTGCAATTTGCAATTTGCAATTTCTGCCCCGATTTATGGTCGGCGTCAGCGTGATTCTCTCAGTGGGAGCAACCGTGCGGGCCGACGTGTTCGAGTTGGCCAATGGCGGCCGCGTGGAAGGTCGCTTGCTGGATTCCGCCGATGAGAAGCGTTCGACGCTCGTCATCGAGCTCGCGGCCGGCGGGCGACTAACAATCCCCCGCTCGCAAATTGCACGCGTCGAGTCGATCTCTGCCGACGATGCCGAATATGAAAACCTGGCCCGCTCCTCGCCTGATACCATCGAAGCGCATTTGAAGATGGCTGAGTGGTGCCGCGAGCGCAAACTCCGCGACAAAGCGCAGCAGCATTGGGAGCGCGTCCTGGAGCTCGATCCGAACCACGAAGCGGCCCGCGGCGCTTTGGGCTTTCGACAAAAGGATGGCCAATGGATGACTCGCGACGACGTGATGGCCTCGCGCGGTCTGGTTCTTTACGAGGGCCGCTACGTGACGCCCCAGCACGTGGAGCTTCTGGAGCGGCAAAAACAAAATAAAGTCTCGCAAGCCGACTGGGCGAATGAGCTTGAGCGGCTGCGGCGCGGGCTGACGGGGCGCCGACAGGATCGCGCGGCCCAGGCGCACGTCGAAATCCAACAGATCCGCGATCCGTTGGCCGCCGAAGCGCTCGTCGCCATGCTCCGCCGCGAAACCGATCCGGAGCTTAAACGGCTTTGGATCGAAGTCGCGTCGCGGCTCGATCACCGACTGGCCATCGACGCTCTAGTTGATCTATCGCTGACGGACCCCGAACCTGAAATTCGGCACGACTGCCTCGAGTACCTCATCAAATCGGGCCGCCCCGGGCTCGTGACGCCTTATATCCGCGCACTCAAAGACCGTGACAACGAAATCGTCAACCGGGCCGGCGCCGCACTTGGCCAGATCGGCGACAGCGACGCGATCAGTCCGCTGATCGACGCGCTGGTGACCACGCACAAGTTCAAAGTCGGCGACGCTAACCCAGATCAACACGCCTATACGTTCTCGTCCGACGGCAGCGCGTTCAGCTTTGGCGGCGGTGGGCCGCAAATCATCACGCAACCGATTCGCAATCCGGCCGTTCTCAGCGCGCTCGTCACGCTTTCCGGCGGCACCAGCTTCGACTACGACCAAGAGCAATGGCGCCGCTGGCTGGCGGCGCAGGCGAAGCTCAACGCCGTCGATGTCCGCCGCGATCAATAAATACGACAGAATAATTTGACGACAGAATGATTGTGAATCTCATGGACTGCGTTCAGCACCTGTTGATCGAGCGGCGTATTTCGCGAATTTTTCCGAATGAAATAATCATTCTGTCATTGAATTATTCTGTCGTCTTACTTCACCACTGCCGGCGCGGTGCGGTCCTCCAGGTTCGGCCTGAAGATCGTGAGCAGCAACAGCGGCAAGTACCACGCCAAGGCCAGCCCCCCGCTGTGGGCATGCCAGAACTGCGTGCCCAGCACGACCGCCGCAGAATAGCTGATGAGCGTGCCCAAGTTCTTTTGTGCCGGCCAGAGCGCCATGCTCAGGCTCAAGCCCACGTGCCCAGCCAAGATCGGGTAGCGGTAAATCGGGTTCCAGAATTGCCACGCGCCGGCCAGATCATCGACGACGGGAACGCGCAGGCCGAACATCTGCCGCAAGCTCGCCCAGAACATGGCAGCGTCGCTCGATGTGAAGGCCAGCGCCAGCACCAGCAGCGCCACCATCGCCAACGCGCCGATGAGAAACCTCCACAACCCGCGCTGCCAGTAAAAGCTGATCCACAACGGCAGCAGAAACACCGGGTAATAAATCGTGCCGAACGCCAGCCCGATCATGGCGCCGGCCAATAGCGGCCGCCGGTACATCACGATCGCCCAGGCCAGCAGCGCACCGGGCAGGGCGTGCGTGACGCTGCCGGTCCACATCGCCGTGTATGGCAAAAGCAAATACAGCGTTGCCGCGGCGATGCCAGTCTTCGTGTTGTCGAAGTGACGCATCCCCACAAGAACCAGCCCCAACACGATCCCCAATTGCGAGAGAATCGCCATTACGCGGGCCGTCACGACGTGGACGTAACGGACCGACTCGGCCTGAGGGCCTGGGCCGTTTTCGATGAGCGTTTCCTGCTGGCCTCCTTCACCGAGCAGCGTTTGCGTCGAAATCTGCGGCAGCAAAAAGATCAGCGGGAACCCCGGTCCGTGCGTCCGCAGGCTGCTCAGCTCGTCCGGCGAGACGGCCCGATCTCGCAAGTCGGCGGCGCGCTGAGAACCGACGAGATCCGCCCGATCGGGCGTCCCCGTGACGACGTTGGCCATCAGGAACACGAATATTGAAATGCCAAGAAAAGTCAGCCCGCCCACGCTGAGGTTTGGTTCCAGCAGCGGCCGACGCACCATAAACGCATCGAGCAGCAGACGGAGCATGAACAAACCGCTCACGGCGAACAACCAGATGTAGCCGATGTGCTCGACCACCTTCGCCGGCGGCCCATTCGCGCCATGTTCCAGTCCGTACTGCACCATGAGCAGCGCCGGCGCCAACAAGATCAGCCCCAACAAATCCAGATTCCGCACGCTCCAGATGCGATTGAACTTGAAGTACAGCGCGATCACCAAGAGCGACGACAGATAGGCCCAGGTAGTGGGATGGACCTGCTCATATTGAAATAGGATTTCGCTCATGAGCGCCCGAAAGACAAGGAGAGGGGGAGACAAGGAGACCAGGAGAAGCATTCGCTATCTCCTTGTTTCCGCGTCTCCTTGTCTCCGTGTCTATTCCATCGGTGTTCCTCCCAGCCGGTCCTGCGCCTCATCCGCCCACGGGCTGGCCGGGGCCAACGTCATGAACAGCTGCCAATGGACCGATGCCTCGGCCCGCCGATTCGCACGATCCAATAGCCGCGCCAGATGATAATGGGCGTCGGCATAATCGGGATGAAACTCCAGCGCCCCTCGAAAAGCTGCCTCCGCCAGCCCAAGCTCTCCTTGCTCCGCCAAGATGCAGCCCAGGTTCGAGCGGGCCTCCACAAAATCCTCATCCAGCTCGATCGCCACGTAATACCGCTCGCGTGCCGCCGACAAGTCGCCCGCCCGGTACAATAGCTCGGCCAGCGCGAAGTGATCGTCCGCCGTAAAATCGCCCGAGACCAGGATCGCGCGGTACACGTCCACCGCCTGGTCTTCGCGACCACTTTCCTCCAGGTCCGCTGCCAGCGCTCGTAAATCCTCCGCCGCCATTGGATGAGCGCCTCGCGATCGTGCCGACGAAACACCGCGCAGCGCGTCCGCCGCTACAAACGGGATCGCGACCGGCCCACCGTCGCCCGCGTCGCTGCCGCTCGCTGGCGGCTGGGCGGCATCAAAGTCGATGACGAGCTGCCCGCTCGGCTCCGCCAGCCCCTCGCCGCGCCGAACAAACAGCCGCCGACCTTCCACCACCACCGCCGGATCGGCCAATGGACGCGGCGACTCCGGCAACAGTCGCGTTAATTCCTCCAGCCGGCGATTGACCGTCGACACGCTGCAGCCGCCGGCGAGCAGCTCGGCCAGCTTCCGTGCCACCTGCACTTCCTCGAAGTCGAAATACGGCAACCGCTGCACTTCGCGCTTCGCCCGCAGCGCTCCCCGCCGATGCCATTGTCGAATGGCGGCGATCGGCGCCCTGACGAGCTCGGCCAACATGGCGGGCGTATAAAGTCGCTCGAATCCCTGTTCCGAATCCACTAGCCCCACTCGCCGCCAGAATTCCGACTCGCCGACAAGCTCGACCGCGCCATCAGAGATTTTGCCGCGGATATCGTCATCAAATAATCCGCGATCCGCCGCAACTCGCTGCAAGTTACCTCGCTCATCGCTCACGACGATCAAATCGACCTCGTTGCCGATGCGCTCGATCACCTGTGCGCCCCGCTCGCGGACCAATCGCTCCGCCTCGCGCCGGGACATACTGGCCAACTTGCCGACGAAACAAATCCGCCGGCTGACAAGAGAATGGCCATGCTGCTGAATAGTCGGCCCGCTCACGCTCGATGACTCGCCTTTACGCCGCCTGCTTAGAAAAGGCACCCGCGAAAGGAGATAGTCTCACCGGCCACCGAGGAAATGTCAACGACTGTAGCCCGGCCAAAGCGACCGATGCCGCTCGCCCGCTCCGTGTTCCGCTTGGGTCTTCGCGACAAGTAAGAGTAGGTCAGGCTCCGCCTGACACCGGTGAGCTGAAATGTCAGGCAAAGCCTGATCTACCGTTAGCCGCCGCACTCGCACGGATTGACCGGCACCTTCACCATCACCGTACGCGGCACGCGATACGTGTACGTGACCGGAACCTGCTTCATCACCACGCGCGGCACTTGGACCGTGTGCTTTTCGCAGACCCACTTACAAACGCGGACTTCGTACGGCTCACACCGTTCTTCTTCGACCATCCGGCATGTCGTGACCGGCACTTGCCGCACCTGTTCCTCGGTCACCATCCGGCAGACCTGCACCGCCACCTGCCGCGGCACGCGCTCAGTCACCTGCCGGCAAACTTGATACGGCACTTTGCGAACGCATTCCTCCTGAACCGTCCGGCACACTTGCACCGGCACCTGACGCACCTGCTGCTCGGTGACCATTCGCGTTACTTGCACCGGCACCATCTCGGTTACTTGCTCCGGACAATAGCGGACCTCTTGAACCTGGCGCAACACCGGATTCGGTCGCCAAACCTTTTGAACCACCCACTGCGACGGCGCGGGCGGCTGCCAGAACCACGTGGTGGCGCCCGGCACGCAGACCAACTGGTCCACCCAACAGCCTTGGTCGACGCATTCGGTGCGGCAGGTGGTCACAGGCCGCATCACCGTCCGGCATTGCGGCTGATGCACGGTCTCGCACACCGGCCGCTGCACGCAGTAACGCTCCTCGCGGATCTGCGTTTCCGTTACCGGGCGTTGAACGATATAGCGCTCTTCGCGCTCGCAGGTCTCGACCACGTTTCGCACCACGTCGTAACTGCAGTCGCGCATCACGGTCTCATACACGGGCCGCTGGACGCAGAATCGCTCCTCGCGCATCGACGTCTCGTGCACGGGCTTCAAGACTTTGTACCGCCGCTCGCGCATCTGCGTTTCCCAGACGGGCACCTGGCGCGTTACCTCATGCGCTTCGCAGACGGTCTCGCACACCTGGCGGTAGCAGGTGACCTGGCGCTCCTCGCATATCGTCTGGCACACCAGCCGATACGCCGTCTCGCAGCATTGAGCGCGCAGCTCGCGCCCAGCGCTACCCGAGACCAACAGCGAGAGTATAGCGACACCCAGAGAAAATCGAGTATTCATGACCCAAATGGCCTCACGAGAGACGAGTTACGAGTCGCGTCCATGCGTCCGACCGTGGGACCACCCTGTCGCCTGACACCCCTTCTAATTGAATCTGGCGCACCAACGGCCGCGTGGCAAACGACAGCATTGCATCGCTGCGCCGCTACCAAAGGATGAACTATGCTCCGGGCAATGCTTTACGTATTCCGAAAATTTCTCAAGTCTCTCTCATTGTCTGCCGACACGTTCCCCGCACGCAACGGAACAGCTTGACATCGTGGCGATTTGGAACACCCGCCGCCCTGCGCAGTCGATACAACCGTTACAGACTCGCGCGAAGCCAGCCCCAGACAATGGTGGTCGGCGTCTGCCGACACCCACTTCACGAGACGTTTCCCGGCACGTTTCCGACCTCAGCGAGGTTTCACCGGGCGCACTATTGCTGAGCGCGAGCGGCTGTTGCGCGGGCGATCGCTTCCAGCGCACGCCGCGCATCTGACGCGACCCGCGGCGGAAGTTGCGCATCCACCAGTACCTTCGGATCGGCGTGGGCGAGTCGTTCCAGCGCAGCGATGACGAGTGAAAGATCGGCCTCACGATTCTTGCGCGAAAGCTCTTGGGCCGCCTCCATTGCCGTTTGGACGATCACTCCGCGGTTCAGCGCGGCTGTTGGAGAATTGGTCGTTCGCTGCACAGTTGCCAACTCCTCCGGGTCGAGCATTTCCGCCAATGTGGCCACGCCCTTGTCGTTGCCGTGATGCGCAAGCGCCACTGCCGCGTTGTAGCGCGTATCAGGGTCGGCGTCATCGGCCATCAAGGCGAGGCGATCGATCGCCTTTGGCGTGCCGATTTGCCCGAGCGTGTACGCTGTTTGCGAACGAATGTTCGGCTCCTCGTCGTCGGCCAGACGGACTAGAGTCTGTTCCAAATCGGGATGCTCGAGCGCTTGCGGTGGCTCAAGCCCGCGCAGATTGAAGGCCCGCACCGCGATCGCTTCCAGCGCGCCGTGACGCACGATTTGCTCTCGCGGGTCGCGGCCCGTTTCGGCCGCCTTCAAGAGTACGTCAATGCCCTCCGGCACCTCGAATTCACCCAACGCCCGCGTCAGGAAGTACCGCAGCGTCACCTGGCCCTCCTCCATTCCGCCAGCCGAGCTACCGTGGTCGATCTCGCGGTCGAGAATCCGGGCCAGGTGGCCGGCCGCCTCGCTGCTCCGCTTGAATTCCGCAAAACGCTTGTTGCGTAGCATGTCGGCCAGCTCGCTGGCCCGTTGCCAGCGCGCGATGCTTGGCCCCTGCTCCAACCCTTGAATCAGATCTTGCGGCCGAGTCGCCGTTCGTCGCACCAGCCAATTAAAGCTCAGCCACACCGCGACGATCACCAGCACGATCAGTGCGGGCACGACAAACAATTGGATAATGAAGCCGGCGGAGGGCGGCTGAACTGGCGGCAGCAAATCATCGCCCGCCGGTGGTTGCCAATGGCCGCCCGGCGGCTCGTCTCGGTTTTGCGCAGAAGTCGTCATCAAAAACATTGAGTCTCTGATACTTCCCAAGCGGCCGACTTGTCGGCGGCGGCCGACGGCGAGCCGTCGGCTTGGGTGAAGAAAATTGCCGTTCCATGTAGTCTCGCACGTCGCACACGCGACCGTCAACCTTATACCGTCCCTGCCAACGCCACCGCATCAATCTTGTCAATTCGCGGCCCGTTGTGAGACAACAAGGCGATGCAACGCCTCGATCTGACAATGCCGACCCCGCAGGAAAACCTCGCTCTCGATGAGGCGCTGCTGGATTGGGCCGAAGAAGAGGATGGCGAGGCGGAGTTTCTGCGAATTTGGGAATCGCCACAACCAATTGTCGTCGTGGGCCGTTCCACGCGCGTCGAGCTGGAAGTTCACGCGTCCGTCTGCCGCGAGCGTGGCATCCCCGTCCTGCGGCGCTCCAGTGGCGGAGCGGCCATTGTCGCTGGCCCCGGCTGCCTGATGTATGCGGTGGTGCTCAGCTACCAGCGGCGTCCGGAACTAAAAGACATCAGCCATGCACACGCGTACGCGCTCGGCCGCCTGGCCGATGCCCTGCGGCCAATCTTGGCGGATACTGGAATTGTCCAGCATGGCGGCACCAGCGATTTGGTTTACTTAGAGGCAGTCGGCTCGCCTGCCTGTCCAGTCTCAGGCATCCGCGCACCGCGAAAATTCTCCGGCAACAGCCTCCGCGCCAAGCGGAGCCATCTGCTCTATCACGGCACGCTGCTCTACGACTTTGAGCTCAACCTCGTCGAGACTTGCCTGCGAATGCCGCCGCGAGTGCCCGACTACCGCGATGGACGAACTCACCTGGAATTCGTAGCAAATTTGCCGATCAGCCGACACGCACTGGTAGCTGCCGTAGACCAGGCCTGGCCGACAAACCAAGCGCTGCGCGAGTGGCCCGTGGCCCGTGTTGAAGATTTGATTGCAGCCCGGTTTGCCCGCGACAGCTGGAACTACGAATTCGGATAGCGAGCGCGCCCCACCAACTAGGAATCCGCCTTGCGCCGTCGCTTCTGCCGGCGATCGGCCTTCCGGCGACGCTCCGTTTTACTGGCCGATGCTTTGTCGGCTCCCTGCGAATCCGATTTGGTCCGCCGCTTTGCTCGCCGGCGATCCGCTTCCCGCTCGCGCTTTTCGATAAGATGCTCGAGCTCTCGCGGCAGTGGCACGTGTTTGCCCATGATTCTCCCTCAAATGCATCGACAGCGGCGTTGCTTTTATTCGCGGATGATATCGACATCCTCCGACGGCCGATTCATCTCTTCCGGCATCGGCAAGACGTCGTCGGTAAACATTGAATCTTGTGGCTGCAGGCTCGACGACCCCGGCGCCGGCATATCGCACGGCTCGCCATAAAAGTGTTGCTCTGGCAGCGGATAGGGCGGCACGACGTATTGCGACCCTTGATCGTGGTAGTAGCCTCTCGGCCGGTGCCGCTTGTGCCGCATCGGGTTCAGTGGCTTGGTCACGCGCTTGCCATCGGGCAGCACGGGATCCCAAGGCCGGTCGGTACGGCACAGCGGCCCATGAAACAGCGGCACGCCCGCGTTCACCAGCTCGCCTTGCTCGTAGGCCTGCCACTCGTCGTCATAGGGCTGAATCCGCGGCACCAACGCGATGATGATCTCGACTCGCGTTTTGGTCACTACGGAGCGGCGGAACAACCAGCCCACGCCCTTCACGTCGCCCAAGTAAGGAACCTTCGACTGCGTTACCGAATCGCTCTCTTTAATTAGTCCACCGATGACCATGCCCTGCCCGTCCTCGAGCATGACGTCGGTCTCCAGCTCCGTCGTTTCTTCTTCGGGCAGGCCGGTTTCCGCATTGACCTCACCCGTCGACACTTCCGGTTTCACGTGCATCAGCACATGGCTATCGCGGGTAATTCGCGGAATGATGCTCAACACGACGCCGACGTCGAGGAATTGCACGCTTTCGAGCGTGCTGGTCTCGGTCGTCGTGGTCACCTTGAAACCGAGCTGCTCGCCGACCTGGATGCGGGCTTCCTGCTCATTGAGAACCAGAAGCTTGGGCGAACCGAGCGATTTCGTGTCCGTTGTCGTCTGCAACACTTCGATCACATGGCCCAAGTCGCCCCCTTCAAGCGTGGCGAGAAACGCCTGCGGAGCGGCCGCGTTCGCGAGCCCTGCCGTCTTTACGGTCAGGTCCGCGTTCGCGATGCGCGCAATCCCCGTCAGATTCACTCCACAACGATGCGTATCATCCAAAGTCACTTGCAACACGTGCGCCTCGATCAATACTTGACGCGGCGGCTGGTCAATCTGGCAAATGAAGTCCGCAATTCGCGCCAACGACCCCGGCAGGTCTTCGATGATCACCCGCTCCTGTGTCAGCCGGTTGTTTGCCGGATCGCTACGGTGTACTGTCACCTTGCCGATGGGTGAGAGGAAGCCCGTAACTGCCTCGGCGACCACGGTGGCGGAAGCAAAATCCAAATCGAACACTTGGATCTGTCGCCCCTGCACGTCGGCCGGCAGGTTCGCCGCGCCGGTCAGCGACGTAACAAGAATAATATCGTTTCGTTTCACCCAAGTGTAATTGGCGACAGATAATATTGCCGTAAGCGCCTCTTCCAGCGGCACGTCGCGCAACGTGATCGAGATCAGCGCGTCGATGTCGTTCGAGGCGACGATATTTAGATTCTGTGATTGAGCCAGCAGTGACAGCACTTTGCTTAAAGGCGCATCACGAACCCGCAGCTCGATGAGTCCGTCCTTCGACTCTGATAATTCCACGTCACCTGTCGGGTCAACCGCGAGCGGCAGCTTGCCCTCGAATCGTGGCGGCGGCAATGGTTCAGCCTCCGGCTCAGGCGCAATGCTTTCTTCGGAGCCGCCTTCCACGGCGGGTGCCGGCGGCGGAGTCACCGGCTCGGTTGGCTGTGGATCATCGGCGAAAGGCTGCCGCACCGCGGTCGATTTAATCGCCGCCGCCGCTTCCTCGAAGATCTGGCGCAATGTCGATGATTGGGCCTTCACGCCGGTCGCGGCGGCTAAGACGAAGCTTATCGCGACGAGCAAAAGCATGCCCCAGCGCAGTTTGAGATGAACGACGCTCGCCGCGCCTCCGCCGTTCTGCAGCACGAACGCCCTGGTGCCCTTACTCATCACAGCCCCTTCCTTTCGACGCGCACGCCGTCCGGCTCGATGGCCGTCACAGTGAAGCCGTTGATTTCATCACCCACGTGGAGCGTGCGGTCGCCGATCATCGCGACGTATCGGCCACGATCGCCAACGATTACATGGACACCGCGCTGCTGCAGATCCTCCAGGTCCGTTTGGAGTTGCTCGACCGCCTCGGCCAATTGATTCGCCGTGAAAGCCGCCGCTGAATCGTCGCCGCCCTCTGCGGCCAGCCGCGGATCGAGAACTGCTCGTGGTGGCTGCGGAAAAGCCGCCGGCAACGCGAACGGATCGTAGGCGACGACCTCCGTCAGCTCGGGCAATTGCCAACGGGTCTGATGGACCTCCGATAACGCGGTTTGCAGGTTGCTCTCCAAAGCCTTTTCCGTAAGCGTTGCGGGCAACGCGGTCGTCATCACAGGCGGCGGCGCAGAGGGGCTCTGCAAGGCGTCCACCGCCGGCATGGCGACATTGTCGGTACCGAACGAGCCATACTGGATGAAAATCACGCCCACCAGCACAATTGCCAACACGCCAATGAACAGGCCCTTGCCGCGTGTCAAACCGATTTGCTTGAGCTTACCTTCGTTCTTAGCCACGGCGCCCTTCCTGGGCCGACGTCATCTCCTTGCGCTGCAGCCCAAAATAAATGACAAGTGTGGCTGTCATCGGATACTCGTCGCCGATGTCTACAGCCGATAACGTAAGGTTCTTCACCTTCGACAAGCGATTCAGTTTCGCTAGCCGATCGACAAAGCTGCAAATGCTGGCAAAACTACCCGCGCCGTTGAGCGTCACTTCCATCTCAGCGTAGCCGTGTTTGATCTGGGACTGCTCGGGATTAAAATCCTTGATCGCCAGTTGTTCGGCGCTGGCAAGCTGGGTCAGCTCCTTTAAAAACTCGCCTGCATCCGCCTCCTGTGGCACCCGCCGCTGCACGTCAGCGATCCGCTTTGTCACTTTACCGAGCTGCTCCGATACCTTGCGATGCTGATCGCGGACGACCGGCCCGTTTCGCAATGAGAGTTTCAATTCGTTGATTCGGGCGGACCGATCGACGACCGCATGCACCGTCGGCGCATGCAACAACGAGTACCCCGCCGCGGCACATACCACAGTCGCCAACACTCCCGCGTAGTGCAGCAACCGGCCAAATCGTCGTGTCTCGTCATCGATTACTTGCATGTGTCGTAGCAGGGAGCGTGGAGCAAGGAGCACGGAGTAAGAAATCTCAGCTCGGGCTCCCCGCTCCCCGCTCCCCGCTCCCCGCTCCCCGCTCCCTGCTCCCTGCTCCCTGCTCCTAGCTTTAAAACTCACAACGGATCTGATAGTCGCGAAGCGACGCCTCTGCATCCTGACGTTCCTTCGATTCCCCAAGTTCGACTCGTCGGAAAATTCCGGCGTCCTGCAAGCCGTCAAGCAGCTCGAGGACTGCCGGATTATCGAGCGACACTCCACTCAATAACAAACCGCTTGCTGGCACGACCGTGGTCGATGCAGGGCCTCCGACGTGGGTGGCGTTCTGAAAATCCGTAAGCTCGAGCTTTGTCACGCGCAACCGGCCGCCGGTTTGCTGGGCCGTCCGGCTGATCACGCCCAGCAGCGTCAGCGCGCTGCGTCCCTGCTCCAGCTCGCGGGCGATGGCTTCGTGCTGCTGAAGCTGCTCCAATTTCCCGCGCATGTCGACCACCTCCTGCAGCATTCGTTGTGTCGGAACGTGTTCGCGTTCCAAGACTTCGAGCTCCTGCGCAATCGCCAGTCCTTCCCTTTGTTCACTCCACATCCAGACCCAGCTGGACAGCAAAACGACGCAGATCGCGCAGCTCCATTGAACGGCGCGCCTGCGAAGCATCAGTTGGCGGCGATAGGAAGCCGGCAATAAATTGATGCTCGTTTTCATGCTGCCCTCCAGGCCGAGGCCGAAAGGGCCACCGCCCCGCCAAATGCCGCCGATCGCGGCCCGGAAGCACACTCAATCGGTGTTTCGTCGGATGGCAGCCTCCAAATACGGACGGGGCATTTCAGCGCATGCTCCAGGTAGGGCCCCAGGTTGCGCAGCGAGGCGCCACCGCCCATGATCCAGATCGACTCAGGATGCAGTTGTCGACGTTGTGCGTCCATGAACTGCAGGGTCCGTCCAACGTGTCGTATTAACTCCTGGATCGGCGCTGCGGCGGCTTCGGTGACCGCCGCTTGGATTCTCTGGTCGGCCACGCTGTCAACTCCCGTTGTCAAAAGGCCCTGCGTTTCCGCCAGGTGCTGCGCTTCGTCGACGGTTACGTCAAACTCTCGGACGATTGCGTCGATCACGAGGCCGAATGCGCAATCACGGATTCGCCGGCTATAGAGCGGCCGGTCGTCGCCGATCACGCATAACGTCGTGTTCGAATAGCCCCAATCCATCGCCATTACCCGTCGTCCGCCTTCAATCCCGCCGGCCAGCCCCATCGCGCGGGCCATTGCTAGCGGAGTTCCATCGATCGCCCAACAATCGAGACCGCTCTGCCGGCAGTCGCGCCATAGCTGGCTGACCCACAACCGCGAAGCCGCCAGCACGCTCACGTTGAATCCATCCGACCCCTTCTCGGCACGTCCCGACTCCAGCTCCCAGAAATCAAACTCCATGGGCTGGGAGTACTCCACCCAGTCTTCGCCAACTTCGTCGGCGATCATTGTCCGCCGCTCCCGCTCGCTGCCTGGCGGCACCTTCACGCCTCGCAACTGGCACACGTTCATTGGCAGCGAGCAGATGGCGTCCCGCCCGGAAAATCGACCGCACTCGAGTGCCGCCTGGATTTCCGGATACGACGAGATCGGCTGCCCCAGCGCCAGGGCGTCGTCACCGCTCCAGGCTGAGCGCCGCTGGATCACCGCCGCTCGATGCAGGCGCACCTCGGCCCCATCGCGCACCGCCTGCGCGAGCTTCACCGTATGCGTCCCCACATCGATGCCGATCCAACCTAGTCGCTGCGAAAGTCCCAAATCGTTGGTTCCTCAGTTGCGAAGTCAGAAATTGCCACAGAGAACACAGAGATCACAGAGAGAAGAATAGCGTTGCATCATTGTTTCTCCGTGTTCTCTGTGCCCTCGGTGGCAAAGCTAAATTCGTATTTGGCTGTAGTTAGTTTCCGCTCTGCAGACTATTACGCGGGGCTTGCAGCTTTTGCGCCACTGTCTCCAGCCGTGCCAGCCGGGCGTCAATTTGATGCAACGTCGCCGCAATCTCCTTCAGCACGGGCACAGAAAGTTGCCCACCCGATTGAAATGCCTGCGGTTGCGGCGTTGCGCGGATTTCCCCGCGCGCCTCGTTCGAGATCGAAACTGCCGCTCCCGCCACCACCCCGGAAACAACCAATGCCATCGCCAGCAAAATCCGCTGCAATCTTGTATTCATATTGGTCCTGATCTTCCACTCTACTTTGCCAACGTGGCGATATCGAACATCGGCAACATGACGGCCAGTACGATGGTCGCTACAACGACGCCCATCGCCACGATAATGAGCGGCTCCAAAATGGTCGCCAGCTCGCGGAGCTTCGTTTCCCCTTCTTCCTCGTAGTATTCGCCCATCAACTCGGTAACCATGCCAAGCGTGCCGGTCCGCTCGGCCGTGAGCACCATTTCGGCGGCCACCGGCGGCACGAAACCCGCGTTGATCAACGAGTTCGCCAGGCCGCGCCCGTTCAAGATCGAATCTTCCAGCTCATCGAAAAGCCGCCGATAAAGAATATTCCGCACACTATTGCGGGTGAGCCGCAAGCCTTCCAGCAGCGGCACGCCGCTTTCAATCATCAGCCCCAACAACCGAAACGTGCGGCCAATGTAAAACGATCGCGTGATGTCCCGAATGAGGGGCGCATTGAGCATCGCGTAGTCCCAGTGCTTTCGTCCTGACTCAACGTGCCGCGATACGATCAGCCCCACCAGCGCGGCGAGGAACATCGGCAGCCAAATCAACACGTGCGTCCGCAACATCTCCGACATCGTCACGACGACCTGCGTGATGAAGGGCAATGTTAGTTCGAATTGGCTGAAAATATCGACAAACTTCGGCAGCACGAACGTGACCAGTCCGATCACCACCAGCGACGAAACGCTGGCCAGCAGCACAGGATAGGCCAGCAGCGTACGGATAGTCGAACGAGTGCGAAGCTCAGTCCGCTGGAATTGCGCGAGCCGGCCGAGCACCTCGGGCAACTTGCCGGCCGCTTCGCCCGCCGCCACGCTGGCCACATAGGCGTCGCCAAAAATCGACGCCTGCGCCTGCATGGCGTCCGAGATACTTTTGCCCCCCGTCACGTCCCGATGGATTTGTCCCAGAATGCTGCGCAAAGCTGGGTTGCCGCACTGTTGCGACAGCGACTGAAACGCTGACGCCAGGTCGACTCCCGAGCGGGTCATAATTGCAAGCTGTGTTGTAACGCTGAGCAAATCCCGCTTCGACAATGCCGCCCGATCGCGCGCGCCGAACAATATCTTGAGCGGTGAATTCCCGGCCTTCTTGCGAACATCGATCAGGAACAGGCTCTGTTCGCGCAGCGCGCGCTTCACTGCATCGACGTCGGCCGCGCTAATATGGCCGGTCTGAATATCGCCTGCAGCGGTTTTGGCAGTGTAAACGAATTGCATCGTAGTGGCTGTTAGCTTTTAGCTCTTAGCTTTTAGCCAGCATCAATCGACTGGCTAACAGCTAATGGCTAATAGCCAATAGCGTTGACCTCACTCGAAGTACGCCACCCGCATCACTTCCTCCAGGCTCGTCTGCTCTTTCTCCGCCAGGCGGATCCCTTGCTCGAGGAGCGTTCTTCCACCGGCGCGGCGGTAGCAATCGCGTATTTCGTCCGTGCTCCCCCGGCGCGCGATCATTTCCCGCAGCTCGCGATCAACGACCATCACTTCGTAAATACCCGTTCGGCCCACAAAGCCCGTGTCATGGCACTTCGGGCACCCATCGCCGCGAATGAAGCTTCGCCGCCGGTCGCCTTGATAGTGAATCGTCTCCAATAACTCCGCCGAGGCGTAGACGAGCGTTTTGCACGAAGGGCAGACCGTGCGAATCAGCCGCTGGGCCACCACGCCCACTACCGCCGCCGCAATCTTGAACGCTTCAATCCCCATGTCCACGAGCCGGTGGATTGCGCCGGCGCAGTCGTTCGTGTGCAATGTGCTGAGCACCAGGTGCCCAGTCAGCGCGGCCTGCACCGCAATCTGGGCGGTCGGTACGTCGCGAATCTCACCGATCATGATGATGTCCGGGTCCTGGCGAAGAATCGATCGTAGCGCGGAGCTAAAGGATAATTGCCGCGACTCGTCGACCTGCACCTGGTTCACCAGCTCGACTTGGTACTCGACGGGGTCCTCGACCGACACCACGTTGCGGTGCACGCTCTTGATGAGCTCCAACGCCGAATAGAGCGTCGTTGTCTTGCCGCTACCGGTCGGGCCCGTTACCAAAAGCAGACCATACGGCTTGGCGAGCAGTTGTTTAAGCTTTTTGAGCATGTCGGGCGGAACGCCCAGCAGGTCGAGATTGAACGAGAGGTTTTCCTTATCGAGGATACGCATCACGATCTTCTCGCCCAGCACGGTGGGCAGCGTCGAAACGCGAAAGTCCACCTCGCGTCCCTCCACCGTCACTTGAAACCGTCCGTCCTGAGGCCGGTTGTGCTCGGCGATGTCCATCTTGCCCATGACTTTGATGCGCGACACGAGTGCGGGGTGCATGTCCCGCCGCGGCCGTAGCGCTTCGTACATCTGCCCGTCCACACGGAAACGCACGACTGAAAACTTCCGGCTCGGCTCGACGTGAATATCGCTCGCCCCGGCGCGAATCGCCTGCACCAACAGATAGTTCACAAGGTTGATGATCGGGCTGCCGTCGACCATCGACTCGACATTGGTGAGGTCCACCTCGGCGGCGTCGGCTTGCAGCTGCACCGCCGATTCGTCGAGGTCGGCCGTCACCGTGTCGACTTCGAATCCTTCTTCGTAGCACCGCGGCAGCGTCCGTTGGATGCTGCTTCGAAAAGCGAACACCGGCTTCACCCGCAGGCTCGTAATCCGCTCGATTTCATCGAGCTGCTCCAGATTCTGCGGGTCGGCCATCGCGACAGTCAGCGCGCCGCGGACCGTGAACAATGCGATCGCATCGAGTCGCTCCGCCACCTTCCGCGGCAGAAGCCGAACCGCGACGGGGTCAATCATGCCGTCCCGCAACCGCACCGCCGGCACGCCCAAGTGCCCCTCAATAAACGGCAGGATGGCGTCCTCCTGCACCATGCCCATCTCGACCAGCGTTTCGCCAAGCCGCAATCCCTTCTGCGATCCTTCCGCCAGCGCCTGGTCCAACTGCTGCGGGGTGATGATATCGGCGCCAACCAGTTGCTGGCCCAGCGTCGCCCGACTGACGGGCGCCGTCGCGGGTGCCACTGGCTCGGCCAGTGCATGGCCGCGCTCCACACTGGCGGAGCCAGTGGCACCCTGAAGTACGCGTTCTTCTTTGCCGACCGCTGCGTTCATTGCACAAAACTCCGCACCGCGCCGCCCGAATCTCGGAAGATCTCGAATTTTGAGCCGACGCCGGTGGCCTTAAGAACCTCTCGGCATACGGCCCCCAGGCCGGCCAGCTTCAGCGCCCCGCCCATCCGCTGACATTTCTCTTGCACTTCCAACAGCAATTCCAGGCCGGCGCTGTCGATCACCGCGACTCGCTGCAAGTCGAGCACCATTTGTGGCTGCCCCCGACCAAGCTGCTTTTCGAACACGGCCGCCAATTCCGCGACGTGCTCGCCGGCAATCCGGTCGTTGCCGCTGACCACATCCACTGCGCCCTGGCACTTTTGCTCGAACATCATAGCGTGGAGCATGGAGCATGGAGCTTGGAGTAAGAACCAAAGCAATCCGGCTGTCGCTCTCCTGTCGGTGATTATTCCAATGATCGGTAAAGGCCGGTTATCATCCGGCAAATCTGGTTTAGTTCATCAATCTGCTTGCCCACTATGTCAGCTGGAATTAGCGCTTGTCTTTTGAAAATCAGTAGCATACTTGCGGATTCGAACGCCGATCGACGCGCAATGTTCAAGAAGTTGCGAAATTCATTCGTGGAATTGCTTCCAGAACCCTCTGCAATATTGTTGGAAATCGAAAGTGCCGCGGCCCGCAATTGCTCCGCAAAGCGGTACAAGTGACGTTCGGCCAATTTGTCCGCGACCGATCCTATGGCAAATGCCAGGTCAGCCGCCCGTTGCCAAACCTCCAACTGCTCAAAGCGGAATAGATCACTAGCCACTTAGTCCCAACTCCATGCTCCGTGCTCCATGCTCCGAGCTTCATCCTCTCGGCAGCAGGACGCTGAACGTGCTGCCCTTGTTGATCTCGCTTTCTGCCGTAATCCGCCCGCCGTGCAGCCGCACCACTTCTTGCGCCAGCGCCAGTCCCAGGCCCGTGCCCGTTTGCTCCTGCACGCGCGGATCCTGGCTGCGGAAGAACTTCTCGAATACTTTCGGCAATTCATGCTCCGCGATACCCACGCCGGTATCCTCGATGCTGACCTCGATTTGCTGGTCCGTGATATTGACGCGGAAGGTCACGCGCCCGCCCTCCGGCGTGTACTTCACCGCATTGCCGAGCAAGTTGACCAGCACCGCGGCGATTTTGTCCTTGTCCAATTCCGGCTCCGGCATCTTTTCGGGCAGCGCGACCTCCAATGTCAGCCGCTTTTCTTCCACTTGCGGCCGGATCTTCGCCAGCACTTCGTTCAGCATGCGGCCCAAGTCCGTGACTTGTTTGTTCAGCGACAGCGAGCCCAGCTCCATGCTGCTGACGCTCAGCAGATCGTCGACGAAGCGAGCCAAACGTGTCGCTTCGGTATTGATCGTGTTCAAGAACTGCTTCTGCTGCTCGATGTCGATCACGTCGGCCAGCGCCAGCGTCTCGGCGTAGGCTTTGATGTTGGCCAGTGGCGTGCGGAGCTCGTGCGTGGCGGTATCCACAAACTGATCGCGCATCTCCTCGGCCAGTTTTTGCTGCGTCACATCGCGCATCATCCACACGTGCGCCTCGTGCTTGCCGCTGCCGACGATGCAGATGGGGTGACGGGCCACACGGGCCACACGACGCTGACCGTTCTCCTCCCGCGCCAGCTCCGTTACTACCGCCCGGTCCCGATTTTCTTCTGAAAAGAGTCCGTTAACCTCCGACAACTGCCAGCGCTTGACCAATTGATGAATCATGACGGGCGCATCGCCATCTTCGCTGTTCGCCCCGCCGACCACGTCCTTCAAACCCAAAATCACCGCCATCGGCATGTTGGTGTAGGTCAGCCGGCCTACGGCGTCGGTCGTGGCCAGGCCGTCGGGGATGCTATTGAGAACAGCGTCGAGCCGGCTCTGCCGGCCTTGCTGAAGCGACTGGCGAAGATGTTGCCCCAGCGTATCCGCATGAGAGCCGCGGAAGCGTTGTTGAATCACGCGATTCCAGCCCATCGCCGCGGCGCCCTGGGATGGCACCTCGCGCAGCTCGCAGCTTTCCAGCGACGGGCTCATGGCCACCTGGTGCAATTGTTGCTCGATGTCGGCAACCGGCCGCACCAGACGATTGAGCAGCACGGCCCCGGCCGCCATGCAGCAGGCCGGGCCAATTAAGGCCAGCGGCGCGGCCCGGCCACTGGCGCCCAGGCAGCTCCACAAGCTCGGCTGCGAGATGCCCAATCGCAGCGTGCCCAATGCAGTCTCACCGGCCTTGAGTGGTGCCCGGTACTCGTGCATGGGCAGCCCGCCGTCATCAACGTATTGCACGCGGATCACCTCGCCCCAGCGATCCGTCATGCTGCCGCGCTCGGCCGCCGGCTTGCCGACCAGGCCGCGGCTCGAATGACTCACGTATTCGCCGAGCGGCGACACAATGGCGCAATAGTCAGCGCTGCTTTCAGCGCGGATCTCCGACAGCAGCGGTTGCAGGTCGGTGTTCTTATCACGCAGATACGCCAGCACTATCCGGTTGCTGCCGCGGCCCAGGAACCGCAGCGATGCGCTCTCCGAACGGCCACCCGTCACCGAACGAGCAACGTAAACGGCGCCTACGCTAAGCCAAAGCAGCGCGGCCAGCCCGAAGAGCAGAAAATACGCCGTGATCCGGCGCGGCAATTCAATTTGCAGCTTGCGGACAAACATCGGATTCCATTCCGTTTAGCGAGGAGCCGGGAGCAAGGAGCAGGGAGTAAGTTTTGAGACTCCCTGCTCCCAGCTCCCAGCTCCCTGCGGCTTCTACGACCGGCAGCCCGCTGCCAGCGTTTCCTCAATGCAATTAATTAGCTCGCTGGGGCTGAACGGCTTGGGCAACGCCGCCGAGATGCCCAGCGTCTGTTGCAGCTTGGCGAAATCGATCTCCATGCATTTCGCCGTCAGCAGAATGAATGGCGTTCGCCGGTGTGCCGGCAGGTGGCGCATGTGTTCGCACAATTGGATGCCGGTCATCATCGGCATCTGCTGATCCGACAGCACCAGATCGAACGTGTCTCTCTCGAGCGCCTCGATCGCTAAGCGTCCATTGCTGACGTTCGTCACCTGAAAGCCTGCCCGGACTAGGTTGAAGCACACGACGCCCGACAAGGCGACGTTGTCTTCGCACACCAGAATCTTTGCTTTTTCACTCGCCATGACCGGCTTTCACTGCCAGAGCCGTCGCTCACGACGGGCGCACTGTTCATCCTGTTCCTCGATGGTCGCACTCCAGCAATTTGCTTATCGGCCGCGCTGCGCCCCGATCTTTGTTGCGATCGGGACAATTGACCTAAGCTGCAAGCTGACCTTGAACCACCCCGCTTGCGGGACTTCTCCAAAATCACGTTCTCGATCGTGCTGGCACTTCGAGCCCGTAAGTGCCGTTGCAAGCATGGCCATCGGACTCTTAGAGCTCGTCGTAGCTAACGGCTGGATCGCTCTTGGTCGGTCCCGCCAAATTGCAGATGAACTGGCCGCTGCCAGAACAGTAGTGCCACGACGGCATCCCGCCCACAAACGCCTCGCCGAGGATCGGGGCAGTCCCACCTGTGACTTTGACCACGCCGTTCTTCCCTGCTACGGGGCAAATCGGGAAGGCCCCGCGAAGGTAAGGCGCGATGGCAGCCTTGAATGCCGCCTCATCTCCACCTTCGCCTGGAAGCGCGCCGGCGTTCTCGGCGGCGAAGCGCTCGATGGCATCGCGCACTACGCCGAGCGTCTGTTTGAGCCCGTTGTCGGCCGCCGCGCTCGACGTGTTCAGCAACTTCGGTGCCGCGACCGCCGCCAGGATCCCAAGAATCATCACTACGACCACCAACTCAACCAACGTGAAACCCGTGTGCTTACGCATCTGACTGTCTCCATCAAATGGACTCGAGAACTGAGCCTGAGAGATGCCGCGGTGTCGAGGCAGCTAAAGCCCATCGATCCTGTCGGTCCCCCCCACCGGCCTGGAGCTTTTAACGTATGCCAGAGGCCGTGGCTATCAGAAGCGTAGAACGGAATTCTTGATGCGCACCGCTTTGTTAAAAAATTTGAAAACCTCGTCTGCAAGTGGGTGGGCACCGGCTATCACAGCCGGCACAACCGGTACGTGTGACGCAATCCATGGCCCCGCCACTGGGATGTTTGAATTCTCAGCTCCTGCTTTCCGGGGGTGCCGTCAGCCGCGCCCCCATCGCGCCGTTCAATTTGTGTCCTGGCGAGCTATATTTTGGCAGGCTCTTCGGGAGCCGAGATGGCCGCTTTAAACGAAACAATTGCCCCGCTCCATGCAACCACTACCCCGCAAGTTGCTGCCAGCATATCGCTCGCCGATGAGCGGTCGCCGGCGTCACGACCGCTCTTACGCCTTCACACTCGTGGAGCTGGTGATTGTCGTGCTCGTGATCGGCGTCTTGGCGGCCGCCGCGACGCCGGCATTTCTGGATTCACTGATGTTTCACCGCGTCGAATCCGCCGCTCGACGTCTTAAAGCCGATCTCGAACAAGCGCAACAAATGGCGCGGCTCACGAGCACCGGACAGTCTGTCACGTTCACCACCTCCGGATACACGTTGAGCAACTTGATCAAATCGCTGGATGACCCCGCGGCCCAATACAGCGTCAATCTGCAGGAGCCTCCATACGAGCTTAGCAGCGTCACGGCGAACTTTGGCGGAGCCCAGTTGATTACATTCGACGGCTACGGCAAGCCTTCCAGCGGCGGCTCGGTTGTCCTCACCACGAAAAATCATCAGTGCACCGTCACGCTCGATGCCACGTCCGGCAAGGCCGCCATTAGCAATAACCACGCCCGCGCTCGAACGCCATAGTCTCTGCCAACAGTAATTAAGGGGGCCCGTAAGTAAGTGAGAAAGACGCCGCTTGTTCACTTACTCACTCGCGCACGTACTCACCAAAGATCATGAACCTTACCTACGATAATGCACGCCGGCCGGGCCACACGCTCATGGAGCTGGTTGTGGCGATGATTGCTAGCGTCGTGCTTCTAGCCGGCCTCGGCGCGGTCATGTTCATCGGCTCCCAGGTGGCCTACACGCCCTCAGCATCGGTTCGCCGGACCCAGGCCGCCGAGGTCATCAATCAAATATCCGACGAGCTCCGCTGTGCCACGCTCATCATTCAGCAGACGCCGCAAATCCTCGAGTTCGTCGTCGCCGACCGTAATAACGACGGCGCGGCTGAGAAAATTCGCTACGAATGGTCCGGCGTCCCCGGCGCCGCCCTCTATCGCAGGCTCGACGCCGGAGCCTCCATTGTGGTCCTCGATTCCGTCAACGCATTTTCGACGACCTTTCTGCTAAAGCCCGAGACAGCCGACCTGAAGACAACGGTGGATTCGGCCGAAACAATTTTGCTCAGCAATACCAACGTGCAGGCTGGTACCGAGCGCGATGTTGCCATCAACAGCCAATCGGCCCACCAGGTCAACCCGGCCGTGTTTAGTTCCATTCCTGCGAATGCCATTTCGTGGAACGCGACGAAGGTCGATTTCCAAGGGCGTCAAACCGGTTCCAACAGTGATACTTTGTACGTCCAACTGCGCGCCTCCGGCGATCCCTTTGACGCACCAACGAGCAGCGTGCTCGGCCAGGTTACTGTTCTCGAGTCCACGCTTACCGCCAGCATGGGGTGGAATACCGTGGTCTTTCCGAATCCCGCGCGGAACCTCTCGCTCTATCGAAACTACACCTTGGTGTGGGCGGGGATGAACGCGAATGTCGCTGCTAAGATTCTCACCAACGATAGCGTTTCCACCGGCGTGCTCGAGTCAAACGACAGCGGCGCCACTTGGCAGTTCATGACCACCCGGCAAATGTACAGCCGACTCTACGGCACGTACACCACGCCGGGCCCCACGTACAACGTGACTAGAGATTATGTCTCCCATGTCCGCCTCGTCCTCCAAGCCAGCGAGCAAAGCCACGCTCGCATCGACGCCAGCATCCCGCTGGTCAACCTGCCCGAATTGTTGTCCGCCTACTGGCGCGCAGATTTCGACCGCAATCCAAACACTACCGACGGCAACGGCGACGCTACCGCCGATTGGGCCGTGACCGGCGGCGGCTCGTTTGACACTTCCAAACTCATCAGCGGCATTTGGTTAGCCACTGGAGCGTTGGAAACGCGCCCCCTTAGCGATTTCACCACAACAACGACCGTCGACGTACGTTGCCGCAACACGGGCGTCGGCGGCAATGGCGCCGTCGTGCGGATCAATGTCGATCGTCAGGGCGGACTTTATGCGCCTATTCTCGTGTACGTCCAGCGCCAGAACGACGGCACGCAAACACTTACTCTCTCGGGCAAATCGTCAGATGCGCAAACCGTCACGCTCTATTCGCGCCAAAAACTGCCTGCTGAATTCCTCCGCTTCCGATTGACGATTCTGCCGCAACACAACCTCGTCAATCTGCAAATCAACGATGAGGATCAGGGCACCTACACTTACCGCACCTACGCACCGGCTTCACCAAATGACCGATTCCTCACTTTGTACGCTGATACCAGCCTGGCCGAATTCGATTACGTCGATGTACGAGTCTCCACGAACTAAGAATGACGAAGCTCGAATGACGAATGACGAATAAAGCATGAACGAGGTAAGTCACATTTCATCATTCGTCATTTGTCATTCGACATTCGTCATTCCAACATCTCCCATGTCAAGCCAATATTTACGCTCGATCCGCCGCGGGCTCTCGCTCATCGAGGTCGTCGCCTCGACGATGATCGTCGGCTTGATGGCGGTGGCTGCGCTCAACTCGCTGGGCGCCGCGACGCGATCTTCCCAATCCATCGGGAACCGTGCCGTCGCCTTGGGCCTGGCCGATGAGCTGATGTCCGAGATCCTACAAACGGCATACCACGATCCAAGCCAGACGCCCGTATTCGGCCGGGAAAGCGGCGAGCCCGCTGGTCCTCGTTCCGCCTTCGACGACGTGGACGACTACGATGGCTGGAACCAATCGCCACCGCAGTACCAGGACGGCACAAACATGCCCGATCGCGCCGACTGGCGCCATCGCGTCGCGGTGACGTATGTGGTCCCGGGCAATCCGACGCAAACCGCCGGCAGCGACTTGGGAGCCAAGCGGATTCAAGTCATCGTCGAATACCGCGACCAGATTCTCGCCGAACAGGTCGCCGTCCGAACGAATGCGGAGTAAAAGGAGATTGCAAAATGCAAATTGCAAAATGCAAATTGCAAAATGCCGACGTCGCCCAATTAACAATTTGCAATTTGCAATTTGCAATTTGCAATTTCCGGTTCGTGCAACCACGCCACCGCGCCGGCGCCGTCTACATCGCCGTCTTGGGCACGTCGCTCATTGTTGCGTTGCTGGGCATGACCGCGCTCATGGCGCAGCGGATCCAGAACCGTATCCTCACGGCCTCAACCGATATCCGCCAGGCCCATTTGAATGCCAATACGGCTGTTGAGCTCGCCTTGCTGACCATGAAGCAGGATGCCAACTGGCGGACGACGCAGACGAACGGCCAATGGTTTACCGGCCGCGGCACTGCCGCCGGCACATGTAGCCTCGATGTGACCGATCCTGTCGACGCCAATCTGGCCAACAGTTTAGACGACCCAGTTCTTGTGCGCGGCACCGGCTACAGCGGTCAGGCAGAGCAGCGCGTCGAAGTAACCATCGATCCGCGAAAAGAACCGCTCGGCTGCCTCCGCTCGGCCATTGCTAGTGGCGACGTCGTCGACCTGAATGCCGATACGCTCCGCACAAATGGCCTGATCACTGCGAACCAAATCACCGCCACGTCCTCGCAGGTGTTCGGTAACGTCGAGGCCGCGAGCGTTAGCGGCTCAACCTACAATGGAACGACAACCCAGATCGACGCCGCCAAACTACCCACAATGCCCGATTGGGCGACGTTATTCGATTACTATCGTACGAACGCCACGCAGCTCACCCTACTGAGTCTGCCCACGAACACGCCGAATCTCGGTCGCAACGCGGGCATCGAAAATGGCGACAATTACTGGACTGGGACGCCGCCCGGACTTCCCGGCATTACAGCCTCCGTCAGCCAGTCCAACAACTGGGTCAGATCGGGCAGTTACAGCCTGCGCGTGCAAAATCGCACACACTGGAGCGCCGGCGCCGTCCAGCGCATTGATCATTTCGTGAAGCCGGGGCAGCAGTACAACGTGCGAGTTTGGGTTCACGCGCCTTCGTTGCTCGGCACTCGCAGCCTCCACATGCGGCTCTACACCAAAGGAACCGGCGATGCCGGCCCCTCGTCGAATGCAAGTAGTAGCGCCTCCATGACTTGTATCTTGGTCGTCTGTTCGCCCGCAGCCGAAATCGTGAGCCAGGTGACGGCGCCCGCCTGGACCGGCGAGTTGGAGTATGCCTACATCAAGATCTCGGATGATGCAAGCTCCCTGCTCACGGACGACTTTTACGTCGACGACTTGAGCATCACCGAAGTCACTTCCGGCCGGTTGATTTACCGGGGGGTGCTAGGCCCTGGTGTGAATACCCTGTACGCTGGCGCTCCAACCAATGCCCAGGGCCTCTATTGGATCGACTGCGCTGGTAATCGGTTGACCATCGAAGCCTCGCGCATCTACGGTACGCTGCTCGTCGTGAACCCGGGCGCCAATTCGGGCGTCGGCAGCGGTCCCATCTGCTGGACGCCGTCGCTTCCCGGTTATCCGGCTTTGCTTGTCACCGCCGACAATCCAGCGAATGCCAACTTCGCGATCAACGCCAGCAACCGCGCGCTGAATGAAGCCGACAACGCAGTGAATTTCAACCCCCCGGGCGTTCCTTACGAATTCAATAGCTCACTGAGCGTGGCCACCCCCACCGACAGTGTCGCAAATGACATTTATCCTTCGGAGATTCGCGGCCTGGTCGTGATTCGCAACGACCTCAGGTACCAGAACAATCCGTTGGTGCGGGGCCAGGTGATGGTCGGTGGTGACATCGCAAACTCCAGCGGCGAGCTGACCGTCGATTTTCAGCCCGAATCGTTGCTCAATCCGCCGCCCGGATTCTGGGCGCCGTACTCCTACCCGCGCCGCCCCGCTTCCGCCCGCAAGGTCGTTTTGCCGTAGTTAGTCGTCAGTCTTCAGTCGTCAGTTGTCAGTCTTGAAACTAACCGAAATAATCTATCTATCGTTTCAATACTGAGAACTGATAACTGACGACTGACGACTTCCTCATGCACCGCCGGCCGCTGCTCGACATGCTGGCCCGCTATCGCCAGGTCTTTCCCGGCGAAAGCCCGGTCGTCGATCGCATTTGTGCGCTGGTCGAATCGCACGCCGATTGCTTCGAGCGCACGTGCCGACCCGGCCACATTACCGCCGCCGCGTGGATCCTCTCACCTGATCGCCGCCGCCATCTGCTGACTCATCACCGCAAGCTTGACCGCTGGTTGCAACTCGGCGGTCATGCCGACGGTCATTGGTGTGTTGAGGAAGTGGCCCTTCGTGAAGCCCGCGAGGAATCCGGTCTGGACGAATTCGAAATCCTCCCCATCGACGGCGCAATCATCCCGCTGGATGTCGATGTTCACCAGATTCCGGCGCGCTTCGACGCGCACGGCCTCCTCGTCGAAGACGCCCACGAGCACCACGATGTTCGCTTCCTGCTCATCGCCCATTCCGGCCAGCCGCCGCTCGCCAGCGACGAATCGCACGACGTTGCGTGGTTTACGCCCGATGAAGTCCTCGAGCGGACCAACGAAGAAAGCATCCTCCGCATGCTCCGCAAAACGCTCGAGCTAATTGGCTGATTTTCAGCTCAGCCACAGAGATCACAGAGTACACAGAGACGAACAACTGCCGGATGAAGGTAGATGCGTATGCCTCAATTTAATCATTGATGCGGATTCGGTATTTGTAACATCTGCGCTGATTTGTGCGGGTTACTGGCAATTGGTTTTCTCACTCTGTGATCTCTGTGCTCTCTGTGGCTAACTTTCTCCAAACAGCGCGCGGGAAACGGCCCGCCAGGCGGCGAGCTTCTGCTCAAACGTCCGCCCGGCGTGCGCCGGGCTGGTCGAAGGCAACCGGACGCAACGGAACTCGCGGCCCAGCTTGTCGACGTTCGGGGCGGCATGCCGCCGGAACGCTGTCTCCGCCTTCTGCCCATTAAAGAAGATCGTATGAATGCGCGGATGTCGGCGAAAGAACGACACGAAATTGTTGGCCGATTCCGACCGGATCGCCGTATCGAGGCTCCCTTCCCGATAACACTCGCGCAACACGTCCCACACCGCGAGGCCATGTCCATACAGAATTTGCTTCCGCTGCTCATACGGCACGTCGCGGCCCGCCCCAAACAGTCGTCCCATAATCGGCCAAAAGGCGTTTTGAGGATGACCGTAGTATTGCTGTTTCGCCAGCGAGGCGATGCTGGGCACCGTGCCTAACACCAAGACCCGAGCATCAGGCGCAGCAATTGGCGGGAAACTGCAAATTAGCGCCGCTTTTTCATGATGTCTGGCCACCGCTATTCTGCCTCCGCATTTTTCATTTTTCATTTTGCATTTTTCATTTTGCAATTGCCTCGCCTCTAGTTCAACCATCCCTGGCGCGTTATTGTTAACGATCAACGAGTCTATCCGCAGGAGCGTATCATCATGGCTACAGCCCTCGCCCCCATCAAACTGCGCCGCGAACAGGTGCCCAAGGACAAGGTCCTCTGCGAGTACTGCACGGCCAAGTGCTGCCGCTATTTCGCCATGCCGATCGATACGCCCGAGGATCGCACCGATTTCGAATACATCCGCTGGTTCTTGTTACACGATCGGGCAACGGTGTTCAAGGAAGACGAAACCTGGTACCTGCTGGTGCACACCACCTGTCGTCATTTGCAGGACGACAACCGCTGCGGCATCTACGAGACCCGTCCGCAGGTCTGCCGCGATTACTCCACCAAAAACTGCGAATACGAAGACGATTGGACCTACGATTTTTATTTGGAGCACCCCGAGCAGGTCGCCGAGTACACCGAAGCCGTATTGCAGGAAAAAGGCCGCAACATCCGCAGCCCCAAGCCGCCGTTGTTGCCGATAATCTCATAGGATTCAGGATGCGGGATGCAGGGTTCAGGGGCCGTGTTCGACGCGGCTTGATTGTCCCTGCCCCCTGCCCCCTGCCCCCTGCATCCTGCATCCTGCATCCTCCTATGCCCTCTCCCCGCATCCAGCCCCGCACACTGAAAGGTTTCCGCGACTACCTGCCGGAAACCATGCTCGCGCGCGAGCGCATCAGCGACGTCGCGCGGCGGGTGTTCCGCTCTTACGGCTTCAGCCCGATCGACACGCCGGCGCTGGAATATCTCGACGTGCTGCTTGGCAAAGGCGGCGCGGAGACCGACAAGCAGCTCTACCGCTTCCAGGACCACGGCGGCCGCGACGTCGGCCTGCGCTTCGATCTCACCGTGCCGCTGGCCCGCTTCGCGGCCCAGCACATCGGCGAATTGGGCACGCCGTTCAAGCGCTACCACATCGCCACCGTCTGGCGCGGCGAAAACACACAGCGCGGCCGCTACCGCGAGTTCATGCAATGCGACTTCGACACCATCGGCACGACGAGCGTCGCCGCGGACATCGAAACAGTTCTTGTCGTGAACGACCTACTCTCGGAACTTCAAGTTGGCGAGTTTCGAATCCGCATCAATCATCGCGGCATACTGACGGGGATCATTGAAAAGCGGAAACTTACCGCTAAATCAGCTGACGTTCTTCGAGTGCTCGACAAGCTCGATAAAATCGGTCCCGACGCTGTGGGCGAGGAACTCGCACAAACACCAGGAACGACGGCGAACGACATAAATCACATAATGTCATTGGCGACCCTCAGCGGTGATAACCACGAAATGCTAGGCGACCTTGAGCAGCTCGTTGCTGGAAATGAAGGGGGCGAATCAAGCGTTCGTCGGCTGCGCGAAATACTCACCGCCCTTGCGAATGTGCTTCCGGCGCATGCAATGAGCCGGGTTTGCATCGAGCCATCGATCGCGCGCGGTTTGGACTACTACACGGGCGTAGTGTTGGAAACCACGCTCAACGATCTTCCGGCGATCGGCAGCATATGCAGCGGCGGCCGCTACGATAATCTGGCCGAGCTGTACACGAACCAGCAGCTGCCCGGCATCGGCGCGTCGCTCGGCCTCGATCGCCTGCTGGCCGCGATGGAAGAGCTGGGCCTGCTGGAAAAAGGGCAAACGCCCGCCCAGATCATCATCCCCTATTTCGACCCCACGCGCCTCGGTGACTATTTCAAGTTAGCCGCGCTTCTACGCTCCGCCGGTCTGGCCGTTGAGGTCTACCCCGAACCAGCTAAACTGGTCAAACAATTGAAGTACGCCAACCGCAAGGGCTTCCGCGTCGCAGTGATCGCCGGCGAGCGCGAGTTTGCCGCCGGCCAGTGCCAAATCAAGGATTTGGCCACCACAGAGAGTATTACGGTCCCGTTGACAGACATTGTGATCGAGGCGCAGCGCATCTTGGCAAAGTGAACAGAATAGTGTACAAGGGAAGCTATTAGCTCTTAGCCGTTAGCTATTAGCCAGACGATCGTGCCATTTTTCTGGCTAACAGCTAAGAGCTAATAGCTAACAGCTTTCCCATGCATCGCGACAATCACTACGAAGCGGCGTTCGAGGCGTTTCTTCGCGCCCGGCGCCTGCCGTACATCGCCGTCGACGAGGCCCGCCGCAGCCTGGTGGCAGACGGCTCATTAAAAAGTCTCGACTTCATCGTGTCGCCGCCCGGCCAGACGTCGTGGCTGGTGGACGTGAAGGGCCGCCGCTTCCCTTCCGGCGACGAGCATCACCAATACTGGAAGAACTGGTCCACGCGCGACGACCTGCGAAGCCTGGCTGCCTGGCAAAGCCATTTCGGCCCGGGCTTCTGCCCGCTGCTGGTGTTCGCGTACCACCTCGTCGGCTGTCGCTCGCCGTTGCCAAGTGAAGAGCTATTCGAATATCGCGGCCAGCACTACGGCTTCCTCGGCGTCCGCTTGGCTGATTACGTGCCCCATGCCCGCCCGCTCTCTGACAGTTGGGACACCGTCGCCATGCCCACAGGCCTGTTCCGACGCGCCGCTCGCCCGCTCGACCAATGGCTGGCCTCGCCGCTCGTGACCGTTCCCTTCGGCCCGTCCGATTGGCAGGAGCTGCCGGCCCATTTAGAATGGGAAGCATCCTAAAATCATGCTTTCCCTCATTGCCAGCCTGTCGACGCAATTCACGAAGTGCGTGCTCATTGCCACGCCCAGCCTGAGCATCCCCTGGGCGATCATCATCCTCGCCATTCTGATCGGCCTGGCGATCACGTTCTCGCCCAGCGGCCGTCGGCATGAAATCAAACGACCGAAGGACGAATAAGTCCGAGTGGGGAATGGGGAGGGTGGAGTGGGGAGTGAATACATTCCACACTCCCGACTCCGAACTCCCCACTCGAAAGTCACGCCGCCGCGCGACCCTGGCCCTGGCAGAACTCCGCAATCGCCTCGATCACGGCCTCCTGCTCCGCCGCCGTCAACTCCGGATACACCGGTAACGACAGCACCTCGCGGCATGCCTGCTCGGTGACCGGCAAGCTGCCCGGTTCGTAGCCCAGCGCGGCGAAACATTTCTGCAAGTGCAGCGGCACCGGATAGTAAATCGCCGAGCCAATCTTGCGGTCCGCCAGGTATTTTTGCAGCGCGTCGCGGCGGCCATCGGCGACTCGGACCGTGTACTGGTTCCACACATGCCGGCAATCCTCCGCCAGCGGCGGGGCAACGATCACGTCCTCAAAGCCACGGTCCGCAAATTCGGCCGCGTACCGCGCCGCATGCCGCGCGCGGGCCGCCGCCCAAGCGTCGAGCTTCGGCAGCTTGACGTTGAGCACCGCCGCCTGCAGCGCGTCGAGCCGGCTGTTGAGTCCGACGAAGTGATGATAATACCGCGGCTGCTGTCCATGATCGCGCAGCACGCGCAGCTTGGCCGCCAGGTCGTCGTCATTGGTCGTGATCAATCCGCCGTCGCCAAAGCCGCCCAGGTTCTTGGTGGGATAGAAGCTGAACGTGCCCATCGTGCCCAGCGACCCGGCCCGCACTCCGCGATACTCCGCGCCGATCGCCTGGCAGGCGTCTTCGATAATCGGTATTCCGCGCGCCGCCGTTGCAACTTGCCGGATCTCGTCCATCTGCACACATTGGCCGAACAAATGGACGGGAATGACCGCCTTCGTGGCCGTCGTGAGCTTATACAACACATCGGCCGGATCGAGATTGAACGTCTCCGGCACAACATCGGCAAACACCGGCTTCGCGCCGAGCCGCCACACCGCCGAAGCCGTGGCGAAAAACGTAAAGCTCGGCACGATCACTTCGTCGCCCGGCCCGATGCCCAAGGCCACCAGCGCGAGCAGCAGCGCGTCGCTGCCCGACGCGCAGCCGACGGCGTGCTTCGTCCCGCAATACGTCGCCATGGCCGCCTCGAACTTCGCACATGCCGGTCCGTGGACGAACGCCCCCGATCGGCAAACCTCGGCCATCGCGGCGTCGATCTCGGCCTGCAGCCGCTTGTTCTCGCGCGAAACATCCAGCATCGGCACGGCCAGCGGCGGAGCCGCTTTGACAGCAGTCGTCATCGGTTTAATCCTCAATGGGGTATGTACTTGGGAGCGGCGAAGAGTAGATCGATCCGCCTCCCCGGTCAACGTCAGGCCGTCGGACTGCTTGCAACCGCCCCGCCGCCGCCAAATAATCAAGCCTCCGCCCTCTGGCACAGCTCATTTTGTCACATCGTAAGGAGAGCCAATCGATGACAATCGCCCTTCGCATTATTTGTTCCTTCGCTCTTTCGCTTTGCATCGCGCTACTCGGTCAAACTCGCGCCGCAAACGCACAGCAGGAACCGCTGATCAAGCCGACCGAGGAACATAAGCTCTTGCAGAAAGACGTCGGCACCTGGGACGCCACGCTGACGATCTGGCCAATGGAAGGCGCCGAGCCAATGGAAAGCAAGGGCACCGAAAAGAACGAGCTGCTGGAGGGCGGCCTCTGGCTGGCGAGCCGCTTCGAGGGCGACGCCGGGGGCATGAAATTCGCCGGCATCGGCACGACCGGCTATGACCCGGTGGAAAAGAAGTACGTGGGCACCTGGGTCGATAGCATGACGCCGCACTTGATGCTCACCAAAGGCGAATACGACAAAGCGACCGAAACGTTTACCGGCACCGCCGAAGGCCGCGATTCCTTCAGCCGCCAGTCCTACACGGCAAAAATCATCGCCAAATACATCGGCGACGACACCCGCACGTTCGAAATGCACATGCCCGGCGAAAACGGCAAACACTTCAAGATGATGGAAATCCGCTACAAACGCCGCGCCGAGTAAGCTGCCGGCAATGGAAACACGCTTAGTGCGCCCTTTAGACCTCCGCAACGCTTGCCGTTCGGCCCCGAGCTCACGGCCGAGGGGCGGTTTAGCTCAATTCTCCGTCCTCAGCCTTCCATTAATGCGCAAGACGAATTTATCGATCCAATTCATCCTGATCGCGGCCGCCACGCTAAGTGCAAGTCACTGCGGTGCTGACGATTCACCGACAGACTGGCAACCACTGTTCAACGGCCGTGATCTCAGCGGTTGGACGCCAAAGATCAAAGGCTACGACGCCGGCGTTAACTACGCCGACACGTTCCGCGTCGAAGACGGCGTATTGAAAGTCTCCTATGACAAGTACGACATCCCCTTCAACGACCGCTTCGGCCACCTGTTCTACGAGAAGCCTTTCTCGAACTACGTGCTCCGGGTCGAGTACCGCTTTGTGGGCGAGCAGCAACCAGGCGGGCCGAGTTGGGCCTGGCGCAACAGCGGCGTCATGATCCACGGCCAGACGCCCCAATCGATGCTCAAGGACCAGGATTTTTTGGCATCGATCGAAGTGCAATTCCTGGGCGGCAACGGAAAAGATCGACGCCCCACCGCCAACCTCTGCACGCCTTGCACCCACGTCGTCATGAACGGCAAGCTATTCACGCCCCATTGCACCAACAGCAGGTCCGACACTTATCACGGCGATCAGTGGGTCAGCGTCGAAATCGAAGTCCACGGCAACAAACTTATCCGCCACAAGATCGGCGGTCGCACCGTTCTGGAATACACCCAGCCGCAGCTCGACCCGGACGACCCCAACGCGCGCCGGCTCCTCGACGCCGGCGCGGACAAAATGCTCTCCGGCGGCACCATCTCGCTCCAATCCGAAAGCCACCCGATCGAGTTCCGGAAAGTCGAGCTCCGCGAGCTCCAAGACTAACGACACCACAAAAGGTCTCACGCAGAGGCGCAAAGGTCGCGGGGTGCCTGGGGCCAGCCACAGAGATCACAGAGTGCACAGAGGAAGACTTATATTGTTGCTAAACAAACCAACTTTATGTTGGAGCTAAAATATCAGCGCTCTTTAGCGGTTACCTCTGTGATCTCTGTGTCCTCTGTGGCATGATTCAATAATCCGTCAACGGGCCTCGACATGTCCAATCTCACCGGCAAAGTCGCCCTCGTCACCGGCGGCAGCCGCGGCATCGGCGCGGCAATCGCGAAACGCCTGGCCCACGACGGGGCCGACGTCGCCCTGACCTACGTCAGCAAGCCCGAGAAGGCGGCCGTCGTCGTCACCGAAATCGAATGTCTTGGCCGCCGCGGCCTCGCCATCGCCGCCGATGCCGCTAGTCCCGCCGCCGTCGCTGCCGCCGTGGAGCAAACGGCCGCCGAGCTCGGCCGACTCGACATCCTGGTGAACAACGCCGGCGTCTTTATTCCCGGCCCGTTCGAAGACGCCACGCTCGACGAAGTCGAACGCTACTGGACCATCAACATCCGCGCGGCAATCGTCGCCAGCCAAGTTGCCATCCGATACATGCAAGACGGCGGACGCATCGTCAACATCGGCAGCTGCCTTGCCGAACGCGTCGCGAACCCCGGCCTGTCGCTGTACGCCATGAGCAAAGCCGCCCTCGTCGGCCTCACCAAAGGCCTCGCCCACGACCTCGGCCCGCGCGGCATCACTGTGAACGTCGTCGAGCCAGGCCCGGTCGACACCGACATGAACCCCGCCACCGGCCCCGGCGCCGACGCCCAGCGCCGCCTGGTGGCCACCGGCCGCTACGCCATGCCCGAAGAAGTCGCCGCCCTCGTTGCCCACCTCGCCAGCCCCGAGGCCCGCAACATCACCGGCGCATCGATCCTCATCGACGGCGGCTTCGCGGCGTGAGGCAGAGTCGCAATACGAATCGACGAATTGGCCAGAATGTCTGATTGACTTCCGCCCGATTCGGACCGATACTTTGGGTAGAGACTCTGTCGCTCCCGAAGCCCCAAGTTCCACTTGGGGCACGCCGCAAGGCATAGGGAGGACGGGGTCTTTTTTATGGCTTCGCGCGGCTCAGATCCCTTTTGTGATCCCTCGGGATCAGTTTCCAGTGTCGGTACGGAGCCCGAAGTGACGGACGAACATGCCGACAAGTTGTACGAAGCCGGATGTGACGACGCCAGCATTCTGACGCGCGACGGCGTGACGAGAGTCCAGTTCAACCGTCACGCCTCCAACTTGGACGAAGCCCTCGCCACAGCCATCCAGTGTGTGGAGCGCGCCGGTCTGGCGGTAGCCCGCGTCGAAATCGAGCGGCATGAAGTCCCGCAGATCGCGTGAGTCCGCGCTACGGCCACTGCTGGCTTGAACTCGACGAGGAAATCCAAGTTGCTGCGGTGCGAATCGAAACCGCCGGCCTGGACGAATTCCAGCAGCAGCTATTGGCCAAGCAGTATAAGTACTCGCGCCCCGACATCGAAGAAAAACCGTGGGGCACGCGCGAGATGACGATCGCCGATCCGTTTGGGAACGCGTTGTCGTTTGTTGGTATCTGATCAAGCATGTTCGGCAGCAGCTTGAATGATCACAAGCCGCTAGACCTCGAAAAGTAGACCGCGTATCGTGCTGTTTGGGCAATCTGCCGCTCTCACTATGCGATACGCCATGGAACGCTTGGGATTCTTGCGGGACATCAAGAAGCTCGTCATCGTCGCGATGTTCTCCGACGACGAACTTATGGGCCGCCTCGTGCTCAAAGGTGGCAATCTACTCGACATCGTCTACCAGCTTTCTGCACGGGCCTCAGTCGACGTCGACCTGTCCATGAACGGCGAGTTTGAGGATGTGCATAAACTACGAATAAAGGTGTTCAGCGCGCTTGAAGCGACATTTCGTGAACACGGATATGTCATTTTCGACTTCAAGCTCACTGAGGAACCACCAAAGCTTTCCGACAACATGAAGGATTTTTGGGGCGGCTATAGAATTCGCTTTAAGTTGATCGACGAAAAGAAGCATCGAACGATTGCCGAGAATATTGAGGACTTGCGAAAGCATGCCGCGGTCGTTGGAGAAAAGGGATCTACGGTATTCCAGATCGATATAAGCAAACACGAATTCTGCGATGACAAGCAGCTATTCAACCTTGACGATCATTCGGTCTATGGTTATTCGCCTGAAATGTTCGTGGCGGAAAAGCTGCGCGCTATTTGTCAGCAAATGGACGAATATGTGCAGCTCGTCAAGTTACATCCCAGGCCGCGGCCTAAGGATTTTGTTGACATCCAAATCATCACACAGCACTACGGCATCGATTTCACACGCGATGATTTCCGAGAACTCGTTCGCCAGACGTTTGCCATCAAGAAGGTTCCGCTGTCGCTGTTCGGCAAAATCCACAAAACTCGCGACTTCCACAAGCAAGGATATCCGGCGGTACGAGATACAGTCTATCCGCACTTTGATCTGCAGGACTTCGACTACTACTTCGACTACGTAGTCAGGAACTGTGAACTGTTAGAATCGCTGTGGCACGTATAGCCGCCAGCGCTCATTATATGCCGGATTCTTGATTTGATAGTTCAAATAAAAGTCGAACTCAATGGGGAACTGCCTCAGCAACTCGATTTGTGATTTTTTGTAGGAACCAGTTCGCTCCAGATAGAAGCCAATTGCTTGATGGTATGGGTACGTAAAATCGAGCTTCCGCAGATAGTCGGTTAGCTTCTTAGGTGATAGTCGATTAACGGCTGCGCGGAATGCCTCCGCGATTTCCCCGATGCCGCCGGCGTAAGCTGGCCGCACCACCGCATCAATTAGTGTCCGTTCAATGTCCGTGATACGGATCGGTTCGTTGTCCTCTGTCTTGAAGTTTATGACTCCAAGTTGATGTGTGTTTCCACCATTGAGCCGACAGATTCTGAGATCACGGAACGTGATGATATTGTTCGACGTGCGGCACTTGGCTCCAAATGCTCGGTCGATGCTTTCTTGAGTGAGATGTCCGCCACCGGCAGAAGCGGGTTGCTCGACATTGAAATAAATCGTCTTCGGAATCTGATTGGTCAGCCCAAGAAAGTGCATTGCTGTGTAGTGACTGAAATATCCGTCGGCTGCTAACGATTGAATTAGCTCGTAGGTTGGTACATCGCCCCAAGCGAAGCGAGTTTCCGTGCGATATGGAAACGGCAGGCGAACTTTCTGGAGCTTCGTATCCTTTAACAATGCAGCGAGTATGGCATTTTGCCCGCGGGAGTCGATGGGAATTAGCGACTCCTTACGCTTGGGCGGAGACTTGCGGTTCCCATTACTTATTGTGACAAGCCAAGCCTCCATGTTCTGATTGATGAAGTGGGCAATCTCGGATGTTGAGAAGATTGTTTGCCGGCTTCGGCGAAAGGCTGTTTCAATTTTTGCGGCCGATAGTCCCTTCTTCGATGACAGTTCCGAATTGTCCGCTTGAGATTTCGGCATGGCGCTCGCTCGTATCGGCAAACCCGCTTAAAGTGGGCTGTGCGGTGGCCGGCGGCAGCGCGTGGTATATATACCACGCGCTGCCGCCGGCCACCGCTTCACCGTCTGCCCGCTTAGGAAGTTCGATACTGACTACGTAGTATATATACTACGTAGTCAGCTTCGAACGGAATACTTCTACAATTGCTCTAAGTGCATACCAGAAACCAGCTTACGAAACAGACACGCCGCCGTTTCTGCCACTTTGGCAAAGGGTGCCTTCGAGCTGCGTGCTCTATCAAGACGGATAACCCAGCCCGCCAAGTCGACACGTTGTTTTGGCCAAGAGGTTGAACGGGAAATGCATCTTGCCGGGCGCTCCGAAGTATATATACTTCGGAGCGCCCGGCAAGATGCAACTCAATCTTCGCAATAAGGTTCCACTACTCGAGGCTCTGGCCCCTGCTACCAGCAGTCGTACGAGAAAACGGGATGCAGGGGAGTCTAGCCTCGTGCCGCGCCCTGTATCCCGCATCCTGCATCCTTGTCTCAACTGCATCCCATGCTCGAGCCGCAGTTGTGGCAGAGGTAGCAGTTGCCGTTGCGGACGGTAATGGCGCCGCAGTTGTCGCAGGCCGGGGCGTCGGATTGGAAATCGGCGAACTGCTCGCTGCGGGCCGTGTTTGGGCCGGTGTCTTTCAGGAGCACTCCGGCGCGGGCGAGGAGCGCCGCGCTGATGTCGGCGGCGTGGCCATGGCCGTTGCTATGGCCGTTCGTATGACCATTGGTATCGCGATGCGGGGATTGGGGCTGGAGACTGGGGGCTAGGATCGCCGTCTCGCCGCCTTCCCCCTTCCGCTTTCCGCCTTCCGCCTTCGGCCCCGGCTTTTCCGCGACCGGCGGTTTTCCCGCGACCACCGGTCGCGGCTTTATGGCTTGTCCTTGACCCCCGAACCCTGAACCCTGAACCCTCGGCTCTTCCGCCGGCTCCGCGCTCGCCTCCGCCGCCGGCAGCACGCCCATGCTCGCCTCCTTGTAGCCCGGCAGGAATGTGTTGCCCATCCAGCGGAAGATGTAATCGATGAGGCTCTTGGCGATCTTGATGTCCGGGTTCTTCGTGTAGCCCTGCGGCTCGAAGCGCATGTGCGAAAACTTGCGCACGTAATCCTCGAGCGGCACGCCATATTGAAGGCTCATCGAGACAGCCGTCCCGAACGCATCCATCAGGCCGCCGATCGTCGAGCCTTCCTTGGCCATCGTGATGAACAGCTCGCCCGGCCGGCCGTCGGGATAGAGGCCGACCGTGATGTAGCCCTCGTGCCCAGAAACGCTGAACTTGTGCGTCACCGATTGCCGCGTATCCGGCAGCCGTTCGCGGCGCGGCTTGGCGATCGCCGCAGCCGCCGCTGCCGCACGTTGACCCTCCGAGCTCGTGGCCAGCGGCTGGCTCTCCTTCGAGCCGTCGCGATAGATGGCCAGCGCCTTGAGCTGCAGCTTCCACCCGTCAAAGTACGCTTTGGCGATGTCCTCGGGCGTACTCTCGCGCGGCATGTTCACCGTCTTCGAGATCGCGCCGGAGAGAAACGGCTGCGCCGCCGCCATCATCAGCACGTGCGCCTGCCACGCGATCGACCGCTTCCCGTTCCGCGGTGTGAACGCGCAGTCGAACACGGCGAGGTGCTCCTCCTTCACGTCCGGCGAGCCTTCGATCGTGTCGTGCTCGTCGATGTACGCCAGGATCGAGCCGATTTGCGGCTGGTCGTAGCCGATTGTCGTGAGCGCGAGTGGCACGGTCTGGTTGACAATTTTGAGCATGCCGCCGCCGGCAAGCTGCTTATACTTCACGAGCGCGATATCCGGCTCGATGCCGGTCGTGTCGCAGTCCATCATGAAGCTGATCGTGCCGGTCGGCGCGAGCACCGTCGCCTGCGCGTTGCGGAAACCGTGCACCTGCCCCGCCGCCAGCACATCGTCCCACACCCGCCGCGCCGATTCCTGCAAATACGCCGGACACTCCGGGTTGATCTCCTCCACCGCGTCGCGATGCATTTGCATCACGCGCAGGAACGGCTCGCGATTCTTCTCGTACTCCTCAAACGGCCCGACGGCTTCGGCCAGCTCGCTGCTGGCGAGGTTCGCGGCCCCGTGCAACAACGCGGTCACCGCCCCGCACACGCCGCGGGCCTCGTCCGAATCGTACGGCGTGCCGCTCGACATGAGCAGGCTGCCCAGGTTCGAGTACCCCAGCCCCAGCGGCCGGAACAAATGGCTATTCCGCGCGATATCCGGCGTCGGATAACTGGCGTGATCGACCAGAATCTCCTGCGCGATAAAGTAAATCCGCGCCGCCGCCTTGAACCGCTCGACATCAAACGCGCCGTCAGCCTTGCGAAACTTCATCAGATTGATGCTCGCCAGGTTGCAGGCCGTGTCGTCGAGGAACATGTACTCGCTGCACGGGTTCGACGCGTTGATCCGCCCGCTGTTCGGGCACGTGTGCCAGCGGTTGATCGTCGTGTCGTACTGCACGCCGGGGTCGCCGCAGTGCCACGCGCAGTCGGCCATGCGGTCCATGATCTCGCGGGCCGGGTAGGTCGGGCCGGGCTGCTTCGGGTCCGTCACCCAATGCGTCGTCCAATCCTCGTTCCGCTCGACCGCCTGCATGAAGTCGTCCGTCACGCGCACACTCAGGTTCGCGTTCTGGAACATGATCGAGCTGTAGGCCTCGCCGTTGAAGTTCGCCTCGTAGCCGCCCTTTTCGATCAAGATGCGGGCCTTCTTCTCTTCTTTCCACTTGCATTCGATGAACTCCATCACGTCCGGGTGCCAAACCTTGATCGACTGCATCTTGGCCGCCCGCCGTGTCTTGCCGCCGCTCTTCACCACTGCGGCCACCTGGTCGTAAACGCGCATGAACGACAGCGGCCCGCTCGGCTTGCCGCCCCCGGCGAGCTTCTCGCGGTGCGAGCGCAACGTCGAAAGATCGGTCCCCGTGCCGCTGCCGAACTTGAAGAGCATCGCCTCGCTCCGCGCGAGCTCCATGATGTCTTCCATGTTGTCGGCCACGTGCTGAATGAAGCACGCGCTGCCCTGCGGATACTCGTACGGATTCTCCGGCTGCACGACGTTGCGCGACTGCGGATCCCACCGCCAATTGCACTTCGCCCCGGCGATGCCGTACTGATGATACAGCCCGACATTAAACCATACGGGCGAATTGAACGCCCCATGCTGATGCAGACACAGCCACGCCAGCTCGCGATAAAACCGCTCGCCGTCCTGCACGCTGGCGAAGTAGCCGTCCTCCAAACCCCAATCGGCGATCGTCCGCGCCACGCGATGCACAAGCTGTCGCACGCTGTGCTCGCGCTCCGGCGTGCCGACTTCGCCGTAGTAATATTTGCTGCAGATAACGTTCGTCGCCAGCTGGCTCCAGAAGGATGGCACCTCGCAGTTCGTCTGCTCAAAGATCAGCTCGCCGTTCTCGCCCTTGATCTGCGCGCTGCGAACTTCCCAATCCACCGTCGCGAATAAATCGTCGACGTCAGTCGGGCAGAACACCGCATCGACCTTGAGCCGACCGTGGAATCGCTTCGTTGCGGAATTGGTCAAAGAATGGGCCTTACGAGTATCAACCATAGCCATCTTGGCATCCTCCTGCGCATGGTGAAGGGGCATCCTGCGAAAACTACAAAACACGCAATGCGGTGATCGCTATCAAATAGCCGATCAGTCGCCTGATCCATTGCCTGCTGCTCTTCCGGGAATTCCTCTTTGTGTTACTGCTAATGTTTAAATTGAAAGAAAGCCTGAATCGTACTCGCATCGCAAAAACTTCTTTCTGCGCATGGCGAACGGGCTCCTACCAATGTGAACATTTGTGCATACCCGCTGGATCGGCCGATCGGAGCAGGTGGCACCAGATTTAGGGCCTCAATTGCCCGAAACCCGTTAAACGGGGCTATCATTCCGTTAAAAACCACAACATATTGTGCCCGATGCCCTCATGGCCACAATATGCTGTTGTTTAGGCTCTGAATCATACTCAGATCGGCGGGCTCGTCAATGCAATTCCTTGTGCGTCGTAACCTGCTGTCACACAATAGGTTGCGGCTCCTGTTAAATTCTAGCATCGCTAGCGTGAAGGGCTCAAGAAGAGCCAAATATCACGGCAAAATACGGACGAAACTGTTTTTCCCCGTCCTCTGGCAACGGCGTTTTTCCGTGGTTGAGAATTCCGAAAAAAGTTCTCCCCGCCGGCGCGGAGTCACTTTCGTGCGACGCATCATGTACGGCATGTTTTAGGTTGAATCGATCTGTTGTCAAAGATAAGCTTCCAATATGACGATCGAACAACTTGCCCAAATGCACCAGGCGCGCCCATTCCAGCCATTCGATATTTTTTTGGCGGACGGACGCATACTTCCCGTAGACCATCCTGAGTTCCTGTCGCGGTCGCCGACTGGGGGTCGGACTATCGGCGTGGGCACAGTCGATGGCACCATCGAAGTGGTGGATTTGCTGCTGGTCACATCCCTCAGACCGCGCGTCAACGGTGCCTCGCGCCGTCGACGCCGCAAACAGTAACCCGCGCTCTCGCACTCCGTGATGCGTACCTTGTCTCTCTCCCATCATGGCCGAAGCTGCGCCTTCCTACCGCTGGAACACTTCCCACGCTGCCGAAGCGTTCGATCAAGCGGCCGAGTTCATCCATCCGTTCTACCTGACCGTTCAAGACCAGGTGTTGGCCCAACTGCCGTTCAAGTCGGACGCAGCCTTCCTGCTCGTCGACTTGGGCGCCGGTTCGGGACGGCTTGTCGAGCGCGTACTCGATATATTCCCCAGCGCGCAAGCCGTGCTCATTGACCAATCGGAGCCATTTCTGGCGTTGGCCGACCGACGGCTTCAACGATTTGGTCGTCGGGCGGTGATCCTCAAACGTCGCTTACAAGACGATTGGTGTACCGACCTGCCCGCCGCTCCGCAGGCCATCGTCAGCATGTCGGCCGTCCATCACCTCGATGCGGCCGAGAAGCGCGCGTTGTTCGCACGCTGCCACGACACATTGGCGGACGAAGGCGTCTTCATCAACGGCGACGAGTACCGCCCGGAAAGCGACGCCGATTATTTGGCGCAACTCGAGTGGTGGGCGGCGCAAAAGAATTCGGCCGAAGCTCGCGGCCTAATCCCCGCGTCCTTCAAACCGGTTTTCGAAGCCTGGTACGACCGAAATATCCGCCGCTTCGGCGAGCCCAAGCAGAGCGGCGACGATTGCCACGAAACCCTCGCAGCGCAAATCGGCTATCTGCGCGACGCCGGCTTTCACTCCGCTGACGTTTGTTGGAACGAAAAGCTCTGGGGCGTGATCACTGCGCGGGTTACGACTGTCATAACCTAGCGGATATCTGCCGGGCAGAACGTGCTCCAATACTTCTGCAATGCTTCATGAGCGACACGCTCATCCGCATAATCGCCTTTTGAGGCCATGTAGCGAAGAAAACGGCACACGATAGCCGACTGCTTTTCGTCGAGTAATCGGAACCGATCCATCGAGTATGCATACAGGCGAGGATCGTCGCTGGAGGGATCGAAGCTATAGATGGTGAAATCGGACACGATGGAGTCATTGGTCCGAAGGTGGCGCAGTGACCAAACCATGTACGGGGCGATGTAATAACGCCAACTTTCAGGGTCCACATGGCAGAGCGCGGTGGTACACTCCTCGACATGACTGTCGGGAACATCCTCCCAGCGTCCATCGGTATCCAGCTTGCGAGCATCCACTCGCGCGTCATCGCTGCCATATTCGTCGATCACCTCCGCTTCATGGAGGGTAATGCAGCCACGCGGGACATCAACAAACGCTTCGTGGATACCGCGTATGATCCCTTCCGCTTCGCTGTCCACTGTGCCTTGCATGGCACGTTATTCCAGGCGTAAACGATGCAAATGGCTATGTGATCAAGCGGCGCATTCAAACAGAAATCTTCCCGACCCGCACGCGCGTGTAGATGTGCCTCTCGCCCGTCTTGCGGCGCATGTTCTTGCGGCGACGCAGCTTTTGCACGACGAGCTTCTCGCCCTTCTCCGGCCCGAGCACCTCGGCCGCGACGCTCGCGCCTTTCACCAGCGGCGAGCCCAGCTTCGTGTCGCCCTCCCCGCCCACGGCCAGCACCTCGTCGAACGTGATCTTCTCGCCGGCCGGCACGTCGCGGTAACTGACCACGACCTCCTGGCCCTCTTCCACTTTGTATTGATGGTTTCCGTCACTGATGATGGCGTACATGATCACTGGGTCCGCTCGATGTAAGCGGCTCCTAAGAATACCAGTCCCAAGAACCACAACCCCAAACCGTTGCCGGCGAACCGCTGGAAGTACAGGCCGGTCACGCAGCCGATCACGCCCAGCGTCGCCCAGAAAGCGGGCGTCCACAAAAACTTCTTCAATCGCTTGCTCATCCTAGGCCCTCTGTTAATCCGCCAAAATCCCGGATCGTTTAACCCGGAGCCACCGGCGACGGCTCCGCGCTTAATCCGCCAAAACGAAACACATAGCCTACCAGAAATCGCCACAAAGAGGCACGCACCAGACACAAAAAAGTTGCCCGCAGCGAAACGTACCAGACCGCCGGACGGTTCCAGCATCTCCTTTTTGTGCTTTTTGTGCCTTTTCGTGGCCAGCTACTCCCCGCCGACCCGCACCTCGCGGCCGTTGGCGTCTACGCAATCGATCTTTAAGTATTCCGGCGAAAGACCCTCGCCGCTGACCACCTGCACTTCGACGTTATTCTCCTGCTCCAGCTGCACCAGCTCGCGACGCTTTTTGTTGTTGAGATAGTTGGCAACTTCCTCTTCCACGGTGACTGTGATGCGGGCAACCTGGCTCGTATGGGCAAACATGATGAGCTTTCGCACGACTTCGATCGCCATGCTCTCAGCCGATTTTACCAAACCCGTGCCGCCGCACGAGGGGCACTCCTTGTAAACGCTCCGCTTGATGCTGGGCCGGATCCGCTGCCGCGTCATCTCGATCAGTCCAAACGGGCTGGTGCGCAGAATCTTGGTCCTTGCCCGGTCGCGCTTCACGGCGTCGCGGAGCGTCCGTTCCACGCCGCGGCGGTTGCGCTCCTTCCGCATGTCGATAAAGTCGTTCACAATCACGCCGCCCAAATCGCGCAGCCGCAGCTGCCGGGCAATCTCCCGGGCCGCAATCTGATTGAGCTGGTACGCCGAGTCCTCGGCCGAGCCGTCGGTCCGGAAGCTGCCGCTGTTGACGTCGATGGCCACCAGCGCTTCGGTTTGATCGATTACGAGCGAACCGCCGCCCCTCAGCGGCACGTGCCGCTGGTTGATCCGCGCGATCTCCTCATCGAGGTTGTACTTGTGAAACAGCGGCTCGCGGCCCTCGTACAATTGCAGCCGGTTCACGTATCGCGGCATGACAATTTGCAAGAACTCCTTCGCCCGCTCGAACGCCTTGGGCTCGTCGATATAAATCGCATCGACGTCGGCCGTGAAGATGTCGCGAATCGTGCGGATGATCATGTCGCTTTCTTCGTAGATGTCGACCGGCGCCGACGTCTTCTTGATTCGCCGCACGATCACCTTCCACAGCCGCAACAAATAGGCTAAATCGCGCGACAGCTCCTTCTTGGTCCGGTCCGTCCCCGCGGTCCGCACAATGAACCCGACACCCTTGGGCGGATTGAGCTCCCGCAGGATGTCGCGCAACCGCCGCCGGTCCTCCTCGTTCTCGATCTTCCGCGACACGCCGATCCGTCCCAGCGCCGGCATCAGCACGACGTACCGTCCGGGGATGCTGATGTAGGTCGAAAGCGTCGGCCCTTTCGTGCCGATCCCTTCCTTGATCACTTGCACGAGCACTTCGTCGCCGCGTTGAAATATCTCCTGGATGGGCGGTTTGAACCGCGGCCGCACGCCGACCCGAGAGCGGGCCGTCTTCGTGCCGCCGCCCGGGTACGCTCTGGGTGGCCCGCCGCTGCGTTCGCGTCGTGCAGCGTGCGATTCGTGCGACTCGTGCGATTCTTCCCCCTCCTCAAACTCGGCGTCTCGCGACTGCCCTCCGTTCGGCATGATCGCCTTGCGAGGGTCGTAGCCGCCTTGCCGGAAATACTGCGGCTCCACATCGCTGATGTGCAAGAAGCCGTTCCGCCCGACGCCAAAGTCGACGAACGCCGCCTGGATGCTCGGCTCCAGGTTCACTATCCGTCCTTTGTAAATATTCCCGACATAGTTGTGCTGGCTCGTACGCTCCAGATAAAGCTCCTCGAGCTGTCCGTCCTCAACGATCGCGATGCGGCATTCCTCCGCCTGCGCGACGTTGATCAACATTTCGTGTTTCATGTCTTACGTTTCTCATCCTGTTTTCATTGTTCGAAATCTATGGGAGCACAGTTCTAAAGGATTGAGGATGCGCTCCTGCGGGGGGCAGGGACGAATATCATTTCCCCGCATCCTGCATCCTGCATCCCGCATCCTCCCCGCTCACACCGGCGTATCCGGCAGAGCCTTCGTGAGCTCCTCTTTCAAATACGCTCTTACATCGCGGGCACTTTCCAATTCGAGGGCCCGCTTCGCCACGCGCTCGCAGCACTCAATCTCCACGCGGCGGCAAACTTGTTTGATCTCCGGAATGGCTGCCGGCGTCACGCTCAGGCTCCGCAGGCCCAGTCCCAACAGCAACATCGTGTACATCGGGTTGCCGCACATCTGCCCGCACATGCTGATCGGCACGTCGCTGGCCCGCGACGTCCGCACCGACATGTCGATCAACCGCAGAATCGACGGATCCGACGCCGTGTACAGGCTGGCCACGTCCTTATTGCTGCGATCGACCGCCAGCGCGTACTGAATCAGATCGTTCGTGCCGATGCTGAAGAAATCAACTTCTTCGGCGAACCGATCGAGCATCATCACGGCCGACGGCACCTCGACCATCATGCCAACCTTGATTCCGCGATCAAACAGAGCCCCTTCCTCGTCAAGATCCTCCATCGCTTCGCGCAACACCATTTTCGCGTGCTTCAGCTCCATCATCGTGCTGACCAGCGGAAACATCAGGCTGATGTTGCCCGTCACGCTGGCCCGCAGAATTGCCCGCAGCTGCTTGCGGAACAAGTCGGGGTTGCGCAGCGCGAGCCGAATGCTCCGCAAGCCGAGGAACGGATTCGCCTCATCCTCTGGAAACGGCACGCTCGGCAGCTTGTCTGCCCCCAGATCGATGGTCCGCATGACGACCGGCTTGCCGCGCATCGCTTCGGCCACGGCCGAGTAAGCGGCCGTCTGTTCCTCCTCCGTCGGCTCCTCATCGCGGGACAGGAACAAGAATTCCGTGCGGTACAAACCAATACCGTTTGCCCCGCGCTTCTGGCACTGCTCGACTTCGTACGGAAATTCGATGTTGCCCAGCAGCTGGATCAACACCTTATCGGCCGTCTCGGCCGGCAAATCCCGCAGCTTCTCAAGCTTCGCCGCGTGCGATCGGTACTGCACCACTTCGTGCCGATACCGGGCGAGCGTCTCCTCATCCGGGTGCAGAATCACCAGGCCCTGGTAGCCGTCGATGATCGCCGTTTCGCCGCCCGAGACGTCGGCCAGAAACGGCCCGGTGCCCACCACCGCCGGAATCCCCAGTGCCTCGGCCACGATTGCCGTGTGGCTGCCCGACCCGCCGATCTCCGTCACGAACCCCTTCACGAACTTCGGATTCAAATTCGACGTTTCGCTCGGCGTCAGATTGTGCGCCAGCACGAGCACCTCGGAGTGAATGTGGGCCAGCTCCTCGCGGCGCTTGCCGAATAGATGCCGCAGCAGCCGCTTCTCGATGTCGAAAATGTCAGTCGCCCGCTCCGGCATGACGCCGTCGAGCGATTGAATCACTTTCGCGTAGGCCCGCAGCGCCCGGCTCACGGAGTATTCGGGCGAATAGTGCCGCTGGCGGATCATTTCCTCCAGCCGGCTCCGCAGCCCACGGTCGTTGAGCATTGCGATGTGGGCCGAGAAGATCGACGCGTACTCTTTGCCGAGCTGCTTGTCCACTTTGTCGCGATGGCGCTCGATCTCGGCGCTCGCGTCGGCAATGGCCCGATTCAGCCGCTCCAGCTCGTCTTCCACGGCGTCGCGCGGCAGAAAACGCCGAGGGATGCGAAACCCCTCGGTGTCCATCACCAGCACTTCGCCGATTGCCACGCCGGGTGAAACGGCAATCCCTTGAAGACGTTCCATTTAAATTCGCGAACCGTTTACTCGCGAGATGATCGCGGGTCTTGCCGGCATGCACGCCTCCCCTGCCCATGCCGGGGAAAGCTCGGCCAGACGCACGGCGTCATCCAATCGGCTTCCGGCGACCGCCAATCTTTAGAGGTCCGCGTCCATCGTGAAGAGAGTTGCGGAGCAGTTGGGGCGCCATGCCGTTATCGAGTATCGGTCCTGCTCAAAAATGTTTTGTTAATTGTTCGGTAATTGATTCGCCACGCTCGCGTGCGCTGCTGGCCCCACCCAGCAGTGCAATAGCGGCACGGGTGGACAAGCCACCCGTGGCACCCGCCACGCAAACTGAAAAAAACGCTCCTAGTCGCAGTTGTTCTCAGCTTGCTGTTATTCGTTGTTGGTTTCCTCGGCGGCAAAGCCGTTTTCCACCAGACGCACCAGGGCATCCACAGCCTGCTCGGCATCGTCGCCTTCCGCTTCCAAAACCAGCTCAGTTCCTGGCCCTGCGCCCAAGGTCAATAAGTCAATAATGTTCCTCGCTTCGACGCGTCGCCCTTCGCGCACCAGCTCGATCCGCGACTGGAATTGCTTTGCCAGTCGGACAAACATCTCCGCCGGCCGCGCATGAAGTCCCTGCTCGTTCCGGATCACCAGGACGCGTGTGATTGGCAGCCTGCTCATCATTCCTGGATGCAGGATGCTCGACGCTGGATGCTGGATAACAAGCATCCAACATCCAACATCTAGCATCCAGCATCAAACACCCCCCTACGACCCAAACTGGTTGCTATCGGCTTCATCGAGCAATTGCGAGACATCGTGCGGCGACTTGCTCTGCTTCAAGAAGCGACAAAATGTGTCGTCCCGCAACTGCCGCGAAATGTTTTCCAACGCCCGTAAATGATCGCCCGGACGGTCCGGCGGAGAAATCAATAAAAACAATAAGTGCACCTTTTCCCCGTCCAGGCTGTCGAAATTCACGCCCTCGTCGCTGATCGCTACCGTGCCGACCAGCTTCTCGATGGAGGGATGCTTCGTATGTGGAACGGCCACCCCGCGACCGATGCCGGTGCTGCCCAGCTCCTCGCGCTTCAGGATCGCTTCCACAATGCTCTCAAAGTCCTTTTGCTGGATCCGCCCCGCTTCTAGCAGCGAGGTCGTCATCGACCGGATCGCCGCCTCCTTCTCGTCGGCCTCTAAATGAGTCCGAATCGCGTCTTGACAAATGAAATCGGAGAACTTCATCGTTGTGTTTGCCCTCGTTGACCGAGTGTGTATCGACTATTCCTCTCTCTTGTGCCGTTGCAAAACGCTTCGCTCTCTCGTTCCCACTCGGCAACGACGAGAGCTCCACTCACAATGCGTCTTTCGCTTGCCAAAGATCGACCGCAGCACCGCACAAGGCGAGCTGTTGCCCGAGATCTATGACCCCGGAAACCTCCAATCCGACCTCCACGACGCACGCCGAAACCGCCCCTTGCTTTTACTCCGCTTCCCTTTCCCCTTCCGACATCGCCTCACGACGCCGCGCGTCGTTGTTGCGATGCCGCTCCTGCACCTTCTCTTTGTACTTCCGAAGTTGCTGCTCCAGACGGTGAACCACCGCGTCCACCGAACCCATCAGGTTATCCGACTCGTGATGAGCCACAAAATCGTGTTTGTGCTCCGCGGAAACCTTCAGATCGACTTTCGGCATCGTCGAATCGGTCAGATCGATGATGAATTCGATGGCTGAGAGCCGGTCGAAAATCTTCGTCAGTTTCTCGGCCTTGGCCGTGATCCGCTCCTGGGAAGCGTCGCTCAGATGACCGCGCCGCGTGGATATCTGGATCTGCACGATGCGTTCCCTAAAGGCCCGTTTCCACGGTGAGCGTCTCGCAGCTTCCAACCGACCGCTCCATGGTGGCGCGCAGGCTGCGAACGGATCATTTTAGCCTTTTTCGGCCTGCCAGACAAACCGGGTCTTTCCCGATGGTTTTCCGCCAGCCGCCGCTGCTGCCGAAAAGTCAGGGAGACAAGGAGAAGGGGAGACAAGGAGATTCCCCAGCAAATCGCCGCTCCCTTGCTGCCTGTCTATTCCTCAAGCGGACGTAGCTCGCCCGATTGCAAACGCCGCCGCCAGCTGCGCACGTTTTGCGCCCGCTCCGCCGAACTGCCGGCCGGATTCGACATCAGCCGCTTGCCCGTGATCTCCGCCAGATCGTGAACGGCCAGCACCCGGTAATCGAGGCTATCCTCCTCGAGCCAATCGATCAGCCGCGCCAACACGCCCGCTTTCCATTGTTCCGGGGTCCGCCCGACCTGGTCCGCGTTGTAGCCGCAGAGCATTTCGTACAAATCGGCCGCCGCTTCCGCCCCGCGCTGCTCGACCAGCGCCTGAAACACCTGTACCGCCGACTCCGGACTGAGCCCCATCGCCCCCCGCAGCGCTTCGATGTGGGCTTTCCATGTCGCTCGCTGTTCTGAATCTCGCAATGCATCGATAAACGGCTCAAATAGCCCCACGTAAATGCTCGACCGGGCCACCAGCGATTTCACTTCCTTCCGCGAGCTGCCCTGAAAAAGCTCCAGTAGCTGCGTGCCCACCGGCCGGTCCGACACGAGCGTGCTCTCCACCAGCGGCGCACCGAAACGCTGCTCGCTCAATTGCACAATCGGCTCCTGGTCGATCCATTCCGGCGGCCCCTCAGCGGCCGCGACCTCCGACGTCGCTCCATTCTCGATGGTCCAAGTAGACGGCGCATCCACCGATTTCTCTCCCGCCGCATCCTGCCATTTCACGCCGCCATCCGGCGCAAACAACCGCGCCACGACGGGTGCCGGCGTCTGCCGCGGATCATTGCCCGGCACGTACCGGCGTTCCACCTCGACACCCAACGTCGCATTGCGCGCCAACCGCACGTCCGCCACCGTCGGGCCTAACGTCAATCGCACCCAGCTCTCGCCATTGGAGATGTTGATGAGAATGATCCGTCCATAAACCACTTCCACCGCCGGCACGTCCGCGCCCGAGGCCGGCAAACCCGCGCCCTGCGTTTCATCGCCGGTTGCCATCAAAACCAGCGTGCCGCCCGACAGATCGAGATGCACGCCCGAAGTGAGCGTGATCTTCGGCCGAAACTCCGGCAGTGCCAACAGTCGTTCCCCCGCAACCACCGCCGAACGCGGCTCGATGCGGTACCACGCACCTGCCTGATCGTCATAATGCAAAAGCACCGTCTTACCGCCCAGATACGTACCCAATTCAAGCGGACCCGCGGGCACTTCCTCCGTCACCACCGCGTCCGGCCCCACTTCCGGCTCTGTGGTCGCCTGCTCTTGCGGCGTTTCGCCGGCCGCAGATCCAGCCGCGCCGTCCACTACCGCACCCGTCTCGGCAGGCGCCGTCACGGGCGGTTCCACCGTCGCCGGCGGAATTGCGGCAATCTGGCCTGCATCGGGCGCGGCGTTGCTTGGAGTAGCATTCGAGGTGGCGCCCTCATCACCGGTAGCAGCCGGCGCAGCCTTGGTTCCGTCCACAACTTCATAACGGTCCGGCGGCGCTGAACTACCCGCCGCCGGCGAAGCGATCCCCGGCGTCAACGGTTGCGGCGGAGGACCAAGCCCCCCCGCACTCGGCTGCTCCGCCGATCCTACATCATTCCCCACCGCTTCCGCTTGCGGTTTAGCTCCCGCCCCCTCCGCGTTCTCAACCGTCAGCGCGCTCACCGCCGGCGTCCCGCCAAACCAGCCCATCAAGCCACTCGCCATGTACAGCGTCGCCGCCACCAGCAGCACGACCGCCAACGCCGCCAACGCCCCCCGCGACTGCCACCACGCACCCGTCCTCAAGTATTCGGGGATCTCGATCGGCGCGGTCACCTGGTGCGAAATCGGCATCGTCACCGACGCTGCCGCTGGCTTCGCCGCACTGGCGCCCGCCGCCTGCCCATGCGCGCCCTCCACCCGCACGCGCTTCCGCTCACGCGCCTCGGCCGGTATCCCATACATCCGCTGCCGCGCCCGCGGGTCGACGTCCGCCGGCTCCCCGAGCACCATCGTCAACACATGATGGCAAGCCGCCGCTTCGGCCAGATGCACATCCGACTCCAAACAGATCCGCTCAAAATCCCCCACCTGTTCCGGCGGCAGCACGTTGTCCAAATACTCCGCCACCGTGTTCGGATCGAGCGCCATGCCCGTGCCGATCACCTGCGGCGCGCTCAGCCGCAGCCGGCGCATCGTGTCGCGCGTGCGGTGCACCAGATCTTCCGCAAACTCGCTCGACTCAATCTTCTGCGCGAGCTCATCCTTGTCGCCCGGATCCAAAACATCGTCCAAGTACGCCAGCAACGTCCGAAGTGTCAAACGCATGGGAAGGGCCTGGGGGCTAGGGGCTAGGGGCTAGGGGCTTGAGAACGGCGAGCCCGCTTCAGCGGGCGGGTCCACCGACGGCCCGGTCGCTTCAGCGACCCGGTTGCGCCGCCAGCTGTAATAGTGCGGCCCCCCATCCAAATCCGTGCAACAAAATCGGAAGAACCCCGATTTTCCCCCATAAAGCCCGCGATGCCATCGCCGGCTTTCTTCAACTCCCTTCGCTGGCATCTCCCCCCGAGCAATCTTCAATCTTCAATCTCAAATCCCCCTGCTTGCACGCCACCAACCCCAGCACCGACACCAACCCTTGCCCCGCCGCCACCACCAGCGGATGCAGCGTCGGCGGCCGAACCTCACTCACATACCAACTCCCGGAGCGCTCCCACCCATCCACTGTCCGCACCCATGCCAACGCTTGTCGCCTGATCCCGAGCTCGCCGAGGGGCCCACCGGTCCCCACCCCGCCGCTGAGGGACGGCTTAGCGACCTCATGCGCCGCCGGCCCGTCGACGTGGCACGACAACAGCCCCACGCCCAACAACAAAAACGCAATGCCCACGATAAGACGCATGGCGAGCCGCAACCGTCGGCGCCACCAGGCGAGCCGGCCGCATCGGCGCCCAGAGGCCCCAACCGAAGAGAAAACTGAGGAGCAATTGGCCGCACATCAGTCGGCCCACCGCGTCCCCAAAGCAACGCCCATGCCACGCCCCGGCTCCGCTCCCCGCGCCCGCACGCAACCCATTGCCGCTCGCCCATTTCCGCCTCCAACAAGATTCCGCCACCCCGAACAACCACTGCCCCCACCGTTGCCAATCCCCAACACCCCACTCCCAAAACGTTGCCAAACATCAACCCCCACAAATCTCCAATCTCAAATCTTAAATCTCAAATCGCTCGACTGAGCTAGTCGAAGTCCCTCCCCCTTCCCCCTTCCGCCTTCCCCCTTCGCCCTCAAGGTCTTCGCCACGCGCGCCGCTGGATATCGGCGCGGATTTTTCACGCCCTTTTCGCCCCAAATGATTTGGCGTTGCACGCCCCGTGGTTACAATTCACTTAGATGAATCGCAGCTGAACGCAGAACACTGTGGCCGAGGCGTCCGACCCCGCATGTACTGCGTCTCCGACCCCAATAATTCGCGTCCATCTGCGGTTAATTCTCGTCGCTAGAATAATTGGATATGACTCACAATCGCATCCTCCTCCGCCGCGCGATCGAAGAAGCCGAGGGCTACACCGAGCTCGGCATGACAGAGCACGCCCTGCGTGCCCTGCAGCGACGCGGCGCCCTGATCCACGGCGACGGCCGCGGCTGCTACCTGCTCGGCGAAACGCTCCGCGAGCTGGCCCGCTACGAGGAAGCGCTCGCACCACTCGAGCGCAGCGCCGACCTGGTGCCCGACGACATCCACGTGCTCCTGGCCCTCGGCTGGTGCTACAAACGCACCGGCCAACTCGCCAAAGCGATCGACGCCCTCGAACGCGCGGTAAAGATCGACCCCAGCGAAGCCGTCCTGCACTACAACCTGGCCTGCTACTGGAGCCTGGCCCGCAACCGCACGCTCGCGCTGAAGTACCTGTCGCAGGCCCTCGAGATCGACTCCAACATCCGCGACCTCATCCCCGACGAAGCCGATTTTAATCCTCTCCGCCACGACGCCGAGTTCCGCCAACTCGCCGGCGTCAGCGTCTAGCGCTTCGACGAGCCTCTCGCATTCACCCGCGCGAGGGGTTAAACTGCTACTGCCGTTCTGTGTCGACGCTCGTCGCAACTGCGTACTCGGCCTAGCTTCGCATTCTCGTGCCTACGAAATGCCGAACCGTGTCATCGACAACCCGATCATCAACCCACCCTTCGTCGAGCCGACACGGCATTTTCGGTTCGATGAGGAAGGAATCACGGACGAAATTGTCGATGGCCGGCGCACGAGCTCCTACTTCGTTCCAATCCCGCGGGCCAAAAAGAAAAAAGGTGGCAAGCAGCAGGTCTTTGACGGGCGACGCGATGAGCGACGAGTTCAAGAAAATCGCCGCCCGCGAAGTTGAGGAATTCAAGGCCGAATACCGCCAGCGCTTCCCCGGCCGCGGCACCGATAATCTCACCGACGAAGACCTGCTGCGCGAAGTGATGAACACCGTCGGTAAAGCCGGCAAGCTCGGCGAGCACGTCAAGTGCGTCGTCAGCGTTTCCATGCTCACCGAAGGCTGGGACGCCAACACCGTCACCCACATCCTCGGCGTTCGCGCATTCGGTACGCAGCTACTCTGCGAGCAAGTCGTCGGCCGCGCCCTGCGACGCATGAGCTATGCCGCCAACGACAAAGGCCGCTTCGAACCTGAGTACGCAGAAGTCTACGGCGTGCCGTTCTCCTTCATCCCGTGCAGCGGCTCGCCGAAAGATCCCAAACCGGGACCAATCCCGACGCGAGTCCGCGCGATAGAAAACCGCATCGATTGCGAAATCACATTCGCGCGCGTCGTCGGCTATCGCTATGATCTCGACGGCGAACGGCTCGACTATACGTTCAATGACGATTCTCGATTAGCCCTGTCCACAGCCGATATCCCAACCAAAACTGAAAACGCACCCATCGTCGGCGAAACGAGCATCCACACACTCGACGACCTCAAGCGCCGCCGGCCGAACGAAGTCGCGTTCCTCTTGGCCAAGCTCACGCTCGAAAAGTACTTCCGTGATGATGAGAACGGCGACAAGCCTTGGCTCTTCCCGCAATTGCTCAACATCGCCAAACAGTGGCTCGCCGAGTGCATCACGCTCAAGGATCACACATTTCCGCAGCTGCTGTTGCTCATCGAATTCGCCCACGACGCCGCCGACCGCATCTACGGCTCAATTGTCGCCGCGACCGACGGCAAACCGGCTCTCAAGCCGATCCTCCGCGCCTACGATACCGTCGGCTCCACGCGCTACGTCGATTTCGACACGACCCGTTCGGTGTACGCCACGCGCGACGACAAGTGCCACGTCTCACACGTCGTCGCCGACACCGATTCCTGGGAGCAAAAGCTGGCCCAAACGCTCGAAGACATGGACGAGGTCCGGCGCTACGTGAAAAACCACAACCTCGGCTTCACAATTCCCTACACCATCAACGGCGACCAGCACCAATACACGCCCGATTTCATCGCCTGCATCGACGACGGTCGCGGAAACAACGATCTCTTGAACCTGCTGATCGAAGTCACCGGCGAAAAGAAAAAGGACAAGGCCGCCAAAGTCGCCACAGCGCGCAACCTGTGGATCCCCGCCGTCAACAACCACGCCGCCTTCGGCCGTTGGGCGTTCATTGAAATCGATGATCCGTGGGACGCCGAAAACCTGATCAGTACTCCGTACTCAGTACCTAGCACCTTTTACTCTGTACTCCGCACTCAGTACCCCGTACCCATCCATGCCCGGCGCCCGTTCCTTTACCGACCTCCAGTTCTGGCAGCGGGCCCGAGAGTGGTCTAAACAAATCTTCAACCTTACCCAACAACCACCCTTCGCCCGCGACCAACGCCTGGTCGTGCAAATCAACGACTCCTCCGAATCGGCCATGGCCAACATGGCCGAAGGCTTCGGCCGCGGCACGCAAGAGGAGTTCATCACCTTCCTCGGCTACGCCATCGGCAGCCTCGACGAAACCCAGTCGCATCTGTGCGCCGCCTACGACCGCGCTTCCCTGACGAAGGACCAGTTCTCGCAGCTATATCGCGAGGGAACTGCAATACGAAAACTCACCGTCGCCTTCATTCGCGCAATGATCCTTCCTCGCGGCGGCGTTCGCACGCTCGGCAAGTCGCCGACTTGGTCGAGCCAGACCTGGGAAATCTACGAGCGCGTCACCGGCCAGCCGCGGCCTGCCATGTTCGAACCGCCGCCACCCGAAATACCCGTTCCACCCCGCAACGACGAACCGCCCCTGTAACCAGTACCGCGTACTCAGTACTCCGTACCCCGTACCACAACCCCATGGCCAAAAAGAAAACCGCACGCCGCAGCGCCGCCAAACGGGAGTCGACCCCCGTCGAATCCATCCGCCACAAGGACAAGCGCAAGAACATCCCCACCGAGGAGCTGCGCGACTTCGTCTCGGATGATGAGCACGCGCCCAAGACCGTGCTCTACCCGCGCGACCCGTCGCTCGACCCGCAGCTAGTCTGGAAAGGCAAAGACGAGCAGGATCGCAAAGACCTCGCCGTCCCCGTGGTCCCCATCTACATCCAGGAAAAAATCCACCCCCAAGCCATCATCGACGACGTAATCCAGCACGACGCCAACTGGTCGAACCGCTTGATCCTCGGCGACTCGCTGCTGGTGATGACCAGCCTGGCCGAGAAGGAAGGCCTCAAGGGCAAGGTGCAAACGATCTACATCGACCCAAACGGCAACAAAAGTTGCGCAACGTTGCCTGCTTATGACCACCGACCCCGGCGACCTGGTTTTGGACCCAACCTGCGGCAGCGGCCCGTTCACCGTCGAAAGCCTCAGCCCCCACCGCACGATCAGCGTCGAAGAAAAGCGCAAGCTCGCCGAAGTCGGCCGCAACGGTCTCAAGATGCGGATCATCGGCCCCGACGACTTCGCCACGATGATCATCGACAACCTCCGCAAAGCGGGCGTGCAAAACACCGTTAAGGGCGAGCGCCTGAAATTCGACACGCTCAATCCGTACGCCGGCGAGTGGATCCACGCCGAGGGTTGGTTTACGGAGTACTCAGTACCTCCGTACCCCGTACCAAGTCGCCACCCGCGACCGCCCCGACACCGGCAAAATCGCCGTCAAAGTAATCAACCACTACGGCGACGAAGTCCTCAAAGTGTACGACGTCTAGGTGGCCAAAAATTGGATCGAGAAATTCGTACACTAGTGCTCTGTCACAGCTTAATTTTGGGATAGACTGACTTGAGTTTGCAGCGG
>JBBDWY010000060.1:0-21352 GCA_040902605.1 Pirellulales bacterium | reverse complement strand
ACAATCAGCCACAGGAGTCATCAACCATTTTCAACTACGAGCGGGACATCATCATCGCACACGTAGTTGCCACTACAAGACACCAAATGACTCGTTGCATGATAAACATTCCAAACCCAGGGTTTCATTCGGATGCACGGAAAACTTAATTTGCCTAATTTTGCTGGCTTCAACCGAGATAGCTGCCAAAACCGGCCACGACCGACGATGCAGCTGCAAGCAACATCAGTCCCAAAGCAAGTAATAGAAGTGTTCGGCGATCGGACCCCTTCCATTCGCCTCGCATCAATCCTTCCAGATTTCCTACCAATATCATGCTGGCGGTGTAAACAGGCCAACCCAGCACCTCGCCTCCCAGGTGTTTCGATGCTCCAGTAGCGCTGGCGGCGCTCGCGTCGATGTAACTCGTAGCCTTCAAGTAGATAAGAAACGCTGACATTTGCAACAGCCCCATTAGCGCTCCGTAGAACCAATGCGATGCTGCCCTTGGTTCTGCGAAATCCCTCCAGCTTCGATTTCGGATTAGGAGATATGTGCAGTAAATTGCGTTGACGACGAATCCCGCAGTCATAATCAAGGCGACGGGCGCCATGCCGGCGGCGAGCGCACTGGCGCCGAGCTGCTCGGCCGCTTTGTTGATTTCCAAGCCGGCGCCGATTGCCAGATTGATCAGCGGAGAGGTGAATCCAGAGGCGATACAGCATAGAACGCCGACCCCGAAATTCGTACTTTCGCGTTCGAGCAGGGGCTTTTCATCGGGCCGGCGGTGCGCGGCAAGCGAACACAATATGATTCCGAGGACCAAGAGTCCCACGGCCAGGTAGATTATTCCCGCTTGTGGCGACATCAGCAGCTCGCGGTTCTTGTGAACCAAAGGCAGCAGCGCTCCGTTTGCTGCGGTAAGACTAACCGTGATCCCAAGTCCCAGCCCCATACCAACGCGGACTGCGCCCAAGCCGAACAGAATTGCTCCGATTCCCCAACCCGCGCCGAAGATGAAGACCTGAACGAACGTGTCGTGCGAGATATAACGGAAAACATCGACTACCGACGGACCTGGTTCCCTCAATAACAAAAAGGCAGCAGCCCACGGCAAAATCACGCAGCCAAACAGCGCCCACACCAGCCAGATTGATTCCCATCGCCAGCGTTTGGCAAGGCCCATAACGAGCGCCTGGCTGGCATCGAGTCCGCCACCGAGTGCAGATAGTAATAGTCCTAGAATCACGGGCGTTCCACCGGTCGCAGCATATTGGTTAGCTGGCTAACTGCCGGGCTTGCTACTTGGTCAACAAAGGCATGGCAACACGACATCTCGCATCTTGATCGTTTCGGCCATTACGTCACATCGATCCATGTTCCAAAACTTATCGTGCTCGTACTCGAGCGTGAGATAGCCTTGATAGCCTATTTGTTTGAGCAAGCCGACGAATGCCGGAAAATCGATGACGCCTTCTTCCCAGCGGGCCTGAATCTTATCCGGCGCGGCTTGCCGCAAGTGGACGTGGCCTGCATATGGAACTAGCGGGTCCAACTCGTTGCTGGTGTGGCCCAGCGACACGGCGTGCGAGTAGTCGATGACGAGCTTAACGTCACTATTCTCGCGAGCAAATTTCAATACGTCATGAGGGTTTTCCAAAATCGATTGCACGTGCGGTTCATATACGAGCAGCACGCCGGCGTCCTTGGCTAGCTCGTTCATTCGGCTTAATTCAATCGCCGTCCACTTGAGCGCCTCCTTGCGACTAAAGGGATGCTGTTCCACGCCGGGCAAAACTGTAACCGAATAAAAGCCGGCCGCGGCGCAAAACTCAAGCACGCGACGGAAAGTCTCCAGATTGTTCGAACGGACCGTCGAATCGTGACTGTTGAGTGCCCGGTCGCGAAAATCGGTTCCGAAAAACACGAGCAGGTTGCTTAACGCGACGCCTAAGTCGGTTAGTCGACGAGCTTGTCCCCTTGGGTCGGCGGCGAGCTGGTAGGTGTCGAAACGGCTACCGGGAACAGCGATCAAGTCGAGTGCATCGACTCCCAGCGCGCGGTAAATGGCGGCAGATTCCGCCAACGTCGCGCCAACCCAAGACCAGGCCGCACCGGCCAGTTTGATGGAGTTCGACGGCGTGCAAGTTTCATTGTGTTGCACAATAGAGCCCCAGCGAGCTATTGAGATCAGAAGCGTGCCCCAAGCAGTCCGATGGAGCGGCAATCATGATTTAACGGGCGATTGCCGGGGGAAAGTAATGTGCGGAGCGGAGGACGGAAGAGAATCGGTCGTTTCCGCGCGAGGCTTTCGCATTTCGTTGCCATGATCGGCCGACTCCCAAAAGAAGACTTCGGGCAGGCTGGCCGGATAAGCATTCGCAGGATCGAAACTGTGGCTGCCGGCGCTTTCCATGATCGGCGCCATATACTCTTCCCAGCAGAGTACCTCAGGGCTTTTGCTGAGCACGCGGACCGCTTTGGCATAGTCTTCCGCCTCCATATACAGAAAGAGGTCCGTGCCTTTCATATAGATCGCCATCTTGGTAACACCTGCACGAGTGTGCTCCGCGAGCACCTCCGGCCAGACCTCGCGGTGACGGCGCATATACTCGTCTTGATGGCCATCCCTGACCCGCATCATGAAAAATACGCGATCCATAGCTATTGCTTTCTGTTTTAGGAACACATGCTTTGATGACAGGAAAAAAATCGAACGACAGAATCATCTGTAAAGCGATTCGACACTCACCATCTGTCCGTTCAAGGAAGCGGATCTGTAGGCCGCTTCCAACAATTCGACAGTCCGCCACCCAACCTCCCCAGTAGACTCGTTCGCGCAGCCAGCGGTAATTGCATCCACAAGGTTGTTGGCGGGCGCGTAGAGCGGGTAAAGCGTTTCGGATTGTTCGCTTCCGGGCGGCGGTGCCGTTGCATCGAGCGCCGGAAGCATTTCATCGGATCCGTCCGCATGACGAATTCGACCCGCGCCGGACGTAAAATCGATGTCCAGCCAGCCACGCTCACAGTTCACTTGCACCGTGAACTTTCCGGGGTCGGAAATTTGCAGATTGCCTGTGCTGCCAACATTGACTAAAGCGCCATTATCCATGCGGCTCGTGATTGCGTTGATCACGTCGAGTTTCACATCGAGATTATCCATCAATGCCATTACATAAACCGGCTTCAAATCGGTGATGAAATGCATTAATGCCGCGGCGTGCGTGACTTGAAGATGCCCCTGACCTCCGCCGGAGCGTTCGCGGTTGCTGTACACCTGCCCCGGCCCAACTACCGAATAGGGAAACAATTTGCCGTAGGGTTTGTCGTCGCCTCGGAAGAAATCGATGACGGCAGAAGCGAAATAGCAATTGATGTACCGAATCTGGCCCAACTCCCCCGATTGCAGCACCTCGCGCGCTTGCCGCGCTCGTTCGCAATAGTGATACGGGTACCCGATGATCAACTGGCGGCGCTGTTCCCGAGCCAGCTCGACGAGCTCTTTGGCGTGGCTGGCACGCAGCACCATCGGCTTTTCGACAAGGACGTGCAGGTTGTGCGCCAAGCAAGCTCGAGTCACTTCGTAGTGTGCCGCATTCCATACAGACACTGCCACTCCATCCAGATCCGCTTGCCGCAGCAATTGGTTGTAGTCGGTGTACGTTTTGGCCACATTGAATTTGTCAGCTACCCTTGCCAATAAATCGGGACGTTGATCGCAGATAGCCACGATCTCGGCGTCTGGATGTGCAGCCAGCGCCGGCAAATGCGCAGTCGTGGCCCACCAGCCGGTGCCGATAACGGCAATCCGGGCCTTGCGCTCTCCGCCAGATTTCGATTGCAAAGGTTTCGGGCTCATACGGTTGCCGGCGCGGCCGACGACGACTTTTGAACTCGTTGAATCATTTGAATGACGCGGTCTTCATTCACGCTTATGGGGTGACTCAGCGATTGTTTCCATAGTTCTTGCAGCCGCTTGGAGGCCGTCCTGTGATTGGTGGACCACTCGTCGACAAAAGCGCCGCCCTTTATGTCGTCGATAAAAAACCGCCGGGCGCGCTCCTTGATTTCGTCGTTCAGCAGAGTCGCACCGCGAGAAAGGGTTCCGTACTGGCTCGTCGTCGAGTGATACTTCATTTGTTTGAAGAAGCCGTGTTCGGCCATGAGCCGCATGATTTCGGAACTTTCGGTAGAAGCATAGAGGACCATGATGACATGCTCCGGCGAGCAGCCTTGTTCGACGGCCAGCTCGTAGCAAAACACTAACCAAGCGGCTAGTCCCGCCCAAACTATTTGTTCCGTGTACAGGTTCAGCTCGGCCTCGCCTTGGAATGACGACTCAAAGATGCCGGCCCGCGTTAATCCGATCCCCTTGCAGAGTGCCAACGTCAAATCGCGAGCATCACCCGTGGCGTCGTTCTCGACGGCAAACTGGCCAATGACTCCGCGACCTTCGACGTAGCGCGTGCGGACGACGTTGCCAGGCATAATCGGCGCGATCATGATCCAATTCGCGCTTCTCGGCGGTTTGATGAGCCCGTAACCAACGTTGTAGCCGCTGCCCCAACAGAGCGTCTTGCCGACGGCAATTCCCGGTGCGATTTGGGTGTCCCAGAGCTCCGGCATGCACTCGTCCGTGGTGAGCACGAGCAGAATGTCGCCGGCCTCGGCGGCTTGCGGAAGTTCAACGGGTTCGAATCCTTCCTTCACAGCCAGCTCGCGGTACTCATCACTGCGATTCCCAACGATCACATCCACACCACTGTCGCGCAAGTTGAGTGCCTGAGCGCGGCCCTGGTTGCCGTACCCCAACACGGCAACTGTTTTGCCAGCTAGCGGCTCGAGAGTCGCATCAGAATCGTTGAGTAACTGCATGAGTTAGTGTCCTTGATAGGTACGTTCACTTCGCGAAATCGGGGCACTCGCGATCGAGGATGCGACGAATGGCAGCCAGGTGAGCGTGCGCGTACGAGTCATCGCTTTGGAACTGATCGCGCGTCCTTTGGCACACTTCGGCCAACACGATTTTGAGAGGGCGATGGGTCGATTGAGCGAGGACCTGCACCTCACATGCCCGCTCCAGGTAGTACAGGTCGTCGAACGCAACCGCGATGCTTCCACCAACGACGATCACGCCGTGATTGGCGAGAAACAACACGTGCTTGCCGCCGAGTTTGCCGCACATGCGGATTCCTTCAGCGGCGTCGAGCGCCAACCCCTGGTAGTCGTCGTCATAGGCAATGTCATCATAAAACCGCAGCGCATTCTGGCTGGCCATTTCCAGACGTCCCCGCTCAAGTGCTGCAACTGCGGTGGCAAAGGGCATGTGCGTGTGTAGCACGCACTGGGCGTGCGGTACGCCGCGATGAATCTGCGAGTGGATGAATATCGCAGTCGATTCCACTTTTCCTTCGCCGTCCAGCACCACCCCCTCGTGATTCACCAGCAGCATTTGGCTGGCTTTCAGTTCCGACCAGTGATAACCAAACGGGTTTACCAAAAACCGATCGTCACCCAGCGCGAAAGAATAGTGGTTACAGATGCCTTCGCTGAGGCCCAGCCGGCACGACCATCGCAAGATGGCAGCCAGGTCACGACGCGCTTCGGAAGCCTTGTTCGGCATTGATGTACACTTTCGGCTGGCGAATAATCAATTGTGGTTACTCTTTGCTGATCGCTTCGTCCAAATTCAATAGCGCTCGGCCCACCAGGGTCCACGCCGCCAGGTCGGCTACGTCTTCCTGACTCGCGGCACCCGGATCCGTTAATCCTGCCACCGTCGCGCCAGCAGCCTTATCTAGCTGGAACCGCTGCCGTTGATTGTGAAAGTAGGAGAGCAGCAAGCGGCGTTCTTCGGCGCGCGGGAGGCGCGTCAAGCAGAGTTGGAAACCATGATCAAGTCGTGCCGCCTCGCTGCCCGGCCCGTCGTCCACGATTTGCCTGGCGAGCGCCTGGCTTGCTTCGATCAGCATCTCATCGTTAAGTTGCGCGAGCGCTTGCAATGGAGTGTTCGAACGGTTTCGCCGCATCGTACAAGTGTGATGTGGCGGAGCGTCAAAGGCGGTAAATGCCGCAAAGGGGGCGCCACGCTTGCGCTGGGTGTACAATGCCCGCCGGAACCGGTCGACGCCAGTTGCCTTGGGCCATTTTGTGTCGCCAAAAGCGCCAGCCAGGGCGGCCGCCGGTTGCGGAGTGAAGATGCCAGGTCCGCCGAGTTTGGGATTCAGCAAGCCGCTGGCGACGAGCGCGACATCGCGAACGGTTTCTGCCGGCAGTCGAAATCGGGGACCGCGGCTCAACAAAACGTTTTCTGGATCGGCCTGCAGCTTCGTCGAATTCCTCGTGGACGCCTGACGGTAAGTGCTCGATGTAACGATCACGCGGTGTATCTGTTTGAGATCCCACGCTTCCTCCATGAATTGGCAGGCAAGCCAATCGAGTAGTTCTGGATGCGATGGCTTAGCGCCTTGCGTACCGAAATCCTCCGGCGTATTGACAAGTCCTCGGCCGAAATAGCATTGCCAAATCTGATTCATGACGACTCGGGCCACCAGCGGATTCTCTTCATCGACGAGCCAGCGGGCCAGCGTCAGGCGATCGCGAGGCGCGTCCTCAGGAAGTGGCGGTAGAAATCGAGGGACGTTTGCCGTTACTTCTGGCCCGGGCCGCGCGAAGTCGCCGCGGATATGGTGATGGGTGGCTCGCCGCGTGGTGCGCTCGTCGAGAACCAACGTCGTTGGCTGTTCAGGCAATTGCCGACGCAAATCATCAATCTCTTTTTGCTCCTTCTTGAATTCAGGTGCAAATGAGAGGTAGTAGGTCTTAGCTTCAGTCACTTCGGCGGCAGACCATTTAGGGAAAGGTTTGAGCAAGAGCCGCTCGATTTCGAGAGGCATATCGGAGGCCTCGAGCGGCGCCGGGTCAGAGGTCGCCCAGATGCGAAACCGCCCGATGGTTTGTTGGTGAGCGAAGTTCTGCAGCAGCTTGATGGTAAGCTCCGTTTCACCGGTCGCGGAATGTGGCTTAACGAATTCAAACACGGCGCAATGACGGCGGCCGGCGCCACGCTTTATGTGCCAACCAGTGAGCTTATCGCCGTCGATTGCCTTGGCGATCGATGCCGCGCCGATCGAGGCGGACGGATTCGCCAATTCGAGCTGGTGTACCGACTCCTTGCGTCCGTCCGTTGCCGGCTCGTGTGTAGTCACTGCGATCTCGGAGAGCAGAAAAGTCCCGTCCTCTTTCAGGTAGCCACGGCCAGGCCCGTGCTTCGGCAAACGTACGTGCGGCAACGCCTCGAGCCTGAGTCCACTAATCCGGCCGGCCGGCAATCGGTAGGTGACTTCGTAAGTGTCATGTTCAGGATTGTCGCCCTCAGCCAGCAATGACTGATCGTCGAGCCGCGTGAGCGTGGCATTATTCACCGATGTCCAATGAACAGGCTCCAAGAGCGTCCATGTACGCGTCGAAGCGCTAGCTTGCTGCCTCCAATTCTCAAACTTGTCGTTCAATTCTCTTGCATCGTGACCATCGCCGGTGGGTTGAAAGTGGGCGGCTAGCTTTGCTTCCAACGCTGCAATGTCGGCCAGAATTGCCCCACGTTGTTGCGTGATTTCCGGCAGCGGAACTTCCAGCAGCGGCTCATCGTCGTTGTTCAGGAATGCGAAGAATTCGTAGTACTCCCGCTGCGAAATGGGGTCATACTTATGATCGTGGCATTGGGCACACGCCATCGTAAGTCCCAAGAAGACGGTGCTCGTAGTGTGCACCCGATCCACAATCGATTCCCATCGGAACTGCTCCCAATTGTGTCCGCCTTCTTCATTGATGAACGTATTGCGATGAAAACCTGTGGCAATTTGCTGTGATTGCGTCGCGCTTGGCAACAGGTCGCCGGCAAGCTGCTCGATCGCAAACTCGTCGAACGGCATGTTGGCGTTGAATGCTGCAACAACCCAATCGCGGTACAACCAGATCGAGCGCGGTCGATCGCTTTCATAGCCGTTGGTGTCGGCGTAGCGTGCCAAATCGAGCCACCACAGCGCCCAGCGTTCGCCATAGTGCGGCGATTCCAGCAGCCGTTCAATCAAACGATTGTAAGCTTTGGGCGACGAGTCGTTCTCAAACCGTCGGACCTCATCCAGCGTTGGGGGAAGTCCGGTCAAATCGATCGACAAGCGCCGGATGAGCGTCCGACGATCGGCCTCGGGCGCCGGGGTCAATTGAGCTTGCTCCAACCGCGCCAGTACAAACGCATCGATCGGATTGCGAGGCCAGTTGGCCGCTTGCGCTATGGGCAACTTGGGACGGACCGGGCGCTGAAACGCCCAATGCGCCTCGGGCGGTTCGCCGTGGGTTTCCGCGGCCATCCTGCTCTTCGGCCGCAGCGCGCCTTGATCGATCCAGGCACGAATCAAACCAATTTCACTCGCAGCGAGCCGCGCCAAGTCGGGATCCTCGGGCGGCATCACGATGTTCTCATCGGTTCCCGATACGTAGTGCACCAGAGGACTCGCCGCGCTGTCGCCGGGAACATAGGCCGGCCCCAAATCGCCTCCCTGGAGAGCCTGGTTGGCGTCGTCCAGTCGCAGGCCGCTTTCCTGCTCGTCGGGACCGTGACACGCATAGCAATGGCGCTCGAAGAGGGGTTGAATGTCTCGGACAAAGTCGACCCTCGCCGTCGCGGGCGGCGGCAATTTCGATCCGGCCTGCGGCGTTGCGGCGACGGACGAGGGCATATGCATATGAATCGCCCACAAGCCAAGCACAGCGGCGCACAAATGGCGAGTGTGATAGTTGCCGATTTGAACGTTGGCGATTCGCATAGCGGTGCAATCAGGCAAGCAGTTTTTCAACCACAGTGCCGCCCACGTCGGTCAAACGAAAGTCGCGACCTTGATAGCGATAGGTCAGAGCTTCGTGATCGATTCCCAGCAGGCGCAGGATGGTGGCCTGCAAGTCGTGGATGTGGACTGGATCCTGTGTAACGTGGTAGCCCAATTCATCGGTTTCACCGACCGTTTGACCGCCCCTGGTTCCGCCGCCGGCCATCCAGATCGTAAAGGCATTGGGATGGTGATCGCGTCCGCGCAAGCGGCTGAGCGCTGGGTTATTCTCTACCATTGGCGTGCGGCCAAACTCGCCGCCCCAGATGACCAGTGTTTCATCCAGCAAGCCGCGTTGCTTGAGATCGGAAACAAGCGCGGCGGCCGCCTGATCGGTGGCACCGCACACCTTTTTCAGATTGCCGACCACGTCGCTGTGGTGGTCCCAGTCCTGATGAATGCACGACACGAAGCGAACGCCCCGTTCCACCAGCCGGCGAGCCAGCAGGCACGTGTTGGCGAATGACGATTGGCCCGGCTCGGCCCCATAGAGGTCCAGCGTTTCGCGCGTTTCCTGCGACAGATCGATTAGTTCTGGAGCGCTGGTTTGCATACGAAATGCCATTTCGTAGGCCGCGATGCGGCTGGCAATTTCGGGATCGCCCACGTGCGCTTCGTGTTGCCCGTTGAGCCGATTGATGAGTTCGATAGATTCACGCTGCATGCGGCGATCGTGACCGGGCGGATTGGAAACGAACAGGATTGCGTCCCCGTGGGAGCGAAATTGAACGCCCTGGTAGAGCGACGGAAGGAATCCACTGCTCCAACACGCGGCGCCGCCACTGAGTCCTCCGGCCGAGTTAAGTACGACAAACGCAGGCAGGTCGGAGGATTCGCTACCCAGTCCGTAGTTGACCCACGCCCCCATCGAAGGGCGCCCCAATTGCAAGTGGCCGGTGCTCAAAAAGATCTGCGCCGGCGCATGGTTAAACGCATCCGTGTGCACCGAGCGGACGATTGCCACATCGTCCACAACTTTGGCTAGGTGCGGCAGCAATTCGGATAATGTCGCACCCGATTGACCGTGGCGCGCAAACTTGAACGGCGAGGCCATCAGGGCAGCATCGCGCTCAATAAACGGCAACTCGGCTCCTCGGAGAACTTCGTCCGGTACTTGCTGACCTTCATACTTCGCGAGCGCCGGTTTCGGGTCGAACAGATCGAGTTGGCTCGGACCGCCGGCCATAAACAGAAAAATCACATGCTTCGCCCGCGGCGCAAAGTGAGGTAAAACGCTTCGGTGGTCCACGCCAGCGGCGTCCGAGCTCAATTCCTTGCCGGAGACGCTGCCCTGCATCAGAGATCCAAGCGCGACGCCGCCCAGCCCGAACGCCATGTCTCGCAGGAAAAAGCGTCGCGACAAAGCCTCGACTGGAAATGCTGTCATCGCGTTCCTCCACCAGTGCGCTGCTGCACTTCTCGAACTGGACGACACTCGACTCGCACGCGCGGTACCATGCGAAGGGTCACCGGTCCCAATAATCCGGATACAGTTTGGCTTTCGAAAACGTATTTGCTATGTCCGGCGCTCATATAGTTGGCAAGCGTGTTGAGAACCTCGACTTCGATTTCGTTGTCGCCAGGCTGAATTGCCTCGGAGAGATCAAATACAAACGGCCGAGCTAATCGCACGCCCAGCGAGCGGCCGTTGATTTTGACTTCCGCTGAAGTGCGCACGTCTCCCAGATCGAGTGAAACTTCGTGAGATTGCCCTACGTCGCTCAATTGAATGCGGCGAACGTACCTGATTCCTCCCGAGTAGTAATCGAGACCGTACTGGCACCAATCGCCTAACGGAATCTGACCGCGGGCACACTTAAACGATATTGGCGCTTGGAATGCGGCGCCTTCGTAATTGCCGGGCTTTTGATGGACGCGCAGCGCGATGTGTTTGACTTGGGTTGCGCCTTGTGGCGACTTGAAGAACTGAATCGTATCGTCGACAACTTCGACAGCTTCGCCGTTTACCCACGCTTCGACCGACTCCGCCACCAAATTCAGCTTGGCTTCCTGAGCGCCTGGCGGAGCCAGGAAGCGATACCATCCGACCGACGCCTGTCCTGCCGGTCGGCAGTCGTAGGTCAAGTCGTGTGACGTTTGGTGCCACCTCGACAGCGGCATGAAGCGCGGCTGCTCGGGCGTTTTGGGCTGCGAATGAAATAACGCAAATGTGGCGAGCGGCCGGCGACCCATTTGCACCAGCCGCAGAACGACCTGGTTCCAACCACTTCGCAACGTAACGCTGCTGAGCGCCGGCAATGACTTGCCCTTGATATCGAGAATCAGCTCGCCGTTTACCCACGCCTGCCTGGATGGCAGTTTGCCGAGACTGCCGAAATCGAAATACAGCATTTGCTCGCGTGGCGAAAAGACACGAGTGGTCAGGTAACGAACGATGGGCTGGCCATTGCGGGCGGCATCGAGCACCATGAAATTGGGCGATACGGGCCCCAGTCCGTCGGTACCGTGCTGATGCACATCAACTCGATCCGCGCCAAGTTTCCAGGAAAACTCGTACGGCTGCCAATTCAACTTCGCGCCTTCCAGCTCAATTGAATTCGCTTGACCGTCGGCGCCGGCGATGATTTGCTGCTGTAACTCGACTGAATCGAGCCGAGCTGCAATTGGATCGAGCACCTGCCAGTAGGGACCAAAGGTGCACGCCACCTGTTGCCAATCGTCGTCGTCGTCGAGCTCAACATCCTCCCAGCGCGGTCGCGCATCGGCGGACGTCGGTTCGGCCCGGTACTTCATTCGCGAGGCTTGCGGACCGATCCATTCATCCGACGCCGGATACTGGTAGTCTCCCCACTTGTTATGCATCGTGGGCCGATACTCGCATTCCCAAAGTCCATCGAGCGGAAGAGACTGAGCGGCCGGCGCAGCCGTCGTTTCACCCGCGAAGAGGCGGCCGTCGAGCGACACTTCGGCGTGAACTTCCTGAGCTGTGTCGGCCGTGCCGATCACGCGCAATGAGTCTGCACCAGTCTCTATGGACTGCACCCGGAGAAGATTGTCCGCGATAATTTGCGGACCGGTCGGTTCGGGTTGCAGCACGACGAGCGCGCCCTCGTGCGGGCCCATATCAAGTCGTAGTTTGGTGCCTTGCGACACCGCTTCAAAACGGTGCAAGGGGCGGATCTTGCCGGTGTGAGCGTCCCAAATCTCCGGTCTGCCCTGGGCACGAACCGTTACGCTGACTTCCCGCGTCTGTCGTTGTCGATTAACAAAATAGTAGACATGTTGTTTTCCGACTTGCTGATGCGTGTGGGCCAGGTCGGTCGCCGTGGTATTTATATCGGCGTGTATTGCCGCACGGATGGCTTTGGCGGCATCGGAGTCGCTCGAGCGGACTAGAATGGTGCGACCGCCCGCATCGTTGCGCCGATCGACGACCGGCTCGCTGCGGCTTGTGTAGTCGCCCAACAATTCTTGCCACATTTTATCCAGTTCGGGATCGCCGCGACCTGCCTCGGCTGAGGCGGTCGGCGGTTGTCGAAACACGACCAGCGTCCCACCCGCGGCGACGAATTTGCTGAGACGATCCATCGTGTCGATGCGAATCGTGGTCATCGATGGCATCACGACCACGGGAAATTCCAGGCCCGCGACTTTAATTCTGCCTGGTTCGAGCGTGGCATTGGCCATTCGCGCTTCATCGACGAAGTCGAAGTCCAACAGATCCGCATAAAGAGCCCTGGCCAAAGCGAACGTGGAATTCTGTGCCTCCTCGGCAGGCGCTTCGAACTTCGAGCCACTATGCCACTGGGCATGGATTGTGGAGAGCGGATAAACAATCGCCACGTCGGCCCGATGTCGGCCTTGGCTCAAGACGTAGCTGAGGCGCGAGACATAATCGGCGAAGGTGCGCCATGTCTGCCAATACGGCTGATAGAAATGCACCTCCGGCGGCACCCATTCGTTGCGTCCCGCGAGCAGCGAATAGAGCACGCCATGCGTGTTGTAGAGATTCATTCCAAGCGCGTAGTTGACATTGGTACGTGCAATGTTCTCTTCCTGGGTAAATCCCCACCCCATTCCCCAGTAAGCACAAATCGCCGCGCGATTGCGGCCATTGAGGTGGGCCATGGAAGTTGACATCTTTGTATCGATGAAAGCGCCCGACGGCCCGCTTTGCTTGGAGTCCTCGTTGCCGGGCATGTCAAAATGCTTCATCATCCGCGGAAAATCACCGTAGTTGCTGGTCTGCTCCAACAGATTCTCGCGGCCCCAGTGGGCGATGGTGACGTGCTTCATTCCGTGCTCGTGCAGCCAATCCGCCATCGGCGCGTACAGATTCTCCTCAAGCAGCGTATTCATCACGTCATAGTACTGGCAGCGGACGCTGTCCGTCCGCGGACCAATATCGATGAACAACGCCGGTAAATCGGGAAGCGGATCAAACCCCTTATCTTTTTCAAAGCGGGCGCGCAACGCGTCGCAATACAGAATATTGCCACCCAGCACTGCTCGTTCGTCCGGACCGTAGGCGGCGAGCGACTTGCCCAGGCGGTTCCCAAGTTGCTTCAAGTACGGCTCGTAAAAGATTTCGATCCAGCGATTGGCGACATGACGTTCGAGATAATTAAGGTCGTGCGGCTGGCTGCTGACGATCGCAACCAGCCACTCCGGACCAGGCGCTTCCCATTTTAGTTCCTGACCATTAACGAACTCGGCCAGGTCGATGCGAGATTCGTCATCGACGGCGTCCTCACTAATCTCTCGCAAGTGATAGGCCGCAGCGGTGAGGATTTGTTGGTCATCTGGAATTCGCAGCGTGAGCGTTTCCGCGGCCGTTGACCGGGCGAAGTGCGCCACTAGTCGATGACCAACCAGCTTAGGATCCTGTTTGGCTTCGCGACGCAACTGACTCTGGAAGTAGGCTTTGTCGAGCCGGCCCAGCCAATCGTTGGCGAATTGCACCATCCCCAACCGCTGATGCTCGTCGAGAGCGAACCGAACAAATTCCCACCAACCGTCGGTCCAGAACCCCGGTTCGGAGCTCGCTGGCTGCGAAGCGCCAAAGCGCGGGTACAACCAGGTTCCTCCCACACCCTTGGCGTGCATTTCCTCAAGCTGCCATCGAAGCCGCTCCTGCGTTAAGTGGCCGGCTTCCCACCACCAGCAATCTATAGGCCGATACTCGCTAGGAGGGATGGCGAAACTGGCCGGGTCAAGTTTTGTCGAAGATTCCGCAATGGTTTGAGCGCCGGCAGCTGAGGCGAGCAACAGCAGCAGTGCCGGAGTTACGGCGAAGCAGAGCAAAGACCACTTCCGCCGCCGGCGCGGCCCGTTGCGCGCGCATGCAATGTCGAGCAAGTTAGCGGCGGAGATTCTCATGGCGAGCTGATCGTCTCTCGGCAGACAGCGGGAACATCGGCTGCGTTTAGCGCTGACCCGGGTACCGCGACGGATGGACGCGATCTGTGTTCAACCTGGCAAGTCGAATTCGAACTCGCCGATACATCGTTGCATTCACAAATGGGTGTTAATTTGATTGTTACGATTTGCAGGGATGACTTGGTTTCGTACGCGTCTGCGTTATGGATTGGACAGGTTGTAGGTGGGTTCATTGAGTCCGGGCGTAACATCAAGCGTCAACTCGCTTTGAAGGTTGTAGCGATCGGGAACGAGATGTTTCATCACGATTTCATCGGCAGTGGCATTGGGCGGCGTCTTTTCTGGATCGATGATGTTGGCGGCGATCTCGACTCGCTGTTTTGTGACGGGAACCTGAACATGAAATTTACCGACCTGAATGGTTCCGCCCGTCGCTTGCGTGTCGCCGTTCACCGGAATGAACCGAATCGAGCCGTTTTCGAGCGGCTCACCATTGACCGTGACGCTTCCTTGCACGTCTCCCATTGGGCGTTCGTTCGAACAGCCGGCGACAAGAATCGCGAGAGACGACGCTAATACCAATAATGCAATGGATTGATGCCAATTTCGATACATTGCGTCTTCCTGTTTACTTAAGCTGACAAACGACTCGTTTACACTCAGCCGCCATTAGAAATGCGTCAAACGAGCCATCTCACGCCGTTTCGAACTGTCAGCCATGAGTTACTGTTCGGCGACAACCTCTTCGCCGTCCATCGTTCCAATTGTCTGCCAGTATGCGAGCGAGACGCTGTCGCTGATGAAGGTGACGTGGCAATCGCCGAAAGCCACATTCACGCCTCCGGGATGGAAACTTCGCGCCGATGAAAAGGTTTGACGCCGCGTGCCCGTACCGCCAGCCACCGTGCACGGCGTTTCCGGTGTTGATTCACACCAAGTTCCCCACTGGGCATCGGGAATCGAAGTATTCGGCGTGTAGAGCGTCATGAACACGCCGTCGCCAACATCATTGAGCAGTTCACCGCGTCCGTCCGCCGCTTCGTCATTCGGGTGCATTCTCTCTTCCGATAGAATCAGCGTACTATTGGTGCCATCGACGAAATCCTTGAAGTTACTTCGAAGCGGCTGGTCTCGTGATCGGTGATTCTTAAATCCGAACGGTGCATGAAATGCGGGAATTGGATGCGGCGGCTGGAATACTTGTGGCCCCCAATTGACGAAATAATTGCCCCGGACCGTGTTATACCGATACCTGTAGAACGCCGGTCCGCGGTCGGACGGGCAATAGTACAGCGCCAGCGGAATGTTGGACGGTGCATTATCGACTTCGCTGGCGACTGGGTGTCCGATCGGATAAGCATTGGTCGGCAGAGCATAAGTAACGTTGTAATCGTACCGATCGGCGAGTGCAGTCTCTTCAATGTAAGGCCATAGGTACGGCGGCCATCCGTGGCGGTTGCCCGTGTCAGCGCCGTTCGAACTGAAACCGCCGGAAGGCAGGCCTTTCTTGACATCGTGGTGCATGTGCATCGCGGTCGCCCACTGCTTAAGGTGGTTCACGCACTTCATGCGCCGACTCGCTTCGCGGGCCGCCTGCACGGCCGGCAATAGCAACGCGACCAGAATTCCGATGATCGCAATAACCACAAGTAATTCGACCAACGTGAATGCCCGACTCCTGAATGGCCATTCATTTCTCATTGGTTGGTTCCCGTTTTTTGCACTCCACGGCTAACCCCACCTAACTGCTGCCCCAATCGCAACTTTTTTCATCCGATTTTAGCCTTGGCTACAACCGTCGCCGCTGAAACGCGCCCATTGCCAACGCAAGTCCCATAAAGGTCGCCGTCAATGAGGCGGGCTCCGGCACCAATAAACTGCCCGTGCCGGTGGCACTGCCGGTGCGAGAATACGCCAAGGTCTCGTTAAAAATCATCACATCGTCGATGCCACCCGCCCAGGCCCCGACGGAGTTCTGATTTCCACCACGATGACCTACGCGAAATGGCGTTCCATTGCTTCCATTCAGTATTGCCGGAACGGTCAGTAAGCTCGAAGCCGCTGAATTAACGTTCTGCTGTAATACATTGTTGACGTAGATTGCTTCGGTTCCATTCGTACCATCGAATGCAAAAATCACGTGCGTCCAAGTATTGAGTGGAAGGGCGTTCGCAACGGTGAGCGACCGATCGGTAAGATTGTTAATTGTCGAGTAGTAGTCAACGCTTAGATCGGTAGTGCCATCCGCACTGGAAATCTGCCAGCCGCGTGAGCCGTTGTTCCCCAGTTTTCCAATTGCAAAGCGGCCTCGACTCGTGGATGAAGGGTTCAGCCATAGGGCGACGGTAAAGTTCGTGAAGGTTGCATCCAGTGCGCCGGAGGAGGCATCCGCGATTTCCACCCGCTCGACGTTGGTGTTAATGTTTCCCGTCACTGGATTTCCCGGAAAGTTCATCGCGCTCTCGGGATTTCTGCTTCTGACGCCAGCGGACACGTTTTCGACTGGTCCGGCAACGAGATTCGGGAAATCCGTGCCGGGAGTATTGGTGCCATGCCCCAAAACCGCGTTGACCGTCCCAGCCGCCGACGTGAAATTGCCCGACGAATCCGGTGTAGTCTGGCCGCCCGGCGGAGATCCGTCTACCGTTTCGAATTGATAATTCAATAGCATCGCCCCATACAACGACTGTGGCGTCGCGAGCAGCATCGCAAACGCAACCATTCCAAGGGGACGCTTCCAAGGTGTGAATGACATGAGCAGACTCCAGTTTACGAGAGGAGATTTCCGAATCAACGCATTACTCTGCACCGGTATAAATGTTCGATTTTGATGTTGAAGCCGTTAACACTACTGACATGTACATGAATCCGACCTTTTGCGAGAGTATCCGCCAAATAGGATCGCCGCGCACGTTGCCGTTAGCAGCGCCGCGGTGGGTTCCGGCACCGCAGCATTGGATGAACCCCCGCCACTGCCTGGCCCTCCATAGTTAGCCACCCACAAATCGTAATGTGCCGAAGTAATCGGAGTTCCTAGTCCGTTGTCATTCGGAAGCGCCGTGGTACCGCCCTCGGCCTTGCGCCACAGGACGTAGTCGGCGGCGTCGACAGTGCCGTCGTTGTTGAAGTCGCCGGGCAGCGCGGGTGGCAGTGGCGGAATGAGCGCGGCGATTTCCTCATCGGTGAGGGCGTGGTCGAAAATTCGTACATCGTCGATGAATCCTTCCCACGAATCGGCTCGGCTATCTCCACGATTGCCCACTTGGAATGGCATAGTATTGAGCCCGTTCATCTGCAACAGATCGGTCGTGGCTTCCACGACCTTCTCGCCATTTAGATACATCCGTAAAAACGACGTGGATTCAGTGATGCTGCTGAACGTGAATGCCACGTGAGCCCATTCACCTTCGACGACAGCCGTTTGCGGCCCGGAATACCACTCGTTGTCGTTATCCAAACTCGTCGGGCCTTCGAACATGCTGATGATGACTTCATCGGGATGAGTGCCGAGGGGCAGATCGGCTCCGGTAAGTCCGATTTGCCAGCCACGCCGATTTGGATTGGCCGTATTGGGAATGCCGATCTTTCCAGCAATCCACGTGACGTCCGTCTCTGCCTCGTCGATGCCCATCGGTTTTACGAACGCAGCGAATGTGAACTGCGTATAAGTCCGATTCAAATCCGTAAGCACCGGATCGGGATTCGGGGCCGGGTTGTCGATCTGAATGCGATCTCTCGGAGCAGCAGTGCCGGTACCACTGAATTGAAGCGCGTTTCCCACCCGCCCGACCACCGGGGCGGTGTTGTCCATGCTGATCAGCGTGCCCGTGTTACCGCGCCCCGAGCTATCTGGCGTCGTAAAGTTTGTCCCGTCCGAATCAACCTGGTCGAATGTGTAGTGCAGCAGTTCTATCGCCCGGCAGGTCGACGCCGCCGTCGTCGACAAGAGGCCTATCGAAAGTGCAAACGACACAGCCACAGTTCTTCGTCTCATGACCGATTTTCCTTTGAAAAGACGCAAAGCTACTTGCTGGAGAACAGAGTGATGCGAAAACCCGACCAAGCCTCTTTTCGCTGCCCACCCCCTAGTCGCCCCCGCTAATCACGCCGCGAATGTAGCGACGCGCCCGGTTCCCAAGCGGGCGAGATAACGCGATGTTCGATGTCAACCTTGCAGCCGTTGGTCTTCGAACGGTTCATCCCTTGCACCAACATCTCCATCGCTGCGCGGCCGAGAAAATCCCACGAATGCTTCAGCTGCGCGACTCGCGGTTCGAGAAACTGACTGTACTTGGCCGAATCGTCGAACGACACCACGCTCACGTCTTCCGGAATTCTCAGTCCAAGCTGTTGCACCGCGCGGTAAATGAGAGGGGCCACGTCACCGGATCCATCGAAGATTGCCGTCGGACGATCAGGTCGGCGGAGTAGTTTCACGACACCTTCCTGAGTCGCCTCGAGCCGCTCGTTGAGCCAATCCGCGACGCCGTCGCCCCCCAAGTCGATAACCAACGAGCGATCGAAGAGAACGCCCGCATCTAAGGTTGCATCGCGGAACCCGTTCATACGATCCGTGATGACTTGCAAATTCATCGGGCCCAAAAAACCCACGCGCCGATGCCCGAGTTCAGCCAGCTTTTGTCCTACCACATAACCGCCGCCGTAGTTGTCGATTTCAACGGTCGGCACTTCCACGTCATGTAACCGCTGATCGACCAACACAAACGGATAGTCGGTTGCCTTTAACTCGACGAGCACCTCGGTAAAACGGCGATGATGCAAAGAAACAATGATCGCGCCGTCCGTCGGCCCGTCCGGCAGGCGGCGCAACATTTCCAGATCGAGCGCGAGTTGCCCGTGCGCGTCATAGACTTGTGTATGGAGCCCGCGATCGGCGCCGACCTCTTGCGCGCCGCGCACGATGCGCAAAACATGAGTCCAAGAAAGATCTGGAACAACGACTTGAACGGTGCGCGTAGCCGAACGAGGCGAGCTCACATATAGGCCCTTACCGGGACGCCGTTCGAGCAAACCCTCGACCACGAGGGTGTCGATGCGTCGACGTACTGTGTTGCGTGCAATTCCCCACTTCTGCGAAAAGGCGAATTCCGTCCCCACCATTTCACCCGGCGCGAGCTTTCCGCTTTGAATGGCTTGACGAAGCTCGCTGATCTGATCAACCTGACTCATTGAACGTGTTCAGGAACTTGTCTAACGATTCTTGTGAACCTGTATAGGAATATGTATAGTTATACTCGGGAGAGCAATCATGTCAAAGGCTTTTTTGATATTTTTTGGGACGGGCATGCTTTGATCCGAAAACGCCTCGTTAGCGTCCTCGAAAGTGACTGCGAGCCAGCAACTTAAGGTCCATTAGGCAGCGGAGTTTCAATCCGCGCTCCCCTCGCGGGGAGCGATGAGATGGCGGCGACAGCCAGCTCACATATGGTCAGTTTCAATCCGCGCTCCCCTCGCGGGGAGCGATTGAGGTCTTTGTGGACGACGACTTCTGATTCGATGTTTCAATCCGCGCTCCCCTCGCGGGGAGCGATAACTGACCTATAGCAGCTATCGCTATAACCGCGGGTTTCAATCCGCGCTCCCCTCGCGGGGAGCGATCCGCCAAGACAGTGATCGAGGCGGCCAGCGCGGGTTTCAATCCGCGCTCCCCTCGCGGGGAGCGATCGTGCGGCCCCATTTTTTGCAAGTACGGTAGAAGGCGTTTCAATCCGCGCTCCCCTCGCGGGGAGCGATCCTGTCAGCTGCGCGAAGATCCTCAAGACGGTCACGTTTCAATCCGCGCTCCCCTCGCGGGGAGCGATTGGTGGGGTCGCGTCGTGCACGACATGGCTGGAATGTTTCAATCCGCGCTCCCCTCGCGGGGAGCGATGTGATCGCGTCCTCTTGTTCAATGACCAGGTAGGGGTTTCAATCCGCGCTCCCCTCGCGGGGAGCGATGCCCAGCATTTACGCGACTGGATGGCGAGACGGCAGTTTCAATCCGCGCTCCCCTCGCGGGGAGCGATGTGTGCGGGTTCGGCAGTCGGCATATCTCTTGGAAGTTTCAATCCGCGCTCCCCTCGCGGGGAGCGATCCGGGAGGACTGGAATGATGGCTGAGGTTTTGGAGTTTCAATCCGCGCTCCCCTCGCGGGGAGCGATTACTGGATGGCGCTCGGAAAAGCAGAGATGCTGGGTTTCAATCCGCGCTCCCCTCGCGGGGAGCGATAGCTGATGGTCGAGAGTGGCTACGGCACTAAGGAGTTTCAATCCGCGCTCCCCTCGCGGGGAGCGATGCCGCCAAGCGCACGCCCCACCGTGGACTCATTAGTTTCAATCCGCGCTCCCCTCGCGGGGAGCGATACAGGCCGTTGGCCGATCGCGTTCTCGGACACATGTTTCAATCCGCGCTCCCCTCGCGGGGAGCGATTGGGTTGCCGGTGTTGGTCAGGGCCGGTATCTGGGGTTTCAATCCGCGCTCCCCTCGCGGGGAGCGATCAATGGTACAGACGACGTGATCGACACGGCGGCTGTTTCAATCCGCGCTCCCCTCGCGGGGAGCGATTTAAGGAGCTCGATATGAGCAAGCCCGACCCGAAGTTTCAATCCGCGCTCCCCTCGCGGGGAGCGATGTCTGGGTCACGTATCAGAGGGGCGGGTGATGATGTTTCAATCCGCGCTCCCCTCGCGGGGAGCGATGTCGCGGACTACGGCATTGGCAAAAGAGCCTGTTGTTTCAATCCGCGCTCCCCTCGCGGGGAGCGATCCGCCGCTGGTGTCGACCAAGGTTCCGCTGCCTGCGTTTCAATCCGCGCTCCCCTCGCGGGGAGCGATTCGTCGCATTTCTCGTTTTCCTCCTTCCCCACCAGTTTCAATCCGCGCTCCCCTCGCGGGGAGCGATCGCGGAGCATCGCTGAGAGCGCGGGGCCGTTGTCGTTTCAATCCGCGCTCCCCTCGCGGGGAGCGATGTGCTGGATCGCAATACCGCCGTTTCCACAGACGTTTCAATCCGCGCTCCCCTCGCGGGGAGCGATGATGCCCTGGATAGCGTAACGATTACGGGAGCAGTTTCAATCCGCGCTCCCCTCGCGGGGTGTTGACGGCGGTCCAAAACAGCGGCGCGGGGGTAGTGTCGCGGCGGTCGAATAT
>JBBDWY010000059.1:35469-115612 GCA_040902605.1 Pirellulales bacterium | reverse complement strand
TCCTCACCCACAACGTCATGATTCTCGTGATCGTCCAGGTTTTCTACAGAGCCGGTCAGAACTATTTTTCCACAGTCTCACGTGCACGGATCAACCCGGTGAAAGCCGGGCCACGCCTGCGGGTGGAACCTGCATCCGCCGCGGCGGACTGCATGGCTGTCGTCAGACGCGGAAGCGTGAGATGTCGCTCTTAAGTCCCTAAACGAGCGAAAGCGCTTGTCGCTAGTTGCCAGCGACGGGCACCCGGCAAACGGCTCAGCCGGGTGCCGTTCGGCCGGGGACTCAAGCGCGGGCCGCCTTTCGCGATCATTCCGCTACGTCATCCTTAACGGCGAAGAGAGCCGCTACATCGACGGCAAAGCCGGGCAGCGCGACTGATGTCGCCTGCTGGCCGGAAGAAAACTCCCCATGAACCGTGTAGCGGTCGCCGTCCAGCCGATGGACTGTGACAGTACCGTGCTCGAAATCCACGATCCAATACTCGGCGACTTTCGTCTCTGCGTAATCACGCAGCTTGTCTTCATAATCCCGCTTCCGGTCCTTCGGGTCGCCGCTGACGATTTCCATAACCAAGTCTGCCCCCTTCCAAATTCGATTCGAGCGCAGATGAAAGTTTTCTTTGCGGAGGAACATAACATCGGGCTCGCGGTACTTCCCGCTTGGTATTCGAACCCGTAGCGGTGCATAAGGCACGATTCCTAAGTTAGCTTTCGTTACAAAGCTCAAGAGCGCGTGATACAGGAATCCCACGAGCGCTTGATGCAGCTCGGTTGGCATTGGCAGAAACTCCAATCGGCCCTCAACGAATTCGATCCGCCGGTTCGTGCCATCCGTCAGGTCAAGATACGCCTCCTCCGACCAGTGGCCTTGCGCAGGAAAAAGCGTGGCCACTTCCCAGGCGTAGTCTGCTTCAGATGCTAGTGAAGGAGGAATCGTTGACATGGCTCGTATGGCTGTTGCGTTACGTAACCGCATCGGCAGCCTTCAGTTTAGCAACCTGCCGAGCGGCCGTAAATTATGCCGGAATGATGGAAACAGCCATAAAACCGGGGTTAGTAACCCGACGGGCACAAGTGAAAACCGGGCCACGCCTTCGGGTGCCAGCCTGCACAGGTGCTGCATGCCTATCGTCAGGCGCGCGAGCGTGAGATGTCGGGTTAAGTCCCTTAACGAGCCAAAGCGCCTGTCTCTAGTTGCCAGCGAGTCATGTCGGGGACTCTAGCGCGGGCCGCCGTGACGGTCAGTCTTAGAGTGCGGAAGTCACTGTTGGGGCATTTGCGCCGCCACATCGGGTGGCAGGTCATCTCTTAATTCCGGGTGCGACTCCACTAGACGCATGATGTCCAGCAGGTCTTTCTGCCGTTTGCTCGGTCGTCGCGCATGATCGCGCCAGGCTACGATCTTGCCCGCGAGCGTGTCGTTTAGCAATGCGACGCGCATCAGGATTCCATGAACATCCGCAGCCACGCTGCGCGCCGGAAACTCGCGATAGATCTCATCCGTGCTTATTTGCACCGAAACTTTGGAGGATCCTTTCAGGTTGACGGACCACTCAAAGCGCTTGGCCTTGAAACCGGCCTCCACAAGCGCGGCCACCGCCTCTTCGACGCGCTCGGCCGCAATGATCACGTCGACATCGGCCGTCGCCATCGGCTCCTCCGCCCAATAGTTGACGGCCAATCCCCCAATCATGCACCAGGGAACTTCGAGGCGCTCCAGCACCTCAACGAGGCGCAGCACGTCACCGCCTCCGCCTGCCGTCTGCCAATCGTAAAACTGTCTCTCAGTCACGGGAATGCACTAGCAATGCAGCGGCACGACCCCGCTTCGACTCGCATCTTGTCGAGAAACACCCAACCTTAATTATAGCTCCGCAACCGCGTCGCGCCACACCTGCGGATCGCCTAGCCGCACCGCGGCGTCCGCACCCATTTGTTCCAACAATAATCCGAGCATGCGCAATCGCTGTTCGTCGTCCCAAAATATCTTGCCACCGATAAGCTCAATTTTCTCCGGCGCCAAATAATAACGCGCCATGACTTCGTCCCCTTGCCACGCACGGCCTTCACGTCGGATATCCCATTGAATATCGCTCATGGGGCGCCTCACCGTCCAATACTTTTGTTCAGCAGTTCCACGCGTTCGACGACGATTGTTGAATTATCACGTACCCAAGTTGCCGCTTCATCGTCGGTATGCCAGGCAGCGTTTTTGGCGCCTCATGGGCTTCGTGCTTGAGGCTATCCGCGCTGTTGGCATAGATCGAAACGTCGGCCACGCAGCGTTTGCCGTCCTCTGTTCTTCCATGGAGCCGCAAGTCGAGCCGCGTATTGCTATCTTGACCGACTAACTCGTGGACAGAAAGAGCAACAGGCGAAAGAGAATCGGCCGCAAACACGACGCAGCTCCGGCATTTGGTAGTTTCAGGCCACTGCCACAGGTGACATTGCCTCCGCCAATGCACAACTCCCCGCTCCCTGCTCCCCGCTCCTTGCCGGTTCAGGTGGCCAAAATCTCTTATAGACATGTGTACACATAACCTGCTATAGTGCACCCACGCGACACCCCAGCGTTCGCTCATTGACAATTCGACCGATTTTCGTTCTCCGCTACCCGACGGACCGCGCTAAGCGTGCGCGCCAGCGCGGATTGCGCAAACGCGCGCTCGAATCGCGCATAGGGGCACACATCAAACCTGTCCCCTTTGTCCCCTTCCGAGGATTTCGCACGGTCTCAATCTGAGATCGGGACGAATAGCGCCGCTGGCAAATTCGCCAGCAATCCGCCAAAATGGCTCTCGACACATGGCACTCGAGGAGCTCTACCAATGCGATTCATGGTCACGTTCGCCTGGAAGCCTGACCCGAAGACCCGCAACGAAGGCATCGCCCGGTTCAAAGCAACCGGCGGCCTGCCGCCGCCTGGCGCCAAGCTGGTCGAACGCTGGACGCGGGCCGACTTCAGCGGCGGCTATGTACTCTTGGAAAGCAACGACCCAAAAGCACTCGCCGCCTTCGCCCATAACTGGGGCGACCTCATGGAGCTCAGCATCGTGCCCGTCCTCGACGACGAGCAGCTCAACGAAGTGCTGCAACGCATCGGAACGTAGGTGCCGCCAACCGGAAAGCCGAAATATGTCACGCTCTAACGAATCGCGAACCATCGAGACCGTCGACGACGATCTTGCCGAGGTGCTGCGCCGAAAGACTCCAACCGAGCGGATTCAAATGGCCGCCGACGCCAACGATATGGCTCGACTGCTGGCTGCCGCCGGCATTCGTCATTGCCATCCGGATTGGCCCGAGGACCAGATTCAGCGAGAAGTTGCCAGGAGAATGCTCAATGCGGCAGATTGAGCTGCTTCGCTTTACGATCGAGGTCCTGGAGCGACTCGGAATCCCCTACGCCGTCGTCGGATCGTACGCCAGCAGTGCGTGGGGTGAGCCGCGCATGACTCGTGACATTGACATCGTCATCCAGTTGGCTGCGAACCAAATCGATCCCCTTTGTGAAGCCTTTCCCGGCGATGATTTCTACGTGAGCCGCACTGCCTGTCGATGCTATTTGGCAGTCAATCCTCGACAACACTGGAAAATGACTGGCATGTGGTGATCGGGTTGCTGTATCGATGATCCTCGGCTTTAACACCAATGGCTTGGCGCACCATGAGTTGCTCGACGCCATCGCCCTGCTGTCCGAGATCGGCTATCGCGGCGTCGCGATCACGCTCGATCATGGAGCCCTCAACCCGTATGACCAAAGAATAGATTCGCAGCTCGACTCGGTGGCCGAGCTGCTGGCCACACACCGCATGGCCTGCGTCATCGAAACTGGCGCCCGTTTTCTGCTCGACCCGCGCACGAAGCACGAGCCCACGCTCGTCACCGCTAACCCTGATGGCCGCCGACGCCGGATCGACTTCCTTTGCCGCGCGATCGACATCGCCAGCCGGCTGAACGCCGGCTGCGTGTCGCTTTGGTCCGGAGTCGTGCACGATGGGGCAGGGGAGCGGGAGGCGATGTCCCGGCTCGTCGCCGGATTGACCGATGTACTGGCTTACGCGGAGCGTAACGACGTCGCACTTGCATTCGAGCCGGAGCCTGGCATGCTGATCGACAAGCTGACCCGGTACGACGACTTGATCGCTGAACTGGCTACCCGCCGCATCGAAACCGCACTGCTGCGCCTCACAATCGATATAGGTCACCTACACTGCCAGGGAGAGGTGCCGATCGCCGAGCAAATCGACCGCTACCGCGACCGACTGGCCAACGTCCATGTGGAGGATATGCGGTCCGGCGTCCACGAGCATCTCATGTTCGGCGAGGGCGAAATCGATTTTCCGCCGGTCATCGCGGCGCTGGCCAAAATCGGATATGCTGGGCTGGTTGGCGTAGAGCTCAGCCGCCACAGCCATGAGGGACTAATCGCCGCGCGACATGCGTATAATTACCTGAGGCCCTTCGTCGCGGCCGCCGGGTAGGGTGCCACTGCTCGCGGCGGAGGTAAGCGGCCTCAGGAGTCGGGCACGCACTGCTTGCCTCCCATGGCCTGCGACGCATAACAGAGCGAGCAGTGCTACGGGGGAATCAGCGTTTTTTGGTGTGCCGCAAGCAGTGGCACGCGAATCACAGCAAGCCATCAATCGCGAGCCGGGAAACGAATGTCACGATACGTCGCGCTGCTTTCCATTCCCAACCTGCGCGCCCGCGATCTGGCCTTCATGCCGAATTTCTCTCGGCTGTTCGCGGGCGGCGGGCATGCGATCCTCGTGCCCAGCTTCCCCGCCGTCACCTGTCCCGTGCAGGCCAACATGACCACCGGTCTGCCGCCCCGCGACCACGGCGTGGTGGCCAATGGCTTCTATTGGCGCGACCAGAAGCGCGTCGAGATGTGGACCGCCTGGAACGATTGCATCCAGCGGCCGCAGATTTGGGACATGCTCCACGACCGCGACCGCTCGGTCACCTCCGCCGCCTGGTTCCCGCTTCATAGCAAGGGTTGCGGCGCCGACTACATTTGCACACCCGCCCCCGTTCACAATGCCGACGGCAGCGAATCGCCCTGGTGCTTCACGCGACCGGAGACACTTTACGACGAGTTGAAGGGCAAACTCGGCGACTTTCCGCTGCAGCATTTCTGGGGCCCGCTCGCCGGCATCCAGTCCACGGCGTGGATTGTCGCCTCCGCCGTGCACGCCGCCGAGCGATATCGCCCCAACTTCTTCTACATCTATCTACCGCACCTCGATTACGCGGCTCAAAAAAGCGGCCCGGAAAGCAAGGCCGCCCGCCAGGCAGTTGCCGAGCTCGACGCCGAGTTGGCCAAGCTCATCGCCGGCTTTGAACGGGCGTACGCCGAGCCGCCCCTGTGGATCGCGGCCAGCGAGTACGTGATCACTCCCGTCAACGATGTGGTCTACCCGAATCGCCTGTTGCGCGAAGCCGGATTGGTGAAAGTCAATGATGCCGAGGATGGAGAGCTTCTCGATTTCGCAGCGAGCAAAGCCTTTGCGCTGGTGGACCATCAATTCTCGCACGTGTTTGTCCAGGATTCGGATGCCAAGACGATCAAACGTGTGGCACGGCTGTTCGCTAAACAGGCGGGAATCGCTGAGGTGCTCACGGGCGAAGACTTGGCCAAGTACAAGATCGATCATCCCCGCAGCGGCGACGTCGTGCTGATTTCCGAGCCGAACAGTTGGCAGGCTTACTACTGGTGGTTCGATGACGCCCGCGCCCCGCGCTTCGCCCGCACCGTCGACATCCACCGCAAGCCGGGCTACGACCCCGTCGAGCTGTTCTTCGACGCCCGCTCCAAAAGCATCCCGCTCAACGCCAAGCTAGTCCGCGGCTCCCACGGCGCGCCGGCCAAAGACCCCTCCCAGCGCGGCGTGCTGCTCACCTCCGAACCCGGCGTCTTCCTCGGCGGCTCGCTGGCCGACGTCAAAGTAGCCGAGATCGTTCTCAAGCAGTTCGCGATCGAGTGACGGCACGCGATAGAGGCGTAGTTTAACGCGGAGCCAACGGCGACGAATGAAGCGCTGGCGGATGGAAGTAGGTACGCGAGAGGTAACCGTCGCCGATGGCTCCGGGTTAAACGAGCGGCGGCGATGGAAAGACGAATGTGGGCCACGTGATTGGCACGCTTGTATCACACGCCCGCATGCTCCGCCACATCCGGCGGATTGAAAACAAAGTTCCGGCTTTGGCCGAAGAACGTCAGCGGATTCTCGTACACCACCCGGCGGATGTGGCTTTCCGAGTGGCCGCGGCGGCGCATTTCCAGAATAAAGTCCGGCACGGCCGTCGGCTTGGACGGGCCCCAATCGCCCGCCGAGTTTACCAAGAGCCGCTCCGGGCCATACAACTCGATGATGTCGGCGGCCCGCGCCGGCGTGCATTTCGTCACGGGATACAGCGTCATCCCGGCCCAAAAACCTGCATCCAACACCGGCCGCACCGTGTGCTCCTCGACGTGATCCACCAGCACGCGCTCGCGATTGACGCGGCCATCATCGCACAGCATATCGAGAATCATTCGCGTGCCCTGGTACTTGTCTTGCAAGTGCGGCGTGTGAATGAGAATCTGTTCGTCAGTCTGCATCGCCAGCGCGACGTGCTCCAGAAACACGATCGCCTCGTTGCGGGTGTTCTTGTTGAGCCCGATCTCGCCGATGCCCAAGACGCCCGGCCGATCCAAGAACTCGGGGATCATGGCAATCACGTCGCGCGCGAGCGAAACGTTCTCCGCCTCCTTCGCGTTAATGCACAGCCACGTAAAATGCTGAACGCCGTACCAGCCGGCGCGCTTCGGCTCGAACGCCGTGAGCTGCTCGAAATAATCGCGAAATCCTGCCGCGCTGCCGCGATCGTACCCCGCCCAGAACGCCGGCTCGCTCACAGCGACGCAGCCCATCTTGGCGAGCGTCTCGTAGTCGTCCGTCGTCCGCGACACCATGTGAATGTGGGGATCGATGTAGTACATGGAGGAATGACGAATGTCTCAATGACGAATGACGAATGAAGCGATGCCGCAGGCATTCGTCATTCGTCATTCGTCATTTGGAATTTCTCCTGCCAGTCGTCCTGATACGGCCGGCTGAAAATCAGTTGCAGTTGCTCTGCGCGGTCGTCTTCCGGACGCAGCAGCACCTGGATCGCCGCTTGGACTTGCGTCGCGCGCGGATCGGCCGCCTCCGAACCGCCAGCGCGATCGACCCGGTCGAGCGCCGCCGCCACCTCCAGCAGTTTTGCTCGAATAGCGAGGAACTCGGCGTCAAAAACTTCGGTTCCGGTACGCGGATGAGACATTGCTGCTCCGTTGGATTGGCGCCCGCATCGAGGCCGCCCGCACCCTCTCAGTTTCGCGTCTCGAACAGACCTTTGCAACGCGCTTTGCCGCCAGAATCGTTCGCTTTGCGCTAGCTAGGCAATGGTAGCTGGGACGTTTGTACGGCAGTGGTCGATCGGCCTGTCTGGAATTGCTGTCGGCCGCCGATAAGCCAATCTGGGAAGCCTATCGGACGCATCTCAGTGAGCTTCGTGTGGCGAATCGCCTTCAAAAAACGATCCAGGTTCTGGCGCGAACCCGCAACCGGGCGGTGCTGCCGCTGCTGGCGGCGGGTCTTCAGTCGAACTCGCCGCAAATTCGGGCCGCGGCGATCCGAGCCACCCTCCAGCGGGTCGATCTCGAAAGCCATTCGCGGTTAATCCGCCACTTCACCAGACTCGGCGAGGCTGAGCGGGCGATCCTGTCCGAGGCACATCGTGCGATGCCGCATCATGCCGCGCCGGCACTTAAGGCGGCACTAGTCGCTCGTGACACCAGGCTCTGCGACAACGCCTGCCAGATGATTCTGCTTTGTAACGACTTCGATTCATTGCCTGCACTGCTGAAGGCGGCCGATAAACAGCAACAAGCGCAAGCAATCCAAATCGCCGCGACGATCCTCCAGCTCGCCGAGCGGCTGCATGAGCGATTAACCGCCTGGGCCGCCGGCGAACGCGCCAAAGCCGACCCGACATTTGTGCGCCACCACGTGCTGGCCGCCCTCACTCGCTCGCTCGGTCATGCGAAGCACGTCCATTCCGAAATACTCGAGGCCTTCCTGCTCCTGGCGCCGAGCGACGATGCCACGCTCCTGCGCATCTTGCGCGATTCTCAACATGCGTGCCACGCCAAGCTCGTGACCGTGCTCACAGCGAGCGTAAGGCAATCCACCTTCGAACGGCTGGTTGCGCTGTTGTGCGACACGGACGCTCCGGCAGCCGCGCTGGAAGCCCTTGCCAGTCGCATCGATCCGCCGTTTGTCGAGTTCCTGTTGCAGTCGCTCAGGCACCCCGTGCCGCTTCGCGTCCTGCACAACATGAAGCGGCTCCGCTCCATTGCCTGGCTCGAATCGCACCGCGAGATGCTTTTGGATCTCGACGGCCGTTCACAGGCACTCGCCGTGGAGCTCGCCGCCGCCAGCGTGATGGAGCGATCCGCCTTCTTCGACTTATTGGTCCTGCTTGTGCGCGAAGGCCTCGCGGAAGGTCGCCGCGCGGCCTGCTCCGCGCTCGCCAAGTTCGACGAGCCCCTGACCGACATGCTGGTGCTGGCCGCGCTCGATGACCCCGACGCCGGCGTGCAGGCCGCCGCGGCGCGGCAGCTTCGGCCCCGCCGTTTACCGGAGGCCCTTAAAACGTTGGTCTCGCTGCTGGATTCTCCCTCGGTCGAAGTCCGTGACGCCGCCCGCTCGTCATTGGCGGAGTTCAACTTCGTCCGCTACCGCACCATGTTCGATCACTTGGACGAAAACGCAGCGAGGACAACCGGCGTGCTCGTCCACAAAGTCGACGACACGGCGATTGCGGGGCTCATCGCAGAATTGGCGTTGCCCGCCATATCGAGCCGACTTCGAGGCATTGAAATGGCCGTCGCCATGCAAGCCACGCAAGACGTTCTTGAGCCGCTCGTGGAACTGGCCCAGCATGAAAACGCCAGTGTGAGAAGGGAAGCAATCGCCGCGCTGGGCGGGTGCACCGGTCCGCAGGTTTTGGAGGTCCTGGAGCGCGCGACCGACGATGCCAATGGCAGCATCGCCGCGACTGCCCAACAAAGCCTTGCGCGGCACCGCCAACGCGCCGCCGGTATCGCCGGCGAACAGGCCGCGTCGGCCGGCGGTGTCGCATGACGCACGCAACCATCCATGTACTGTGTTTGCTCGCCGCGCGGCAGGATTTGCATCGCGTGTGGGGCCGGTTCGATCATCAGCGGCCCGGCGACGCCACCGACCAGATGATCATCATCGCCGGACTCAGCGCCCTGGTGGCTCTGGTGCTACTGATCTGGCTCCGCGGTGCGCGTCCAGCCCATAGACACTTTGAAGCAAACAGCCCACGGCGACTGTTTCACGAGCTCTGCCATGCGCATGGCCTTCGCTTTTCGAGTCGCCGGCTGCTCAAACGATTGGCCGCCGCTCGCGGCCTTGCCGGCCCGGCCCTGTTGTTCATCGAGCCAAAATACTTCGACCCCTCGAGCTTGCCGCCGAGCCTGAAACCGGCAGCCAACGACCTGCAGCGCCTTCGCCATCAATTGTTTGGCTAATAGATTGCAAGGTGTGCCACTGCTCGCGGAGTACGTTGCGGCCTGCTCGAAGATTTGCACTGCTTGCTATCCGCGACATTGGGCGATTACTAGCGAGCAGTGCTATTTGCATGCGGATACATGATCGAGATGCCGCAAGCAGTGGCACACAGGCACGTGACACCGGAACCAACCGCTTGCCGTTCGGCCCCGAGCTCACGGCCGAGGGGCGGTTTAGCGCTTATTTCGGCGAAACAGCCGGCGCACGGTATGGCGTGCGCGCCCGTACGCGCGGGGCACTGGTGGGCGAAACGCCCACTTCGGGCCGCGCCGGGAACTCGCGCGCCGAGGCGCCCGCCCCAAGCGTGACTTTGCGGTCCTGCGGCTTGTAGCCCATCTGGTTGAGAAACTCTTGGACGGTAATGTTCTCCACGCCCAGCGACGAGGCCGTCTGGCTCATGCTATTCCACCCGGCTTGTTGTTTCACTTGCGTCGCCAATTCGGGAGCATCACCGAGCACCAGGTACCGCGTGTTTGCCGTGATCTCGCCTTGAACTTCGCCCACGTCGTTGAGGTAGGCATCGACGATGCCGCCATTGAGCTCGATCAATTCGCGCGCGAGTTGCATGTCGCTTTGCCCGTCGCCATCGAAGTCGATGATGCCGGTCAGTGCGAACCGCAGTTTCTTGCCGCGGTGCCACACCTGGCTGTAGATCTGGTCGCCGACAATGATCGGGTCGGTCGCGCTGTCCTGCGTAACACGGGCCTCAGCCATGTGCTCGCCCAGCACTCGCGTGACTTCGATGCTGCCCTTCTTCGTGGCCTTCGCGGCATCGTGCTGATCGGCGTCATACACGCTGAACGTGACCTGCCGCCGCAGCGAGTCGGCCGTGCCTAAATTGATCCACACCGTGCCGTCCTGATTGACCCACGAAATTCGCCCGTCGGCGATTTCAAAGCTGCCGGGCTCGTCTTTACGCTGCTCTTTGAATCGTTCTACGGCATCCTCCAGCTTCGTGACCTTCCCCTCCAGCTCCTTGATCCGCGTGTCGCGCTGCGTGATTTGGCCTTCGTAGTTCGCTCGCTGCTGGTCGAGATTCTTCTGCAGCTCCTGCTTCGTCTTTTCCAACTCGGCCCGGTCCTCCGCGAACTCGTTCCGCTGCGTCGCGGCGTCCGCTTCGGCCTTTTTCCTAGCCGCGTCGGCCTGGGCGACCTGCGCCTCCTTTTCGCTCTCGACGGCCTGCAGCCGCTTGGCGATGTTATTCATCTGCTCCTTAAGATCCGCCTCACGCTTGGCCGTATTCTGCGCTTCAGCATAAACCGTTTCCAACACTTTTCGGTACGATCGGCTTTCCTCGTCGGCAATGCCCGCGCCCATCGTCTTCATGTCCGCGTCGAACGCCGCCTTCACATCCGGTGCGTTGTCGCTGCGGCCAAAGCCCATCATCTCTCGCAGGTCCTCGATCTCGGTCTGCTGGTTTTGCGTGGCAAGTTCTTTACCGCTCAGCGACGTCTGCAAGCCGGCGGCGCGCTGTTCCGCATCGCTATAACCCTTCCAGCCGAGGTACGCCACGACCGCGCTCACGAGGAACGCGAAGATGAAAACAATCAAGAATATCTGCAAAGTTTGGTCTTGCCGTGCCGCCATGGCTTGCCTCGACTGGTCTGTTACTGCCGGCGCCGAAAGGCGGCCGCGGTGTGAAGCTGGAATGCTCTGGCAACGCGCTTGCGTCTTCGCGCGCAAAATCGCCCTAAGTCCAGCTTAATTAGGGGATTACCGCTCGTCAACGAAAGGGATAAGATTACTATTTCAGCGCTTCCGTTTACGATTATCACACCGAATCTGTTCAAAAACCGTCGTGGCCGCCCACCGCTCTCAACAACGCTCGCTCCTTGCCCCGGACGATCCGCCGGAGCAATCGTTCGCCCAGGCATGTTCGCCACGAATCGGCGCATCATCGACCGCCCCTGACGACGACGCTTGCGATCGCCTGCCGCCGCCGGTGGACATCAAGGGATGGGATGTCTACGTCGTCGACGCCCATTCGCTGATCTTCCAGGTCTTCCACGCCCTGCCGGAAATGAGCAGTCCCCGCGGCGAGCCGGTGGGGGCCGTCTACGGGTTTGTCCGCGACATGCTCTACCTCATTGAAGAAAAGAAGCCCGACGCGCTGATCTGCGCGTTCGACCTTTCCGGCCCGACGTTTCGCAGCGACCTGTTCGACGGCTACAAGGCCGACCGCGCCGCGATGCCCGATGAGCTTACGCCGCAGATTCCCAAGATCGAGCGCGTCCTCGAAGCACTCGGGATCCCCGTCCTCGCCTGCGAAGGATTCGAAGCCGACGACGTGCTGGCGACGATCGCGCGGATTTGCGACGAGGCCGGCGCCAATTGCTTCGTGGTGAGCGGCGATAAGGATTGCCGGCAGCTCATCACCGATCGGGTCGCCGTCTACAACATTCGCAAGAACCAGATCTTCGACGCGGCCGCTTTGCGCGAAGAATGGGGCATCGGGCCGGACCAGGTGATCGATTTCCAGGCGCTCGTCGGCGACAAGATCGATAACATCCCGGGCGTTCCGGGGATCGGCGCCAAAACGGCCCAGGCGCTGCTCGAAACCTACGGCACGCTCGACAATCTGCTCGAGCACGCCAGCGAAGTGCCCGGCGCAAAAGGCAAAAAGCTTCTCGAATGCCGCGACCTGGCGCTGCTTTCCCGGCAGCTCGTGCGGCTCGACAACCAGGTGCCCATCCGGCTCGATTGGGATGCCAGCCGCGTCGGCGGCATGGACCGGCAACGGCTGGTCGAGTTGTTCGCCGAGTTTGGCTTCCGCACGTTTGCCGAGCGCGTCGCCCGCATCGCACCGGACGCAGCCCCGGCGGCAGCCACCGCCGAAACCGCCAATTACCATCTCATCGACACGCCCGCGAAACTCACCGAGCTTGTTGCCAGGCTCGCACAGCAGCCGGTGATCAGTTTCGACACCGAGACGACGCATGTCATGCCACGCTGCGCCGGGATCGTGGGTTACTCATTCGCATTCAACGCGGGCGAAGCGTATTACGTGCCCGTCCGTGGACCGGCCGGCGACCCGGTTCTCGATCCGGCCTCCACGCTCGAAGCGCTGCGGCCGGTTCTCGAAGACCCGGCCGTCCGCAAGATCGGGCAAAATTTGAAGTACGACATGATCGTGCTTCGCACGGTCGGCGTGAACCTGGCCGGCGTGGCCTTCGACACGATGGTCGCCAGCTATCTGCTCGATGCCGGCGGCCGCAGCCACAGCCTCGACGACCTCGCGCAGCAGTACCTCAACCACACCACCATCAAGATCGACCAGCTCATCGGCAAAGGGCGCGATCAGAAACGGATGGATGAGGTACCCGTGGCGCAAGTGGCGACCTACGCGGCCGAAGACGCGGACATCCCGCTGCGGATGCAGCCGATTCTCGCCGCTCGCCTCGCCGAGCTCGAGCTCGACAAGCTCAACGAAACCCTCGAAGTGCCGCTCATCGAAGTGCTGGCCGACATGGAATTCACCGGCGTGCGAGTCGATCCCCAGCGACTCGCCGAGCTCAGCGCCCGCTACGGCGAACGCTTGGCCGAGTTGGAGGGCGAGATTGAGGAGCTGGCCGGTCACCCGCTCAACATCGCCTCGCCCAAACAACTTGCCCAGGTGCTGTTCCAGGAACTCGGCCTGCCCGTCGTGAAAAAAACCAAAACCGGCCCCAGCACCGACGCCGACGTGCTGGAACAGCTCGCCGGGTCTCACGCCCTGCCGGCTAAGATCGTCGAATATCGCCAGTACGCGAAACTCAAAAACACGTACGTCGATGCCTTGCCGGCAATGATCCACCCGGACACCGGCCGGGTGCACGCCTCTTTCAACCAGGTGGTGGCCGCCACAGGCCGGCTCAGCTCCAGCGACCCGAACTTGCAGAACATCCCGATCCGCACCGAGGAAGGCCGCGAGATTCGCTCCGCGTTCATCCCGGGAGCGCCCGGTTGGAAGCTGCTGGCCGCCGATTACTCGCAAATTGAGCTACGCATCCTGGCCCACTTTTCGCAAGACCCATCGATGTGCGCGGCATTCGACCGCGACGAAGATATCCACACGCTGGTCGCCGGCCAGGTCTTTGGCGTCCCGCTCGGCGAAGTCACCTCGGCCATGCGTCGCAGTGCGAAAGCGGTGAACTTCGGCGTGATCTACGGCCAAAGCCCATTCGGACTCGCGAAGGGACTCGGTATTTCGCAAGAGGAAGCGGCAAGATTCATCGACGGTTACTTCGCCACCTACCGCGGCGTGGCCGAGTTCATGCTCCGCACGCTCGACGAGTGCCGCCGCAAAGGTTACGTTTCCACCATCCTCGGCCGGCGTCGCACGATCCAAGGCGTCCGCCCCACCGAGCAGCTCACGCTCGGCACCGATCAGCCCAGCCGTCGGCCGCTCAATCTGCCCGAGCGGACCGTCGTCAACAGCGTCATCCAAGGCTCCGCCGCCGACTTGATCAAGTTGGCCATGATCGCCATCCACCGCCGGCTGCGCGAGGAGCCGTTGGAGGCCAAAATGATCCTGCAAATCCACGACGAGCTGGTCTTCGAAGTCGCGCCGCAGCACGTCGACGCGCTCGCCAGGCTCGTCCGCGACGAAATGCAACGCGTCGTCCAGCTATGCGTGCCGCTGAAAGTCGACGTCAAATCCGGCGACAACTGGGCCGAATGCCAACCATGGACCGCATGAAAACCATCTGCCTCGTCGGTGGCGTCGCCAGCGGCAAATCGCTTGCCGCCCAAGCGCTCATCAACTTGGGGGCCGGTCTACTGGATGCCGACCGCACCGGCCACGCTGTGCTGGCCGAGGACGCCGGCGTGCAGGCCGCCCTCCGCCAGCGTTGGGGCAACGCGGTCTTTACCCCCGCCGGGCAGGTGGACCGCTCAGCACTCGCCTGCCGTGTGTTTTCGGAAGATAACGCAGGCACGGTCGACCGGGAATTCCTGGAAAACCTGCTGCACCCGCGGATTCGCCGCCGGCTGGAGAAGCTGCGGGACCAATTTGCGGCCGACGGCAAACCGGCCGCCGTGCTGGACGCACCCCTGCTGTTGGAGGCCGGCTGGACGCCGATGTGCGACATTGTGCTCATGATCGACGCCCCGCGAGAAGCCCGCCTCGAATGGGCACGCCAGCGAGGCTGGACCGATGCCGAGTTCGCCGGCCGTGAAGCCGCCCAATGGCCCGTCGAGGAAAAACGACGCGCGGCCGACGTCGTCATTGCGAACGATGGCACCATCGACAAGCTCCGCGACGCCGTTCGTCGCTTCTGGGAACAAAATGTCTCGCCAAGCCGAGGCGAAAGCCAGTCCTGACGCGCTTGTGGGAGGCGTCTCTGACGCCGATTGGTCGCATCTTGGCGTGCTAGCGCGAATCGGCGTCCGAGACGCCTCCCACAGCGTTAAGGTTCCGCGAAAGCAATCTGCCGGCAAAACTTTCGACTTCCCACAGCCGCCCCTCGTATGCAATAATAGCCAATCAGAGGCACCTCACGGCTCGGCCGTTCGTTGCCAGCCTTCTGAGTTCCGATCTGTTTCGTCCCACCCCACCCCAGGCGCCGTCCGCGCGCCATGCGCTCTCATCTCTTCTAGGAGCGAACAATTCATGGCTGATTCAAGTCAACGCGACACGCGGCACAATCGCCCGCGTCCCATTCAACGCCGCAGCCGGCCCGAGCAAAACGGCGACGTCGTCATCGATCGCGAGCTGCTGGCCGAGCTCGATCGTGAAGAGCCGCTCTCGTTGGCCGAGGAGCTCGACAAGGCCGCCGAGCGGGTTCGCCGGGTCGGCGCGGCAATCGCCAAAGACGATGCCCAGGATCGCAACGTCCACATCGCCGAGCTGCAGCGGATGACCATGCAGGAGCTGATTGCCACCGCCGAGGCCGAGAAAGTCGCCGACGTCACCGGCCTCAAAAAGCAGGAGCTCATCTTTCGCATCCTCAAGGAGCGGGTGAAGCTCAAAGGCCTGATGTACGGCGAGGGCACGCTGGAGATTCTGCCGGATGGGTTCGGCTTCCTGCGCAGCCCCGATTACCATTACCTGTCGTGCCCCGACGACATCTATGTTTCGCCGAGCCAGATTCGCCGCTTCGGCCTGCGGAACGGTAACACGGTCGCCGGCACGATCCGCCCGCCCAAGGAGAACGAGCGGTACTTCGCGCTCTTGCGCGTCGAAGGCATCAACGGCGACGACCCCAATCTGCTCGCCAAGAAAATTTACTTCGACGATCTCACGCCCGTGCATCCGGACAGCCGCATCGTCATGGAGACGACGGCCGACGAAGTCGAGATGCGCGTCGTCGACATGATCGTCCCCATCGGCTTCGGCCAGCGCGGCCTCATCGTCAGCCCGCCGCGCGCCGGCAAGACGATTCTTCTGCAGAAGATGGCCAAGAGCGTGCTCACGAATTATCCCGACGCCTACGTGATCATGCTGCTCATTGACGAGCGGCCCGAAGAAGTCACTGATATGGAGCGGCAAATCAAAGGCCGGCATTGCGAGGTGATCAGCTCGACGTTCGACGAAACCTCCGCCCGCCACGTGCAAGTCAGCGAGATGGTCATCGAAAAGGCCAAGCGGATGGTCGAGTACGGCAGGGACGTGCTGATCTTCCTGGACTCGATCACCCGCCTGGCCCGCGCCTGGAACGCCGAGTGCCCGCACTCGGGCAAAATACTCTCCGGCGGCATCGATGCCAATGCCATGCAGCGTCCGAAGCGCTTCTTCGGCTCGGCCCGCAAAGTGGAAGACGGCGGCTCGCTCACCATCGTCGCCACCGCGCTCGTCGACACCGGCAGCAAGATGGATGAGGTGATCTTCGAAGAATTCAAAGGCACCGGCAACCAGGAGATCGTCCTCGACCGCCGGCTGGTGGACCGCCGCATCTGGCCGTCGATCGACATCAGCCGCAGCGGCACCCGCAAGGAAGAAAACCTCATGGACCCCGAAGAGCACCGCCGCATCTGCCTGCTGCGCCGCGTGCTGCACGACATGAATCCCCCCGACGCGATGGAGCTCCTCACGACTCGCCTGAAAAAGACGAAAACCAACGCCGAATTCCTGATGAGCGTGAAGGAATAGCCCGGGGACTGGCTCATTTTGCGGAGTCTGCGGAGCAAAATGTGCCTGTCCCCTTTCTCCGTGAGCGTGAAGGAATAGCGCGCTGAGGAGGCGGGATGCAGGGGGCAGGGAACTCTGCAGTGACCGCGATGGCGTTGAGGTGCGGGAAAGCGCCCACATTCGGCGCTGGCCGCGCGACCTAACTGCGATGATTCGTTGATTCCAGCGTTCATATTCTCATTTCGAGAAGTTCGAATTCTCCGGAAGGGGACAAAGGGGACAAGTTTTTGTATGCCCTTGTGCGCAAGCTCCACTCTGCGAATTGCGCACGACGCGATCGTTAGAGCGGTTTTCAATTTGATGTGTCCGCGGTGTGCCACTGCTCGCGGCGGACGAAGGGGCGCTTCTACTCGACTCCGCACTGCTTGCCTCCCACGGACCGCGATTTCTTAACGGCGAGCAGTGCCGAACTACACAAGAACGCAATTCGGCGCGCCGCAAGCAGTGGCACACCAACCTGAAAAACGCTTTAGCCGCTCGCTTTGAAACGGCGCGCAACATGAGCGGCGGCGGCCCACAAACCAGCTTGTAAGCTCACTGTCGTTGATAATATACTTTTGTATAGTAAGGTAGCAGAACGCGTGGCTAAAAGCAAGTCAAAGCGGGACGGCGTCCCCAACGAAATAAAACGCGGCTCCGTTGGAATTCCCTGAAGTTAGGTGACAAAGAAGATGGCCAGAATCAATCGACGAAAAATCCTCCGCGTTGGATTGGCTGCGATGGCACTTCCGGGCACAACCATTTTGAATCTTGGATGTACGCCAGACGAGGACCATGGAGCACGCAACACAAACCGATTACCTGACCATGAGCCGGCGAAGCATGGACGACCGGTCAAGTAATATGTCGTCCGGCAGCTCTGCTGCCCCGTCTTCAATCGCCGTGAGCACGTCGATTGCGGCGCCGAAGTTGTTCCGCGACGGCTTGAGGCACGTGTACGTCCCGGTACAACGGCAAGCTCATCAGAGCAGTCCCTTGGCACGAAGTCGAACTCTCAGGGAAGAATCCTTAGCCTGTTGATGTTCGCGATCGACACGTTCGAGTTCGTCACGAATTTCCGGATTGATTTCCGACTGATGGTCGAAGTAATAGGCCATCGCCGCGTGCGCCTCTGCGAGCGTCAAGTACGGATGCTGCCGGCACATCTCGTCCGGCGACCAGCCGTAGGCCAGATAATCCATCACGATCTGCGCGACACGAATGCGCGGGATGCGACCCAGTCGCGCCGGTTCTCCGGCGGGCTTTTCGATATGGGGATAGCAAAGTTCCAGAGACATGAAGTGCTCGCCGTCGCTGTGCAGTCGGACCCTTCCATTATAGCTCGCCGCACCGGCCGCGGCGAGGCACCTCTTCGTTCTTGCCGCCGGTTGCCGCTTGCGACGCGGCCGCGGTTTCAATACCGTAGCTGACGTTGTGAACTCCATTGAGGACAACCACCATGAGGAAAGCGACCAAAAACCATGAAGAAGAGCAAGAGCGGCGTCGAGGAAGGAAAATTAGGAGTCACTCCGTCTCGGCTGATCGATGCGAGAATCAAGGAGCTCGGCGATTGGCGGGGGGAGACGCTCGCTCGGGTCCGAATGCTCATCCACGAGGCCGACCCCGGCGTGGTCGAGGAGGTGAAATGGAGAAAGCCGTCGAACTCGATGCGAGGGATCCCGGTGTGGTCGCACGCCGGAATCATCTGCACCGGCGAGACGTACAAGAATGTCGTGAAGATGACCTTTGCCAAGGGCGCTGCGCTGGCGGACCCGTCAGGCCTCTTCAACTCCAGCCTCGAAGGCAACGCGAGGCGTGCCATCGATTTGCGTGAGGGCGACAAGATTGATGCAACGGTGCTCCAGGCGCTCATTCGCGCCGCCGTGGCACTGAACACGTCGGCGCCAGCTACCGCTCGCCCGGTGCGCTCTCAGAAGAGACCTTAGAGCGCTTGAGGCGGCGGGAGGTCGTGAAACTGGCTCAATGACCTGCGACCCGTCGCAAAGCCTCAGGGCATGCCACCGAACCGATCACTCAGACGAATGGAAGGAATTGCGCCGCAACGCCAGGACCATGGCTCCGCACGCGAGCAACATCGAACCGCTCGTCGGCTCGGGCGCCTCCGCCAGCGACAGCGACTCTTCAACATTCACGGTCTGCCCGAAGTGTGCAGCCCAGTCGCCGTATCCCGAAGGCTCGCCGCCGTTTTTGCGCCACAGAACGTAGTCCTCTGCTCCGACGCTGCCGTTGCGATTGAAGTCGCCCGGTATGACCTCCGCGACAGTGGCGCGGAATTCTGTGGCCAGGTATTGGACGTACCAGAAGAGGTTTTCGTCGAGTGTCGGCATAAATAATTGGCTGAACGCGCCCATGATCCCGCCCGTTGCGGTGATCAGGGTAAACGAATGGCCCGCGGCCAACGCATCCTCGCCCACCAACGACACGCTCAATTTGCCTGCCAACGAGGCGGCACCATCGACCGCAAGCAAATCACTCAACGGAACCAACCCGGCGGAAATCTCCATCTGCAACTGCCCGGTCGCAGCCTGCTGAAAGTCATCGCCAATGCGCAGCGTTGCCAAGCCGGCTCCGGGCTCGATGATGCCCTCGTTCAGCACCAGCGGACCGGTGGCAATGGCTCCGGCGATTTCGCCGGTTCCGATAATCATCCCGTCTGGGCGATTTCGCAGTATGGTTTGCTCAAGCGTCAGCCGGCCGCGGACGTCGATGAGCCCCTCATCGAAGTTGTAAATGCCGGCCGGCGCATTGAAACTGATGTTGCCGTCGACCTGGATCGTGCCGGTGTCGTTTTCCACGCGGCCGGTTGCGCTGGTAATTGAGATCGTGCGGTCGGCCGGCGCATGCACGAGGCCCGAATTCTCGAAGGCGAACGTCGCGATGCTGAATGGGAATCCTTCTTTCGCTCGTAAGGTACCTTCATTGACGAAGACGGTTTGGGGGGTGGATGAGGTTCCGAAACCATCGCTGCCCAAGATCGTGTGCTGCGGCCCGTTGATGAACAAACCGCCTTGGAGCGTCGAATTCTGTGTCTCCCAGGTGCCAGTGCCATCGAGCCGGGCGAATGCGCTCGTGACGCTCAGGGTACCACGGATGACGCCGTCGTTGACAATGGTGCCCTGCGGCTGCACGAAGTCGACTTCGAGCGTTCCGAGATTGTGAACGTCCTTAATAAATCCGCCCGTGCCACGAATGAGCCCGGTGCCTTCGGTCGACAGGATGCCGCCGTCGACGCGAGTGATATTCACGATGCCTCCGTCGGCGGCGTGGATCACGCCTGGCGAGCCTTGTTCCTGGTTCAGAACGACGGGAATAGTCGGCATCGTGACTTGCGTGCCGGGCCCCGCCTCGATCCGGCCGCTGTTCACGACTGGTAGTTGAGCATGGAAGGTGATCGAGCCATCGGGGCGGATCGTGCCACGATTCGTGAAACGGTTATTCGCCGTGCCGTAGATATTTCCAGTGCCGCGGATGATGTTGTCAATATTGACGAAGGACGCGGTCGAGATGGTAAAGCTAAAGAGGGTGCCGGATTCGCCAATGATCTCGCCGCCGCCGGCCAACTCGGCGCTAGTGCTCACGGCGAATCGGGCGGTGATCGTACCCTCGTTATAAACGCGGTTATTCAAGGTGATGGTGGAGAGCTGCCCGGCCAGGGTTTGAAATCGAAATTCGCCCTCGGTGGTGACGCCTTCGAAAACGACAAGTTGCTCGGCGAGGAACTTGCCTCGCGTGGCCGGGTCATCGCCTTCGGGCCGGATGACGCCGCCCTTGATGTGGATATTGGACATCATCACGGAAGAGTTTTCGGCGGCGATGATTTCTCCAGCATCGGAACCTTCAAAATTCTCCATAACGGCCAGTGATCCACCGCCATAGCCGAGTCGCAGCCGGCCTCCATTGGTTGCTTTCATCACTCCCGAGTTTTTGAATCCATCGTCGCTCAAGCCGTTCCAGACGATCAGCTCGGCGTTTTGCCCGGCGTCAGCCTGCACCACGTTTCGATTGATGAACCCGGCCCACGAAACGAGCAATTCGCCGCGGCCGCGAACGACATTGTCGACATTGATGAGTCGATGACCCGGGGCGCCAGGTCCTTGCGTCCCGAACAGGGCCTGCGACGACCCTGGAAGGTACACCGTTCCGCCACCCTTTAGCAGCATGTCGCCTTCGATGTTGTTATGCCAATTCATGGTCGAGTTAAAAGCGCCAGTCGTTATTTCGCCGGGATTGGTGAGTGAACCAATGAAGTGCGCGCCTGTTAGCTTGAAATTGCCTTCCAGCGTGGCGTCCTTTAGCTCTGCGCTGTAGAACTCGAACTTAGGTGCGGCGGTAAGCGGGTCTTCGTCGTCGATCATCGCGAGCACTGCATCCTCGACCAGCATGGTCGATTGCTGTACGGTGCCCAGTGAGACGGTCGACCCTGGATGGGCCTCGATGCGGCCGCCGATGAGGGCAAACGGATCGAAAAAAAAGCCTCGCTGAATCTGCAGCCGGCCGCCGTCCATGGCCATGAGCGTGCCGCGGTTTTCGAAGTGCGTATTGGTCGGAAGCTGGAGCGTAAGCGGAATTGTCGGGTGGTCGGCGCGGATCGTGGCTTCGTTGTAGCTGGCGGCTGGGGGAGGGTTGAGCGAACTTCCGAGCGTCAATCGACCGCCGCCGTGTATGACCCCTTCGTTGATCAGCTGCGGCAACGTGGCCGTTGCATTGGTGCCAGCCAAGCGCAGCGTGCCCCCGGGATTCAATGTCAATAGACCGATATTGATCTGGGCGTTGTTTCCTTCGACGCTGATCGCGCCTTCGAGCGATAAGATGCGACCCACACTGAACTGCGAATTGATGACGGCCAGCGTATCGCCGGGGTCGATGACTATGAGGCTTACGGAGGAGGCTGAAGTCCTTGATTCGACGCGGGTGTTTTGAGCCGGATTGTCGTCGATCCGGGCGACATAGTTGAAACCGGGGACCAGCCCCGTCGACCAGTTGGCCGCGACGTTCCAAGCGCCGACTTCCGGCCCAATCCAAACGGCCTCGACCGCCTCCGCCGCCGCGCCACCCAACAGCACGAGCGCCACACTCCAGACCGCAGCCCGTGCCATAGCATTCCTCTGAAAAAGGTGAAAAACTGTCGCCGCCTCCAGTTCCTCATCGTAAGCCCCACCCACGAAACCAACAAGCTTTTCCCACTCGCAGTGACGCATTGGATCGCCTGACTGATCCAGTAACCGGTGAGCATTTGCAGCAGCTTTTGCTTGGGCGATTTCATCTATCCTCCTTCTGTAACACCTTGGGTTAGAATGTTTTAGTGAAGTCATCTCGCTCCGCGAGATGAATGCCTCTCGCGGAGCGAGAGGGCTACACTGCCGTCATGAGCCTGTCGCATGTCCAACGTCATCCCCCTCACGCAGCTTACGCCCGACGACCGGTTCGGCATCGTCGTCGCTCGGTGGAACGAAACGATCACAAGCAAATTGCTCCAAGGCGCGATCTCCACGTTAGCGGCTCATGGTGTCGCCGACGAAGCGGTCGACGTCGCGTGGGTGCCGGGTTCGTTTGAAATCCCGCTCGCGGCCCAGCGGATGGCCGCCTCGGGCGAATACGCGGCCATCTTGTGTCTAGGCGCCGTCATTCGCGGCGAAACGTCGCACGATGAGCACATCAACCGGGCCGTCAGCCTGGCGATCAGTCAAATTGCCCTCACCGCGAACGTTCCCGTGTTGTTCGGCGTACTGACGTGTGAAACAATGGAACAGGCAATCCACCGTGCCGGCGGCAACGTCGGCAATAAAGGCGCCGAATGCGCCGAGGCCGCCCTCCATATGGTAGGCTTACTGAAGAACCTGTAGCAGATAAGAGGAGTAGTGGAGGAGAGGAGTAGTGGAGTATCGGCGGCAATTGACTTTATCTACTCCACTCCTCCTCTACTCCACTACCGCACTTCCTATGTCCCGCCGCAGTCGAGCCCGCGAAGTTGCCCTGCAAATCCTCTTCGAGGACGATGTCAATCCGCGCGCCACGGTGGCCGACATGAAGAAGTTCGTCTCGGGCCGCCTGAAAAATCCCGAGCTGGAAGAATTCTGCATGTCGCTGATTCTCGGCGTCCGCCGGAACCAGCAGGAGCTCGATCAGCTGTTGAGCGAGACGGCGGATAATTGGAGCCTCGGCCGCATGGCCGCCACCGACCGCAACGTGCTCCGTCTCGGCGCCTACGAAATTCTCTACACCGACACGCCCGACCGCGCCGCCATCAACGAAGCCGTCGAGTTAGCAAAGCGCTTCGGCAGCGCCCAATCCGCGCAATTCGTGAACGGCATCCTCGACAAATTCCTCCACCGCAGCCCGTAGCGCAGCCCTTTCGCTCCGTTCGGGTGCCACCGCTGGCTGGCCCAGCAGTGTCTTGCCGTAGGTGCGTTCATTGAGCATTATGTGGCGTTGCTGCGCGATATCTACAGTACTCGGTCTACGGCCCCCAGATATCCCGCAGAATCGAAGCCGTCATTGTCGAGCGCGGAAGATCAAGCATCAACGAACGATCCGAGTTCGACCGAAAAGCCACCGGGATTGGACGAGTTCGAGGCTCTAGAGCGGTTTTCAATTTGATGTGTCCGCGGTGTGCCACTGCTCGCGGCGGACGAAGGGGCGCTTCTACTCGACTCCGCACTGCTTGCCTCCCACGGACCGCGATTTCTTAACGGCGAGCAGTGCCGAACTACACAAGAACGCAATTCGGCGCGCCGCAAGCAGTGGCACACCAACCTGAAAAACGCCTTAATACGAAAGATAGTTCAAGTTCCAAAGGCCGAAGTGTACAAACTGATGGCAGAGCAAAAGGCTGCTCGCGCCGAACAACGGCGATTAAAGAATAATCCCAGTTAGTTTTAGCCGCCATTGCATAGCTTATTTCATATCTACGGGGGTAATCGGCGCCTGGCCGGGACCTCGGACGCGGAGAATGTACACCTCCTGACCTTCGATGAAGAACAACGCTCGATAGACGCGGCCGCGGCGCGTATTGAAGAGTCCTTGCCGGACTTCGAACTCGCAATCCTGACTCTCTGCCGCCAGTCCAAACGACGCGGCGTCGTGCTTGAAACGCTCGAGCAGGGAATCGTAGGCTGCCAGCCACGCGATGGCGCCCGCCGGCGATCGTTCGTCCAGGCAGCGGAAGATGCTGTGCGTGTCCCGCCTGGCCTTCGGAAGCTCGCGGACGATAAAGGTCATTGGCCGCCGACGCCGAACTCGCGCCGAAGTTGCGCCGAATGTTCACCGGCAATCGTGCCGCGCTCGCCGTTTTTGAAATCCTGGATCGACGCCTGGATCGCCGCCACGTTGTCAGCGTACTGCTCGTGGGACGGATTCTCAGCCCGCCACTGATCGAACAGCTCCTCAATACTCAGCTCCGTCTGGCCGGACTCAATTCGCTCGCGCGCGTAAATGGTGAAGCTAGCCAATTCTTGTTCCGCCGTAGCCATAATCGATTCTCCATCGACAAACGTTGCCGGGCTCTGCTCTGCAGCATCGTGATCATCTCATTTTAGTAATGGGAAGGGAACCGTAACAGAGCGACCCCAATTCACATCCCCTCCGGCCAGCGCCGCGTTGCTTCGAGCGATTCGCCTGTCTCCAGCAGGCTCTTGAGGCTCGCCAGAATGTGCGGCCAGCCGTCTGATACTTCTTCGATGAGCTTCGAGCTGGAACACTGATCTTCGCTAATCAACACTAATCGGGATTAGCGAAGAACAGCGGAAATCAGTGTTCCGAACGACTTTCCTCCCTCTCGCCGCACGAGCACGGCCGGACGTGTCACTCTCAGTTCTCCGCCCCCTCTGCCGCATCCTGTTTTACTTCCATTGCGATCGTTTCCCGCGTTTTTTGTCTTAAAAAATCGAGTTCACCGAACAGCGACAAAAATCCGCGCACGTCCATCCACCGCGTCGGTTCGTGTCGTTTCAGCCCATTGTGGCCCATGGAGGCGCCTCGCCGCCCAACCGGTTTCTCACCCTTGCCCCGTCCCGTAAAATGCCCCCAGACCGGATCGAGCATCGAGCATCGAGCCCCTAGCCCCTAGCCCCTAGCCCCCAGTCCCCTGATGGGCCTTTTCGACAAACTCAAGCAAGGACTCGCCAAGACCGGCCGGCTCTTGCAGACCGACGTCCGCGATCTCTTCAAAGCCGAAGGCCGGCTCATCGACCAGGCCTTCCTCGACGAGATGCGGGCGATCCTCTTCAAGACCGACATGGGCTACGAGGCCGTCGAGCAGATCGTCGACGAAGTGGCCGCCAACTTCCGCGGCCGCGTGGTCACGCTCGAGCAGATCCTGGAAACGTGGAAGCAAAAGCTCCGCTCCCTCATGGCCCAGGAGGACGCGCCGATCCGCTTTGCCGAATCCGGCCCCACGGTGATCATGGTCTGCGGCGTCAACGGCAGCGGCAAGACGACCACGATCGCCAAGCTGGCCTGCCTGTTCCGGTCGCAGGGCAAGAGCGTCGTGCTGGGGGCCGGCGACACGTTTCGCGCGGCCGCCGTCGAGCAGCTCACGATCTGGAGCGACCGCCTCGGCGTGCCGATCGTCACCGGGCCCTCCGGCAGTCATCCGGCCAGCGTCGCCTATCGCGCCGTCGAGCAGGCTATCAAAGACGGCATCGATGTGTGCATCGTCGACACGGCCGGCCGGCTGCAAACGCAGAAGAACCTCATGGCCGAGCTGACCAAGATCCAAGAGGCGATCCGCAAGCAAATCCCCGCCGCGCCGCAGGAAGTGCTGCTCGTGCTCGACGCCACCACGGGCCAGAACGGCATCAGCCAAGCCACAAAGTTTACCGAAGCGGTAAACTGCACCGGCATCGTGCTGGCCAAGCTCGACGGCACGGCCAAGGGCGGCGTGGTGGTGGCGATCCGGCAGCAAGTGGGACTCCCGGTAAAATATATCGGCGTTGGCGAAAAAGCTGAGGATCTCGCACCCTTCGCGCCCGATCAATTCGTAGAGGCGCTATTCGACGAAGTAACCGTCGGGTCAACGCCCTCGTCATAGGTTCGCGCTGGGCCGGGCAGCGCGGGCGGAACCTTTTCCCAGGCCGGCACAACCTTGAAGTCCTGCGCGCCATCGGTTGGCTGATGCTAGCTTGTTCTCACGCTAGCACTTCGCCACTTCCGATAGCAAACATGAATCGCGATCCGTCGCGATGCCGACCGTGCATCCTCGCATTCGATTCCCGCTAGATACCCGCCTGCTAATTGACCGGTCGAATTGGACCGCGCTTGTTGCGCGGTCGAGGCGACAAGTCGATCCGTTAACTATCCCCGCAATCCCGTAACGGAGTACTCTCACGATGAAACGTTCGTTAACAATCCTGGCCGCGCTGGCGAGCTGCTCGCTGGCTACCGGCAACCTGCTTGCCCAGGACGCGCGCTTATTGGCGCCGCCGACTCCTCCAGCCCCGCCGGCTGCGTACAACGACAACGTGGACCAAGGCACGAGCAACACGCTTGCCGCCTATTTCGATGATGAAGTCGTCGACGTTGATCAACCCGCTGGCGAAGACGTGCTCGGCGACTGCGGCTGCGACGTCGGCTGCGCCTCCGAAGCCGGCTGCGGCTGTGAAGCAGAATGCGGCGACGAATGCGCCTGCGGCGATGAGTGCGGGTGCGGCGACGGCTGCGGTGGCAACTCGAACGGCGACTTGTGCTCGGGCTGGAATTGGTGCGGGGACTGCTGTCTCGGCGACGCCTGGACGCTGCAAGGCTATCTCCAACCATGCTGCGATAAGTCAACCACCTACGCCGGCTGGATGTCGATGGGCTACTACAATAACAACGAGCGGCTCTCGGTTGATGACGGCGATGAGCTCTCGTTCAATGACTTTCCCGATCACTTGAACCTGGACCAGGCGTGGTTTTATACGGAGAAGCTAGCCGAAGCCGACGCCTGCTCGTCCGACTGGGGTTACCGATTCGACATCATGTACGGTGCCCACGGCCATGCGGCCCAAGCCTACGGCAACGACGGCGGCACGTGGGACGTGACGTTTGACCACGGCAACTATGAATGGGCCCTGCCGCAGCTTTATGCCGAGGTGGCTTACGGCGACTGGAAGTGGAAGATTGGCAAGTGGTTTACGCCGGTCGGCTACGAAGTGATCCCTGCCACGGGTAACTTCTTCTACAGCCACACGCTCACGCACTACAACAGCGAGCCGTTCAGCCACACCGGCGTGCTAGGCAGCTACAGCGGCGTCGAGGATTACACGGTCTACACCGGCTGGGCGCTCGGCTGGGACACCGGCTTCGATCAATTCGGCGCAGGCAACATCGGCATCGTAGGCTTTACGCGCAACATAGGCGAGGACGTTGCTCTGACGTACATCACCACCGTCGGCAACTTCGGTTGGCGGTCGGGTGACGAGTTCGGGTTCTCGCATCACTTCGTTGGCGTCTTTGACCTCACCGAGAATACGCAGTACGTGCTCCAGCACGACTTCATCGACACCGAGGGCACCCTGGCCGATGACGATTTCCACAACCAGGACTACGGTGTCACCAACTACTTGTTTTACAGCTTGAATGATTGTGTGAGACTCGGTGGCCGCATGGAATGGTGGAAGAGCAACAACATCACTGGTGACGCGACATCGTTCTACAACATCTCCGGCGGCATCAACTACAAGGTGCACGCCAACGTGGTCATTCGCCCTGAAATCCGCTATGACTGGACACCCGCCGAAGACACCGTCAGTGCTGCGATTGGCGACGACTACAACCAGGAGTGGTTTGGCATCGACGCGGTTTTCACGTACTAAGAGCCGAGGACCGAAGAAGAACCGCAACTTGATGTAGTTTGGAACCGCTGACCTTCATCGATTGATTTCACAACGCCCACCGGGGGCCGCCCAACAAGGCGGCCCCCGGTTTTTTTGATGGGCATATGCCGCGCGGGTCGGGGGTTGCAAGGCGCCATTTCCTGCCCAAATAAGTGGATGCCGCTGCCCAGCACTCAGGCATCAGGGCAATGCCATTTCTCCATTGGCCTTTTCTTCCTTGCGGCGTCGGCCTCGCTAAATAGCTGCCAGCGAACGGTTTAGGTCTGGTAATGAAAAGCTGCGCCATTCGCCACGCGCAACTGGCACGATGGTTGCGTTTTGCACGTCTTCATCATGAAGAATGGAATCGGCGTGATTCCAAATGTGCAATCCACAGGGCGGTGAATGAACCAACCGAATGCCCAACAAGGCTTGGGCGGGTTTTCCGCCTGGCCCGCCCAAGCTGGGCATTTCTTCGAATGCAATTGTGAATGGATGCCGGCAGCGCTGGATTTTGGTTTCCTCCGGCGGTAACAGCATAAGCCAACCGAATGCCCACGATGGCTTGGGCGCTCTTTTCCGCCTGGGAGCGCTCGAGCCAGGGCATTTTTTCATGCGCTCGGCGGCTTTCGAGCCAGAAGGATGCCCCAATGGCTTGGGTGGAGTTTCCGCCTAATCCGCCCAAGCCGGGGCGTCTCAATGAGGGGTGAGGATGCGGGATGCAGGGAGGGGATTGGGCAGCCATCAGCCGTGGTCTAGAATGCACGTTCTCGCATTATTTGCCTTGTCCCTGCCCCCCGCATCCGGCATCCTCACCCCTCCTCATGAAACTCATCATCGCCATTATTCAGCCGAGCAAACTTGAAGACGTCAAGAAGGCTCTCCAGGACGTCGAGGTCGTGCGGCTGACGATCATGGATTGCCAGGGCTTCGGCCGGCAGAAGGGCCAGGCGGAGGTGCTCTACAAACGCAATGAATTCACGGTGAACCTGCTTCGCAAAGTGCAGCTCATGATCGCCGTGAACGACACCTTCGTCGAGCCCACGATCAACGCCATCGTCAAAGGCGGCCGGACTGGCCCCACGGGCGAGATCGGCGACGGGAAAATCTTCGTCCTGCCGTTGGAAGACTGCATCCGCATCCGCACCGGCGAGCGCGGCGGCGAAGCGATTTAGCCACTTACGCCGCATCATCAAACTGCCGAATGCGGACCGTGCCGCCGGGTAGGTGGGCGATAATTTCTAGTTCGCCACCCAGCGCTTGGACCAATCGCTGCAGCGTGCTGATCTGCATATCGTGCTGCGATTCCAGTCGCGAAAGCGTCGGCTGCTTGATGCCCAACGCAGCGGCCAATTCTTCCTGCGTCAGCCCTTCCGCCTGGCGAATCTCCGCCAGCAGCATCTCCGCGATCATCTCCTTTGCCCGCGCCTTGGCCCGCGCACGCGCTTCCGGCCGCATTTTCGCTTCCAATTCTGCAAACTTTCGCGCCATCAGATTAACCCTTCTTTCCGAAGTGATTCCAAATGCTCGTCGTACAGCCGATCGGCTAGCGGAATTATCCGCTCATAAAACCGGTCATCGCCCGTCTTGTCGCCGCCAATCAGCAGAATCGCGCACCGACGCGGATCGAACGCGAACAACGTTCGCAATGGCCGACCCCGATGCTGCGTTCGCAGCTCCTTCATGTTCGAGTGTTTTGATGCCGCGAGCGTATCGGCATGTGGCCGCGGCAAGTTGGGACCAAATTGCCGTAACAGCTCGACACTTGCAGCAATCGATTCCTGTTCGGCCTCATCCAGCGTATTCCACCACGCGCCAAACTCGTCCGTGTATTCGACTTCCCACATCATTGTAATATAGACTATATGCTATATTTGTCAAGCGCTATACTCATCGTATTTAGGCCGTCTCGGCCTGGTTTTCACCGTAGGTCTTTAATCCGCGCGCTGCGAATCAGAACGGGGTCATTGCCGCGGCTGAGGTTTTGGAAGCCGATGTGGCCGCGGCGGGGGCGATCTTTGATGGGTGGGGCGGGGGTGCCGTCGTGGCGATGGACGATCTGGGTTTGCTGGTCAAGGTCGAGGTCGTGGATGAGAGTGCCGTTAAGAGTGACGCGCAGACGTGAGCCGTCGAGCGTGAGCTCGCAGCGGTTCCACTCCGTGGGCTTGTAGACTTGTTTGCGCGGGGCGACGGCGCGGTACAGGCCGCCGGTCAGCTCGGAATCTTTCGCGTTGGGGTTGTAGCGGAAGTCGGCCATCTGCAGCTCCAGGCCATCGAAGGCCGGGTCGCCCTTCGGCGGCGCGCGGAGTGCCAGGCCGCTGTTGCCGAGCGGGCCGAGCTTGAACTCGAACTCCAATGAGAAATCGCCGTACTCGGCTTCGCTCAAGAGCCACGTGCCGCGCGGCTCACCGCCACGGAGGATGCCGTTCTCGACCGTCCAGGCAGTCGCATGCTCCGCCGGCTGGGAGACATCATCCCACCGCCGCACGATCCAGCCCTGCGGTGTGCCGTCGTGTGGAAAGAGAGGCGCAAATTCGTTGACTCGCTGTTTGGGTTCGTCGCCGCGCCCCATCGTCATGTTGATCGGCCAGGCGGCGAGCAGGGCGAGGAGCAAAGTTACCCTTCGCTGGAATTTGTGTGACTGGGTCATCGGTTGCCGCTCCGCCCAGCAAAGGTCTAGTTTGTATTCTGAATCGATATTAATGGCTTAGTTAAACCGCAAGCGGTAGTTGAGCGATTCAGGCGCCGCGACACCGACTTGCATATGAATTAGCCAATGGGGGTGCGAGACGCGCTTTCGGCGCGGCTGGCGACGCGGAGTTGGCCGCGGGCCTGGAAGATGAGCCGATCGCGGATGGCCATTTCTTCGCGGCCGGCGGCGCGGCGGGCGATGGCCGTGCGGAGTTGCTCGTTGGCCGCGCCGGGGTTGAGCGACTCGGCGGGCAGCGCGCGGCTGGTGAGCACCGAGACGACATTATCCACGACTTGCACGAAGCCGCCGTCCACATAGTACCGTCGCTCGGCGCTGCCAACGCGGACCCGCAATTCGCCGTAACCCAGCCGGCCGATGAGCGGGGCGCGGCCGGGCAGCACGCCGGCCTCGCCGTCGTAGAGCGGCAGCGCGACGAAATCGGCGTCGGTATCGAGCGCCGTCGCCTCGGGCGTCACGACGATGCAGCGAAGACCGCCGGGCAATTTGGATTGGGGTTCAGCCATGGGTTTTGTTTTTGCGAGGCATGTTGGCGGAGTTTCGGCCTTGCGGCCGACGCTAAGCTGGCGCTCCGGTTCGCGTCGCGGCTAAACTTATTTTTGCTGGGATTTCTTCCACTGGGCTTCGGCCTGCTCGATGGCGCCGACGTACATGAACGCGTCTTCGGGCAGGTGGTCCCATTTGCCGTCGACGATCTCTTCGAAGCTGCGAATGGTCTCGGCCAGCGGGGTGATCTCGCCCTTCTTGCCGGTGAACACTTCCGCCACCAAAAACGGCTGCGACAGGAACCGCTCGATCCGCCGCGCGCGATGCACGACGAGCTTGTCCTCTTCGCTCAGCTCGTCGACGCCGAGGATCGCGATGATGTCCTGCAGCTCGCGGTATCGCTGCAAAGTCATCTGCACGCGGCGGGCGATTGCATAGTGCCGCTCGCCGACGTACTGCGGATCGAGGATCCGGCTGTTTGAGGCCAGCGGGTCGACGGCCGGGTAAATGCCCTTCTCGGAGATCGAACGCTCCAGGTAGAGGAACGCGTCGAGCTGGCCGAAGGCGGTGGCGGGAGCGGGATCGGTCGGATCGTCGGCCGGCACGTACACGGCCTGGATCGAGGTGACGGCGCCGCTGGTGGTCGAGGCGATCCGCTCCTGCAGCGCGCCCATCTCGGTGGCGAGCGTCGGCTGGTAACCGACGGCCGATGGCATGCGGCCCAACAATGCGGAAACTTCACTTCCCGCTTGCGAGAACCGGAAGATGTTGTCGATGAACAAGAGCGTGTCGGCGCCCGTCTTGTCGCGGAAGTATTCGGCCATCGTGAGCGCCGAAAGCGCCACGCGAAGCCGCGCACCGGGCGGCTCGTTCATCTGGCCGAAGACCATGCACGTTTGGTCGATGACGCTGCGGCCCGTGTCGCCGATCTTGGCCTCTTGCATTTCGAGCCACAAGCTGGTGCCTTCGCGGGTCCGCTCGCCGACACCGGCGAACACGCTGTAGCCGCCGTGGGCGGAGGCGATGCGGGCGATCAATTCGGTGAGAATCACAGTTTTGCCGAGCCCGGCACCGCCGAACAGCCCGGCCTTGCCGCCGCGGACGAACGGCGTAAGCAAGTCGATGACCTTGATGCCCGTCTCGAATAGCTCCGTCTTGGTCGAAAGGTCGCGAAGCGCGGGCGGGTCGCGATGGATCGGCCAGTATTCTTCGGCGTCCACCGGCCCGCGTCCGTCGACAGGATCGCCCGTGATATTGAAGACGCGGCCGAGCGTCACTTCGCCGACGGGCACCTTGACCGGCTCGCCTGTGTCGAGGCAATCCTGGCCGCGCACTAAGCCGTCGGTGCTGCCCAGCGCGACGCAGCGCACGCGTCCGCCGCCGAGGTGCTGCTGAACCTCGCCAGTAAGGTTGAGCTTCACGCCCTTGTGCTCGGAGACGATTTTGACGGCGTTGTAAATCGACGGCAGCTGTTCTTCTTGGAATTCGACGTCGAACGTGGAGCCGATGATTTGGGTGATGCGCCCGATGTTCTGTGATGCTGTTGCGGTGGCCATAGGGGAGGGTTCAGGGTTCGGGGTTCGGAGTTCAGTTTTAACGCCGGCGGCAAAGTCGGCGTTGTTCGCAACAGGCCGGCGTGGCCGCCGACGCTAAGTTAGCTTAGCGCCTCGACGCCGCCGATTACGTCCATCAACTCGGAGGTGATGCGGCTTTGTCGGGCGCGGTTGTATTGCATGCTGAGTCGGTGGATTAAATCGCCAGCGTTTTCAGTCGCGCTTTTCATGGCCACCATGCGGGCGATCTGCTCGCTGACGGCCGAATCCAAGTAGCACTTGAAAAGCTTGATCTTGAAGCTGGTCGGCACGACTTCTTCCAAAATGCTTTCCGGCGATGGCAGGAACTCGTAGATCGCTTGCCGGCCGCCAGCCACCGGCGTGCCACTGGCTCTGCCAGTGCTCTGACGGCCTTGTTCGCCGCCGACGGCCGCCAGCGGCAACAGCGTCTCGATCGTTGCGCGCTGCCGTGCGACGGTTTCGAACTTCGTGTAAACAATGTCCAGCCGATCGAGCCGACCGGTCGCATACTCTTCCAAGTAACGGCTGGCGATGACGTCGACTTCGTCGAACGCCGGCTTGTCGTCGAAATGGGTGAACGCGGCGGCCGGGGCGATGCCGCGCGTCTTGAACGCCGTGATGCCCTTCTTGCCGGAGATTTCCAGCCGGCAATTCGGCACCGACTGCTGCAGCTCCAGCCAGCGGTGAAACGCGGCTCGCACCACATTGCCGTTGAACCCGCCGCAAAAACCGCGATTGGCGGTCAGCACCAGCAGCGTCGCGTTCTCGACCGACTCGCGCGACTCGAGCAGCGGGTGCTTCACCTCCAGGCCGCTGGCCATCAAGTCGCGCACCAACTGCGTGATGCGATTCGTGTAGGCGGTGGCGGCCGAGGCGCGGTCCATCGCCTTCTTGACCCGGGCCGTGGCGATCAGCTCCATCGTTCGCGTGATCTTGCGGATGTTGCGAATGGAGCGGCGGCGCTTATCGAGTTCGCGTGGGTTGGGCATTCGCGAGGGTTCAGGGTTCGGGGTTGGTTCAGAATCGGAGTTGAGCGACGGGAGTTGTTAGACTGCGACTGGTTTGCGTTTGGGCGCCTCAGCCTGCTTTTTTTTTGCGCTCTCGCCTGACGCGTACTGGGCCTGGAATTCCTTCATCGCCGCTTCAATCTTTTTAACCAAGTCGTCGGTCATGTCCTTTTTCTGATCCAGCTCTTCCCAGATCTCCGGCTTCTGGTGGTGCATGAAATTGAGGAACTGTTTCTCCCAGGTTTGCACTTCATTGATTGGAATCTTGTCCAAGTGGCCGCGCGTGCCGGCGTAGATGATGAGCACCTGGTCGATGACGTGCATCGGCTGGTACTGCCCCTGCTTGAGAATCTCGACCATGCGCCGGCCGCGATCGAGGCGGGCTTGCGTGGCCGGGTCGACGTCGGTGCCCATTTGCGCGAAAGCCTCGAGCTCGCGGAATGCGGCGAGGTCGAGCCGCAAGCCGCCGGCCACTTTCTTCATCGCCTTGATTTGCGCCGCCCCACCCACTCTCGATACCGAAATGCCCGCGTTCATGGCCGGCTTGACGCCCGCGAAGAACAGGTCCGGCTGCAAGTAGATTTGGCCGTCGGTGATCGAAATCACGTTGGTGGGAATATACGCGGAGACTTCGCCTTCGAGCGTCTCGATGATGGGCAGCGACGTGAGCGAGCCGGCGCCGAGCTCATCCGAGAGTTTGGCCGAGCGCTCCAGCAGGCGGCTGTGGGCGTAGAACACGTCGCCCGGATAGGCCTCGCGACCGGGCGGCCGCCGCAAAAGCAGCGACAATTGTCGATATGCGACCGCCTGCTTGCTCAGATCGTCGTACACAATAAGAGCGTGCTGGCCGCCGAACATGTAGTGCTCGGCCATCGACGTGGCGGAGTACGGTGCGACGTATTGCAGCGGGGCAGGGGAGCTTGCGCCGGAGAGAACCACGGTCGTATAGTCCATCGCGCCGGATTCGCGGAGCTTCTCGACGACGCCGGCCACGGTCGACTCCTTCTGGCCGATCGCGACGTAGAAACATTTCACACTCGAATCGCGCTGGTTAATGATCGCATCGATGCCGATGGCGGTCTTGCCCGTTTTGCGGTCGCCGATGATCAGCTCGCGCTGGCCGCGGCCGATCGGCGTCATCGCGTCGATCGCCTTCAAGCCGGTTTGCAGCGGCTCGCTCACGGGCTGGCGCTCGGCGATGCCGGGGGCGATGATTTCGACGGGCCGTCGCTGCTTGGTGACAATCGGGCCTTTGCCGTCGAGTGGATTCCCCAATGGATCGACCACACGGCCCAACAGCTCGTCGCCGACCGGTACGCTCAAGAGCCGCCCCGTGCTGCGGACTTCGTCGCCCTCGGCGATCTGCAGGTAGTCGCCGAGGATGATGATGCCGACCGAGTTCTCTTCCAGGTTGAATGCCAAGCCGATCGTGCCGTTGGGAAACTCCACCATCTCCTGCGACATGACGCCGGAAAGGCCGTAGACGCGGGCGATGCCGTCGCCCACTTCCAGCACTCGGCCGACCTCGCGGACGTCGATCTGCGAAGTGAAGTGCTCGATCTCTTGTTGAATGACGGAAGCGATTTCGTCGCTGTTGAATTTCATGATTGCTCCGATTCAGAATGACTCACGCAAAGGCGCCAAGGCGCAAAGTTCGCCAAGGAATTCTTTGCGGCTTTGCGTGAGATTCGACTTTTTATTCATTTAAATGTCGTATTTCATGCTGAGGACGACAGGAACCGGTCGGCGTGCATTTCGATCGTTTCTGTGGCGCGGTCGATCATGGCTCGGCGGGCGTGCTCCAATAGGGTGTGGACCGATCCGTCGTAGACTCGGTCGCCGACGCGGATCACCATGCCGGCGATAAGAGACGGATCCACAACCACATGCAGCACCGGTTCGCTGCCCAGCGTTTTGCGGAGACGATCCTCAATTTCACGCTCTAGCGCATCATCCAGCGGCGCAGCGACGCGGACTTCGACGTCCGTAAGCCCGCGGCGCACGGCATCGAGTTTCTTGAGGATCCGGGCAATGGGTCGCAGCAGGCCCAACCGGCCGTGGGCTGACAATACCTTCAAGAAATTCAGCACCTCTGGGGTGGAGCGGCCTTGAAAAATGCGATCGATCAACCGCGCTTTCTCTTCGGGTGCTACCAGCTCGGATCGAAGCGCATGCTCAAGCTGCGGAAAGCGTTCGAGGATGTCAGTAACGATCGACTCGACCTCATCGACGAGCGCGGTCGGATTGGGCGATTTCGCCGCCACGCCCATGAACGCCTGGGCATAGACGCGCGCAATCTGCTCCTCCGTGACATCCATCACGTTTTCGTGCTTCGGTTTTTCGCGGTCGGGCTTGGCCATGGGAATGTAGAGCGGGAGACGATTCTCAGTCAGCCCGCCGCCGACGAGTCGGCGGCCTGGGTATCGCGTTTTTCAATTCTTGCTGGGTGCGGCAGTCGCCATTTTGCCGAGCGCCTCGCGGACAATCTGGTTTTGCTGTTCGGGCGTAAGCTGCTCGCGCACGACCTTGCGCGCCAAGTCGATCGCCATATTGGCACTCGCGACGGCCAATTCCTGAACGGCCGCGTCTTTGGCGCGTTCGATCTCCCGCACCGCGCGCGCCGATTCATCTTTCGCGTCTTGGTGCCCTTTTGCGGCGATGCTTTTTCTCGTGTGCTCGGCGTCGCGGCGGGCCTCCTCCAGCAGCTCGCGGACCTCGCCGGCGGCTGCCGCGAGCTTCGCTTCATGCTCGGCCAGAATTCGCTTCGATTGCTCCTGCATCGCCTGGGCGGCCGCGATGTTGTCGGCAATCTTCCGCTCGCGCTCTTCCAGCGCCTCCACAATCTGCGGCCAGGCGAACTTATTCAGCACCAAAAACAGCAGGATGAACACCACGAGCGTCCAAACCGCCAGGTCGAGATCGATGCCCAAGGGGTTCGGTGTGGAGTGTTCGCCGGCGGCCGCGGAGTGATCGGGCCCGGCATGCTCGGTCTCTTGCGCGAAGCCGCGAGGTGCCGTCCCACCGACAATCAAGAGCGCAAGCGCAATCGTCGCGCATCGCGCTATGCTAAACAACATCATTCGCATGACGGACCCCTTCGCCGGTCGATCGGTCAGATGGGTGTGTTGAACAACATGCAGACGATTAATGCGAAGAACGTCGCACCTTCGATCAGCGCCGCCGAGATGATCATGGCGGTCTGAATATTGGCGGCCGCCTCGGGCTGTCGCGACATGCCTTCCACGGCCTGCCCGCCGATGCGACCGATGCCGAAACCGGCGCCGAGAATCACGAGGCCGGCGCCAACGGCGGCACCGAGGTTCATGAATCCGCCTGGAACAGCAGCCCGTCTGGCGGCGGCGACTTCCATGGAAATTGCATCATCGGCCGGAGCCTCTTGCGCGAACACGGGAGCGGCGATCAACAGCGCCGCCAGGGACAACATCGTCACTTTACAAAGTCTGACCATGGGGAATTTATCCTTTCTTGATATGGTTCGAAAACGTTTTCGGACGAACGGTTTCTAATGTGGATGAACGGCCATGCCGATGAACAGCGCGGACAAAAACGTGAAGATGTAAGCCTGCAAAAAAGCAACGAACAGTTCCAACAAGCTGAGGGCCACCGCGCCAACCAAGCTGGACGGAGCTATGACGTACCACCATATCGATTGAACGCTGGCGGCAATAAAGGCCACGATCACGGCCAGCACGACATGGCCGGCCATCATGTTGGCCAGTAGCCGCACGGCCAAAACGCCATGTTTTACCAGCAGACCGAAAAGCTCGATGACGAACACCATCGGCACGAGCAATATTTTCAATGGGAACGGCAGATCCATGTGAGGCACCTGGGCCTTCAGGAACCCCCACGCCCCGAGCTTCTTCATGCCGGCCGCGATGACGGTGATAAACGTGATCAGTGCCAGAGCCGCGGTGGTGGCCAGCGAACCGGTCGGCGATCCCATCCACGGAATCATTCCGAACAGGTTCAATGCCAAGACGAAGAAGAAAATCGTCCACAGGAACGGCACAAAGCGGTCGGCGTCGTGACCGCCGATGCAGGGGCGGGCGACTTTGTCGCGAAAGAACAGCAGCATCGCCTCCAGCATGTTGCGGAACGTGCCCCGCGGCAGGGCTCCACCGCGCAGCGCTTTCGCCAGGCCGACGAAAAACACAATGAGCAGGATCGCCGCCACCAGCTCGATGATCATGAACTTGGTGATGACGAAGTCCAGCGGCCCGATGGTGCGGTCGATCAGCTGGTTGCCCGTGTTGACCTTGACGAGGGGATTCTCCTCGCGCGCGAACGGCTGCGGGATTTTGACGGTCTTATAGGGAAAATGGATCTCTTTCGAGTCCTCGACGTGCCCGAACAGGTGACCTGGGTCGAGCGGGTCTGATTTGTGTTCGGCCATTTCCGCGGCTTAGTTTGAACGGTGATTGGAATGGCCAGACCTGCCGGGCACCCGCTGCACGGCCCACCATGTGTCGAGCGAGAGAATCACAAGATAAAACACCAGCAAGTAAACGACAAACGCCAAATGATCACTGCCGCCCTCGCGGAGGGCGAGAATCAGACAAACGACCAGTGGCGGCAGCAAACGCAACGTCATTCCGGCCAGCAGGGAGGCCAGCGGTGAAGCAGCGCGCTGCACAAGCGCCGCCACGCCGTCGGCCGCCACGCCAGCAAGGATACAAACAGCGGCCGCCGCCGATACTCCCCACGGACCGCCGGAACCAGACAGCCCCATCACGATCGACAAAAGACAGAGTGGCGCGGCGATCACGACGATGGAGCCAGCAAGGATCAGGGCCGAATGCACGATGCCGCGATTCGTGGCATTCAAATTCATCCAATCGCCTATGTCCTCAACGCTCATCTCGTAATCGTCCGTCGCATCTCACGCGCGCCGCCCGCCGTCAGCGGTTGCTACGACGAACTTCATCGGCGCGAGTCATTCGTATCAGATGGAGCACCGCCAGCGAACTACCTGCTGCGAAACCCAGCATTGTGAACAAAACCAAGCTCCCAAGCCAGCGGTCGACCCAATAGCCAGCCAGGCCGGGCAAGACCATCTCCAGAGACACCACCATGATGCGCGTCGCCCACTGGTAGGCTATCGCTGCAGGCGAACGGTCGTCGGAGGGAATCGTCACCGGTTGCCGCGCGGGCACTCGCGTTTGACCAGTAGCCGGACCGTCGGCTCCAGTCATAACACGTGGAATAGCAGAGACTTACGCAGCGTAATGCTTGGACAGTTCGGCCGTCGAAAACGCGCCGGTCTCCACTTTAACGGGCAATCTATCGCAGGCGGCCAGCGGGTGTCAACGTCGGGAAAACGAATTGTGCTTTTTTTCACAAACGGGCGCGATGCGGAGAATGACGTGCCTCATTCATTGTCCTGCAAAGGACTTGCGTCATGAACGAGCCAGCGGCAGCGGTAGTGATTTTATTGCAATTTCAGAAGGTTTCAGTTATCATCAACCTAGCGAAAATGGCGGGATTTTCGGGCTGAGGCAAAGGGGCGAATTCGGTCGCTCACCCGTGTGGCGCGTGAGCATCCGAACCACCTACCCCTGTCTCGAGCGGTATCGAACGACCCCTCGTACGGCCCCCGCGTGGTTTCAGTGGTTCATGGACGATGCTGCCGCGTCCTGGCATGTTCGTGAAACACAATGTGAATCCACGGGGAGTCGTTTTTGATGACCGCTGCGTCGCTCCGCACTTACAGCTGCAAGGACCTTGCGCGAATGGCCCGATCGGCGGGCCTGACCGGATGGCACTCGATGCGCAAAGATGAGTTGGTCCGCGCGCTAGTGAATCACGGTCGGCGGAAACCGAAAACGGGGCTCAGCGGGGGGAGCGCCTCTGGCGGCCGGTCAAACGGCAGCGAATCTGATACCGGCAAATCCAATGGCAGCCGGATGGCGCCTGCGCGGCTTGTCGAGCTACAGGCCCACCTGTCCGGACTCAAGCAGCTTGGCGCTGGGAACGGAAACGAGCCGCGCTCGGTAGTGCGGGATCGGCTTGTGGTGATGGTTCGGGATCCATACTGGTTGCATGCCTACTGGGAGCTAGCGCCTCGAAGCGTCGAACGGGCACAGTCGGCCCTCGGCCAGCATTGGCACGGCACCCAACCCGTTTTGCGAGTCTTTCAAATCTCCAACGACGGCAGCTCCGTGTTGCATCGGGAAATTACCATCCACGGCGGCGTGAGCCATTGGTACGTCGATGTGCAAAACCCGCCGCAGCAGTTCCGCATGGAGATTGGTTATTTGACCGCTGCCGGGCAGTTCTATTGTCTCGCGCGCAGCAATAGCGTAACGACGCCGCCGGGCGGGACCAGCGACTCAGTGGATGAGAATTGGGTCGACATCGATCAAAACGCTGACCGCATTTTTGCCATGAGCGGCGGCTATTCACAGCGGGGCACGAGCTTGGAGCTGCAAGAGCTGCTCGAAGAGCGACTACGGCGGCCGATGGGCAGCCCGATGCAGACGCGTTATGGCGGTGGTGCATCGCGCGCGTTGGCCGACGCGGCGGAAATGCCGTTCGCGGTGGATGCCGAGCTGGTTGTGTACGGTATAAGCCATCCGCATGCCCATGTGACCTTGCAGGGCGAGCCGGTGCTGCTGCGGCCCGATGGCAGCTTCACCGTACGCATGCGGCTGCCAGACCGCCGGCAGGTGATACCCGTCATCGCCAGCTCGCCGGATGGGGTGGAACAGCGGACGATTATCCTGGCTGTCGAGCGGAATACGAAGGTGCTCGGGCCCGTCGTACGCGATCCGGGAGCATAGGTGGCAGGATCGGCCCCGCCTAGTTGGCCTGGAGCGGATTCTTCCGTTTTCTCGTCCTCCCGTTTGGAATACGATTCAGCTGTAGCCGAGGTCTGCGACCTGGGCATTCCGTAGGATCATTCGCCATGTGACCGGCCTACCAGAGGCCGGCTACAGCCAGTCGCTTTCCGGCTAAACTATCAGCATGTCATCCGACATCGATCCTATCCTCCTCGATTGGCCGTATCATCCGGACGAGATCACGGTACGGGTAATCGACGGCGACGATGGTCGGCGAAAGATCCAGCTGCGGCTCGATTTGGGCATCTTGCAGATGGAGTTTGACGGTCGGCCCGACGGACGCCGCATCCACGACGAGGAGTCATGGTTTGCATACCACAAGCGGCGTCAGCGCGACCATGACGCCGCGAATCCTGACGGCGCGCCCTACCTGCTGGAGCCTGAGGACTGTGCCGAACTGCTGCGTGAGGGCGTTCAATACTACCACCGCTACATTTGCTTTTGGCACCTCGGGTCTTACGAGCTGTGTGCCCGCGACACGGAGCGAAATCTGCGGCTGTTCGCGTTTGTGCGCGAGCACGCTCGCGACGACCGCGATAAATTGCGGTTCGACCAATGGCGGCCCTACGTGACGATGATGCATGCCCGCGCCGTCGCCACGCCGCTGGTGGAATTGGAACAGTGGGACGCGGCCGCCGGCGTGCTGGACGCGGGCATTCGAGGCATCGAACGGTTCCTGGAGGAGTATAATGCGAAAGGCCGAGCAGGGCAGGTCGGCGAGCTAACGTTCTTGCGGCGCTGGAAGGAAGAAATCCTGTCGAAGATCAAGGAGCAAGGAGGCGCGACCCAGGACGGGACGATCGCAGCGCTATCCCAAGCCGTCGATCGCGTTGCCGAGCTGCGGACTCAGATTCAAGTCGCCGTCGCCGAGGAGCGGTATGAGGACGCGGCCATGCTACGCGATGAATTGCAACGTCTAGAAAAGCAACAAGAATAACATCATGACTCAATTCTCTCCGAAATTAGCGGCCAAGCGCGACCAGTTGCTTCAGTTATTATCCGAGTGCGGCAGTTGTGCCGTTGCTTTCTCGGGCGGTGTGGATAGCGCGGTGGTTGCCAAGGCTGCCCAGCTAGCGCTGGCGGATGATGTGGTACTCGTGACAGGGACCAGCGCGGCACTTGCCGAAGGCGAACAGGAGGTGGCGCGCGAATTGGCATCGCTGATCGGCGTTCGGCACCTCGAGATTCGCACAGAGGAGTTTGACAACCCCAATTACATCGCCAACGCGCCAGACCGGTGTTATCACTGCAAGAATGAGCTTTACACGCAGCTCGACCGCCTTGCAGCACAAGCGGGCATGAATGTGGTCATCAACGGGGCCAATGCGGACGACCTCGGCGACTATCGGCCGGGAATGCGGGCCGCGGCGGAACATCAGGTTCGCAGCCCGCTGGCCGAGTGCGGCCTTACCAAGCAGGAGGTCCGCGAACTGGCTGCGGCTTGGGATCTGCCCGTCGCCGACAAGCCCGCTACCCCGTGCCTGTCCAGCCGCATAGCGTATGGCCAAGAAGTCACTCCCGAGCGGCTGGCGATGATCGACCGGGCGGAGCAATTCTTGCGCTCGCTTGGGTTCCGAGAGCTGCGCGTGCGTTACCATGCCGGCGACATGGCCCGCATTGAAGTGCCCGTCGACGAGTTGGGTGAACTGTGCGAACCGCAGCTCCGCGCGGCGGTCGTCGAGGAATTCGACCGGTTGGGCTTCAAGTTCATCACGCTCGACCTGGCGGGCTTTCGCTCAGGCAGCTTCACGAAGCTAATTCCTTCCGAAGAGCTGCGGCGGTTCTCGCAATAGCGCAGGCGATGGCCACATTTGGCGCATTTTTCCAATTTCCCGGCGTCAAAATCTTGACACCTAGCCCACGCGGTGGGTAGCCTCATCTTGGTTCTTCGCAGACTGCTCATTGAGGAGGATTGACCTCGTGAAACTCATCAAGATGGTTTGTTTAGCGCTCGCCGTGCTGAGCGTCAGCGCGCGGGCTGATGCCGCCACCCTCTATGCTTCGACCGCCGCAGGCGCAGCCGGCGATTTGTATAAACTCGATCCCGCGACCGGCGCCGTTATGGAACATGTCGGACCGCTGAACGATGCAAATGGCACGAACTACCCGATCACGGGACTCGCGTTTCAACCTGGCACGCACGTGCTCTATGGCTCGACCGGAAACAACCCTGTCGCGACGGCAGCCCTGCTCGTCACCATCAATCCTGCGACTGCTCTCGTGACCGTCGTCGGTCCCTATAACGCGGGGCCAGTCAATTCATCAGGAACGCCGGCGACGATGGCCGATTTGGACTTTGATGCGGCCGGCACCTTGTACGGCATTGGCTCAATCGGTGGGCCTCAACTTTATTCGATCAATACTGCCACCGGCCAAGCAACAGTCATTGGCAGCACGGGGCTAACATCGACGACCGGCGGTGGGCTGGCCATCAGCGACGCCGGCGTCTTCTATGGAACGCCGACCGCCAGCCGCTACGGAACCTATGACTCGGGTACGGGCGCCTACACGAACATCACCAATCCCGCTAAGCCGACAGGCGGTGGCGCGTACGGTGCTCTCGCCTTTAGTCCGGGTGGCGCACTGTATGGCCTCAACGTGGGTTCTGGATCGCCGCCGCCGACGCATCTGGTGACAATCGACCCACCGACCGGCACGGTTACGCCCATTGGCGCCTCGCTTAATTCGCTCGACGCCATCGCCTGGATCCCCGAACCAGGCACCCTGAGCCTGGCACTTGGGTCCGCTCTACTTGGATTACTCAGCAAGCGACGTCGCCGATAACAACACGATTGGCCGGCAAAGTCAACTGGATATCGCGGTGTCAACACCACGATATTCTGAGAGCGTTCACGCACGTTGCGATGCAACGGCGCTCGGTGAATAAGTAGGCAGGCGAGCGGCTCGGCTCGCGACAACACTTCGATGTGCTTCTAGCGCATCGTGACGGAATCGTGCATCGTCCGCGGGCCTACGAAAACGACGCAAATGCTCTGTTGCCCATGAATGAATTGCTTTGCATTGTTGCATTGCTATCCACACCGCTTGTCCTCGCCGAGCCCGTTAGTGCATCGAATAGGCAGGAGAAAGTTGCCTATTTGACGATCTCAGCGGAGGAGCTCGAAGACCGAATTCGCGGAGGCATGCTGGGGCAGATTCTCGGCAATTTGAACGGGCTGCCCCACGAGTTCAAATATGTAAATCGACCGGGAAATGTGGAGCGGTATACTCCGTCTCTTCCCCGTGGCGCTCGCACCGACGACGACACGGACTTGGAATGGGTCCACTCTCAGCCCGTATGTCGAGGTTTCGCGAGGCTTGGATTTTGGCCCTGGCGTGGGTCCGCGGCTCGGCAACGGCGGCACCGATGCGGGCAATGAGTTCAACGTGGCCGGCCACACCGCCGCCAGCCTCGCCCAGGCCATTACCAACGGCGACTACCTCTCGTTTTCGGTCGACCCCATCGCCGGCACCGGCGCCGTTCCATCAAGCGTCAGTTTTCGTCTGTGGCGCAACGGCGGATCCGCTAGCCGAAACTTTGCCATTCTATCGAACATCGACGGCTTCACCTCGGGCGCGGCGCTCGTGCAGGCCACCTATACGGACACTGGCATCGGCAGCCAACACACGTTGACGGCCAACATGCCGGCAGTAGAGGCATTGACCGAACCGATCGAGTTTCGGCTCTATGGTTGGGGCGGTACGGCCGCCACCAGCAACACGCACGTGAACCTCGCGTCGCTCAACGCCCGGTTTGTCGCTGTGCCGACGCTGGAGTTCAACTTCACGGGCGTGCAGGACACAGCGCCGCTGACAGCGCTCCGCCGGCAAGACGCCAACCTGGCGCTGACGGCCGGTCTGAACTTCGGCCCCGGTGTTGCCCCGCGCGGGGCCAACAATGCGGGCAACGAGTTCCATGTCGCCGGGTTCTCAACCGGTAGCACGCTTCAGTCGGCGATCGACAGCGGCGATTACTTAAGCTTCTCCGTACAGGCCGTTGCCGGCATGGCAATGATTCCCGACAGCGTGAGCTTTACCCTGTGGCGGCAAGCAAGCGGGTCGGCCGCCGACTACGCGATCCTCTCAAGCGTCGGCGGATTCGCGTCCGGCCAGCAGTCGGCCCAGGCCCATTTCACGACAGTGGGATCGGGCAATCAGCAGGTGTTTACCGGCGCGTTTGTCGGGGCCCAGCCCACGACAGGTCCGGTGGAGTTTCGCCTCTATGGGTGGAACACCGCGACGTCGCTCGACAGCACGCACGTGGTTGGCGCGTCGATGCGCGCGCGATTCGCCTCCGTCGCCGGCAGCCCAATCGACCCGACGGGCAGCCTGGTTGTGCAAGGCGACCTCTACCATCTCGACGGCGGCCTGATCGCGATCGACCTCGGCGGCCATGTCGCGGGGGACGATTACGACACGCTGGAAGCGCTTGGAAAAATCGAGCTGGAAGGCGACCTGGTCGTATCGCTGGCCGACGCCGGCGGAAGTCCTTTTGCTCCCGCGCTGGGCGACAGTTTCAACTTTCTCTCAGCGACCGAGGGCGTCACCGGCCAGTTCGGTGACGTTGCGTTGCCGCTACTGTCCATGGGGCTCGATTGGCGCGTCGACTATCTGCCTAGCGCCGTCGCGCTGACGGTTGTGGCCACCGCCGATTTTAACCGGGACGGCGCCGTCGATGCGGCCGATTATGTCGTGTGGCGAAAGAACGGCGGCACCGAGGCGGAGTACAACCTGTGGCGGACAAACTTCGGCGCAACGACGGGCGCCGGCTCGGGCGTAAAGGTTGAGTCATTGACGAGCACGGCCGTACCCGAGCCGGCAAGCATCCTGTTGCTAGCTTTGGGTGCAGCTTTAGGAAGCTGGAGAGGGCACCGAAGTTCTACGCGCGTACCATCCACTCGTTAGCGCGTGATACGCTTCACAACCCACCGGTTTACAAGCTCATTGTCCGCACTGGGAAACCTTGACCGTACCCCACGCCTGGTAACTGCATGTACTTGTCCATCGCTCGTCAATTGCGAGACGGCACGACTAGACGAACCGTGCCCACACCCCATCTGCTGGGAAGATCTCGCTAGGGTTCTCGCCCGCATCCTAACTGTCAAGCAGCCGATGTCATCTGCTCAATTTCCTGCACCCACGCGGGAGTTTCTTGCAAGTAAGCGTCGACGTGTTTGCTACGAGTGAAGTAATAGAAGGCGTTCAGGCCTTCGAAGAGTGCGCTGAGCGAAATGATCGCCCCATAAAATGCGACGACGACCCGCCGATATATACCATCGAATTCGTCAAGCGAGCCAAGCGCGGTCACCAATTCGGGACTTGCTTGCAATTCCGCGGCTAATGAGCCGATGCTTGTGGCAAGCATCCATAGGGAATAGACAACAATTAATGTGAAGAACCCAATTTGGTTCCAGCCCAGGAAGGCGGCGGATGCTGGATCAAACTTAAGCAGGCGCTTGCGCCCTCGAAACTCGTTATATGCGACGACGGCGAGTCCGACTGTCATCAGAAAGCCGGCGACGCTGAAAAGAGCGAACGGCGCGGATATAGCGGCGATGATGCCGGTCGCCCAGCCGTTGAATGCGGCCACGCTGGCCGCTTTGCGGATCGGCTTGCTACGCCCCTTAGCAAGTGCCAGCTCGTGGCGCAGCTCCGGAGTAATGGGGCCACCTGATGATTGGACGTTTATTGGGGCGCGCACGACGTATGTCACTTGAGGTGAAGGAACTCTTTTCCAACGGCGGCCGCCTAGAACCACGGCTAAGGAAGTATACGTCGCCGCCCGAGACGTTCAGAACGCGGTACTGGAGCAACAAAAGGGCAAGCTTTAACCTGCATATGCCGCCACTTACTGGATCGTTTTTCTTCGTGACACATCAAATGGGTACCTTATCGAAAACACGCCGAACGAATCCCGAAAAACGACCTATTTGGGTACGTCGCGCAAGTCAGCGCAATTCAATGGCAGCGCGGGATTAAGCCGAGACTGCCCGCCGATAATCGCAAACCGCCGCGGGCGCCGCGGCTCGCGCGTAGAAATGTGCCTGTTAGATAGACCCCGCAAAAGACGTGCGTTTCGCTATAATGTCACTTTTGGCCGTGACAATTGGGCCCGTATTCGGCCATTTACTCGGGGGGGCCGTGGGGGTGGACATATGTCGGCATTAGCGCAAAGTGATATCAATAAACTGTTTAAGTTAGCACAGCAGGGCTCCAGCTCGTCTTTGGGGCAACTGCTGACGCTGTATACCAACTATCTGAAGCTGCTCGTCGCTACCCAACTGGATTGCCGGCTGCGGGCCCGGATTAGTCCTTCGGATGTCGTGCAGGATACGTTTTTCGAGGCGCATCGCGATTTCAACCAGTTTCGCGGCCAGTCGACTGCCGAGTTTGTGGCGTGGCTGCGGCGAATTGTCGTGAACAACATTTTGCGCGTTGTGGAGCAGCACATGCGAGCCGAGAAGCGAGACGTGCGACGCGAGGTTTCCATCGAGGAAATCGGCCGACGCCTCGAACAGTCGACGTTGCGGTTGGAAACATTTTTGGCTCAAACCGCGGAGTCGCCCAGCGGCTGTGCGGTCCGAAACGAAAACGAGGTCTTGCTGGCTGACGCACTAGCGGCACTACCGCCTGACTATCGCGACGTGCTTGTATTGCGGCATATCGAGGATTTGCCGTTTGAGGAAGTCGCAAAGCGGATGGACCGGTCGGCGGGGGCAGTGCGCATGTTGTGGCTGCGGGCGCTGAAGATGTTGCGCGAAACGATGAAGCGTGGGTTAGCATGAACGAACCGCTCATGACGATTGATTCGACTTGTTCGGCAGCGCCACGTCGAGCGCTAGTCGACGTGTTGGAGGCCTATCTTGCGGATTTGGAGCGCGGCGCAATTCCGAATCAGGAATTGCTGCTCGCTGCGCATCCAGAATTGGCCGACGAGCTTCGGCCCTATCTCGACAGCCTGCAGATGTTGCATGGCGTGACCCGCGAAATGCGGGCGCCTGCGATCACGACGAACGGCTCAGGCGATGCAACGTTAGAATCGAAGCCGCAGCAAATCGGCGACTATCGGATTGTCCGCGAGATTGGTCGCGGCGGAATGGGCATCGTCTACGAGGCGCACCAGACGTCTCTGAATCGGCGCGTTGCGCTCAAAATCCTGCCCTTTGCCGCGGTGCTCGATCAGCGGCAAATCGCCCGGTTTCGCAATGAAGCGCAGGCCGCGGCGCAGCTCCATCATCCGCACATCGTGCCGGTGTTTGCCGTGGGTCAGGAGCATGGAGTTTATTTTTACGCCATGCAGTTCGTCGACGGCCAGTCTTTGGAAGAAGCGATTAGCGATCTGCGGCGGCACGCGAACGGGCTCGGTGAGTGTTCGACCAAGGCAGCCGGCGCGGCCCGAGGCTCTACGACGACCATTCAACTCGATGCCGGGGCGGCGCGACCTAGCCATCGGTCGATCCGACAGAGCAATTTCTTCCACACCGTCGCACGGCTAGGCAAAGAAGCGGCGGAGGCCCTGCATCACGCCCACGAGTACGGAATCGTGCATCGTGACGTGAAGCCGTCGAATCTGCTCGTCGATCATTCGGGCAAGCTGTGGGTCACCGACTTCGGCCTGGCGAGGATGCAAACCGACAGCGGCGTGACGCTCACCGGAGACGTCATAGGCACGCTTCGATACATGAGCCCTGAGCAAGCTGACGGCCGTTCCGCGCTAGTCGATGCACGGACCGACGTTTACTCGTTAGGCGTGACGCTGTACGAGCTACTGACGCAGCGACATGCGTTCCCAGGCGACGATCGACAAAGCCTTTTGCGGCAGATTGTGAGCGAAGACCCAATCGCGCCACGGCGGCTTAATTCTGCCATTCCGGTCGATTTGGAAACCATTGTGTTGGGCGCAATGGCTAAGTCGCGCGACGAGCGATACGCTTCGGCACAGGCGCTGGCAGATGACCTTGATCGTTTCTTGTCTGGCAAGCCAACCCACGCCCGGCGACCGACGCTGGCTGACCGTGCAGTGAAGTGGGCCCGCCGGCATCGGTCGTTGGTGGTCGTCGCGACGTGCGCGATGTTTTTGTTGAGCGTGGTATCCGCCGTGGGCATGGTACTATTGGCCAGGGAACAAGCGCAGACCGCCGCCGCGCGCGATCAAGCAGAAATCAATGCGCGCAACGCTCAGGCCAGCTTCGAGCGGGCCGAACGGCATTTTAAGCAAGCCCGAGACACGGTCGATCATTTCGGCATGCGGCTGGCGGATCGGCTCATGGAGGTGCCCGGCACCGAACGGGTGCGCCGCGATCTGCTTGTCGATACGTTGGGGTACTACCGGCAGTTTATGCAGGAGGCAGGCAACGATCCCGAGTTGCGGCATGAGTTAGCGCTAGCGCATTTCAAGTCGGGCGTAATCGCCGCCAAGCTGGGCGCCATCCAGCCTGCCATCGCGGAATATCAAGCAGCCCAGAAACTGCTCGCCGAGCCGTCGACGACAGGATCGGCGCGAGCCGAACAACGCGCACAGCTTGCTTTGACGCACAATAATTTGGGACTGCTGCTGGCTTCGCGCGGCGAGGTCGATGGGGCGCGGGAACAGTACGCTGCCGCAATCGCCATTCAGCAGCGGTTGGTAGAGCAGCACGCCGACAATCCAATTTTCGCCAGTCAACTTTCCGAGAGCGAGGCGAACTCGGCCATGCTGCTGGATCAACTCGGCGACGTGGCCGGCGCCGAGCGGAGTCTTCGAAGGGCCGTCGACGTGCTGCGTCCGCTGGCCGAGTCGCGGCCAGACGAGTTGAAGTATGCCCGCAATCTCGCAATCGCCTGCAACAACTTGAGCTTTGTGCTGCGAAAGCATGATATGCACGAAGCTCAAAACGCCGCCCGCGAAGCGATTACCATTTTAGAGCGGCTCACAAAGCAACACTCCGGCAGCGCCGCTTATTTAGGCGATCTAGCGCTGTGCTACAACAATATGGCAGCTCTCCAGAGCCAGCGGCAGCGGGTAAGCGAGGCGATCGATTGGCATGCCAAGGCGATCGGTTTGCAGGAGCGATTGGTTCGGACCGCGCCGGCCGTAGTGCGGCATCGCAGCGACCTGGCGATTAGTCTGAACAATCTGGGCGTGGCCTATTGCCGCGCCGGTCGAGAGGTGGACGCGGATGACGCGTTCGACCGTGCAAGGACGCTGTTCGCGACGCTGGCCGACGATTATCCCAATGAGCTGACGTATCGCAGCGCAATGGCCACACTCTTGAACAACCAGGCATTGGCGCTGGCTGACACCGAACGGCATGAGGATGCGATCCAGCTCTATGAGACTGCCATTGAGTCGCAGCGGATGTGTTGGGAACAGTCGCCAGAATCGTCATTGATGCGTGAAGTGCTGAGTAAAATGTACTACAACTACGGCCAGTCGTTGCGGAAGACTGGAAACCTGCGCGAGGCAATGAAGGCGGCATTGGCGCGGCGTGAATTGTGGCAGGGCAACGGCGAGCGCTTATTGGGCGTTGCCGTGGAGCTGGCCGAAATCGGCGGCGTGGCTCGCGACAATTCTACGATGGAAGACGTTCGGCAAGCATTGGACCACGAGCTAATAGCCACTCTCCGGCGGGCGCATGAAAGCGGCTGGATACGCGAATTCGATCTTGCTGGAGACAAGCGCTTCGCCTACTTACATGGTGACAAACGATTTACCGCATTGATTGCCGAGTTCAGCGACAGTCCCATGGAATCCAGTGCAGAGCAACCCGCCCGAAGCGCGGAGAGAAAGCTCACGAAATGAGGCTACTGCCATGTTCAACTTACTTTTCCCGCATCGCAGTCATCGAGCCAAGGTGCGACGTCGAGCACAGATGGCTAATAGCGCGTCGCGTCGACTCGGACTGGAAGCGGTGGAAGGCCGGCTGATGTTGTCGACGACAACGGTCGATACCATGCAGCTGTTTGTGGTGACCGACAGACCCCCTGGGCCGACCGTGGATCGCGCGGTGCGCGTCGCGGCGCTCATAGAAGGTGGCTATCTCACACTTGATTCGCCGAGAGCAGAGGCTGTTTTCGCGACCGATGCATGGCAGCTGCCAAGTACCGTTTCATCGCAGACGATAAGTGCGTTTTCTACCACGCGTTCTAACGCCCTTTTTACCGATGCGCTTTCTAGCGAGGCACTTCATGATCTAATTCTAAATTCCAGCCTGGGGTCCAGCGGCGATATATGGACGGTTGGCGATGCGGACAGCACATTCAATGGAACCAGTGGCCTTCCTGCCGCGGTGATCGGCGTCGCGGGCGAGGATCTAAACGTCATCCCAACGCCGGTGGCAATGGAGAATTCAGAAAGCACCAGTCGAGCGGAGGGGGGGTGGATTTCCATCGAATCAATTCTGGAAGGAATGCGAGATGTCGGTGAGGGAATCTACGAAGGCTCCCGCACGGCATTGATTGCCGACGCGCCAGAAGGCGCAATTGAGCCAAGTCGATTGACCGCTTCGCCAACAAAAGAGGCGGTATGGGGCGAATTGGAGCGGGCGATCGTGTTCGAAATCGCAGGCGGCGACCCCGTGGGAATCGGACAATCCGTAACACACGATGGGAGTGATAACGCGAATCGGACTGAAGGCCGGCCATTATCCTTCCGCAGCACGCAACAGCCGAGCGCCGAGCGATCTCCAAAAAAAGTGGGTGACGCTGAGGCTCAAAAATCCTCAGCACCTGAGTCAGGCGACCTGACTAGCGCAGTCCTCGAACATCCGGACTTGTTCGTCCGAAGTGGGAATTGGGTCGAAATACAAGCGAGTCTCGCGAATATTATTTCGGAGACAGAAGCGGAAGGGGCGGATCCCCACGTAACCACGAGTGCCATGCATTCCTACAAGGCATCGAATTCAGCTTATGAGGAGGCGTTTGATCAGCTTGCCAAGACTGAGAATTCGGCCGTCTATTCCTTGGCCGACGGCGCTTCACGCCGCGGTTTGAGCGCCATACCTCTTTTGACATTGTTGGCATTGGAACGAATCGCCGCCCGCAATTCGCGGCGAGCCAACAAAGAACCTTCGGCCGTTGCGCCACGCCCGCCGCGCCCGCCGCGACGCCCACTTGCTCCCGGCAAAGTCGGCCCCGACCGCGACATCTGAGTTTTTCAGAAGCGTTACATTCTGCTGACGCCTCGGCCTGGATAGTAAGGTCCACATCGACCGACGATTTGGGCGCATGCACAGCTTGCGTCCGTCCTGGGACATCTTTGACTTTGACCTCCAGGTGCCAGCAATGCTTGGATCCAGTTGGTTCTCGCCGCGAGGCTTCCGCCATAGACAACAAGGCAGCAGGTCGCGGCGCTGCCGGCCTGTCCGGTTTCAAGCCGAACGCTTGGAAGATCGGCTCATGATGAGCGCCGAAACTCATCGAGCACGACACGCTTATTGAGCGGTCGCTGCGAATCGACGATCATTTGTATGCCATTTCCAGCGGCACCGTCTCGGTACATGAGATGACCAATCCCACGGTCGAGCTCGGCCGAATCAGCATCGATGCTGGGCCCGGCGAGCAGCTCGTGAGTTTGACGATGTATCAACCACCGGTAATGAAGTCGCTTTCCACTCCACCAACGGAGTCACCTTCCCTGGCGGTCGATGAAACGATCGGCCAGCTTCCTACACAAGAAATTCCCTCATGGTGGGCGCCGTTAGAACGTTCAAAGCATTCATCCCGGGCTCGTGCTGTTGCATTGGTCGACCTCCCCGTTCCACATCAATTTGACGCCGACTTGGCACAACTCCTGGCGACTGAGACTTTCAATCGGCAAATCGCGCCGGATGAAAGCCTAGCGGATCGTCAGGCGGGCGACGATCAAATCAAGGATGAGCAGTTTCCGACGGACTTGACGGTACAAGTCGGGCCGCAACTGAATTCCTTCCATCTACCGGCGTAAATGTTGTACGCCCTTGTTCGGGACAGTCGGCATTCGCACTGTCCGGGACATCGAGGTCCCACCATTTTTCGGGGACCGCCACACCCCGGAAACTTATCTTCACGAGTGGGCTTTACGCGGCCGCCTCAGCCTGTTTTGATATTTCGCTCTGGCGACGTATTCGAGGAGCGCCCACCGCGTCGGCTTTTTGTTCTGGTAATTTCGAAGCTTTGTTAGCATATACATTCAGTTCTCTTCGATCGGGGTCGCGACCAAGTAAGCTGATTGCCTTTTCCAACCACTTGATGGCCTCAGCGTAATTCCCCGTTTCGGCGTAACATCTGACGGCCAAGTTTTGGAGCGAGGTGATTCGATGAGCACGAAGGGCCGCGTCATGCGAAAGCGCTTGTGTATTGTAGTCCATCCGTTGTTCGTGTTGCTTCTTGCATCTATCTCGTTAGCGGACACGTTAGAAGAAGTTAGCCAGCGCGGTACTCTGCGCTGGGGTGGCGATGCCAGCGGGGGTGGTCCGTATATCTTTCAAGGGGCCGACAACCAGCTGACCGGCTTCGAGTACGAGTTAGCCCAATATCTCGCGGCCGAATTGGGCGTGCGGAGCGAGTACGTGAATTGGGAATGGGAGATGCTGCCGCAAATTCTCGACCGAGGCTCGATCGATGTCGTGCTCAACGGCTACGAATGGTCTGAAGAGCGCGAGCAGCTGTGGTCCTCGACGATCCCGTACTACATCTACAAGCTCCAGCTTATGGCCCGCATCGACGACGACTCGATTCGTACGTGGGAAGATTTGCGCACGGAGCAGGGGCAGCCCCGCAAGCGCGTGGGCGTGTTGCAGGGCTCGGCCGCGGAACGGTATGTCGAAAGCCGCTTTGGCGAGGCGGTGGAGCTAAAAAAGTATCCCGAAGTGACCAGCGTGATGGGGCTCGTCGAACAGGGGCAGCTCGACGCCACCGTGCAGGATGTGCCGATCGCGATTCATTACGGTCGTGAATTTCCCGGACTGCGTGGCGTCGGCCAGCCCGAGGCGCCGGGCTACTACGTCGCATTCGTGCGAGCCCACGACGAGCCGCTCCGCCTGCGCCTCAACGAAGCGATCTCAAACGGCCTGGCCGACGGCACGCTGCGGCGGATCTACGAAAAGTACGGTGTCTGGAACAATGACCAAGAGCGGCTGGCGGAAGTCGCTCAGAATTGGCCACCGGTCGTGGCGGCTGCTCCATCCCGTTGGGCGAACCTGCCGCATTACACGCGGTTGTTATTGCTGGCTGCATGGACGACCGTCAAGCTATCGTTTCTGTCGATGCCGCTCGCCATGTCGCTCGGCCTCATGGTCGCCATCGGCCGCCTGTATGGCCCGTTCTGGGTCCGTTGGCCGCTGGAAGCGTACGTCGAGCTCATTCGCGGCACGCCGCTATTACTGCAGCTCTTTGTGATCTACTATGTGCTGCCGCAGCTCACGGGCGTGAGCATCCCGGAGTTTTGGGCGGGAGTGCTCGGGCTGGCGATCAACTATTCGGCTTATGAAGCGGAGAACTACCGGGCCGGCTTGCTCGCCATTCCGCGCGGCCAGATGGAGGCCGCCCTGTCACTGGGCATGAGCACGACGACCGCCCTGCGCCGTGTGGTAGTGCCGCAGGCTGTGCGCATCGTCATTCCGCCGGTCACCAACGATTTCATCGCCCTTTTCAAGGACACATCCGTCTGCTCGATGATCGCGGTTACGGAGCTGACGGGTATGTACCGATTCTTGTTTCAAAGCCATCCGCGGTTGATGCTGGAATTCGGCCTCTTGACCGCGCTATTGTACCTTGCAATGAGCTATCCGCTGTCGCTCATGGCGCGGCGGATGGAAACGCGGTTCAAGCGGATTGCAGTCTGAGAGGAACGAAATGATCGAAGTGCGTCGGCTGGTGAAAAATCACGGACTCCTGCGCGTTCTCGACGGCGTGTCGCTTTCGGTGCGTCGCGGCGAGGTGGCAGCGGTGATTGGCCCGTCGGGCGGCGGCAAAAGCACGCTGCTGCGCTGCATCAACGGCCTGGAGAATTTCCAGGAAGGGGAGGTGCAAGTCGACGAGGTGCGACTGTCCCCCAGCGGCGCCCGGCGAGAAATGGGCGAATCGTTGCGTGCGCTGCGCCGACGCGTGGGCATGGTGTTCCAGCAGTTCCACCTGTTTCCACACATGAGCGTACTGGAGAACGTAATCTCCGGTCCGCTCTACGTGCTCCGTCGATCCCGCGACGAGTTGGAAGTCGAGGCCCAGCAGCTCCTGACACGCGTGGGCCTCGCCGACAAACTCGCCGCCCGCCCCGAGCAACTGTCCGGCGGCCAGCAGCAGCGGGTCGCTATTGCACGGGCACTTGCGATGAAGCCCGAGGCGATCCTGTTCGACGAGCCCACGAGCGCACTGGACCCGCGCATGGCCGCTGAAGTTATCAGCGTGATAACCGATCTGGCCAAGTCTGGCCAGACGATGATCGTCGTCACGCATGCAATGGGCTTTGCCCGGAGTGTGTCCCACACCATCCACGTGATGCACGGTGGGAGAGTCGCCGAGTCCGGCACAGCGCAGCAGATCTTCGAGGAGCCACGTGAGGAGGTCACCCGCTCATTTCTTGCGCAAACACGAGCGAATTGAAATCGCTACCGGCATCGGGGGTGCATCCGGCTAAGTACCTATCCCGCAACCGCTCGCCGGGCTTTGCGGGGAATCCACCGCAGCACCGAGCTGACAGAATTCTAGATGCCGTCTGGATCCTGCCGGCCGATTGCGTTTCCCAAGTCCACCTTGCTACGTTTGTGTCATCCGGTAACGACCTGTGGCGGACCACTTGCCCAGGCGTTCGTCAAATTTCTGGAACTACTAATTGGGGTCGGGCCTTCAATTGTCGATGCGCTTTTTCAGTTGTTACAACAGCGACAAGCAAACTTATACCATCAGAAACAGATGATCGAAGAGAATATCAAGACCTAGAAAACAGCGGAGAATTGAATACTGCTTGCTGGCCGTCTATATCCGCGTGTCCTGCTGCACACGCTGACGATGAATGACGCAAGCAGCGGCGACGTTAATGTTTACGTCAAGCGGAGGGCAGGGGACTCGAACCCCCAACCGCTTGCGCGGCACCTGATTTCGAGTCAGGCTGCTGGCCAATTCGCTTACCCTCCGGCGGCGATGCGGTAGACAATATTAATACGGAACGCAGCCGGTCGGCAAGCGCAGCGCATGGGCTGTTGCGATTGGCTTGCCGCTCGGAAACGGCGATTCGTTTGCTTTTCCCTGCCGAATCAGTTGGTTCGGTATCTGTGACACAGAACGACGTGTCGCCTGGCAGCCGGGAGGTTATGCGGCTTGGACGCTTGGCGCCGCGCACCGGCGGGTGATTCGTGCCGAATTCCGCGCCGGCAGCGGATGTGACGGTTTGTCACGGAGCGACCGTCCGGTCCGGGCCTCCGCGTAACTCCGTAGACTGATGCGCGGCTCAGCCGATAAAAACTGTACCGCGTTTAGGTATCTCGCCAGGCGCCCAACCTGGCTTGTCGGCGACGACTGCAATCGTCATCACCACCGCGGACTGCTTCGATCCTGCCTGCTCCCGTCACGAGGTCCCGTTGTCATGAAGCCCACAATCCGTATCATCACGCGCGGCAGCAATGGCGAGCTGCGCACCAAGGACTATGAGAAACACGAAACCGTGCTCAAGATGCACACGCAAATCGGCGTGGACGACTGCAGCACGGACCTCAGCTTGCGCGGGATGCCGGTGTTCCGCGGGCTGATCGGCCCGATGCCGGAAGGCAAAGGGGTTGTTCGGTACGAGACCCCGGAAGTCTTCGAGACGTTGACCAAAGAATGGTCGGCGACCACGTTGTCACGCGGCCGACGTCGCCGCGCGACAAGCAACTGAGCCGTGCTGAATTTCTTGATCAGCGCCGATTGGTCACGCCATTGTAGCGGTCTGACCACGGGCTCGGCTCGCGCGGCGGGTCGCTTTGGAGCTGCTGACTGCCGATGGGCCGGTTCGCGACGCTCGTCGACGCCGCGCCGCTCGGGCTGGCGCTAACGGCCACGCGGCTGGTGTACTCCTCTGGCACCGTGCGGTAGGTCGTCACGGGAACTTGCGTCGTGCGAGTTTCTTCCACCCAGTCGGTGCGCGCCACGGGGATTTGCACGGTTGTGGGACGCGCTTCCCAGCGAGTTGTCGGCGTGAGCTCATGAGCCCAGTACGGCATGACGAACGGATTCCAACGTCCACGCAGCCTTGGCACCCAATAGTATTGGGTAACAGGAGTCAAGTGGGTCTGTTGATAGGACTGATATTCAGTCCTTACTTGCGGCCGGTATAACTTTTGTTCGCGGGACTGATACTCGGTCGTGGGAATCGATCGCTGGACGACCTGCTTCGTCACTTTGTACGTTACGCCGTCTGCGCCGTTCTCGTACGTGGTCGTCGCCTGGGCATGGACGACGGCAGCGATCGTGTTCGCCGCCATCCAGGCGAGTGTGCATAGCGAATTCTTCATCTCACGGCTCCTCCAGATTGGCCTCCCCGACCAAACGAGCGGTGCCGCTCATCGCGCCAGGTCGAACCACGGCGCGTCATCCGCCGAGCATCGCTCTTCGTTAGTATCGGCCGGCGCCGCGTAGCATCATCAGCCTCGAGGTTTATGCTAGCTACGGCCGTTTCTCAGGACTCGCATGCAATCAGGAGTTCGACCCCCTTGCAAAATAGAGCCCGTTTCGCAACCTTGACGACTACGCTACGGGTTCGATGACCCGTCCGATTGTTATGAAGATTGCTCGGGTGGCACCCCTCATAGAGCGCCCACGGGCCGCGGCCCAGGAGCTGGTTTATGCTGCGAAGCGAAGTGTTAGCCGTTCTCCGCTGTCCGGAAGATCGGTCGGAACTAACCGCCGCGCCCGAGGCGATCGTCGAGCGACTCAACGCGGACGTTCGTGAGGGCCGGCTGCTAGATCGCGCGGGAAAGCCGGTGGCGCGTACAATTGATGGCGGCTTGATACGAGCCGATGGGGCGGTCCTCTATCCAATTGTTGATCAGATCCCCATTCTGCTGCGCGATGACGCAATTCTGTTGGATCAACTCGCTAACAGCATTCGACAATAGCGCAATAATTTTCGGGAGCTAGCCATGGCGGAGAAAACTATCTTTCAGCGAATCATCGACAAAGAGATTCCGGCGAACATCATTTACGAGGATGATCGCTGCCTGGCCTTTCACGACGTAGCGCCGCAAGCCCCGACGCACGTGTTGGTGATCCCGAAGCAGCCCATCCCATCCATATCCGCAATTCAAGATAACGATCTCGATCTCATGGCCCACCTGTGGCAGGTGATTCGCGACCTGGCCAAACAGCTCCAGCTTAGCCGCGGCTACCGGGTGGTGGTCAACTGCGGCCGCGACGGTGGTCAATCGGTCGATCATTTGCACTTCCACCTGCTTGGCGGCCGGCAAATGACCTGGCCGCCGGGTTGACCGGAGCTCTTTAGTTTTGAAGAGTGGCTGGGGCAGAGTGTGCGTCGGGGGGGGGGGGAACCGCCCCTGTCCCGAAATGGGGGGCGTTGCCCCAGCCACCCATCCTCACCTACTATCGGCGCGGCGCGAGAGTTGAACATTTCACGCCAAACCGATACGCTTACCCAAGAAGTCCTCGTCCCCGTAGCTCAACTGGATAGAGTGTCGGCCTCCGAAGCCGAAGGTTACTGGTTCGAATCCAGTCGGGGATACTTACCAAAGCTGTCAGCCATCAGCTTTCAGCCGTCAGTATTTAACAGGAGGAAGCGGAGTCAGCGGAGGAGACAAATCTCTGCGATCTCTGCTGCCTCCTGTTTTGCTTTGTTGTTGGAATGTGCACGCGTCAGCCCGGCGGCTATTTGCAATACCTCCACCGCGCTCGTGGTTTTGGAACTGGTTTTCAGCCCCGCTTTACCGCCGGTTGTTACGTGCCTTTCTGTTGTTCTATGGCATCGACTTGCTGAGCAGCATGTCGGGGGTGAACTCGAGGCGGTCGCGGCGCTTTTCGATCGAGCGGTTGAGTTTGGCAACGAGTTTGGGGGCGGAGAGTTCGTCTTGGATGAGGTGGCGGAGGCCGTCGCCTAGCTCGTGGGCGAGCGAGCCGCGCAGGTCGCTGACGCGGGTGAGGCGGAAGTTGTCGAGCTTCAGGCGCGCCGTCGTGATGATGGGGCGGATGGCGATGCCGGGTACGAACGATTTGGTGGGCACGGGTTCGACGGCGATCTCGGTGTCGAGCCAGAGGCGGACTGTCGTGTTGCCTTCGGCCTCGAGCGCGATGACGTGGATGCCGCGGTCGTAGACTTTGGCGCGGGCCCAGCCGTGCAGTTTGGCGGTGACGAACAGCGTGAGGGCAACGCGGCCTGGGGCGGTGCTGCGAAGGTTTTCGATCCGCACGACGAGATTTTTATCGGGCTCGACGAGCGTGACGCGGTATTTCTTCCAGACGCCGTGATTCACGGCGCTTTTGCGGCGATGGATGTCGAAGTCGAAGAAGTTGCCGGAGCTGCGGAGGCCGGTGGTGATGTGTTTCGTGCGGCCCCAGTCTTTGGAGCGTTCGTACTCGTGCGGGATGGCGTCGGCGATCAGTCGGGCGGCAATTTGGGAGACGATTTCGGCGGCATTGCTGCCGTCGGTCGCGGCTGTCAGGCGTTGCGATTCGGTCAGCGCCGCGGCGCCGAGCAGGCAGGCAAGCGCGGCGATGGCAAGTGGTTGGGCTCGCGACATGGGGTTGGTGATTGGTTGCAGTCGGATAGCCACGAAAAGGCACGAAGAGACACAAAGATTCGAAGTCGCAGATGCGTCGGACCGATCAGGGACATCGGTTGACTATTGTGTGAGCTATCGTGTCTCTCGGTGGCTGTTTAAACGTGGCGTTGCAGTGGCAATGACGAGATGCTCCTGCAGCAATCTTTACGGACTCGCCGCCAATCGTGTTCTCCGAGCAGAGGCTGCCAGTGGCGATAGCAGAGCAAACATGCCGGCGGATCTGGAATCAACTGCGGCATGCCGCCTAAAATCGTGGCGCCAATAGAGTGATGCCATGACAAGTCTTTACGATTTCGAAGTGACGACGATCGACGGTGGGCGGCAGCTTCTCGATGGCTATCGTGATCAGGTGTTGCTCATCGTGAACGTGGCGAGTCGTTGTGGGTTTACGCCACAGTATGCGGGCCTGGAGGCGATGTATCGCAAACACCGGGCGCAGGGCTTTGCGGTGCTGGGTTTCCCATGCGATCAGTTCGGTAATCAGGAACCGGGAGACGAGACAGAGATTAAAGACTTTTGTCGTCTGACGTACGATGTGTCGTTTCCGCTGTTCGCCAAGATCGAGGTGAACGGGCCGGGTGCGGACCCACTCTATCAGTTTCTGAAATCGGCCCGTCGCGGATTTCTGGGGACGAAGGCGATCAAATGGAATTTTACGAAGTTCCTCATAGATCGGCAGGGAAGGGTGGTGCGCCGCTACGCGCCCATGGTCGCCGTCGAGCGAATCGAACCAACCTTGGTTGCACTGCTGGCCGACAAACCGGGGTAGCGGCGGGGATGCGGGCACTTTGGCGGTTGTTTTGACAATTGATCGTAAAAATCGCTATAATCGAGCTAAGCGCGTATTGGGATATCGACGTAGCGGCCGCGACAGTTACTTGCGGCTTAGATAACAGCAGGCGATGGTCGGGCCAATCAGCAACCGCTACACCGATTTCAAGATTCTGTAGCGCTTCTCGGAACAAACTCTCGGAACAACCAGGGTGCGCCGTCGGCAGGCGTGCGATCTCTAACGCGGTAGCGCGCGATGAATGTCGACCTGATCGACAACCAACGACTGGCGTATGCTGCGCAGCATCTGTCGCATTGCATGTTGTGCGAGCACCGCTGCGGTGTGAACCGGCGGCAGGGCGAGCATGGGCCGTGCAAGGCGGGGCTTCAGGCGCGGGTTTTCCGGCATCGCGTCGAATACGGTGAGGAAATCGAGATCATACCGTCCCATCTGTTTTATCTGTCGGGTTGCGATTTGCGCTGCGCTTTTTGCATCGCGGAAGCGAATGCTTTTAATCCGTCGATTGGCACGGAGCTGACGGCCAAGTTTCTGGCCGACGCGCTCGCACAGGGGCGGCGGCATGGCGCGCGGAACATTCAGTGGGTGGGCGGCGAACCGACCATTCATCTGCCAGCCATTCTGGAGGCGATGTCGGGATGTGCCGAATTGCCGCCGGTGGTTTGGAAATCGGATTTTTATGGAACGCCCGAAGCGTTCGCACTCCTGGACAACGTGGTTGACGTTTACGTCGCGGACTTCAAGTTCGGCAACGATGCCTGCGCGAAGCGACTTGCCAAGGTGGACCGGTACGTTGATACCGTCACGCGCAACTTGTCGATCGCGGCCGGGCAGGGGAATCTCATCATCCGGCACTTGCTGCTGCCCGGTCACTTTGATTGTTGTTATCGCCCGATCGTGGATTATGTGGCCCGCGAGCTGCCGGCTGCCAAGTTCAGCATACGCGACGGCTATCTGCCTCGTTGGCAAGCACGGCATTACGGCGAGTTGGCGCACCCGCTCGATGCCGAGGTTGCGGCGCGGGCCGTGAAGCTGGCTGCATCGAGTGGGCTGAACATTGTGGAATAACAGGAACGATTGGCGACGAAATTATGAACGCCGAGGACGAGACCAACGTGACCGACATCGAGCTGCTGCCAGACGGGCGGATTTGCGTCTTCGGCACATCACTGGAAGTGCTGGAGTTGTTGGATCAATTGCAATGCGGCGCGGACAGTTTGGTGAGTGCGCGCCTGGCTTCATGGCGGCAGGCCGACGACAATGAACCGGCACAATTCCCAGCCATTGTGGCAGAGGATTCTCATGTCTGAGCCAACCACCAATGTCAGCGACGGGGCGACGCAACCGGCACCAAAGGTGCCACAGCCGGCTCCTCGCACGGCAACTAACGCGGCGGCGGCAAAAGCTGCGCCGGCGGCGAAAGCTGCGCCGGCGGTGAAACGTTCGCGCTCCACGCACCGCGCGAGCTGCGCTCAAGAGGAGATTGACGTGCTGATCCGGGCACGTTATCCGATTGTGTACGTGGTGACGTGGGAAGAGGAGCGGGTGGAGCGCTGCCTGCGCGAAATCGCCGCCACGCGGAATAAGAATTTGTTCGTCTGGACGATCACGCAAGGCATCGTCAAGTCCGGTGCGGACGTGCAGCAAACGAAGTCGGGGGCCGGCAACACGTCGGACCCGCTCGCGGCGCTGGATGCGGTGATCCATCAGGTCGAGCCGGCGATTTACCTGTTCAAGGATTTCCACCGCTTTACGGAGGAAGATCGCTGCAACTTGACGGTCATCCGACGGATGCGCGATGTGGCCCATCACCTGCGCGACACCTACAAGTCGATTATCATCACGTCACTCTTGATGCGGATCGCGCCGGAGCTGTCGAAGGACGTCACCGTGATCGATTTTGGCCTGCCAGGGCCGGAAGATTTCAACCGGCTGCTGGACCGGATTATCGATGACGTGAAAGATAATCCGAAGGTCAAGATCGACTTGGATTCCGAGGCGCGCGAGCGGTTACTTCGCGCCGCCCGGGGGCTGACGCTCAAAGAAGCCGAAAATGTTTTCGCCAAAACACTGGTGACCGACGGGCGGCTCAGCGCGGACGACGTCGACATTGTGTTCAGTGAAAAGCAGCAGGTGATCAAGAAGAGCGGCCTCCTGGAGTACTATGCGGCCCAGGAAAAATTCAGCGACGTGGCCGGGCTGGGCAATCTCAAGGACTGGCTCCGCAAGCGCTCGATCGCCTTTACCGATCGGGCGAAGAAATTCGGGCTGCCGGCGCCGCGGGGAGTGCTGTTGTTGGGCGTGCAGGGTTGCGGCAAGAGCCTGTGCGCGAAAGCGGTTTCCGGCTTGTGGGGACTGCCGCTGCTGCGATTCGACATCGGGCGGATGTTCAGCAGCCTCGTCGGTTCGAGCGAGGAGAACATTCGCCGCGCGATCCAAGTCGCCGAGAGTGTCGCACCGGTGATCTTGTGGATCGATGAGATCGACAAAGCATTGGCGGGGGCAGCAAATTCGGCCGGCAGCGACGGCGGCACGGCGGCGCGCGTATTCGGCACGCTGCTCACGTGGCTTTCCGAAAAGACGTCGCCCGTGTTCGTGATCGCCACGGCCAACGACGTGAGTCAGCTGCCACCGGAGTTGTTGCGGAAAGGGCGGCTGGACGAGATTTTTTTTGTGGACCTGCCTGCCGTAGTGGAACGGCGCGACATCTTTCGCATTCATTTGCAGAAGCGGGGCCGCGATCCGGCGAAGTTTGATCTCGAGGACTTGGCACGGGTAAGCGAGGGATTCAACGGCGCGGAAATCGAAGAAGCGGTGATTTCCGCGCTGTTCGATGCGTTCAGCAGCCAGGTGGAGCTGAATACGGAAATCGTCAAGACGGCGATCAGGGAAACGGTGCCGCTATCGAAGACGATGAGCGAGGAGTTGAATCGGTTGCACGCGTGGGCGGTGGGCCGGTCGCGCCCGGCGTCAGGCACCGCCACGCAAGTGGTGGACGAAAGTCGCAGGAAGATCGAACTTTAGGCGAACGCGCGGGACATCCGAGCGTTCCGGAAAGTGAGAGGTGACGTATGAGCACGGTCATGGTCATTACACCGATTCTGATTGCGAACTGGCCGGCGATTACGGCGGCAGTCGCCGCCGCCGTGGGTGCGATGGGCTTTGCCTCCGTGCAGGAAGGCCATGTGAGCGGCGATATCAGCACCACAAACCGCGAAGAAATCGAAGTCGAGGACAGCCAGATCCTGGAGGCCGCGGCCGGCACGGGCGAAGAGATCGTCGTGGAGCGCGACGGCGTGCGGGCGACCTTCAGCCGCGACGCCCGTGGTGCCCTGCGGCTGTGCCTGGAGGGCGGCGGACTTTCGAAGGCGCAGTTGCGGAAACTGGGCAACGAGCTTATCGGCCGCGTCACTCAGCAGTACGCTTATCACCGCGTTGTCACGGAGCTCAAGCAGCGCAACATGACGATTGTCGACGAGCAGGTGACGAAAGATCAGAGCGTGAAGATTCGCGTTCGCAACTGGTAAAGGACTCCAAGGGAAAAGAATGCCACAGAGGACACAGAGAACACCGAGGAAAAACGACAGAATGATCGGACGACGGAAAACTTTAGGATTCCGCCCATTGTGCTACCGACGTACCAATTGAATGTTCGAAATGCACTCGACCGATTCCAAACTAATCATTCTGTCTCTGTGATCTCTGTGTCCTCTGTGGCTTGATTGTTTTCAGTTTGAGTAAAGGACTGAACGATGGCACAAGAAGAACTGGAAATTTCGATTGATGCACAGGGTCGGGTAACGGTGCGAACCATTGGCATCAAGGGGTCGCGGTGCCTCGACTATGCCGAGCTAGTTGCCCAAATCCTCGGCCGAGAGGAGTCGCGGGAGCTAACGAACGAATACTACGAGGCCCAGCAGACCGCCCGCGCGCATGTAGACGTGAAGCGCTCCCGCTGACGACAGCCATGCAATGCCCAAGCTGCCAATTTGAAAACATGCCGGGCAGCGGCCGGTGTGCGCGGTGTGGGGCTTCGTTGGCGCTGGCGACGGCGGCGATCAATGTGCATCCGCCGCGCGCCGGGCGGTTGTCACGGATGTCGCCGCCGCTGTGGAGATTGTGGTACGCCGTTGGTCGCGTGAGCGCGAAGGCATCGCCGGCCCTGGCGGCGGCGTTCGCTTCGCGCGCTGCAATTACGCGTTTCGATTTGCCGACGCTGCTCCGCTGCATCATTCCGGGGTGGCCACAATATCGTCGTGGTGATCGTCCCGTAGCGGCTGTCTATTTCGTCAGCTATTTGATTTTGCTATTGCCCGGAGTAGTTTTGGCGGGCACCTGGCTGGGAAGCCTGCTGCTCGGCCTGGCGGGAGCGATGCACATCGTGTCGGTCTGCGACGCCGTGGTATCAGCCTTCGCGACGCCGAGCGATCGCATCGCGTTTACGCTTGTGTGCGGCCTTGTGTTGTGCTTTGCCGTGTATCTGCCGGTGGGCTGGCTCATTTCGCGCGTTGCGACGCCCATCAGCATCAACATGACGATACCGCCGTTCCAGCAGGGCGAGGTGTTGTGGTACAGTCGCTTGGCCACGCCGGCTCGGGGCGACTTGGTGTTGTACACAATGCCGCGGATAACTGCGGCCGGCCATTTATTCGGCGGCAATGCGAACTATGTATTCCAAGGGCAATGGATCGGCCGCGTGATGGCGATGTCGGGGCAGACAGTGTCGGTCGACAATGGAGGGTGGCTGGTCGATGGGATGACGAACAAGTGGCAGCCCACAGAGAGCCCAACCGTGCCCGTCGGCACATCGTGGGTCGTGCCTGACGGCCATGCCTTCGTATTCCCGGAGGGACTCGTGCCGGGCGGCGCTCAGCTCGATACCGGCACGTTGCAGCAGATCTACGTGGTGCCGATGACGCGGATCGCCGGGCGGCTGTATTTTCGCTCGTCGCCGCTGTCCCAGATGTCGATAATTCGTTGATTGAGGGCCGACGCACCATGCGATTCGACAAGCTGGAATTCGATCGGCCGCCACCGCAGCCGGCGGGCGAGAAACCGGAGCTTCGTGTCGAGAAGGACGAAAAATATTGGGTGAAGCTGGCCGACGAGAATCGCCGCACGGGCAGCTACGAGACGGCGCTGCGGTTTTATTCGCGGGCCTTGGAAGTCGACAAAACGCTGGTCGCCGCGTGGGTCGGTCAGGTGCAGATGCTGGTGCAGCTTGGCGAATATCCGCAGGCCAGCTTGTGGGGCCAGAAGGCGCTGGAATTGTTTCCCTCCAACGGCGACCTGATGGCCGGACAGGCGCAGGCCGAGTGCCGGCTGGGCAATCGAAAAGCGGCCCACGCGCTCAGCGACGGCTCGCTGCGGCAGCGCGGGGAGTCGGCATACCGGTGGCAAGTGCGCGGCGAATTGATGGTGGAGGGCCGCCAGCGGACCGATCGCCATTGCTTCGACAAGGCGCAACTGGCGGATCGCGACTGGCTGGTCCCGCTCGAGACCGCGCTCATTTACTGCTATTACAAGGCGTACGGCCTGGCGCAGCAGCGCGCGCAGTTGGCCGTCGAAAAGGCGCCCACTGCCTATTACGCCTGGTACTTGCTCGGTGCGTGCCAGTCGAAGCTAGGTTTCGACACGTCGGCACGCGTCAGCTTGCAACACTGCCTGGAGATTTGCCCGCGCCATGCGGAGGCACTGTCGCGGTTATCGGAACTGGAGACGCCGCGTTGGCCGCTGTCGGGTTTGTTCGGCCGGCTGATGGGGCGGTAGGGCCGGCTGTGCCGGCGCGGATTGGCGTAATCGGCCGGCGGAGCCGGCCCTGCAGGGGCGATAGGCAAAGCGCATATGGCGTGGACACTCGAAAAGATTCTCAAGGGTGCTCGGGCCCACCAGGCTAGCGACGTGCACCTGGTGCGTGGGATTGCGCCGGCGCTACGGATCAACGGCGAGATTCGCCCGATCGAAGGCCCGCCGCTCCAGACCGAGGAGCTGCAGCAACTGCACGACGGCATTCTGAACGCGCGCCAAAAGGAAATCTTTGAGCGCGACTGGCAAGTGTGTTTCTCGCGGCATTACGAGGGAATCGGCCGGTTTCGCGTGAGCGTTTACTTGCACGCGGGATGCCCGGAGTTTTCGATTCGCTTGTGTGAAACGGTGATCCGGTCGGCCGATGAGCTTGGTCTGCCAGATGTGATCACCGAGCTGACGCGGCTGCCGGACGGATTGATCCTCGTCACCGGCCCCACGGGCATGGGCAAGACGACCACGCTCAATTACATGATCAACACGATCAACGAGGATCGGCGCGCCAAAATAGTCACGATCGAGGACCCGGTCGAATTTGCACACGACAATTTGCGGAGCATCGTGATCCAGCAGGAAGTGCTCGGCGACGTGAAGTCGTTTCAAAGCGCGCTGCGGCACGTATTGCGGCAGGATCCCGACGTGATTGTGATCGGCGAGATGAGGGACCTGGATACGATGGAGACGGCTCTCATCGCCGCGGAGACGGGCCACCTGGTGATCGCCACGCTTCACACGCCCGACGCCGCGCAAACGATTCAACGCATTTACAGCGTGTTCCCATCATCGCAGCAGAACGCTATTACCGTCCAGCTTGCGAACAGCATCCAGGCGATTATCGCCCAAAAGCTGCTGCCGCGCGCCTCGGGCAACGGTCGGGTGCTGGCCTGCGAAATCTGCATGGCAACGCACGCGGTCCGCAACCACATACGGGATCATCAGGTGCACATGCTGTACAGCGAAATGCAAACGGGCCGCAAGCACAAGATGCAAACCATGGACCAGGTGCTGCTGGAGCTCTACCAAAAAGGCGACATTAGTTACGATGTCGCGGTCACCAACGCGCATGAGCCGGATTTGATTCGCCATCGGACGGGCCAAGCAGCGGCCCAGCAGCTATAGATAAGGATGCAGGATGCGGGATACGGGGAGCAGGGACAAGTCATTTGATGGGATACCCTGCCCCCTGCCCCCTGCCCCCAGCCCCCTGCATCCCGCATCCCGCATCCTCGCTTAGCGGCGATTCTTGTCGATGATCGCCACCAAGATCAAGAGAAAGGCGGCGAGCCGGACCCAGTACCAGAGGGTTTGTTCTTCCATTTGCGCGCGCGACAGCACGAGCCCCACCCGAGTACTGGCCAAGAGAAAGAAGGCGGCGGCGAAAATACCGAATAGGCGGTCGCCCGTATCGCGCCAGAACCGCAGAAAGAATAAGGCCGCTATAATCGAAGCCATGGCAATCGCGCCCATTAAGAGTTCTTCCATAGCACACTTTCTTGGCACGGAGCAGGGAGGAGGGTGCGGGGAGTTCCGGAATTTCACTCCCTGCTCCGTGCTCCCTGCCCCTGCTCATTATTTTGACTCCCAGATCAGACCGAAGACGAGCAGCAAGGTGGCCACCAAGCCTGGCAGCTTACGCCAGATAGCCAGATCCACGTCGGGAACAATTACGACATCGACATAGAGGATAATGTTATCGAACATTAACCCGACGAAACACAAGCCGGCCCAGAACAATAGCCGGACCCGGCTGCGCAGGTAGCCCCGCAGGAGCATGACGGCACAGAGCAAACAAGTGGCCGCGCACAACAAATAAACGATTCCCGTCATGATGGGGTCTCCTTTCCGAACCGGAACGCGTCCGCAAAGGTTTGAACTTTGTTGAGCGGCTTGGAATAGATCAGCGAGATGACGGCCACCCGCCGCTCGCGGTAAACCGACGCTAGCGTGTCAATGAGCATGTCGGCTTCGCTATCCCGAATTCGATATTCGTAACGGGCCGCGGGCGGCACTATTGTAGCAAAACCGCGGCGCACGAACTCGGTCAATAGAGAGGAAGCTACGTCCTCCGGGATGTACAGCGCTTTGGCGACGTCCGCCGCGCTCCACTTCCGCTGGGGATCATTGCGCAAGAGCAGCAAGGACTCCAACTGGGGGACGGACTCGATGTGATTCTCGATAAACTGTTTGAGTCCGGGAGGAAAATCTTCGTGCATCGTCTCGACGCCCCGGACGTTAGGAGAAAAATTACGGCTCCTGTGCAGTAGGATGCATCTCGCCGCAGCGAGTCGCCTGTGGCGACCTGCATCCTTACGGTTTACACCGTCAGCCAGGCGCGCAGCACCATCAAAAGTTGCTCAGGATCGACGGGCTTGGATAAGTAATCCCACGCGCCGGCATCGATGCACTTTTCGCGATCGCCTTTCATGGCCTTGGCGGTGACGGCGATGATGGGAAGCCCTTTAAAGCGCGAGAACTGGCGGATCGCGCGCATGGTATCGATGCCGTCCATCTCCGGCATCATGATGTCCATGAGCACAATATCGACGTCCGGAGCGGCCTGGAGCAGATTGATCGCGTCGCGGCCCGTCTCGGCCGACACGGTGACAACGTCGTGCCGCTCCAGCGTGCTGCTGAGGGCAAAAATATTGCGCATGTCGTCGTCGACGATCATGACCTTTTTGCCGGCCAGCACCTGGTAGGTGCCGTCGGGCCCGCTCAAGATCGACCGGCCGTATTCTTGCAGTTTTGCAGCAGGGAGGCATGCCGCTCGCACCAAGAGCTCGGCAAGTTGCGGCAGCGACTCAACGGCTTGCAGCTCGAATTCGTGTGCCAATTGCCTCCAGCGCTCGAGGTCGGCGGGGTCCGCCTCGGGATTGAGGTACATCAATATCGGCCGTCCTGTGGCGTTCGGCTCAGCCAGGATCTGGTCGACGAGCGCGGCGATGCTGCCCTCGGACTGGTCGGGAGATATTACCACCGCATCGACGCCTTTCTCGCGGATCGTATCGGTCACCGCGTCGGCCGTTTCGGCCGTTGCGACTTCCAGGTTGGTGCCGGCGAACTGGCGCGTCAATTCACGGGTCAAACTGCCGTCTGAATCGGCGGCGACGATCCGCCGCGTGGTGCTGTCGATGTATTGCCGGATTTCAAGGAGGAACTGGTCGAGCCGATCGCTCGTTTGAATGGGCTTGGCAAGCACGCCGTGCGCGCCTCGTTTCAGCCCTCGTTCCGGTTGATCGATCGTCGAGACGATATAAACCGGTATATGACGGAGCGAGCAGTCATGCTTGAGGCGATCCAAGATGCGCCAGCCGCCGATATCCGGTAGTGAGATGTCGAGCAGGATGGCATGTGGCTGGTAATCGCCGGCCAGCGCAATTGCGGCGGCGCCCAGCGGCGTGATGATGCATTTGAAACCTAGCTTGTGCGCGGCCTCCAGCGTAAGTTGGGCAAAGCCGAGGTCGTTGTCCACGATCAACAGCACGCGATCATCCGCATGGATCGCGTGTCGATCGTCGCCATATTCGTTTTGGGCGATGAGCGATTCGTCCGAGGCGAAGGAGCTGGCGGTGACCTCGACGGGCAAAATTTGAGGCGCGGCTTGCGGCGTGGTGGAACGCGCCAGCGCGGCTCGTCTCACCACTTTTGCCGGCGTAAAGGAGACGGGAAGGAACAGCGAAAAGGTGCTGCCGATTCCCGGCTGGCTCTGCAGGCGGATCTCACCGCCCAAGAGCCGGGCAATCTCGCGGCTGATCGCCAGGCCTAATCCTGTGCCACCATATTTGCGGCTGGTGCTGCCGTCGGCCTGCTGGAAGGCCTCGAAGATGATCTGCTGCTTTTCAGCTGAGATGCCGATGCCCGTGTCCGTTACGGAAAACGCAATGACGCTGTCGCTCGAGCTGAGCGCCTCATTCTCCGGCGACCAACCTTCGGCAGCCCGGTACACCTTGAAGCTGACATGCCCGTGATGCGTAAACTTGAAGGAATTGGACAGCAGGTTCTTGATGATCTGCTGCAGGCGCTTGCTGTCGGTCGTCAACGTGGGCTGCAGGCCGGGATCGAGCTCGACGGCGAAATCGACGCCCTTCGCCTCCGCCACGTGACGGAAGGTGCGATCCACATAGTCGTGCAGGTCTTCGAAGCGCAGCTCGCCGACGTCGAGCACGACCGTTCCCGACTCAATCTTCGACAGGTCGAGAATGTCGTTAATCAACATTAAGAGGTCGTTGCCGGACGAGTGAATCGTCTTGCAATACTCGGTCTGCTTGGGCGTCAGGTTGCCTTCCGGGTTCTTCGACAACTGATCGGACAGGATCAAGAGGCTGTTAAGCGGCGTGCGGAGCTCGTGCGACATGTTCGCCAAGAACTCCGATTTGTACTTCGAAGTGAGCGCCAACTGCTCGGCCTTTTCCTCGAGCGCCTGCCGGGCCTGCTCGACCTCTTGATTCTTTCGTTCGACTTCCACGTTCTGGTGGGCCAGCAGTTGCGCTTTTTCTTGCAACTGTTGGTTGGTTTGCTGCAACTCTTCCTGGCGGCTTTGAAGTTCCTGAGCCAGCGACTGCGATTGCGTGAGCAAGTCCTCGGTCCGCATGTTCGCTTCGATCGTGTTGAGCACGATGCCGATGCTCTCGGTCAACTGGTCCAAAAAGGCCTGATGCGTTGGATTGAAGTGCTCGAACGACGCCAGCTCGAGAACGGCCTTCACTTGTCCTTCAAACAGAATGGGCAGCACGATGACATTCGCCGGCGCGGCATTGCCCAGACCGGACGATACGCGAATGTAATCGCCTGGGACGTTGTTGAGCAGAATCTTCTGCTTTTCCATAGCGCACTGGCCTACCAGCCCTTCGCCGAGCTCGAACCGCTTGCCGACGTCGCCGGGCTTGTCGTACGCGTAGCTGGCCAGCAGCGTGAGACACGGCGGATCGGCCAGGGCGTCGTGCGTGTACATGACGGCGTGGTGCGCCGTAACGAGCGGCGCCAGCTCGGAGAGGATGAGCCGGCCCACCGTGATCATGTTCTTCTGGCCTTGCAGCATGCGGCTGAACTTGGCCAGGTTCGTCTTCAGCCAGTCTTGCTCGGCGTTCTTGAGCGTCGTGTCCTTGAGGTTCACGATCATCTCGTTGATGTTGTCCTTGAGCGCGGCGACCTCGCCTTGAGCTTCGACCTTGATGGATTGCGTCAGATCGCCTTTGGTCACGGCCGTGGCCACCTCGGCGATGGCGCGAACTTGGGTCGTGAGGTTGGCGGCGAGCTGGTTGACGTTGTCCGTAAGGTCCTTCCAGGTGCCGGCCGCGCCGGGCACGCTGGCCTGGCCGCCGAGCTTGCCTTCGACGCCCACTTCGCGGGCCACCGTCGTAACCTGGTCGGCGAACGTCGCGAGCGTATCGATCATGCCGTTGATCGTGTCGGCCAGCGCGGCGATTTCACCTTTCGCCTCGACCGTGAGCTTTTGCTCCAGGTCGCCGTTGGCTACGGCGGTCACGACGCGGGCGATGCCGCGGACCTGGCTGGTGAGGTTGCCGGCCATGAAGTTCACGTTGTCCGTGAGGTCTTTCCACGTGCCGGACACGCCTTGCACCTGGGCCTGGCCGCCGAGCTTGCCTTCGGTGCCCACTTCGCGGGCGACGCGCGTCACTTCGGATGCGAACGAGCGAAGCTGATCGACCATCGTGTTGATGGTGTTCTTGAGCTCGAGGATTTCGCCGCGGACGTCGACCGTGATCTTCTTCGACAGGTCGCCGGTGGCGACGGCGGTGGTCACCTCGGCGATGTTGCGGACCTGTCCGGTGAGGTTGCCGGCCATCGAGTTGACGCTGTCCGTGAGGTCGCGCCACGTACCCTCGACGCCGCGGACGTCGGCCTGTCCGCCGAGCTTGCCTTCGGTGCCTACTTCGCGGGCCACGCGCGTCACTTCCGAGGCGAACGAACGAAGCTGGTCGACCATCGTGTTGATGGTGTTCTTGAGCTCGAGGATTTCGCCACGAACGTCGACCGTGATCTTTTTCGACAAGTCGCCGCGGGCCACGGCGGTGGTGACGTCGGCGATGTTGCGGACCTGGGCCGTAAGATTGCCGGCCATGAAGTTCACGCTGTCGGTGAGGTCCTTCCACGTGCCGGCGACGTCTTTCACATCGGCCTGGCCGCCCAACCGGCCTTCAGTGCCGACCTCGCGGGCCACGCGGGTCACTTCCGCGGCAAACGAGCTCAGTTGATCCACCATCGTGTTGACGGTGTTCTTGAGTTCGAGGATTTCCCCCTTCACATCGACCGTGATCTTCTTGGACAGGTCGCCCGTGGCGACGGCCTTGGTCACCTCGGCGATATTGCGGACCTGGCCGGTGAGATTGCTGGCCATGAAATTCACGCTGTCGGTGAGGTCTTTCCAGGTGCCTGCGACGCCCTTCACATCGGCCTGGCCGCCAAGCCGGCCCTCGGTGCCCACCTCGCGGGCCACGCGCGTCACTTCCGAGGCGAACGCCCGCAACTGATCGACCATCGTGTTGATCGTGTTCTTCAGTTCGAGAATTTCGCCGCGGACGTCGACCTCGATCTTCTTCGACAAGTCGCCATTCGCGACGGCGGTGGTCACTTCGGCGATGTTTCGGACCTGGCCCGTGAGGTTCGACGCCATGAAGTTCACGCTATCGGTGAGGTCCTTCCACGTGCCGGCGACGCCCTTCACGTCGGCCTGCCCGCCCAGCTTGCCTTCGGTGCCTACCTCGCGGGCCACGCGCGTCACCTCGGCGCCGAACGAGCTAAGCTGATCCACCATCGTGTTGATCGTATTTTTGAGCTCGAGGATTTCGCCCTTCACGTCGACAGTGATCTTCTTCGACAAGTCGCCGTTCGCGACCGCAGTTGTAACTTCGGCGATGTTGCGGACCTGGCCGGTGAGATTCGACGCCATGAAGTTCACGCTGTCCGTGAGGTCCTTCCACGTGCCGGCCACGCCTTTCACGTCGGCCTGGCCGCCAAGCTTGCCTTCGGTGCCCACTTCGCGGGCCACGCGCGTTACTTCGGCCCCGAACGAGCTCAATTGATCGACCATCGTGTTGATCGTGTTCTTGAGCTCAAGGATTTCGCCCTTCACGTCCACGGTGATTTTCTTCGACAAGTCGCCGTTCGCCACGGCCGTGGTGACCGCCGCAATATTGCGGACCTGGCCCGTAAGGTTCGACGCCATGAAGTTCACGTTGTCGGTGAGGTCTTTCCACGTGCCGGAGACGCCTTCCACGCGGGCCTGCCCGCCGAGCTTGCCGTCAGTGCCCACCTCGCGGGCAACACGCGTCACTTCGGATGCGAACGACCGGAGCTGATCGACCATCGTGTTAATGGTGTTCTTGAGCTCGAGGAACTCACCACGGACGTCGACCGTGATCTTTTTTGACAAGTCACCCGTGGCCACGGCCGTGGTCACTTCGGCGATGTTTCGGACTTGGCCGGTGAGGTTGCCGGCCATCGAGTTAACGCTGTCGGTGAGATCTTTCCAAGTGCCGGCGACGCCTTTCACAGCCGCTTGCCCGCCGAGCTTGCCGTCGGTGCCGACCTCGCGTGCCACGCGGGTCACTTCGGAGGCGAACGAACCCAACTGCTCCACCATGCGGTTGACCGTCTTGGCGGTACGCAAAAACTCACCTTCGAGCGGGCGCCCGTTGGTGTCCAGCGCCATGGACTGCGAGAGATCGCCCTTCGCGATGGCGCCGACGACGCGGGCCATTTCGCTCGTGGGATGCGCCAGGTCGCTGATCATCGCGTTGACAGAATCGATCGTGCCGGCCCACGATCCGCGCAGGTGTCCTGCGGACGCGCGCTGTTTGATTTTTCCCTCTTTGCCGACGACACGACTGATTCGATCGACCTCGTCGGTCATGCCCTCGAGCTGATCCATCACGTCATTGAACGTGTCGGCGACTTTGCCGCGCAGCCCGATCCAATCGTTCGGCAGGCGTACGGTGAATTCGCCCTTTCGTAATGAAATCAAGGCCTCCAGAAGCGACTCGAAGTCCGCCTTATGGCCGTCAACGGAAGAACCGTTGATCGAAGATTCGTCGTCAGCGGTGAGGGTGTCTTCAACGATGGACATACGAAATGGTCCTTAACCAAAGGGTTAATTCGTAGCGGCGCCTGGAACCAGGCTGATGACTGGCAAGCCGCGTTTTGAGGAGTGTGGCCCGTTCAAAGCGGAGAATCAATACGAGATGTTGTCGGCTGCCTTCCGCTGACGATTAGTTTTGACAATCACGCGCCTGGGTTTCCTGTAACCAGCGCGGTCGTTCCCCGACCGGTCGAATGGTCTTCACTCGACCAGACCTGCGCGGGGGATACGTGTTTGGCCCTGTGCGCCGTTGGCCTCGTGTTTCGCCGTTTCGCCTCAAGTTACATTGTAACTTGAGATGCCGCGTCGCAACCGAGAAAAGACGCGCAGATCAGAGCCTTTACCCGAAGGCAAATAACATGCCTTTCGCGTTAGTCCCCGCGTCCGATGCCGACAGAACCAATTTGTCGCAGTACGGATGGCTGGCCGCCACACACCGTTAATGGGGTGATGGATTATTGTCGCGCTATGGTCATTTGCCCTTGAACAACGGCGCGACCGGATGGAGCGATTTTTCGACCCGCAAATCGCGGAAGATTTCCGCCGTGGCCTCGGTTTCTTGGTTGCGGCCGGAGCTCGATGCACGCTCGGGGTCAAGCTCGTCTTCGACGTCCTCGGCCCGCGTGGCGACCCTTTGCACAAAGCCCCAACTCTTGCGATCGCAGTGGTTGCCCTCTGAACGCCTCACTGTCCACTCGCGGCAGGCGATTGGGGCAGCCTAGACGGGCCTGCGCATGCACTTTCGACACGGGCCAGAAAGTGTCCGATGTGCGACTGCCTCGGACATCTTGACCCGCGAACGTCAGTTGAGTCAGGCCAGGACTTCATGCACCACGCGCGCGGGTTCCACGCCGGTGAGGCGCTGGTCGAGGCCCTGGTGCTTGAACGTGAAGCGTTCGTGATCGAAGCCGAGCTGGCTGAGGACCGTGGCGTGGAAATCGCGGATGTGCACCGGGTCTTTGGTGATGTTGTAGGAGAAGTCGTCGGTTTCGCCGTAGATTGTGCCGCCTTTGAAGCCGCCTCCCGCCATCCACATGGTGAAGCAGCGCGGGTGGTGGTCGCGGCCGTAGTTCTGCATCGACAGGCCGCCCTGGGAGTAAATCGTGCGGCCGAACTCGCCGCCCCAGATCACGAGCGTCTCATCCAGCATGCCGCGCTGCTTCAAATCTTGAATGAGGCCGTAGCAAGCCTGGTCGACGTCGCGGCACTGGTCGGGCAAACGGCCGGCAACGTTGGCGTGCGTGTCCCAGTTGTTGTGGTAGATCTGCACGAATCGCACGCCTCGCTCGACCATCCTTCGGGCCAAGAGGGCGGTGTTGGCAAACGTGCCTGGTTCTTTCGCCGCGTCGCCGTACAGCTTGTACGTCGATTCCGGCTCGCTGGCGATATCGGTCAGTTCTGGCACGCTGGCCTGCATGCGGTAGGCGAGCTCATACTGCTCGATCCGCGTCTGCGTTTGCGGGTCGCCGAGCGATTGGTAGTTCACTTGGTTGAGCGCGTTGACGCCGTCGAGGCTTGCACGGCGGACCTCGCGGGGCACGCCGGGCGGGTCGTTGATAAACAAAATGGGATCGCCAGCTGTGCGGAAGCTCACCCCCGCGTGCTGGCCAGGGAGGAAGCCCGCCGACCACAGCCGTGCGGAGATGGCTTGCACCTGCTCGGTATTCGTGGGGCGCGCGACCATGACCACGAAAGTCGGCAGATTGTCGTTCAGCGCGCCCAGACCGTAGGAGCTCCACGCGCCGAGACATGGCCGGCCGGTTACCTGATTGCCGGTCTGCATGAGCGAGATCGCCGGCTCGTGGTTAATCGCTTCGGTATGCATGCTGCGGATAAAGACCAGGTCGTCGACCATCTTCTTCATCCAGGGCAACACCTCGCTGACCCACATGCCGGAGTTGCCGCAGCGCTCGAAGCGGTACATCGACGGGGCGATGGGAAAGCGTGCCTGCCCGCTGGTCATCGTCGTGAGCCGCTGGCCCATGCGGACCGAATCGGGCAGGTCCTTGTCGAACCAATCGTTCATGACCGGCTTGTAATCGAACAAGTCCATTTGCGACGGGCCGCCGACCATGTGCAGGTAAATCACCTGCTTCGCCTTGGGCGCCAACTGGGTATAGCGAGCGTTCGGGTTTATCCCCGCCGGGGAAAACCCGGCGGCTCGCTGTGCGGCGAGAGATGCGAATGCCGCCGTGCCGAGCAAGTGCGAGCCGGCGGCCAGGAAGTGGCGGCGCGTCACATTCAGCTGAAATTCATCGAAAGTGTTCATGGGACAATCACTTATTCACCGCTTCATCGAGATTCATGAGCTCGTTAGCAACCATCGTCCACGCGGCTAGCTCCGTGGTCGGAACGGTCGACTTAATTTCCGACTCGCCAACCTCAACCAATTTGGAGGCATCGTCGGCGTGCGCCGCATAATACTGTTGGAACTTTTCCAACGAGCCGCGAACAATCTCGCTCTCTCGGGCGGTAAGCCGGCGAGCGAGTAACCGTTCGGCCATAAGATTAATCCGCGCCGCATTATCCGAGCTAGCTTCGGTGGCGCGCTCGGCGAGGCGGCGGGCCGCTTCGACGAACTGCGGGTCGTTGAGCGTCACCAGCGCCTGCAGAGGCGTATTGGTCCGCTCGCGCACGACAATGCAATGCTCGCGGTTGGGCGCATTGAACACGTCCATTGAGGCGGGCGGGGCGGCCCGCTTCCAAAATGTGTATAAGCTGCGGCGGTATAGCGAGTCGCCGGAGTCCGGCTTGTAGTCGCGGGTGTTGCTGCCGATCATGGCCACCGCTTCCCACACGCCTGGCGGCTGGTACGGCCGCACGCTCGGCCCGCCGATTTTTTCCGACAACAGGCCGCTGGCCGCGAGCGCGTAGTCGCGGACCATCTCAGCATCCATGCGGAACCGCGGGCCGCGCGAGAGCAGGCGGTTCTCGGGATCGCGTTCGAGTTTTTCGCGCGTCACCATGGCGCTCTGGCGATACGTGGCGGACATGACAATGAGCTTGTAAAGCTGCTTTACGTCCCAGCCGGATTCACGAAACTCAACGGCCAGCCAATCCAGTAACTGGGGATGCGACGGCAGTTCACCCGAAATCCCGAAATCGCCGGCAGTCTTTACAAGACCAGTGCCGAACAGCTCGCTCCAGAACCGGTTGACCGTTACGCGCGCCGTGAGCGGTTGCTCAGGCCGGATTAGCCATTGGGCGAAGCCGAGCCGGTTGCGCGGCGCATCGGCGGGGAAGGGCGGCAGCATTTCTGGCGTTTTGGGAGCGACCTCGTCGCGGCGCTGGTCGTATTCGCCGCGGTTCAAGATGAACGCCACCGCCGCCTCGTCTTTCTCATGCATCACGTGGGCAACGGTCGCGCGGGCCTGGATTTCGCTTTGCTCTCTTACGAGCGCTTCATGGTTGCGCGCTTGTGTCTGGAATTGCTCGTCGCGAGTCATCAGCCACCACTCGTACAAAGTGTCGACATCGGCCTGGTTGCGCTTCTCCGGTGGTGCGGCGACAACCGCCGAGAGCGCGGACTTGGCCAAGGAAGCGATCTCGCCGTCGGCAAGCCGGCGGGCGTAAATCCGCACGTCTTGCAGCGACGCACCTGATAGCGGCGATCCTTTGTGTCGTTGCCCAATCTTGAGCGGCACCTTGGTGCGGATCGAACCGGCCAGCGAATCGGCGAGCACATTCGTGGGTTGCAACTTGCCGTTCACGTAAACCTGGAGTCCGGCCGCCTTGCTTTTGCCGTCGTACGCCACGGCGACATGGACCCACTCGTTGGCCGGCAATTGATCGCGCGTGACGACCTTGATCGCGTACTCCGGCCAACGGTAGATGAGGTGTCCTCCGATGCGACGTCCTTCGACCCACAGATCCCAGCCAGTGTATTTGTTGCCGTCGTCCATACGGGCAAGCAGGGCGCCCGCCCCGTCGTTCGCCGGCAGCTTGACCCAAGCGGCGTACGAAAACGGCTCGTTGGTATCGAAGTCGCCGGCCTCATCGACCTTGAGAATCTCTCCCTGGTTCAGGTAGGCGGCACTCGCGCTGACTTTTCCCGGCCGCCATTCGACCGTCGCCGGAAGGCGGGCTGTGGCTTGCGTGCCGCGCAGCTCGTAGCGGATGGTTTCTCCGCCGTCGTCCAGCGGGACGTGCAATTCGAGATCGGAGGTGGGCACATCGGCCGCCACGTCTTCAGGCTTAGCGCTGGAGAGCCAGGCATCGAAGTCGGGCCGCGCGTCGCGGCGACGATCCGCGATGAGTTTGTTCGTGTCCGGAATCTGCTTGGTCAACTCGTCCCACCGCGCGCGATCCTCGTTGCCGGGGACCACCACCACGGGCGGCGTATCTTTAATGTTGCCGTCCATCGGGTTCTGGGTCGTATTATTGAAGAACGCCGCCATCTCGTAGAACTCGCGCTGCGAAAGCGGGTCGAACTTGTGGTCGTGGCATACCGCGCAGCCCGCCGTGAGACCCATCCATACCTGCGACGTGGTTTCCATGCGGTCGCGGGTGTATAGCACGGCGTACTCTTCCGAAATTGCCCCGCCTTCGTTGGTCGTGATGTTGCAGCGGTTGAAACCGGAGCCGATTTGTTGATCCAACGTGGCCTTTGGCAACAGGTCGCCCCCGAGATTCTCGATGGTGAACTGGTCGAACGGCATGTTCTGGTTGAACGCGTTGATCGCCCAGTCGCGGTAGGACCACATCTCGCGGTAGTTGTCGAAGTGGATGCCGTGCGTGTCGGCGTACCGGGCGGCGTCGAGCCAGTAGCGCGCGCGGTGCTCGCCCCATTTCGGCGAGGCCAAAAGCTTGTCGACGAGCCGTTCATAAGCGTCGGGCGCGGCGTCGTTCACGAACTCCTCCACCAATTCGGGCGACGGCGGGAGTCCCGTGAGATCGAGGCTGAGCCTGCGAGCCAGTGTGCGGCGATCGGCTTCGGGTGCCGCCTCAAGTCCGGCCGCCTCCAAGCGGGCCGCGATGAAGGCATCGATCGGATTGCGGACCCACCAACCGTTGCCGACCTTCGGAATGTCGGGCCGTACGGGCGGAATAAGCGACCAATGCGGCTGGTACTCCGCGCCCTCGCGAATCCAGCGAATCAGCAATTGCTTCTGCGCGTCTGTAAGACTCTTCTTGGTCTCCGGCGGCGGCATCCGCTCCGCTTCGTCCTTCGACAGAACGCGCCGGATCATTTCGCTGGAATCCGGGTCGCTGGGGACGATCGCGCCCATTTCCTCGGCCACTTCGCGCCGGTCGAGCCGCAAATCGGCCTGCCGCGCCGCGCTATCCGGCCCGTGGCAGGCGAAGCAGTTCTCAGAAAGGATCGGCCGGACATCGCGGTTGTATTCGAGCGTCGCATCCTCTGCCGATGCCAACCCGAAACCGCATGCCAACCAAATCACGATCGCGACACACGCACAATGGAGCGGCCGCTCACATACCAACCTATTCACGAGGACTTGCGGCAACATCGGTCCAGGGTCCAATGGCGAGAAGGCACGGTAAATCTGCTACCGATATGATAGTCCCGATGATAGGGGCGGCCAAGGCGCTTGGCGGGCCAGGCATTTTGACACTCGTGCCGGCAATGGAGCATAAAAACTAGCCGCCGCCGAATTATATTGGCGTGGCTGTCGTTCGTCGCCGCCGGGCCTGAGGTAGGAGCGCCGGCATCCCGACGATGAACAGCACTGTGGTCGCCGGCTCGGGAACCGACGCATTTGCAACGGCGCCCGAACCTCTGCCAGCAACTTCGCCGAAGTTCGCCCGCCACACGTTGTAGTCGCCGGCGTCCACCTGGTTGTTGTGATTCCCGTCGGCGACGAGGCTGGTACCGGATTGGCCGAGCGTGTGGCGCCAGACGACGTAATCGGCCGCATCGACGATGCCGTTGTGGTTGTAATCGCCGCTCAGCCCGGATATGACCACGTGATTGCCAATCACAGACAATCGCAATGAAGTCAAGCCGTCGGAAGTGAGGACGTGGCCGGCCACTACGTTGGAAAACATGCCGGTGATGGGCTGATTCGAGTTGACAATTATTAAGGAGTCGGCGGCGGCAGGCATAAAGCCGTTGACCAGTGTGACGCTCAACGCGCCGGCGAGATTCAGCGCCTGGGTGCCGGCCTCGGAGAGAAAGTCAAAGTCGCCGCCCTGATTCGCGCCGCCGATCTCGATTTGAAGTGTCGAGGTGGAAGCGAGGGTCAAGTCGCCGGTAATCGCCAATTGTCCGGCGGACAGGCCGGGCGCGATCGTGGCGGAATTCGCCACATTTGCCATGATCGTGCCGCTGCCTTCGAGCCGGCCTCCCACGACGCTGATTGTGTTCAGCGCAGGATTAGCGAACGCCGAGATTGTGCCACCACCACTGAGCCGCGTGGTTCCGGCAGTTTGCGTGTAACCCAAGGGCACAGTCAAGTTGCCGCCGTTGACGGCCTCGGCTGTGCCGGAGTTGGTCAGGCTCGCCGCGCCGATGGTGATGGTGCGTCCGCTGACCTGGCTGCTGATGAGACCCGCATTGGCCAGGGTCATGGCCCCGCCAAAGTTTTGGGCGCCGCCG
>JBBDWY010000059.1:0-35369 GCA_040902605.1 Pirellulales bacterium | reverse complement strand
AGAGCGTCTGCCCCGGCGCAAAGCCCAGGCTGGTCGCATTGGCGGCCAGATGCGCGGTTAGGAAACTCGCTCCGCCGAGAATCTGCGCGCTAGCGCTGGTCGTGTTCAGGGTCAGATCCCCGTTGATCGCCACGTTATCGAAACGGTTCTGGGTGTTGGCCGTGATGAGCAACGCGCCCGCCGGAATGGTGATGCTGCCGCCGCCAAAGAAGCGCCCGCCAGCGAGGGTGATCGCGCCGGTCGGGCTGAAGCTGGAAGTGTTGCCTTGGTTATTGATGTTGCCGCTCAGATTGATCGTCCCACCCGTATTGCTGAGCGTGCCCAAACCGGCCAGCGTGCTGTCGGTGGCGATGTTCAAGATGCCCCCATTGTTGGCCTCCAGCGTACCGGTGCTGTTCAAGCTCACCGTCGAGATGGTGATCGTCCGCCCGCTGACCTGGCTGGAGATGAGACCCGCATTGGCCAGGGTCATGGCCCCGCCAAAGTTTTGGGCGCCGCCGATATTGCCGTCGCCCGTGAGCCCCGCATTGGTGCGGATCACGCCGCTGGCGCCGATGGTGAAAGCGCCCGCCGTCCCGTTCATCTCCACGACACGGTTTCCGCCGATGGCCCCTTCAAAGAGGATCGTCCCGGAGAGCGTCTGCCCCGGCGCAAAGCCCAGGCTGGTCGCATTGGCGGCCAGATGCGCCTGGGTGAAGGTCGTGCCTCCGGCGATCTTCGTCGCCGCGCTGGTCGTGTTCAGGGTCAGATCCCCGTTGACCGTCACCCCGGAGAGCGTGTTGCTCGCGTTGGTGAAGTTGATCGGCACGGTGGCGTTGACCGTGCTGTTGTCGATTGTGCCGCCCGCGAGGCTGTATGTGCCCGCAGCAAGATTGATCGCTCCGGTGGCGGTGAGCGTGCCGGACGTGTGACTCAAGGTTGCATTGGCAGAGCTCAGCAACAGATCTTCGACCGTCACGTTCGTGTTCAGCGTCACGGTGTACGGCGCACCCACCGGGCTGATCACCGCATCGTAGGTCGCTACGCCGCCGTTGCCGTTGTTTGGGAAGCCCCCTTGCGCTGGCACATTCGTCCAGTTCGCGTCCACGTTCCAGATGCCTGAGGTTGCGGTGCTCCAGGTGGACGTAACATCGGCGGCGAAGACAGCCCCTGCGAACAAGGCCATGACGACAGCGAACACTGGGGCAAGAGCGTTGGAAAAACCCAACAGGGTTCTGGCGGAGAATTTTGAGTGCATTTTTTTTCTCTCAGTTGCGTACAGACCAACCTCGCGCGGACGGGAACCGAATCAAGTCGCAATGACCGGATGAATCACAAAAAAAACCGACGTGGCGGAACACTCTGAGGTATTCCACCACGTCGGCTTACTCGGTAACGGATCCTCCGCCGTAGCGGATTACCCCTTATTTAGTCGTCCGACGACTACGTAGATTTCGTATACGTGTCAACACGATCCTCGCGGCCGACACCGGGTGGGGATAAACCGCCCCATGAATTCGGAGAGCCAGATCGTGACGCCATCATACGCCAATCAGGGGAGATTGCAACGTGCCAAATCGACCGACAGCCCTCTTTGTATTGCCGGCCTACTGCGGCGCCTTTTTCGGCGCGAGCTGCAGCCGGTCGATCACACGGCGAACGCCGGGGATCCTGCTGACGGCCTTGATGATCGGACTGCGCTGGATGTCGTAGAGCAGATTGCCGGAAAGGGTGACGGTCCCTTGTTGCACGGAAACCGTGAGCCGCGAGCGGGAAGACGTTCCCGTGCGCGCAAGCTTCTGACTAATCGTCCTCAATAGCGCTTTGTCAGAGATTTCGTTTCTGCCAAACATATTTCGATCCCCCCTGTTGGAAGAACAACGACGCCGAACAGAAAAGACGGCGTTTGGAAAGGGAATCGACCAGAATGGCCGGCGGTCGGTCAGTGAGAGAAGATCTCCCGTCCGCAAACTATTCTATGCCCGCCAGTGCGGGAACGCCATTCTAAATCCGTTAGGAATCCTGAAATATCACAGGTGTACTATCGGCGAAGTGTATCTCGTAAATGATTCTTTCGCCGTAACTTCTCCACTGCGTTAAGATATGCGACGTGATTGTGCCAATTAGCTTGAGCGCGATCCCGCATTGGAGAAGTGGTTCACGCTTTGTGGGAGAGCGGCAGGCGAAAACAAATGGGCCGATTCTTGTGTTAGAATGACGTCGTTATGAGCCGAGCCGTCGTTTGTTTGTCGTGCATTATCGTGTTAGCCTGGACCAACGAACTTTTGGGCGGCGGCGAGAAGCTTTACGGCGTCCACTGGTGGGACTACGCGCGGCCCGCGGTCGGCAGCGGGCCGACGGGCGGCTGGTCGGTTGAGACGGTGCTCACCAACTCAGACCCCTGGTGGCAGGGATGGTATTTTGAGCCGCTGTACCAGCAGGTCAGCTCAACCCACAACGCGTCGATCGTCACGCGCATCGATTACAACTGGGGCCAAACCGTCCCCGCGCCGTCGAGCTCCACGGCGCTCGACTGGGCCAACAAGATTGTCAGCGACGTGATCGGCCCGTTGGGTCCATACGCGGCACGGTGGATTATTGGCAATGAGCCGAATATTATCGGCGAAGGCAACGGTTGGGCCTCGAATCAGATCACGCCGGCCGGCTACGCGCAGATCTACCACACGGTTCGGCAGGTGATTAAAGCCGCCCGCCCACAGGACGAGGTGCTCTTCGCGCCAGTCAGCCCCGGCGGAGTGATTGACGGCGTACGTTGGAAGGACGGCGGCGAGTGGCTGGCCGAGGCGATCGATGCAACATTGGCGCTGCCCGGCGGCGCGATCGACGGCTTGGCGATCCACGCGTACGGCAACCCGTTTGTCGGCGCCGCGCAGGCCGTGGCAGAGTTTCACGACTCCTATGTCTCGCAATTGGCTGTAATCGATAGCTGCTCGCTACTGAGCGCGCCGGTTTATCTCACCGAATGGAATCGGGCGACCGCGACGAGCGGCAATCTGGCGGCAAATGAACAAGTCTCCGCCGACTTCTTGCGGCAGTCGCTCGTGGATGTCGACCATTGGAATCGGATTCCTGGCAATCACAATATCCGGTCGATGGCCTGGTTCGTAAACGAAGGCTATGGTGGCTGGCAGGAATTCTCGCTCGAATGGTGGCGGTCTCAGGGGAACCCGGAAGGGCACGCCGGCGACCTGTGGACGGCGCTTTTGGGCAGCGCGGATTTGCCAGCGGGGTTCGCCGGCACGCGACCACTCACCGATTACAACAGCGACGGACTTTTAGACAACAATGATTGGATCGCCTGGCGGAATAATTTTGGCCGCACCGCTTGGGTTTATGCGGACGGCAACCGCAATGGGTTTGTCGATGCGGCGGACTACGTGCTCTGGCGCAAGAGTCTGCAAGCAGGCGGCGGATCGCCAGCCGTCGGCGTGCCGGAGCCGGACACGATTAGGCAATTGGCGGCAGGGCTGGCCGGAATGTGGTGGTTCGGCGGGAAGCGACGCCTGGTTTATGTCAAACAAGCAACGATGAGGATTCGGTAGCGATGCGCAATAGCAAGGCCGGCTATTTGCTGTTTGTTACTCTCGCGGCGAGTGTGATGGCATGGATCTCGAATGCAGCCCGAGCCGACGCCCAGGCGGCACCACGAGCGACGATTCTCGTGCAAGGGCGCATTTGGACCGGCGACGCGCGACGGCCCTGGGCGGAGGCTGTCGCTGCCCGTGATGAGCAAATCATTGCCGTTGGTTCGAGAGCTGATATCGCGCGGCTGAGCGGGACGGAAACGCAAGTCATCGATGCCGGCGACGGTTTGGTCGTGCCCGGTCTCATCGACTCGCACATTCACCTCGTCGACGGCGGCGAGCGGCTCTCATCCGTTCAACTGCGAAATGCCGACTCGCCGCCGGAATTCATCCGCCGGATTAGGGAATTCGTGCGCAAAAAACAGCCCGGCCAGTGGATCACCGGCGGCGACTGGGACCACTCGCTGTGGGGTGGCGAGTTGCCGAATCGCTATTGGATCGACAAAGCCACGCCCGAAAATCCCGTCTGGATCAACCGGCTCGATGGCCACATGGCGCTGGCCAACACCGCGGCGATGCGACTCGCCAAAGTGGGCGATGATGTGAAGCACGTGCCGGGCGGCGAGATCGTGCGCGATGATGCCGGGCGGCCGACTGGCATCTTCAAAGACAACGCGATGGGGCTGATTGAGCGCATAATTCCGGAGGCCACCCTCGACCAGCAGCTCGAAGCGGTGATCGCTGCGACGGATTTCCTGGCCGAGTGCGGAGTTACTGCCGTCCACCATATGGGCTCCTGGCGGCATGTGGAAGTGTTCCGCGCTGCTCAGCGCCGCGGATTGTTGAAGACGCGAATTTACGCCTGCACGCCGCTCGAGCAATGGCAGCGGCTGGCCGACGAACTGCGCGACCGCGGCCGGGGAGACGAGTGGCTCAAAATCGGCGGCTTGAAGGGTTTTGTGGATGGCTCGCTCGGTTCTCACACCGCGGCATTTTTGGAGCCGTTTTCCGACGCGCCGGGCGACCGAGGCCTGCTAGTTAATACGGCGGAAGATTTAGAAGATTGGACCGCGGCGGCCGATCGGGCCGGATTGCAAGTCGCCGTGCATGCCATCGGAGATCGCGCGATTCGCTTACAGCTCGATGTGTTCGAGCGCGTCGCCGCCGCGAACGGGCCGCGCGATCGGCGGTTTCGCATCGAACACTCGCAGCATATTGCCCCCCAAGACATTCCGCGGTTCGCCAAACTCGGGGTGATACCCAGCATGCAGCCGTATCATGCGATTGACGATGGTCGCTGGGCGGATGGCGTGATCGGCGCTGAGCGGAGCGAGACGACCTATGCGTTCCGCGCGCTGCTAGACAGTGGCGCGCGGCTGGCCTTCGGCAGCGATTGGTTTGTTGCCCCGCCGACGCCGATGGAAGGCATCTTCGCCGCCGTCACACGCCGCACGCTCGACGGCAAGCATCCCGAGGGCTGGGTGCCGCGGCAGAAAATCAGCGTCGAAGAATCGCTCCGCGCATATACGATCGATGCGGCGTACGCGGCATTCAGTGAATCCTCGCTCGGTTCGTTGGAGCCTGGGAAGTTGGCCGATATAGTCGTGCTGGAGCGCAACGTACTTGAGATACCGGCGGAAGAGGTCAACAAGGTCCGCATCAAGGCAACCATCGTCGGCGGCAAAGTAGTTTACCAGGGAAAATGAAGACCAAAATGAGCATCGTGATTCTCCCCATGCGGACGGCTTGGCGAATTCTTGCCTGTTGCGTCGCCTTTGCATTGATGCCGCCTAGTTGCATCTTGTTCGCCGAACGGACCTCGGACGACGCACAAACGCTCGAATTGCCGGGACCTATCGAACCCACCGCCGCGGTGCGCACGATTGTCGCCCCCGCCGGTTTTCGCGTGGAGTTGGTGGCCGCGGAGCCGCTCGTGCACGACCCCATGGCGATGGAGTTCGATGAGAACGGCTATGCGTATGTGCTGGAGATTCCGTCGTACAATGAGTACGGCAAACCAGGCCCACGAACTCCTGGCAGCATCGCTCGGCTCGAGGACGCCGACGGCGACGGCCGTTTCGATCGTCGCGTCACATTCGCCGATGACATGAAGTACCCAACGGGCCTGTTTTGCTACGCGGGTGGGCTTTTTGTCGGCGATCCGCCCAACCTACTCTACTTGCGGGATACCGATGGCGACGGGCGCGCTGACGAGCGCGAGATCCTTTTCACTGGCTTCGGCGCCGCCCAAGCCGGCGAGACCCAGCTCAATTCGTTCCGCTGGGGACTCGACAACCGAATTCATATCTGTACTGGCCACGATGGCGGCGACATCCGTCCGGCAAACGATCCCGACGCGCCGGCACGCAGCGTCCGCAACCGCCGCATCCTTCTCGATCCGCGCACGCGCACATTTGAGCTCACCAGCGGCGGTGGACAGCACGGCATGAGCTTCGACGATTGGGGCCGCGCGTACGTCTGCGACAACAGCAACCCGATCCAGCGTATCTTCTACGACGACCGATATGTCGAGCGCAACCCCCTCATGACCGCGCCGGAGGCAACCCTCAATATCGGCCCGGGAGCAAATTTCACCAAGATTGCGCGAATTAGCGATCCGGAAACCTGGCGCCTCATCCGTAAAGGCTTACTTCGCGAAGGCGTCGCAGTCACCGATACCTACGAATGGGATCGCGCCGCCGGCGTTTTCACGTCTGCCACCGGAGTCACGGTGTATCGTGGCGACGCCTGGCCGAAAGCGCTGCGCGGCAATGTGTTCGTGGGCGAAGTGGTGAATAACCTCGTCTACCGCGCCCGTCTCAAGACCGAGGGACTGAGCACCATCAGCAAGCGTGCGGATGCGGAATCCGGATTCCTCGCCTCGACCGACACCTGGTTTCGCCCCGTGCAATTCTCCCACGGGCCCGATGGCAATTTGAATGTGCTGGATATGTATCGCCAATTGATTGAAGGCATCCAGTGGGTGCCGTCTGAGGTGGTGGCGCAAATGGATCCGACGGCCGGCAATGATCGTGGCCGGATTTATCGCATCGTGCCCGCAGGTTTCAAGCAGCCGCCGCGAGTGCGGCTAGGCCAAATGGCCGCGGACGAACTTGTCCAGCAGCTCGAAGATCGCAATGGCTGGCACCGCGACACGGCCGCGCGGCTTATCTATGAACGCCAGGACCATCAGGCAGTCGCGCCTCTCCGCCGGTTGCTGAACGACTCGAAGTTTGCACAAGCCCGGCTGCACGCGCTGTACGCGCTTGCGGGCCTCGACGCGCTCGACGCAAACGACGTCCTGACTGGCCTCGGCGACGATCATCCGCGCGTGCGCGAGCATGCAGTGCGTCTGGCCGAGCGATTCGCCGAGGATCCCGCCGTGCGCGAAAAGCTCGTTGGAATGATCGTGGACCCAGATATCGCGATCCGTCTCCAACTAGCGTTCTCGTATGGTTATTTGCTGGCGGCGGCGCGGGATCAGATGCTCGTCCAGCTGTTGCGTCGCAACGGCGAGAATTCCTGGTTTCGCGTCGCGATCCAGAGCTCCTTGGCCAGCGGCGCCGCCGAATTCGTGGCTCGCGTGCTGGCCGATGACGAGCTTCGCCAGGCCGGCTACGTCCGAGAATTTCTCGGAACGATGGCGTCGCAAATCGGCCGTGCCAAAAAAAGCCAGGACCTGCGCATTGCCGTCGAGGCGCTCGATCGGCTGACAGGCGACGACGGGACCGTGCTGGCAAAGAACCTTCTCGTGGCCTTGCTGGACGGCGGATCGGGCGCAACCATTGACGAATTGATCGAGCACTCCAGCGGCCAGGTGAAGGAGATAGCCATCACGTTGTTGACCGACGCCCGGACGACGGCCCTCGACGAAAATCAGCCAACCGACGCGCGGCTGGAGGCCATTAGCGTGCTGGGATGTGGTGGTTTTCTCGCCCAGCGCACCGCCTTCGATGAACTGTTGGCGCCGCAGCAACCGCAGCCCATCCAGGAAGCAGTCTTGAAAATGTTGGGGCGCTTCTCCGACACCGCTGTGGCCGACATCATGCTTGCCAAGTGGCAAGGGCTGACGCCTGATTTGCGCGCTTCGGCGGCCGAAGTGCTGTTGTCGCGGCCGGATTGGACCGAGGCCTTGCTCCTCGCAGTCGAGAACGACGAGATACCACCGGGCGACTTCGATCCAGGTCGGATTGCCCTTCTACAATCGCACCCTTCGCCCCAAGTGCGCGAGCGCTCTCGCGCTGCCTTTGCGGGTTCGGCCATTGCTCGGCGCGCTGAGGTCGTTGCCAATTACAATCGCTCGCTCGAGCTTGACGGCAACATTGACCGTGGACGAGCCGTATTCGAAAAGTCTTGCGCGGCCTGCCACAAGCTGGAAGGCAAGGGCACTGAAGTTGGCGCGAACCTCACCGCCATCCGCGAGCGCGGCCCCGCAGGCGCTCTCCTCAATATTCTAGATCCCAATCGCGAAATCCTCCCGAAGTTTCTCACATACGTGGTCGTTACCACCGACGGTCGAGTTATTACCGGCCTCATCACCAAGGAAACTCCAAACGACATTTCTATTCGCCAGCCTGACGGCACCGCGGTGTCATTTCCACGATTCGACATCGAAGATATGAAAAGCACCGGTCTTTCCTACATGCCGGAGGGGCTGGAGAACGAAATCGATCACCAGGCTATGGCCGATTTGCTGGCGTATCTCATGTCGGACGAGAGCACGAAGCAAGAAGCGGGAAGCGGGGACTAATCGCATGCTACGGATTGGAATTATTCTCAGCATCATTCTCGCGTTGCATGTAAGCAACGCATGCGCAGCAGAAGCTCCCTGGCGCGTCGGCGTCGCGCGCGTCAACATCACGCCCGAGCTGCCGATTTGGCTTTCAGGCTACGCCGCGCGCAACAAGCCGGCCGCGGAAATGCTCGACGATCTTTGGGCCAAGGCGCTGGTCTTGGAAGATGGCGCCGACCATCGCGCCGTCTTGGTGACGATGGACCTGGTGGGCATCGATCGCAGTCTGTCGCGCGAAGTGTGCCGGCGCATCGAACAGCAGCACCAGCTGCCGCGTATGGCGATCGCGCTCGCCACGTCGCACACGCACAGCGGTCCGGTAATGCGAGGCAACCTGGTGCCAATGTACGCGCTCAATGAAGATCAGACGGCGCGGGTGCAAAACTACGCAGTGCAACTGGCCGATAATCTGGTCGATGTCGTGGGCGATGCAATCGCAACGCTGGCGCCCGCGCGGCTATCGTGGGGAACTGGCACAGCCACCTTCGCCGTCAACCGCCGCAACAACCCCGAAGGCCAGGTGGTCAAACGGCGGCAAGAAAACGGGCTCGTTGGCCCCGTCGATCACGATGTTCCCGTGCTCGCCATTCACGATTCCGAGGGCAGGCTCCGCGCCGTCGTCGCCGGTTACGCCTGCCATGCCACCGTGCTCAGCGGCTATCATATCTCCGCCGACTGGCCGGGAGCGGCACAAAATGAATTCGAACGTCGTCACCCAAACACGGTCATGCTGTTCTGGGCGGGCTGCGGCGCAGATCAAAACCCGCTGCCACGCCGCAGCGTCGCGTTGATGAATGAGTATGGCCGCCAGTTCGCCGACGCGATTGACGCCATGCTCGACGCGCCTCTCACGCCGATTGCGCCATCGCTCCGCACGGCCTATGAAGAAATCGACTTGCCATTCGGCCCGCTGCCGACGCGCGCCGAGCTGGAGCTGACCGCCACCGGCGAGCGGCCTCAAGGACCATGGGCCAGATACCTCCTATCCGTCTGGGAGGATAACGGCGGACTGCCGAAGACGTACCCGTATCCTATCCAAGCCTGGCGGCTCGGCACGGACGTAGCGTGGGTGTTTCTGGGCGGTGAGGTCGTCGTCGATTACGCGCTGCGCCTTAAATCAGAACTCGACGGCAAAAACACCTGGGTAGCGAGCTACTCGAACGATGTAATGGGCTACATCCCCTCGCGCCGCGTGCTAGCTGAAGGCGGCTACGAAGGCGGCCTCGCCCGCTTCCCCTACGGCCTGCCCGCCGTCTGGGATCCGAATGTCGAACAGCAGATTATCGACGCGGTCACCGAATTGACGGGAACCGACTAGACAACAGGTCTAATCGAATTGTGGTTTTGCATAATTCACTGGAACTATTTGCGTGCGTTGAGATTGATACGTCCCTCGCTCGATTGTACGATGTAGTTAGGCGATTCTGGACGGCCCGTAATATGCTTAATCGTGCGCTTGCCATCTTGCTGACTACGACGATTGTCGCCTGCCCGCTGGTTTGTCATTCGGGCCCAGCCACTGTCGGCGCTGCGGGATGCGCCTCGCGATGCGGTGGCTGTTGCCATGCAAATAGTCAGCCAGCTTCGCCGGGCGAGCAATCGTGCCCGGGCCGCGATTCGTCGCGAGACTCGGAAGGTAATTGCCAATGCCTCTGCGGCGGCGCCGTGCTTGAGAATGCTTGCTCGGTTGGCGCCCATTTCGACGCCAGCTGGTCGTTTCCATTGCCGGAGCTCGAATCCGTTCGGCCGCATTTGCAAAGCGCCGACGTACGGCCGAACATCGCACACTGTCCCAACGGTGGGATGAATCCGGGCCGCGCTCTGTGTTGCCTCTACAATACGTTTCTGTGTTGATGCCCGATCGTTGACGCACTTCGTGCGTCAGGCCGCGCGCTATTTCTCGATCGCGTCGGCTCATCAGTTTGCAACCTTTTGCGCTACTGTGAGTCGACGCTCCCGGTTGCGAGAGTACGATCATGTTTTTCTTCCGGCTGCTCCCATGGGAGTACGCAATCCGAAACCTGTTTCGCCGTCCGCTGCGCACGGTGCTGACGTTCGCAGCGCTGACGATCGTTATTTTGTTGGTGTTTATTGTCGTGGGCTTTATTCGCGGACTGGAAGAATCGCTCGCCGTGAGCGGCAATTCGCAGACGGCGGTCGTATTCTCGCTCGGGATGGGCGAGAACCTGGAATACTCGTCGATCGCAATGAGCACGAATGACCTCGTGGCCGCGAGCGTCGAAGGGATTCAGGAGCGATATGGACAGAAGTACGTCTCGCCAGAGCTGTTTCTGGGAACCGAGATCACGGTCGCTGAGAGCGACGTTCCGAAAATGGGATTGGTGCGCGGCGTGACGCAATCGGCGCTGCTGGTGCGCCGGCAAGTGGAGTTGGAAACGGGCGAATGGCCCAAGGCGGGTGAGGTGCTGGTCGGCCGCCTTGCCGCGACCAAACTCGGTGTTCGGGATACGGAAATGGCGATCGGCAAGCCGCTCCGGTTCGAGGGTCGAGAGTGGCGGATCAGCGGCACTTTTTCTGCCGCGGGGGCCGCCTTTGAGTCCGAAGTCTGGTGCCGGCTCGATGAATTGCAGCAAGCCATGAAGCGGCAAGACCTGAGCCTGGTGGCCGTGACACTGGCTCCCGGCGCCGACTTCGCGAACCTCGAGCTGTTTTGCCTGGAGCGGCTCGATTTGGAGCTCCAATCCATGCCGGAAGTCGAATACTACGCCACGCTTCAGAAGGACTATCGCCCGGTGCGAATGCTGGCCTGGTTCGTAGTTCTGCTGGTGTCGGGAGCGGGAATCTTCTCCGGGCTGAACACGATGTATGGTTCGGTTGTCGGCCGAATCCGCGAACTGGCCACATTGCAAACCATTGGCTTCGTGCGTCGTGCGATGCTGATCAGCCTCGTGCAGGAAGGGGTGATTCTTGCCGCAGCGGCCAGCCTGCTGGCGACATTCATGGCCGTGTCGTTTGTCAACGGCGCGGCCGTCCGATTTACGATGGGCGCTTTTTCGCTACGCATCGATCAGACGGCCGTGCTGATCGGCTGCGGCGTCGGCTTACTGATTGGAGTGTTTGGCGCCGTGCCGCCGGCGATTCGCGCACTAAGAATGCCGGTCGTCGACGGGCTGAGAGCGACATAATCAAGGTCAGAGCTTTTATTTGAATTTAAGAGATAGTAATCACACTTTGTTCGAACTTTCGAAAGGAGATGGAGATGGAAACGAATCGAAACGTTTGTTTTAGCTCGTTCGTGGTAGGTGCAAGTCTGTTGACGGTGCTCGCGATCGGTGTGTCGGCCGCGGTTGCCGCCGAACCGACTGATTCTGCGCCGGATAAGGCTTTCCTCCTCAAGGAAAAGCCAGCCGATGCCGCCGATGTTATCGCGGTTCGCAAAGATGCGAAGGATCGGGCGGATGTGGTGGTGGTCGGGCGCATTGGTGGCCGAACGAACCCGTGGATTAAAGGAGCCGCTGCTTTTTCGATCGTGGACCGCTCGCTGACTCCATGCAACGAAATGCCAGGCGACACGTGTAAGACCCCCTGGGACTATTGCTGTGAGACGGATTTGCCAAAGGCCACGGTGCTCATCATGGTGCACGATGCCGATGGCAAGCTGGTGAAACGCGATGCGAGGAAGCTACTCGGGGTGAAGGAGCTGGATACCGTTTTCATTCAGGGCAAAGCGAAGCGCGACAAGGCGGGCAACGTTTCGATCGTGGCGTCGAAAATTTATGTTGCCCCTGAGAAGAAAGACATAACGCAATGAGCGCCGAGGTTGATATCAGGCAACTGGCCATCGCCCGCGACGAACCGGCGGCGCCGAAACGACCCAGGCAGCGCCATGTCCTCAGCCGATATGTGATTCCCGGCACGCTGATCGCGGGATTTCTCGCGCTGGTGCTGTGGGCCTCGCGCGACATGATTTCGCCGCCTCAGCCGGTGTGGGTCGTGCCGGTGCTCGCCACGCAATCAACCGCCCAGCATGAAGGCACTCCGCTGTTCCAAGCCGCTGGCTGGATTGAGCCGCGGCCAACGCCGGTCCGCGTCGCCGCGCTATCGCCCGGCGTGGTGGATCGCTTGCTCGTCGTCGAGGATCAGGCCGTGAAGGCCGGCGAGCCGGTCGCCGAGCTGGTCAAACAAGACGCGCAGTTGGCCTGCGATCGCGCCGTGGCCAGCCTCCAGCTCCGCGAAGCGGAATTAGCTGAGATGAAGGCCGGGTTGCAAGGCGCCAGGACGCGATTGGAAAAGCCAGTCCACCTGCAAGCGCCTTTGAGCGAAGCCGAGGCGGCGCTCGCGGAAATTGCCACGGAACTCAAAAACCTGCCGTTTGAAACGCGACGTGCCGAAGCTCAGTTGGAGTTTGCGGAGGGCGATTACCAACGCAAGCAGGCATCGGCCGGCGCTGTTTCCGGCGGCGCCATTCAGCAGACCAAGAGTGTCCGCGACGCGGCTCAAGCCATGGTCGAGGAGCTGCGAAACCGCGCCGCTGCGCTGACGAACCAGCAGGCCGCTCTCACCGCGCGTCGCGATGCGCTCTCAACGCAGCTCGAGCTTCTCGCCGATGAAAAGCAGGCAAAGGAGGAGCTCGAAGCGAAGTGCCGGGCGGCCGCGGCACGAATCGACCAATCGCGCATCGCGCTCGCCGAAGCAAAACTGCGGCTGGACCGGATGACGGTCCGCGCGCCGATTGACGGGCGCGTGTATCAACTCGTCGCCTTTCCAGGCACCACGCTTACCGGCGGCATGGGACCGGTTCCCAACGCCGACGGCAGCACCGTCGTCACTCTGTACCGGCCCGACATGCTACAGATTCGCGTTGACGTGCGATTCCAGGACATTCCCAAGGTGAGCCTCGGTCAGCCGGTGCTGATCACGAATCCGGCGTTGCCCGAGCCGATTTCCGGCAAGGTGCTTTTCATCGGCTCCGAGGCGAACATCCAAAAAAATACCCTGGAAGTGAAGGTCGCTCTGGATGCGCCGGCCGCGGTGTTCAAGCCCGAGATGTTGGTCAACGTCACGCATTTGGCCCCCAAGCCAGCCGACGCAGTGGTCGAGGCTTCTGCGGAAATGCGCCTGCTCGTGCCGCAGCAACTCGTCCTGCACGATGACAGCGAGTCCTACGTGTGGCTATCGGATCAATCGGAGGGCGTGGCGCGGAGGACGGCTGTCACGACCGGCCCTGCCGAAGCCGGCAGATTGGTGGAGATCACGCGAGGTCTCACCGCCGGCAGCCGAGTTATCTCGCGAGGTCACGAGGGGCTCGAAGATGGTGACCGCATCGAGGTTCATGAAGATGCGGACGTTGTGGCGGGTAACGCGTCGGCTTCGGCGGCGCGACAGTCACTCCGCCGGCTGCCGCCAGGAGAGTAGATCATGGCACTCGTTGAATTGCGAAACGTCACGAAGCGGTATCACAAAGGTGGCGAATCGATCACCCCGCTGGACGCCGTTTCGTTAGACATGGAAGACGGCGAGTTCGTATCGCTCATGGGAGCGAGTGGCACGGGGAAGTCAACCCTCTTGAATCTCATCGCCAGCATCGATCGGCCCGACAGCGGCACCATCACTATCGACGGCACCGACATCACCAACCTCTCGCGCACGAAACTTGCCAATTGGCGGGCGGTCAGCATTGGTTACATTTTTCAGACGCACAATCTTATTCCCGTGCTGACTGCATTCGAAAACGTGGAGCTTCCGCTGTTGCTCTTGCCGATGTCGCGTGCCGAACGGCAGAAGCGGACGGAGGTCGCACTCGAGGCGGTCGGACTGAGCGATCGTGCCGAGCACTATCCGCGGCAGCTGTCGGGCGGCCAAGAACAGCGCGTCGGCGTCGCGCGGGCCATCGTGACGCACCCGAAAGTAGTCGTCGCGGATGAACCGACGGGAAACCTTGATGACGATACGTCGCTGCAAATCCTGCGGCTTTTGCAGCGCTTGAATGACGAGTTGGGAGTGACGCTATTGATGGTCACGCACGACCCTGAGGTGGCTGCCGTGGCACGACGGCAGCTAAAACTGGAGCACGGCAAGCTCTCGGAGACGCCAAGCGCAGCCCGTCCCGCGCCGGCGTTTCGCGGTGCTTGAGGTCTTATCGAGAGGTCTAACATCATGTTGAAATTCTTGCCCTATTTGCTCAAGACGCTTTGGCGGCATCGCGCCCGCACGATTTTAACGGTCAGCGGATCGGCCGTGGCACTATTTGTGTTCTGTTTTGTTGGCGCAGTGCAGCAAGGCATGTACGACTTGCAGCATCGCCAGCAGGCGAAGCAGTCGCTCATCCTGTTCCAAGCCAATAAGTTTTGCCCTGCCACAAGCCATGTTCCGCAAGACTACGAAGACAAGATCAAGCGGCTGCCGGGCGTGCGCGAAGTCGTTCCGATACAAGTCTTCACCAACAACTGCCGGGCGAGCCTCGATGTGATTGTTTTCTACGGCTTGCCGTCGTCGAAGCTCCGCGCGGCCCGCGATTTTGAGCTAGTGTCCGGCGATTGGGCCGACTTCGAGCAGCATCAAGACGCGGCCGTGGTCGGCAGGGCCGTTGCCAGTCGCCGCGGTCTCAAGCCGGGCGACAAGTTTTCCATCGGCGATCTCACCGTCCAAGTGGCCGGCATCTTCACGTCGAACGATCCGGCCGAGGAGAACTATATCTATTCGCATCTGGATTTTCTCCAACGCGGCAAGGACGAGGATCTGGTCGGCACCGTGACCCAACACGAGGTGCTGTTGGACGCCGGCGTCGACACCATCGCCAAGAGTGCTGAAATCGATGCGCTGTTTCGCGGCGGACCAGTCGAGACAGACACGCGGCCAAAGGGCGTTTTTCAAACCAAGAGTTTGGGCGATTTGACGCAGCTGATAAGCCTTGCGCATTATCTGGGATATGCCTGCGTCGGTCTGGTGCTCGCGATCGTGGCGACGACCACGGTCATGTCTATTCAAGACCGCATTCGGGAACACGCGGTTTTGCAAACACTTGGCTTTACCGGTTCGCGAGTGTTTCAACTCGTGGTCGGCGAGAGTGCAATCCTCAGTTTTGCCGGCGGCATCCTTGGCGTCGGCACCGCGATGCTCGTCCTTGCGATGAGCCATCTTTCCGTCGGAGCCGAAGCCGTGACCATCGCCTTTCGGCCTTCTTGGACGGTGGCGGCCACGGGGCTTGTCGTCTCTGCCGTATTGGGAATCCTGGCAGGACTTGGCCCCGGGTGGCATGCTGCCCGCGCAGACATCGTACCCGCGCTGCGGGCTTAGAGCAGTGCCAGGAGCGAAATGCTACAGCATCACTTTCCCGATCAGCACGGCGAGCACCGCGCCGAGGATTGGGCCGACGACAGGGATCCAGGCGTATGGCCAATCGCTGTCGCGCTTATCGGGCACCGGGAGCAGGGCGTGGGCGATGCGGGGGCCGAGGTCGCGGGCCGGATTGATCGCGTAACCGGTGGTGCCGCCGAGCGAGAGGCCGATCGCCAGGACGAGCAGACCTACGGGCAGGGCGCCGAGCGTACCGAGGCCGATCGTCATGCCGGCTCCGGGCACGGTCGTGGCGCCGGGCTCAACCTTGATCGTGGGATCGGCCGCCAATAGCACGGCGAACACCAGGACAAACGTGCCGATTACTTCGCTGAAAAGATTGCTGGGAAAGTTGCGAATGGCGGGCGCGGTGGCGAACGTGGCCAGCTTGGCGTCGGGGTCGCTCGACGCCCGATAGTGATCGCGATAGAACAGGAACACGAGTGTTGCGCCGAAAATCCCACCGAGCAGCTGGGCGGCGATATAGCCTGGCACCTGGGTCCACGCGAATCGGTCGGCGATCGCCAGGCCGAGCGTCACTGCGGGGTTGATGTGCGCGCCGCTGATGGGGCCGATACACCACACGGCGACGAATACCGCCATACCCCAGCCGAAGGTGATGACGATCCAACCCGATCCGCTGCCTTTGGTTTTCGGCAGCACGACGTTCGCCACCACCCCGTTGCCGAGCAGAATCAACAGGGCCGTTCCAATAAACTCGGCGAAATAAGCCTGCATCGCAGGAACTCCTTACGAGTAAAAAGGAGGTCGATACGCCTCGGCCACGATCCGGAATTGTTGGAGCTGGTCGCTCTGCCACTGAGCATCGCGGCCCAGTTCATGCGCCAATAACTCGGCCACGCGCGGTGCCGCAACTAGTGCGGCCTCGGCGTCGAGGAACAGTGCGCGCAGACGGCGGGCCAGCACGTCCTCGACGGTTCGCGCCATCTCATGGCGGGCGGCGAAAATCGCTTGGCCAGCGACGTACGGCAGCCGCGCCGCAAGTCGCCCATCGCCGCCGGGCACCGTGGCGACAAGCTGCTCTAATGCGGTCGCGTCGGAGCCGTATTCAACAAACCGGTCGGGTTGCGTGTCGCCAGGGTAACCGTGGATCGGAAGCGTTTTCGTTGGACAAGGCTTCGGCACCAAACGGCCGACGAGAGCGGCCCGGTCCACACCATCTTCAGCCATGCGGCGATAGGTTGTCCACTTGCCGCCAAGCACCGAGATCAATCCGCTGGGCGAAACGCGCACCTGATGATCGCGGCCGAGTTTCGACGTCTGTCGGACATCGCCGCCGCGCACGAGTGGACGGATGCCGGCGAAGATCGAACGGATATCGACATGCCGTGGCTTGCGAGAGAGATACGGCGCGATTGTTTCCAGCAGAAAATCGACCTCACCAGGCAGCGGGTGGGGCTCCAGCGGCGCGTCCGGTCGTGGCGTGTCGGTGGTGCCGACGATGGCGTGGCCGTGCCACGGAATGGCGAACACGACCCGGCCGTCGCGCGTCTTGGGCACGATCAGTGCCGAAGTGCCCGGCAGGAAGTCGCGGTCGAACACAAGATGAATGCCCTGGCTGGGGGCGATGACCGGCGGCGCACTGGGGTCATCGAGCTGCAGGACTTGGTCGGCAAATGGACCCGTGGCGTTGACGACGACTCGCGCCGTGGCGCGCAAGGTGCCGCCGGTTTCCGCATCCTCGGCCACGACGCCGCTCACACGGCCCGATTGTTTTACTAGCTCCCTCACCGGCGCGTAGTTGAGGCATACTGCGCCGTGCTCGATGGCCGTTTGCACGAGGTTCACCAGCAGCCGGCTGTCGTCGAAAGCGCCGTCGAGATAAGCGACGCCCCCGCGGAGGCCGTGTCTCTCGAGTGTCGGAATGGCGCTGAGTGTTTCCTCCACCGAAAGCCGGCGCGAGGGACCTAGACTCAAGCGGCCGGAGAGCCGTTCATATACTTTCAGCCCCAGCCCGTAATACGCGCCCTCCCACCAGGAGTACACCGGGACGATCGTGGGAAGCGGATGGACCAGATGCGGAGCATTGCGGCAGAGGAGGCCGCGCTCGATGAGCCCGTCGCGCACCAGTCGAATGCGGCCTTGCTTGAGGTAGCGCAGTCCGCCGTGGATCAGTTTCGTGCTCCGGCTGGACGTGCCTTTGCCGAAGTCGTGCTGCTCGAACAGCGCGACACGATAGCCGCGCGCCGCCGCATCAACGGCCACGCCGGTGCCTGTCGCCCCGCCGCCGATGACGACGATGTCCCACGGCCCAGCATCGCTTTCCAATCGCTCGAGCTGGGCCGGACGGGAGAAAATCGAACTCATAATCGTAGGACGGACAATCCTGTCCGTCAGCGCAACTTTGGTGACGGACAGGATTGTCCGTCCTACCCGGTGATTCCTGCTCGGGCCCAATCCTTTGAGCGTTCGACCGCCTCGGCCCAGCGGGCGCGGATCGCAGCGGCCTTGTCGGCCGACATCTGCGGCTCGAAGCGGCGGTCGACCTGCCAATGGCTGGCAATTTCGTCGCGGCGCTTCCAGACGCCAGTTGCCAGGCCGGCGAGGTAGGCCGCGCCCAAGGCGGTCGTTTCGGTGATTTTTGGCCGCACTACGGGGAGCTGCATGATATCGGCCTGGTATTGGAGCAACGTGTCGTTGACGCTCGCTCCACCGTCGACGCGGAGCTCGGTGAGAGAGCTCGCAGCATCGCTGTGCATCGAGTGGGCCAGATCGGCGACTTGTAGCGCAATGCTGTCGACTGCCGCGCGGGCAATGTGGGCGGCGGTCGTGCCGCGCGTGATGCCGACAATTATGCCGCGTGCGTACGGGTCCCAGTGCGGCGCTCCCAGCCCGACGAACGCCGGCACCAAATAAACATCGCCGCTGTCGGGAACGGAGCGGGCCAATGCTTCGACTTCGGACGACGACTTAATGATGCCCAGCCCATCGCGCAGCCAGGAAACGACGGCCCCGCCCACAAAGACCGCTCCCTCCAAAGCGTATTCAAGCTTCCCTTCGAATTGCCAGGCGACCGTGGTGAGCAACTTGTTTTTCGACTCGACGGCCGCAGCGCCCGTATTCGTCAGCATGAAGCAGCCCGTGCCGTACGTGTTTTTGGCCATACCCGATCGGAAGCAGGCCTGGCCGAACAGGGCCGCTTGTTGATCTCCCGCCACGCCGGCAATGCGGAGTCCCGCCAACTCGGCCACCGATTGTACTTCGCCGTAAACTTCGCTGGAGGCGCGGATCTCGGGCAGCATCGCACGCGGCACGCCGATGCAGTCGAGCAACTCATCATCCCACTCGCCCGTGTGAATGTTCATCAACAGTGTGCGGGACGCGTTCGAGGCATCCGTTACATGCACTTTGCCGCCGGTCAAGCGATAGATCAGCCAGGCATCGACGGTGCCGAATGCCAATCGTCCCGCCTCGGCGGCGGCACGGGCGCCCGACACATGCTCTAGCAACCACGCCACCTTGGTGCCGCTGAAGTAGGGGTCGAGCAGCAGCCCCGTTTTCTGGCGGATCATCGGCTCGCGGCCCTCCGCGCGGAGCCGATCGCAGTCGGCCGCCGTGCGCCGGTCTTGCCACACGATTGCGCGATGGACCGGTTCGCCGGTCGAGCGATCCCACACGACCACGGTCTCGCGCTGATTTGTAATGCCAATTGCCGAAACGTCGGTCGACTTCAAGCCGGCCGTTGCGAGCGCCTCGCAGGCCACGTCGCGTTGGCTCGACCAGATCTCGTTGGGATCATGTTCCACCCAGCCTGGCTGCGGGAAATGCTGCCGGAATTCACGTTGCGCGACAGCGACGATCTCGCCGCCGCTGTCGAACACGATCGCGCGCGACGATGTCGTGCCCTGGTCGAGCGCCAATAGATGAGCCACGGAGCCGCCCTCGCTTTCGCCCACTATTGTGAGGATCGAAGGAGGTTACGCAAGGCGTTGACGTGCAAATCGTGTTGAGCTTGGTGCGAATCGCAATTGCGTGCAGCGAGCCGCGGGGTTTATCCCCGCCGGGATGAAGCCGGCGGCTCGCGGCGACTACTCGGCGATGCAATAGAGATGATTCTCGCCGCGGACGATCATCTCTTTGCCGACGATGGCTGGCGAGGCATCAATCGTTTCGTCGAGAAAATTAGTCGCCAGGATCTCCAGCTTGGGGCCGTGCTCGAGGACGTGCGTCGTTCCTTCGCGGCTGGAAAAGTAAATTCGGCCATTGGCGGACACCGGCGAAGAGTAAACCGACTCCATGTCGGGCAGCCGCTTCTGATCGATGATCATTTCGCCATTCTTCGCGTTGACCGACGACAGGATTGCGTTGCGCGATTTGACGAAATAAAGCGTCCCATCGTATAGCACAGGCGTGGACACGTAAGGCGTGCTCTCCTCGATCTGCCACGCGATCTTGTCGCTATCGGTGATGTCGCCTTTCGCTGATAGTGGAACTGCGATGCCCGCCGGGTCGCGGTGGCCGCTCACCGCAATTGCCAATCCGTCGAAGGCGACCGGCGTTGCAATGGGATTCGAGCCGAGTCCGCCACATTCCCAAATCAGCTCGCCGCTAGCCAAATCATAACTGCGGATGCGATTCGAGCCGCTCGTCACGACCTGCGTTCGGCCGGCTCCTTCGACGATGAGCGGCGTACCCCAGGTGCTGGACTCATCGCGGGGAGTTCGCCATTTCTCTTCGCCCGTCCGGGCATCCAGGGCGACAATGAAGGCGTCACCCTCGTGGTCCCATTGCAGCACGAGCTTGTCGCCCCACAGGGCCGGCGACGACCCCTCGCCGAAGCCCATTCGGATCTGCATGTCGCCGAGATCCTTTTGCCACTGCAAATTTCCAGCCAGATCGAAGCAAAAGACGCCGCGGGAGCCAAAGGAGGCGTACAGATACTTTCCATCCGTAATGGGTGAAGCTGAGGCGAATGACCCTGTTTCATGATGACTTTCGTGCGGCACCACTTCCGAGGCCGTGCGTTGCCAGATGGTTTTGCCAGTTTCCCGGTCGAGACACAAGACGACGAATTCGTAGAAGTTCTCAGGCTGAGCGCCGCCGAAACGCCCGCGGCCGAAGCCCCGATCGCCACGACCAAAGCCGCCACGGCCGCGGCCCTCGCCGTCGCGCGGCCGATCGTCGCGCTGTGCCAAAAGTACTATGTGCTCCTCGCGACTTGCTCGCTGCTGGTGCGACACGAGTTGTACATGCGGCGCGATACGGGCCGTTTCGGGCGTCTCCGCGGCGCGGTCGGTCTTGATCGCAGTGAGGACGAAGATCCGATCGCCCCACACGATCGGCGACGCGCTGCCACGTCCGGGAATCGGGACCTTCCATTTGATGTTTTTGGTCTCGCTCCACTCGGTAGGCGGATCGGCCAAAGGTGCGACGCCTGTCGCCTCCGGTCCGCGCCACTGATGCCAATTCTGCAACTTCTGCCGATCGAATTCAGCGGCCGACAACACACCGGGAATCAGCCACAGCGCTGCACAGCACAATGATTGCTTGATCATCGTTTTTATGTTCCGCGTTTTTTGAGGGAATTGCCACCACGCCGGGAGACCATCGTTCTATCCGATAAACCGGTGCGCATCCAATATGTTTCGCGGATTTTAGCGAGAAAGCGGACGCACGAAGCCCTGCAGCCACACTTAGTCCCAGCCACACCTCGGGATTATGCCGAGATTGGTACGCGGTCGCTCGCCACCTGGGTCGGTTGCATCCGCGCCAGCATTTTCTGCAGCGGCACGGTGGCAAACGTGCTGGCGTAGTCCGACATCGAGTAGGGAATGACCAATTCGCCGTTATGCACCACGCTGCCGCAACTATAGATCACATTGGGCACGTATCCCTCGCGTTCCGTCTCGTTGGGCGCAAGCAGCGGCTCGCTCAACCGGCCGATCACCCGCGTCGGGTCCTCCAAGTCGAGCAGAAAAGCGCCCATCGAATACTTGCGCATCGCTCCCACGCCGTGGCTCAGCACAAGCCAGCCGGCTTCGGTTTCGATCGGCGAGCCGCAGTTGCCGATGTGCACGAACTCCCAGGGATACGTGGGTTTGACGATCAGCTGTTTGCTATACCAGAAGTGCAGCATGTCGGAATACATCAGGTAAACGTTCTCGCCGTCCTGGCGCGAGAGCATGGCGTACATACCGTTGATCTTGCGCGGGAATAACGCGAACCCCTTATTCCTCACCTCAGGACCGTTCAGCGTGCTGATGTTAAAGTGGAGGAAGTCGACCGTTTCCAAGAGTTGAGGCAGGACTACTTTGCCGTCGAATGCTGTGTAGGTGGCGTAATAGCGCGTCTGTCCATCATCGTCCTGAAACTGGACAAAGCGGGCATCTTCGATGCCGTTGGTTTCGGTGGGCGAGTAGGGAAAGATGGCCCGCGCGGAGAGGTCCTGGTCGGGCGAGAAAGTGATCTCGTAGTTCGATTTCGCCAGCGCAATGGTCCCGCTGGCCACGTTGTCGAACTCAGCCGACCGCTGGCGATGTTGCCGCCGCACGGTGGCGACGGCATCGCGCAACTGATCGAGCGTAAACTCTTCCTCCAATAACGCCAGCACGTTGTCCACAAACACGTCACCCAGCCCAAGCTCAATCAGCTTGCGTTGAAATAGCGTCTTTTGGTAGCCGGCATTGGCCACCGGCTCGGGCGCGGTGACGAAGCGAGAGGGTTTGTCGAGTTGGATTTGATTCTTGGCGTCGATGACGCCGCTGCGGAAAGTGATCGACGAAATGTGTCCCTCGCCCGTCGCCCGCAGGCTCAAGATGAACCGGTTCGAGCCCTCCGGCAGGCCCGATTGGTCGGGATGCCAGACCATCGACGGGTTGAACAAGGCGGCCGATTCGAGCGAGTACTCCTGGGTGAAATACGCGCCGATCAAGAGCTGCCGGGGCTCGTTCACAGGTTCGTCGGTGAACAGGTGCTCGCGCACCTGCTCAAACCGCTGGATGAAGAACTGGCGGAGCTTCTGATGGCGTCCGTGAAACTCGCTGAGCACGAGCTCCAGCACGCGCTCCACCTCCTCATCGGATAAGGCCATCACGCGGGCCACAATCCGCATGGCCCGATTCGGATCGGTCGGCTGAAAAGGACGGAACAGCACCCGCGTGTTGTTCGGCTTCAGAATGATATCGGTGCGCTTCAGTTCCATGGCGAACTCCCTTCCTTAGGAATTCGACTTCGTCGAATGTTGTAGATAACTGGAGGGATGCTGGTCGGCTTCGGTCGCCTGTCGAAACGCCGCCAGTGAGTTTTCCAGGAACTGCATTTCCGCCAGCGACAGCAGGAAGGCGAGCGTCGATTCAGCCCCCTGGTTCTGATTCACGCGGTCGGCGTGCAGACCATCGCGGCAGCCGCCCGAGTTCGCGTCGTACAGCGGCAGGCCGAGATCGTTGCGCCCCAGGAACCACTCAAACGCCAAGTGGGCCTGATCGAGCCAGTAGGCGTCGTCCGTTGCGCGATAAGCCTCGATGCAGGCAGAAACCATGGCATGCGCCTCGAGTGGCTGCTGATCGTACTCGGCGCATTGTTCGCCGCGCGTGTAGAAGCCGTTGCAGCCGATCGGCCGAAAATGGCCGGACGGCGACCGCTTGATGTCGCATAACCAGCGCAGCGATTCAAGACCAATCTCCAGGGCACGGGGATTATTGGCCCAACGGCCGCTCAGCACGAGCGCATGGGATAGCTTGGCGTTGTCGTACGAGGCCTTGGGCTCGAACCAATGCCAGTCGTCGGCCGCGTTTCCTTCATAGAGCTCGATCAGCCGCGTCGTGAGCGTGTCTCGCAATTGATTGGCGAGCCGGTCGCCGCTGAGCCGGCGGAAGTATTCGTGGATGCCGAGCACGCCAAACGCCCAGGCTCGGGGTGAGTTCGTTGCCGCTGCCGCGGTAACGGCCCGTTCAAACAGCTGAACGCCCCAGAACTGAAAATCGCGTCGCTTCGATCGGCCAACGCAGGTGCCAATAGCCCAAGCGGCCCGACCAAGCGAATCGGCCGATCCCTCCTCCTCCAGCCAACGACGATTGAAGCTCAAAAAATTGCGAAACCGATCGCTGCTGGCATCGAATGCATAGTTTAAAAACGCCGCGTAGGTCGTCGCCGCGCGTTGCACGACCGGCGCGTCCTCGTCGATTTCCTCCAGCAGCACGGTCAGCACCAAAGCGCGGGAATTGTCGTCCAGGCAGTAACCTTCATGAAAATTGGGAATGGTATACGTCGCGTGCTGCAAGAGGCCCGTGGTGTCGGTCATCCGCAAGAGGTGATCCAGCCGCAACTCAGGCAACTGTAGCCGCTCCTCTTCGAGCGTCCGCACCGCGAGCCGTTTGGACCAGGCGTCGGCCCGGGCATGCCGCGCCCGCAGGAACGACTCCATGTAGCGCTGAGCCACCTGGTTCCAAATCATTTCGCGGCCGGCCAGGTAGGCTCGCTTGCGGATGGCGTGCCGCCGCGGCTCGTCTTTCAACAGCTCGATCGCCGCCCGGGCGATGGCGTCCGAGTCGCCGAAGGGCACCAGCACGCCATGTCCGTTGGCCAGCAATTCCTCGGCATACCAGTACGGCGTGGAGATCACCGCCTTCCCGCAACCGAACGAGTAAGCGAGCGTGCCGGAAGTGATCTGGGTCGGGTTCAGATACGGCGTAACGTACACGTCGGCCGCGCCGAGGAATTCCGTCAACTCCCTTAGCTCGACAAAGCGGTTGTAAAAAATCACGTGCTTCTTGACGCCCAACTCCTGAGCCAGTCGTTCCAGCTTCAGGCGGTATGCCTCGCCCTGCTCGCGGAGCAGCACCGGATGCGTGGCGCCCAGGATGATGTACACGAAATTCGGGTACTCTTTCACGATGCTGGGCAGCGCGCGGAGCATGTGCTCGATCCCCTTGTTCGGCGACAACAAACCGAACGTGAGGGCGACGAACTTTCCTTCGACACCAAACTGATCCTTGTAAAAGTTCGGGTCCACAAACGGCATGTCCGGGATACCGTGCGGGACCAAGTCGATTTTGTGCTCGTCGATGCCATAGATATCGACCAGGAACTTGCGGCCTCGCTCCGACATCGCCACCAGTCGTGCCGAGAGCTCCGCCAATTGCTGCATTACGCGCCGCTGATCGGTCCCGGGCTCTTGAAGAATCGTATGCAGCGTGGTCACGACGGGGACGCGAAGATCGCGGAGCAGCTTCAAAACGTGGCTACCGGCGACGCCCCCATAAATTCCGTACTCGTGCTGCAGCGACACAACGTCAACATTCGAGAAGTTCAAGAAATCGGCCGCACGTCGATACGAGCTCAGCTCCTTCTCGCCGATCTCAAAGCGAACCTCGGTCGGATAGTCGTAGCTGCCTTCGAGGTCGTTCACCGGCACGACAATGCATTCGGTCTCTGGATATTGTGTGGCGACGGCCTGTCGCAGATCGTGCGTAAACGTGGCAATGCCACACTTGCGCGGCAGGTAATCGCCGATGAAGGCAATTTTTCGGACGTCAGCACTTTGGCCTATCATTGCAACATCCATGGCGAGCCGCCGGGCCCGCCACAGCGGATTCGCCGTGGCGAACTTGTCCCGGCGGTATAAAGTCGCCGGCTCGCGGGCTTTTGAAACCAGTCCTCACAATTATGGCAGCAAAACGTCCGCAATGCACGAGGCTCGAGCCACACGGCTTCACAGTGAAGGCTAATTCAGGGCCCGGAGCAAGCCACTCAGTGACATCTCGACCACGGCTGAGTATTTGTCCGAGGCGCCGTAGTAAACGAGCAGGCGGTCGCCGTTTTCGACAACGCCGGTGGGAAACACCACGTTGGCCACAAACCCCTCCCGCTCAAATTCTACGTCGGGTGTAAGAATTGGCTCGTTCCCCGTGCCGAGGACGCACGATGGTTCCTCTTTCGCTAGCAGCATGATGGCTCCGAAATAGGCGCCGACTTGACCCTTGGCCGCCGGGCGGAGGTTGCCATGATAAATCTCCAGCCAGCCCTCGTTCACCAGCAGCGGCGGCGTGCCGGCGCCGACGCGGCCCGTCTCGAATTCGCGTTGGCCGCCGTATAGATAATGGTGCTGTCCCCAATGCACGAGGTCGGGCGAGCGGGCGATCCACATCTGCGGCAGCGTGAACGGCGTGCCGCCCACGGGCCGATGCAGCGCGACGTATTGCTCTGCCACGCGCTGCGGAAACAGCACGACGTCTTTGTTCTCAGGGCAGAAGATGATGCCATGCCGCTCAAAGTTTTTGAAGTCCGTCGTTGACGCCAGCGCGGTCGCTGGCCCGTGACGGGAAACGGCGACGTACGTGACATAGAACCGGCCATCCAGCGGCGTGATCCGCGGGTCCTCGACGCCGAATTCCTCGTCGGCCGTTTGCGGCACGATCGCGGGCTCGCCAACACGGTCGATCGACTTGCCGTCGCGGCTCAGGACAACGCGCAAGTGCGACACAAACGTTAGCCGGACGAGTCCATCCACTTTCCGGCGGACGACGCGCGGATCGAGGAATTCGAGCTCATCATCCTTCGTCCAATCAATGACGGGCCCCTCGCCAGTCGACCAGCGGGGCAGGGGGGTCCAGCCCGGGCGTCGCTCACGCGGCCGCTCCGCGACACGCACGAGCAGCACCACGTCGTCGCCGTGACGCACCGCGCCCGGATTGAACGTGCCGATCACTTCCCAGTCGTCACGACTGGCGGGCACGTCCTCCGGACGTAAAAGCAAATGTGTCGAAAGTCGGCGAATCATTCCAGCGTCAATGACGAATGACGAAGCACGAATGACGAAAGAGAGCCGTTCGTCATTGTCATTCGTCGTTCAATCATTTCTTATCCTTTTCGTCATTCGTCATTCGTCATTCGTCATTCGTCATTCGTGCTTCGTCATTTTGTGCGCCAGCCGGTCCGCCGCGCACGCCGTGGCGACCGAATCGCGGCCGTTTTGCTCGGTGATCTTGCGTATCTGCCGGCGGTCTCGAATCCACGCGATCTGGTCCGCCATCATGTCGCGCAGGAGCTCGCAGTACACAGGCATCTTTTGCCGCCACTCGCCCCAATGCAGCTCGAATTGCTGGTAAACGTCATGCTCGCGGCCATGGGAGTAGAACGGGCGGTCGCGGGTGCTGTACGTGGTCACGGCATCGATCCGAGCGCCCGGAAAAAAGTCCGTTAATTGCCTCGTCTGCGCTTCATCGGCGACCGCATGGATGCGGACGCTCGTCGGCACCCAACCCTGCAGCAAGATATCACCGCGCTCGAAGATCAGCCGCAGCTCCTGCCGATCGAGCCGCCCCGGCTGGTGGAAACCGTGGTAGAAGTTGAAGTGGACGTTATTCGCGTAGCGGACGGCGCACTGCACCTGATCCTCGCACTGGCTGCCAGCACGAACGCTGGCCTGGGCGGCAACCACCTCACCGGGCCCGAGCCAACCGGCCACCAGATCGAAGAAATGCACGCCATGCTCGATGAAGATGCCGCCGCTCTTTTCGCGGTCCCAAAACCAGTGCTCCGGCGGCAGATGCTCGTCGCAGGCGTAGTTCTCGAAATAGCCGTGCAGAAGCTCGCCCAGCGGCCGCTGCTCGATCACCTGGGCAATGACATCGAACAGCGGGTTGTAGCGCTGCATCAAATTGGCGACCAGCAAGCGATCGTTGCGCCGCGCCAGCGCCACTAACTCGTCCGCTTGCTCGACCGTGAGGGCCAGCGGTTTCTCGCAGATGACGTGTTTTCCCGCCTCCAGCGCCGCCCGCGCCTGCTCGTAGTGCAAAAACGGCGGCGTCGAAATGTAAACCAAGTTCACCGCCGGCAACTCAAGCAGCCGGTGCAGGTCAACGACGTCGTCCAAACCGTAACGGCGTGCCGCAGCCAGCGCCGCGGGTCGCGCAGTTGCCGCCATCCCGGCCAGTCGAACGCCCGGGACTTGAATAAACTGCTGCAGCGCGAACAGCCCAAACCCCCCGCAGCCAATCACGCCGACGCCCAATTGCTCTTCGCTCATTGCGCAATCCTTAGCCCTCGGCAATCGTACTGACACGGCGACTATGCATCCGTGTGAGATGGTTGACAACGATTTGCATTACCGTAGCGGCAGGCGGCTCGCCTGCCGGCCCAATCTGCCTTGATCACGACAGGCGAGCCGCCCGTCGCTACAAATGCACCGGCACGATATTCGACCATTTTGCATCAAGGTACTCCAGCACCAGCCGCCGGTGGCAATGTTCAGGCGTGTGCTCGCTGCACAACAGCACGGTTGGCGTGGTCTCGAAACGCTCGCGGCCCAAATTGTCCTCAATGCGCCGCTCGGCCATCAGGTTCAAGAATTGTTGCTCATACGCCTGCCAGCTTCCCTTATGTTTTTTGTAGGCGTCGAGCATCTCCTGCGTGGGGGCGAGCAGGGGTTCATGCTCGTATTCGGCGTCGCAGATTTCGCGCAGGAAGAATTGCAAGTCGTCGCGCTTGGCGTAGGCAGCCAGTTGCGACGTGTTGTTGAGCCGCACGTCCAGCAGCCGGCAAACCCCGGCGCCCTTCAGCTTTCCGAAGAACTCGGCGGCCGGTGTTTGGGCGAAACCGATCGTAAAGATTTCCATGACTGCTCTTCCAATTCTGCGAACAGCAGGCCCTGCTTGTCGTGGGTTGCGATTTCATCTTCCGACTCCAGCCGGCCGTCACCGCGAATATGCCGCACGTCGATGCCCCGCCCGCTAATGACCCGCGTCACCAGCAGATGACGATGGCAGATTGCCGGGTCCTCCTCGCTGCACATGATGGCCACGCGGTGCTCGCTCACGCCGCGCTGGAGCCGCTCGATCCCGCTGAGAAACCCCGCCGACTCGGCCATGCGGTGGTACAGCGCGCGGCCCTCTTCGTCGAGCAACTCCTGCTCCTCAGGCCGCCCGCCAAGCTCCTCGCCCATGAACAGGTAGCGAATGCCGGCCGCCTCCAACGCCCGCTGCAGATTGCTGTCGTTGAACTGAGGATTGTATCGCGACGACGGCCGCGAACGCACGTCGACCAACACTTCAATCCCATGCTGGCGAAGCAAATCGAGGAACTTCTCCTCGCTATGGTTCGAATGGCCCACCGTATAAAGCGTCGGCCGGCTGCTTGACGAAGCGGTCATGCGGTCGTGAGAACTTTGGTATTATTGTCGAGTTCCAAATACACCACCTGCATTGTCGGATAGAGAACGTACCGAAGTCGAGTCGAGAAGTTTTTTGCTTGCCCGACTAGAAGTCCTCCTCTTCCTCGGCAAGAATCTCCTCCGCCACAAGCTCGCGCCAGAAGGCAAGCGTCTTTTCATCAGCACCCTGGTCACTTAAGCGCTTCTCTACGGCTCCCCCATTCACCTTCAGTTCCGGGAATCGGAGCAACATGTGGGCCAAATCACGACGGTCAGTAAACGACTTCGGCTTTCCCTTTCGCCGTACGCACGAAATCACTTTGCCGGCAATGACCTCGACGGGCGTTACGACCAAAACGCCTTCAATTCGCTGGGTCGGAGGCAAGGACTCCACGGGTCGCACGTCTACGAGGTGACGATTCTTCGGCTTGGCGATTTGATACAGACGAAATCCAATCTCGTCGCGCACCTTGCGAATCCGCACGGCGATGTGAAACTGATCGCTGAGATGCCGGCGGAGCTCTTCCGCTATCTCTTTTGCCCGGCTGCAGACGATATCCACGTCTTCGGTCATCCGGCGCTCGTCGATGTACGCGTTGACGGCCATCGCACCGAAAATCGCGGCGTCGTCGCGGTCCTTGAGAAAGTCAATAACCGCCTGTTGGATAGTTCCTTTCGGTAGGGGTTCGTTCATGATAATCTCGTGGAAAGTCAGGCCAGTATCGACGAGCATCATTCACCTCCTCGGCTCTCGCTGGTATTCTACACTAGCGCCGCGGAAGTGCGAAACGCGACTTCTATTTATTGAAAGTTTGTTCATGGACGTCGATGCATTGCAACAGATCCTCAAGCGCTACTGGGGCTTCGACGACTTTCTGCCGCTGCAGCGCGAGGCGATGCAGTGTGTGCTGGAGGACCGCGATTCGCTGGTGGTGATGCCGACCGGCGGCGGCAAGTCGCTGTGTTATCAGGCGCCGGCCTTGTGCCGCGACGGGTTCGCCGTGGTCGTCTCGCCGCTGATCGCCCTAATGAAAGACCAGGTCGATGGACTCCAGGCCTGCGGCATTCCGGCCGTCGCGGTGAATAGCACGCTGGCGGCCGACGAAAAGCGCGACATCGCCCGTCAAATCGAATCGGGCCGCGTCCGGCTGTTATATCTGTCGCCGGAGCGGCTCGTGGCGCCGCGCACGCTGGAATTCTTGCAAAATCAGCACGTCAGCTTTTTCGCCATCGACGAAGCCCATTGCATCAGCGCCTGGGGACACGATTTCCGGCCGGAGTACCGCGATCTGCGGCTGTTGCGCGACCGCTTTCCCGATGCCGCGATTCACACCTACACGGCCACAGCCACCGAGCAAGTCCGCGGCGACATCGTGGCGCAGCTCGGCCTTCGCGAGCCGGAAGTGCTGGTGGGCGATTTCCGCCGGCCGAATTTGCACTATCATGTCGCACGGCGCGAGCGCGGCTTGAACCAGATTTGCAGCGTGATTGACCGCTTTCGGGGCCAATCGGGAATCGTGTATTGCATCACCCGCGCCGATGTCGACAGGACGTGCGCCGTATTGCGCGAGATAGGATACTCGGCGCTCGCGTACCACGCCGGGATGAACGATGACCAGCGCAAGCGCAATCAAGAAGCGTTCCTGACCGAGCAGGCCGACACAATCGTCGCGACAATCGCCTTTGGCATGGGAATCGACAAATCGAACGTTCGCTACGTCGTTCACGCCGGCATGCCGAAATCGCTCGAAAACTATCAGCAGGAAAGCGGCCGGGCCGGCCGCGACGGCGTGGAAGCCGAATGTTGGCTGCTGTATTCCGCCGGCGATCTGATGAAGTGGAAACGCGTGCTCGGGAACACCAACGGCGAAGCCCGCGGTGTCGCCGAAGCGGCGCTGGAAAAGATTAACGCCTACGCCACCTCTGTCACATGTCGCCACGCCAGTCTGATCGAACACTTCGGTCAAGCGTGGAACCACGGTCCGTGCAACGCCTGCGACGTCTGCCTCGGCAAGCTCGAAGTCGTGGACGATGCGCTGGTGATCGGCCAGAAGATTCTCTCCTGCGTGCTTCGCGTGCGCGAGGGGTACGGTGCCGACTACGTTTCGCTGGTCCTCACCGGCTCGCGCGAGCAGCGCATCGTTTCGGCAGGCCACGACCAGCTCAGCACGTGGGGCATTTTGAGCGAGTTCCGCCGGCAGGACGTGCGCCAATGGATCGAGCAGCTTGTGAATCAGGGCTTCCTGTGCAAGGACGGCGAGTACCATCTCGTGCGCGTGACCCAGGCAGGCCGCCGGTTGCTCGCCCAGAACCGTCGGGGACTGGCTCATATTGCGGAGTCTTCGGAGCAAAATGTGCCTGTCCCCCTTTCTGCAGACGGTTCTGAGATAGGCCCCATGCTGCTCAGGCCTGCCAAGCAGCATCGCGCCCAGTCCCCGGCTGCGATACTCGATTCCTGGGAGGGCGTTGACCAGGGCCTGTTCGACGCGCTCCGCCAATTGCGGCGCGAAGAAGCCATTCGCCGCGCGGTGCCCGCGTATATCGTCTTCGGCGACGCCACGCTCCGCGACATGGCGCGGCGACGCTCGTCCACGGTTGAACGGTTCCTGGAAGTTCATGGCGTGGGCCAGCAAAAGGCCGCCGACTTCGGTCCGCAGTTCGTTGACTGCATCGTGGCCTACTGCCAGCCGCACGAGCTGAGCATGGACGTTCAGCCAGAAGCTGCCACGCCGCGAACGCCGTCGGTTCCGTCCGCCAGCGCGGTGCAAGCGTTTCCGCTATTCGATCAGGGATTGAGCGTCGAAGAAGCGGCCGCGCAGCTCGGCCGGGCCATTTCGACGACGTATGGCTACCTCGAGTCTTACATCCGCCACCGCCGTGTTACCGATGCGTCGCGTTGGCTTTCGCGCAAGGAGCTGGAACAGATTGAGGCAGTGGTCCAACACGCCGGAGCCGAACGATTGAAACCAATCTACGAAGCCCTGCACGGCCGCATCGGGTACGAACGAATTCGCATCGCCGTCGCCTGCCTGGCAAATCAATCAGCGGCAGGATCGAACGTGAGTCAACCATGAAGCCCTACGAAACCCCCGGCCCCACGCGCGAGGAAATCGATGCATTCGAGGGGCCGCTGCTCTTAGATTTCGGAACCAACTGGTGCGGCCACTGCCAGGCCGCAGCCCCCGCCATCGAAGAAGCGCTCGCCGAGTTCCCCTCCGTCCAGCACATCAAAGTCGAAGACGGCCCCGGCCGCCCCCTCGGCCGCTCCTTCCGCGTCAAACTCTGGCCCACCCTCATCGCCCTAAAAAACGGCCAAGAACTCGCCCGCGCCGTCCGCCCCGAATCCCCCGACGAAGTCCGCGACGTCTTAAAGCATCTCTCAGGTTGACGCTGTTGCGGTGTGCCACTGCTCGCGGCGTAACAAAGGGCCAGACCATTGGCTACGGCATTCCCTGCTCCTAAGGCCCACGTGATCTTGCCAGCGAGCAGTGCGATTTGAACCGCTTGCCGTTCGGCCCCGAGCTGCCGGCCGAGGGGAGGTTTAGCTCAACATCACGAACCAGCGCCGCCACCACACGAACTTGAAACGCGCGCGCCACTGGCTCCGCCAGTGCTTTTGCTCCTCTACGCCGGACGACGCCACATTACGCAAGTGCCTTCGTGCCACCCGGCCGCCGCGAATCCTCGACACAACGACCCGTCCTGAAAGGGCACGCATACGACAGCCCAGGGCGAAGCCCTGGGGAGAATCACCCCAAAGACAGCCAAGCTCTGAAAGAGCGCGATAATCCGAGCCGAACGGTCTGAGCTGAGGGAGGCACCGCCGTGGGGCGGTTTAGCTCAGCACCAAGAATCGGCTTGACCACCGCTTGCGGTTTAGCTGCGCACCTCAGCCACCACGGCCGCGTTACACTCCCACCCCAACGTTTTGCCCACTTGCCCAACCGAGTACAATAACGCTTCTCACCATCCACCAAAGCCACGCTTACGGCCGAGTGGCGGAACGGCAGACACTACCGACTTAAAAGACTAAACGGCCAATTTTGGGGATGCCGCTAGTTCGCGGGAAATGTCTTGCTTTGAAGGCTAAACTGCACTTCTCGGTTCTCGCGGCCCTCTATCAAAAACGCCGCGTAACGTGCCGAAACGCGCGCTTCCAGTAGTAATTACTACCGCTCTCCGACCGCCCAACGTACCCAATGCGCCAACAGGTCGCCCGTACCGTTGCATTAGGCCACCTACGCCCTCGCTAGGTGCAGTCCGGCCGGGGGCGGGTAGTTCCCGCTCGGCTAATCGAACAGGCGCCTACGGGGCGCACTAGGTGCAAAAAATTACGAGTCGCCTAGCGTGCACCGGATTAGGGGAAGGGGGCTTTCACGTCGATCAGCCTGCCGCCCCTGCCGCGAAAATGTCAATCCCGGTAAAATGCAACATACCACCACGTTTCGCCTCGATTCGATTGGAAGGACAATGAGCATTTCAGCATGGTCCGACGATGAAGTTTCAAAAACGCTGCCCGATATTCGCGCCGCGGGTGAAGGTCAGCACGCAGAATTCAAACGCGAATTTCCGCCACAATTGCATACGCTGGCCACGGAAGTAGCCGCGTTCGCAACTTCTGGCGGCGGCATGATCCTCATTGGTGTTGACGATGACGGCAACGTAGTGGGTCTCGATCCCGACCAACATGACAAGGCATTTCATAGTACCCAGAACGTTATTCAGCAGGTCCAGCCGCGTGTCGAGCAAAAAATCTCGCTCTGCTACGACGACGGCTGCATTCTGGTGATCGACGTTGCCGCAGATCAAAGAGAGCCAGTCTACTATTACGATCAGCGGCCGTACGTTCGTGTCGGACGAACCTCGCGGCGAGCTACTCCTGACGAAGTGAAGGAACGGGTATGGGCACATCCTAGTTCGGACCACCGACGGAAAATGGAAGAATTGCAATATGAACCGGCGCGTCGAGAGGAAGATATACGTCACGAAGGGGAGCGCAGGCACCAAGATATGATGAACCGCATTGCCACGGCTGGGCAAAGTCAACGCGATGCCGCCTGGCGTGCTAACTTCCCCGATCAATCCTGAGTATCCCGCCGCTCCACCAACGCCAAGAATCCCCACCGCGTCCGTCGCCGGCCGAGTAACTACCACTCCCCGTCGTCGCGCACGTAGCATAACGTATCACTGGGACCGACCGGGGGCCGAGTGGTAGAATATCGACCATTACACCACACGAAAGGAAGATTCAATGGATTCAATGGATGCAATGAAAGAGCGCACGTTATCACTCGATGCAAAGTTGATTGCTGCTACAAACATGGCCGTCGCCGAAGCCATTTGGCAAACCTACTACTTGCAACGGGGTGGCCAACCTACAGTGACGGCCGATAAAACTGTGTTGAGGGATGTTAAGGAGGCCGCGAAGAAACTAGACGAGTTGGTGAAGCAGATCGAGGCCGATGCTGAAGCCAACACCGACGAACTCCGTCCGGCGTTTTAGTAGTCGAGGATGCCCCGTGCGCGCTAGGCGCTAAAGAAAACCCCGGCCATCGGGTAAGCCAAGCGGTTCCGGCCGGTCGTCGCGGTTGTATGTTGCCGACTGCTGCTCTGCGTGCGGCTCGCTCGGCTCATCCCAATTCCATACCGTTTGGCCAAGGGGTTCAGGCTTGTCGGTCGGCTGCCGCTGCACGGCAATCTCCGCTGCCTGCGCCATGGTCACGAACTGGTCGATCTCGGCTTGCGGAGCCTCATGACGACGATCCATTCCGGGAATTGATGAAGCAATGCGGTCGCGTGCCCCTCAGCGACAGTGACATTGTCCGCGAACAATACAACTTTTTGTCCCAATCCTCCGCGGCCTCCGCGCCTCTGCGTGAGGAAATTGCCTAGTTGCCACTCACGCTTGCGTCGTTTCGGAAAACCTGACATGGCCAAAACCTTTCTATACATCCGTACACAAATCTGCTACGCTCATCCTGCACGAGATTCGGACCGTTCTTTGGCAATCCGGAAGTTGTTCAAGAGGCCGCGGGAAGCGCGGCTGGGCGCTACCGGTGCGCGCCTTGCCGAAAAGCCTGTAGCCGATCAGCGTGTCAAAGTGGCACAGATGCGCAAAACCCCGGGGGGGGAGTTTTGCGCATCTGTCCATTTCCCGGCAAAAAACGACCGGTCTGCGCCAGCAGCCGGAGCCATGATGTTCGACCCTATTAGTGGCCGGACAGGTCGTCGCGATTTTGCGCGCACAGCGCTCGTAGGGCCGGCTGGGCCGGCCGCCAGATTTGTGGCGGTATTTTTCGTGGCCGGCACTGCCGGCCCTACCAACTTGGCACGCATTTGCGGACGTAAATTCGATGCGTTTTCCGCGCATCCTGCGCCCGCTGGCAAAAGCCGGCCAGGCATGTTCGGCGTTCGGCGCCGTGCAAAAACCCCGAATTTTGAACCTCCGTGTGGGACCCCAGATCGAGGTGCAAAATTGAACGCTTCGCGGCGCAACGACTTAACAGCGTTTGCGGCGCAAATGCTGTAGCGCAAAATTCCCGACCGCTCAGGACTGGCGTCGGGAGCAAGACGCCCGGCAACAGAGCCCAATCCAGTGGCCGAGGCGGGAGTCGAACCCGCACGGGGGTTGCCCCCCAACGGATTTTAA
>JBBDWY010000058.1:0-24102 GCA_040902605.1 Pirellulales bacterium | reverse complement strand
AGTGCAACGACGCCAATCTTAGGAACCGATGCTGTCGTTGGAAAGGCAGAATCTTTCGGTGCATTGTGTTCGGCCGTTCGAGAACTGGACCGAGGTACTAGGAAGCGAGCGGCTTACCGGAGCGGCGCTCGATCGGCTCACGCACCGTTGCCACATCCTGGAAACGACGGGCGAAAGTTACCGCCTGCAGGACGCCAAGCGGCGGCGCGGCCGGCAACGCTAACATATCAGTCTTCGCCCCATTTCAAAATTCTTCCGCGACAACCGAACGTTCGACAAGGAGATATCAACCAACTAGCGCCACCAATTTCGGCCGCCCCGCGCCACCGTTTCTAAACGCCCTCAACACGGAGCCGCCACTGCGGACGGTGAGATAACAAGAAGCATCGTTAGCACGGCGACGGACGGCGCCATGCACCGTTGGAGATTTCTTTGCCGGCTCACGATATCGACTCGTCGGGACTAGGGCGATGAATTATGCCTCCACAACCCATGGCCCCCTGGGAACGGAATACTACCGGCTGTTTTTGCTGATCGTAGCATGACAGCCCGCCAGACAATCCAGTGTCGATTAGGTCTCGCCTCAAAGAGGAACGTAGACAATAGCGATTGGCCTTCGAGCGTCGAGCCGGCGATGAAGGCGCTTTTTACGCACATTCCGATGAAATGCTTGGCCTGCTGATCGACTAACTCGAGTTGTCATTCTCCACCCATCGGGTATTTGTGGCTGCGATCAGGTCAAATCCAAATTCTCCACGGCTTCGCTTCCTTCAGCATACCCACCATGATCGATGCCGGCCTAGTTTTCCACTGGTGGTCGAGTCGAGTCGACGAGCCGTTTGATCCGCCAATCAGGCAGCGCAGACCGGAAAATCCGGAGATCGTGGTAGTCGGCCTGCCCGTATCGGTTGGTTGGTCGCCAGCCGATGAAGACCGTCGTCTGGCCGCCACCCGGCAGGGCAAACCGGTCGTCGTGGCCGACTTGTTGTCCATCTAGGAAGGCCGTCACGTCAAAACGGTTCCAAACGACCGCGACGTGGTGCCAAGTTCCGTTTTCCCAAGCGGGCGAAGGAGACTTGATCGCTACCATCTCCCAGGCTCGCTGGTCGTACAAGCGAGTCCACAAGTTGCCGTTGAGCATCATCAGATCCAGAGCGTTCGTCTCACGGGTGTCGGAGCCCACGTGAACCAGACCACGCAGTTCCCCATACCATGGCCACGGCTTGCGATCCCATTTGGCCTCGTCTTTACGGACCCAGAAGCCCAGCGTACCCGGCGTTTCAAGTATGTCCGTCGGTGCCGGGAACGTGACGAAGCTGTTTCCGTAGGTCCGCAGTACTTTGCCGAACGGACTGTCTGTCCAGCGAACGGTATCGTGGGATTCGCCCGTCATCTCGCCGTCTGGAGTCCAGGCAACCAATCCATCGCTTTCCCTGAGGCTAGCACGAAAAACCTCGTGCTCAACAATCTTATCGCGATGCGTCCGCCAATCCCTTGGCAGCATGGAGACCAGTGGAAGAGTCCACAGCTGCCGTCTGCCAAACTCACGGTTGCCAAATCGCTTGGCGAAGTCGGCTCCCATGCCTTCCAAACTGTCCAAAAGCGGTGCCAAATACATGTCGTTCTGCGTGACGTTGGCTGCGTACGCAAAGGACATGCCTAATTCGGCGGTTGCCCCCTCCGTGAAGCTGCCACTCCGAGGCTCTCTCTGAACGGCCTGTTCATACTGCATATTGAAATCGAATCCTGCTCCGAACATGCCGCGCCAGGCCATCTTTTGGCTGTCCCAAAGATCGTGGACGTACAGATCAAGCGCCTCTTGCAAAGTTGCTAGGGTTCGCGGGTCACCCGTCGCCGCGTGATATCGGACGAGCAATTCACGCACGTGGTAACACATCTCGCTGTGATTGATCTGCCATAATGCGAACGGTGGCTCACCCCTAAGAGCATCCGTTGCGTTGCCGGACAGATCATTTATGCTATCTACCATTCTCTTTACCGGAGCTAAATGCGCCGGATCGCGAGTCAGATCGTAAATGGCGATCAGGCAGATTCCTGCTCGAGACAAACCGCGCCCGTCAGTTGTCAGCAGCCGCTCTTTGGCATCAGTACCGTACCGGTGCAGTCTCTTGGCCAGACGCGTGATCCCTCGGAGGCTGCGGCGATCTCCAGTAAGCATGTAGTGATTCACGATGCCGGCGATATAGGGATGACCGTCCATGTCGGTTGGCCCGGGATCCTCGTGGTAATCACCCGATCCGGCATACCCGTGAAAGCAAAGCTCGCCACTGGGATGCTTCTGATCGACGTCCATCAAATGGCGCGCGCAAATACTTGCCCACCGGAGGTACTCGGGATCGCCGGTGCGTGCGAACTGCATGGTCAGGCACTGGGCCGTATCGTACTCTTGATCATCAGAGGTAGATGGGACCGTTCGATTGAAGCCAATGGAACATTGATCGTCGCCGAAATGCAGAAATCCGTAACGGGTGGCATGCGTTTTCCAGTTTTCGAACATGTCTCGCAGACCCTGTTCGAAGATGGGCAGGTCACTTTCCGCCGCCGAAGTCCAGACGAAGGGGAGGGCTCGGGTAGACGCCAAATACTGGGGGTCGACCACCGGGATCAAGTAGTCGCGGCGCGCAGCCAGTGTGTCCAGCTGCAGTTCGCGCTGGTCCGCGGTGCCAAACAGATAGAGGATCTCGGTTGTCTTTGCCCGGCCCTTACCGAAACGAAAGGGACCTCGACGTATGGGGCCGGCATAGTTCGTATCGTCCAGGAATCGTTGAACGACGGCCTCGATACCTCGTTTCTTGCCGATGAACCAATTATCGAGATTTGGATGCTCGGAGAAGTCCGGGGTGCGCCGTCGCGGTGGCCGGTCTTCACCCGGATTGGGTTGCCAGTGTGCGTAACACTCCACCGAAAGTGTTCCGTCGGCGGCGGCCCGAAGCGCTTTGGGTCCTTCCTCCCAGAAGTCGCGCACCGCCACCCCCAAAGACCGTCCTGCACCGGCTGTCCATATCCAACCGGCTGACTTCTCACCTTCGGCGATCAACTGTTTGCCGTTGGCTCGCAGTTCGTAGCCAAAGTCCGCCTCGAGAACCACATATCTGACCGGCTCGGCGAGTGGGTCGGGACCTTGGCCACATTCATGCCAGTAGGCGCAAGTCTGCTCCAGCCGCACCGATTCGCCTTTCGCCAAACTGCCAGGATGGTGGCTATCCTCGCCCGAGGTGACGTATTGTGACAGCTCGCCGCCGGCTTTTGCGTTCACAACGATGCCGTCAACGACGGTGACCCCGTCTTCCGCAGCACCAACAGCAACGACAGTCTTTTCCGCCACGATCTGTGCCAGACCTCTCCAGAAGTGCAGTCGCGTTTCCCAGCGAAGCGTCTTGGCGTACCTAGTGTCCTTGGCTTCCATGGGTCCAGCCAGAAACACCGAAGTATAGAGTGGGCCGTTCGCCTCCAACTGGACCTCATCGGGCGGACCACAGCGATACTCTTCCCCAGTCGGCGAATAGACAAGCAAGCGCGGAGCTTCGTCGAGTAGTTCGTGGCCAGTCTGGTCGGTGGCACGGAACCCATCGTACCAGTCTGGGCCAACATGGACGCGGATGGGACCGGTGTCAACGAAAAAGTTGTGGCCGTGCTTCTCCGCGAGGTCCGGCGTACTGCGGTTGGAACCGTTCGCATCGCGCCGGACGGTGAGGGTAATGCTGCCGTGCGCCGGCACATCCATAAGAAAGTGGGCCAACAGCCAGCGAATGGATCCGTCGCTCCATCGTGCCAGTACTTCAAACTGTGCCGGAATCTGGCTGTTCGATCCATCGGTGATCACGATGCCCGTCTGTTGCCGAAGCTCGCCTTTGGGAAAAGGCAAACTAACGCGAGTCGGTTCGCGTCGCCTCGGAATGCCAGATTCCTCTCGGACCATTACCGTGATGGACGTCGCGTCACCACTGGCCTCGGCAAGCGAATGGTTGGAAACCGGCAGCATACCAGCAAATAGAATTGTCAAGAATGTGACACGGCGAACTTCAGTCATTGCAACGCTTTCCGAACAACATCGTGATTGGCTGTTCCACAGAATACATTTTCGACACATCGTAAGCGATACCCGGATGCGCCGCGCGACAGAAGGCTGTACATTCCTCCGGATATTGGCACATCATGGCAGTTTGCGACGCGTGCCAGACATCGGCATCAACACAGCGCAGCGCGACTGGGCCATTGTCGGCGCTGCCGTGTATACAAGTTACGGATTCACCTTGAATGCATAGAGATTGGCTCGATTCAAATGAAAACGGAGCCGCACCACCTCGCCCGTGAGAGTGGCAAGATCGTCATAGTTTTCCCAAGCCGGTTCAAATCGCAGGTCGTCGACTCCTTTGCCGCCGCGAGCCTCGTGCAAGGTAAATCCCGGAATCGGCTGACCTGCCGCGTCCAACACCTCTACAGAAAGTTTTCCCTGTGAGGCATCCACGTTGATTTCGAGGCGACCTCCTGCCAGTTTGAACGGATTGGTTGTCATCACGCCCGGTTTCTCACCGGCCGACAGGGAAACAAACCCATCCAGGCGCAGCGTGGCCACGCCAATGGTCATGCGATTCTGTGGATCCTTGTGTCCTCGATCCATGGCTCCATAGTACAACCAATGGCGGTCCTTCCAAGTGACGACCTGCGATGAGGGGAACGCGCCCGCTGCGTCGAAGCTGCCTTTGGGGCCGGGCGGGATCATCGGCATGTTCGCGTACACCCAGCTTAGATCCCAACTGCTCCCATCTCGGCTCGTGCCAATATAATAGTCGATCAGGCCGTTTGCCGGCGTGAACACGCTCATCTGGGCGAAGTGCACGTCCTGATAGATCCAGTCCGTTAGTGCATAGATCTGCCGGTGTTCATACTCGCCATCTCCTTCACGATCAAACTCCCAGCTGCGGACGAGCGTCCATCCTGTTGGATCGCCTTTTACGTCCGGATTGGTCATGCTGCGGCTACCCCGACTGATCTTCTTTGCACCTTCGCTCTGGGGAGAGGTGTAAAGATCGCGGGTGAAAAGCCGGTAAATTTTTGCCTTGTCATCCCATATGAGTTGATTGTGCGTATCGGAGGCAGTAACCGCCGTGTGCCCTTCTTTCATGTCCAGCGATGTTCGCTGGAGGACTTCCTTTCCATCGTAGTAAGGAGTCCAGTGAATCCCGTCGGATGAATGGGCCAAATGGGCGGCCTTTTGGCTCTTTTCGAATTGACCGGCTGGGCCGTACGCGGCCTTGTATCGGTGCTCCGGATCCGTTTCATGCGGGTCGACAAAGCAACTGAACCCGTGGCCTTGAAACACAAAGTTGCTCTTGCCACCATCTCCTACAAGTGGCCTAGTCCAATTAATGCCATCCTCTGACTCGGCGTAGCCAATGTCGTAATCGGGGATGTTGGTGGCAAGATACCACATGCGAAACCTACCCTGGTCTCGGAACACCGTGAAATACACGCCGAAATAAAGGGGGTATTCCAACTCATTCGGCTCCATAATCGGCTTGCCGTCGTTCTGCTTGATCGCTCTTCCCAGCCGCCGGCTTACGTTCAGTGTGTTTGCGACGGCGTAATCGTCCACTAAGAGCTGTTTGCGCAAGCCCACCTCGACGAGCTTCTCGACCTCTTCTCCGGCGGCGCTTGGCGCGCCATTAAACGCCAATAAAAGGATGACGAGTGAAGCGGCGCCGTGCAGACGTTTGGGCCGATTCAACTTCATAGATCACTCTCTTTTTCCGGAACGACGAAGGGCGGGCGGTATGGCCGCGACAGCAGCATATCGGCGTCGGGCCGGCTAATGTATTGTTCTTGGTCCGGGTCAAAATCCAGCCATGGACCTGCGGTCAGCAGTTGCCGATCCACGTCCACGCCGTTACTCGCCAAATGCCCGACCGTGCGCTGATACAGATCGAGCACATCTTCAGCAACATTTCGTTCTTGCAAACGTGCGAGCACTTCCCGGGCAGGAACTTTTGCACCCAGCCGATAAGAATTGTTGGCCAAATGGCACATCGCGGCGGAAACGTGGCCTTGAGCGACATCAGCCCGATGGATCTCGCGATCCTGCACTTTTACCGCATCCACAAAACTTCCAATGTGAATCCGGCTCAAGGTGCTCCCGTCTTCCGGAGGACCTTCGAATTCGCGGACCTTACGGCGGTCCATGTCGTAAAGCACGCTGCTACCGGCGCCGAGCACAATAATCCCGTTGGTACCGTAAATGATGGCGGTGCCCCTTATTGAAAAGTCCGTAGACGGCAAACCGCGGATCTCGGCTACAAGCGTCACTCCATCCATGTCGTGAATGGCCATCTGCGTGTTGGGGGTTTCGGCCGAGTCGATGTATCCAAACCGTCCACCGAAGCTGATTGACGCATTGGCTAGCTTACTCCGGTTAGCGGCCCAACAGCACAGATCTTGGTAGTGGACATCGTTGTTGCCGATGTCGCCGTTGCCTGTTTCCCAGAACCAGTGCCAATCGTAATGGAACTGCTTCCGCGTGATGGGGCTCAACGGCGCCGGTCCCGCCCAGAGATGATAATCGCAGGTGGCCGGCGGGCTGCCTTCCACGACCGGGCCGATGGGCAGCCTGCTTTTGTAGGTGATCGAGCGGGCCACTTTGACCTGGCCGATACCACCATCGTCGATGAATCGCTTAGCATGAAGAATGGTTGGGTCAGAGCGATATTGCGTGCCGACCTGGCATACCCGATCGTATCTCCGCGCGGCTTGTACCACGCGGCGACCTTCGTGGATGCACCAGCTTAGAGGCTTTTCGACATAGACGTGCTTTCCAGCCTGCAACGCCCAAATGGATGCTAGCGCATGCCAGTGGTTGCAAGTGGCGATCGAAACGCAGTCCACCGACGTATCGTCCAATATGCGGCGCAGGTCCCTTTCCACCTGAGGCCGCAACCCCTGACTTTCCGCAACCTGATCCGCGACAGATTCTGCACGAGCCGAATCGGCATCGGCGACATAGCTCACGTGACAATCGGGGTGTGCGGTAAACTCGGCAGCATGAAACCTGCCACGGATTCCACAGCCGATTACACCTACCGAGAGCTTTTCAGTAGGTCTAGCGGCCTTCAGCAGCGCGGGAGCACACAAGATCGTTGCCGGCGTCAGTAAAGTGCGGCGAAGAAATGTCCGGCGACTATGTTGCTGCATCGCTTGTTTCCTGTTCCATTACTAATGCGAGGTGGCAATATCGTCAGCCTTTGTGCATTGCGGCTCTATGGCCCTGTGCGTTGGACATGAAAGTAGGTGCCGACGATCTCGCTTTTCCAATGGTCATTGGGATCTGTGCGGGCGTACACAACCAGCAGTATGTTCGTATCCACCTCCACCATAGAAAAGTAATTGCTGCAGTCTGGCGGATAAAGGTCATGATAAAACGGAATGATCGGCCCCCAATTCTTTCCCTGGTCCTTGCTAAACATTAGCCAGTTGCCTGGCCGGCCGTAGTTCGCCACCATGATTCCGTTTTGCATGACAAGGGCGCCGGGATAGACTCCGAATGGAGCAACGGGGTCGGCGTTGCTCCAGGTTCTACCTGCATCGTTAGAGATAGTCATATACAGAGGAGTTTGCCCTCGGGGATCGCTGATACTCATGCGGTAATTCGCGCCGGACCGCAAAAAGCAGAACACTTTGTCGTTCGGCAGGATCAGTAGGCAAGGCTCGCAGAAACCTTCATACCTTCCAACCGGCAGAATTCCTTGAGAGCTTGCTTCAGGATTTTCCTCCGTCATATCAAAAGCGATTGTGGCAAGATACTGCCAGCTTTTGCCCCGATCGGCGGAACGGATGACGATCGAGCGATACTTTTCTTTATGAGCAGTCTCGCCTTCCGCCACGTCGTTGCAGTATATGCTCATGAGCAAACTGCCGTCGGGAAGCCCAACAATCCTGCGGCGCGGATAGACCTTCCAGCCGTGAAATTCTTCCGGTAGTGTGATTGTGGCTGTATCCTTGACCCGTGTAAGCCCTTGGTCCCGTGAGCGAAAAAAGTCGGCTTCATACACACCGGTCGGATCTGCTTTCCGTTCCAGCGCCGACGGTATCCTATTGAACATGACCACCTCGCCGTCCGGTTCCGCGTACTGATATGCTGAATCATCAAAACTGCCATCTACCTGACGCCAGGTTTTCCCATTGTCGCTGGAGCGCTTGCTCGACACCTGCCCATCACCACTGGCATTCGCCCAAACCAGGATGTCCCCGGTGTTGAATCGGAAGATGTTTCCAACAGGACAAAAACTCTTGTGCTGAGGGATGATCACCTCGGTCTTCCCCCGGATGACTTTAATCCCGTGAGCCAGCACGTGGCTCACTCTGGACTTGACCGTTCCATAGGCGGGGTCGAACAGCACCGCCGAGTCTCCCGCCCTGACAAAAGAACAGGACGGCGATACAGCAATCGCGATGACAATGATTAGAATGACTTTCTGATATGTCGCGCGATCCTGTATTTGCATAACCCTTTAGCCATATGAAGAAGGAAGTAAGTTGATCGACGAAATCGAAGTGAGTTCAAATACCTCACTGCGAAACTGTTACGTATTTTGCCGCCGTGCCACGCGAGCCGCTAACAGCAAAGGTCCGGCCAAGCCCAACACAACGAGCGATGCCGGCTCGGGGACGGGCGCATTCGATCCCGCGGCTGCGCCGGCGGCCATCATGCCGAAGTTAGCCCGCCACAAGTCGAAGTGAGCCGAGCCAATTGGCGTTCCCAGGCCACTGTCGTTCGGCAGGGAATTGTTGGTGTTGTTGTTTTTGCGCCACACGACATAGTCCGCAGCATCCACCTTACCGTTCTCGTTGAAGTCGCCTGGCAATCCCTCCTCAATCACGCGGAACGCCAAACCATCCCGGCCGTTGGCGAATACGTCAGTCGCGAACACCGTTTGCAGCACGCCCATTTCGTCGAACACAGCGATATCCGAGAACGAATCGTTGGCACCACCGGCATAGAGCCAGCCATTTGTCGGATCGAAAGTCATACCGAATGGAAATCGGCCAGGTAGCTGGATGCTTGGCCACACATCCGTATCCGCATCGCCGAAGTACCCTTGGTTGATCAGCTCGGCCCCAACAAGCTCATATTGGACCACTCCTCCTCCAACCTGTGGATCTCCCGGAATCGCTGGATCCGCATTGCACCCGAAACGGCATGAGGAGAGGGATTGGATGGCTCCGGTGACTGGGTTCGCTGCGACCTGCTGGGCGTAATGAAGTTTAGGCGTTTCGGCGGAGACAACGCTACCGACTGCGGTTAACTCGAACGTTTCCGCGTCAAACTTTTGGATATATTCGTTGGCACTGTTGGCGTGGAGAATGTCGCCGTCCGATGCGATTCCCATGCCGCCGGGAATACACATGGCGCCGGCAGGACACGTGTTGGGCATGACAGGGCCAACCGGCATATCAATGATCGGGGCACCACCCGTCTTGGCATGCTTCGTGATCGTTTGGTTGGTCAGCAAATTCCCCCAAGAGGTGTACACGAACGATTCGTCGATGGCCAGTCCATGTGCTTCACGGACATCAGGATACCTCGGATTCGAGATGGTCAAAACCGGTTGGACGCTGAAATCCATCGGATCGCTGACATCCAGTGTTACCACTGCGCCTTCCTCAATATCCAAGCCGGGTCCGTGCCTAACGGCCGCGAAAAGTTTTTTTGTCTCGTCGTCATATTCAATGGCTGTCCATGTTGTGTAACCACCATTGGGGTATTCGCCCATGAATGCCGGTGCCATGGCATCGCTAACATCGTAAGCGAGCACGCGATGCGCTGCCCTGTCACTGATGTAAAGGATCTTGGTCACCGCCTGCGCGCTGCTGGTGGCCAAAACCCCCACGAGTATCGTGGCGGTAGCAAAACGACTGGCCACGCTGGATTTTTTCGACATCTCCCGTTTCCCTTCGGCAACTTGAAATGAATACCGGCGCCAGTACCGTAGACCTCACGAAGTGAGGCTCTATCGTGCCCGGCCGTCCGGCGGAATGACCTCAATCGTCAGCTCGTTTTTTCCTTCTACGATGGTGAACTCCAGTCCCGATGTGTCATAGTTCGAATACTTGGTGTGGATGAACCGGCGAGGCAGCGCCTTGCCGTCCGGAGTAGACATGCGAGAGGGATAAGGTTCCCGAACAATTGCCCGATGGCGTCCCCCAACGGCGCCGTCCCCTTGTTTCTCGGTCGTGAGAGTGAAACTGCCGTCGTCTTGAATGGCGCCTTGCGCATTATGCCCTTTCCATTCTCCCTCTAGGGCCTCGAACTCCACGCTCCCCCCTTGCAACGGGGAACCATCCGAAAATACGACCACCCCTTTTACCGGGTACACAACCGGCCCGCTTTTCTCACAACCCATTGCAAGCATCGCTGCAACGAATACGACCGTGTAGCACTGATAAAGGTTTGTGTATGACACGGATGCGAACTCTTCTGCTCAAGCAGTTTGAAAACCGTATCGCAAAAGCGAACAGGCACAATTTGCTCCGCAGATTCCGCAAATTGAGTTAGTCCGCGGCGGTGTTGAAACCGCTTCGGCCTTGTCGCACAACCACTACAGATTGATGCGTGCGTTATTGTAAATCCACACCTAGTTGCGTTAGCTGCACGCATTCGTCAATATGATGTAGTTATTCGACAAGGCCAGGCGCTTCTACCAATCGCAAGTCTCCCAGGATGAAAATAATTTGCGCACTTGCCTATCTCAGTTACGGCATTGCCATGTGCTGTTCGACTGCCGAACTGAGCCGCCGTCCCAGGGAACCCGAACGACCCTGGAACCAGCATGTTCAGGCGGCTTAGCCCGGCAACGCCAATCAATTGCCGGGGTGCGCCGACTAGCGGCGTTGCCCGGATGCTCTAGCAGCGTTATTCTCTGACAGACCACCTCCTGCCGCGATGGCAGCGGCGCCCCGCCACGTATGTCACGCCAATGGCCACAAGCGCCAGCGAGCCGGGTTCTGGAATCGTCGGAACAATGAGTTGCGGTGTTCCCGTACTGAATTCCCCGGATCTGAACTGGATGTGGTAGAAAACGCTACTCATTTCGTTGGCATCCGGAGACCTCAACATGAATCCTGCATTGCTTGCGGGATTACTAAACCACTCGTTGAGCACACTCATGGGCACGGTAAAGTCCACGAATGTCCCGACGGTCAGGTCTCCGCCGAGGACCGAATCCAGCGGCGTGGCGCTGCCCGCCGTTTCGCCCTCGTAGCCTCCGGTCCCCGGCGCACCGAGCCCGGGACCGCCGGTCCACGCCGTCTGCAATCCGAGCATGTCGTTTTCGGCCAAGTTGTTCCAAGTAGCGTATCCGTTGCTATTCGGCGGTTCAAAATTACTGGCCGTTGGTGCCTCGATCCAACCGGCGTTGCTCGATTTGATCTTGTACAGTTGCACCGGAACGGAGGCAAAATCGCCCAAGAGAGCCTCGGTCTGAAGCCTCAAAATCCCATCGCCGGTCGGGATGTTCCCAGTCGGCATATCGAACCGGAGGATCGACCGCTGATCATCCTCAGGACGGGAATTGCCACCCTCGACGACCAGAAATCCGTCGTTGAAGTGCGTCGCCGCAAAAGGACGAGCCGGTAGCTGGTAGCGACTAAGAAGACGAGAATCGGCCACGGGCGGCGTGAGTGTATGTGTCCCGATATGAGCCCGCGCGTCCGCGAACATCCCAGCCAGGATAGCGAAAGCCATCAAGAGGATACTGCAATTCGTACACCGTTGTATTCGTACCACCGTCGTCCGTGGCAGCGCGAGGAGCAACATAGCTCTCAATGTCTGCTTTGCATTCATAAATCCTCCCATCTTTAGTTGTAAAACTCTGAAAGAAAAGGTAGTGTAAAAACGGCTGCCACTCTACACTCAAACCGGTCAAAACCGCGGAACGGATTCTATTGTGGCCAGCCCTGTGACGGTGTGTTAGAGAAATCGTGGCCTTGATTGGCGTTTTGTTGATTGTCTTTTATCAACGACGGCGAGGTCGCCGGTTCATCGTGACCTGAGCTTGCCCAGAGCGAAACAACCATCCTCTCGCGCGGCGGGATGTAGACCGCGTGCATGTCGCGAAATCCAATACAACGCGTCGAGTAATAATATGAACTCCGCACTAAAAGTCGGAAATAACCTCATTGTCATGGAAATTGGCCAGGCGACCGAGCACCACCGTGTTAATCGACGGCTCGAATCCCCTCACGCTGCCGTCGCAGAAGACGAATTGGCAGTTGCCGCCCGAGTGATCGCTGCCGAAGCTAATGAACTCGGGATCGCCGAACCTAAGCTTGGGATGCGCAGGAGGCACGATCGGATAGCCAGGCCCGGCAATTCGCGTGGCGTTGTCGTTGCCTTCGTCGGTGTAAAACGAATTGTCACCGAAAAACTTGTCGCCCATGTGGTCGGGGTGTACATACTTTTCTCCGAACATGATCGTATGGCTCAGTCCGTCGGTCACTTGATGAAACTTGCGAACTATCTTCCAATTCTCATAACGGGCATTCGCCTTGGGCGGTGGTGGGTAACCCGTAAGTGTTCCTGAATGACCGACCTCCATGCCGGATTGGTTATAAGTGTGGGTCGTCCGCCCAACACCGTTGCCTCCCTCAGGGCTATTCGTCCACGGCACGTACGTACCGTCACCGCCACACATGGCGTAGTCGGCCAGCGCACCAGGCCCCGGGCAGGGACTTTGCGAGGAGCAATCGTTCGTGCTCAGCATCGGCGCCCGCCGCGAGGGGCAGTAGTAGAGATGCACGTGCTGCCGGACAATTTCCGGAGTGAGGGCGTAATACGTGTTCACTACGTTCGCCTGCTCGTACAGTTGCGACTCCTCAATGTACGGCATAATCAGCACAAGCGAGGTCGCGTGACCGATACCCGTCAAATACGCGGGCACTATACCGGCACGGGTCGCATGAAAATTTTGAGCGGCAAGTCCAATCTGTTTAAGATTGTTCTGGCATTGTGCTCGCCGCGCTGCTTCACGGGCAGCCTGTATGGCCGGCAATAATAAGGCCACCAGAATGCCGATGATTGCGATGACGACCAAGAGTTCGACCAGCGTAAAACCATACGGAGAGTTACCAAGGCGGTCGTGTTTGCCGGCTGATCGCGTGCCGCTGCACCAGCCCAAATGGCGATTCAAGCCGTGACGGCATGTTGATGCTGGATGTAAATTCAAAACGTCCATCTCTGGAGCCCTCCTGCCCTCTTCCAGCTATGGCCCTTGGCTCTACGTTGTGCATAGCGCAACCACGGGAGGCAGGCCGCCAAGCGTCTCAAAGCACTTTTAGCCGATTGCCGTGTCATGGACCGGCTCGTTCACCGATTTCAATTGTTTGGCCAGCAGGCGGCGCCAGTGATCGGCCCGCGACAAACTCTAGCGGCAGTAAAATTTCCCGCCGTTGGCCCCAGCCCGGGCGGTCGGCCTGAAAGCGGTTCAGCAGGCGCGCGGCCTCACGGCCCAATTCCAGCTCATCGACAGTTACAGCTGCCAGTTGTTCACAGACCGGCCCCTGTCGCCATTTTCCGCCAAATGCCACAATCGACACATCCTCCGGCACGCGCAACCCCAGATGCAGCGCTTCCAGGTAGACCCGCTCGCCCACCGCCAGGTCGTTGGCGAATACGGCCGTGGGCCGATCGGACGAACTGAGCATGGCTACCAGCGCGCGGCGGACTTCGTCTTCGCCGGCCGGATTGACGAATTGCTCATTGTAGCACACCCAGCGGGCAGGCAGGTCAACCCCCTGTTCTCCTAGTGCCTGCCGGAATGTACCCTCGTAAATCTGCGTGTGGCGATATCGGAGGTAAGCAACGAACGCGACTCGCCGATGGCCGCAACCGGTGATTGCACCGGCAGCGAGCCGCGCGACCTCTTCCCAACACCACGCGATCACCGTCGCTTCGGCTCCGTCGATTCCGCGGTGACAAAGGACGACAGGGATGTCGTGCTCTTCAAGTTGCCGAAAATGGTGCAGTGGAGTTCCGCTCGTCGTCGGCACCATGGCCACGCAGGCCACGCGACGGTCGATCATTTGCAAAATCGCGTCCGCTTGACGCCCCAGGTCGTTGCCCGTCTCGCAAATAATCATGGACCGGTGCGACGCGCCGGAGACTTCACCAAACCCTTTAATCAGCGAGGGGTATAACGCACCTCGAATGTCAGGCAGAATCAGGCCGAACACTCCAGCGGTCGTCGCGCGCGATCGTGGCACCTCTTTGGTCACAAATGCTGCCCGCCCTTGAATACGCTTGATAAATCCTTCGCGGGACAACTCCGCCATCGCCTGGCGCATGGTATTGCGACCGACCCCTAGCGATTCGGCCAGCACACTTTCGGCCGGCAGCGCATCGCCCACCTTGAGTCGTTCGGCTGCCATTTGTTCCAATACCAATTGGCACACCCGTCGATGTTTGGGTTGTCGAGCAGTTTTCAGCAATGCACGTTCCTTTGCTTTGACATGTTCCCTAGTAGTCCTCGACTTAGCCCATAGCTTATACTAGACTTATGCTCGACGTCAACACGGCGGCAAAAGAATTTTCGACGAATGCTGCCGACCATCCGGCAAGGGGGGCTACTGGCACGGATTGTGCGCCCATTTGGAGGATCACGCGGCAGCGGGCATCGAAGCCGTTCTCGTCGGCGGCACGAGGGCCTTAATGCAACGCGACCCATGCGCAACTGATGCGAGGGCGGTCGGCTAATGGCAATACAAACGACGACCAGCGCACCTTCTCCAAGATTTACTAGAACGACGGAGGCCGCGTTGAGAACCCGTGGATCGAGAAACTGTCCACCACCGGTCCACATCCGCACCCACAACAAGGACATGAGAAGCTGAACGTAGAATAGGCCGCGGCCTTTCACCTTGTAGATATCCATGAATCCCACTCGTCATCAGCAATTGATCGACGTTTACCGAAACGGCTTGATCGGCGACACCATGCCGTTCTGGCAGAAACACGCACCCGATGAGATGTACGGCGGCTTCATGACATTCCTTGACGCCGACGGCACCGTCGTGTCGACCGACAAGCCGATGTGGGTCATGGGGCGAATCACCTGGCTATTCTCGCGGCTGTACAATACGGTCGAAAAACGCGACGAGTGGTTGCACTGGGCGCGGCACGGCATCGACTTCATTCGCAAGTATGGCTTCGACTCCGACGGGCGGATGTTCTACTCCGTCACCCGCGACGGTCGGCCACTGCGCAAGCGTCGCTACCTCTTTACCGAGACCTTCGGCGTGATTGCCTTGGTCGAATTCGCTCGTGCCGCCGGTGATGAAGAGGCGCTCCGACAGGCCCACGACCTATACCGGCTTATTCTCCGGTACTACAAAACTCCTGGGCTGCTTGAGCCTAAGGTCATTTCCGCAACACGGCAACTGAAGTCACACGCAATGCCCATGATCCTGCTCGCCACGACACAGGTGTTGCGGCTAGCTGGCGACGAGCCGCTTTACCAGCAAGTCATCGACGAGTCACTCGATGAAGTATTCCGTCACTTTATGCGGCCCGAGTTTCAGGTCGTGCTGGAAAACGTCGGACCGAACGGCGAGGTCCTTGATGAACCCGACGGGCGCGAAGTTAATCCTGGGCACGCCATCGAAACTGCCTGGTTCATCATGGAGGAAGCACGCTACCGCAACAACGATGCGGCTTTATCGGAGCAAGCGTGCCGAATCCTGGACTGGTCGCTCGATTTCGGCTGGGATGAAGAGTATGGCGGCATTCTTTACTTCAAAGACTGTAAGGGTTTCCCCAGCCCAAGGTACGAACACGATATGAAGCTTTGGTGGCCGCATAATGAGGCGATCTATGCCTGCTTGCTGGCTTACCACCTCACAGGCGATCGCAAGTATCTTGATTGGCACACGAAGGTTCACGATTGGTCGTACGCCCATTTTCCGGACCGGCAACATGGCGAATGGTTCGGATACCTCCATCGCGACGGCTCCGTTGCCTCCACGCTTAAAGGCAACATGTGGAAGGGCCCGTTTCATTTGCCGCGTATGCAATTGAACTGCTGGAAGCTGCTAGAACGGATGTAATAGCATAAGAGGCGCTCATTGGGGCGTTTAGTATCGCCAGGACGAAACGGCATGGACACCACAGTTTCAATTCGCCGGTTGTCCGCCCTTTTCCAGTCGCTGCTTCTTGTGATTGCCGCGGCCGGCTTATCGTACGCCCAAAATGCTGCCCGAGAAATCGATTTCGCGCATGACGTCGTGCCGATTCTGAAAGAGCATTGTGTGGAGTGCCACGGCGGCCATCGCCATGAAGGTGATTTCTCAATCAATACGAGGGACTCGATTATGGAAGCCGGCACGATTGAACCCGGGGACGCTTACGCTTCACATTTGATCGAGCTTGTCACCTCGCAAGACGCTGAAGTGCGAATGCCGAAAGAAAAACCGCCGCTGGCTGAAGCGGCCACCAACACGCTGCGCGACTGGATCAATGCGGGCGTGCCCTGGGAGCCCGGCTTCACGTTTGCGCCTCAGGATTATGAGCCGCCATTGCGACCGCGCCGCCCCGAGTTGCCGCCGGCCGTCGATGGTCGCAACAATCCGGTCGATCGAATCCTCGACGCCTTTCACGCCAAAAGCGGCACGAAACCGGCGGCGCCGCTCGATGACGCTGCATTCCTCCGGCGCGCTTATCTCGATGTCATCGGTCTGCTGCCGCCGCCCGAGCGGTTGCACGCCTTCCTAGCCAGCGACGGCCCAGCGAAGCGCGAGCAACTGGTCGATGAGCTGCTCGCGGACAAGCAGGCCTACACCGAACATTGGTTTACTCTCTGGAACGATCTTCTGCGAAACGACTACCAGGGGACTGGCTACATTGAGGGTGGCCGGAAGCATATTAGCGCTTGGCTCTATCGTGGGCTGTTCCAAAACATGCCATTCGATCAATTTGTCCGCGAGTTGATCTCGCCAACGGCGGAGTCCGACGGCTTCATCTACGGGATTACCTGGCGAGGCAACGTGAACGCCAGCCAGAGGCGGGAGGTTCAGTTCGCCCAGAATGTGTCTCAAGTGTTTCTCGGGATCAACATGAAATGCGCGTCCTGCCATGATAGCTTCATCGACCGCTGGACGCTGGCTGAGACGTATGGATTGGCTGCGGTCTGTGCGGACGAGCCGCTTGAAATGTACCGCTGCGATAAACCAACAGGCAAAACCGCCCAAGCGGCCTGGATGTTTCCCGAATTGGGCCAAATCGATCCCAAGGCCCCACGACAGGAGCGCTTGCGCCAGCTCGCGGAATTGGTGACTCACCGCGAAAACGGCCGATTGACCCGCACGATTGTTAACCGCCTGTGGCACCGGCTGATGGGCCGCGGCATTGTCCATCCCGTAGATGCCATGCAGACCAAGCCATGGAATGCAGATTTGCTCGACTATTTGGCGGAATACCTTGTTGACAACGCTTACGATTTGAAAAGCGTGATTTACTTGATTGTTACGTCGCAGACTTACCAGTCGCAATCGGTTGCACTCGACGAACAGCCGATTGGCCCGGACTACATATACACGGGGCCGATTGCCAAACGAATGACGGCTGAGCAGTTCGTCGACGCGCTGTGGCAAATCACTGGTGCCGGACCGCACGAACCGCACGACAAAGTGGCCGCGTTTCTCAAAGCCGCACAGCCGGTGGATCGCAAAACCTATCGAGCCTCCCTCGTCGCCAGCGATCTGTTGATGCGGTCGTTAGGCCGGCCCAATCGCGAGCAGGTCGTCACCGACCGGCCTGATGTGCTCACGACGTTGCAGGCGCTCGACCTGTCCAATAATCCGAATCTCGCCGATACGCTCCTGCGTGGCGCGTCGGAAGTTATGAAACGCTCCCCAAGCGGCGACGCGACCGCGATCGTCGACTGGGTTTACGAATCGGCCCTTTCGCGACTTCCTACTGCCGACGAGCGGCTGATTGCCCTAGAATTGTTGGGGTCTTCGCCTACGCCGGAGCGGGTTGAAGATTTGCTCTGGGTAGTGATCATGTTGCCGGAATTCCAGATCATCCGTTAATTCGCCGTCGAGGCAGCATTATGGACACAAACTTCCGCAACCGACATGACAACGACAGCGAAGCCGCCTCCACGCGTCGCGAATTTCTGCGTTCGATAGCGGCCGCCAGCGCTGCCGCGCTTATCGCGAGTGAGCCGAAGCTGATTCTGGCAGACGACGCTGGGGCGACGATTCGGCATCCGCGGGCGAAGGCCGATGCTTGCATCCTGCTATGGATGGCTGGCGGAATGGCGGCGCCCGAGACATTTGATCCTAAGCGCTATCAGCCGTTTGAAGTGGGACTGCCGGTTAAGAATGTCATGAGCACGTTTCCGGCAATTCACACGGCCGTGGACAACATCAAAATCAGTCAGGGCTTGGAGCAAATCGCCGCCATCATGGACCGGGGCACATTGATACGGTCACACGTGCTGCCCGATTTGGGCCATATTCTACATGCCCGCCACCAATATCACTGGCACACCGGGTACGTGCCGCCGCAAACGGTCGCCGTCCCCCATATCGGAGCGTGGATGGCGCGAGTGCTGGGGCCCTTAAACCCTGCGATTCCGCCGTTCATTAACATCGGCCAGCGGCTGGAAGAGATCAGCGATACGGAAGAACTGAAGGCATTTACAACGGCCGGATTCTTCGGCTCGTCGTTCAGGCCGTTTAACTTGCCTTTCCCGGATGATGCGACGTTTGCTGTCCGGCCACCGCCAGGAATGGACGGCGGACGATTCGCGAACCGCTACCGGTTCTATAAAAGGCTGATTGCCAAGAGCCCGCAGAGCCGCTATGCCAGCGATTATCAACAAGAATCAATGCTGCGCTCCTTCGACTCCGCATACCGGCTGCTAACCTCCAAGGACAAGCAAGCGTTCGACTTGTCGCTGGAAAAGAAGGAAGTGTTCGACAAATACGATACGGGCCGCTTTGGACGCGGCTGCCTGCTCGCCCGGCGACTCGTCGAGGCCGGCGCGCGGTTTGTCGAAGCCACGACAGAATTTATCCCCTTCCTGCACTGGGACACTCACGAAAACGGCCATGCCACCGCAGAGCGAATGAAACGCGAAATCGATCGTCCCGTCGCGCAGCTCATCCTCGACCTGGAAGACCGCGGCCTATTGGATCGCACGCTCGTCATCCTCGCCAGCGAATTCAGCCGCGATATGATGATCGAAGGCGTGCCCGGCAGCATGGCGCGCGATCAATCACGCGCCAAGACCGACGTCCTGCGCGAGCCGATCCACTACGGCCTCCACCGCCATTTCACGGGCTCCTCATCGGTGCTCCTATTCGGCGGCGGCATCAAGCGCGGCTTCCTTTATGGCGAAACGGCGGCGGAGCGGCCATGCCTGGTGACAAGAGATGCCGTCACCGTTACCAATCTGCACGCCACGATTATGCACCTTATGGGTATCAGCCCGAAAACCGCTTTCGACGTGGAGCGCCGGCCGTTTTACGTCACGGAGGACGGCAAAGGGGAACCAATTTTCGACCTCATGGCATAACTGGGCGCAAACGCTAAGGATTATGTTGGCTAACAATCTTGCTCCGATACGTGTAACGTCCGTTGTATGTTATCCCAGATATTGTGGCTGACGTTGTAAAATCTCAGGTATCGGCTGAAATCTTGTGAATCCAGCTACGAAAGCTGCGTTTTAAACTTAGGGATTTTGAGAGCGAAATCGCTAGCATGAATTGGTTTTTAGGGAGGCACTTGCTCGCCTATTCGCCAAGCTAAATAGGCACGCTCACTTTCATTGTAAGCATTTGTAAGCATGAATAAAATAATAGGAACCAATCAATTATGAGCTTTCCACGAATGGAGGGATTAGTTGCCGCCACGGTGACGCCGCTGGACAAGGAGGGAAATCTATGGCTCGATCAGGTTGAGTCGATTGTCGAACATCTGGAGCGCGACGGCGTAGCGGGGCTTTACATTTGCGGGAGCACCGGCGAGGGCGTTTCCCTGTGTGACAATGAGCGGCGCTTAGTGGCTGAGGCATATGTTGGTGTGGCGCGCGGCCGCTTTAAGACATTCATTCAGGTGGGCCACAACAGTCTTTCGGCTGCTCAGGCTCTGGCATTCCACGCGCAGCAGATCGCAGCAGACGCCGTATCGGCGACCTGTCCATCGTACTTCAAAATCGACAGCGTCGAGACGCTGGTCGATTCGATGGCGCAGGTTGCCGCCGGCGCGCCTGAATTGCCGTTTTACTACTACCACATTCCAGCTCTGACTAATGTCAGCCTCGACATGGTGAAGTTCGTGGAGCTCGCCGCGGCGCGGATTCCAACCTTCGCCGGGCTCAAGTTCACGACTCTTGCGCTGCACGAATTCCAGAGCTGTTTGGAATTGGACGGCCGACGGTTTGACGCCCTTTGGGGAGTAGACCAAATGTTGCTCGGCGCAGTGGCGGTGGGAGCACGAGGGGCTGTAGGGAGCACGTACAATATCGCCGCGCCAATCGCAAACCGAGTTCTCGAGGCCTGCGACCACGCCAATTTGGTTGAGGCGCGAAAATGGCAGTCACGATTAACCGCCACCATTCGAATCCTCAGTAATCACTCATACCACGCTGCGCTCAAGCAAACGCTCGCATGGCTCGGCGTTGAGTGTGGGTCGTGCCGGCTTCCTCTGACAAAACTCTCCCGCGAAGAAACCGACGTTCTTCATCGGGAGTTGGAGTCGCTCGGATTTTTTCAATGGCGACGGCAAGAAAGCCCACGATTTCTCCAGCTTGATGCCAACACCGTGTCCGAAGGGAACGGAATGCCGGATCACCTCAGCGATTCGACTGGCTCGCTGCGCAACTCTCCGCTCGACATGATGGGCGATCGGTAGCCCCAGTGAATGCTTCACGGCGGCGAATACTGTCCGCCAGACGCAAAACCTGCCAAAGTTCAGCAACTCGCGAATATGCAGAGCCTCTTTTGACAGCGAACCTGCTGCGGCCGACCCAATGGAAGATTCTAGGAACGGCGGCGTTGCTTGCTGGCGACGTAAGCAGGGCGACGGAGGCAATTAGCGGAATACAGCCCGCAAGCTGCGCCTTGACGATGGTCGCAGTGTCCTTCGTTGCCCGTCGACGGGGATTCTGGGCGTGTTCGCCGGAGTTTCCAACGGCGTTTTGATTGTGGGCGGCGGAACGAGTTTTCCGGATCGCCCGCTGTGGGAAGTTGGGTGAAGAGATTCTATGATCGAGTGCGTTAGAGAACTGGATTATCATTGGTAAGATGCCCCCCAGGCTTGCCATTGGCCAACCGCGTCATGCAGCACTGCGGCGGCTTGGTGGGCTGCTGAGGCACTACTACCGTAGTGCTACCAAAAGTATTTACCCTGCTCGGAAGGCCGTCGCATCCTGCGCTACGTGCCAGCGACATGAGCGCAGGATCGACAGCTCCTCGGAATCAAAGTCAAAACCCCGGCCACTCGATCCGCAACAAAGCATTAACATTGCCAGCCTCAATTGCCAGGTATCGGTTGACTAGGAAGACCATTGTTTTCTCCAGCTTTCATTGATGTGCCGCGATAAACAAAAAATGGGCCATCAAGTTGCCAATCACAAGCCATCGAATTCGATGTTCAAGGCACCATTCTTATTGCGTGGCTTCGTACGCGAAGCGAGGTGCAGGTAGATTGTTAAGCAACGGGGCATCCGTTCGTTCTAGCTCCCGCACCATGCGCTGGCGGTAATCCTCGACAATTTTGCGATAAGTCGGATCGACGGCCAAGTTAATTAATTCATCCGGGTCGCAATGAAGATCGTAGAGTTCCTCGATCTCATCTCTCACCAACGTGCGAATGTACTTGAACCTGCCTTGACGTAGAAATATCCACCACGGTACATCTCGAAATGCGTCCTTGGGCTCACTAACTCCCTTGTCAGTTTGGTGGCCAAGAGCCCATCGAGTATGCTCCATAAGCACGGGATGTGGCCAATCGCTCTGCGGACTAACGAGCAATTCGCTAATATCTCTGCCGTGTGTTTTCCAGGGCGGAACGGCACCAGTGATCTTGAAGATCGTTGCCAATACATCGAGTGTCCCGACAGGCCGATGGCAGACTTTCCCTTCAGCAACTTTGCCGGGCATTCGAATAATCAGCGGCACTTTCAGATTTGCGTCGTAGGGAGCGACTTTCCACAGGAAGCCGTGTTGGCCCACTGCCTGCCCTTGGTCGGAGGTAAACACGATCAACGTATTCTGCGATTGGCCACTCTCCTGCAGCACCTTCATTAAGTGTCCGACACCCTCATCTACCGCCAGCAACGGACGATTGTATCTGCGAACCAATTCTTCGAACGATTGAATCTTGCCACGGAACTCCATCACGGGCTGGCCTTCATAAGCGCCAGCCCCATTTTTCCACCAGGACAATTGATGCATATAGGCCGGCTTGGTTTCCCGAGGCGGAAAGATGTCTAGTGGAGTGGGGGTGTAGCATTCGGAACCATAACACTCGCCATGCCGTTCGGCGGCAGTAAATGGCTCGTGGATGGCGTCATAACACAGCCAAAGAAACCAAGGTTTATCGTGGTCACGCTTGATGAATTCCGCTGCGTATTTTGTGTAATTATCGGTTGAGTAGCCACCAACCTCCACATAGGGTCCACCATCAAAATTCAGTCTTTGATTAAGGTAGTATCCTTTTGCCTTTTCCGGGACGGCATGATTCCATGCCACGGAAAAGTCCCATTCGCGTCCGTGTCCTACACCTTCCGACAAATGCCACTTACCAATAAAACCGGTGGTATAACCGGCCTTGCGCAATTCCGCCGGCCAAAAGCGACATACCGCCGGATCGTATTTACTGTATGGATTTCTTGTTACTTCCATGCCGTAAATGCCGTGTGGATGCCGCCCGGTCATAAAAGAAGCGCGACTTAGCAGGCACCAAGCTCCGGCGGGATATGCCGCGCTGAAACGTAGGCCCTCATTGGCCAATTGGTCTATGTTCGGGGTTTTTACCCAGGTGGGCGAACTGGGATAACAACCGACGGTGCGGTGGCTCTGATCGTCGGTGAAAATGAAAAGTATGTTAGGTCGATCGTTGCGACATGTCGCAATTTCTGCGTCAGCCTGATCACAAAGCGTAAACAGTAATACGGTGGCTGACGTCGCGCCCAGCCAATAGTTCCAATTCACGCTGAACCAAGACGCCGCCGTTCGAGGGTGTGCCATGTCTTCCGATCTTCCGGTCTACGGAATAGCAATGGTTTTTCAAAGGAGTATTGCCATACAAGATCACGCGCCATCGTATCCGTTGCACATCTTGTCAATCTATTAGTAGTCCATTCGCTCGATAGTGCAACCCTTCTTCTGTAATTTTCACTGATCCCTTCAGGCGGGCTGTATGGCTGCCTTGGGGAGATAACGCTTCTCGGTCTGCCACTCTTCATCCGTCTCCATCAGCACCGCAGTGGCGAGGCGGAGCAGGGAGGCTTCGTTGGGATTCAGCGAAGCGACGCGGGTGCGGCGCTTGATTTCGCGGTTGAGTCGCTCCAGGCGTTGTTGGTGCGCAGACGGCGGCGGTGCTCGATTGGAAAGTCGAACACTGTCAGACCTTCGGGCACGTTCTTCTCCAGCCAGGCGGCCAGCTTCGGCGCCAGCGGAGCATACTTCTTGACCATCAGGTCCAACAGCCGTTCGGCTTCAACCAGATTGGCCGCGTTGAACACGGCCCGCAGGTCGGCGCTGGCCTCGCTCTGCGAGAGCCCCCGCGGCAGATAGTCGAGCATGTTCTTGGCCAGGTGGAACTGGCAGCGTTGCCAGGGAACGCCAGGCAGTCGCACCGTGCGGGCCGCCTCTAGTCCTTTGTGCGTCAGGTGCAAAAACTAGATCACCGCGAAACCGGGACTGCCGTTGTGGTTACGATGAATTCTAACCGCGCCAAATGTCAGAGTGAGATGGACGGTTTTGCGAATGCGAGCAACATCGGCGCAAAGTCGCGCCACTGAAGTTCGAAATGTTGACGGCGGTCCAAAACAGCGGCGCGGGGGTAGTGTCGCGGCGGTCGAATAT
>JBBDWY010000057.1:0-117408 GCA_040902605.1 Pirellulales bacterium | reverse complement strand
GTCCGCCGCGAGCAGTGGCACACCGCGGACACATCAAATTGAAAACCGCTCTAGTCGCGCGTCACGCAACACGATTTTTTGGGGCAAAAATCCTGATTTCTGTCCCACCTGCGCCGCGAATTGCCCGTAAAAACAAGCTCGCAGCGTGATCGAGGTGGAACAAAATTGGACCATTTATGTCCTTCACGGCAACGTTCAAGCGACGAATGTAATTGGTCAATTGCTGGAACCCTGTTGGTGCGCCGGCGAGGCCGCACCGTTAGCGCCGGCCCGGCGGCAGACACCGCGCTGCCCTTCTTACGACGAAAGGCTTAACGATCTACGCGTTCATACCACATCGGCCGCGCGATTTCAGCGCGATTTTTGGCCACCGCTCGGTAGAGGGGGGAACGGAAAAGACAAGGACACAAGGAGAGGGGGAAGACAAGGGACACCTACGGTCGGCCCGCGTGCTGGCTCGCGAGACGCGCGCACAACTAAAGGCTGCGGGCGAACGCTGCCAGGCGCTTCCAACGAGAACGCCGAAACGCGAATATGGAAACTGCTGCCCCGACGACCAAAGACATCGTTCCCGCTTCTGGAATCACCGGTGCAACGGAGTCGAAGCTGTCGCCGATCCGGAGTTCGTCGAAATTCAGATGGACGTCCGACCCGACACCGGCCTGAATGCGAATCTGGTTAAACACGAAGTTCGTGCGAAAGTTGAGGCGCGAGGCGGTTGGGGCGGGAAGCGGTTGCCCTGGGGTGGGGTTCGCAAAGAGCTCCACGTTGGTCGTGCCGCTGATGCCTTGTGAGAGACGATAGACGAGGAGATTAACCGTGCCGTCCACTGCCGGACCGCTGCTGTTAATCGCTCCGACCCCGGTGCCCGGCTGAATGTCCCAGCCGTAGTTGACGCGACCAAAAGGCATGCCCATGAAGAACTGTTCGGTCCCTGTAGAGCTATTGTAGAGTGAGATGCCTGCGTAGGACGTGTTGGGATTGGAAGGTGTGCTGGTCGAATTGACTAAGAAGCTGATGTAGATCGGAGTCGTGCCGCCGGTTGTCATCGCGGAAGAAAGATTGCGGAAGGACGCGACGTTACCACCATCGGTCGCGACCAAATTGCCGGCTGTCTGAAGGTTTGGGAACTCGAGGCCCGGGCTAGCGACGTTATTGGAGCCCGTCCACGGGCTAGCCCATCCCGCGCCGCCGTTCGCGCCGCTGATGGCATTGGTTGGGTCATAACTGAAACTTTCGGAGGCGATGGGCCCGCCAGACGCCAATGAGCACGTAATGGACAGCGCCGCGAGAGTCGCCATGAGCGCGAATTTACGTGCGCGTGGTGCGAAGGAGCGGAGGCACGTGCGACGCATAGGGTCGTACGTTCGATGTGGAATGATTGAGCGATGACTATTCATGTGCGGCTCGCTGTTGCCACAGGCAACGCTTGTGATGCGGCGCAGGTGCCAAACCGCCTTTAGATTGATGAGGGCGCCGCTCAATGTCAAGTAAAATAGGGCGATCGGACACGAGTTGCCGCGAGTTCTCGCCAAGCGAGGCTCTTAATTCTTGAGCGAACCCAATCCGATCGGCTGGCCGCGTATCTTCATCGGCTAGGCCGAACGGTCGAGGTTCGCACCAAGTCCGAAAAGACTCGCTCCATCGAGGCCGCGTGACGGAAGCGGCGGGTGTTCGTCAGTGATCTTTAAACACGCGCGCTACGCGTATTTGGATTCTCGATCCTTGGCTGTGCCGCGCGCACGATGGCGGCCGAGCGATATCAACGACTTCGGACCACGCTCTACCCGTCGGATGGCTATAATTCAATGAGGTGGCTATCATCTGTTGTAGTAAATTGCTATAGCTCGCGCCGGCACCTTGCGGAAAGTAAGATGGCTGTCAAACGACCATCAGGGTTCAAGTTTACGCGGCTAGATACAATCGGCGCACCCGATGCGGAGATGGATGGCGACATCCTCGCCTCGTGTTTTGTCGATACAGGCGACTTGGCCGTAATTCAGGATCCTGGTGATAGGCGAGTCATACTGTTGGGCAGAACGGGCACCGGGAAGACGGCCCTATTGCGACGCCTGGAGCTGTCGCATCCGGATCAAACTATAACGATTCGTCCGGAAACACTCGCGCTCAGTCACATAGCCAATTCACAAATCCTCAATTCTGTATCAGCCCTGGGGATAAATTTGGACCCACTCTTCAAGCTTTTGTGGCGGCATGTTTTTGTTGTGGAATTACTAAGGCGATACTTTGACCAGCATGCTGTCGCGAACAAGGAAGAGGGGCTTTTAGCTTGGTTACAGAGCTTCTTTTCTGGCACATCACGCGAGGCGCGGCAGTCGCAAAAGGCAATTGAGTATCTTCGCGAGTGGGGAGAGAGTTTTTGGGAGGAAACTGAGTATCGCGTCAAGGAAATAACTCGCAAGATCGAATCGGAGATCGAGGAATCACTCAAAGCATCCCTCGGAGGGAAATACACCAATGTGTCCGGCGGCAAATCGACTAGAGGGCTGCTGTCTGACGAGGAGCGTCTCGAAGTCGCAAATCGTACACAAGAGGTCGTCAGCCGGGCACAGGTTCAGGACCTAACGCAGGTAATGCAGTTGTTGGGTCAGGTCTTGTCAAATCGACAGCACCCATATTTCATTGTAATCGACCAGTTGGATGAGAACTGGGTAGAGGAGCGAGTGAGGTATCAGCTCATAAAGGCCCTTATCCTTACTGCGCGGGAATTTATCGGGGGCACTAACGCAAAGATCATACTGGCTATTCGGCGAGATCTGATTGACCGTGTCTTTCGCCTCACGCGCGATCCTGGATTCCAGGAAGAAAAGTTCGTCGGCAATTACTTGCCGTTGACATGGACCAGGGACCAGATCTTGAACGTGTTAGATTCTCGCGTCCGCTACCTAGTCGCGCGACGCTACACGAAACAACCTGTAGGTTATCGCGACGTATTGCCCGAAACGTTTGATGGCAGAAATATTGGCGACGTGATATTCGAATTTGCGCCGCGACCGCGTGATGTGATAGCCCTATTTAATTGCTGTATTCAGGCCGGGGCAGATAAGTCGTACATCGGGGTTCATGAATTCTCGATCGCACTTGGAGAGTATTCCCGCGGACGATTACGAGCGCTTGCCGATGAGTGGAATGCCGATTACCCGCGCCTACTCGATTACGCAGCGATCTTCAAAGGCCGACAAGTTAGCTTCAAGATTGGCTCCGTTACGGGGAATGAACTGGAAGATCTTTGTCTGTCGATTGCTGCTGAACATCCTGCTCGGGAACGTGGAATCCACACGATGGGACACGCGGTTGTGGAGGGTGACCTGTCACCTAGCGCATTCAAAGAAGCACTGTTTCACCATTTCTATAAGACCGGGTTAGTGGGTTTGAAAATGTCGCCAGATTCCAGGGCTTCGTGGGTTAACGATAGTGGCCAGCCCGTCGTACGAAGTCAAATTACGGATGAGGTCGGAGTCGTACTCCATCCCGCCTATCGTCGCGCACTCGGCGCGTCCGAACATCGGTCGCAACTCTGACTCGTTTTGACAATCGTCGACAACTCGGCGCACGATGCCGCAGCCGGTGTAACGAAAGGCGACGTTGGCATGGGAAGGCAGGCGAAAACGGCGCGCTACGAAAACCGGTACGTGCCCGGGCGGGGGATTGTGGGGAATTCGTTGGGGCCGAACGTGTAGTTGCTTGGGCCCAGCTGTGTGGTGGATTGCATGACCTGGTCCCAGGTAATTTCTTGGCCGCTGTAGGCAGCTTCGCGGCCGAGGATCGCGGTCATCGTGCTTTCGGCGAGGGCTTGGCCGTTTGTTTGGTGCCAGTGGAGCTGACTAGCGGGTATCGCTCGGGGTGGGTCAGTGATTCAACGGCGAGGTCGATGTCTAAATTAGGCCAGTAGAGTAAATTAGGCCAGTAGAGGTGGTGAGGGCTGGCGAGCTGGACGTTGGTCAATTGGCCGATTGTCGCGTCGCGGAACCACGGGAAATGTTCGAAGGGAAGAAAGTGCTCCGTCTGGTCGATCATCAGCCAGAAGCCGTGGGTGGAGACGTTTGCGACTTCAACGGCCGAAGTGGGCTTGCCACGCTTCGCGGATAGCGCATTAGTGAAAATCGTCGGCTTCGAGGTCTCGCTGCGAGGCGTGCCGCACTCGAAGGATCGTTACTATGCCGGCTTCCACGGTGAAGACTATCCGGTGGGTCGGTCGTTTGCCGATGCCAAACAGCAATTGCCGTAGTCCGGAAGGATGGAGGTCGCTTTCGGGCGCTCGAGGGCAGTTCGATGCCATTGAGCGAAGCGTTTCGATTGCCTTATAGATGTTGTTGTACCACCGCAGTGCTTGATCGGGCGAGCGATGCTTATGCCACCATTCGTACGCGGACCGAATATCCCGCTCAGCAGGTTCGGTGATCTCGAGTGCCAACATTTAGACAGCCGGTCCGATTCCGTTGTCCTTGCGGAACTCAGCGTCAAAGTCGTCGAATGAACGGGTTCGGCCATCGCGCAGGGCGTCAAGCCCCACCTGGATTGCGACGCGTTCTTTGTCTCGTTCAATGAGACTGAAAACATACTCGTCCACGCTGGCAAAGCCGGCGGCAACAGCCTGGGACTGCACGTCTGTCGAATCAGGTAGATTGATTTGCATGAGAACACGCCCTTCCAAATAAGGATATCACGGGAAGGCGGGGCAGGTCAAAACCGATCCGTTAGATTTCATGGACAGAGACATCGTGAATTTCGCCGGCACTTTGGGCGGGGATGCAGCAGCAAGTAAAAGCAAACGGGGATGGCGGAAGGTCCGCGGCGCGCTACGAAAACTGGTACATGCCAGGTCGGGCGATTGTGGGGAATTCGTTGGGGCCGAAGGTGTAGTCCGTGGGGCCTAGGTGGGTGGTGGATTGCATGGCTTGGTCCCAGGTGATTTCTTGGCCGCTGTACGCGGCTTCGCGGCCGAGGATGGCTGTAAGGGTGCTTTCGGCGATCGCTTGGGCCTCGTTGATGGGTTGGCCGGCGCGGACGCTCGCGATGAGGTTCGCGCGCTCTTGTTCGTAGGCGTTCGCCGGTTTCTCGCGATAGCGCCATTCGTCGCCGCGGGCGGGCTGGATGAGGTCGGCGCAGTCGCTCTTGCCTTGCGTGCCGACGACCAACTCACCGACGATGCTCTTGCAATTGTTGATTTGCCGGCTTTGGCTGAACATCGTGACGCCGTTCGGGTATTCGTACTCGACGGCGAAGTGATCGAAGATGTGGCCGTGGCGCTTGCCGCGGCGAGATTGGCGGCCGCCCAGGGCGGAGACGGCTTTGATCGGGTGCGTGCCGATCACCCAATTCATGATGTCGAGGTTGTGGACGTGCTGCTCGACGATGTGATCGCCGCCGAGCCACGTGAAATAGTTCCAGTTTCGTAGCTGCCACTCCATGTCGCTCCAGCCGGGCTGGCGGTCGATGACCCAGATTTGGCCGCCGTTCCAGTAGCATTTGGCGTAGACGATGTCGCCGATGGCGCCGTCGTGCAGTCGGCGGATGGTTTCGCGATAGTTCGCAGAATGGCGGCGCTGCGTGCCGGCGGCGATGCCGAGTTTTTTCTCGGCGGCGAGCTGGCCGGCCTCGATTACCGTCTTCACGCCGGGGACGTCGACGGCGGCCGGCTTCTCCATGAATACGTTCTTGCCGGCTTCGATCGCGGCCTTGAGGTGGGCGGGCCGAAAATGGGGCGGCGTCGCCAGGATGACGTAGTTGATCTCGGGGTGAGCGAGCAGTTTTTGGTACGCATCGAAACCGAGGAAGCACTGGTCCTCTGGAACGTTGAGACCCAGTCGCGCCAGGTTTCGGTGACAGCGGTCGAGGCGTTCTTCAAACAGATCGGCCAGCGCGAGCACCTGGATATCCGTGCGTTCGACGGTCGCGCCTTCGGCAACATCTTCGGTGTGGTAGCCCTTTTCCGGGTAGATGCTTTTGACGGCGGCGCCGACCGCATTGAGCACGGCACCCGTGCCGCGCCCGCCGCAGCCGATGAGACCGATTTTCACGCCGGGATCTTTTTCAAGGAAGCTCGCGTGGACGTGCGGCGCTCGCAGGGCGGTCAACGCGCCGGCGACCGCGACGGACGACCCTTGGATAAAACTGCGTCGAGAAAGTTCGTGGTTCGTGGGATGGTTGGGAGTTTTCATTTCAATTTGAAGGGGGAAGGCGATTTCGGCGGGCGGGCCGTGACAGACGCCGAGATTTGCAACGCGCTTGGAAGCAGCGGCTAAATGCGCTCGTCCCGCAACCGGCGGTGATGAGGAGTGGGAAGGTGGACGGTTCGGGAACGGCGGAAGCGAGTGGGGAATGTGGAGTGGGGAGTGGGGAAGATGATGTTGAGCCGGAGCCGGTGAACGACTGGCCGAAGTGAGCGCGCCAGGTGTTGTAGTCGGGTTCGCCGATCGGGCCGGTGTTGGTGGGGTCGCGGTTGGGGAGGCTGGGGGCGCCGATATTTTTGCGCCATGTGACGTAGTCGGCGGCATCGACTGTGCCGTCGTCGTTGTAGTCGCCGCGAGCAAGCGCGGGAGGATCAGGCACTCGAATAAATGAAGTGTCGCTTCCCGTATCACCCCACAGAACCGAGCCAACGCTGCCACTTGAGTGCGTTATTCGCAATTCTAGTGAAGCAGTTCCCGTGAGCATTGGATCAATTCCCGTGACGAGTCTCACTTGGGGTAAGAAAGTAGTGGACGTTGCCGAAAATGAAGCGGTAGCCACTACTTCGCTATTCACCCGTATCTCGGCTAGAAAGTTAGTGGTTGAGGTGCTGGCTGCGTAAATATGGAATTCGTAGGTTGATCCAGAAATGTCGCCACTTAGAGCAACGGAGTTCAACCAGGATCGTGACGCCGACGACCATCCTTCTTGGTAAACGCCGCCCGACTCGGGTGTCGTGCTCAGCGTCTTAGAAGTCGGGGGACCGGTAAGATAAAATACGCCCGCGCTGACGGACTGAGCACCGCACAAAGCCAGCACAGCAGCCGCTACGACCCTCACAGTCGCCGCGTCAATCAGGCGATCGGGAATTTGTGCCATGGACTGATTATAGGCAGACGCCTGAGTCTCGCAATCAAGATAGGCGAGCCGGATTGCCCCGGCTGGTTGAGCGCTTACGAGCAGCCATGACTGTTGACTGGCGTCACTCGAATCGACCCAGAGTCGTCCAGATTTAAAGCTTGCCTAGCCGGAGTTGGTGTGAGCATTGTTCATCGTTGCACTGCTGTGAGGATTTGTCCAAAGGTTCGCTTGACGTGAGACTATTGGCGACAGGACGATGAGGGTATGGATACGTGCTTTCGGCAAACTTGGGCATTCAACTCCCTAGTATTGATGATTGTTTTGGGCGTGGTGTCGGCGGCACAGGTCTTGGTGAATGATCCGACCGAAGGCAAAAGTAGTGTGCCTGTTAAAGCCAGGCCTGGTCGCCCGCCCGCTGAAGCGGGCTCGCCGTCGGTTGAGGTGCTCGCGCCTGCGCGGCCGGCGATTGAGAAGGGGCTGAAATACCTGGCGTCGCGGCAGTTGGATGATGGGGCTTTCGCGACGAGCGGGTATGGTCGGAATGCGGCGGTGGTGACGCTGGCGGGGATGGCGTGGCTCGCGAATGGCAGCACGCCGGCGCGCGGCCCGTTTGGTGACCAGGTGCAGCGGGCGGCGGATTTTTTGCTCGAGCACGCCGAGGAGAGCGGCTTTATCAGCGTCGAAGGCGCGATGAGCCATGGCCCGATGTACGAGCATGGGTTCGCGACGCTGTTTCTGGCCGAGGTGTATGGAATGAGTCCGCGCGATGATTTGCGCGATAAGCTGGCCGCGGCCATCGATCTCATTGTGCGCACGCAGAACGACGAGGGTGGTTGGCGGTATCAGCCGCGGCGGGCCGATGCGGATCTTTCGGTGACGATCTGCCAGGTGATGGCACTGCGGGCGGCGCGGAACGCGGGCCTTTCGGTGCCGAACGAGACGATTGAGCGGTGCGTCGAGTATGTGAAGCGGTGCCAGAACCCGGACGGCGGTTTTCGCTACATGCTGCAGCCGGGCGAGAGCGCATTTCCGCGGTCGGCGGCCGGCGTGGTTGCGCTGTTCAGCGCAGGCATCTACGAAGGACGGGAAATCGAACGCGGGCTGGCGTATCTTGAGCAGTTCGTGCCACGCGGCGGCGCGATCGGGCAGGATGCGCATTTTTTCTACGGGCATTACTACGCCGTGCAGGCGATGTGGCAGGCCGGCGGCGAGCGATGGGAACGCTGGTACCCGGCGATTCGCGACGTGCTCGTGGCGCGCCAGCAGGCCGATGGCTCGTGGGCCGACCCGATTTCATTCGAGTACGGCACGGCGATGGCGACGATCATCTTGCAGATGCCGGATAACAGCGTGCCGATATTCCAGCGATGAACCGAAGAATCGTTGAAATCAGGATGCAGGATGCGGGATGCGGGATGCGGGGAAAAATACCCTGCCCCCTGCATCCGGCATCCTGCATCCTATTGGTGGCTTTTTTGTGCTTTGCAACCGAAGTAACTGCAGCGCCTCTGGAAGTCGTGCCCGTAGATGGTGAGGCATTCGCCGGGGAATTGGTGTCGGTGGCGGCGGACCGGCGAGTGACGTTTCGGGTCGTGGAGCAAAACGGCCCGCCCGCTGAAGCGGGCTCGCCGACTCGGACATTGCCATTGGAGGAGCTGGTGCGGTGGGGGCATCCGGTCGCGGCGCGGCCGCAGACGATCGTGGTTCTCGCGGACGGCGGGCGGCTGGTGACGGCGGCGGATTGGGCCGGCGGCGCGGCGGTGCGGCTGGATGGCGACGCAATGGTCGTGTTGAGCGATACGTTCGGTGAAGTGCGCTTGCCGCGCGCCGCTGTGCGCGGAGTCGTGTTTGTGCATCAACGTCATCCTGAAGAGCGCGCGGCGCTGGCGGGACGTGTGCAGTCTTTCAGCGGAAAAAAGCACGCCATTTTTTTGACCAATGACGATCGGCTTGTCGGCAGCGTGGAGGAACTGGCGCGCGGATCGGTGACGATCGAGACCGAGGCCGGCAGTGCGAAGTTGCCGTTGTCGCGCGTCGAGGCGGTGCTGTTGTCGGATAGCCGTCAGCCGTCAGCCGTCAGCCATCAGCCAGAAGTCGTCATGGGGATGCGCGATGGATCGGTGGTTTATGCGGTTGCGGTGCGCGGGGATGAAAAGGAGTTGGTGGTTGAACTGGCGGATGGGGTGAAGCTGTTGGGTGGCGGCATGGAAGACGTGGTGTTGTTGCAATCGTTGGGTGGGCGGTTTGTGTATTTGTCGGATTTGGAGCCGGCCGACTATCGGCATGTGCCGTACTTGAACGCAGAGTGGCCGTATCAACGCGACCGCAACCTGCTGGGCGAGCCGTTGGTGGTTCGTAGCAAACGTTATCTCAAAGGGATCAGCATGCATTCGGCCGGGCGGCTGACGTATCGGCTTGATGATGCATACCAGCGGTTTGATGCGGCGGTGGCGGTAGATGATTCGGCCGGCGGGCGCGGCAGCGTGACGTTCGGCGTGTACGTGCTGCGCGACGGGCAGTGGCAGGAGGCGTTTACGAGCGGCGTTGTGCGCGGTGGAGAAGGGCCGCGCCAGGTTTCCGTGGACGTGAGCGGCGCGCAGGGGCTCACGCTGACGGTCGATTACGCGGACCGGGGCGACGAGATGGACCGAGCGGATTGGCTTGATGCGCGGCTGGTGAAGTCGAGAATGTAAGATGTTGGATGTTAGATAGACGATGTCAGAAACTAGAGAGGACGAATGAAGGCTGCTGACATCTTCGATCTAACATCGTACATCAAACATCGAATCACGCTCCGTATTTACCGAGCCGGCCGGCATTGGCCAGCGCGAGGGTCATGAGGTATTTGGCTTCGAACTGGCCGAGGCCGCCGCGGAGGCACTCGCTTTCGCCGAATTTCCGGCACGGGTCGGTGCGGCAGTATTTGGCGGCCAGCAGCGTGGGGACCGGGTGCCAACTGTGGCTTTGCAGCATGCTGGGGGTGCTGTGGTCGCCGGTGACGATGATCACGTCAGGGTTAAGCGCAGTGATGCGCGGCACGGCGGCGTCGAATTCTTCGATTCGCTTCACCTTGGCGGGGAAGTTGCCATCCTCGCCCGTGCTGTCGCTGTATTTGTAGTGGATGAAGAAGAAGTCGTAGTTGGCCCAGTTTTGCTCTAGCACGCTGATTTGCTCGTCGAGCGACTGGGCGTTGCCGAGGATGTCCATGCCGACCAGCCGCGCGAGGCCTTTGTACATCGGGTAAACGGCGATGGCGGCAGCTCGCAGACCATATACTTCGTCATAGCTTGGCAGCTTCGGCTTGCCCGAGATGCCGCGGAGAGTGAGGCCACTGGCCTTGGGCTGGTCGGCCAGGTGCTTGCGGGCTTGTGTAATGAACTGCCGTGCGACATCAGCCGTTTTTTTACTGTCGGCATCGGCGGCCACCGGGTCGAGCGGCGGGATGCCGGTGCGCTGCGGGTCGGTGTCGTGGACGCGGCCGTGCAATCCCTGGCCGCGGAAGACGATCACGAAGCGGTGCTCCTTCACCGGCTCGACAAAGATTTGGACGCCGGGAATGGAAACCTCGCGGAGCTTGCGGGCGAGTGGCGCGCTTTCTTCGGTCGGGATGCGGCCAGCGCGGCGGTCGGTGATGTTGCCGGCGGAGTCGAGCGTGGCAAAATTGGCTCGCACCGCAACGTCGCCTTCTTCGAGCTTGAAGCCGATGCCGGTGGCCTCCAGGGCGCCGCGGCCGATGACGAATTCGAGTGGGTCGTAGCCGAAGAGCGCGAGGTGCCCCGGACCGCTGCCGGGTGTGATGCCGGGGGCGACAGGAATGCTGCTGCCGCAGACACCGCGCTGGACGAGTGCGTCGAGGTTTGGCGTGTTGGCTGTTTCGAGTTCCGTGAGTCCGCCCGGCTGCTGCGGCAATCCCCCGATCCCGTCGGCGACGTACATGACGATCTTGGTGTTGTTTTTAATGTGCAGTTCGCGCGTTAAGCGGTGGGGGTCCATGGTGGTCGAGAGTCGAGGGTCGAGAGTCGAGGGCCAGACGGTAGCCACGCCCTTCGAAGACTCAGAGCGTGCCACCCGCCGCTAACCATCGTCGCAAAATATGGGGCGTCTGCAAGGGTCAACTTGGCCGCCCCTGGGTGTGTTAAGCGCCGGCGGATAGAATCACGGGACGCAAAAACGCAGGCGATGGGGCAAATGCAAGGGATGCGACGATGACGCTGATTACGTACGATCCAAGCGGCGTGTTTTTGGAGCGCGGCGGGATCAGCCGGGAGGAATTGGCCGCGCTGGCGCCGCGGTTGGCGGCGGCGCGCGAGGAAGTGCTTGCTGATGTGCAGCTGTGGGCCAGCGGCGGCGAAGTGCCGAAAGAGAAGCAGCCGCTGGATGCCGGGTTCTTCGAACTACCGGAGCGCCTGCTCGCCGAGTATCGCAGCGCGGGCGCGCCGAGCGAAGTCGCGCGTCTTCGGGCGGTGGCCGATCGGCTCGCGCAGGCCGTGGATAGCGTCGTCGTGCTGGGCATCGGCGGGTCGTACATGGGCGCGCGAGCGTTGCTGGAAGCGTGCTGCCACGAATACTACAACGAAGTGGAGCCGACGATGCGGCGTGGGCGGCCGCGAATGTATTTCGAAGGCAACAATGTCGACAACGACGCGCTGTTGGATTTGGTGCGGTTGCTGGAAAGCCGCGGCGACCGCTGGGGGATCGTGGTGATCAGCAAGAGCGGCGGCACGCTGGAAACGGCCGTGGCGTTTCGCATCCTGCTGCGCGAGCTGCGCGGCACGCTTGGCCGCGAGGCGAATGAGATCGGTCAGCTTGTGGTGCCCGTCACCGGCACGAGCGGAAAGCTGTTCGAGTTGGCCAAGGCGTTGGGCTGCCGCGAAATCTTCGCGGTGCCGGACGGAGTGGGCGGCCGGTTTTCGGTGCTGTCGGCTGTGGGACTTTTGCCGGGCGCATTGTTGGGGCTGGATATCGACAAGCTGCTGGCCGGTGCTGCGTTGGTGAACGACCACTTTCGCAGCGCTGAAGTGAGTGAAAACGTTGTGCTGCAGTTTGTCGGCGTGTGCCATTTGATGGAACAGCGCGGCTACGATGTGCGCGTGCTCGCCACCTGGGGCAAGCGGCTGGAGGCGTTCGGATTTTGGAACGACCAATTGCTGGCCGAGAGCCTTGGCAAACAAGAGCGCGGTGCGCTGCCGCTGACGATCGTCAACACGCGCGACTTGCACTCCCGCGGGCAACAGCATCAAGAAGGCAAGCGCGATAAGCTGATCACCAATCTCATCGTCGATCGGCCGCGGGGCGATCCGGTGGCGATCGGCCACAGCGAATTGGATCAAGACGGTCTCAATGAACTGGCTGACAAGACGCTGCCGGACATCATGACGGCGGCGATTGCGGGCACGAACAAGGCATACCGCGACGCGAACCGCCCGACGGCCGACCTGCGAGTGCCGCGGCTCGATGAATACACGCTCGGTCAGTTGTTCCAAATGATGATGCTGGCGACGGTCGTCGAGGGCCGGCTGATCGGGATCAATCCGTATGGCCAGCCGGGGGTGGAGGCGTACAAGCGGAATATGAATGCGATCTTAAGGGGAGAGGATGCGGGATGCGGGATGCAGGGATAAGAAATACTCTGATCTCCCCTGCCCCCTGCATCCCGCATCCTGCATCCTTACACACGGTGACATCATGGCGACAACGATAACGTGGTTGGGTCACAATGCCTGGTCGATCGAAACGGGCGGGAAAACGATTCTGGTCGATCCGTTCTTGAACGATTCGCCGACGGCGCCGGTGAAGGAGGATGGCGTGACGGCGGATTTTATCTTGTTGTCGCACGGGCATGCGGATCATTTGGGCGACACGGTGGCCATTGCGAAGCGTACTAACGCGCCGGTGATTGCCAACTTTGAGGTCACGGAATGGCTCAAAAGGAAGGGCGTGGCAGAGGACAAAGTCGTGCCGATGAATCCGGGCGGCGGCATTCAGCAGCCATTTGGGCACGTGAAGTTCACGATCGCGCATCACAGCTCGAGCATGCCGGACGGCAGCTACGGCGGCGTGCCGGGCGGCTTCTTGTTGTCGTTGGATGATTCACGCATTTACTTCGCCTGCGATACCGCCCTGTTCCTGGACATGAAACTCATTGGCGGCGGTGGGCTCGACCTGGCAGTGCTGCCGATTGGCGACGTCTATACGATGGGGCCGGAAGATTCGCTGGACGCGATCAAATTGCTGAACCCCAAACGAGCAGCGCCGTGCCATTACAACACATGGCCCGAGATTGCGCAGGACGCGGCGGCCTGGGCCGAGCGGGTCCGCTCGCACACGGCAGCCGAGCCGGTAGTGTTGCGGCCGGGCGGCGAGATTACGCTTAAAAAGTAGTATGCGTTTGGTGCCTGGGGCAACGCCCCAGATCACGTCACTGGGGCGTTGCCCCAGGCACCCACTTCTGACTGCCGGAGTTGCGCATTGCGGAGTGTCGTCAGGGGCGGTCATAATGGGGGATCGTTTCTCTAGCAGCCTTCGAAAACGGCACCACTAAGGAATCTCTCATGCGAAGCATTGGAACAATAACCCGCTTGGGTCTCGCCTGTTTATTCGCGTTCATCATGCTCGCGCGAGGCGCGGCGGCGCAGGAGCCATTGCGCTGGAAGTTCGAGAAGGGCGAGAAGCTCGACTACAAGATGGTGCAGGACATGACGATGACGGCTGAGGGCGGGCCGCTGAAGAAGATGGAAACGAAGATGCGTCAGGAAATGGACATGACGTGGGACATCGAAGATGTGAATGCGGAGGGCCACGCGGTGATTCGCCAGAAGTTCGACCGCGTGAAGATGAAGATGACCACGCCGGTCGGCGGATTCGAATACGATTCGGATTCCGATGAGGCGCCGGCGGGGCTGGCGGCGATGATCGCGCCGATGTACAAGGCGATGACCGAAGGGGAATTCATCATCACGATGTCCGATCGCGGCGAAGTCAAGGACGTGAAGATCCCGGAGGAGGTCCTCACCGCGTTGAAGAACAGCCCCGGCGCTGCCGCGATGGGCGATCTCTCCACCGCCGAGGGCTTCAAGAAAATGATTTCGCAGGGGGCGCTCGTCCTGCCCGAAGCTCAGCCCAAGGAAGGCGAAACGTGGTCGACCAAGGTTGAAATGAACAATCCGATGGTCGGCACGCAGACGGTTCAAACGACCTATCGCTACGAAGGCGACAAAGAAATGGATGGAACAACGTACTCGGTGATTCGACCGGAATTGAAAATGGACTTTGCCAACAACGCGCAGCCGAATCTGCAAATGAAGATTGGCGAACAAAGTTCCGACGGCGAGGTGCTGTTTAATGTGGACGAGGGCCGGTTGCACACCTCGACGCTCAATCAAAACTTGACGCTCGACATCACCGTGGGCGGCCAGCCGATGAAGCAGAAGATCGACCAGAAGATCAACGTGACGGTCACGCGGGCAGGGGAAGCGGAGAGCGACCAGCCGAGCGCCGAGAGCGAAGAAGCGAAGGTCGAGAGCGAAGAAGCGAAGGTCGAGAGCGAAGAAGCGAAGGTCGAGAGTGCAGAAGCGAAGAGCGAGAGCGAGAAATAACGACGACAGTACGACAGGCAAACGTTACACACGGACCTGGATTTCGTCGCCGACGATGCGGACCTCGAAGGTATCGACGGCCAGGCGCGGGTTGTCGGCCCACTTGCCGTCGCGGACGCAGAATCGCCAGGCGTGCCAAGGGCAGGTCACGACGCCTTCCTCATCGAGGTAGCCCGCGCCGAGTGAAGCGCCCATGTGGGGGCAGAGATCGTCGATCGCAAAGTAATCGCCGTTCTGGTGAAATACCGCCACGAGCCGATCGCCGACTTGAAACGAGCGGCCCTCGCCATCAGGAATGGCTCCGACTTTGGCGACGGTGACGAACTCGTGGTTGGTGGATTCCATTGGGCGTAAGTAAGTAGCTGAATTTGCAAAAATTCAGTGAAACGCTTGTGTTTCCGAATGCTTGCGAATCAGCTACGTCTTGCGGAGTCGACCTGCCATGCCCCGGTGCGAAGCGGCCTGACATGTGTAAAATAAATCATAGGCCGCGGATGTGACAGGTGAATGGCTCTGCACTGTGGCCGGTTATTGTTCCGTGGGACGGACAATCCTGTCCGTCAAAATTCCTGACGACGGACAGGATTGTCCGTCCTACTAAGCGCCGTGGCCGAACGATCCTCCTCCATTTCGCTCGAAGATTTCCAGGCGCTCATCCGGCGGATGTACCTCGACAAGGACGTTGCCCGCGGCATCGACGGCACGTTCATGTGGCTGATGGAAGAAGTGGGTGAATTGGCGGCCGCACTGCGCGAGGGGACGCGCGACGAACAGGCGGCCGAGTTCGCCGATGTATTGGCCTGGCTGACCACCATCGCCAATGTCGCGGGGATCGATCTGGCCAAGGCCGTGCGACAAAAATATGGCTCAGGCTGCCCTGGCTGCGGACAGTTTATCTGCACGTGCGACGATGCCGGCAAACCTTAGTAATGAGGCCTTCGTACTTTTCGAATAGCAGAAGTTGGCAGCATGGCGATGAACCCGAAAAGTAAACTGTCCGCTTTGTCTGCTCCCCCTTTGTCTGCTCGAACCGCGACGTCGTTACTCACGACATTGGCCGTGTTGGCGACGGCGCTCGTGGCAGTGCCGGTGTGCGGCGCGACCAAGGGCAACGATCATCCCCGAATAGTTGACTGTCGCGTTGGCTTCGACGGGCAATTCAAAGTCGGATTCTGGACGCCAATTTGGGTTGCCGTGGCGGGCGACGTCGCCAGACGGCCAGTGCGTGTTGAGGCGACGACAATCGATAGCGATGGTGTCCACGTGAGTGTATCGGCCCCGTTGGAAACCGGTGGCGACTCCGCGGAAGGTATCTGGCCGGTGCTGCTGTACACGAAGGTCGGGCGGATCGCCGCTCCGATTCATGTGACGCTCTTTTCGGATGACGACACCGTTTTAGATCGGTTCGAACTGTCGCCGAATACGGAGCGTGAAAAGCCGATTAAAAGCGGCGCATTGCCGGCGACGAGCGAATTAATCGTCCAACTCGGCACGTCGGACCTGGGACTCGAAGATGCCTACCACGAACCGGAAACGGGCGTTGGTGGCGCGCGGCGGGCATTCGTGCGCTTGTCCGATGTCGACGCATTGCCCACGGATTGGTTCGGGTACGAGGCGGTCGACGTGCTGGTCCTGGCGTCCAGCGATGTGGATCTGATGCGCAAACTGGTAGCTGATCGACGACGATTCGAAGCACTGCGGCAATGGTTGGAGTTAGGCGGCCGGCTGATGATTTTTTGTGGCGGCGATGACAGCCAAGCAGTGTTGGGCGACGGCGGACCTTTGGCCGCGCTCGCACCCGGCAAGCTGGCGGAAGTGGTTCGTCTGCCGGAGACCGGGCCGTTGGAACACTTCGCCAGTTCCGAGGCAATTGCGGCCGGCGGCACGAGAGTCTCGATCAGGGTGCCGCGTCTCGTGGACGTTGATGGCAAAATTGAAGTCTATGGTGGCCGGCGATCAACCTATTTGCCGCTGGTGGTGCGGACTGCGCGCGGATTGGGAGAGGTTGCTTTCATCGGGGTCGACCTCGGCAAAACACCGTTAAGCGAGTGGTCGGGACGCAAGGCATTTCTGCAGGCGGCGCTCGGCCCCTATTTACAACAAGGCGATGAAGGTGCGGGGTCGCAATCGCTCGTGATCCGCGGCTACAACGATCTTTCCGGCGCGCTCCGGCAACGGCTGGGCCAATCCTTTGAAGGAGTGACTCCGATTACTTTTCCGGTCGTTACCGTGCTGGCCATTGCGTACTTGCTGATGCTGGGTCCGCTCGATTATTTGTTGGTGCATCGCTGGCTGCGTCGACCGTGGGTGGCGTGGGTCTCTTTCCCGCTCATCGTGCTGGTTTTTGGATTGGCTGCGATCGCGCTGGCGGACTGGCGAAGGCCGGGGGCGGAGTCGCGGGTCAACCAGTTGGAGCTCGTGGATATCGATACGGTTACTGGCCAGGCGCGGGGCACATTCTGGGCGGCACTTTACAGCCCGCGCGCCCAGCAATTCGATTTGGGCCTCGATGTGGAATTACCCAGTGGCAGCGCTGAGCCGGCAATCCTCGTTTCTTGGTGGGGGCTGCCGGGCGTAGGCATCGGCGGAATGCAATCGGGAGGGTCCGAGCCGGGGATCGTTCGCGGCGGTTATCGGTATGGCGCAGGATTGGATTCGCTCGTCGAGGTGCCGGTGCTTACGTCGTCGACCAAATCATTGCTGGCGCGCTGGACGGCGCCGGTTGCGCCGCTGATCGACTCGCAGCTGGCGGATCAGGACGGGCTGGTGGCTGGATCCATCGAGAACCGCAGTGGGGTGCCGTTGCGTAATGTGAGATTGCTGTACAACGGCTGGGGATACCGATTGGGAAATCTCGAACCAGGCCGGCGAATCGACGTAAGCGAAGAGATCAGCCCGCGGCGGGTCAAGACGATCGTGACGCAGGATGCGCTGGGCGCGGCGACGCGGCGAGCGGATGGAAACGCGTTTGTGGCACACGGAGCGAAGCCGGAGGCAATCTTAAGCTTGATGACGTTTTACGAGGCCGCGGGCGGGATCGGCTTCGCCCAACTCCCCAACCGTTACCAGGACTACTGCGATCTGAGCCGAATGTTGGAGTTGGGCCGGGCGGTCCTTATCGCGGACGTGCCAGGCAAGGGCAGCCGGTTGGTGGATGGGGACAGCGGTGTGGTGTTGGGAAATGAACAGGTTGCGGGAGCGGTGGTGTACCGGTTTGTGCTGCCGGTGCGTAAAGAAGAAAAGTTTGGCGTCGGCGGCCACGCCGACCCTTCCATTGCAAATCGGTTCGATAGTTGATTCGGCCTGGCGGCCTACGCTAAATATTTCACTTGCACATGATTGAAACTCGCGACTTAACGAAAAAATACGGCGAGCTATTCGCGGTCAAGTCGATCGACTTGAACCTCAGCCGCGGCGACTTGTTCGGCTTCATCGGGCCGAACGGATCGGGCAAGACGACGACGATGCGAATCTTGGCCACGCTGCTGAATCCCACGTGGGGCGAGGCGTACGTCGGTGGTTACTCGATCTACACTCGGCCGAAGGAAATTCGCCGGATGATCGGCTACATGCCGGACTTTTTTGGCGTGTACGACGACATGAAGGTGATTGAGTACCTGGAGTTCTTCGCGGCCGCGTACCGCATTCGCGGGCCGAAGCGGCGGCAGGTGTGCGACGAAGTGTTGGAGCTGGTTGAGTTGGGTTATAAGCGCGAGGCGCTCGTCACCAGCTTGTCGCGCGGCATGACCCAGCGGCTGGGGCTGGCGCGGGTGTTGTTGCACGATCCGCAAGTGCTGCTCTTGGACGAACCGGCCAGCGGACTCGACCCGCGGGCGCGGATCGAGATCCGCGCGCTCTTGAAGCGCCTCGGCACCATGGGAAAAACGATCATGGTCTCCAGCCACATCTTGCCGGAGCTGGCCGACATCTGCAATAAGGTTGGCATCATCGAGCGCGGCGAGCTGATCGTGAACGCCAAGGTGGCCGACGTGATGCGGCAGGTTCGGCGGCAGACTGTGCTGAACATCGGCGTGGCCGGCGACTCCCACGCAGCGGCGCGGTTGCTCGAAGGGCACGATCTGGTCGATCGTGTCGATGCGGGCGACAAGTATCTGACCGTCACGCTCGCCGACGGCCACGAAGACTACAGCGACCTGGCCACGCTGCTTGTCTCGGCCGGCCACAGATTGACGCTCTTGCGCGAAGAGGAGCTGAATCTCGAAACGGCTTTCATGGCGCTGACGAAGGGGATCACGTCGTAAGGGGGAAGGCGGAGGGGGGAAGGGGGAAGGCAGCCAGGATTTTCACCTTGTCAGACAGGGCATGCTTTCCAATACTTAGAAGTCCGGAAGGCGGCACTCCCCCTTCCCCACTCCGCCTTCCGCCTTCACTCCAGGCCCCCATCGTCTAGAGGCCCAGGACACCGCCCTCTCACGGCGGCGACAGGGGTTCGAATCCCCTTGGGGGTACTAACTTACGTTCAGAAGCAGCCGGCCTATTTAGGACTCGTATCGTCCTGTTCTTCGCTGAGCCGGCGGTAATACTGCTCGATTTCCAGCTCGTATTGGGGCAGAAATTCCTCGGAGAACGACTGCAGCATCTGCTCGCGGCTCCGCTCGGGCAGGTGGCCCCAAAGGTCCTTTACGAGCGCGTTGATGTCGGCCTTATCGACTGGGTCGGCGCTCGCCCCGTCGAGCCGGGTCGTCGAATCCCGCGCCGCGGTCTGGCCGCGGCCGGCCGAGCTGCCTGACTTGCCGGGCTTCGATTGGGAGCGTTGGTTGGGCTTGGGCGGCTGATCGCTTGGCTCACACTGGCCGCCCTGGCACTGCTTGGATAGCTCGGCGATCAGTTTATCGAGCTGGTCGACCACCTCTTGCTGCGTGGCCGCGGCTTGCTGAAGAGTGTCGGTCCTGCCGGCCGATTGTTGGTGAGCGAGCAGCGCCTCGGCGTGCTGCATGCTCTGGCGCACGCGAGTGAGCGAAAGCGGGCCGGACGGCTGGCCGATATCTTCGCCCAGATCGTCGAAGTGGGGCGAGTGCGATGCCGGATTTCGCGGCGGTGTTTCTGGTTGCCGGAGAACGTCGGGAGTTAAGTCGTCGAGCAATTCGCGGCCGAGCGATTCGATGCCGCTGGGTTCGGACGATTGAGTCTCGACAGCCCGCAATGGAACCACAAGAATCAGACCGATACCGAGTGCAACAATAAAACGCATGGCATTGGCCCTTTTCAATTGCCACAAAAAGCACGAAAAGTCGCAAAAAGGAGGGAACACCGAATATTCGATCGTGGTTGCGCTACCGATTCTTTCTTTGTGCCTTTTTGTGCTTTTCGTGGCTACTCTTCATTATCGCGTGTGAGCATGTTATGGACCAGCTCGGCGAGGCGGCCTTGTTCAGCGGCTAACTCCCGGGCTTCGCGCTCGAGTTCGGCACGATGCGGTTCATCCAGTGGGGGATTGAGGCCGGCGAGCCGCTGCTGGTGGTCGGAGGTTCGTTCGTTCAAATCGACCTGCAGCATGCGAAGCATTTTCACCTCCAGTAGCTCAAACGTCGGCCGGCGCTGCGGCTGGTCGCCACCGGGGCCTGCGGCCGCTCCTTGGTTTTGGTTTTGACCGGCCTCGCTAGCGGTTTGCGCGAAGGCTTGCATCATGCCTTCGAGTCGCGCTAGTGCATGCCGTTCGGCTTGTTGGGCGGCCCGGCCCGTCTGCTGTTGATCGAGCAGCTGGGCCGCCGCCCCGAGACGCTGCTCAGCTTCCTCCAAGCTGATTCTCACTGCGCCCAAGCCGAACAAAAGCTCGCTGTGCTCACGAGCCTTTTCGGCAAGCTGGCGCTCCTCCCGCGCGAGCTTTGCTATTGCTTCTTGCGCCTCGGCCGGGAGCGGCGCGGATGTGTCCCGCTGACTGTCGAGAGCTGCCGTCCTTTCGATCACGCGCTGTTGCCGCTCGACCATCTCGCCGAGCTCCGCTTGGAATCGGCGGACGAACTCGAGCGCCAGCTCGTCTTCGGCGTGTTGACGGCGCTCGGCCAATTGGCGCGCGGTCTCTTCCAAATCCTGTGCCGCTTTTTGCACGTCCTGGCTCGGGCTCGGCCGCCCATCTTTGGCCGATTCGCCTCGGTCCAGCCGATCGGCGGCACTGCGCGCGCTTTTCGACGCATCGAGGGCTTGCAACCGCTCCAACTGACCGGCGAATTTCTCAATGTCGCGCTGCAAGGCCTGTTGCTGCTTGCGGAGCTGCTCGAGCTGCTGAGGGTCCGTCGCAGGCTGCTGTTCGGCCTGGGCAATCTGTTGGCGCAGCGCGGTAAGCTGATCCTGCAGCGCCGCTAGTCGTTTTTCGGCGTCGCGCAGTTTATCGACTAGTTGCGCGGGGCGACGTTCTTCCCGGCGGCGAAGCACATCCAGAACCCGCTCGAGATCGTTGGCGATCTCGGTCTCGCGGTCAAGCGCCTGTCCGACGCGGTTCTCGCTGAAGTCGCGGGCCGACTCCTGCATTTTGATGCCGATCGCCAGTCGCCGGGCCAGTTCGACGGCACTCTCAAGCGTGGCGGCGGCTTCGCTTTCGTCGTCGGCCAGCTCGCGGGCCAGGCCGTCCATACCATGCTCGATTTTCTCAAACCGGGCGGCCAGGGCCGTCTGGCCGCCGGCAGCCTTCTGGAGATTGGCTCGCTGGGGCGGTTTCAATTCGCTTAGCCGCAGCGGCAGCGTATCGAGGCCGATCTCCGCGCGGGCCGATTCCTGGTGTGCAATCTGATCCTGACGCAACTCCGTGAGCTGCCGCGCGAAGCGCAAGTAATCGGCCTTTCCCGAAAGCTCGGCCACGAGCCGTTCCAACGTCGCTATCACGTCGTCTTGCGCGCTGCCGGCGGTCGAAAGGGAATCTAATGAAGAATGACGAATGACGAATGACGAATTTACTCCTTCGTCATTCGTCATTCGTGCTTCGTCGTTTGGGGTTATCATTTCGATGGCTTTGTGGGCGGCCGTTAATTCGCGCTCCGCCACATCGAGCGGGCCTGACGACAGTCGGTTGAGCTCCGCGGTCAAGCGACCGAGGATGACGCGCATATCTTCGCTCGCGACCCGATTCATCTCGATCTCGGCCAAGAGCGCGTCGACGAGCGCCGGCACGCCTTCGACGGCGTCAACGAGAACGTGGCCGACGCGCCGCTGGTTCAACTCCGCGGACTGTATCGCGTTGCGATCATCGCCGACGAGGCCGGTGTTTTGCTGCTGAATTTCGAGTCGGCGCACCTCCTCGCGCGTCGTCCGCTCGATGGCCAAGCCCCGCTCGAGTTGGCGGACGATTTCGGCCTGGCGATCGGCGAGGCGGGTTTCGAGCTCCTCCGGCGTGATGATGCTGATGTGGCGTGGACCGATCGTGCGGCCGATGCCTGGCCGATAGTCCGCCGCTTCGGCATGAACATTCAATTCCGCACCGACGGGCAACTCGAGCGGCGCTAAATCCCAGCGATGTTCGACAACTCGGCTCTCGCCGGCCGTGCGAGTTGCGTTATCGGATAAGGGGGCCGGCCGATCCGGTCCGCGATAAAGTTCTATGTGAGGCTCGGCCGGCTGGGATTCGCGTTCGGATTCGGAGCGATCCGAGCGTGCATACACCAGCTCGACACGTTGAATGGCCAGGTTGTCTTTGATGAGAAGGTCGATCGGTACGATGGCTGCGGCTGTGACATGCAGATCATCACTTGGCCGCTGCCACGAAACGCTCGGCGGCGCATCCGGTTCAACGCGAAGATTCCACTGACCGACAACGACCGCCACGCCTTCACTGTCGGTCAATTCCAAGCGGTAGGGGCAGCTTTCGGCGGCGATCCATCGCATCGGAGCGACGTGGAATGCGCGGCGATCGTTGCCGTCCGCGTCAGCAGCGACAGTTGCCGTAATGGGCTTAGCGCCGCCGCACAAAATGCGCGCCGCGCGGAGTGGCTTGTTGACCGTGCCGCTCACTTCGATGCCGGTGCCGGCGAGCACTTGCAGATGCCGCTCGGCGCTCGCCCCCGGCAAAGCGGTGTACGCGGGCGGATGAACGGTGATGTTCAGCGATTCGAGCTGCGGTGGCTCGATGACTTCGACCGCATGCCAACGCATCGTGTCGTCGTCGCCGCCGACGGCGCGGAAAGCGAATGAGTGGCGGACGTTTTCGCGGCGGGCGACCATGATGTCGCCGGAGCGACTCATCGGCTCCGATGCGAATTCACGGCGGCCGTTCGTTAGCGTGCGGTATTCAATGCGTACTTCATCGGGAAGCTGGCCCGTGGTGTCGACCAGCTCTGCTTCGAACGCTTGTCCGGCGGCGAGGCGCGACGGCACCTGGTGGAAGGCGAGGTGATGCTGTCGGGGCCATTCGGTCGAGCCGAGCGGCGCGGCGAGCCGGGCCAGGGCCGTCGCCACGGCGCGGGCATCCACGGCAATAAAAAGCGCCGCGGCAAGTAGCGGAACGGCGAGCCAGCCAGTCGCGCGGCGGAGCGGACGCTGGTCGATCACGTCGTCGAGCGGCAATGCGTCAACGGCGGTCTGCGTCTCGGCCACGACCAGGCGCCGGAGTTGAGCCGAGCCTGCGGTACGATCGTCCTCCGATTGCTGCAAGAACTCCAGCGCACTGGCCAGCGAGTCATGAAGCTGCGGAAATCTCGCTTCCACACGGCGCGCCACCAGCAGTGGCACCAATCGGCGGCGACTCGGCAGATACCACCATCGATATCCGGCAAAGATAGCCGCCGCCAGCAGCACGGCCGTGGCCATGATCCGCAGGCCAGGGTCATTGAAGCGCAACAGATAATCGATGAAGCCCAGCAGCAGCGCCACCGCCAGGATTGCGGCAGCGACCCGGCACGCGGCGGCAGCCCTGTGGCGCCACACGAGGCGGTGCTGGAGGGATGCGATTTTTTGGGCCAGGGGGTGCATGGCATTGAGGATACAGGATACAGGATACAGGATGCGGGATGCAGGGATCCCTGTCCCCCGCATCCTGCATCCTGCATCCTTCTAAAGCATTCCCTTTCGCTTCCGCAAAATCCACTCGGCGGTGATCGCCACGAGAAACGCGGTGAGCAGCCACCAGCGGTCCCAAATCGACAGGGGCGGCAGGTTTTCGACGGGCATGCGGCGGCCGGCGGGCAGCTCGGCGAGCAGCCGGTCGGCATTGGCAAGGGTGTAGAACTTACCCCGCGTGGTTTGCGCCGCGGCGGCGAGTGCGGCGGCGTCCATTTCCATGCGGGCAAACTCGCCCGGCGGCTCGGCGACGGAAAACCGCGCGGCCGGCGGACTGCCCGGCAACGGCGGCTCCGCGAGCAGGGCTTCATATTTGCCTTCGGGCAAGTCGTCGAGCGATGCTTCAAAAACATTCGCTACGGCCGGGTTGCGGCGCAGACGAACGCGGCGCCGCGGCTGGCCCGGGGCATCGATAGCGACAGTCACTTCATCGCCGGCCGGTGCCACGCGCGGATCGAGGAACCGGGTCCGAAATTGGATTGCTTCGCCGCGGCGATATTCACGGCGATCGGTCGTCAGCTGCACCCCGCGGCCACTCGTGAGCTTGCTGCGCGCGAGGAAGCGAATGGTTTGCACCCAATAGCGCGCAAAGTACATGTCGCCGGCTCCGAGGCGCCACCGCCAGGTGGAATCGATCGCGTGGAACAACACGCGACCTGGACCGACGTATTGGAAGGAGATGAGCGGGAGTGGGGAGTGGGGAGTGGGGAGTGCGGAATGAGCAAGCACTTGGGCGCCGGGCTTTAGCTCTTCGACTTGGAACAGCCAGTAGAGTGGCGGCAGCTCGCGCCAGATGCGTTCTGTCTCGGCGGGCGTGTCGGCCAATTGCAGCGCGGGGCTCTGCAGGCCCAGCGGCGTCGGCCGGACATTGAAGCCGCGCGAGATTTCGCTCGGCAACTTCTCGTCGGGCGCGGCGGCGAGCTTGCTTAGGTCAATCGGCAACAGCGCGGTTACATCCGGGTTGTCTTGGTAGAGCCAGGGCAAACAGCGTGGACCGGCGATGAATACCAGGCCGCCGCCCTTCTCCGCGACAAACGCCCGCATGTTCTGCCACACGCTGCGCGGCAGAAGTCGTGGGTCGACGTCGCCGATCACGAGAACATCGTAGTCGAAGAGCTCATCGCGGCGCACCGGAAAACTGCGCAGCGCGGTCTTGTCCTGCTCGGCATATTGGGGATCGGCGTCCTGGAGGTAAGTGGCCAGGTCGATCGTCGCATCGCGCTCCAGCAAGGTTTTCAGGAAGCGAAATTCGTAGTTTGGATAGCCTTGGACCAAGAGAACACGAATCTTTTCGTCGCGGATCTCGACAACGCGTCGTTGGCGATTGTTTTGCTGATTGATTTCATCGCCGCGCGGCGCGACTTCCACAACGTAGGAAACCTCGCCAGCTTTGGGCGGGCGATGCAGAAGGCGCACGGTTAGCGTTTGGCCCGCGGGCGGCAACGTGATCGGTTGCTCGGCCAGCGGCTTGGAATCGTTCTCGCGCCGCAGCGTGACCGTTGCCGGCTCGCCTTCCAGGCCGCTCGCCTTGATCTGCACCTGGATGTTCACGGGATCATTGACAAACACTGCGTCGTCGACGAGCACGTCGGCCAATTCGATGTCGCGCGGAGCCTGAGGGCTGCCAATTCCGACGGCGATGATTGGCACTGCTTTCCGCCGCGCCTCCGGTGCAGCGTCGGCCAGCGCTATGCCCTCGGTGGTCACGCCGTCGGTGACGAGCAGGATGGCGGCGGGCGGTGAACCGCGGAAATCGTCGAGGACCCGTCGCACCGCGTCGCCCAAGCGCGTGGCGTGGCTGTCAGGGGTGTCGGAGGAAAGTTTGCGAATGCGATCGAGCAGCTCAGCCGCGTCATCGGAGCCAGGCGATCGTTCAATCTCAGCAGCGACCAAATAGGCCTGGAGCCGATAGCGTTCGGCCAGCTCGCGCAACATCCGGCCGTCTTCATCAGCCAACAACAACTTTGCCAGGTTGAGACGGGTTGGTTCGCTGAAACCGTTGGCGACCAGGCGCTCCTCGAGGCGCGGCGGCATTTCGGCCTCAGAGTATCGATCGGCAATGCTCATGCTGGCCGAGCGGTCTATCACCAGGGCGATCGGCGGCGGACCCGTGAGCCGCAGGGCGAGCACCCATTGAGCGAGCATGATCAGCACGATCGTCACGGCGGTGAGCCGCAGGGCGACTAAAAGCGCGCGATACGGCCGCCCTGCCCCGCTGGATTCGCGGGCGTAAAGCACGATCGTGAACGCGATCGCGGCCACGACCAAGAGCACCGTGGCCCCGGGCGGCCAGCTCCAGGCCGAATCGAGCTGCCATGTGGCGCCATCCGCCTCGGCCCGCGATGACAAACCGAGCCGATCGGCCAGCCAAAGTGGCAAGCGTCCTGTCATATGGCCCCCCGGCCAAACTGCCAGGCCAAGAATGATTCCAAAAACAACAGCGCCAGCCCGGCCCAAAGCAACGATGCGCTCCAACCGGCCTTCGCCGCTTGCGTGTGTGCACCGTCGTCCGCCGTGCGCTGCCAAGTGTCGCGAACCGCTAGTTCCGACGGCAATTCCTGCGGGTCCGCCTTGGCCAGGTCGCTTTCGACGGTGTCGACATTGACGGCGAAGTCATGCAACGCCCCGCCCGGCAGTCCGCGGAGCGAATAAATGCCGCCGACGTCCGTCGCAGCGTAGCTCCATTCCGGACCTGCCGGAGTCGTTTGGATGGAGATCGCATCAGCTTCCCCATCGGGTCGCATCATTTTCAAATTGCTCGACGGTGATTCGGCACGTGGCGCGACGGGAAGCGTGCCGACCAGCGGCGTGCCGACGGGCTGCTGCCACTGATGTTGCTGACCACTTGCGGCATAGGCCAGCAGCTCGCGCACAATGGGCAAGAAACTGGGCCATGTGGGCCACGCGGTCCAAGGCTCGCCGGTGGCCGGATCCACTGAGGCGAGCGAACCATCGGTGGCCACCATCGCGATGCGCCCACGACCGAGCGGCGCCGCCACTAGGAACGGGTCGCCATTGGGCAGTGCCACGGCCAACTGCGCATCCATACGGCTTTCCGATACGTCAAGTCGATAGTAGCGAGCGACGGGCGTCGTCAACAGGCCAGCGCGCTCTTGACCGCGAAACGGCGCGACGATCGCGTGCCGATACCCGAGCGGGTCGAGACCGAATTGCGGCCGGCTGACCAACTCGCTGAGACTCGCGGGCAAAAGCGGCCGGTCGCCGTCGGCCAGGGAGTTGTAACTTTCGGGAACGACCCGGTCGCCGAGAAAGAACACCACGCCGCCGCCGTTTTCAGCGTAACGTCGTAGCCGTTCTGCTTCGTTGGAGATGAGCTGAGCCACATTGCACATAAATATGCAATCGAAATCGGAAAGCTCCAATTCAGCGAGGTCGCCTTCGGAGACGACGATGGGACGGATCGGAGAATCGCCAGCCTGGCTTGGATTGAGCGCATTGGCGACGTATTTGGCGGCACCTTCGCGACCCGCGACGCACAAGACGCGAACCACTTCGCGGACGGGCACGATCATCGAGCGCACATCATCGAGGCTTAAGCCGTCGCCGGCTGCGCGCACGGACACGATATGGCCGCCGGTGGAATGAAAGCGGTGCGTAAAGCGGACGGCCGCGTCGCCGCCGGCCGGGAGATCGACGGTTTGCTCGCCGACCGGCACACCGTCGACCAATAGCTCCACGGCGCATTGCGGTCGCGGATCGGGGCCGAAGTGTCGCAACGCTAGTTCGAATGCGATATCGCGATTGACCGTTGTGAAGGCGCCGGGACTGCTCAATTCCGTCACGGCCGAATTCGCCGCTTGGGGCTGGCCCACGTCGATTACGTTGAGCGGCGCGCGTCGACTGAGCTCGGAGATGCGGTCATGAGTTGAAATTTCGGATTGCGGATTGCGGATTGCGGATTGAACTTTGTCTTCCTGCTCTGCCCAAGTGCTGCGTTGCAGATCGGTGAAGAAGTACACCTCGTGCCGTTCGGGCGCATCGCGGTTTTCTGATTTCGCTGATAGCGCTTCTTGCACTAAAGTTAATGCGCCGGCGAGGTCGGCTCCGCTATGCGGCTGGGTAAGCGCTTCAATCTGGGCGGCGACAGCTGCATGATCGATCACGTCGCGGTCCAGAATCGATCTGGCCGGTTTGGACATCAGGATGACCGTAAACGTATCGGCGGGCCGGCCGAGTCGCACCATCGCGGCCGCTAATTGCCGGGCCCGCTCGAAGCGGCTCGGTCCCTCGTCTCGGTAGGCCATGGAGTAGGAGCCGTCGATAACGAGCACATGGTGAGTTGGCGTGCTGCTGCCGCCGGCCAGGAGCGGCTCGCCGTACGGCTCAGCAACGGCGAGCACGACCAAAACAATGATGAGCGTTCTCACAGCCAGCAGCAGCCATTGTTGCAGCTGCATCCGCCGGGCATTCTTTCGCATCGCCGCCAACAGAAACTGCATGGCGGCCCAAGGCGCCTCGCGGAACCGGTGCCGGCTCCAGAGATGAATCAACAGCGGCGCAGCCGCCGCAGCCAGCCAGCCGAGCATGGCCAGGTTGGTGAAGCCGAAGGCGAGAAGGTAAATATGGTTATCCATTTGTCTAAGGATGCAGGGGGCGGGATGCAGGGGGCAGGGTTTCTTTCCCTGCATCCCGCATCCTGCACCCTCACTTGATGCGCTTTTTGCGGGCCGACAGAAACGCCGTTAGCACCGTGTCGAGCGGCTGGTCGGTCCGGACGGTGAGGTAATCGATCTGCTGGGCGCGGCAGCCGGTGCGCACGCGTTTGAGGAACGACTGCACCTCCTGTTGGTACGCGGCGCGCAGGCCACGTGGTTCTGTGACGACCTCGCCCAACCCCTCCAGGCCTTTGAACATGGTAACGTGCTGGAACGGGAAATCGATTTCCGCCGGGTCGAGGACGTGGAAAATAATCACATCGTGCCGCCGATGGCGAAAGTGTTTGAGGCCGGCCAGCATCGCGTCGACGTCGTCGAACAAATCGCTGATGATGACCACGATGCCGCGGCGGGCAAACCGCTCGGCCAGGTCGTGAAAAATGGGGCCCGTGCGGGTTTTGCGCGCCGGCGTTGTTTCCTCCATGACGCGCAGCAGTTGCTTGAGCTGCGTCGGACTGCTGCTGGGTCGAATGAGCTGGCGGACTTCCTGATCGAAGGTGACCAGAGCAACGGCGTCGCGCTGGTGCAGCACCAGGTACGCGAGTGAAGCCGCCGCACACTGGCCGTACGCGAGCTTCGAGAGCGGCGCGCCCGGGCCCTGATACTGCATGCTCTCGCTGGTATCGAGCAGCAAATAGCAAATGAGATTGGTTTCTTCCTCGAACTGTTTCAAATAGAACCGGTCCGATTTGCCGAATACCTTCCAATCGACGTAGCGCAGATCGTCGCCGGGCGCATACTCACGGTGCTCGGCGAATTCGTTTGAAAATCCTTGATAAGGGCTGCGGTGGAGGCCGGCCACGTAGCCCTCCACGATCCGCCGAGCGCGCAGCTCCAGGCCCTGGAGATTGGCCAGGGTGTGGGGATTGAGGAGCGGGCTGATGGTGGGGGCGGCTGATGGCATAACAAATCTAAACGCACCCGCAATTGAAAAATGCAAATTGAAAAATGCAAATTGCAAATTGCCGATCGGCAATTGTCATTTTGCAATTTGCATTTTGCAATGTCTCCTTCTTATGCGGCATGCGTGTCTTCGACGACCGGGATGGTTTCGACAAGGTGCGCCACGATATCGTCCGGCTTGATGCCTTCGGCTTCGGCGTTGAAGTTCGTGACGAGGCGGTGGCGCAACACAGGCGGGGCGACGGCGCGGATGTCGTCGCCGCTGACATAGCAGCGGCCGTTGAGCACCGCGCGGGCCTTCGCGGCCAGGATCAAATACTGGCTGGCCCGCGGCCCGGCGCCCCAACTGACGTAATCGCGGACCATCTGCGGCACGTCGCCGTAACCGACGCGGGTGCGACGGGCGAACTGGATTGCATAGCGGGCCAGATGATCCGCGACCGGCACGCGGCGCACAATGTGCGAAAGCTCCAAGATGTCTTCGGCCGAAAGCGCGGGCGTGAGCTGCGTCGAGATATCCGCGGTCGTCCGCTTGACGATTTCCAGCTCCTCGCTTTCATCGGGATAATCGACCAGGACCATGAACAGGAATCGATCGAGCTGCGCTTCGGGCAACGGGTAGGTGCCTTCCTGCTCGATCGGATTTTGCGTCGCCAGCACGAAGAACGGGCTGGGCAGCGGATGTCGCTGGCCGCCGACGGTGATCTGGTGCTCCTGCATCGCTTCGAGCAGGGCGGCCTGCGTTTTCGGCGGCGTGCGGTTGATTTCGTCCGCCAGCACGATGTTGGCGAACAGCGGGCCGGGCAGGAAGCGAAACTCGCGCGTGCCGGTGCGCTTATCTTCCTGGATGACCTCGGTGCCGGTGATGTCGGCGGGCATCAGATCGGGCGTAAACTGGATGCGATTGAACTCGAGCGAAAGCGCGTCGGCGAGCGTGCGAATCATGAGTGTCTTCGCCAAGCCGGGAACGCCGACCAACAAGCAATGCCCGCCGGCGAAGAGCGAGATGAGAAGTTGCTCGATTACCTCGCGCTGGCCGACGATCCGCTTGGCGACTTCATCGGCGATGCTGCGATAGGCTTCGCTGAGTCGCTCGACGGATTGAAGGTCTTCGATTTCGGGCATGGAGGAGGGCTCAGGGTTCAGGGTTCAGGGTTCAGTGCTCAGCAGCAAGGAGGAATTGGTTGTCGCAGCGGACTTGTCTTCGTCAGTTTTGCTCTGATTCGGTGGCACGGTGCTGGGACCGAGCGCAATGAGTTTGTCATAGCCGGCGATGATGAGGTATCCATGCGCGACGGCGAGATTTGCACCGCTTTCGCCAATCGATCGGAGACTGATCGGCGGGCGCGTTCGTTGGCCCGTTACGGCGTCCAGCACGTTGATCTCATAGCGAGTCGGCCAGAAGACTTCGTCGCCGGCCAGGACGCCGCGGCCCATGCCGCGGATTCCCGCGTGCTCGCTGTCGGGCCAGATGAATCGCACTTGGCCGGACCGCAGATCGACAGCAGCTAATCGATTTCCACTGATAATGAGGTTTTGATGTACAACGCCCAACAGGTGCAATGCATCCGATAATTCTTCAGTTGCCCAAATCTTTTGGCCGGTGTCAGCGTCGAGCGCGAAGATCGTCGGCGCGTCGGCGGGTGCGACGACCAACACTCCGTCGTGGTACAGGCACGGCGAAGGATCGCGATCAAAATGCAGCATCGACGATGGCTTACCGTTGGACCGATCGTGACGGTGCAGCCAGCAGATTTTTCCGTCCGCTGCATCCAGCGACGCTACGATGCCGAGATTCGAGTTGAAACAGATCCGATCCCCGACGAGCGTGAGCAGATTGTGCGTGATTTCGTCGCCGCGGCCGGCGGCCGGCGTGTCGGCCGCCGCGATCGACGTCCGCCAGAGTAGCGATGCGGTCGAGGCATCGTAGCAGGCGACGTAGGCATGGGGCGTAACCTCGCTGTGGCGCATCGCGACAAATAAGCGGCGGCCGTCGCTGACGGGCACGCCGTCGAACGACCAGGCCGCGTCCTGCGGTCGAGCACGAAACGCCAACAGCCCGTCGCGCGACAGATCAAGTCCCACCAGCCGGTCGCCGGGAGAGGTTTGACGCGATTCGAGCTGCGCCGTCGCCGGACGACCGACACGTCCGTAAACGATGCCGTGGTCAGCCGACAACGTGTATCGCGGCACGCCATGCGCACTGGGCGCAAACTGCGTTTCTTCCAATTTCAATTCGTCGAGCGACTCGTTTCGATAGAGCATGCCGTCGGACGTGACAGCGGGCTCGCCGGTCGCCAGATCGACGGCCCGAATTCCTGTGGCGTCTCCAAACACGACAGTGCCGTCGACGACGATTGGAAAGCAGCTTAGCGGGCGCTGCGACTCGCGGACGGGGACCTGCTGATGATCGTCGAGTAAGTTATCCACACCGGCCATCAATCCCGCCGGCTGTTGCTCAATTCGAAATCTCCTGGAGAGTTTCACCGGTTCGCCCCAGGCTGGCCGCATAATTGGCCCAAGTCGCGGCGCTGCGAACGAGCGCATTGGCGAGCCCGCAAACGTCGACCAGGATGGGTCGGGCGATTCCGCGGGCCATTCGCCGGCGGAGGTCAACAATCGTTCCAGTGTGGCAACGTACGGCCCTACTTGTCCACCAATCCGACCCACGGCTTCAGGATGCATCCGACGGAACACGTCGAGCTCCAGCGCGGCACGTTCGCGCTCGCCCGCGCGGACCGAAACGAGCACCAGCCGGGCGCGCACGTCGGCCAGATCGAGCTGCGTGTCCGGATAGGCGAGCCACTGTGGCGGTTGGGAGCGCTGCGCCCAGCGGCGTTCGACGGCGGGCCAATGAGCATTCACGTTGATATCTCGGAGGGCCAGCCATAACGGCTGGCCGGTTGGATCGCGCAGTAGAGGGCTGATTTGCAGCCACCAGCGGCGAGCCGCCGCGTAATCGGCCCGCTCCAGCGCCAGCTCGCCAAGGGCCAGCAGCGCATCATCGCCCCAGCGGCTGCAGAAGAATTGGTCGACGACGCGGCGAAGCAGTGGTTCGTCCAGCCCGGCCACGCCATCGCGATACCACTTCTCGGCCAGCGGATCGACTTGTCGGCGATAGGCAGCGAGCGCATCGGGCGGCAAGCTGGCAAGCTGCATTTGGCAATAAGTCGCGAGGCTTACGTAGTGCTCGTCGCCCAAGGCGACGACACGATCGGTCTCATGCGCCAAAAGGGTGCGATAGGTATCGACGGCCTCGTCCCAGTTCTTGTCGGCGGCCAGGGCGCGGGCTTGTTCCAGTCGGGCGGCGGTTGCACCGGAGACGACATCGATTCGCGGCGGCGTCAACTCGGCCTGCGTGGGCGTGCTAAAACCGAATTGAAGTTCCTGCGAGATTGCCGCGCTGGTGATGAGAAGCGCTGCGAAGACCGCCGCGCGAAGCCGTAAGCAGCGAACTGGGCCAATGGCGGTCGGGACGCGCATGTGGATGGCGAAACGGATTCAGCGAGACTGTTTCCCCTTGGGCATTATAGAAGCGGGAGCTTTGGCGGCCTAGCGGCCGACAGTGTACTCATCACGCTCCGCGTGATGGATTCCGCTCGCGGAGCGAGCGGGCTACACTGGCCCGCCGCCTGAATAGCGCTGCAGCACGTGGCCGATACCGAACATGGCCATTGCGGCGACGAGAAAGCCGAGCATCTGGCCAAGCGAGATTCGCTCGTTGAGCTGCGCGATAATCGCCAGCAGCGGAATCGTCAAGCCGACAATTTGCAAGAACCTCGCGATGGCGTACATGGCCAACACGTTAGCACCGAACTCAGCAGTTCGCAAGACAGCGGCGGTGGCACAAGTGTAGTCCGCTCGCTCTGCGAGCGGAATCATCTCGCGGAGCGAGATGACTACACTATGGTGGCAAACGGCTCGGCTCTGGGATACCATGGCGGGCTGATGGATCCGCATGCGACGCAGTCCGCCGATCGGATCGCTGCTGCACACAGACGGCGGCCGATGGTGTTGCTATGGTGGCGAGCGTTGCGATTGCGCTGCCCCGCGTGTGGCCGATCGCCGATTTTCCGCGGCTGGTTCTCGATGCATGAAAAATGCGCGGCATGCGGCCGGCGATTTGATCGTGGCCCCGGCTATTTGCTGGGTTCGATTTACTTTAACTACGGCGTGACGGCGACGCTGGTCCTTGCGATGTACTTCGCGATGTTCTTCGGCGACGTGCTGCGGGACGCCGACCGGCTGGTCGTGTTGAGCCTGTTTGCCGCCGGATTCGCGACCTGGTTCTTCCGCTATGCCCGCGCGCTGTGGATGGCGTTCGATGAACGCTGGGATCCTTGGCCGAACGAAGAGGAAGCACGACAAATGCAGGCGGGGAGCGGGGGGCAAGGAGCAGGGTGCGACTAGCAACTAGGTCACACCTGTAAGCCATCCTTGCCTTCTGCGTTCCTGCGAGCGCGGCGGATGGAGAGGTAGGCCAGGCTGCCGAACGTGCCCAAAATGGCGAACGGCATCGACATCATGAACAGGATGCTGTAGTAGTACCCGGCGGCGATTGACTGGCCTTGCGGATCGTTCTGGGCGAGGCCTTCCTTACAAGTGGGGCAGGCAGCGGCGACGCTGGCGATGAGCAGCACCAGCGCGACCGCCACGCCAATCAACGCCCAACGCAAGGCGACCGGCTCGTAGCGTTGTTGAACTCTCATACAACAAACCTTCGATTGTCGGCACGCAGCGGACCCCATTGGCCACTTAATTCTAAGACATTAATCGGCGGGCGGCCAGAGGTGATAGAGCATTACGTAGACGATGACGCCGGTCACGGAGACGTACAGCCAAATGGGAAACGTCCAGCGGGCGAGGCGGATGTGTTTTTCGCGGTAGCGGGCGGCCACGGTATGCTGCTCGGCCTGATGACCTGGCGGCGGGCAGCAGCCCAGTGCGCGGAAGCCGAGGTAGATTTGCCGAATTGCCAGGAATGGCACCGTGACGGCCAGCACCACGTGTGAGGCAAGGATCGACAAGTAAACGTAACGAATCGGGCCGGGGTGCGTGAAACGAACGCTCCCCACTTGCAGGTGATACCACACGTAGCACGCCAAGAACGCGGCGGAAACAGCGAATGCCGTCAGCATGGTCCGCTTGTGCGCTTCGACGCGGCCGTTCTTGATCAAGTACAGGCCGACCAAGAGCAGCACCGTCGCGATGGCGTTGAGCGTCGCATTGACGTGAACGATCGGATGCGCGGCGAGGAGTGCGTTCACGTCGATTTCTTTGTCGCCTGATGAGCAACGGCCAGGTCGTGCGGCGGCTTTTCCTCCAGACATGCCGTAAGCAGCCGGTGCATGCGCTGACAGTCGCTCTTGCTGGTAGCGTCGAACATGCCGCGGATCTTGCCGGCCTTATCGATGACCGCGACGCGGTCCTGGTGCCCCTTACGGCTGAGGTACAAGTTCATGCCAAGGGCGACGCGGGCCGTGTAATCGAGATCGGCCCGGCAAAACAGCCACCGCTCGGGATCAGCCTGCCAAGCATCGGCGTAGCGGCGGAGCGCTTCCAGCGTGTCGGTATCCGGGTCACAGGTGATGCTGACCCAGGTAACATCCTTGAGCTCGGGCAGGTTGTGCAGGAACTGGATGTTCTGATTCAGCCGGGTGCAACTGCCCGGGCAGGTGGTAAAAAAATAGCTCGCCACCCACACGCGACCGCGCATGTCCGCGGAGCAAAACGGTTCGCCGCTCCGCTCGGTAAGCTGGAATTCCTTCAGCGGCGGGCCCATCGCGCTGGCCAGAATCGCCTGGCCGCGGGCTAGCTCAAACTGGCGCACTTGCCACCACTTCCACCCGCCGTACAGCATCGCCACGAACACCGCGAACGCGAGGAAGTACGGAACGGCCGAGCCGGTTGGCGTTTCGACCGGTTCAGTCGCTCGCTCGTGCGGTAAACCTGGATTCGTGTTCTCGATCACAGCAAATCTCCGGTCGAGCGCGTGCCGGCGATGCGCCAGGCGGCGGCCAGCATCAAAACGGCAAACGCCAGCGACACGAGCCAGCACAGGGCAGGCGACGGCAGCGCGACATCCGTGGGGGTCATACCATTTTGGAGGTAATGCCGCAGGCCGGCTACCCCGTAGGTGAGCGGATTGATGCGCACAATCCATCCCAGCCAGCCGCCGACGTCGTGCGGAAAAAAAGCTCCGGAAAGCAGCCACATGGGCAGCAAGAACACGCTCATCACGGCGTGGAAACCTTGGGTGGAATCCATCCGCCAGGCGATCAGGAAACCCAGCGCTGTGAGGGCAATTGAGATTACGAACATGAGAATCAGGGCCGCGAAGACGGCAAGCGGCGTGGTGGACATCACGGTGTACCAGCCCACGGCGCCGGCCAGCCAACCGAGAGCGAGGAACACGACGCCCTGCAGCATGGCGATCGCGGCGCCGCCCAGGACTTTGCCTAACACGATCGTCCAGCGCGGGATGGGAGCGACGAGCACGCCCTGCAAAAACCCTTCGCGGCGGTCTTCAATGATCGAGATCGTGGCGAAGATGGCCGTGAACAAAAGGATCATCACTAGCGTGCCGGGGAAGAAGTATTTGTAGTCGAGGCTGTTGGTTTCGACTCGCGCGGTTCGCAGACCGGCGCCGAACAGCAGCCAGAAAATGATCGGCTGGCCGAGCGCGCCGAAGACGCGGTTCCGTTGTCGGAAGAAACGGACCAGCTCGCGCTGCGCGAGCGTGCCGACGACGGGCCAGGCGGAAACGGTTGCGGTGGTGTTCATGGTCGCAAGTTGCCGTTCAAGGGGACAATCTCATTATGAGAGCGTGCAAATTCTTCGGAAGGGGACAAAGGGGACACCTCGGATTACATACCTGGTGCGCAAGTCCGAATATCGAGTTTGCGCAGCACGGCCGCATTCGCTTTGGGCGCACGTTGAGCGGTGCGCCGGGGGCGGGATCGACCGGCGGTGCGATTTGGTGTGGATGTGTACGGGTGTATATGTAGCATGGGCGGTGGCCAATTGCAATGGGGTAGTGATAGGGGAGCTAAACCGCAAGCGGAGGTTCGGCGTGTGGAAGGCGGAGTTATTTGGTTGTCGTTTGAGTTGAGTCGTCGGACCAGAAGCGGTGGCCGGTGAAGTGGATGAAGACGTCCTCGAGCGTCGGCTTGCCGAGCGTGATGGAGTCGATGCGCTGCGGGAAGGCTTCCACCAATTTGGGAACGCACAGGTGGCCGTCGGGCTGCTCGAGCCGCACGGAGCCGTCGACGACCATGGGCTCGAGGTGAAATCGCTCGCGGATCTCGGCGGCTAAGCTCTCGGGATTGGTCGTGCGGATCGTAATCGCGTCGCCACCGACGGCGGCCCGCAGCGCGGCCGGCGTATCGAGCGCGGCGAGCCGGCCGCGGTGCATGATGGCGATCCGGTCGGCCCGCTCGGCCTCGTCCAAAAGATGCGTGGTGAGCACGACGGTAACCCCGTCGGCCGAGCGAACCTGCTGCAAGTACTGCCAGACGTCGCTGCGCGCTCCCGGGTCGAGCCCGGTGGAAGGCTCATCCATCAAGAGCAGGCGCGGCCGGTGCAACATGCCCTGCGCCAACTCGACGCGGCGCCGGAGGCCGCCCGAAAGTTTTTCCACGAGATCCCGTTTCCGGTCGGCCAGACCCAGCCGGGCGAGCATCTCGTCGGCCCGGCGACGCAATTCGCTGCCGCCGAGGCCGTAGAGCCGGCCGTGGTGAACGACGTTTTCCATGACGGTAAGCTTCTTGTCCACGCTTGGCGCCTGGAAGACAACGCCCAGATGGGCGCGGACAGCGGCCGGTTGTCGTCGCAGCTCGCAGCCCAGCACGCACAGCTCGCCTTGCTGCGGAGGGATCAGTGTTGAGAGCACCCGGAAGAGGGTCGTCTTGCCGCTGCCATTGGGGCCAAGAATGGCGAGGATTTCGCCTGTGGCAACGCTGAGCGAGAGGTCGGAAATCGCTTGATGCTCGCCGTACCGGTGGGAAAGATGCGCGATTTCAACGGCGACTGTGGTAGACATTCAATGGCGATCCAGTCAAGTGTGCCACTGCTCGCGGGGCACGGGTTCGCGTTGCTCGCCGATCGGCACTGCTTGCTCTAAAACGAATCCAGTACGTTAGCGGCGAGCAGTGCCGTTTTCAAATTCGACGCCGACCGGTGCGCCGCAAGCAGTGGCACACCAAGTTAATCGTCTTAATGAGTGGGGTCGTGCGAGAGCTCGTGCTCGGCGGCTTCGACTTCGGCGGCTTCGACGGAGGGCGGATCGGCGGCGTATCGCAAGCGGTCGTCCGAGTAGCGCGCATAGCCGTTGTCTTTTCGCCAGCCGATGTCTGGCACCAGCATCAGCATCAAAAAAATCGACATGAAGGTGGCGGGGATCGTCAGCACCCATTTCCAATTGGCCTCCCACAACAGGTGCATGAAAAACATGATCACGAGCATCGCCTTGGTGCAGGAGACCGCCATCATCAGCGCGCGGCTGACCTCGTAGGGCACATGGTGCCGCCAGAAGTCGAAGTACGTGACGAACGAGCACATCGTCAGCAGGCACAACGCGACGAACACCACCAGGTACTTGCCGATGCCGCCGTGATTGATCTCATCCTGGCTGTCGTGGCGATCCTGTTGGGCGTGGTCGTGCGGGTGGCTGAATTCGGACATGGTTCGCTCGGTAAGTTTTCAGTTTTCAGTCTTCAGTTGTCAGTGGATGTAATGACAGGCCACTGATAACTGATAACTACGACTGACGACTATTAAAACAAATACAACAACGGGAACAGGAAAATCCACACCAGGTCGACAAAGTGCCAGTAGAGGCCGATATTCTCGACGAAGTTGGCGCGGGTGCGATCGATCGTGACACACAACAGCAGTCCGAACACGATGATGCCGATCAGCACGTGCAGTGCGTGGAAGCCGGTGAGCAGGAAGTAGGTGCTGGCCCACAGCGGCCCACCGGGGATCATGATCGGCAGCCGCAGCCAGGGGTATTTGTCGTTGTAGCCTTGCGCGTGCCCGCCGTCGTGCGATTCTTCGGCGTCCTTCTGCTGCTGAAACGCGACCAGCTGCATCGCCGGGCCTTCCGGAACGGCTCCCGCTTCCGCGGCGTGGGCCACCGTGTTGTGGTCGTGTGGCGGGTAGATCAGGTAGGCCAGCTCCATGAGCTTGATGCGGCCTTCCTCCGGCGCATCCGGATTGTTGCGAATGGCGAACTCGGCGTCGTCGACCAGCTTGCTCAGGACATCGAGCACTTTCATCCGCGCCTGATCGTCGGGCGTGAGCTCAGCGCCCGCAGCGGTAATCCGCGTACTCAGTTCGCCGAGCCGCTTGCGGACCGCGGCCGCGTAGTGGACGTCGGCCTTGTCGTACACTAGGCCGTGCGGCTTCATCGGATAAATGCCGTGCGCGAATTTTTGCTGGTATTCATACGCCTTGACGCCCAGGAACACGCTGCCCAAAAGAAACGTCAGCAGGATGTATCCTTTCGCTTTGGCCGTGTGATTGAACTTGGCGGCTTCCAATGCGAGAACGACGGTCACGCTCGAGCAGATGAGCACAAACGTATTGAACGCGCCGATCGGCTCGCTGAGGTGCACATCATGCGGCGCCGGCCAGGCGATCGAACCGAACCGCAGCACGATGTAGGTGCCGATCAGCCCGGCAAAGAACATGATCTCCGTGGAGAGAAACAGCCACATGCACGTCTTGCCGTTGGGGATCGGCAGCGCGGGCTGGTAGGCGAACATCGGGGTGTGTTGGTGGGACATGATTATTAGTTGTCAGTTGCCAGTTTTACGTTGGTGGGTCGTTTTGGACTGGTCGCGTAAGCGACCAGTCCGTATTACACGGCAACCAGCAATAACAGGCCCATCCAGCAAATTAAGTACCCGAGACTTGCGCGCAGCAGGCGGCGCGCGGTTCGATCATCGCGATGGAATAAAAATTGCGTAGCCGCCGCTACTTGGAGTGCGCCGAGCACGAGCGTCCAACCGCAGTAAATTGCCGGGCTGCCGGCCTGCGGCGATAGTGCCGGAACGAGGCTCACGGGCACCAGCGCGAGTGCGCCGACCACTGCCTGAGCGCCGGCTCGCAGGCCGGTGGGATCGATAACGGTCAGCATCCGCTGACCGGCACGGGCGTAATCGGCACGATACAGCCAGGCGATTGCCATGAAATGCGGAAATTGCCAAAGGAACATCACGGCCACCAGCGCCAAGGCGCGCATATCGACACCGGCCCCCGTGGCCGTCCAGCCGATGAGGATCGGCAGCGCGCCGCTGGCGGCCCCGACGGCCGTATTGAGCGGGGAGCGGGTTTTCAGCGGCGTGTACGCGCAAACATAAATCAACCAGGTGGCGAGCGCGACGCCGGCCGTCACGATGCTTACGGCAAGCGCTAATTCGAGCGTGCCGGCGATCAGCGTTGCGGCGCCGAACGCGATGACCTGGCGCGGTGAGAGGCGACCGGCGGGGAGCGGCCGATGCGCCGTGCGGTTCATTTGCGCGTCAGCGGCCCGTTCCCACCATTGATTGAACGCGCCGGCGCTGGCAGCCACGAGCGCGGCGCCGAGCACCGTGTGCAAAAGCAACTCGGGATCGACACCGCGCGGCGCGGCCAAATGGACGGCAACGGCCACCGTCACGAGCTCCAACGCGACAATTCGAGGCTTGGTCAGCTCAAGGTAATCGGCCGCGCGAGCCAGCCAGCCAGAGCGCGAACGCGCGCCGGTAAGCGACGCAACCACGCTACCTGCGGTGATGCGACTCATACGGCGGCCTCCTGTGGACGCGCAGTTGACTTGTATGTCGCGGTGGACGCGGGCAGCAGGCGCTGGCTAAAGAGCGCAATCGCCAACGACGTTGCCAATAGCAGCGAGCCGACGGCGACGTGGGCGGTGACCACGTGGGTCTGGAGCCAGCCGCCATCCTGAATGGCCCCGCGGGCAGTTGATATCCAGGCGGGAGCCCAGGTGGGCGCGGCAAATCTTACGACCCAGGTGGCAGCGCCGAGCGTGAGCTGAACCACGAGCAGCGTAGACAGTGTTGAAGCTAAACCGCGAAGCGGTTGGATGTCTCGTACGTGGCGCCGTACCAACCAAACGAGTACCGCAATGTGGAGTGTCAGGACGGCAGCGAGGAACAAATGGAATCGCACCGCGAGCGCAAACGTTCCCGGCTCAGCGGCAATCGGCACGTGACGCAGCACAGCGCCGAGCAGGATTTGCAGGTAAACGAGGATGCACGTCACGATGGCGAGTCGCCGGATATGGCCGGAGTCACGCGGGTGCCACTGGCTCTGCCAGTGAATACTGTTGAGATCCCTCAAGGCACTGGCGGAGCCAGTGGCACCCGAAAACCAGCGGCGTGACGTGAACACAACTATCGCGACGGTGACGGCGAAGAACAGCGGGCCTGTGCAGCCGTGGAGCATGGCGAGGGAGCGCTCGTCGAGCCGCACACGCATGCCGCCCAGTACGCCCTGGAAAATCACTAGCGCTAATGCGGCCACGCCCAACCATCGCACCCACGCACGCGCTTCGCTGCGCCACAACACGGTCAGCAGCCCGATCGTGATCATGCCGACCGTGGCGCCCAGCAGGCGATGTCCGTGTTCGACGAACATATCCCACGGACCGGACAGCCACGTGGTCCACGGATAAAGGAACAAATTGTAGCCGTAGGTCGTGGGCCAGTCGGGGACGGCCATGCCGGCGTCGGTGGTGGTCACCAGTCCGCCGACCCAGAGTAGCGGAAACGTCGCGCAGGCCAGCGCGACGGCCCAGCGATGGGGCCACGGCGACGTTCGGGGTTTCAAATCTGTCGTTTGCATTTTGCAAATTATTTAGTGACCGCTCGGCGAGTATGGCGTGCCCTGCTGCGGCGGTGGCTGGGTTTGCGGGTAGTAATCGGTGTCGACTTCCGGCGAGCCATATTCGTACGGGCCGCGGTAAATCACGGGTTGGAAATCGAAGTTGCCGTGTCCGGGCGGGCTTGGCGCCTGCCATTCGAGCGTGTTGGCGTGCCACGGATTTCTGCCGGCGGTGGGCCCGAAGAAAATGCTGTAGAAGAAATTCACGATGAAGATGATCTGCGACGCGACCATGAGAATCGCGCACCAGGTAATGAACTGGTTCAGCGGCAGCAGATGGCGGAACGTTTCGTAGTGATACGGATCGGCCAGCCGGCGCGGGAAGCCGACCATGCCCAGAATGTGCATCGGGTAAAACACGCCGTTGAGGAACATGAACGTGAGGAAGAAGTGGAGCTTGCCCCAACTGTCGTTCATCATGCGGCCGAACATCTTGGGGAACCAGAAATAGATCGCGCCGAACACGGCCATCGCGGTGCCGGCGAAGAGCACGTAATGGAAGTGGGCGACGATGAAATACGTGTCGTGAATGAAGATGTCGACGGGCGTGGCCGCCATGAAAATACCGGACAGGCCGCCGATGATGAACATCGATACGAACGAGAGGGCAAACAGCATCGGCGTGGTGAACTGGATCTTTGCGCCCCAAATGGTGCCCAGCCAATTAAACACCTTGATCGCGCTGGGCAAGGCGATGAACATCGTGGCGACCATGAATGTCATGCCCAGCACGGGGTTCATGCCGGAGACGAACATGTGGTGTCCCCACACGATGAAGCCCAACCCCGCGATGCCGGCGATCGAATACACCATCGGCTTGTAACCGAACAGCGGCTTGCGGGCGAACGTGCTGATCATGTCGGAGACCATGCCCATCGCCGGCAGAATCATGATGTACACGGCGGGGTGACTGTAGAACCAGAACAAATGCTGCCACAGAAGCGGCTGGCCGCCGCCGGCGAAGTGGGGTGTGTTGTTCGCACTCCAGCCTTCAGGAATGAAAAAGCCGGTGCCCAGCGTGAGATCGGCCAATTGCATGAAACCGGCCGCCGTGAGCACGGGCAGGGCGAACGCCTGCAGGATGGCCGTGATGAACATGGCCCAAATCGTCATCGGGAGGCGGAACATTGTCATGCCGGGTGCCCGCATCTGGATGATCGTCGTCAGGTAGTTGACGGAGCCCATCATCGAGGCGACGCCAACGCACGTCAGGCCGATGAGCCAGAGCACTTGCGGCGTCATCGTGAGCGCCAGCGGCGGATAGGACGTCCAACCGGCACCGGGGCCGCTATCGACAAAAAAGCTGGCGCCGAAAGCGATGAACGCCGGCCACATGAACCAGTAGCTCAGCATGTTGAGCGTCGGGAAGGCCATGTCCTCGGCCCCGATCATGAGCGGAATCAGAAAGTTGCCGAACGCACCGGCCAGAATCGGAATGATCACCAGGAAGATCATCACCGTGGCGTGCATCGTGAACAGCATCGTGTAGGTTTCAGGGGCGATCTGGCCGCCCTGCTCCGCGAACAGGAGCTTCCCCAGGACCGGCATTTCGGACCACGGATACGCGAGCTGCCAGCGCACGCCGAGCGCCAGCAGCCCGCCGACAAAAAACCACAGCAGCGTGCTGAACAGGAACTGGATGCCGATGATCTTGTGATCGCGCGAGAACACGTACGTCGAGAGAAAGCTGCCGGCGTGGGCGTGCTCGACGTGGGCGTGCGCGTGGGCGTCTGCGGTGATCGTACTCATATTGAAAGAGGTCAGAGGTCGAGGGTCGGAGATGTATTTGAATGTTATTCGGCGGTGGCGGCGATGGTGCGGGTTTGCTGCTCGGTTAGTTTCTCATCGAGCCAGGCGTTGAACTCGCGGCGGGGCTGGAAGGTGGCGCGGCCTTTCATTTTGTAATGGCCCCAGCCGCACAGCTCGGCACACACGATGTCGAAGCGACCGGTCTCGCGGGCCTTGAACCACATGTACTGCTCCATGCCGGGCACGACGTCCTGCTTCATCCGCAGATTGGGCAGGAAAAAGCTGTGCAGCACGTCGGCGCTTTTGATGATCAGGAGCACTTCTTCGCCGGAGGGGAAGTGGATATCGCCGTCGACGCGGACAATGTCGTCGGGCGTGTGCAGCTCGCCGTCGTGCCCCGGGTAGCGGACGTCCCAGTTGAACTGCCGGCCAGTGATCTCGGCGGTGACCGGGATATTGGGCTTGCGCATCTTGGCGTCGGCCCAGGCGTTCATCTGGTAAATCGCGATGAACAGCAGCGTAACCGCCGGCAGAATCGTCCAGACGACTTCCAGCGTGTGGCTGCCGTGCGAAAATTTAACCGGCTCCGGATTGGCGCGGGCATCATACTTCCAGGCGAAATAGAACAGCGCTCCTTCCGTGGCGATGAAGATGATGCCCGTCAGCCATAAGATGAACATGAACAACTGGTCGATCACACGGCCATGTTCCGATATGTCCTTGGGAAACCAGTGATTGAAGTACGGCGCGACGACAAACGTCAGCACGCCGAACACCGGCACCATGAGGAACACTAACGCCCAGAAATGCTTCACGAATAAACTCCACTGCAAATTACCAATGACCAAGCACCAATGACCAAACCACCAGGATCAATCGGTCATTGGGATTTGGTCATTGGTCATTTCAATTTACCGTTTCCACGTTCACTGGGCGCCGCTGCGGCTGGTTGACCCGCTCGAACGGCAACGAGTGAACGTAATCGACAATTTGCCAGATTTCCTCCTGGGTGAGCGTGCCCTGCGCGCCTTCGGAGGCCGGGCCGCTGGCAGGCATCGGCGTGCCCGCGATACCCGCCGACACGCGCCAGAAAATATCCAAGGGCCGCCGCCCGCCACGATAACTGCCGTCGCGCAAATTGCGCGGAATCGCGTTCCGCGGCGTCAGCATGTGGGCGATCAGCTTTCGTCGATCGGCCAATTCCTGACTCTTTTGCTTCAATTCCAGCTCGGCTGCTTCTCGCTCTTCGCCTGCGAGGTTTGACAAATTCTGTTTCAAGTCCTGAACTTCGCCGACGAGCGATTTGGTGTCGTCGATGAACTGCACGTTCGCTTTGTTCCAGTTGTCGTAGTCGTCCTGCTGGCCGTCGCCGAGGCCCGTCGGACCGTGACATTTCACGCAGTTGCCCTTGGTAGCGCCGTAGAACAGCTCGCGGCCCTTGGCGGCCGATTCGGCAATTTGCTCTGGCGTGCGGTCGTCGGGCGGAATGGCCGAATCTTCCGGCAGAATGACTTGTTCTCCAGCCGCCCCCCAGCCTTCCATCACGCCGGCCATGAGGTCGTTCATGATGATGTCTTTTAACTCGGGGTCGGCCGCCGGATCGAGCGGGACTTCTGGTTCGAAACCTTCATCAAACACGTAGTTCACGAGCGCGGTTTCCATCTGCCCGCGCATGCTGAGGTATTTGACGTATTCGATGAGCGCGGCGATTTCATCGGGCGGCAGCAAGGCGAACGAGGGCATGGCCGTGCTCGGGATGCCGTCGTGAAGGATGCGCCGCAGGTCGTCGTCGGTGGGCTGGCCGGCGGTGTAGGTGCTCTTAAACTTGAACACGCCGCTGCGATAGTCGCGCGGATAGGGGTTCAAAATGGCCGCCGTGGGGCCGAGGCCGTCGCCCGAAATGCCGTGGCAATGGGCGCAGTGACGGCGATACAAGCCATGCTTGCCGCCCTCCGCATCGCTCCACACCGGCCCGGCAGCCGTTGCGAGCTTCCGCTGGTCGAGCCCGGTCTCCGGCAGCGCAAAGGGGTTATCCGGCGTGCCGAACATCGCGCCCAGAATATTGGCAATCGCCCGCTGGTGCTGGGGGGCGATTCCATTGGCGACGACCTTCGGCATATCGAGCCGAAACGCCGGCGGATCGCTCTGGCCGCAGCCAACCAACCCCGCCGCTGCGAGCGCGGCAACCAGACGGCGGCAGAATGATTGAACGACAGAATAATTGCGGAATTCGACCATCACGCTATCGACAAACAGGTTGAAATGTACAAGCCTTGGTATTCTCCCGGTCAAAATCATTCTGTCGTTGAATCATTCTGCCGGTTCAATCGATCGTGTTTCAGCCGCGGAAGGCGTTGGCGGGGACGACGACTTTGATTTCCTTGACTTCGTCTGGCTGGAGCGTCAGCGTGACCCGGCCGCGGTTCGACCATTTCATGTCCGGTACGTCTGGCGTTGCGCCGACCAGGCCATTGCCGGCAGCGGCGCCACTCTCGTGCCACACCTGAAACTCGAGCTCCTCGCCGGCGGGCACGTTGGCAATCTCGAATTGGCCCTGTTCATCCGTGACGGCGTAATAGCCGTTTTCGCGCGGCAGCATGTAGGCGAGCATCCACGGATGGATGCTGCACACAACCTTGTTCGGCATGGCCGCTTCTTTCTGCACCTTGTATGGGATCGCACCGCCCTCGGGAATTAATTGGTTGAAACCGGCGCCGAGGATATTCGTGTTGTGGCCGGTCGGGTCGCTGTTCTTGATGTCAAGCGACTGGCCTACCGTGAGGCCTAGCACGTGGGTTAAAAACACGCAGTGCTTCTGGTCAAACTCGACGTTTCCCGTTTTCGGTGCCGCCGAGTCGTGGACGCGCGAAGCGTCGCGCAAATAGACTGCGACATTCTTGATGCCGCCCGATGCGCTATCCACGAGCAGCGTTTCCTGCAGCGGCGACTTGCCGTTGATCGAGCAGATGTTATGCTCCTTCGTGACGTTGTAGGGCGCCATCTGTGGCGGCGTGCCGTCGAACACGAACTGGCCGCGGATCGTGGCCCAACCAGTTCCGGTGGGCGCGGCGGCTGTTTTGCCCCCCTCGGCCGATGCCACTTCCGCGACGATCGCTTTGCGATAAGCCGCGATGGTTGCCGCATCGGCCACGGGGCCCAGATCGACTTCACCATTGCACCCGGTCAGCGCGAACACGCTCAGCGCGCACAAAGGGGCGCAGCACACCAGCAATCGCCGAACTCTTCTCTCGATCGACATGCCGTATTCCCTGCCCCCTGCTCCCTGCATCCTGCCCCCAATTTCACTTCAACACGCTGGCCGACACTTTGATATCGCCCAGATCGAGCGTTTGGCCGGCGGCAATCTTCAGCTGAGCGCGGCCCTGGCGATTGGTCTTGCCGCCAGTGAGCTTGAGGTCCTTCAAATAGCCTGGCGCCTCGTGCCAAAACTGAAATTCATGCTCGCCGGCGGGAATGTTCTTAATTTCAAACGTGCCATCCTCCGCCGAGGCGGCCATGTACGGATGCTCCTGCACCAGCATGTGTGCCGCCATGAACGTATGGATATTGCAGTTGACGGGCATCGGCATCGGCTCAGCCTTGCTGAGGGTCATCTTGTTTTCCTGCCCTTGGGCGATCAGCACGTTAAAAGCTCCGTTGGCGACCAGCCGGGCGTTGGTGTTGTGGCCGGTTGGGTCGGAGTTCTTGATGATGAATGGCTGCCCGGTGCGCACCAGCGCGATGTGCGGGTGGAACGAGCAGCCATGATTGTCCAGCACCGCCGGCTCTTTGAGCTGCTCGGCATAATCGGGATGAATCTCAATTTTGCCGCGGCGAGGCAGTCGCAGGTACACGACCACGTTTGCCAGGCTGCCATCGTCGCCAACAACCAGCGCGTTGTTTGTGGGCTTAATTTGCACGCAATACGGGTCCTTCGCATCAACCACCAGCGGCGGCACCTCCGGCGGCTTGCCATCGACGACAAACCGGCCCTTCAGCGAACCCCATTCGGCAGCGGACGACGCCGAAGTAATTGTCAGGGCAGCGACGACGACAAGAACAATGAGCGAGATATTCATCAAGGTTTTGTGCATGGCTGGCCTCATCGTTTTGGATTCTGTCTTATCTGCTGGCGGAACGATTGTTCGGCGGCCGGTCGCCGGCGGACGGCTGGCCTTCGGGCGCCTGCGGCTCTTTCACGAGCGACTTCACCGACGTCCGGCGCTTGGTGTACTCATCGAAATTCATCAAGAGGTCCACGACGCCGTCGAGCTGCGCGACGCTTGGGCCGGGGAACAACTGCTGGTTGACGCCGCCGAAATGGGGCAGCGTCGGGTCGTACGGTATGTTGACCGGCATTCCGGTGTAGGGCAAGATGCGCTGCGGATTGGCAATATACCGCCGCGTGTATTCCGGCCGCAAACGCCGATAAACTTCGTCCAAATCGGGGCCCAGCGTCTTCACCGCCCCGCGGACCTCGTAATCGCCGATCGAGTGGCATTTCACGCAGTAGTTGCCGTCGGTGACGATTCGCATGGCGTCGTTCAGCAGCTCGGGGTGCGACTGCTCGAGTTGAGCGAGGTAGCCGCCGCGACGACGCGTGTTGTACTCGTACGGAAACTCCGCGTTGCTCTTGGCGGCAAAGTAATTCACGAGCTTCGAGGCCTCGTCCGTCGACATGTGGAAGTTGGGCATCCGCATGACGGCTGCGGGCCGGATGCGCGTCGGGTCCATCAGGAAGTCGTGCAGCCAATCGGTTTGCACCTTCGTGCCCTCATGATGCAGCGGCGGCGGCAGCCAGGCCCAGGCCTCGGTTGCGACGACCGAAGGATTCGTTTTCCGCTCGTCCGCGATCACCTTCGGATAAAGGTATTTGGCGAGGTCGCCGCCGAGGCCCTGATATGCCTTGCCGCGCGCCGGGCCACCGTCTTTGCGGTCTGCCGCCACCGCCAGGTTCTGCAAACCGACGACGCGCGGCGCGCCGCTTACCACCGCGTGCCGGTAAAGCTGGAACTCGTAGTACGGGACGCTCTCGGTGTCGTCCGGCTCGATCGGCACGCCGTCTTCGTCCACCAGCCGCGGCCGGCCCGTCTCCTCGTCGCGCGTCGGCATGCCGTGCAGCTCCGCGTGCAACAGGCCGCGGCGATCGGGCTCCAGCGACTGGTGAATCTCCTCCGGCGTCACGACAGGACGGACGAACGGGTAGTCGTTCGTCGAGGGCGGTTCGTCGAACCAGTCGGCCTCAAATGCAACGTCCCACCGCTCCATATCGAGGATATGGCAGCCCGCACAATTGTACTTATCCAGCACATGGCGGCCGGCGACGACCGCCTCCTGGCGCGCGTCGGGCTTGTAGATGTACCGCGTTGCCGGCGCCTCGTTCGTCAAACCGAGGATGAACGTCATCACGGCCTCGCGCTCTTCGGCGTTGAATGGGAATCGCGGCATGCGGAGCCGCTCGTCGTAGCGCTTGGTCTTTGTCGCCTCGTAATCGAAGCTCCGCGGCATCCGCAGCTTCTGCCAGAGGAAGCCGTGCCGCTGATGGCTGTTGAGCGATTGGAGGAAATACGCTGTGTCGGCGTCGTATTGGTCGTCGAGCGGGTCGATATGTCCGTGTCCGCCGCCATGCGCACCCTGATCATCCTCAACGGCGGCGTGGTTCGCCGCCTGAGTCGCCAGGCCCTCGCGATGCCGATCGGGCTCGCCATGGAGATGCGGCCGGCCCTCGGTTGTGTGGATGCCGTGCGTGGCCAGGAATTGGCCGATGTTTTCGAAGGCGAGCTGGGTCGGGTCCTTGCGGCCCCAACTGGCGAGCGGCGTGCCGATGGGTTTGGCCGCTTCGTAGCCGGGAATGTCGTGGCAGCCGAAGCAGCCGTAGCGGCTCAGCGACCGGCGGGCAACGTACTCGAGCTGCCGCTGGGCGCGGTCGGCCGAGGTCATTCCCACAAGCACCTTTTCATCGACCTTCACTGTGGCGGCAAGCCGCTCGGGGATGCCCTCCCTGGCAAATTGCTCCGCCCGCCGGCGCGGGAACGTTGCGCTAAGCCACACGGTCGTCAAGTCGTTGAGCGCCTGCTCTTCTTCCGCCGAAAGCTCGCGGCTGGGCACCTCAACTTCCGGCTTCCAATCTGGAGGCACGCTCAGCAGGAAGGCCATCACGTCAGCCGCAGGGTCGGTGACGCGGCCAATTGGATTGCCGCTGGCGTCCGTTTCCACAATTGGATCGAGAAACACGTCGGGCATCGCGGTCCGCGGATGGTAATGATTCGGCTCGCGGATCCAGCTGTATAGCCAGCGCTGTCCCTTACCGGAATTGAACTTTGCGGCGATCCGCGAGAGGTCCGGCCCTTGCGTCGAGTGAATGTCGGGAAACTCGGAGTGCATATGGCAGGCAAGACAACCGCGCGATTCGAACAGCCATTTGCCGCGCTCGGCCGAAGCCGCTTCGGTAACGCCCTGCGGCGGGTCGATGTACTCGAACGGCTGGCTGTTGGCCAGCAGAAACTCGGCGAGCGCGCGGATCTCGATATTCTCGAATCGCGCCGTGTACTCGCGGTCGGTCACCTTTTTCTCTTTGCCATTAGCGTCGTGGATCGCGAAATCCTTCCGTGTGCGGTCCAAGTGTTCGTGGTGCAGGAAGAACTGCGGCATGCGGGTGTCGGGGCGGAAATCGGCCGGGCGGCGAATCCACGTGTAGAGCCACTCGTAATCCACCTTCGAATCCAGGTGGCGGAGGCTGGGGCCGACCTTGCGGAAGCGTCCCGGCGTATCGATATCCGCCAGCGCGTCAGCCAGCGCGTGCGTCGCCGCAGTGAATCGCGATTTCTCGGCCTCGGTCTCCGCATTCGGCGGAGCGCTGGCCAACGCGGCGTCCGCCTCGATCGCGCGTCGCAATTGGTCTCGAATCGCGTCGTCGTCCGGCCGCTGCGAGAGCATTGCTGCTGATTCGCGCTCATCGTCGTTCAAGCCCTGGTCAGTGAGAATCTGCGAGGCAACTTCGGAGAAATTCGGCTCCGCGCGCAGGTCGGGACCGATCCGCTTGGCTCCGTCGTAGCCCGGTATTTCGTGGCAGCCATAGCAGCCGAACTCGCGCACCAGGTGATAGCCCTTCACGAGCTTAGGCGCGGGCGGCTCAGGAAAGCGCTCGCTCGGCTCGAGGTCGACCACTTCGTGGTGACACTTCAGGCAGTTGCTCTCGATGAACCGGTCGGGGGTCATCGGGAAGATCCAGTGATGGTTATCGAACCAGCCGTAGTTGCGCGACCATTCGAGGGCCAGGTGCGGATCGTTCGGCGTGTGCGACGCCCATTTGAAATCGGTTGCGCTGCCCTGGCCGTCGTGGCAAATCGTGCAGCCCATCTCGCCTTTTTTGTGAGGGCTGGAAGGGCCGACGAACAAATCGAGTCGCGGGTGGGAAGTGAATGGCTGATCGAGACCGCGGCGAATTCTGAGCGACAGCGGCTCGCCCCAATTCACCACGTCGAGCAGGTAATGGCGGACGTCGGCCTCGGAGTGAATCGGGCCGTCGTTGATCTCTTGAATAATGTCGCCGGTTTGCAAGCCGGCCATGGCCGCCAGGCTTTGCGGCGCGACGACCTGGATGGTCACCGCGTCTTTGTCGACTTGCCCCTCGGTGAGAACGATGCCGTACAAGGAAGTGATTGTGGGCGCAGGCTGAGCTTCACCCTCTTCCACCGCCGCCGTTTGTGGCGGCTCCTCCGGCGTTGCTAGTTGCACGACGCGCTCGCGCTCACCGCGCGGGATCGCCGGATAGGCCGGCTCCGTCGCCGAGCCCGGCGCCGTCTTGTCGATCGCGCGATGGCAGACAATGCAACGATCGTAGCGGGCGACCGAGCTGAAGTTGTAATTGATCGTCATCTCCGGCAACCAGAGCTGGTCGAGCTTGATGTTGCCGGTGTACAGCGCGTCGAGCACCGGGGCGCGGTTGATCCATTCGCCCGGGGCGTCGAGCGGATTCGCCGGGTTGCGCTGCACGTTCTCACGCAGCCGGTTGAGGTCGGTTTCAATGCCGGCGAGCTGCTTTTCCAATTCCAGCTCAGCAGATTGGACATCCTTTACCAGGCTTTCGAGCGTGAGGCGATAGTCCTTCGCGGCGGCGAGCCGCGCGTCGAGCTCGACGATGTGGGCGGCGAGGTCCTGAATGCGGCGTTCGATATCGGCAGTTGGCCGGCCTTCGCCCACAGCGAGGCCGCGGGCGCTGATCGCCGCGGTTTGCTTTGCGGCCTCGAATTTCTTATCAGTTAATAGCGCGTTTTCCCGGCGCTTCGCCTCGCGGACGTGCGCGTTCATGGCGGCGAGAAGCTGGTCGCGGGCGTCCTTCGCCTGATCGCTGCCGTTTTCGGCCTGCTGCAAGTCGGCCAGCGCCGCATCGAGGGTGCGAAAGTCGGCCGCCTTTTCCCCCTGACCTTCCTTCTCAAGCCGCTTGTCCTCGTCGGTCACAAGTTGCTTGAACCGGTCGACCAGCGCGGCATCAACCTTTGTGCTGCGAGCCGCCTGGAGCTCGTTGCGGAGCCGATCCAAATCGGCCGTCGATTCTGCCTCAGCCTGGGCAAGCTGAGCCTCGATTGCCCAGCGCTCCTTCGCGCGATCGGCAAGCTGCCAGCGGCGCCACTCGCGGTTGTGGTCCTTGGCCAGCATCCAGACCGTGGCCACCAGCATCACCAGCGCGGAGATGCCGAAGATCACGTGCATCCGTGCTTGATCGCGCCAGGTTTTTTCGGTAGCGGGCATAAGGAAGCTATTAGCTGTTAGCAATTAGCTCTTAGCCAGAACACCCGTCGACCGTCTCTTGCTAACGGCTAACGGCTAATAGCTAACAGCTAGAAGTTGAAAAAGTACTCCGGGATGGCGATCAGGTATTTCAAGTTAAACGACCAGCGGAGGACCATCTTGATCGGCAGCGCGGCCATGAACAGCAGCAGGTTGGCCAGCACCATGTAGCGGATGAAACCCATGTGTTGATAAAACCGCCGCAACACGGTGACGGCCATGATCGGCGGCAGGGCGATGAAATAACCGAGCACCAGCAGCGTGCCGGGCAACTCGCGCGTGAACAGGATGCCGACGAACTGCAGCATCGGCTGCAGCCAATAGGAGATCCACGGTGGAAAGTTCTCAGCAATCCCAGTGAATTGCGGCACGATCGGCAGGCTTTGGCCCAGCCACCACTGCCAGAAGTATTCCGACAGGTTGACGTTATTGAGCGCTTCGACCTTGTGAGCGTCCCAGGCCTCGTAGGGGCCGAAGAAATTCCAGTTGGGGCCGCGCAGCAGCGTGCCCAGCACAATGAGCGTCACCCACAACTCGAGAAAGCCGAGCTGAAAGATGATGTAGGCGAAGCGGCGCTCTTTGATCGTGTAGTAGCCGTTGCCGCGCTTGTTGAAATCGATGTACGGGATCGCCATCAGGCCGACGATGATCAGGCTCGGCAGCACGACGCCGGCCATCCAGGGGTCGTAGTAAACGAGCATTTCCTGCAGGCCGAGGAAGTACCACGGCGCCTTCGAGGGGTTGGGCGTTTTCACGCTGCTGGCCGGCTCTTCGAGCGGCGCCTGCAGCCAGATGGCCCAAAAGATCAGCAGCGCCGACAGCGCGATCATGCAGATCATCTCGGTGTACACGAGATCGGGCCACACGAGCACCTTCTCGTCGTCCAGTTTTTCCAGCGGTGGCTGGCCGTGCTCGGTGCGGCGATCGTTCTCGACGGCCCGGTACGTCGCCAGCCACGTGAAGAACGCCAGCAGAAACACCAGCGCGACGATCGGCACGTTATCCGGTTTGGCCACGATCGCAAAAAAATCCTCGTCGGGCATCGAGAGGCCGAGGAACAAGAGCATTGCGTTCCAGATCGTCCAGGCGACGGTCGGCTTCACGAACCACGAGCGGAATAAGTACAGCACGGCCAACAAAATCGTCGTACCGACGCTGTAAATCACCGGCCCCGTGGACTGATTGACGAAGTCGCGGAAGGCCGCCGGCATGCGTGGCATGGTGTCGAGGTGGGCGCCGGCCGCCATCGATGCGAGGACCACGTACGCCAAGGCGACGATTGTCCACAGCAGGGCATTGGTGAACGAGAACGTGAAGCCCGGCAGGCGACCGCGAAAATAGGTCACCGGCTCGCGATGCTGCCACATGTAGTACGCGGCGATGCCGTTCATCGCCGCCAGCGCCAGGTAATACGGCACCAGGAACGAGGAGACGGATTCGGCGAACTGTTGTGGCGAGATTCCGTGCATGCTAATCAGCTAAACCGCAAGCGTGCGTCAACGTTTGATATCAAACTCCGTGCTCCGTGCTCCATGCTCCCAGCTCCATGCTCTACAACGGTCCGCTGATGCCGCCGTCTTTGCGCACGCGCCAGAAGTGAATCGCCAGAAGCAGCGATACGGCCAGCGGGATGGCGATGCAGTGGAGGATGTAAAAGCGATTGAGCGTTTCTTCGCCGACGTTCCGCGCACCCAACAGCGCGAAGCGCGCATCGCTGCCGCTGGTGATCATCGGGTAGCCGAGCGTCAATAATTGGTGCCCCGGGCCTTCATGACCGAGGACGGGGGTGGCGCGGGCCATGTTCGAGCCGACCGTGATGGCCCACACCGCGAGCTGGTCCCAAGGCAACAGGTATCCGGTGAACGAGAGCAACAGCGTGAGCAAGAGCAGAATAACGCCGATGACCCAATTAAACTCCCGCGGCGGCTTGTAGCTGCCGGTCAAAAAGACGCGATACATGTGCAGCCAGACGGTGATGACCATCGCGTGTGCGCCCCAGCGGTGAATCTCGCGCATGATGCCGAGCGAATACACATCGCGCAGAGCCAGGATATCGTTGTACGCCCACTCCAGCGTGGGACGGTAATAAAACATCAACAGCACGCCCGTGACCGTCTCCACCAGAAACAGGAAGAAGGTCACGCCGCCCATGCACCAGGTGTACGAGAGGGCGATGCCCTGCTTCTTGATCGACACCGGATGGAGGTGCAGGAAGAAGTTGGTCAGCATCACGACGATGCGGTTGCGGCGGTCAACCGGCATCGGATGCCGAAAGATGCTTTTCCAGATTTGGGATTCAGTAATGATTTCGCCGAGACCGGGCATGATGCTTTCCGAACTGTAAATATCTCACGCAAAGGCGCTAAGGCGCAAAGATAACTTCGATATCCTTTGCATTCCTTTGCGCCTTATCGCCTTTGCGTGAGTCTCTTTCTTACACGGGGATGTAGCTGGTGGGGTCGATCCACTGGCCCATTTCCTCTTGGAAAATGCGGCTTTTATCGACTTCGATCTCGCCGTTCGCCGCCAGCGAGATCGCGTAGCGCTCGAGCGGCCGGGGGGCGGGGCCTTCGAAGTTGATGCCGTCCTTGTAAAAGCCGCTGCCGTGGCATGGGCATTTGAATTTTTGTTCCGCCTCCAGCCAGTTCGGCGTGCAACCGAGGTGCGTGCACACCGACTTAAGCGCAAATATTTCCGGCTGGCCGTTGTATTCGGTGTTGACGATCCATACGCCGAATTGTGCCTTGAACCGCTCTTCCACCTGACCCGGAGGAAACTTATCGGGCGTGCCAACCGTGAACCGGCTGGGCGGCTCGCGGACAATGTTGGGGAACATGAACCGCACCGTCGCCAACGTCCATGCGCCCATGGTCGCCGCCAGCGCGGTGAATCCCACGGCTAGCGCCGACATGCCGAACAGAAACGCGCGGCGCTCGGCGATTTCCGCTTGGCTCGGCTTTTCGGGGCGTGGCTTGGCGTAGTCGGGCTTGACCGGCATCGGCGGCACGACGATCGCTTCTTTGGCTTTTGCTTTTTTGGCATCCGGCGCGATGGGGGCGGCCTTGGCTTGCGCCTCGGCCTTGGTCATCGGGCCCGGCTTGGTCGCTTTGCGGGCCGCGGTGAGAATGCTCTGCGTATCGAGCGGTGCGGCCTTCGCGGGAGCGGCTTCCTTCTTCGTGGGCGTAGCCTTCGCTACGGCGGCGGTCGGTTTCGCGGCCGGTTTTTCTTTGGCTTTGGCAGTGGGAGGGGTGGCGGCCGGCGAACCCTGCTTCTCGGCGCGGGCCGCCGCCAGCATTTCGGCAACGCTCAGCTTTCCACCGACGGCCGGTTTCTTTACGACGGAAGCCGCGGCTGGTTTATCCGACGCAGTTGGTGTGGCTGCTTGTTCCACAGTTTCGCCGGATGCGCCGTCGCTCTTCTGCGGCGCGTCGCCTTGGGCGTCCGCTTTTCGGGCGGCGGCTAAGATGTCGGCCACCGTCAACTTGCTCTTATCAGGCATTCGTTCCACCTTTGTGCCGAGATGGCGGGCGCACAAAATGCGGCGTTCTCGGCGGTAGAAGCACAGGCGCGTAGTGCGTCTGCGCGGCCGCGAATGGCGGTCCTACGGCAGGCCCGGCCAGTCCCGGCAATCCGTTGCACTGCAACAGTTTATAGGAACCGGGCGGCTTGCCCGTTAGGGGATTGTGAGATTTTTCACAATCTTCCTACTATTGGTTTATTGGTCCTTTCCGAGCTTGTCAACCGCCAGCCGCGATTTCTATTTGTGCTTCCCTGCGCGCACTGTCCAGATCTTGATTCTCCGCCGAATGACAGCGGGGGTAAAGATCAAAAAATGGTCCACACTACTTCTGAGCACCGTGCTTCAGAGTTCACTATCACGGCCACTTCAGCCACGCACGACGATTGACCTTTGCGGCGAGCAGGCGGAAACTGACACAGTTCAACTAACAGCGGCTGTGATAAAAAACGTCGATAGTAGGCACCTATGAAAGTCCTTGTCATTGGCAATGGCGGCCGCGAACACGCGCTGGCTTGGAAGATCGGCCAAAGCAGCCGGGTCGAGCGCGTGTTCGTCGCTCCCGGAAATGCCGGCACAGCGGCGGACGCCGAGAACGTGGCCATTCCCGCGACGGACGTCGCCAAGCTGCTGGACTTCGCACGGCAGAACCGCATCGATCTCACGGTCGTCGGTCCTGAGGCGCCGCTGGCGGCGGGCTTGGTCGATGCGTTTCACAGTTCCGGGCTGCGCGCGTTCGGCCCTACGAGCGCAGCGGCCGAATTGGAAACCAGCAAGGTGTTCTGCAAGAACTTGCTGCGCCACGCCGACGTTCCGACGGCCGACTACCGCGTATTTCGCGATGCTCGGGCGGCGGTCACGTTTTTGAAGGACCGCGACGACACGCCGGTCGTCGTGAAAGCCGACGGTCTGGCCGCCGGCAAGGGGGTGATCGTTTGCGACAATCGCGAGCAAGCGCTGGCGGCGGTCGAACGCATCGCCGTGAAGAAAGAGTTCGGCGACGCCGGTAGTCAACTGATTATCGAGGAGCGGCTGCACGGCCAGGAAGCGAGCGTGATGGCGCTAACCGACGGCCACACGCTGCTGACGCTGCCCGCTTGCCAGGACCACAAACGCGCTTGCGACGGCGACACGGGCCCGAACACCGGCGGCATGGGCGCGTACTGCCCGACGCCGCTGGTGTCCGACCAGTTGTTGCAAAAAGTCGAGGAGAAGATCCTCGTGCCGACCGTTCACCAGATGAAGCGCTCGCGGCGGCCGTTTCGGGGCGTGTTGTACGCGGGGCTGATGGTCACAAGTCAGGGCGTGGAGGTGCTGGAATACAACGTGCGCTTCGGTGACCCGGAGTGCCAGCCGCTCATCATGCGATTGAACAGCGACTTGGTCGATCTGTTGGAAGCAACCGTCGACGGTCGGCTCGACGAGGTCTCGCCGCCGGAATGGGATCCGCGGCCTGCGGTCTGCGTGGTGATGGCCAGCGAGGGCTATCCGGGCAGTTACGAAAAGGGGCAGCCGATCCGGGGGCTGGAGGAAGCGGCCAAGTTGCCCGATATGAAGGTGTTCCACGCGGGTACGGCTGTTCGCGATGGTCAGTTCGTCACCGATGGGGGCCGCGTGCTGGGAGTCACCGCTCTTGGTTCGAGCATCTCGGCGGCGAAGCTGCAGGCCTACACGGCGGTGAAGAGCATCCGCTTCAGCGGCGCGTGGTGCCGCAAGGATATTTCGGACAAGGCGCTGAATTACAAGTGACGGTTATTTAGCGCCGGCCGCAAGGCCGGACCTGGCGCGGCCGTATTCAACAACAGCTTAGCGGCAGGAAGTCGGCGTGGGCGCCGACGCTAAGCGTCATCCGCTGTTGGCGGCAAAGGCGCCGGTGATTCTTGGATTGCATCGTCCGCCGCATCTTGACTTTTTTCTCCCCGCGGCGCGAGCACCAGCACCATCACCGAGCCGGCGACGACCAGAATCAGGCCGGCCCAAAAGAACGGGTTGATCTCGTCCCACTGGCCGCGCGTCGTGATGGTGAAAAACGTGTTCACCACCGGTGCGCCGCCGAACACCAACGGCATCACAAAGACGGGCCCGCCGCCGGACTTGAACGCCATGATGATGCCCAGCGCGCCGGCCGCGCCGAACGCGCCTGCCAGTAGGCTCCAGAGAGTCGCCATGCTGCGATACGTGCTGTCTTCACCCATTTCGCCCAAAAAGAAATAGGGTATTACCACGGCAATGACGAAGTAGGCCAGGCCGACGCAGATCAGCGGCCTCATTCGACTGTGATGCATCGCGGCCTGACCGTTATGCAGCACCGGGCCGTAGGCGCCCCAACTGACGATGGCGAGGGCGATTGCGAGCAACTGCCCGACCCACGTCCAAAAGCCAATGTGCTGCGGGGCTAATAGTGTCGTTCCGCCTTCCGGCTGAAAACCACTGGATTGAAGATGCGGCGTACCGTGTGGCGCGGCCACCAATACAACCACCGCGCCGAGAACGACTATGACCAATCCGGCCAGAAACAGCGGCCCGATCTCTTTGACGCGTCGTGCGCGGTAAATCGTCAAGAACGCATTGACGACCGGTGCCCCCCCAAACACGAGCGGCATGACGTAAATGGGCCGCCCACCAAATGTGAATGCCAGGATGATCCCTAACGCGCCGATCGCGCCCAGCGCGCCGCCGGCCAGGCTCCAGGCGATGCCGCGGAGTGTCCAATCGCCTTTTTCACCGTAGAGTTGCAGCGAGAGCGAAGGCACGATTACGCCAATTAGAAAATATGCGATGCCCACGCATACGAACGGCCTCAACCGTGCTACCTCGCCGGGGATGGTTGACATGCCTTCCTGCCCGGCGCGCAACACCGGCCCGTACATGCCCCAAGAAAGGACCGTCAGTGCCAGCGATGCGAATAGAAGCAGAGTGTTGCGCATCAAGAAGTCGACCATTGAGGAATCTGATTGGCGTCGGCCGCAAGGCCGAATCCATTCATCCGCGGACTCCACTTTAGCCAGACGCCGAACCGCCAGCTAGTCGCCGCGGAGCGCCGGCAGAATTGGGGCTCGCAATGCCGACCGCGTTGCCAGCCAGCCGGCCACCAGGCCGACCAAGGCAATGGCACCCAGCAGCGCGGCGAGCGCGAGCCAGGGGATGGTCGCCTGCGTCCATTGGGGGATGAGCGCGACGATTGCGGCGACGCAGCCAACCGCCAGCCCACTCAGGAGCAGCACTGCATTTTCCCCTACCACCATCCGCACCAGCCGATTGCGGCGGAAACCGCCTGCGCGCATCAGTGCCAGCTCGCCGCGACGTTCCAGAACGCTCCGCAACTGCACGACCGCCAGGCCGATGGTGCCGAGCACGAGTCCCAGTGCTCCGAGGCTTTGAAACGTCGACAGATAGGTGTTCTGCACTGCCAGGAGCGCCGCCAGTTGCTCGCGGGCATCGACCGCATCGAAACCGAAGTCAGCGAGCGCCGACTCTAATGTAGCAGGCACCGGGCACCCGGCGGCCGGTTTAGCCGGGTGCCGGGTCGGTGTGCCGTCCGCTGTCGCGGCACGCGGAGCGTGCCTACTACGTTTCTCCATCAGAAAAAAGCGATAGCCGCCGGTATCGGGAAACAATCGCAAAAAGGTCGTTTCACTGATCAGCAAATTGCCCTGCAGCACACTGTTCTTCAACAGCCCGACAACTTGCAGTGTCACCGGCCGGTCGGCAGCGTCGCGGATGGTGAGCTGCGAGCCAACGCCCGTCAAGTGCATACTGTAAGTGGCCGTGTTAGCGTCCAGCACCACTGGCACAATCGGCTCTCCGTGCTCGTCCTTGCCTCGGTCGCCGTCGAGCAATGTCCACGGGTTGTTGTCGCCTACCTCTGCAGCGTCGGACCAGGCGAAGCCGCCGCGTTCGATGAACGCTTTTGGTACGCCCAGCACGCGCGGCTGCGTGGGCCGATAGAGATTGAGGCAACTGGCGTCCTCGCCGGCGGCTAGTCGGAGCGAAAAAATTCGCCAGTTCGACAGCTCATGACTCGCTCGGTCGGAAAATCCTAGCTCGAGGCGCCCGTCGGGTGTGTTGAGGTCGTAATGAATGGGCAGATCGGTCGTGGCGATGAGGTCGAAGCCGCCGGTGCCGGCTTCGCCTGTCTCCAGACGAAAGGCGCTAATCGCCACGATGAGAAAGCTGGCCGCGGCAACGAGCCCGATCGTGAGCGTGCTGCGGCCGGGATTTCGCGCGGTATTGAGCGCCGACAGGCGCCACAAGGAAAAAGAGCGATGCGGCATCGCATGGCGTTGGGCATGGACAAGTCGGTGTCGGATTTCGCCCAGCGTGAGGACAAGCGTCGTCGCCCCGCTGGCGAAAAACACGCCGGCTTGAGCTTCGCCTTGCAGCCACCAACCGATGGCCAACAGCGCGGCGATTGAAAGCAATAGCGCGAGGCGGAGCTTAGGCCAGAACCCGCCAAGCATGCGACGTTGCCCGGACGAGTGTAGCTGAGTGGACGTGGTGCCAGTGAGCAAGCGGGCGGCGGGTAGGCGCGCCAGACGATGGATCGACCAGCGGATGGCTAGCCATGAGACGGCCACGCCGGTAATCCATCCGAGCGTGAGACTGCGCCAGGAGACGTGCAATTCGAGAAAGGGCGTGGCGATGGCGGCCAGCCACCACGTCCGCAGGCCGCTGATCATCAGCCACGCGTAGAGCACGCCCAACGCGATGCCGAGCGTGGCGCCCAATGCGGCAACGGCGAGCCCTTCCCAGCTCAGCAATCGAGCAATACGTTTCTTCGCGATGCCGACGGCGGCCAGCGTGCCGAGCTCGCCGGCTCGCTGCTCGATGCCAAGTTGAAACAATAACGCTATCAGCATTAGGGCGGCTGCGATCAGGAAGAAACTAAAGCCCAGAAATAGCGCATCGAACGGCGTCGTGCCGCTGGCGGCTTCGAGGCCGAGCTTCTTGACGGGCAGCAACGTCATGCCAAGTGCAGCCGGATCGATTTCACGCGCGAGACGATCGGCCACACGTAGCCGCGTGTCTCCGACACGCGATTGCGAGTCTCGGAGAGACTCGCCTACGTGAAGACGCAGTAAGCTGATCGTTCCCCAACGGTTCGGCCAGAGCCGCTTGGCCGTGGTCAGCGACACGAAGGCCTTCGGTGTTGTGCGATAATGACCCCAGTAATCGTCGTCTTGCGGCCGGATCGGTTCCACCAGGTCAAACGGCAATTCCCAGTCGTTGATCGACTCCTGATCGGTGACGCCCGGCAATTCGGGCGTCAGGTTTGGATCGGCCGCGGACGTCGGCCCGTCGTCCTGCGTTGTCAATTCGACTATGGCGCGCAGCTCGAACACTGCCGGCGGGTGGTGCTCGCGGAGCTGTCCGTGCGTGCTCTCCGGCTCATAAAAATTCACAGTGATCAAGTCGCCCGGTTCGGCTTGCAACTGGTCGGCCGCCCAACGGTTGATAGCGATCTGGGCGCGGCGCTTTCGACTCTCATCGGCAAGTCGTATCGGCCGTCCCGCATCGTCCAACAAGGGACCCAATTCCGCGGTGGAATCGATGCCGGTGATCGTCGAATAAGGAATCTTTCGCCGCGACTTGCCCTCGCCGACGACCAGGCTGTTGGCAAGATAAGTAATCGCGGGCTGCACTTGCTGGTCGCCGAACGCGCGCGTTGCGGCGGCGACTACCTGATCTGGCAGCACCAATTGGTCGGCGGAGATTCGCACGTAGTCGCTCGGCGACGAGATGCGTTCGACCCGCAGGCCATAATCCTCCAAGCGCGGCCGCAGAGCACGCTCGAACGCGCGGTGGGCGAGTTCGCCGGCCGTTTTCTGTCGTTGGCCGGTTGCTACCAGAATTGCGTTTGCTTTGCCGGGCTGTTTGAGCAAGTTTTGCAGCGTTGGCAGCGGCACGAAGACATTTCGCGGCACGTGTTGGGTGGGCGTCAGGCCGAACCGCGCCAGCCCTTCGTGCGGCAGAACGGCGGCCACTTTGAGCTGCCGGGAGTTGGAAATCTTCTCGAATTTCTTATTGCCCAACGGACTGTCGGTCGGAATGGCGCCGGCGACAGGGATTCGCAACAGCACGTCGTTTCCCGCTTCGACGTTGAGCTCTCGCGCCAGCAGCTCGGTGAGTGCGATCTGGTCCTCCGCCAGTGGCTGCTTCGGGCCGCCGTGGCCCAGCGACCAGAATTCTGCTCGACAGCCGATGACGGAAACGGCCGTAGCGCGGCGAGTGTCGGCCGCGCCGCCTGATTGCAGCGTGCCGCTGGTCAAAATGGCGGGCTCGGCCGCGGTGAAGTGTTTCTGAAAACTCGCATCGGCTGCCAATTCCTCGGCCAATGCGGCGCGGAACAGATGAGGCGCCACCAGCGCGGAATCGATCCGCCCCAGCCGTTGGAGTGTGAGATCGCGCAGGCTGCCGCGAACCGAATCGCCGACCAACAGCGCGCCGGTGAGCACCGCCGTCGCCACCGCGACGCCGAGCGCTACCGCCACGTGAATCCGCCGGTAATGCCGCAGGCTCGCAATGATGAAGCGCAACGCGGTCATGTCAGGTTCCACGGACCGAACTGAAACAAGTGAGGGTGCCACTGGCTTTGCCAGTGCTCTCGTCGACAGTAGCAACACTGGCAAAGCCAGTGGCACCCAAAAATCCTCACGTCCCGCGGACCGGACCGAACCACTCGATCTGCTTGCGCGGGCAGAAAACCAGACCGGCGCTCTCGCAGTAGGGTCGCAGCCACTCCTCGCGAGATTCAAGCTGCTGCTGGTCGGTTCCCTGCGGCATGAGCAGAACGCGATCGCGATCGATCTGCGGAAATTCGATGAGATAGCGGCTTAGTTCGTCCAAGTCGGCCGGCGTGTCGATGACGAATTTCACCTGGTACGGATATTCGGCAATGAGCCGCCGGATCACGTCGGGCCGATGACGTTCCCGCTCATGCCGCCGATGCCAGCGTGCCTCGGCCTTGGCCGGCGGCGCCGAACTCGCGAACTTCGGGCTGATCGACATCAGGTTCGCGGCCACCGGAAGATAAAGCGTGCCGGCCGTCTCAACGGTGATATGGCGACCGATCACGCACAGGCGATCGCACAGCGGCACCAGCTCGGCAAACAGCATCGGCTCCCCGCCGGTCACGACGACATGCTCCGTATCCCACTCCTCCACTTGGGCGACAATCTCGTCGACGGCCACGTCGCGACCTTCCGGCCGCCAGGAGGTGTACGGGGTATCGCAAAACCAGCACCGCAAGTTGCACCCGCTGGTGCGCACAAACACACTCGGCGTGCCAGTGAGCAAGCCCTCGCCTTGGACTGAACGATAGATTTCGGCGATTCGCATTTTGCAATAGGGTGCAGGATGCGGGGTGTGGGGGGCAGGGGAAAATACCCCTGCACCCTGCATCCCGCATCCTGCATCCTTGGAATCTAATCCTTTGCTCTCTCTAATTGATAGGCAATTGGGTCAGTGATGCCTGCCTCGGCAAAGCCTTTGAGGCGGAGGCGGCAGGCGTCGCAGCGGCCGCAGGCGATGCCGGACTCATCTGGCGCATAGCACGAATGCGTTAAGCGGTAGTCGACACCCAACTCGGTGCCGCGGCGAATGATTTCGGCCTTGGTCATATGGATCAGTGGCGTGTGGATGCGGAAATTTATCGTGCCCTCCACGCCGGCTTTGGTGGCGAGCTTAGCCAGTTTTTCGAACGCCGCGATGAATTCCGGCCGGCAATCGGGGTAGCCGGAGTAGTCGATCGCGTTCACGCCGATGAACAAGTCGGCCGCGCCTACCACCTCAGCATATCCCAGCGCCAGCGCCAAAAAAACGGTATTCCGAGCGGGCACGTACGTGATGGGAATCCCGTGAGCTATCTGCTCGTCGTCGCGATCGAGCGGCACGGCGATGTCGTCGGTAAGCGCGCTGCCGCCGAACTCATCGAGCCCGACCGAAGCGACCACGTGCCTTGCGGCGCCGAGCGACTCCGCTACTCGCCGCGCGGCATCGAGCTCAAATCGGTGGCGTTGGCCGTAATCGATCGACAGCGCAAAGAGGCGAAAGCCTTCCGCGCAGGCAATGGCGGCCGTCGTGGCCGAATCAAGCCCGCCGGACAGCAGGACGACGGCCGGACGAAGCTCGGATCGATGGGATTGGAACATCAACGTTCGTGCATTGAAAGGCCCCTTTCGCCGCTGAATGTATCATGCCACAATGCACGGCCCGTCGGTAGGAGCGGCTCCATGTCGGACTTTCGCAATCTGTTGGAAACCTTTGAAAACGAGTTTCCAGAGCGCGATTATCAGATCGAGATCGTGGCTCCAGAGTTCACGTCGGTGTGCCCGCGGACAGGTCAACCCGATTTCGGCACGCTAACGATCACGTACGCGCCGAACAAGAAGTGCGTCGAGCTGAAAAGCTTGAAGTTTTACCTGCAAAGCTTCCGCAACCAAGGCATTTTTTACGAGCACGTCAGCAACACAATCCTCGACGACCTGTCGGCCGTGATTGAGCCACGATGGATGAAACTCGAAGCGGCGTTCAACCCCCGCGGCGGAATGACCGAAACCGTGACCGCAAAATACACCGCCGCAATTTAAAGCCATCTGTTCACCACGACGACACGACGAACACAACGAATACTCAAATCGTCGTGTCGTCGTGGTGAAAGAAGGTAAGGAAATACGTGTCTGATCGTCCCCAAGTAGTGCTGTCCGGCTTTGGCGACGAGGCGGCCAACCACAAGACGGCCGTCGAGCAATTCGCCGCATTTGCGGCCTTGGGACTGCAGTACTACAGCTTGCGGTTTATCGACGTGGGCGGCGGCGTCAAGAACGTGATGAAGCTCACGAAGAACGAGATCACCAAGCTCCGCCACCTGGAAGACGAATACGGCATGAACGTCGCGTCGATCGGCGCGCCGCTCGGCAAGGTGAAACTGCGCGACGTCGAGGACGGCACCAAGAACCCGTTCGTGCCCTTCGACCGCTACCTTGACAAGGAAGTAAGCCGGGCCTGCGAGCTGGCCCATGCGTTTGAAACGAAGCTGATCCGCGGTTTTTCGTTCTATCACCCCAAAGGCTCCGATCCCTGGGAGCACGTACCGCAAGCGGCCGATCAACTTGCGCAAATCGCCGAAGCCTGTCACCGCAGCGATCTTACCTATGGCCTGGAAATCGAGGCCAACCTGGTCGGCCAGTCGGGCGAGCTGATGGCCGAGCTCCATCGGCGCGTTAACCACCCCGCGCTAGTGACAATCTTCGACGGCGGCAACATTGTGAGCCAGGGGTACAGCACCGAAGAGACGTTCGCTCAGTACCTGGCCATGAAGCCGAGCATTGGCTGGATGCACATCAAGGATTACCACGACCCGCAGCTTGGCGTTGTAGCCGGCCTCTCAGAGGCCGGCTACAAGAAGGCGCACGTCGACGAGGAAAAGCTCAAGCACTTTGTTCCGGCACATCTGGGCGACAGCGGCCACGAGCGGATCCTCCGCGACTTTGCCGAAGTCATTCCACAACTCCATGAGAAGCTCAGCAAGCGCGGCATCCCCGGCGTCGTGCTCGATTTGGAGCCGCATCTCAAGGGCGGCGGGCAGTTCGGCGGCTTCAGCGGGCCCGATGGCATGGGCGTCGCGCTGCGAGGCTTGTGCCGCGTGCTGGATCACGTCGGCATTGAGTATCACCTCCGCGATTTCGACGACGTGCGGGCGGAGCGTGGTTTCTGAGAGGTGAATTCGAAACCGGGGATGCGAGCCGACCCGGCACCCGGCAAAACCGTGTGCCGGGTGCCGGCCGCACCTCGATTCTATTCCAGCGTCTCAGATGCGCGAGCGATCGAGGTCGATCGGCAGCGGCGACTGAAAGCCGACCAGGGCTTGGTCCCCGTCATCCTCGGGCCCGTCGTAGCCCCTGGCGCGAAGCGATTCCACCAGTGTCCGATACGTCTCGCCTGCCCAATAAGCGGCGATCATCAGCGACACGCAGGCCGTGATGAATTGCAAATCGCGCCAATGGGGCGATTGGAGCATCAACCACAGGCTGGTCACGCCGGCCAAGGTGGAGACGATCATCTTGGTGACCGCGTTGCGGCGATACTTGCGCAGCGCATGGGTAGTGATCGCCCGGCGGGCCGTCTCATTGGCCAGCGCTCGCAGCGCTTCGAGGTCCGTAGCCGGCGCGGTATGGGCCTGTTTCCGCTTGCCTGGGGCGAAATTCCCAACCCATGGCAACTTGCCCTCGCTAGCGGATAGAACGCCAAGCGGCGCTTCGGACTCCGGGCCGAACGCGGACCATGACTTCGCGGCATTGTCGCCAGTCTGCCCCGTGTTCCACAGGGCAGGCAACGGTGGGGCTTGCGAAGCCGGTGCGTGCGTTCCGTCGCCTCGCACTCGCTGGAGCAGCTTCGCCATATATTGCTCGATCGATTCTTCATTTTCGTCGGCAAGCGCCGGCGAATTGGCATCACGCTGGACCACGCCCATGCTGCGCGGCTTCTGGGGCCGAGGCTGTTCTACAACCGACGGCGGAGAAGCCGGCGCTGGAGTCTCGCGGGCTTGGCCGCCGTCCTCGGCGAACATGGGCGAATAGCGTTCGATAAACGACTCGGGGCCAGCCTTCCGCGGGCTGTATGCGGGCATTTCGGCAGTCGCGCCCGCTTGGGGCTCGACCGAGCTGTACTCACTCGTGGCGACGTCCGCCGGCAACGACGGCCGCCACCCATCACCCGCTTCTTCGGCGGGCTGATCGACCAGCGTTGCAGAGCTCGGCTCGAGCGGGTTGCCCCATTGAGGCTGGCTTGCCTCCGATTCGTTCAACGCATTCGCACGAAACGCATCGCTTGGATGTTCCGGCTGTGGAACTTCCGCTGCCGACGCTTTCCAGAGCGTTGACCAATCAAAGGCGGTGGGCGGAACGGCAGGCTGTGGGCGCTCGTCGGCGAATGCGTCCAGCGGTTTAGGCGTCCCGGAGTGGCGCTCACCGGCGGGATTCGGCGTCGACTCCTCAAACCGCTCGCCCCACGAGGCAGTGGGCGTCTGCTCTTCGACTGGTTGTGCGGCGAAACGCGCCGCTGGCGCCCCGGAAATTGTCGGTGTCGAATCGCGATAGCTCGTTGATAGTGTGGTAACTTGTTGCTCGAGCGCATCGGCCCGCCGCAAATAATCGGCCGTCTGATTTTCGCAGCGATCGATTTGCTGCTGCCACTGAGTCTGCTTTTCCTCCCAGCCTTCCAACCGCTCAGTCCAACCATTGAGGGCTTCCAGCCAGTGCATCCGCTCCTGGTCCCATTGCGTAACCTTTTGCTCAACGTCGGAAACTTGCTGACGAAGCGCCTGCAGCTCTCCCTTTACCTCGGCGGTATCCGCTGAGGCAACAATAACGACAGGCTTCGATGCTAAGTCGGACGGAGTGGGGGCAGCATCGACTGCGCCGGCGACTGGCATCGGCTCGCCGGCCCACCGGCTTTCGACCGGTTCACCAGTGTCGATGTGTTTGCACTCAACTGCCGGCTGCTCCGCTTCACCCCATGTTGCGGCTTCACCGTCGAGGTCGACCACGGTTACGTCGGCCGAGCCTAGACACAAGCGATCGCCGGCGGTGAGTGGTGCTTCATCGAATGGCACACCATTCAGCAAGGCATCGCCGGCCCACCGTCGGACCGTTAATTCCCCGCCCTCCTGCACGATCAGGCAATGCAGCGGGTGAACTCCCGGCTGCTGGATTCGCAGATTGCAACGCGGGCTCGACCCAATGGTGGTTTTTCCGGGGCGCAAGTGGGTCGGTTGCCCGTCGAATTGGACGGCAAATCGGACGCCGCCAGGAGCGTCGCTGCCCGGTGCGCCGGCGATTAGTTGACCCTCAAGGAGCCGCATCGAAACGCCTTTAATAACCGCCCTAAGGTGTTGCCCACCATCGGCGCGCACGGCGCGCGCTTCGTCCCCCTGCCGGGACCCCTGGCCCATACATGCATGTAGGTCGCGGGGGGCGATTGGTCAAAATGTTCGGCCGCTGGCACCCCGTCGTGGCACGGTTTGGCGGCATAATCCGGAAACTTCGACTGGCCGATTTGCAAGGAAGGTGTCGATTACCGATAGGCGCAACGCGGCAAGTGGCTTGGCGCGGCCTCTAATTGAGGCATCCAACAAGGTGTCTGGCTCGCCGAGAGGGTAACCACGGGAGCCGGCACGACCGCTTGCCAGCCGGCGAGCGTGAAAGTGGCCGTTTTTTTGGCACTTTCACTGACTCAAGCCAGCGCGGGTTGGGAACTCATGCCGATTGTTCCAAAGCTTCCGACCCACTGGGCTGGACGTGCGTACTATAGTTAGGTTGCAGTCCACCGGCTGCGGCGATAACGCGGTTCGGTGGGCCAGCCTGAGGCATTTTCGGCTATCCGATCTTTGCGATTCGGCGGCCGAAACGAGAGCGGCAACAGAGAAGATTGGGGGGCGATCGGCCGGTGCGTTCCTGGTCCAGTGGATCAGCTTGAGGCGCCCGGTCGGTGCCCGCCAGGCAAGGTGAAAAAGATGACCCGCAAAGATTCAATTTTGAAGATGCGCGACCTCTTGCTCACGCGTCGCAACGCGCTCCGCAAGGCTCTGGCTGGCGACTTGAGCCTGTTGAAACAACTGCGCGAACAAACGGGCGGCGACGTAGTGGACGCGGCCCTCGATGCGGCCCAGGACGAGATCAGCTCGCAACTGGCCGAAGTGGAAAGCCGCGAGTTGGCCAACATTGAGCGAGCTTTGGTCCGCATCCGCAACGGCAGCTATGGCGAGTGCGAGATTTGCGGCGACCGTATTCCGCTGGCCCGTCTCAACGCCCTGCCCTACGCCACGTGCTGCATCGACTGCCAACGGGCTGCCGAAACCAGCGGCGGAGCCAATGGCCAGGCTGGCGATTGGAGCCGAGTGCTCGACACCGGGTTTTCCGACGTCGATGTTTCGTTCACCGATCTGGAGGCCCCGTAAGCCGGCGTTTCCTTCCGTCGGGGCCAGTTCAAGGTATAATTGAGCCCGGTGGCAATTTCGATTGCCGCCGGGCTTTTTCGTACCAGGTGCCAAAATGCCAAGTTCCTCTCCGATTCGATCCGCAACTCGCGCGCGACTGGCCCCGCTTGTGGCCTCCCTGTTCGCGGGCCTGATTTTCACCGCTCCGGCAGCCGCTCAGCCCACCGACGCGGCCACCGCTGCGCCGGTGCTGGGCACTTCGAGCGCGTTTTCGAGCAGCACGGCCACGAGCCAACGCGAAGCTGAGTACGCTGCCCTGGCCCGTGACGTAGAGACGCTGGGCAGAGAGTTTTCGCTGGTTAAACGAGTTGTGAAGCTCGTGACGCCGGCCGTCGTGCATATTGAATCGCGGCCGCTGCCGAAGTTTCAGGGGCTGCTGCGGATCGAGGAAGCCGGCTCCGGCGTCATCGTCCAGTTCGGGTCACGCTTCTACGTGCTCACGAACCGGCACGTCATCCGTCACTCGTCGCCGGAACGCATCGAGATTCACCTGGCCGATGGCCGCGTGCTCCGTCCGGCGCAGATCTGGAGCGACAGTGAAACCGACGTGGCCGCGATGGCCGTGGACGCCGGCGGTTTGGCCGCCGCCCGGCTTGGCGACAGCGACGCGCTGGAGATCGGCGACTTCGTGCTGGCGATTGGCAGCCCGTTCGGCCTCAGCCAAAGCGTGACGCGCGGCATCGTGAGTGCCAAAGGCCGGCACAACCTCGATCTGGGCGACGAAGATCTCAAGTGGCAAAACTTCATTCAAACCGACGCCGCGATCAACCCCGGCAACAGCGGCGGCCCGCTGGTCAATCTGCGCGGCGAAGTCGTGGGCCTGAACACGGCCATCGCCAGCGCCTCCGGCGGCAATGAGGGCATTGGCTTTTCAATTCCCGTGAACATCATCTCCCGCACCGCCCGCGCACTGGTCGATAACCGCGATGTGCCGCGCGGCTTCCTGGGCGTGAAGCTGGATATCAACTTCAACCAGCAGCGGGCCGAAGCACTCGGGCTCGCGCGGCTCGTGGGCACTCGCGTCTCGCAGATCGAGCCGCGCTCACCGGCCGAAAAGGCCAACCTGCGGATTAACGACGTCATTCTCGAGTTCAACGGCGTCCGCATCGAACAGGACACCCATCTCATCAGCCTTGTGAAGCTCACCGAAATTGGCCGCCGTGTGCCGATCACCATTCTCCGCGACGGCCAGCTGATTCGCATGGAAGTGGACATCGGCGATGCGCATACCCTCGTTGAAGCGGAGCCGCAGTAAGACAAGCGATCGCGTGTGCCACTGCTTGCGGCGTGCCGATCATCGTTGAGTACCGTTCGAGCACTGCTCGCCTCTAAACGTCGCGTGGCATGAAATTGCAAGCAGTGCCGTTTTGAGCGCGTAACGCCTTTAATCTGCGGCGTGCAGTGGCACACAGCCGGTTTACGCAGCCCGCGTCAGACCGCGGACGATACTCTCCGTCACGGCCGCCGTGTCCATGTCTACGGCCACATCCATGTTCGGCTGGCTGTCCGGTTGACGGCGGCGATCAAATACCGTCGCCCCGTAGGTCAGGTTGCCGTCGGTTTCGACGTCGCCGTACATTCGTTGCGTGGTAAAGAGCTCCGGCCGCACCGCGGCTACCACGGCCACCGCGTCGTGCAGTTGAATTCCCTCCAGGCCCATGTGCTGTCGATACGCGCGGAACGCGCCAGGCAACAACTTTCGCAGCAGCTCGCCGGACCGCGACCCGTCGTTGGGAATGTTTTCCATTAGATCGAGATTCATCATCACGCGACTGGTGATGTCGATCGGAATGAGCGTTTTGGTGACGGGAGAGCGAAAAACGGCGCGCGCCGCGTCCGCGTCGCAGTAGATGTTGAACTCGGCCGCGGCGGTGACATTGCCCGGCCCGGCGATCGTGCCGCCCAGGATGATGAGGTGCCCAATGATCGAGGCGAGATCCGGCTGTTGTTGCAACGCGGCCGCGATGTTCGTCAGCGGTCCCGTGGCGACGATCGTGACCTCGCCGGGCGCACTGCGCACTTCGTCGCAAATCACCTTGACGGATGAGTGCCGGTGATGCCGCTGGGCCACCGCGAAATGAGCGCCGCACAGGCCGTTGGCGCCGAATAAGTGACGCCCGTCCGCCCGCAGGATCTGGTCCGACGCTGCGCTGCCCATGCGGGGCCAGCGCGGCGGGTCGAGCTGCTCGACGATCGCCTGAACGTTGATTGTGGCCTGGTCGGGCGAAACGGTGCCACCGGTCGCCGTCACGGCGACGACATCCAGCGCGGGCTCGGACAATGCCAGGCAGAGGGCCACGGCATCGTCGAAGCCGGGATCCATGTCGAGAATGACTTTTCTGGCCATCGGGATACGGCCGCTCGCAGTCTGACGTGGAAAAGCCCGGTCCGTCGCGGCTCCATTCTACGACCGTTGCGGCGAAGTCTCAAGGTAAATCCAACCGACAATTGTCTTTACGCTCCGCAGCGAACATGCCTCACGCGGAGCGTAAGGCCTACGCTTCTGCTACAATTCGCTCATGCGCGAAGAGATCTCGACCATCCTGGGCCGCGTCGCCGGAGGCGGCGATCTCTCGCTCGATGAGATGGCCGCGGCGATCGACTCGATCATGCGCGGCGAGTGGTCGGATGATCAGATCGGCCTGCTGCTGACGGGCCTGGCCGCTAAAGGTGAAACGGTTGACGAAGTGGCCGGGGCTGCCACGGCGATGCGCCGCCACATGACGCCCATTCGCAGCCGTCACGCCGCCATCCTCGACACCTGCGGCACAGGTGGCGGCGGCTCGAAAATGTTCAACGTCAGCACCACGGCGGCCATTGTCGCCGCGGCGGCCGGAATGCCCGTCGCCAAGCATGGCAACCGCAGCATCACCAGTTCGAGCGGCTCCGCCGACGTGCTGGCGGAGCTGGGCGTGAACATCAACGCCACGGTGGCACAAGTCGAGGCCTGCCTCGACGAGTTAGGCGTCTGTTTTTGCTTCGCCCCGCTGATGCACCCTTCGATGAAGCATGTGGCCGCTGTGCGGAAAAAACTCGGCATCCGCACGATCTTCAACATTCTCGGCCCGCTGGTGAACCCCGCGGGGGCCTGCTACCAATTGCTCGGCGCCGGCCGGCCCGAACTGCGGCCGCTCCTGGCTGGCGCGATGGCCCGCCTGGGCACCCGCCGCACGCTCATCGTCTCCGGCGACGACGGCCTCGGCGATGTTACGCTCGCCGGCACGACCTATGTGACTGACGTTTGTGATGGCAGGACCCGCGAATTCACGTGGCAGCCGGAAGATTTTGGCATCACTCGTCAGTCGCTCGACGACCTGGCGATCGATTCTCCCGCCGCGAGCGCAGCGATGATCCACAAGATCCTCAGGGGCGACCCCGGCCCGGCGCGCGATATCGTCGCGCTGAACGCGGCGGCCGGTCTGATCGCGGCCCAACAGTTCAACGAGCCGAAATCCGCCGCCGCGCAAGCAGCCTTCGCGATTGACAGCGGCGCTGCCGCAGCACTCTTGGCGCGTCTGGCTGAGAAGTCCTACGCCTCAGCGTGATACTGGTTGATGCGGGCTAGCATCGATAGCATTCACTTTACCGGCCCGCCGCTTGGACGCTGAACTCGGCTGCGTGGTTCGTCCGACACTACTAAAACAGGGCGATGCTCTCCCGCCATCGCTCGCACGTCAACACATCGTGCGCCCTGCCAGACTCCCGCCTAATCACGATTCGCTATGCGATTGCCCGGCCGAATCCGAGAGCTGTCGTGCGCACTAATGGCCTTGACAACGACGTTGTCGGCGGCGTTGGACGCGGTTCGCGCAACCGAATACGGCCTGGACCTCAACGCAACACATACATCTTCAGGTGACCATGCGCTTTCGGCTCACGAAACTGCGATTCTACCTGACTCAGACGATACGACCTTCGACGACACGTGGATCGAAGAGCCGCCGGACGAATCGCTGCTGGGCGAAGAATGCCTGACGGACGAGTGGTGTCTGTATTGGCTCCCCAGCGGACTGATCTACCATTCGTACATGGCGGGAGTGCATGAGCCGCATTTGGCGCTTGTCACGTTTCATGAAGGGGAAGGCCGCACCCTGTGGGACGCAACCCTCGGTGGCCGCGTCGGCTTGCTTCAATACGGCAACGGCGATCCGGCACGGCCAGCAGGATACCAGTTGGACTTTTATGGGGCCGCCATTGCTCGACTCGATATCGAGAACCAGCAGGACCTCGAGGCCACCGACTATGTGTTCGGATTTCCATTGACCTGGGGCGACGAGCGGTTGCAATTCAAGCTTGGCTACGCTCACCTCAGCTCGCACCTGGGCGATGAGCTAGCCGTTCGCGTGCCGGCAACGCTCGCCGATCGCGTGAACTACGTCCGCGATTCGGTGGTATTTGGCACGTCGTACTACCCCTACGCGGCCTGGCGGATCTATGGCGAGGCGGGCTTCGCCTTTCATACCAGCGGTGGATCGGAGCCGCTGGAAACCCAATATGGAACCGAGCTGTCGAAGCCTGGTCCATCCGGACCCAGCGGCACCCCTTTCCTGGCGATCAATGCACGTTTGCGTGAGGAGCACGATTTCGGCGGCGACCTGGCCGCCCAGGTGGGCTGGATGCGGCGCGGAATTCTTGGCCAAACCATGCGTTTGGGGGTCCATTACTACAATGGCAAATCGAGCCAATTCCAATTCTTCAACGCTTCGGAAGAACACGTCGGCCTGGGCCTGTGGTACGACTTTTAGCCGCTTGTCCGCTGCCGGCTCAGCACCGACCTTTTGGCTCCCGCCGCCCCGCTCCGCCGCCTGCCGCTATAATTGGCGGAGACCACTCGCCACCGTTATCACGATCTTCCCCTCTCGGCTCTTGAATCTCAGCTCGACGTTGCCATGGCCAATCGCAGCACACTCGGCGGGGTGATTCACACCTATCAGCGGTATGATCCGGCGCGGTTTCCCAGCCCGACGCAACCGCCGCCCGACCTTGTGTCGCCCATGTTCGAGCACATGCTCATGTTCGGCGACCAGCGCGAGCTGACGGATGAAGAGTTGGCACGGGCGATTCGGCTCGATCCGAGCCAGATTGCCGGCCTTGGACCGAGCATCGACGCGCTGATCGCGATGCTTCAGGAGCGGAAGCGGAAGATATTGGCCCGCTACGAGACGCGCACGGTCTGTCGACGGGCGCAGAAGGCCTTCGCCGATCCGGCGACAGAAACGCGCGTGCCAAAAAAATTCCGCGAGCGCTTCTACAAGGCCGTCCAAACGGAGCAGATTCGCGACCTGGAACGGCTCTGGTACGCGGCGGGCGACGATCAGTCGCCGTGGGCCTGCGCCCTGGTAGGCGTGATCGAACGGCTCGGCGAGAAATATCAGGTCGATGAGCTGGCGGCGAAGTACGAGTTTACCGGTCATGAATCGATGACGGTGCCGCAAGCGCTGGCCATCAAGGAAGAGCTGGAGAAGATCGACGAGCTTCTTAAACAGCTCGAAGAGGCCCGCAAGACGGCGCAAATCGGCATCATCGACATGGAGCTGCTCTCGGAGTTTGCCGAGCCGGGCGACGTCGATCAGCTCAGCGCGCTGCAGCAACAGATCCAGGATTACTTGCGCGAGCTGGCCGAACAGCAGGGACTGGAGCATCAACAAGGCAACTTCCGGCTGACGCCGAAAGCATACCGGCTATTCCAAGGCAAGCTTCTCGAGCGGCTATTTCGCGAACTCGCGCCGTCGCGCACTGGGCGGCACCAGGAGCCGGTCGTCGGCGAGGGCGCTGTGGAGCTGCAGGCCACCAAGCCCTACGAGTTCGGCGACTCGGTCACGAACCTGGATATTCCCGGCACGTTCGTGAACGCTCTCGTGCGCAGCGGCCCGGGGCTGCCTGTGCGATTTCACGCCGACGACATTCAGGTGCACCGCACGCGCAACACGCCCAAGTGCGCCACCTGCGTGCTGCTCGATATGAGCGGCTCGATGCGGCATTCGAGCCACTACATCAACGTGAAACGCATGGCGCTCGCGCTCGAGGGCCTGATCCGCCGCGATTATCCGGGCGACTGGCTGCAGTTCATCGAGGTCTATTCCTTCGCGAAGCTGGTCGAGCCGGGGCGGATTGTCAATCTCATGCCCAAGCCGGTGACGGTCTTCGACTGGGTCGTCCGCTTGCGGGCCGACATGAGCCGCGACGATGTGAGCGAGTTTCAGGTGCCGCCGCACTTCACGAACATTCAGCACGGCCTGGCGATGGCCCGCCGGCTGTTGACCGCGCAGGACACGCCGAACCGGCAGATCGTGCTGATCACCGACGGCCTGCCAACCGCTCATTTCGAAGGCCAGATGCTGTACCTGCTCTACCCACCCGATCCGCGAACCGAGGCCGCTACGATGCGGGAAGGCCAGGCTTGCCGTCGCGAAGGGATAACGATCAATCTGTTTTTGCTGCCCAGCTGGTCGCAAAGCGAAGAGGACGTCCGATTCGCGTTTCGGCTCGCCGAATCGACGACCGGACGCGTGTTTTTTACGGCCGGCCGCGATTTGGACCGCTATGTCGTCTGGGATTATCTCAGTCGGCGCCGCGAATTGGTCCATTGATGGCGGAACCACCGTGGTAACCGGGAGATTTTACCGCCTCTGGTGGGCATGATTGCCGATTCCAAGCCGCTATAATGCCCGCAACGGATGATCGGCATCGGCAAGCTCTGCCGGTCGCCATCGTCCTTCACGATTGGCACCATCCGTTCCGCCGATGACGTAAGGGATGGATTGGCTCAATTGCCGGCCACACCGCTCCACGCCTCCAGGAGGTTACACGTTGCACGCCTTGCCATTCTGCCGCCGTTTGTGGTCACCCTGGCTCGTGTTGCTGCTGGCAGGCCCCGCAGTGGCTGGGCCGCCGAGCGACACGCTGTTGCCCCGCGCGACCAAGGGTTACGTCTCCGTCGCCCGGCCGGACGAGTTTGAAGAGCACTGGCGGAAGACGCAATTCGGCCAAATGCTGGACGACGAGCTGATGCAGCCGTTCGTCGAAGACCTGCGCGAGCAGCTACAAGACGAGTATCGCGCGTTCGAGGTTAAGCTTGGCCTCACTTGGGAAGACCTCGAGGACGTGCCCGCCGGGGAGATGAGTTTGTCGATCATCGAGCGTCGCGGGGAGCACGCGGCGCTGGCCATCACCATGGATGTCACCGATCACGACGAGCAGGCCGACGCCCTGTTGGCCGCCGTCGAAAAGCGGTTCGCGGCCCGCGGCGGCCGCAAACAAACGGCCGAGAGCGACGGCACGACGTTGCATGTTTTCACTGTGCCAGGCGACGCAGGCAGCCCGCCCCAAGTGACCGTGTACTTCATCAAGGAGGATGTGCTTTGCGGCATCGACGACCGAGCCGAAGCCGAAGCGATGCTCAAGCGGTTTTCGGGAAAGCCCACCGATAATCTGAAGTCCGTCGAAGCGTATGTCGCCGTGATGGACCGCTGCCGGCGCGAGTCCAAGGGACTGGAGCCGGAGGTCCACTGGTTCGTGGAGCCGTTCGGTTTTATTTTCGCCGCCCGAACTTTGGACGAGTCCACCAACCGCCGCAACGAATTAGACTACGCAAAAATGTTCCAGGAGCAGGGATTCGAAGGCATCAAGGGCGTGGGCGGTTTCGTAAACCAACTGGTCGACGGGCATATCGAACTGCTTCAACGCACAGCCATCTACGCGCCGCCGGTAAACCCGAACGATCCGCTGCGGTGGACCAAGTCGATGCGGATGCTGCAGACGCCGAACGTGCCGGACTTCGAGCCGCAGTCGTGGGTGCCGAGGATGAGTGCCAGCTACACGACCTTGAACCTGCGATTGATCGATGCCTTCGACAACGTCGGACCGCTGTTCGACGCGCTCCAGGAGCACGACGACGCCTGGGCCAACACGCTGGAAGGCTGGGAAAGCGATCCTTACGGCCCGCAAGTGAACGTGCGGAAGGAGTTCATCGAAAACCTCGGCAACCGCATCACGATTGTGACGGGCTACACAACGCCGATCTCCGCGGAGAGTGAACGGGCCATATTTGCGATCGAGGCCACTAACGAGCAGGCCCTTAGCGAAACGCTGGCCAAGTGGATGAGCCGCGAGCCGGACGTCGTGCGGCGGGAGGTGGGCCAGTTCATTATCTGGGAGCGCATCCCAAAGAACCACGCGGTGGAGGAGCCCGAAGTCGAGGTGCCAGGCTTCACTCCTCTGGAACCCGAAAGCGAGGAGGAAACGAAAGAGGACGAGCGGGCGGGCGAGCGGGTGCTGCCGAACTCGGCCGTCACCGTGGCGTTAGGTCACCTGATGATGGCCTCCGACATCAATTATCTGCAGGAGATCCTGGAAGGCTTCGGCCAGCGCGAGCGGCTGGCGAGCAGCCCCGATTACCAGCAGGTTCACGACACGCTGAACCGCCTCGCGCCCGGCGAGCGCTGCGGTTGGCACTTCGGCCGCATGGACGAGGAAACGCGTCCCACGTTCGAGCTCATTCGCCAGGGCAAAATGCCGGAAGCAAAAACGATGTTCGGCAAGTTTCTCAACAACTTACTAACGACCGAAAAAGAGCGAGAAGAAGGCGAGCTCCGCGTGCAGCGCATCGATGGCAGCACGCTCCCCAGCTTCGAGGCGGTGCGGCGCTATTTCGGCCCGCACGGCCGCGTCACACGCAGCGAACAGGATGGCTGGATCATGACCGGCGCGGTGCTGAATAAGGAAGCGCCGTAGAGCAAAGGGGGAAGGTGGAGGGCGGAAGGGGGAAGGGGAATACTGCTTAGATTATTCCGCCCTCCCCCTTCCGCCTTCCCCCTTTGTCGTCAGCTTTGCCCAGAACGGATGCTGCCGGTCGGCCCGCGTCCGCACGTCTTCCAGCAGCACATTCAAATCCGGGCGAACCAGCCGGTCGCGTGGACCAATCGACCGGTTATTCACCTCGACCACCAGCGGCTGCTTCAGATCAACCAGCTCCGGCGCAAGCCACACCGTGACGTTCTCCGCCTGCAGCGAGACCGTGATTTTGTTCACTTCGAGTCGCTTGCCTCTCAAGCGAGCCGGGCGAGCGCCGCGCGGCGGCGGCCAGTTGGCCGGCGACACCATCGATTTTGCCGGCAGCCCCTCGGCCTCCAGCCACCAGAAGAAGTTGTCCCACGAGCGCATCGACACGCAATCGATCTCCTTCGGCAGCGTGCGTCGCCGCCGCCCCATCCAATCGAATAGCCGCTGGATTTCGTCGCCGAATGGTTCGTAGCCGCGGCCCAGGTATTCCACCACGGTGACGTCGGTATTCGGCTTCAAGTAGCGGTCCAACTCGCGCGCATTGTGCGACATCTTATCGCCGTCCAGCTCGCCGGCCACCAGGTACCATGGCACAAACGGTGCGTTCTTGCCGTAGCGGCCCACGTAGCGATCCGCGACCGCGACGATCGGGATCACGCCGGCCCAAACATCGGGGTGGGCCACGCCGATATCCCAGGCCGCATCGCCGCCAATGCCATGCCCGGTCAAAAAAACCCGATCCATGTCCACCGCAAATCGACGGCACGCATCGCGAAGCGCGCCAAGCACGGCATGATGCTCGCGGGCCGAATAGTCGTAGGAAAATTGATGCGGCTGCTGCCAATCGATAGCGATCACAATGTAGCCGTGCCGCGTCGCCTGTCCGAGGCGCTCACCATCCCTCTTCTCATCCGCCGGCCCCGCCCAGAAATCCAGAATCTGTTCGGACCTCACTCCCGCGTCGCACAGCGCGACGATCGTCGGGTACGGCCTCAACGGATCGTACTCCGGCGGAAGCTGCACCAGGTAGCGGCCGTCGGCCTCGCCCGGCAATCCCGGCACGCTCAGCTCAAACAGGCGCGGCCCGCGTTCGGCGCCCTCCGGCACATCGAGCGGCGGCTTCATGAGCTTGAGCATTTGCGCCACCCGTTCGACCGTCGCTCCTTCCATGTCGTGCAAGTTAGACGCCAGCGTTACGCGCATTTCTGCTAGCGGCTCACGGAGATACTGGCGCACATTATCACGAATCACGGCCAGCGATACGGCGACCTGAAAATTGTCCGTCGCCTGGTTCGCCCCCACGAGCCAGCCGCTGATCGCCAGCGCCACCTTCTGATCGGGCGACAGCTCGTCATCGTCAGCCAGACGCTCGAACGAGGCCAGCCGCCCGATCGCATCTTCATTGAGATCCGCGGCAATCTCTTTGGCGAACGCCTCGGCAAGTTGCCGGCCGTTCGGGTCGGCGATTTTGCCGACCTGCGCAGTGAGCTCGTCCACCAGGTGCTTGCGGCGCTCGTCTTCGGCCGCATATTGAGTCAACAGCTCGCGAACTTGCTGGAGCGTTTCGCCGGCCACGCCTTCGGCCGGAAACTGCGCCAAGAGGCCGCGGGCCAACTCGTGCTGCCCGGCTGCCGCGCGCAATTGAATCTCTTTGAGAATCAGCCGCGCGCCGAGCTGCCGCAGTTGACGGATGTCTTGCTCCAGATCTTTGCGCTCAGGAAAGTCTTTCAGTATTTGCTCGAGTTCATTGCCCGCATCGCGGTAGCGCTCGCTCTGCAAATACAAACGCACAACCTGGAGCCGGCCCTCCAAGTCGTCCTGCTGCACTGAGGTGGACAAGATGCGGCTGAGCGTCTCGCGGGGAATGCTGCTGGTGGCGATCCGCATGTCCCACACAATCGGCCGCGCACCGCCCGTCAGGCCCTGGACTCGGGTATAGAGCGGGGTGATTTGCGTGATTCCCTGGACGACGGAGAGCAGCCCATCGGTGCTCTGCATCTCATAAATCCGCCGCCCGTACTCGTCGAACGGCGTGACGCGCAGCGCCCGGCCGATGCGGCCCACGCCGCCCCCGCGTTCGGCAACCGGCTGCCAGATGTTGATCCGCACGTCGCGGCCGGCGTTCTGTTCCAGCACCTGGCGAACCTGAAAGCTGTGGATAAACGTCCGCCGCAAACCATCATCCACCACCAGCAGCGGCGTGAGCGCGACCTCGCCCGCGGGAGCCTTCGGTGACAGCGGATTCTCCGCCACGCTCGACAACTCGGCGTAACGGCCTTCCAGGGTGCGGCCATCCTTGAGCAGCAGCGTCGCGGCCGGAGTTGCTGGGGCAGAGACAAAAAACAACGCCAAGCCGGCGACCAATGCCGTGTGCCACTGCTCGCGGCGCAAGAAAAGGCGAGTGCCCATGGATGCGGCACTGCTTGCCTCCCGCGGCTTACCAGCGATTAACAGCGAGCAGTGCCGATTCGCTTGTCGACGCCCTTTGGCGTTTCGCAAGCAGTGGCACACGAGCGTCATCATGAACATGCCTCAACAGTCCCGTGTCTGAATAGAGTGCCTCATTCCATTGTCGTTTAGCCGCGGGTACGGTCAATTGAATAGCCGTTGTTGCGGGGCCGGTCGCTGCATAGCGATACCGACTATTCGGATATTCGGCCCTGTACGATTGCCGCCGATTGACACCACCCTTCGGCTGGGCGAAAACGGTGGCGGAAAACTCCCGCCACATGACCTTGCGTTCCGCCACGAAAACGTTGCTGGTCGCCGCGCTGGCCTTGCCTGCCGTTCAGGCCGTGCTGTTCTGGGTGCGTGGCCTGCTGGCCAGCATGGGCGACGAGCAAGGCGCGGCGATCGCCGGCCACGTGAGCCTCGTGTGCCAAATCGCATGGTCGATCAGCCTGGTAGGATTAATCATTCTGCTGGCCCTGATCGCGTTGAACGAGCGTCCGCCGGAAGAATAAAACCAGACAAAAGCGTCCCGACGGACTGGTCGCTTCAGCGACCAGTCGAAGCCTTGAAGCGCCGCATGTCGCACGACACCTACGAAAACCCGCTCATCAGCCGCTACGCCTCGCGCGAAATGGCCACGCTCTGGGGCGATCAGCGGAAGTTCAGCAGCTGGCGGCGGCTGTGGGTTGCGCTCGCCGAGGCCGAAGCCGAGCTCGGCTTGCCGATTACGCAAGAGCAAATCGCCGAGCTGCGAGCCCACATTGACGACATCGATTACGACGCGGCCGAACAGTATGAGCGCAAGCTGCGGCACGACGTGATGGCCCACGTCCACGCCTATGGCGACCAATGCCCCACCGCCCGGCCGATCATCCACCTCGGTGCCACGAGCTGCTACGTCACCGACAACACCGATCTCATCCTCATCCGCGAAGCGTTGCAAATGGTGGCCCGCCGGCTGGCGTCGGTGATAATCGCACTTGCCAACTTTGCTAAACAGCATCGCGACCTGCCGACACTCAGCTTCACGCACTTGCAGCCGGCCCAGCCAACGACGGTTGGCCGGCGGGCCTGCCTGTGGGCCTACGATCTGGTGCTCGATTTGGCCGAAGTGGAACACCGCATCGCGTCGCTCAAGGCCCGCAGCGTGAAGGGCACGACCGGCACTCAGGCAAGCTTCCTCGAGCTCTTCGAGGGCGATCACGACAAGGTCCGGCAACTCGAACGAATGGTCGCCGAGAAGATGGGCTTCGACGACACGTACACGATCACCGGTCAAACGTATTCCCGCAAGGTCGATGCCCAGGTGCTGGACGTTCTCTCGGGCATCGCCGCCAGTGCTCACAAGTTTGCGACCGACCTGCGAATCCTCGCCCACCGCAAAGAAATCGAGGAGCCCTTCGAGACCGAACAAATCGGCTCCTCGGCGATGGCGTACAAACGCAACCCGATGCGCTGCGAGCGGATGTGCGCGCTGGCGCGCTTCGCAATGAATTTGGCGTCGAACGCGGCTCAAACGCACGCCACGCAGTGGATGGAACGCACGCTCGACGACAGCGCGAATCGCCGCCTCGTCCTGCCCCAGGCCTTCCTGGCCATCGATGCAATTTTGCTGCTCTATCAAAACGTCGCCAGCGGCTTAGTCGTTTACCCGCAAGTCATCGCCAAGTACCTTCGCGAAGAGTTGCCGTTCATGGCCACGGAGAACATCCTCATGGCCGCCGTCGCCGCCGGCGGCGACCGTCAGACCCTGCACGAGCGGATCCGCCAACACAGCCAGGCAGCCGCGGCCATCGTGAAAGAACAAGGCGGCGACAACGATCTCATCACCCGCCTGAAAAAAGACAAAGCCTTCGCCGCCGTCGACCTCGACACCGCAATCGACCCCGCCAAACTCACCGGCCGCAGCGCCCAGCAAGTCGATGAGTTCTTGTCCGAAGTCGTCGCGCCAATTCGCAAGCGCTATAGCGATTCCGGCACCCAAGCAACGGTTCACGTATAGCTAATCCGGCGCTCCGGCAACAAGTCTCTGTCTCCGGCATCCCACATCCTGCATCCTCAGATGAGATCCAGCGGCGACTGCCGTCGATGCCGCTTGCGGCTGCAGTCCTGGCACACGCCCGTTATGATCAGCCGATGGCCCGTCACGCGGAAGTTGTGCTCGCGGGCGACCGCGTCGCGCAGCTCCTGCAGTTCCTCGCTGCTGAACTCGATGAGCTTGTCGCACAGCTGGCAGTAGAGGTGGTCGTGCTGGGGGTAGCCGTAGTCGTGCTCGTAAACGGCCCGGCCGCCGAGCGTCATTTTCCGCAATAGGCCGGCCTCGACCAACTGGTCCAGGGTTCGATAGACCGTCGGCCGGCTGATTTTGTCGCCCTCGTGGCGCTTGGCGAGACTATCGATGAGGTCGTCGGCGTTGAAGTGATCGTGCCGCGCGAAGATGTAATCGACCAACGCCCGCCGCTGCTGGGTAATCCGCTTCCCGCGACTCTGCAAATATTCCTCGAACCGCTCCTGGGGCGAGCTGGAAACGTGGACTTCGCCAAGCGAGAAATCGTTAGGCACGATGGAACCATACGCCGCGACGGATGGTCGCCGGCTGCTTATTGAGACTCAACTGCTCGCGGCCGATTCGCCGGAAGTATCGCTAGGAATCGACGTTACGAAAAGATGCCAAACGCTTATTGATTCTAGACGGCGAGACAGCGCCAGACAAGCTTCGGCCGATGGCGCGGAATTTCGATTAATCTCCAGTGTCGCAGCTTGATATTACGCTGTGCCATGAGTCCAATTGCAAGTGCACCAAAAATCATGGAGGCGACTAATGAAACGTTCGTCTTCGATTGTTCTGGGAGTCCTTCTGGCTGCAGCAGCTGCCTTGCAGCCCAGTTACGCCGCGCCGATTTTCATGCCCGCGGGCTCGACCGTGTGGATGAAGATGGAATCGAACTCCTGTCCCTTTGCCGACGGCAACGATTGCGCGGGCAGCAACCAAGCTGGGATCAATCCACCGAACGGCATTCCGTTATCCACTTTTGGCGGGCTGCCGACGTCGTTTCCGGTGACAGGCTACGCCGAGATTCTGCCGGACCGGGTCCGCACTTTTCTCAGCGGCCGCTCAGGTTCGTTCATGTGGGCGTCGTTCCAGGACACCTACACGGTTGGCGGAACTGTATCCGGCTCGTTTCCGATCACGGTCGATCTCCACGTCACCGGAACGGCGCGTTCCGTGGCGATCGGTAGTGGCCTTCACCAGTTCAGCTTTGCGGGCACCGAGGTGGAGATCGGCACCTTTAGCCCCGTCGGCGATGCGGGAGGCGGCGTAGCCCTGCCGGAACAATTCCGGATCACCCCATTCAGCCCGTCGACTCGCAACAGCCAGGTCATCCAGCCCTCCCCCCCGCTCCGAAGCGCCCCGTTCGAATTTCCGATCGACGTCGCCACCAGCCACTCGCTCACGGTGAGCGTTGGCGACATGTTCGACCTCGCCTACGGGGTCAACACGAGCACCAACAATGCCGAGATCGACCTGCTCAACACGGGAACGATCTCGTTCGACCTGCCCGACGGGGTGTTCTTGACGTCCTCGCTAGCCCGGAGTTTGATACCCGAGCCTACGGGATTTGCCCTGATGGCTGCGGCGTTGGGCCTGTGCGGATTCTGGCCGCTGCGTCGTCGCACGGCCGGGAATCGCCACTAGAGGCGTCCATCCGGCTCGTTGTCGCCTTAGGCGATCTCGTCGAGCATTCGCTCTAGCGCGGCTTCAAGCTTGCCCGGCGTCTCGTAGGTGCCGGCCTCGATTTCGGCGCGGATGCTATTCACTAGCGCCTGGCGGATCTCACCGGGATCGGTCGCCTGAATGGCCGCCTCGGCGGCAGGGGAAATCTCCACACGGTCACCGGCCTCCGGCGCCGCGGGCGGCGCCGGCTGCCCGCGGTGCGCAAAATGCGGGCCGTTCGTGCCATGGGGACCGTGAATGTGAGTTGTGCCGTGGATATGCATGGCGAGATTCTTTCAGGCAGACTATGAGTTGGCGTGCCGAACTGCGGCGATAGTTCTATCCGATGAGCGATTGAAAGCCAGGCCGATTGATTGGATCTACTTGTCGGCCGATTTCGCGAATACGCGTTTGAGGAGCATTATCAAAAATCGACCTGCACACAGGCAGCCTTACAACAAATTCTTCAACCGATCAATCAGCGCTGCGGCACCTTTTGTATCAAGTGTAGCGGTATAACATGGACGGGCGAGTCCGATCATGCCGTTGGTTCAGGGGCGACATTCGTGTGATGACGCGAGGGCTCAACAGGGGCCAGGATTCGGTGGACAATTTTCATCATCCACCATCTCGCCGTATCCGCCTATTACGCCGTCGGTGCCGCCCAGGTTTAGCATGCAAAGCGGCCGGGAAATCGCCGCGGCAAGAGTAGGAAAAGACGGGTTTTGCGTCAAGTCGGGCCTTCACAGGCTGATAGCAGGCCGTGGATCAGCGCCGAAACGACGCCAAAATGACGGGAATCCCGAAACTTCAGCCGCTCAGCGTGGTTTGCTACAATGAGAAGCCCCGTCGGTCCATCGCCATGCACCTAAACTTCCGCCTATCGAGGCAGCATTCCATCCGCTCGCTCGCGGCTTCGCTGATTCTCCTTGCCGGAATCACAATTGCCCGGGCTGAGACGCCGTCCGCAGGCGATGCGGCTCTGTTCGCACGCTTGGACGCCAATCGAGACGGCGCGATTTCGGCCGACGAGCTCACCGCGGAGCACAAGCGATTATTCTCGCGGCTGCTGCGCCGGGCGGACGCCAACGGCGACGACCAATTGTCGCGTGACGAGTTTCTCTCCGGACTCACTCCCAGCCGGCCGGAAAAGCCCATCGAAGCAAAGCAGCCAGCCACCTCTCCACAGGCCGATGCCGTCCGGTATTTGCTCCTCACAATCGATACGAACACAAATGCGGTGATCGAGGCCGATGAGGTGCCCGACGATCTGCAGCGAGTCTTCGCGGCCATGGTCGATCGCCTCGATCGGAACGATAACGGCAACCTGGAGCCGATGGAGCTGAGCCGTGGCGGCCCACCACTAGCGCAGCTGGCCGGCCGCTACGTCGCCAGCCGTGAGATCGATGTCGCCGTCGAGCTTAAGAAGCTCCAAAAGGCTCAGGGAAGGGCCGCCGAGCGATTCGACGGCAAGCGGCCGCCCGTGGAAATGCTCGGCGATCCCGAGCAGGCCCGGGCATTGTTCGCCCGGCTGGACGCCAACGGCGACGGCCACGTTCAGCACGACGAAGTGCCGGAACCGTTCCAACCCCAGCTCGAACGATTCCTGCGGGTGGCCGACCGCAACCGTGACGACCGCCTGTCGGAGAGCGAATTTCTGACCGGCGCCGAGCGAATCTCGCGTTTCCTGTCGCGACGCCAGTAAACCGTTTTCACCTGCCCGCGCTCCTCACTCGCTCCTCACTCCTCGCTCCTCCCGCGCGAACCCAGAACTACGCCCGCAAGTCTTGCGTAATAGAAACAGCCGGAACCGCGCTGGATCGCACATCGGAGAGAAGAGGAGCCGCCCGTGTACGCTTTGCCGCCGCCCGCTAACCCATTGGTGCCCGGGGTCACCTGCCCTGGCCTGCTGCCAATCCGATTTGGTCTGAAACCATATCTGGAATTGTGCCGCAGCTTCGACCAGGCATTGGCCGAGCTCGAAGCCCGTTATCCGTCGAAGCGACCCCTCTTGACGCTTGACGCGCGCAACAAGCGCGTGCGCCGCCGGCCGAAGTAGTTGACCGGGTGTGCCACTGCTTGCGGAACTCCATTTCGTGCCCAAACGCCAAGGAACACTGCTCGCCTCTAAACGCAGGCGACGTTTAGACGGCAAGCAGTGCGAAATCAGGCGATGGAGCGTCGCGGAATTCCGCGAGCAGTGGCACACTCTGCAACTGGCCGCCTGTCCGATCCCAGCGTCGCCGACTATCATGGGTGCATGAAGGTTATTCTGGCCAGTCCGCGGGGATTTTGTGCCGGCGTCAACATGGCGATCGAGTCGCTCGATTTGGCCTTGGCGTCGCTGGAGCCGCCGATATACGTCTACCATGAGATCGTCCACAACAAGTACGTGGTCGACCAGTTCCGCGCACGCGGGGTAACGTTTGTAGACGACCTGGCCGACGTGCCCTCCGGGGCCACGCTGCTGTTTTCGGCCCATGGCGTTTCGCCGGAAGTTCGCCGCGTCGCGCGGGAGCGAAACCTGCGGACAATCGACGCCACCTGCCCCTTGGTGACCAAAGTCCACTTGGAGGCGATCAAATATGCCCAGGCCGGCTACACGATCCTGCTCATCGGGCACGAAGGGCACGACGAGGTGATCGGCACGATGGGCGAAGCGCCGGCGGCGATTATCCTGGTCGAATCGCCGGAGGATGTGGCATCGCTGAAAGTCACCGACGAAACCAAGATGGCCTATCTCACGCAGACGACGCTGAGCGTCGACGATGCGAACCGAATTATTAGCCGGCTCAAAGAACGCTTCCCCGCGATCGCCTCGCCGCCCAAGGAAGACATCTGCTACGCCACTCAAAATCGCCAGGAGGCCGTTTCGATCCTGGCCGAAGAAGCCGACGTGGCGATCGTGCTGGGCAGCCAGAATAGTTCCAATAGCCAGCGGCTCGCCGAGCTGGCCCGCGAGCGCGGCATCCCGGCCTACCTCGTCGACGGCCCCCGCGATCTCAACGTCGATTGGTTTGCGGGCGCGAACACCGTGCTAGTGACGGCCGGAGCCAGCGCCCCCGAGCAGGTCGTTGAGGACTGCCTCGATTGGCTGCGCGAGCGGTTTGGTGCCACGATCGAATCCCGCTCGATCCGGGAGGAGAACGTGGCCTTCCCGCTGCCCCGTGAACTTCGCGGCGCACTCGCGAAGACCTAGAAGCACTTGGGGCCGGAGGGTGGCTGGGGCGGAGTCCGCGACGCCCCAGGCTGCTATCTACTGGCAGATCAGCACCTCTTTCCGGCCAGACTCTCCGCCATGGCATGCCCCCGCCGTCGCAAGCTAGGCAAGGTTTTCCGATCAGCGAGACTTTACGGGACACTCCGCGCGCGCCTATTGTTCCGTGCGCGCGGATTATGCCGAAAAAGAGCAAAGTAACGATTCTAGCGATACCGATGTTTGGGAGTGATTCGCTCGGTTGGCTCGCGGTTATCGGCCAGCGTCCTTGACCATGCCCGCCGGCAGCGAAGTCGTTGCTTGTCAAACGCGGCGTTTTTGCCGGCGAGCCTCCCGGCTCGTTTCGTTTCTGAGGGGGGGAAGTGGGATGAAATGTCGAATTACAGCAGTGCTTGCGCTCGGCGTCGCCGCGGCTATTGCTACCGTCGCCCCACAGGCTGCTGCACAACGCGTGGCTAACATGTACCAGGCTCCCGGTGGTGCCGGAGCGAGATCGAACGGCGGTTTGCGACCACAAGTCATTACCGAAGAACTGCCGGCGGGGCATCCCGGGTCCCAGTCTCCCGCCGCAATTTATCCCGGTCACGTCGTCGATGAGGGCTTCAGCATTGAGGAGTATAGCCCTGGCGACAGCTGCGATGATGGCCATTGCGCCGAGCAGGCTTACAGCGGCCATCCTTCGCCCGGCGCTGGATGCGATTTGTGTGGCTACGACTCCGGCGGCCAATTCTTCTTCACCGCCGATTACCTGTACGTGCGAGCGAGTTTCAGCGAGGCCGTCGCCTTTCTCGAGCAGGATACCAGCCAGCAGAACCTGACCACGCGAGAGTTCCATCAACTCGACTTTGAGTATGAGTCATCGTACCGATTTGGCGGTGGTTACCGCTGGCCCGGGTGCGGCGACGAAATCCGCTTCCTGTACACGCGGTTCCGCAGCTCCGCTGAGGACGAAGTGCCTTTCGGCACCGATATCCTCATACCCTTTGAGCCGCAAACGCCGCCTGACGGTCGAACGCTGATTGAAGCGGACGTCGACCTGAAGTCGTACGACCTGGAATGTGCCAAGACCATCCCGCTCGGCGGCGGCTGCTGCGAATGCGGCGATCCGTGCGGCGGCTGCGGCGACTGCTGCGCTCCCAAATGCCCTCTGTGGGATATCACCTGGTCCGGCGGCATCCGCGCTGCCGAAGCCAGTTGGGAGCGCAGCTACACGGCCGTCGACCAAAGCGATGCTTTTGTCGGCGACGGCGTATCGGAAATGGACTTCGAAGGCGTCGGTGCGAAAATCAGCCTGGAAGGACGCCGTTACTTCTTCTCCAACGGCTGCTTCAGCGCGTACTTGAAAGGCGATATTTCAATCCTATGGGGCGAATTGGAGTTCGAAGCCGTGCGCACCATTGACGGCGGCACCGCGCCCGATAACGTGATCACCCAGGAGACCGAACTTCGGCAGCTCATTCCCGTCACCGAGCTCGAAGCGGGCTTCAGCGGCCAGATTACGTGCAACTCCCGCGTCAGCGCCGGTTATCTGCTGAGTGCCTGGCACGACCTGGGATTTCGTGATGAATTCGCGCTTGGCCAGAACGTGTTCCCGCTTAGCTACGACGACGCCAACATCCTGGGCTTCGACGGGTTCTTCAGTCGCGTAGAGTTCGCGTATTAACGAAGCAGAGCGGGCCGCGTTCCGGGCGGCCGGAAAGTTCGCTTCGTCTCCGAAGGGTCGGCCTCCACGAGGGGCCGGCCCTTTTTTTTGTCCATCTCCAGATCGACTGTGTGCCACTGCTCGCGGCCGGACTAGTAGCGCAGCACCCCAGAAAAGCACTGCTTGCCTTCACCGGATATCAATGGATTCAGAGCGAGCAGTGCGACAGAAGAATCAACGCCTATTGGCGCGCCGCAAGCAGTGGCACACCAATTCAGATCGGAGCGCTAATGCGTGGCGAAGAACCGCTCGCGGCGGGCGCGACGCTCAGCCCGCAGCCGAGCCCGACGCTTGACTTCGCTCGGCTTCTCGTAGAACTCGCGAACTCGCATTTCTTTCTTGATTCCGCTCCGCTCGACCAGTTTGCGAAAGCGGCGGACGGCCTCTTGGGCCGATTCCTTGTCACGCAACGTCAACTTAACCACACGTACTCCTGAGATTGATAGAAGGGCTCGGCTGCAATCGTCTAAACGCCAATTCGGCAGCGTCGAGCCGACCCGCTACCAAAGGTCCACAAATTTTTTGAGACTTGTTATTGTAGTGCCAACTTCCGCAGGATGTCCACCGCGCTGCCGGGAAATCGACAGGACCAATAGATTGTATCGGGCTTCCCGAGAATCCGCAGACATCCCCGCATTCCTCTGAGCCGCTTTCCCAACCCTCCTATAACCGTTTACGCCGGCAAATCTTGCCGATTTGCAGCTGGACGCGCGCCATTCGCCGGCTGGTGCTCTCTCGCTTTGCGCCGCCGATTGCCGATGATTTCTCCGGTAGCCGCCCCCCGTCTCAGCTCGCGCCCCCCCCAATCTCTCGCCAGACGCCAGGCTTCCACGATGCCCGCCCCCCCGCCGACTCCGCGCGAATTGGTCGATCGGCTCGACGCGCGCCATGAGGAGCTAATCCAAAAGCTCGATGACCTCAACGCGCGGATCGAAGCAACTCTCGCCGAGTTCGCCCGCTCACGTGAGCGTTCTGCTACGCAAATCGCAGACAAAGCTGCATAGTAGCTTGCGTCTCTAGGAAGAAATGCCTGTCAGCGCGCGGGCAGCCGGCACGATCTTCACGTGTGGCATTGCCACGAATCGGCCAAGCAGCTAATCGAGCACGCTTGCGCTCAGCGGGCCATAGCCTTCGTCGTCGAGGCCGTGCGTGTTGTAGATGAATCAGCCGGATGGTTGCGCGCGCCACTTGTCGATCTCGCCAATCAGGTGGGCATCGGTATTATCGGGGCCGTAATTGGTGCAGTTGAGTTTCGACTGCCCGCGGTGAGGCAGCCGATTGACGGCCGGACCGCCCGTGCGGAACGCCAAGACCTCGCTCGGCAGCCATCTCTCAAGTTCAGGCGTCGATGCGTTAAAGGGGAAGTTGAACACCGCTTTCTTCGGATCCAAGCCCCGCAGCTCCTTTGAGAAAACGTCGAGGCAACGCCGAATGAGATCCTGCGACTCGGCGAGCGGCAGCTCGCGCTTGTTCGCGTGTTTGTACCCGTGCGGCATGATCTCATGCCCGCGACTCCGCAGCTCGTTCCAGAGCCCGAAGTCGCCGACAGGCCAGCGATGGTACTCATTGGGCAGCACAAAGCCAGGTAAATGCGCCGTGGCAATCACGTTGATGCAGGCCGAGAGGTTGTACTTCTCGTAGATTTCGGCCGTCCTGATACTCGACTTCTTGAAACCGTCGTCGAAGCTGAGCGTGAAGAAGTGTGTCTTGTTTTTCTGGCGTGATTCGTTAGCGCGAAGTCCGTTTGGAAGCGCCAACGCGGCGGCGCCTAAACCCGCGGCCCCGAGAACCTGGCGCCGGCTAATCCGGTTGTTAAGTTCTTTCGTCATTTCGTTACCACGGATTTCACGGATGAGACGGATAGGTTCGGCAATTGGCCAATTTCGGGACTCTCGTATCGTTTGATAATTATCCGTGGTAATCCGTGTAATCCGTGGTTATGCATATGCGCTTGCAGCAACACTTACTTCCTCCGATCGAGCCGGCCCGATTTGGTGATCGCTTTGTGCAATCGCCAGCCGAGGAAAATACTCAGCAGCATGCCCAGCGTGCCAGGCACCGAAACGCCCCATAACGGCCACACCGTTTGGCTGATCAGCAGTGCCGAACCGAGAAACAGCGCGCTGGTCAACATGCCGAGCACCAGCCGATTGACCGACGGTTCCAGGCCGCGGTGATCGAGATGGACGTCGAATTTGCCGGTCTCGACCTGCTGCAGGATTTCGCGGAGCCGCCGCGGCAACACCTCGGCCAACTGCTCCAATTCGGAGTAAATGCGGCGCATTTTTCTCATCTGCCGTGCCGGCGAAAGCCGCCGCCGCAGCATCGTCTTCTGGTACGGCTGCATCAGCTCCATCAGGCTGAAGTTGGGCGCTAGTAGGCGACCCGTTCCTTCCAGCATCACGAGCACCTTGATGAGCATCGCCAGCGACGAGGGCAGGATGATGCGGTATCGCTGGATGATCTCGATCATCTCGCTCAGCGCGCCGGCCAGATCGAACGAGTCGACGGGCTGGTTCGCGTAATGGCTGACAAACTCGGAAAGGTCGACGCTCAAGGCGGGTTCATCCAGCCCCGGCGGCACGGCACCGAGCCGCATCACCAGCGACGTCAGCTGTTGCGAATCCTGCGTAACGATCGCGGCCAGCATGTCCTCGATGTCTTCGCGGAGCTGCTCGTCAAGCCGGCCGACCATGCCGAAGTCGAGCAGGCCGATCGCGCCATCCGGCAACACCATCAGGTTTCCCGGGTGCGGATCGCCGTGGTAAAAGCCGTGGTGAAAGATCATCTCGAGGTACATTTCGGCACCGTGGCGGGTCACCTGGCACACGTCGACGTTGGCGAGTTGCCGGACCGCCGGGTCGCTGAGCTTCGCGCCGTCCAGCCACTCCATCGTCAGCACCCGCGCCGTGGAGAGCTGCGGATACGGCCGGGGGATGCGAACGTGAGGATTGCCGGCAAAGTTGCGTGCGAACTGTTGCAGATTGCGGGCTTCCCGCGCGAAGTCAAGCTCGCGGCGAACCACGCGGCGGAACTCGGCCACGGTCGCCTGCGGCCGATACGGCTGCAGCTCGGGAATCCGCTCGGCGAGCTGCGCGAGGCCGCCGAGGATATCGAGATCGACTTCCATGCGGCGGCGGATGCCCGCGTGCTGCACCTTGACGACCACGTCCTCGCCCGAATGCAGCCGCGCGCGGTGCGCCTGGCCGATCGATGCGGAGGCCAGCGGCGTCGTATCGAAATCCTCGAACAATGCTTCGATCGGCTTGCCAAGCTCCGTTTCAATCGCCCGGCAAACAATCGGCGATTCGTCGTAGGGGACGCTCGTCTGCAGCTTCTGCAGCTCCTGGGCCAGCGGCATGCCGATCTGATCGGGTCGCGTGCTGAGGATTTGCCCGAGCTTGATGAACGTCGGGCCCAGCTCTTCGAGCGCGAGCCGGATCCGCGTCTCGCGGGTCAAGTGGGCCAGCGCTTCGCCGTCGCGATTCTTCAAGAAGCCCTTGACCAGCGTCAGATCGAATCGGCTGATCCACCCGGCCAGCCCGTAACGGCTGAGAATCGTGAGGATTTCCCCCCAACGATTCACGTTGCGATAAACGTTCGGGATCGTGCTGATTTTCATGCGAATTCTAGGGTTTGGGCTACGCTCCTTCGATTGTCCGCCGAAAACCGCTGAATTTCAATCAGGCCACCGGCACGAGCTGGCCGGCGTCTAATTCCATGCGACGTTCAAGCGACTCGGCCAGCGTCGTACTGTGCGTCACCACCACTAGCATCGCGTTCCGCTCTGCTTGAAGCTCGAGCAGGAGCTCGGCAATGGATCCGGCCGTCGTGCGATCGAGATTGCCGGTCGGCTCGTCGGCTAGCAGCAGCGTCGGCTCACGGATCATGGCTCGTGCGATGGCCACCCGCTGCCGCTCGCCCCCGGAGAGCTCGGCCGGGCGGTGCGTGAGCCGCCGGCCCAACCCGACGCGCTCGAGCAAGTCACTGGCTCGCCGCTGATCGTCGGCCGTCGCCGCCCCGTCGGCCAGGAACGGCACCAGTACGTTTTCCATCACGGTGCATTGCGGCAGAAGATGGTGCTCCTGAAATACGAAGCCAATGTTTTGCCGGCGAAAAGCGGCCAGCGCTGCTTCGTCGAGTGTGAACGGATTCTCGCCCGCCAGGCGAACTGTACCGGAAGTGGGCGGTTCCAGCGAGCCGAGGATCGAAAGCAGCGTGCTTTTACCCGAACCGCTCGGCCCGAGGATCGCCAGGTTTTCACCCCGCCGCAAAGTGAACGACACGCCGGACAGCACGCGCAGCGGCTCGGCTGAAGTGGGATAGTCCTTGACGACGTTGTCCACGACAAGATCGGCGGCGGCAGATTGGTCGGCCATCGTTTGTGTGCCACTGCTTGCGGCGCTGCAAATGTGATTGCCACTTCGATAGGCACTGCTCGCCGTCAAACTACCGCCATCCGTTAGAGGCAAGCAGTGCTCTGCAAAAGTACCGTCTAATTTGGTCGGCCGCGAGCAGTGGCACACCCCTAATTGGCCGCTAGTTTGCGAAGCTGGTCCGCCACCACCTCGGGAATCGGAATCGAGACTGGCTCGCCGCCATGTGGCACGCGGCAGCAAACGCTCGTCATTTCGCCCGACGCCACGTCGCGGCCCTGCTGCGAGAACGCAAACCCATACGTCACGCTCTTCGTGCCAACGCGGCGGACGGTGACATCGATGTCCAGCACGTCCTCGCAGCGCGCCGGCGAGTGAAATTCGCACGACGCAGCAACCCGTGGAAAGCTCACCACGTCGCCGTCGATTTCAGAATACACGCTGAAGCCCAGGCTTCGCAGCAGCTCATGCTCCGCCGCCTCCATGTAGCGGAAGTACGACGAGAAGTGCATGATCCCGGCCATGTCGGTATCGGCGAACTCGACCAGCCGGGAGGTGTGAAATGGCGTGGGCATGGCGGTAGTGGAGTAGAGCAGTAGTGGAGTAGAGGAGTAGCAAATCTCAAGTTCTACTCCACTACTCCACTACGCCTCTACCGCTCTCGATTAGTCGCCGACGTACGGCAAGAGCGCCATGAAGCGGGCCCGCTTGATGGCCTTCGCGACGGCGTGCTGGCTGGCGGCGTGGCACCCGCTCTTGCGGCGGCTCACGATCCGCCCGTGGCGGTTGGTCAACTTGGTCAACAGGTCGAGATCCTTGTAGTCGACGTACATCGGCTTTGGCGGCCGCCCTTCGATATAGAGCGGATCGCGCTTATTGGGTTTCTTGGCCGTCTTGTTGCGCTTGTTCTGCTGATACGGGGGCATGGCTATATCCTGAAATCCGAGCGTGTACTTATGAGCCCTGTATTGTAGCGTCGTGTCGTCCGCGTGCCAAGGCAGGCGTCGTCATCGTTGGACGTGCTATTCGGTTACGAGCTTTCGATACAGCTCGAGCGTTCGCTGGGCCATCGCGGCGGCGTGATAGCGACTGCGGACGGCCTGCTGACCGGCAAGGCCAAGTTGTTTCGCTCGCGCTGGTTCGCGCAGCAGTTCGCCGAGCTTTTCGGCCAGATCGGCCGGATCATGCGGTCGATGCAGTAGCCCCCCGCCCGTGTCGGCGATCATTTCGGTGAAGCTGCCATGATCGGGCAGAACGACCGGCAGCGCGTTCGCCATCGCCTCGAGCGCCGGCAAGCCTTTCGATTCACGGTACACGGTCGGCGTGCTGAACACGTCGAGCGATTGTAGGAAGGCAATTTTTTCGGCGCGGTTCAGTTCGCCGCAATACGTAAAGCGGCCTGCCAAGGGTCCGCCGGCAACGCGCGATTCAATCGCCCGAAGATATGGCCGATCGCCCTCGCCGAGATAGCCGGCCGCGTGAACCACGAACGGCGGCACGTCGTCGGGGCCAGCCAGGCGTTCGCAGGCCTCGACGAGCAAGTGCAGTCCCTTGTCTTCACAGATCCGCGCCAGGAAGCCGATCACGCGCGGCTCGCCCGGCGGCTTCTCGACTCGCGTGCCGTGGCCGTCCAACCGCAGGCCATGCGGGATGACTTCGACGCGCGAACGCTCGACCGCCAGATAATCGGCCATGAAGTCGGCGTAGTAATGATTGATCGCGACGAAAGCGTCGATCTCGGCCGCCCGCTCGCGTAACAGCCCGCGGGCCTCGTCGTAGTGCGGCGGCGGCAGCTTTTCGAGGAACAAGTCCTCGCCCGAAAGCTGGCACACGACAGGCGGACCGCTGCGCTGCCGAATCATCCGCGCCATGCCGGCTTGCATCGAGTTGGAGAGGTGAACAACATCGGGCTTGGTTTCGTTGACCAACCAGTGCGCCAGCTTTTCGAGTTCCTTGCGCTGGTGCCCGGCCTCGCCGCGGAGCATGGAAACGGTCAAGTCGCCAAGCTGCGCGGGATCGACGCTTGAAGCTCGGCGCGACAGTCGCTCCAACAACGCCGGATGATCCAGCACTCGATCGAACCACCACGGCGTGCGGCGGAACAGTGCCGACTTCTGCTGCAAATACACATTGATGCCGCCAAAAAACACTCGCTCGATGCTGACATTCGCTTCGTCGGTCCGCAGCGGCGTGTACGTGGGCACCAGCACCACGTCTTCGCCTAGTTCCAACAGCGCGGCGGCCAGCGTGTTGTCGTGCAGACAACTGCCACAGTACATGCCGGCCGCCCCGGCCGTGATGTAGGCGATGCGCATGCGAGCGTGGAAGTCCAAAGGTCGAAGGTTACCGGTTCGGTCAGAACGCTGGCTTGCGGTTTAGCTCGTCACGCCCTCGTCTTTCATCCGCACGAGCCAGGGATCGAGATCGTCGAACACTCGCCCCGCCTCAGGGTGGAAAATCCGGCCAATCAACAGATCCGTAAGCGGACCATGGTGCTGCGGATATTCCTTGACGAACTTCCCCACCCGGAACTGACCGGAATAAAACGCGCGGACCAGCTTGCGAATCCAGTTCGTGGCGAACGTGAACTCCGGCACCCACTTGCCGAGCTGCGCGGCCGAAGTATCGCCGCTGCGCAAACCCTCAATCACGCAGTCAGCCGCCATCTGGCCCGACTTGAGCGCGAACCACACGCCTGATGAATAGATCGGATCAATAAAGCCCCACGAATCGCCCACAAGCACCCAGCCGTCGCCGGCGGAACGCTCGGTTGTGTAGGAATATTCCTTCACGATGTCGAGCCCGGCGACGCGTTCGGCGCCGGCTAGCCGCTCGGCAATCCCCGGGCAATCGGCGACCTCTTCTTGAAACACCTGCTCGGGCGTGCCACGTCCTTTGAAGAAGTTTTCCGCGTCGCTCACCGCGCCGATGCTCACCACATCGTTCGAGAGCGGGATATGCCAGAACCACGTTTTATTCGACCGGGTATGGAGAATTATCGTCATCACGCCTTCGTCGATGATCTCGCGCCGGGCGCCGCGGAAGTGGCCCCAAATGGCCGCTTTGCGGAACTCCTGGTTTGGCCGCCGCAGCTTGAACCGGGCACCCACCAGGCCTTGCTGACCAGAGGCGTCGATGATCACGCGGGAGCGAATCAGTTCGCCGCTCTCGCCGGTCGCCGCGTCGACCTCGCCGATCGGCGCGATACGCACGCCGATCGCCCGATTGCCGTCGAAGGCCACTTCGAGCACGCGGACGCCGCGATGGATTTCGACGCCTTTCTTCGCGGCATTCTCGAGCAGGAAAGGATCGAACTTCGTCCGTTCCACATGCCACGTCTGGCTGCACTGGCGGGGGTCGTGAATACGAAACAAAAACGGTTGCGACTCGCGGCCGCTGCTGCTGACAAATTGCACGCCGACCTTGCGCGTGAACAGATCGCGCTGCAATTGATCGAGCACGCCCAATCGCTCGAAGACCCAATACGTCTCCGGCATGAGCGACTCGCCCACCTTGCGGCGCGGCTCGAGATCGCGCTCCAACAGAAGCGTGCGATACCCGGCATCCGCCACCAGGGCCGCCGCCGTGGACCCGCTTGGCCCGCCGCCAACCACGATGCAGTCGTAAGTGGATGTTGTCGGTGTCATAAGTTATTTACAAGGATGCGGGATGCGGGGGGCAGGGGGCAGGGCAAGCATGGAGATTTCTGCCCCCTGCCCCCTGCCCCCTGCCCCCGGCATCCTGCATCCTTCGTGAGTTCAATTCGCGAGTGTCACGATTTCCAACAATTGCACGGTCGGCCGTTCGTCGACCAAAATCTGGGCTGAGCGGCCGTAGATCGGCGCATCGCCCGGCAGCGGCAAATGTCGCCGCAGCACGGGGCCGGGTTCGATCTGCCAGAGCGTAATCAGCTCCACTTCGCGGAGCACGTTGTGGCGGATGAGAACTCGGCCCAGCGGTGTTTTCTTGCTGGCAATTTCCTCTTGGGCGGCACGCGGCAAGTCGGCCAGCCAGATCCGCATAATCCCGAATTGTACGATGGCGCCGTCCGTCTGGCGACTCAACAGACTGCAGCGGGCATAACTCGACTCATCGCGCCACTCGTCGATCGGTTGCAAATCGACAAGCGTGTCGTGATACGCTTCCAGCGCCACCGTCATGTGATCCTGATGCGCGAGCAATGCCCGATAATCGGCGGGCAACTTTCCTACGGACACCGGTTGGAAACGCCCTAGTTCGTCCAGGCCGGAATAAAACAGCGTCGCCAGGCGCGCAGCTGAGGGCGTGAAAAGATCGGCGTCGGCAGATGGACGGGAGGGATCGATCACCGGGCGGGAACGGCCAAGGGACGGCGCGACGGCAGCGCCGCCGCGGGTTGCTCGAGGACCGTCTCAATCAAGTGGTGGGCCAGGCGACGAAGCGCTTCCGGCATCAGCTCTTCGGCAAGGCGCTCGGCTTGCGCTCGATGCTCCGTGACCAGTTGCAGCGCCTTCTCGAACACGCCGGCCCGCTGAAACAACCGGCGTATTTTCGCGAACACGGCCGGCGTGGCATCCCCAGCGGCGACCAACCGCTCCAGCTCCTCGCGCGGTTCATCCTCCAAGCCTTCCAGTGCCAGCGCCCACAGCACGGTCGGCCGACCCCCCAGCACATCGCCGCCGAGCGTCAATTTGTTGAAATCGTCGCCATTCCAATCTTGCAGGTCGTTGAGAATCTGAAACGCGATGCCGAGATGTTTTGCCAACCGCGCGACCGGTTCGGCATAGTGCTCCGCGGGACCAGCCAGCCGCAGGCCGCAATACAACGCCGCTTCGAAGGCGGGAGCCGTCTTGAGCGCGTAAATCTTCAGCGCTTCCTCGGGCGAAAGCCGCTTTTCACGGCTATCGCGCCAGACGAGCTCGGCACCCTGCCCTTCGCTCAGCTTGGTATGGGCGTCGGCCAGCTTGTTGAGGATGTCGGCGGCCGTGTCGGCTCCCAACTCGCCGATGTTGCGGCTCACCAGTCGATACCCCAAGCCGATGAGATAGTCCCCGACGTTAATCGCAGTCGGCACGCCATGCTCAACATGGAGCGTGGGCTTGCCGTAACGAAAGGCGTCGCCGTCCTGAATATCATCGTGCACCAGCGAGGCTTTATGGAACGATTCGATCGACACGGCCGCATGGCGGACGGCGCCCGACAGCCGGCCGGCGATCTGCTCCGCCCCGTCGGGCCGCGTGCAATGACCGCCCGTGAGAGCATCGTAAGCGGCGAGCGTGATGAACGGCCGCGAGTACTTGCCGCCTTTCGAGAGAAAGTCGTAGGCGATGGCTTCCGTCGCCGCGAGCGGATCAAGCACCGCCGCACCCTGGCCGTTGACCTCCGCCAAGCGCGGTCCGCCTCGAAAGCGAGGGACCAGCCGTTCCAACTCATCCGGCTGGAACATCCGCCGCGCTGCACGGAGCAAGTGCGCGTACGTTGGCGGCGGCGTTCTCGAAGGCGCGTCCTGTCGCACGGCAGTCATCTCCACCTCATTCCGGACACTTGGTGTGTGCCACTGCTTGCGGTTGGCCGCCAAAGTCTCCATTGCAGCGCGGCACTGCTCGCCATTAAAGGACGGCGACGCTTTCCGAGCAAGCAGTGCCGAACATTCGCGTTTCGTGGTCCCCTGCGCCGCGAGCAGTGGCACACACTGTTATGCCCTAGCCCACGGGCGTGGTTTCGCGCGGTTGTGGCGCGAGCTGGCGAAAAGCCCGCGAAAACGCGCCGGCGGCGAATACGAGCGGATACAGCCGCTCATGATACCATAATTTCGAGAGATAGAAACCGACCACCGCGGGCCGCCGATGAGCGTCTTGTTCCACGGCGGCGGCCAGCCATGTCAGGCCCGCCGAGACCGCCTGCGAGACGCCGGGCCCTTCCTCCACCAGCGGCAACAGGGCCGAAACTGCCAGCGCCGTTTCTTCGACACTGCAGAGCTTCGCCATCGATTCATTGGCGCGCCAAGCACGAAAGCCGTCCTTCTCCGCGCCCGAATAATCCAGCGGCGCCCGCGGCGGACCCCAGCCACCGGTCGAATGCTGCGCTGAGAGAAGCCAGCGAACGGCGCGGTGGGCCAGCTCTGTATCCAGCCGCTGGAGTTCGGCACCGGCCATGAGCACTTGCGCGGTGCCATAAACAGGGTTGTGACCGCCCGGCTGATGCTCGTTCCCGAACCATAACGGGATGAACCGGCCATCCTCGAGTTGCTGCGATTCCAGGTAGCGCCAGCCGCGCTCGATCGCCGGGCCGATCCGCTCGGCGATGTCCGTTTGTTGATGTGCGAAATCAGTTTGACGCCAGGCGGCGAGCGCTTGTAAGGCCTGCGCGGTCACATCGGTGCCGCTCTCCTCGTGGCGAGAGGCGCTGTCGTCGCGGTAAAACGTCGGCCAGCCCCCGTCTTCGTACTGCACGTCCAACAGCCACTCGAGGCCAAGTTGCACCGCCCGGTCGATTCGCTCGCGCTCGAAGTGCGCATTGTGCCGCGGCCAGTGCGCTAGCGCGATGAGCGCGCCGGCTGTGGCAACCGTATTCGGCAGCGCGCCGGGCGCGTCGCTCCAGGCCCAGCCTCCCGGCGGAGCTTGCGTGAGAGTATCCGACTGTCTCCGCTGGTTGTCGAGCAGCCACCCGAAACACTCCTCGTTGGACGACAGCTCAACGTCGGCTCCGTGCTCGTCCGAACCATGCTCGCTCGGCTGCGGCACATTGCCCAACGCCTGATTATCGACGACGGTATCCGTGGCTTGCGCGGCATCCTGCCAGGCGGCGCCGGAGATCTCATGTGAGCTGCTCGAGCGGTTCTCAAACGCTCGCGAGCCGCCGGGTTTATCCCGCCGGGATAAACCCGGCGGCTCGCCAACAACGCTGCCTGTTGCCAGATTGTTCAGCGCGAGCGTCGTGTTCGTAATTGCATGGTCTGTTTTAATCGCCCAGCTAGCGTCACCGCGCACCGCTGAGAGCAAAAACTCGATGCCGCGCTGAACGACCGCGTGGCCTTGAAGCCCGATGCTGGCGAGGCTCGTCACCACAAACGCCGTGAGAGGCGTGGAGGCTAGAAAACTGTGATCCGCGGATTGCAGCGACTCGAGCATCGCGAGACTTTTCGTGCACATGCTTCGCCGCAGGAGCCGCGTGATGGGATTGCGGGGCGGATCGTGATAAAACTTTGCCCGCCCAACGGCCAAGAGGGCCGGCGTCGCGTAGCGCGGATACGGCATCTGGATATACCGCCCCCAGCGCTTAGGAAGACAGACCCATTCGAAGGCGAGCGACGGCACTTGTCGCCACGCAATGATGCCCGCCAGCGCGCAATTGGCGAGGATCGCGGCCACCAAAGTCTTGTTTTCGGCATGGCTGCGCCGCAACTCGGCCACGCCACCATGGGCGTCGATATAATCGTCGGCGCGGACGATCAAATCGGCATACTTCGCCGGCACTCCGGTCATGCGGAAGGCGGCTTGCACCAGCATCGTGGCGGCGAGGTTTGACCGGGCCGTGTCGCAATCGCCCCAGCCGCCGTCGGGATTTTGATGGCGCGCCAGCCAATGCACGCTTTCGAGCAACAACTCGCTCAAATCGCACTGCACCAATTGCTCGATTACCTGTCCGTCGCCGGCCAGACTCTCACGCAGCGTATCGCCGGTATCGCGGCGATGAGCGGCTACGAGCGCGCTGATGGCCGCAGCAGTCGCCAACGGGGAGCTGGCAAGTTGACCGACCCAGTGGCCGCTGGCAGTACGTTCGGCCAAGAGCTCGGCGCGCACCGCCTTCTGCGCCAATAACACACGCTCAACATCGACCGAAAGATTCATGGAGAGGACGCAAACTCGGTTGCGCAGATGGCCGGCTGGAGGGAGGGGCCGGCCCGTCGCCGCGTCGCAATGCGCGGCGATTGGCGAGGGCACCGCTCGTTGCCACGAGCGGCACGGCGGATCCAAACCGCGTACGCCAGGTTGTGAATCACTTTGCTTACAGCGAACGAACGACTCATCGCAACTTTTCAACTTGTGCCCCATTTTATACGCGGCAGCAATCGAATGTCGACGGCGCGGCAGCAGTGGAGCGACTAGGCCTTGCCCAGCAAGCACTTAGGGGACGTGCGGCAGAATGTCAGGCGACCTAGAAGTTGCAAATTCGCTGCGAGCCGCCGGGCTTGTCCCGGCGGGATAAACCCGCCGGCTCGCTACTTGACACCGTACCGCTCGGCAATCCGGTACTTGGCCTCGACGCCAATCAGCTCGTTGAACTCGTCGAATGCCATCAGCCGATCTTCCGCGCCGAGCGTCGTGTCGTCGTTACGAATCTTTTCGTAAATCGCCGCCAGGCCGTGCGCGGCCGCGAACAAACCGGCCAATGGATAGAGAATGAGATGGAAACCTAAGTCGGCTAATTGCTTCTTCGGCAGCACCGGCGTCTTCCCCTTTTCAATCATATTGGCAACCACGGGCGCCGGCGCGCGGCGGCCGATTTGCGCCAGTTCCTCGAGTGAATTGGGCGCTTCGACAAAGCTCGCATCCGCGCCCGCCGCGCGTGCCGCCGTGACGCGTGCAATCGCTTCATCAAGTCCAACGGCGGCGAGTGCGTCGGTGCGCGCGACGATGAAGAAGTCGGCGTCGCCGCGCGTATCGACCGCGGCGCGAATCTTATCGAGATATTCGTCGCGTTCGATCACCCGCTTGCCGCGCATGTGGCCGCATTTCTTCGGCCACTGCTGGTCTTCCAGAAAGCAGCCGGCTGCTCCGGCATCGATCAACTCGCGGATCGTGCGAATCACGTTGAGCGGGTTCCCGTAGCCGGTATCGGCATCGACGATGATCGGAATCTCGACGCTGCGGCACACCCGCGCGGCCCGCTCGACGATCTCAGTTTGCGTCAACAGGCCCAGGTCCGGCTCCCCGATAGCAGTCGCCGACACGGAGTAACCGGAAATAAACGCCATCGGAAACCCAGCTCGCGCCGCGAGTTTGGCCGAAAGCGTGTCGTAAACCCCTGGAAAGACGACCGCTCCGTGGCGGTCGAGGATGGCTTGAACGCGTGTGTGGGACATGGGAAAGCTCGGCGGGATGAAAAGGCTTGTTGAGCTAGCCGTATTGGATATCAATTTGGGGCCGGCTGTAAAGAATTGGCCCGGTAATTGCATTTCTGCTCGGAAAGGGGATAATCGGCCCCGTTCGGATTTGGTCGCCACGGCGGGCGGTTTTGTCTTCGCGTCTTCCTTCAACAGGAGGGTTACGATGACTCGCTTTGCTTTGCTCTCGACTTTGGCGGCCGTTTTGGTGTCGGCCGGCGCCGCGCAGGCGCAGTATTACACCACCTACTACCATCCGACAACGACCTACTATCAGCCGGCGACGTCGTACTACTACTACTACCCGACGACGACGTACTATCAGCCGTCAACCGTGTACTACGCCGCAGAACCGGCTGCCCCTTGTTGTGGGCACGCGACAACGACGGCCTATTACGCACCGACGACGACTTACTACGCTGCTACGCCGACGACCACGTATTACGCCCCGACGACAACTTATTACGCCCCCGCCCCCACAACCACGTACTATGCCGCAACGCCCGCGGTAAGCTACTACACCCCATACACGACGTACTATGCCCCGGCGCCGACGCCGGTCTACTACACCTACTATCCCCGCTGGTGGTGGCGGTGGTAGTAGTCTTCAGTGGCGCTGGCACAGCGCAAGTGGGGGTTTAGGCGTTGGCCGAAGTGAATCGTTCCAGGCCTGGGTCGGTGAAGCCGGTGGAAACGGCCCCGGTCGACCCGCGGCTCGCGCTGGCCCAGCAGTATCTCAAATCGGCAACGAGCGTTGTTGCGGAGAAAGAGGCGGCCCGCTCCCGTGCGGCAAGGCCTCGCGAAGGCGCGAAGGCTTTCTCGCTTTCGATTTCGCCTGCCACGATCGTACACCTCCTGCTGGCGGTCGTGGCTTTCACCTTTGCCGCACTAGCGGTCCTCTGGTGTTACCATTTGCTGCTGCTGAACTTCGTCGCCGGTCGCGTTGTTGCGTTGCCGGCGGGCGTCGTCGTCTTCGCCACCCTGAGCTATCTGTCTGCATTGTTTCTCGGCGTCATCGAATCGACCTCCCTTGGCCGCACGGAGGTCGAATCGCTGCCGGGCGATTGGCGGGAGTGGTTCTGGACGTTGCCCTCGACCCTCGGGATGCTGGCCATTGCGGCGTTCATCGGCTGGTTTCTCAGTCTGGGCTTGCCGCTGAATGTGTGGTTGCTCATCGCACTTTGCGCGCTAGTGCTCTATCCAATTTTGCAGTTGTCGTCGCTGGAAACAGGCTCGCCCTTGGCGCCCCTTTCGCTGCCCGTGCTGCAATCTGTCGCCAGACATCCGTTCGGCTGGTTCGCGTTTTACGCTGTTACGTTTGCGATGGCGAACGTGCTGTGGGTGGTTGCCCGGCTGGCGTGGCACGACCCGCCCTATTCGACCGTTCTCATCATGGGCCCGCTCGTGACGCTGGCCCTGTTTTTTTACGCCTGGCTGCTCGGCCAGCTTGCCTACCTCATCAGCACCCAGAAGGAGTCGTCATGATCGATGCTCGAGACTTGTTGTGTCGCGTTGGCTCGTGCGTAGCGCTTTTCATGGCAGTGACCGGAATCGCAGGGTGCGGCTCGACGCCAGTCACTGCGCCGACGGAATTTGCCGATTACAATTCGCCGGGCGCAACGTTCGCCTGCGAGTACCCGAAGGATTGGCAATCCGACGGCGGCGGCAAGCGCGGGTTGGAGTGGGCGAAATTCAAATCGGGCCCAGCCGAAATTCGCATCGACACCGGCGTGGCCGGCTCGCTCATGGGCGATATCGGGGGCAGCTTTGCCGGCAGCGACGCGGAACAGCTGGGGCCCGAATTCGAGCCCGTGCATGGCGTTCACGAATCAGGCAAGGACGCAGCCGAGCAGCAGTTCAGCGGCTACAAAGAAGTCGGCGAGATCGAGGTGATCGAAGTGTCGCTCGGCCCGGCGCGCCGCAGCGAATTCACGGCCGCCAGCACGTTCGGCTCAGGCTTGCGCGGATACCGGGCCACGGCACTGGGCAAGGATAAGGCCGTGTACGCGTACTGCGTTTGTCCAGAATCGGATTGGAAGACGCTCCAGCCAGCGTTTGAAAAAGTGCTGCTCAGTTTGCGTCGCGGGCAGTCGGAGTAATTCGAAGCTAAACCGCAAGCGCATGCCACGCCATTACACTCAATAAGCCGCTTGCGGTTTAGCTCTTGCGAAACTCGGCCCGATACACCGGCTGTTCGCTCAACCGCGTCCGCCGCTCGAAGTGAGTTCGATAATCGAGCGGGTGCTGCGCGGGCTGTTCGGCAACGACCAGCGGCCCCGCGAGCGACGTCTCGCCTGCGATCAGTTCCAATGTCGCGTCGAACCGCTCGCGGACATCGGTCCAAAAATGCAACACGCCCCCCTTCGTGAGCGCTCGCGCGACGTCGCGCACGAATCGCTCGTTCAAGACGCGGCGTTTATGGTGCCGTTTCTTCCACCATGGGTCCGGAAAGTACACATGCACCGCGGAAAGCGAATCCTCGGGCAGCAGCTCGGCAAAAAGCCGTTGGGCGTCGCCGTGAATCACGACCGCATTGGTCAGCGCCTGCCTCGCCAGCCGGGCGGCCGCAAAACGGGCGTACTTCGGGGCGATCTCGATGCCCAGGAAGTTTCGCTCCGGCATCGCCGCGGCCGCCGTCTGCAAGAACAGCCCTTTGCCACTGCCAACTTCCACCTCTAGCGGTGCTACGCGGCCAAACAACACGGCCGCGTCCCACGGCTTTGGCAGCTCGTCCCACGACTTCAGGTGACGCGACAGATCGAGTGCCGGATCGACTTTCCGCAGCGCACGTCGGCCCATGACTTCGATGAACCACTAAGACACAAAGAACACGAAGCAGTCGGCTAAGTCTAATCCTCTTTGCGTCCTTCGTGCCTTCGTGGTTAATTTAACCTTGAACTAACGGTTTACGCTGCGCGGATCATCAAAGCGGAACATCTCGTCCGACTCTTTCCGCCAATCGGTGCCGGGGGGCGAAGCGCCGAGGGCCAGCAGCGGCATGAGCACCATGCCAGCCACGAACCCACCGACGTGTGCCCAGAACGCCACCGGCTCGAGCAGGATGTCGAACAAACCCAGCATTCCGGAAACGACTTGCAAAACGAACCAAATGCCCAGCAGCAGCAGCGCCGGCAAGTCGACGACCATGATGAAAATTAAAAAGACGAGCGTCCGCACTTTGGCCATGGGATAGGTGACCGCATAGCCGCCGAGCACGGCCGCCACCGCCCCGCTTGCGCCGACGACCGGGATCAAGCCGGCCGGGTCGGAAAACCAAAAGCACATCGTCGCCAGAATGCCGCCGACCAGGTAAAAGGCGGCGAAGATCAGGTGACCGAGGCGATCCTCGATGTTGTTGCCAAAGACCCAGAGCATCCACAAGTTTGTGATGAGGTGCAGCCAGCCGCCGTGCAGGAACATCGTCGTGAGGAAAGTCGCGTACACATCCGCGGGAGCCGTCGATAGTGCGACGGCGCCGATTTGCACTGGCTGCCCGGTTTGATCATCAAGCTTCAATAGCGGGGCGGCAATCGGTTGCCCCTTGCCGACCGCACTCAGCCGCGCCGGCACAAAACCGTATCGCAGGGCGATTCTGCTTTGATCGGGCTCACTCAGCGAGCTCGTCCAAGCTGTGACGCCGACGTTTGCGGCGATCAAGAGGAGCGTGAACCACGGGAACCGAGTGTGCGGGTTCAGGTCGTAAAGTGGAAACAGCATGGCGCGCTGCTCAGCCCGGTCCCGCAAGGGAGTCGACAGGAATGGGGATGCCGCGAATCTGGCCCTCGCACACCTTCTGCTCCCGCACAAAACACTGGAAGCGGCAGCGAATCATCGTTCGGGGTCGAAGTTGCAACTTTTGTGCCGCGACGACCAGACGATCGCCCGGCACCACCATCCCGCGGAAGCGAACGCCGTCCAGCGAGCCGAAGCCGATCACTTCCGTTTCCAGCAAATTGTGCCGCTGCGAATGGTAGCTGCACACCTGGGCCGCCGCCTCGCACATGATCACGCCCGGCATGAGCGGCGCGCCCGGCATGTGGCCACGACACCAGAACTCATCTGCCGTAACGTCCTTATAGCCGACGCAGATGCCGGTCTTGCCGTCGTCGTAGACGATCGCCGTCAGCTGCTCCATCTCGAAGCGCTGCGGATTAATGCGGCGGATTTCCTCGATGTCCGCCACGACGTGATCGAGGTCGTACGCCGAGAAATCGATAATCAGGTCTTTGGCGGGCATGAAGTTGGTCTTGGTGAATAAGTGGACCAGTTGCCGGTACCTACTCACCTGATCAAACTAGGTCTTCACCTGATGACGGCGGTTCTTGCGGGGCCGACTGCAGGCGGGCCGCTTGCCGTGATTGGCTTTTTTGACTTTTCGACCGGGTTTGGCCATCGAAAACTCCTCAACAGGCTAGTAAATGGGTAGGTCTCACGTATCACAGATAAGTCTATCAAGTGACACGATGCGCCGGAAGCGGAAACGAGGGGGCGCGGCCGTGAGGGCGCTATGGCTTCTCGGCCAGGTCCCATGCCGTTCGCCATGTGACCGCAACCGGCTGGAGGCCGAAATCCGTGCGGAGTCGCTGATCCATGTCGCTAAGATGGCCGGCGCCGTAAAAGATGCCGACGCGCTTTTTGCCCGCGGCCAACTGGCGCTTCAGCACATCGAGCGCCTTCTTGTTCCGCTCCGAAATAATGACCGACCCCTGCTCGCCGCCAAAGCTCACCATCAGGCTCTCCATCTCGGCAAGCTGCTTGGCCAGCGCGATCTTGAGTCGTCTCGGCCGGTCTTTGGCAAACAGCGCAGAGAACAATTCAAAATCAAGCGATTCGCCCTTGGCCGCCATTTCGCTTTGCTGCGCCATCGCCTGGCCCAACAACCGAAAATACATCTGGAAGAAGCTCTCGTTGCGGTCTCTCATCGCCTGCAGGAATTCGTCCGGCGACATATCGGCGTGCACGAAGTTCGGTTTCGTATAATCGATCCGCTCGAGTTGATGCTCGAGGTCCAACAGCCGCTTGATGCCGTTTTGCATCGCCCCCACAGGATGGGCATTCGAAGTGCCGCGACCGCGTTCGACGACCGTGCCCTCCGGCGCGACCAACTCATACAGCAGCGCATCATATTCCGCGAAACTTTCGTTCAATCCCCGATAGTAGTCCGCGTCACCAATGTGCACCGCGCCGATCAGATCGACCTCGACGCTCCGACGACGCGCACCGCCGGGAGCCGCCGAATATCGGACAACCGCCGTCTGCATGCCCAGCACGTCGCCGTTCGGCCCCAGCAGCAAACGCACCCAGTCATGGCCCAGATCCGATTCGGCGGCACCATTCGCAACGTCGGCAGACGCTTTCTCACGCGCGCTAATTTTCGTTTCCGCGAGAGTGGGCCCACTCAGAGCGGAACATACCAGCGCATGCAATGCGACTAGCCAAAGCCAACACTGACGCGAGTGGAAAATCATGCCGATCAGTTCCGTGAATTTCGCTGGGTACTGAGGCAGGCAAGCCCGATCGCTGCGCCTCGACAAGAAGTATACGCCGCCCGATTTATGCGGACAAAGCACGACGCGCATCGCCATGTGGCAGCCCCGGGGGGCCAAATGCCGCCGATGGCGGTGGCATCCAGTCGGTATCAAACGTGGGCGTTCGCAACCTCAGCCCGAGACGCTCAGACCGGCCGCCATGGTATCAGACCGCTCAAATTTCCCCGTCTATCCCGATTTCCGCAAAATGCCGGAATTTTTTTGCGGAATATCTTTACGTCTGCAAAAATATGGGTTAGCATAAGGAGCATCGGGGTTACTATGCCCCGACTCCACGGCTTCCACAGGTTCCTGCCCCGCCTGTGGGAGCTTTTTTATTGCGCGGTTTCTCATCCAGCCGGCCGTGATATCGCCGGATGCCGCGCCGGTCCCTCGGCGTAGAGGGAACTCCCCCGCCTACCCTCTTTGGGGAGGGCACCGGCCGCAGCAACGCTGCCGTTTCTGCCGACCGGCGATGGCATCGCCGGCTTTCTGCCGCAGTGGCCCGCAAAATCGGAACAAGCCCGGTTTTCGCTTCTCTTTACCGATCTTACTCAACTGATACGGACGGCCCACCCGATACTACCCACACGTACAACCGCGGGACGGTCGCTTGTTTGCGCCACCGGCCTGAAGCGCTTCCGCCGCGTCGGTCACGCTTGGGGGAAACGATGACACATCCGTTCAAAAGCTTCGTTGCCACCATTGGCATGCTGATGCTGGCCCTCGTCGGGGGCGCGTCGGCCCAAGAGAATCTGCCCTTCGGCCCGTCGAATTACGAGCACGATTTGCAGATCTTCGCCCCGTTCGATCTCGACTTGGACAATATGTCCGATGACCAATGGTCAGGCTATTTCTTCGAGTACAACAAGCTCTATTGGTCGTACACCGGCGAACGGGTGACGGTCGGAAACGAAGAAGTCGGCGACGTCCTTACGTATACCGATCTAAACGGCCAGATGGTAACTCTGGCAACCGAGAGAGGGCAGTTCGCCGAAATCATTTACCTCGCTACTGTGGACAGCAACACGATCTCGGATCGCATGAACCTCCCCAGGCCCCATGTGATTAAGAACACGCTACACGATGTTCCGCCAAAGGCTGGTTTCGCCCTCGGCGACCGCTATGAGTTCGGCTATCAGGATCAGGGGCACGGCTGGACCGTCGGCATTTTAGACGGTCCGGAACTCAACCAAACGGAGTTCTATGGCTTCCCGCGCGATTTGGCCACGGGCGGCGGCCTGCCGCCGTTTATTGATCCAGACTACACCGGGCCGGAGGATATCGGGCCTGGCGGCGGCATCACCGCCAGCCCCGGACTCCGCGCGTTCGGTTTCGGGAGCGTGCCGATTATCTTCGAAGTGCCCGAGGATTACCTGCTCGGCTTTCGTGATTACTTGAATTTCCTGGCCGGAGCACTTCTCGGCACTCAGGGCGGACCGATGCTGTGGGTCGGCAACTACGGCCTCGTCGATGAAGCGGACATCGATGACGATACCATCCCTTTCTTCCGCCTCGCCGACGATCTCGATGCGGACGAGAATCCGGGCGCCGATCCATTGACCGGCGGCACCGATTTTGATGACCTCCACGAATTCAATATCTTCTTCAACAACGTCACGATCCACAACCGGACCGAGATCGACGGCATCGAGCTGATGTGGACGCATCAACTCACAAATCAGCATTACATGGCCAAGCACAAGAACAATCGCGTCAGCATTAGCGGTGGTGCCCGCTTCCTGAAACTGGAAGATCAGTTCCGGGTCGACGCCGACGGCAGTATCTTGGGCAGGAGTTTCTGGGACACATTATTTGTGAACCAGATTGTCGGTCCCCAGGTGGGCCTGCATTGGGTGAATCAGCGGCAACGCTGGCGGCTTTCGGGCGACGGCCGCTTCATGTTCGGCTACAACGTGGCCGACTGGGACCAGTTCGGTCTGATGGGCGAAGAGTTGATTCCGGGCGCGTTGAATCGCCCGCTGTACGCCCGGCCGACCGCGTTTGCCCATGGCCTGCGCGAGCAAGAGTTCTCACCGGTCGCCGAACTGCGGGTTCAAACGTCGTACCACGTGACGAGCTCCCTTGCGCTGAAGCTGGGACTCACGAGCAAATACGTGGGCAACATCCACCGCGCCGCGCCGTCCGTCTTCTACCGATTGCCAGACATGGGCTATCGTGATGCGGGCAACCAGGACATCTTGATCAACGGCGTCGATTTCGGCGTGGAATTCGTCCACTAAAAGAGCGTCCAAACATTTGGACGAGAAAACAGCCGCGACCTGACAGGTCGCCGGCCCTTGCGCCGCAACAGCAGATTCTTCGCCACCGCGAGCAAAAGATTCGCTCGCGTTTCATACCACATTCGGCCCAATTGACCGGCAGTGGCCGTTCAGTTTTGTGCGGCGACGCTCAACCGGCCGGAATGAATGCTGCGCAGCTCTTCCAGCTCTAACGTCAATCGCAGGCGCAGCGGGCTTTCCGGACGAAGCTCTTCCAACAGCTGCTCCGCACGGTCGAAGGCTGCCAGATCAATCTTACTGCTCTTGAAGACCTGGCTCCAACTACGCGCCACCTCATGCTCGGTTAACAATGCGGGAACTCCTTCACGGGTCTGGTGCCACGGCACGATGCCAACCAGCGCTTAACCAACAACCCCAGTTTGATTTTACTTTTTCTGACCGCCCGCTGCCAGGACTGCGCCGTCGGACTGGTCCGCGCGGCGGCGTCGGGCGGCACTCCCGGTCCGAGTTTACCCGTATTTCCCAGGCAAGGTATAATGGGATGGTGACTTTTTGTCCCGCACTTTTCCCATTAAAACCGGTAGGTGGTGGGGCGACTCCTCACGTCGTTCACGGTCCACCAGTCCCCCGCTGAGCGAGGCGGCCCGCATGTCCCAAGCGATTGTCGATCCAGGTGAGCTGCGTCGCTTTGCTCAAAACCTCAAGAAGTTCAACCAGGAACTGGAGGAGCGGTTGACCGCTTTGCGGGCCCAACTGCACGCGCTGGGAGGCACCTGGCGCGACCAGGAACACAAGAAGTTTGTCGAAGATTTTGAGGAGCACATGAAGGTCATCGCCCGCTATATGGAAGTCACCAACGAGCATGCCCCGTATTTGCTTCGCAAAGCCCAGCGGATCGAAGAGTATCTGCAGCAACGTTGAAGTCGAGGGTCGAGAGTCAAGGGTCGAGAGCCAGAATCGCTCTGGCCCTTGACCCTCGACGCTCCGCCCTCGACTATCCGCCATGTCCACCCAAGCCAACGTCCATTCCCTCGAGGCGATTTTAACCCTGCGAACCGCGCTGGGTTCGTTCGCCGACCAGGTCAGCGACGCGCTCACTGAGCTCGATGCCGAAATGCGCCGCATGTTGGAATGGTTGGAGCACGACCGGCCGCGATATTGGAAGATGCAGGTTCGACGGTCGATCGATGAGGTTCACGAAGCGCAGCAGGCGTTGCACCGTTGCCTGATGTTCCCGATTGCCAACGAGCGCCCCTCCTGCTACGAAGAGCGTACCGCGCTGAAAAAGGCCCAAGCCCGCCAGGCATATTGTCAAGAGAAGGTCGAGCGCGTGCGCCATTGGCAGCGCTCGGTGCGGCATGAGCTGTTCGAATATCAGGGTCGCATTTCGCAGCTCGTTCGATTGATCGATATCGAGGTGCCCCATGCTAAGGGCATGCTGCACAAGATCGTGCGGCACCTCGAAGAGTACCAATCGGTCCGCGCCGCCGAGCCGCAAGCCGCTTACAATGACGTCGCCCTAGCGCAGGATCTTTGGCCCGATCGCGAAGTCCCCAACGGCGAGGCCGCTTCAGCGGCCGGGTCGGATCGCGAAGACGCAAGCAACGTGGAAAAAGTTTCGGCAAAAGACGAGATCAGACCGGAGGAATAGCGCCATGCGCCAATGCGATCTCTCCAGTGGCGCCGGCCGTATTCGGCATGCGCTGGAGAACCTCGAAACGGTCTGGAACGAAGTTTCCGAACAATGGGACGATGCAGTCAGCCGGCGCTTCCGCGAGCATCATCTGGATCCGATGATTCCCAGTGTGAAGCTGGCATTGGACGCGATCGCGCGGATGAGCCTGTTAATGGACGAGGTGGAGCGTGACTGCGAGTCATAACGTAACGGCGGCGGAGCCGCTTTCCACCCGGCGGCAACTTGAGCTGATGCGCGACTTGCAGCGGCTCGCCAATGACCGTCACCAGGAAGAGCAGCGAATTCGCACCGCCCTCGTCGAAGGCCTCCGCGCCGCCGAAGAGGGGCGCGACCAGGCGGCCGCCGAGATCGTCCGGCAATTCACCGACCGCCGCGCCCAGGCGGCTGCCGAATACGAACAAGTCACCAGCCAGGCCCGCAGCCAGTATGAGACCGAGCGCAACGCCGCGCAGCAAGAGTACAAGGGGCTGCGTCAGGGCGTCGAATCGGAGGTCTCCCGCGTCACCGAGGCGGCCCGCAGCGAGCAGCAACAAATAAGCTGGGAAGCGCTCACGATGTTCGACGCCCTCAAGGGCCAGCCTCGCGAGCGATTCCTGCAAACCGTCAAGCGACTCGAGCGCACGAACGAGGAGCTTTCCGTTCTGGAGCACGACGCCATCGAGATCATGAAGATGCGCCGGCAGTGGCGCGATTTGCCACCCGTCGCACCCTCCAGCGACGGCCAAGAACTTTTTCGCAACGATGATCCCGAGCGAGCCGGGTCGTCCGCTCGGCTGAGCTCGCCGCAGGCCTCGACCCCGGCACACGACCCCGTCGAGCAATCCATCCAGCGAGCGGCACTCTTGACGTCCGCCGTCCGGGACGCCGCCATCGTGCTGCAGCGTCAAAAGCTCACCCGCGTCTTCGAGGGCGCTTGGCCCTTCGGCCTGCTGGTCCTTCTTTGGGCGATCGCCGCTGTGCCTGGCGGCATGTTGCTCGGTTGGCGCGGTTGGGACTGGGTGGCAGCGAGCGGCGGAATCGCGCTCGTCGCGACGGCCGCGCTCCTGGCCTGGCTGTGGCCCATCGCCCGCCGGAAAAGCGCCCGGCAGTTCCGAGCCATTCAGCAATCCCTCGCCGCTGCGCGGCAGGCGTTGACAACGGCCCTCGAACAAGCACGCGAGCGCGGCCGGCGCGAGGCCCACGCACTAGTCACGGACCGCGATCAGCAGTTGACCGCCGTCGACCAGAAGGCCCAGGCGATCGTTGACGAGCGCGAGCGTTGGCGGGAGAGCCAAATTGGCCGCGCCGGCCAGACGATTCCGCAGCGGCTGGCTCAATTGCGGAACGAACTGGAGCACACTCTCCAGGCAGCGAAGCAAAAGCACGCCGAAGCGCTCACGCTCATCACCGAAGAGCGCGACCGGCGTGAAGCCGAAAACCGCCAGCAGTACGATCGACGCTGCCGCGACCTGCGCGCCGAACACGACCGCGATTGGCAAGCCTTGGCCGAGCGGTGGCGCGACGGCTTGGCCGAGTTGCACGACGCATGGGACCAAATGAATGCCGAATGCGAGCGGCTGTTCCCCGACTGGGAATCGACCGACTACAACCAGTGGCCACGGCCGAACGAGCCGGCGGCCGCGATCCAGTTTGGCCAGGTCTCGCTCGATCTGGCGCAAGTGAAGCACGGCATTTCGCAGGACGAGCGGTTGCAGCCGGTGGAAACCGTGACGCGGCTCCCCGCCCTGATGACGCTCGACGAACACCCGGTCCTCTTAATCACCGCGGAGGAGGAAGGCCGCCGCGCGGGGGTCGAGGTGCTGCAACTGGCGATGCTGCGGCTGCTCACGGCGATGCCGCCCGGCAAAGTGCGGTTCACGATTCTCGATCCGGTCGGACTCGGCGAGAACTTCGCGTCGTTCATGCATCTGGCCGACTTCGACGAGCAGCTCATCGCCAGCCGCATCTGGACCGACAGCCGGCAAATCGACGAGCAGCTGACGCGCCTCACGGCCCACATGGAGACCGTGCTGCAGAAATATCTGCGTAACGAATTCGCCACGATCCACGAGTACAACGCCCAGGCAGGCGAGGTGGCCGAGCCGTTTCAGGTGCTCGTCGCCGCCAACTTCCCCACCAATTTCAGCGAGTCAGCGGCGCGGAAGCTGGTGAGCATCGCCACCAGCGGGCCGCGCTGCGGCGTGTACACGCTCATCATGGTCGATCGCAAACAAAAGATGCCGGCCAACTTTGATCTGAAAGACCTTTCCGCCGGCGCCGTGCATTTGGATTGGGTGCCTGGGGCAACGCCCCAGTCGCGAATCTCTGGGGCGATGCCCCAGGCACCAGATACCAGCCGCTTCCGCTGGCGCTATCCGGCGTTTGAGCGCTTGCCGCTGGCGCTCGATCGTCCGCCTTCAGCCGAGCGCTTTAATGATGTGGTCCGCGCGGCCGGCCGGGCGGCGAAGGATTCGATGAAAGTCGAGGTCCCGTTCGAGCAGGTCGCCCCCGCGGAGAATGAATACTGGAGCGGCGACTGCGGTAAGGAGCTCGTCGTGCCGATCGGCCGAGCCGGCGCGCGACGCCTGCAGCCGGTGCGACTGGGCAAGGGCACGTCGCAGCACCTTCTGGTCTGCGGCAAGACGGGCTCCGGAAAATCGACGTTTCTCCATGCGCTCATTACCAACACTGCCCTGCACTACAGCCCCGACGAGGTCGAGTTCTATCTCATCGACTTCAAGAAGGGCGTTGAGTTTAAGACCTATGCCACGCACCGACTGCCGCATGCCCGCGTGATCGCCATCGAAAGCGAGCGCGAGTTCGGCCTCAGTGTGCTCGAGCGCCTCGACGCCGAGCTCCGCCGCCGCGGCGACCTGTTCCGCGCCGCCGGCGTGCAGGATTTGCCAGACTTTCGCAAACACGTAGTCGAGTCTCTCCGAGACTCAACATCGGCAGTTTCGGAGAAACTGCCCTACATGGGGTCCATGCCGCGCGTGCTGCTGGTCATCGACGAATTCCAGGAGCTATTCGTCGAGGACGACAAGCTCTCCCAGGATGCGGCGCTGTTGTTGGATCGCCTCGTGCGGCAAGGCCGGGCCTTCGGCATTCACGTGCTGTTGGGTTCGCAGACGCTCAGCGGCGCTTATTCGCTCGCTCGCAGCACGATGGGGCAAATGGCGGTCCGCGTTGCCCTGCAATGCAGCGAAGCCGACGCGAACTTGATCCTCAGTGACGAGCGCAACATGGCCGCCCGTTTCCTGAGCCGGCCGGGCGAAGCGATCTACAACGACCAGAACGGCCTCGTGGCCGGCAATCACCCATTCCAAGTCGTCTGGCTGCCGGAGGCCAAGCGCATCGAATACTTGCGGCATATCGCGTCGAAGGAGCGAGGCGCGAGGAGCGAGGAGCGCGACGAAGGCACTCGCTCCTCGATCCTCGCTCCTCGCGCCTTGATCGTCTTCGAAGGCGATCAACCGGCCGACCCCGCGGATAACATGCAACTCCGCGAAGTGCTGGAGCAATCTCGCTCCTCGCTCCTCGTTCCTCGCTCCTCGCCACAAAAAGCGTGGCTAGGCGCAGCGGTCGCCATCAAGGAACCAACCTTTGCCACGTTCGCCCGCCACGCCGGCAGCAACCTTCTCGTGGTCGGCGCCTGGGAAGATTCCGCCCTAGGCGTACTGACAAACGCCCTCATCGCGCTCGCGGCGCAAAATCCCGTGAGGAGCGAGGAGCGAGGAGCGAGGAGCGAGAACAAGGCAACGACCGAGAATCAAGAATCGGGGATCGAGAACGAGTCTCTCGCTGCTCGCTCCTCGCTCCTCGCTGCTCGCTTCTACATCCTCGACGGCACGCGCCCCGAATCGCCCGAGGCCGGCACGTGGCAACGCATCGCCGATGCGCTGCCGCACAAGATCGACGTCGCCGGCACGCGCGACACGGCCCGCGTCATCGGCGAAGTAGCTGCCGAACTCGCCCGCCGTGAGGCTGCCGGTGAAGAAGATGCTCCGCCCGTTTATCTGGTGATCTTCAACGGCGGTCGGTTCCGCGACCTCCGCCGCGGCGAGGACGATTTCAGCTTCTCGACGGATCGCGACAAGCCACCCAGCCCGGACAAGCAGTGGGCGGAAATCCTGCGCAACGGCCCAGCCTGGGGCATCCACACATTGCTGTGGTGCGACACCTACAATAACGTCAGCCGCCTCTTAGACCGCATGGCGCTGCGCGAATTCGAAATGCGCGTCGCGTTCCAAATGAGCGCCGCCGACTCCTCCAGCCTGCTCGACAATCCGGCCGCCGCCAAGCTCCGCCAACACCGCGGCCTGTTCGCCAGCGAAGACCTCGGCACGCTGGAAAAATTCCGGCCCTATGGCATCCCCACCGCTGCTTGGCTCGACCTAGTCCGCCGCTCACTCTCCCAGCCACGTAGCGGCGACATCATATAGCCGGGCGGCCGTCAGCCCCCGGTGCCGGAGTGCGCCAACCAGCAAACAAGCCCCGTAGGGGGCGACATAGCCTACATTGCTATTCGCCTGTCACAGGGCTATCCTTTCATGTATGGCCACCGACTTCAACCAAATCGAACTCAACGACCACCAGCGGCATCTCCTCGCTACTGCCGCCGATCAATTGGGAGTACCCTGGTCCGAAGTCTTCGGAAAGGCCATCGCCCCGCTCGCCGCGGAACACAATCGTGAGGAAGAAAACGGAAGACCCGAGACACCTTACCAAATCCTGCTTCGTCACGGCCTGATCGGCTGCATCGAAGGCACGCCTCCCGACCTGAGCACCAATAAGAGCGCGAGGTAGTTCAGTTATGGAAGCACCGCTGACAGCAATCGAATTGACGGGCACGATTGACGAGCATCATCAACTTCGGCTCGACGAAGCGCTACCCGTCTCCGGTCCGAAGCGCGTCCGCGTCATCGTGTTGTACCCGCTGAACGACACCTGGGACGAATCGGAATGGCTCCGGGCAGCGGCGCGCAATCCAGCCTTCGCTGAACTCGTCGCCCCAGAAGAGGACATCTACTCGCTGGCGGATGGGAAGCCGTTCCATGACCAAGCATAAAGTCGTATTGGTCCCCTTTCCGTTCGACGATCTATCCAGCACTAAAGTCCGGCCTGCCGTCTGCCTCACCGACTCGATCGGCCCACATCGGCATGTGGTTCTGGCGTTCATCACAAGTCGCATCACGAATAATCCATTGCCGACCGACTTGATGCTTGAGACCAGCGATCCGGATTTTCCCTTAATGGGTTTGCGAGTCTCCTCTACACTCCAATTGCACCGTTTGATGACCGCCACGACGTCCCTTATCCGCCGGGAGTTGGGCCAGTTGCCGCCCAAAATGCAAACCGAACTTAAGGATCGACTGCGAGAGTTGTTCGGCCTAAACAATCGATAGGCATCGGGACGCCGCCAGCCTTCCGTCAATACCGCGGCCTGTTCGCCAGCGAAGACCTCGGCACGCTGGAAAAATTCCGCCCCTACGGCATCCCTATTGCTGATTGGCTCAATAAGGTACGTCAAGTAATGCAAAAATAGGGCGACCGCGAAAAGATACCCGAAGCAGGCCCTTTCGAAGAATGGACGTAACATATGCGGCTTCCGCAAAACTTTGCAGAAATTATCTTCGAATAAAAGGTATTACGATAACGGAAGCTTCAGCCAGCTGGCGAAAGTTCTCCTGGGTCTCTTCACCTTCGGAATTGTCGAAGCCAAGGGCTTTGTACTCTCGCAATACAAACTCAAGGCGTTGTTGAACCTGCCAATCTAAGCGGCCTTCTTCGAACGGCCTGAACGGAGACATTCTATCTTCGCAAAACTTCCGATGACTTGTAAGCGACTCCCCCCGTGTGCCCTTATGGTGCAGTATCTTGAGATGACTATCGTCAAATCCTCGCCGCTCAAGTTCGTCCAGCAGTTGTAATGTACGATTCGGATTGGTGCCATCTTTACTTTGTTTGAGTCGCTTCCTTCCTGTGTCCGGACGGACTTCCCTCGCGCGCATTTGCTCCTTCTCCTTGGCATCACTTAACCAGGAAAGGTCACCATCTTTAGCCATGCCACGGTAAAGCAGACGATCAAGCTCATACATCGTTACATTCGCTTCTGCTGCAAGGGCTCGGAATGCATCTTCGGCCTTAGGGTACGTACTTACGTCCATATCTAGAGCCCTCGCCACCTTTCTTAGCCTTGCGTCGAGAGCAATGTGGTGCGTTACGTCTTCATCCACAACGTCCATCCAGATGTTCCGCGCGTATTTAGGTCCGACGCCGTCAAATTGCAACAAGAACTCTATCTTCGCCTCAGCACTCGGGCACTTAAGCGCCATGTCCCGCACTATTTCAGGACCGCCCATCTTCGCGATAAGCGCGAGGTTCTTGTTCAGGTATTTGGCCTTGTTGTGAGGATGTCCCTGGTTTAGTTGAAAAGGTGGTGGCTCCTTCTCCCGGAAGTTAC
>JBBDWY010000056.1:0-24613 GCA_040902605.1 Pirellulales bacterium | reverse complement strand
GTAACTTCCGGGAGAAGGAGCCACCACCTTTTCAACTAAACCAGGGACATCCTCCGACGCCGACGACGGCTACCGTTTTATCACAACCCCCAGAACGGCAGCTCCCACAAGGGTGATCAGCCAACAGACGGGTATGATCAAGAGCGGTGAAATCACCCTGTACCCAATGAAGTACTCCGAGGACGCAAAGAAAATGGCCGAACCGAGCCCTAGAAGTAATGACAATACTGCGGCCGTTGGTTTTACGTATTGCAAGGACATCGCGACCATGAATAGCGCACCCATTGGCCCGAGCCCCAAATGTACAAATTTCTGAGCAATGTCGATGATGTTATTCGAGCCGGGTAGGTTATCAGCGATGAGGGCCATGGTCACGATTCCCACTCCAACCACGCGCGTGGCCCATCGCGCGCGTGACAGTTCGGTTTTGGCCGCATCACCCCCTTCGCGTGCCAGCCAAAGATCGTTGGAAAAAACCGAGGCCAGCGAATTGACGCCTGATTCAAGCGTCGACTTTGCGGCGCCCAACAGCCCTGCAATAATCAGCCCCGTCAGGCCAGCCGGAAAGCTATTGGCGATGAAGTACGGAAACGCTTTGTCGGCAAATTCCGGAGACGTGACGGCATGAACGCCGCTTGGCAAGAGCACAGGATTCGCCTGGTAATAAGTCAGTAATGCCGCTCCGACAGCTATTGTTAACACCGAATATGCCGCGCCAGCCGCGTAATTGGCGATCATCATTGTCCGCGCCCGGCGGGTCGCAAAGTAGCGTTGCACGATCACCTGGTCCGATGCGTTGTAGCAGAGGTTGACAATCAGACCGAATGAAATATCTCCTATCAACGTGTGGCGTTCCGAGAGGTCCCAGCTAATCAGCGGCGGCAATTCATGCGTCTTGCCGGCAACCTCGTGCCACCACGCGGTTGGCCCCAACCCGGTTTGAGCGACCACCACACCCAATGTGACAACAGCACCGGTCGCCAGCAAACAGAACTGAAACACATCAGTCCACACCACCGACTGTAAACCGCCAGCCGACGTGTAGAAAATGCTAGCGATTCCAATGACCACGATTATCGAGAAGGTCGGCACTCCTACCATTTGTCCAATCAGACGGGAAGCCAACAGCAGCACCAACCCCAGAAACGCAAATTGCATGTAGGCCCAGACACAAACGCCCAGCAGCTCAGTGCGCCGGCCAAACCGGTTACGCAGCAACTGAAACGACGTGGCCACATTGGCACGCCGAAACAGCGGTACAATCCACAACACGGTCAACAGTATTGCGAACGGTATCGCGGCAAGCCGCATCAAGTAGCCAATGCCATGTTGAATGATCTCGCCAGGATCTCCTAGATACCCGACTGGAGACGCCAGGGACGCGACAACGCTCAAGGCAACGGCAAACCACGGCATTCGGCCGCCACCTAAGAAGAAGTCCTGTGTGTCGCGTTGGCGCCGGGCAAAGTAGCGACCGATGCTAACGACCGCAGCCAGATAGGCAATAATCACTAGCCAATCAATCAAAGTCATCTTGTATCTCACAAGGACGGGTCGTGAGCGCTTCAGCGCTCGACAGATCCAACGGCCTCGATGTTCTGGAGTTGAGAGCGTGCGATGCCATGCCACAACCGGATCAAGAATGTGACCATCACCGGCACTTGGAAGCAGATCAACGGTTTGTAGTCGGCTGGGGCTGGGTTAGTATAACGCAGTTATCGGCAACGTTTCATGGCAGATTTCCACGACTCTCCGACAGAACCGTGCTCATGACGTCCCACGGGGTGAGTCGGACAGAATTTCCATCTCCACCGAACCAGGACAATGACTGAAAACTGCTTAATTGACGCACATATCCATGTGTGGACCTCGGATTGCGCGGCCTATCCGCTGGCCAATGGCTTTGACGTCTGCGCTATGCGGCCTTCAACGTTTACGCTCCAAGAGTTCCTGGCGCATGCCAGCCCGTGTGGAGTACGACGGGCGGTTCTGATACAAATGACCCATTACGGTTTTGATCACTCTTACATACTGGATATTATTCGGCAATACTCGAACCGGTTCGTGGGAGTGGCATTGATTGATGAGAATGCAACGGACTTGGAAGAGATTCTGAACGAACTTCGTGCTGGGGGAATCGTCGGCTTGCGTTTGGTGATGCTTAACCGTGACGCGAACGCCTGGGTCGACTCCCGTGGCATGCAGAACGTGCTACGTTCAGCAGCGGCTCAAAACATGGCCGCATGTTTCCTTTGTGATCCGAAAGCCTTGCCGGCAATTAATCGAGTTTGTCGACAATTCCCCGAGCTACGGGTTGTAATCGATCATATGGCACGGATCGGCGCTGATGGCGACCTTAATGTAAATCAAATTGCAAGGCTCTGCGAGCTGGCGACGCATCGCGGTCTTTACGTCAAGGTTTCTGCATTCTACGCGTTGGGAAGCAAGAGGCCGCCTTATCTCGATCTGTTGCCGATGATTCGCCTCCTGCGGGACGCATTCGGCGCGGCGCGGCTCATGTGGGGATCCGATTGTCCCTTTCAGGTCGCGCCCGGGCACAACTATCGGCAGTCATTAGAGCTGCTAACAGAGCGTGCGGATTTCCTGTCCGATGACGAGAGGCAACAGTTTTTGCAAGGGACCGCTGAACAAGTTTTTTTTGGGCGCGCCGCAAAACAATGACCGACGATCGCAATCGACCAGTCCGAGTCGGTGTCGTGGGGCTCGGCCGCTTTGGAATGCTGCACGCCCAGACGCTGCGCGGTTTGGCTGAGGCGGAACTTGTCGCCCTCGTGGATCAGCAACAGGCCAGGATCGATCACGCCTATTCCGCGTTCCCTGGCGTTCCCGGCTGGATGGACTTGGACAAGGCCATTCTTGAAACCAACGCCGAGGCTTGGGTTGTCGCAACCCCCACGGAAACCCATGTTTGCCTGACAAAGAAACTACTAGAATCCGGGCGGGCCGTGCTGCTCGAAAAACCTGTGGCCTCTACTGTTGCCGAAGCCAAGGAGCTGGAACCCCTCGTAAAAGGTGATTCCAGCAATCTCATGCTTGGGCATATTTTGCTATTCGGAAGTGAAAATCGTGCTTTGTTATCGGAAGCAAAGTCGCGAGGTCCCATTGTTTACATTCAGGCAGTCCGCCATCGTCCTGCAACATCGCTGGGGCGGAGTCCCGGCGACACCCCCTTCGAACTTATGATGGTTCACGATCTCTATTTGGTGTTCGCACTTGTGAATGGTTTGGAACCGACAAGGTTTTCAGCACAGATACACCGTGCATCTACCGGCGCTATTGATTTAGCAAACGCACAACTCGTGTGGGACAATGGACTAATTGCGAACCTGACGGTTTCAATGGTGACCCCGCCCGGCATGTCGGACGAAGGCTTCGATCGCTTTGAAATTTTTGGAAAAGGCTGGGCCGCAAAGGTCGAGCCGACTCCACGGCCGATTCAAATTTGGGACGACAAGGCTCGCTGGCCCATCGGTTTAGACATCATTCCGGACCCAGCCGCACCAAGTGGCATGCTGGCCGACGAATTGCGGGCTTTCTGCCGAGTGTTACGCGGCCAATCTTCCGTTCGAATCGGTGCCACTTACCACGACGCGCTCGTCATCTTACGATGGATCGAGAACCTAAGACGTGCGGCGAACAGTACTTAATTACTGGGCGGTACTACCTTTGCCATGATTAATCGTGTCGCCATCGACGCCGACCGGCTCTTAAACACCTTCTTATCGATCCTGCGGATCAACAGCTATCATCCCAACGAAGATCCAGTGATCAGGGCGCTTCAGCCACAGCTCGATCGCGTCGGCGTTGAGCTGACCGTCGATGAGCACCGCAATGTTTTGGGCTATTGGGCGGGCATTGGATCGCTGGCTAACCGAGAATCCATTCTCTTGTGCGCCCATACCGACACCGTGCGACCAACCGATGGATTGGTGCCAATCATGCGAGACGGGGCAGTACATTCGGATGGATCGAGCGTGCTCGGTGCCGACGACAAAGCGGCCGTTGCCGCAATTGTTGAGGCGCTTGAGGCGATCGCGGATGCCGGCATTCCTCATCCGCCCGCAGAAATTCTCTTCACCGTTGGAGAAGACGTCGGGCACATTGGGTCGAAGGCCTTCGATGCTACTCTCGTTCGATCCAGGATGGCATTCGTTCCGGACGCCGATGGACCAGTCGGCGGCATCATGCTACAAGCGCCCTGGTCTCAGACAGCGCGGATTGTCTTCCACGGGCGCGCCGCGCATGCGGGCATGGAACCAGAGACCGGCCGATCCGCTATCGCGATGGCGGCCGCCGCGATTACACAAATGCAACTGGGACGCATCGACGAAGAAACAACGGCAAATGTCGGTCAAATCTCTGGAGGCGAAGCCTCCAACGTGGTCCCGCCGCGAGCCGAGCTCGTATGGAATGCACGCAGTCTGAACGAAGAAAAATGCGAGCGGCTCTGCGCTAACATTCTGGAGTGCTGTCGCCAGGCCGCCGCCGCTGCCGAGGGGACGATCTCGGTCGAACGAATGCGATCGTTTGCCGGCTTCCGCTTCCTGCCCAATGACACAATCGTTTGCCGGGCCGAGTCAGCGATTAAAGCGGCGGGCTTTGAGCCGTGGCATGCGGCCACATGCGGCGGGAGCGATGCCAGCGAGCTGAACGCCAAAGGGCTGCCCACGATCGTTCTTTCGGTGGGTTATCAGAAAATCCACACGTGCCAAGAGTCGATGCCTCTCATCGAATTGAATCGGTTGGCCCGCGTTTGCGCCGCATTAGTTTTGGGAGAGTGAGTTCGTCCCAAGAACTTGTCCAGTTTGTAGTTGAAAAAAAAGAGATGGCATTGCCGAACTTGATGAGGTGTTCGCGCTCACGCTTGGTCAAGAGAATTCGCTCCTGCACACCCGCTTCCCGGGTATCTCGTTCTCGGCCTTGAGAAATTCGATTTCGCGTCCGAGGTCGCGCTCGGTATAACTTGCCAGCAAGGACAAGAGTGGTTGAAACAGCCGGTCACGAAGCTGCGGCTGACGCTGGAGCGCTTCACGCCGAAGCCTTCCGTGGCCAGATCAATCACGCTTTCGTAATCGCGGGTCGATACGCCTCGCACCATTCGCCGCAGGCAGGCCTCGGGCATCGCCTCATCGCGCTGCAGTAGATCGTACGTCTCCAGCTCGACTTCGCCTTGGCCGTCGGTCCGCCGCACGCGGGGCCGCTCGATGGGCAGCTTCTGGCCGGCCAGCGTCACTACGCCCCGCTGCCGACCGTAGCGGGTCAATTGCCGATCCGCTGAGTGCCGGTAACGAGGTCCGCAGCGACGAAGAACCTCTTCTTCCAGGAGCTTGGCCGCAATCCGCAAGCCCATCTCCGCGGCAAAGCTCTCCAGCGAGTCCTGCATCATCGCCATCAGCTCTTCGCGGCACAGCGGCAGTTGCACCGCCACATCAGCTCCCGTTCTCGTCCTGTCCTCATGCTACTTGCTTCGCCTCGTGCTCTTCTGGTAAGTTCTCCGGGACATGGTGGTCTCCTCCTTTCAAAGGAAAAATGGCTTCCCCAGACTGTAACGTCCGGGGGGAGGAACCACCATCTTTTTCAACTACGAGCGGGACAAGCTCCGCTTAAAGGCTTTCCCATAACTATGAAAGTGAAACCTGATGTCAATACCTTCGTGAAGAGCATCAAGTATAGGATCACGATCAAAGGTCGTTAAACGTGGCGTGGCGCATAAGGCAGATCACTTTGCCGTCGGTCCAGCAGGGACGTTAGTAATGAAGCATAAGGGACACACGCTATATATGATGGCGGCCTCAGTCCTGTTCGTCTTATGCGCATTCTCTTCGAACAGCGCGGCGGAGCGACCGCTTGCAGAGCTGGATGTTTTGCACTTCGATGCGGGGCCGGCCGGATCGGAGTTGGAAAGCCACGCAATCGAACTGAATCTGGATTCCGTCTACACCCGCGAGGTAGGCTTTGGCTGGTTGCAACGCCCGCAGAAAGCTTTCCATCGCGGCGAGCTGACGCGATCTCGCACTGCCCTAACCGTTGACGGCGTATCGGGAAAGCGAGTGGGATTTCGGGCAGACGTTGCAACAGGTCGATGGTTTCTGACACTCTGGCTGGAGACGGGGCAAACCCTGGGGTCTTGGCCGGAGGTCATCATACAGGACCAGCGGCAAACGGTCAGTTGGCAGGAGTTTCGACCACCTGCCGAGCCGAGTCGTTCACTGCAGAAGACCTACAGGCTTTTTCACTGTATTACCACGGCCAGTTCAGACGGACTCTCGGTTCAACTTATCGGCACGGAAGATAACGTGCGCTTGCTGGGGATTTCCTTGATCCGGCAGGTGCCCGCCACAAAACCAGAGCACCGGACCTTCTTGCAGCAGGTCGAGTTGGCCAGCGGTTATCGAGAGCGCACGTCTCCCACCGATCTGTTGCGGCAGACTGGAACATCACTTCACAAGAACTCTACCGATGCCTTATTCGCGATCTGGCGTCACCGCCTTGAGCTGCTGGCGGCTGCTGAACGGCACTACTCGATGCGCGGCTGGCGGTGGGCCGACGAAGAAACTGGCATCGGTATGACCGATCGCCAGCGCCAAGCGATCATGCTGCTCGATAGCTTGCTTTTGCCGGACGCAGCTGCGTCGAAGCTATTTGCCGAGCGCGTATTGAATCTTCGCGGGAGGCTCTTGTATTGGTTGGGCAAGGAAGGGAGCGGGCTCGACGAAATCGCCGCTGGGAATGGAGACCTGGAACTGCTTGCCGAGCGGTATCCAGATGACGAGATCTTGGCGATGTATACTGGCAAGCGAATTGCCCTGGCGGACCCGTGCGATTGTCTCAAATCGACGGCTGACGCGCCGGACTGGTCGGTTGCCCAGCGAGAGGCATTATGTCGATTGCGACTGCTCGTCCACTGGTGGGTGGAACAGCGGCAATCGGACACGGGGGAACTGGGTGGGAAGCTTGGCGACGACGTGGAGATGCTACGGTGGTGGGCGCCGTTGTGTCTTTCGGGCGATGAAACGGCCCTGCGGGGCTGGAAGAAACTGGCGGACGGCGTCTGGAAAAGCGATCACCTTCACGACGGCTATGCGAGAAAGGTGCGGGACGTCGAGCATGCGGCGGAATTCGTCGCTGATACGGCCCCTTTGATGATCGTTTATAGCGATGACCCTCAATATGCGAAGCGGTTGACCGGCTCGGCCTGCCATTTCGAGTCGCTATGGACGGGAATGACGGTAAACGGAAATCGATTCTTTCGCAGCGCCTGGTTCAGTTCGACTGCCGTGGAAACGGACGAGCCCAAAGGGCGTGATTTGGAATACAACACGCGCGCCGTGCAGGCAATGCGGTATCAGGCGTGGCGAACGCCGAATCCGAGACTCGAAGCATTGCTCCACCAATGGTCGTTGGCATGGGTGAACGTGGCAATGCGAACCGATAAGGCAAAGCCGAAAGGGATTATCCCCGCCTCGGTTCGCTTCTCAGACGAGGCCTTCAACGGCGACGGTCCGAATTGGTACCAAGCCAACATGTATTGGGACTACTACGACTGGGAGCATTATGCCGGCAGTTTGTTGCTCGATCAGCTCCTCTTCACCTATGCGCTTACCAAGGATGAACAACTACTGCAGCCGATGTTGCTGGCTCTGGAACTGATTCGGTCGCACGAGTCAGTTTTGTCCGAGGCCAATCTCGATTCGCAACAGAAGGGATCTCCAGCTTGGGCGGCGGCAAGTTTGGTGCGCTGCAGCCTGTTCTGGAACGTGGTCGAGCAATGGCGATTTCTCGCCAATGATCCACGTTGGGATGACCTAATTATGCGGTATGGCACACCGTACGGCCGCTACCGCATCAGCGGTGAAGAGCAGCACCTCGTGGATGGGTTAAACCTGCTATTGGAAGACGTGCGCTACAACACACCGCTGAAAACGACCGAAGTCCTTTACACCGACCGGGTGCGCGTGCCGGGTGCGGAGGTTGTCAAAGCGATGCTGACTGGCGACGGCATCTACGCTAACTTTTCTCCCTACTATGCCACTTCGTGGCAACAGACCGACGACAATTTCACTGCGCTGGTAGCTGAAGCAAATCCGGATCAACTAGCGGTTCACCTGTTTTCTCATGGGCTCGAAGATCGCGAAGTCATCATGCGAGTTTGGCAACTGGCTCCGGGACGGTATCGTTTGCTCTGCGAAGCCGTGGGGCTTGCGCCTCGTGAAGAGGCCGTGGCTATTTCACAGCCGGGGCAACGCGTTCCTGTCACGCTGCCGGCCCAGCGGCTGATGCGGATTACGATGCAGCGTATCCGGTAGTTCAACATTAGTAAGGAGCGATTTATTGGACGGTGTTATCGATCGGCGCCGATTCCTGCACCACTGCACCACCGCTGCCGCTATGGCCGGTGGACTCGCCATGCTGTCCAAGCCTGCGGCGGCCGTTGAGCCTATCGGGCGGAATGGAACGGCGAAATTCAAATTCAGCATGGCGGCCTACAGTTATCGCGAGCTATTGACTGGCAATCCGCCGAGAATGACGTTGGCTGAATTCATCGATGACTGCGCAAAGATGGACCTGGACGGCACGGAACTTACGTCGTACTACTTCCCGACGCCCACGACAGGCGACTATCTGCGTCAACTCAAGCAGCAGTGCTTTCGACTCGGCCTCGATGTCTCGGGCACGGCGGTCGGGAACGACTTCGCATTTCCGCCTGGCATGGCCAGGGACCAACAAATCGAGCTGGTGAAGCGCTGGATCGATCACGCCGAGGTGCTCGGCGCGCCGGTGATCCGCATCTTTGCGGGGCAGCCGAAGGACGGCGTATCGCCGGCGCGAACTCATGCCCTAATCGTCGAGGGCATCGAGGCGTGTTGCGATTACGCGGGCCGGCACGGCGTGCACTTGGCGCTGGAGAATCACGGCGGCCCGACAGAGACCGCCGAAGGAATGCTTGCGCTTGTTCGAGACGTGCAAAGCCCCTGGTTCGGCGTGAACCTAGACACCGGAAACTTCTACGGCGAGGACCCGTATGCCGAGCTCGAGCAGATTGCCCCCTATGCGCTGAACGTGCAAGTAAAAGCCGTCACTTCGAATCAAACGAGGCAGAACAAAAAGCCGACCGACTTTCCGCGTCTCGCGCAAATGCTCCGCGCCGGCGGCTACCGTGGATACGTCGTCCTGGAGTACGAAGAGGCCGGCGACCCGCGCCAGGAGTGCCCTCGCTACCTTGCCATAATACGGGAGGCCTTTGCCTAAACCATTCTTCCGATTGCTATGTTCGCAGTGTGCCACTGCTCGCGGCGGAGGATAGGGCCGCTATGACGCGATACGGCACTGCTTGCCTCCCACGGTCCGCGACTTTTTAACAGCGAGCAGTGCGGAATCGCGCGAGGGCGCAATTCGGTGCGCCGCAAGCAGTGGCACACCAACTTGAAAACCACGTCGGTCCTATATCCGCTTGTATCAATCTGGGACGTTGTCGCGCATCCACCGCACGTAGTGGGTCGAATACTCGTCCAGGTTTTCAAGCGCCCCTCCGCCTCGGATCGGTGAACACATCTCGTAGTTGAAGAAGCCGTCGAACCCGCCCTCCTTCAATCCGCGAAAGAAGGCCGGGTAATCGATGAAGCCGGTCCCAAATTTCACGGCCCTCACAAGATCTGGCTCGGCCCGCTCGTAGTTGATCAACTCAGGTCGATAGCGGAAGCGCGGCAGCCGCACATAGTCGGCGTTTGTCGTGATCACGGTATGCGGAGCCATCTTCTTGGCCGTTTCGTACAGGTTCTCGCCGCGCAGCGCCGGCGACCAGGCATCGAAGCCTAGCTTGCAATTCGGCCGATCCACGTCGTGCAGCAGTTCCAACAACGCATCGCTGTGGACGGCTAAATCGTGGTGGTTCTGCACGGCCAAAGTGACACCGTGCGCGGCCGCGCGGTCGCACATTTCCCGAAGCGCCTGCACGGCGCCGTTCCAAATCGAGTTGAGGCTGTGACCGTCCACTTCGTACGCGGTGAAGACTCGGACCACCGACGCTCGCAGCTCGGCCGCCATCCGGGCGAGCGATTCGACGTAGGCGATCTGCATCTCCAGGTATGGCACCTCCGCCGCTCGGGGCGGCGAGAGATCGGTGTAACCAGCCACCACGCCGCACGCAATCGAGTGCTGCTCAAGCGCCCCACGTATCGAAGCCAGATAGCTCGTATCGGCGTCCAGCGGCGACAGGTGCGGCCGCTTTCCGGCCAGCATCACCGCGTCGTAGCCGAGTCCCGCGGCCTTGGCGATGAACGCGGGTAGATCGAGCTTGTGCTGACCCCACAATCCCGCGTAGCTGACGGAGAACAGGCCGAGTTTCATCCTGCCTCGCTTTGGTTGTGGGGAGACAAAAAGGGCGTCAGGCGATGCCTGACGCCCTGGTCAAACCTTCAAGCTATAGGTCAACCTCGACGAATCGTATCGCAGCGGCTCAAGCCCGCGTCCTTCGCACTACAAGACACAAAGCTCCGAGACCCAGCAGGACTAAGGATGCCGGTTCCGGAATCACCGAGACTTGCGTGAACACGACGTCGGTTCGACCAAAGAACTCGGGCACAATCACGGTCTGCACGCCAAGGCCACCGGGCTCGGTCGTCGTGAGGTGCACGCCTTCAGCAATCAGGAAATTTGCCTCAGACCGCGGGAAAGTGGCCTGTTCAACCTGAAGTTTACCCGAACCATTGATCTCGATGACGCTCATGAACCGGGTCGGATCGTTAAACTCAAGCTCGGAGTCATCGGTCCATTCATTGCTTCTCATGATCCCGTCGTTGATAACCAGTCGCGCCGGGCCCATAGGGGTGGCGTTCCCCATGTTCAGCTTGTCGACCGTCGACATCAGGCCGCCTTCCATCGTCACTGTCGCATTGTCCAGAATAAAGAAGTCGTCCTCCGCGATGATCTCCCCGCCCTCGATGAGCAGGTGGCCGTTGGTACGCATTACCAGGCGATCGCCGATCTCGATCGTGCCGCCGGTTAGCGTCAGCGTGCTATTGGCATTGATATTGAAGTCATCGTTCACGCTGGCCGTGCCGCCGCTCATCGTCATCGTTCCCACCGATCCGGCGCCGACGCTAATATCGTCGCCGGCGGTCAATGTGCCGTCGGACAGAGTGAACGAACCGGCATTGGCGCCGGCAGAATCGGCTCCGATGTTGAAATCTCTCACGGTGAGGCCGCCGCCGCTCATGTTTAGCGAGCCAACGCCGGCGGTCGTGCCGATTCTCGCGTCCAGCGCCGTTTGCCCGGGCATGGTGTTGTCAATCACGACTCCGGGCAGTGGAAGCTCGGCCGAGGTCGTGGGGCCGGGCGGCGTGGCGGGGTTGCCGCTAATGGGATTGCCGAACGGATCCAGCACTTGCTCCCAGTTGGCCGCATCATCCCATGAGCTGCCGTCCCCACCGCCGTCAAATTCGTAGACCCCCAGCAATTGGCCATAGCCGGCGGTCGTCGAGAGACCGATGGCGATCACTACGGAAGCTAAACGTATGACAGTTCTACACACGAGCGCACCTCCCATAAGTTGAAGTTTCATAAGGATGAAGTCGGAATCTCAGAGTTCACGTTTCAGATTTCCTCCTTTCATCGCTCGAGTTACTGCATTCTTGACGATTAGAGTTAGAGGAAGAGTTTATAATGCAGGCGCATATTCGTCATCGATCTCTTGGCTTGCTCGCGAAGCAAAAGCGAAGTAGGTGTCGAGATCAATGTCCTCAGAGATAAATTCTACCCGGCCATCTGCGAACACGAAATTGGCGCCGCGCGGATGCTTGCTGGCGAAGGCGCCCATGGCAAAATAGGGCCGATCGGGTGCTTCCGGTTTCCGGTGGTGTTTATAAAAGTCCTTATAGAGTGGTCCAGCGGGCGTGTTGATTGGGTTGTCGGCCGTCCGCATGCCGTCCAAGTGGCGCACGGCACGGGACCAAATGTTGCTGCTGTCAATTGTGTGGCTTTCGAGCACCTCTCCGCCAAGGAAGGTATGGCTTGTACCGTCTAGAATCTCCCTGATCTTAATCTCCCGGATGTAAAAGAAGATGCCCGAGTTATCCGCCTTCACCCCATAAAAATGACGCCGCCACGAGGGGCCGCGGTGACCCATGCACAGGGCATAATCTCCGGTTGCCGGAATAAATGCTGCACTGCTGAAGTGCAGTGATTCAGTCACTGTAGCCGAGTCGGCGCTGGGACAAACATAGACGTCCGGCCTTCGATTCAGAGCTTGCTGGACTTGGGGGGTCGCCCAGTTGGCGAAGGGAACGGCTTGTTCGTCACCGAGCAATTCGGGCCAAATGATCACGAAAGGCGAGATGATCGAGTCTTTATCAGTTAACTGATCGTAAAGAGCTTGCTCTTCGAGGAACGGCAATATTTTGACGAACGCGCTCATCGCCGAACGCTCGACTGTTGCGACTTCTTCACAACCGCGGATTGCCGGCTCCGGTGCACCATCACAGCCATGCCGGCCTGGGGGAAACTTCTTATAACTTGACTCGTAATTGAGCAACGCGATGCCAATCTGCTTTTCATTGTTCACGCATTGCGACCGCCGAGCCGCTTCCCGCGCCGCTTGAATGGCCGGCAGTAAGAGCGCTACGAGAATGCCGATAATGGCGATCACGACCAGCAGTTCCACCAAGGTAAAACCACTGGTCATTTGGGCCAACGAACGACGCCAGTTGGTCGTGCGTGTCACACGCGCTTCTCCTGACTTATTAGCTCCCTCGACAGCGCATGTATCACGCCGCCGAACGAGGCCAGCATAGCTGGCGACCAGTATACGCTCATTTAGTGCGCTCCACAAACGGTTTGCCGCCGTCCCAGGTCAGGTTGATGACCAGCGAATCGGTGGGTCCGGTAATCTCCTGCTGGAGCCCGGAGCTTTTGTAGCGGAAATACTTCTTGGGAGCGTGCCACTTCGTCTGGGTCGCGCTAATCGATTCGGACCCGTCGACTTCGACCCGATGCACACCGGGGATAATTCCGTCGTTCGCGCCGTAGCAGGAGAGGGTGAAACGGCCTTGCTCGTCCAATCGGCCTCCCGAGGGGCGGCTGCCCTGCGGCACAAACCGGACGAAACCGTAACCTAACGGCTTGCCGTCGATCAGAACTTGCCCGGAGACAGCCAGGCGCTTTGGCCGGCCGTCGCCGCAGCCGATCGCGACAACGGTAGCTATTAGCAAGAGTAAAGAGGTGGACCTCGCCGAATTGAGCAGCCAGTTCTTCATTGAAAGGTGTCGTTCTTGCACCTTGGGACTTACAACTGCCGCGTGCGCCTGGCGATCAACCTCAGCGGCAGAACAAGCGCGACCAGTGCCAATGTCGCCGGTTCGGGCACGGCGGCCGGCGTCAGCGCGCTGCCGGCGCCGGGTTGGCCAAAGTTCGCGCGCCAGACGTTGTAGCCTTGCTGGCCATCGATACCGGTCTTGCGCCATACGACATAATCGGCCGCATCGACCTTGCCATCGTTGTTGTAATCGCCAGCAATGCCCGCTGGGAAAGCGACCTGAGTAAAGTTGGTCCCGCCCACGTCGACGACTTCAATGACGAAACCGGCGGTGCCCAATGGGCTGCTGGTCGTGATAAAACCGCTGGTAATCAGGTTCTGAACGTTGGCAACACTCTCCTGGGCATTGTTGAACTGCAGCGTGCCACCCTCGTTGACTTCAATCGTGCCGGCACTCACACTTTCGTTGAAACTCGCCGCTCTCAGGATTCCGCCGTCAACGATCACCGCTCCGCCAATCTGCAGAAAGTTGTTCGACGCCAGCAATCCATCGGTGATCGTGGCCGTTATGTCCGGAGTTTGCAAGAAATCCGGATTGAGCTGGGTCTGGGTTCCCAGCTCAGCAGGACCGGCGACAAGTATCTGGCCGCCGTCGAGGTTTAATTCAGAAGTTCGGTACATGCGCAGGACGCCGCCCACGTTGATCGTACCGCCGCTCATGTTGAGCGTGCTGCCGGCGTCAAACGTCCAGTCGAAGTAGAGATTCTCGCGGGTAGTCACAACGCCATCGCTCAAATTCATCTCGCCGTGTGATCCGCTGCCAATCCACAGATTATCGGTCGTTACCTGGCCATCGATCAAGTTGAAGGTGCCCGGATGGCGGTCCTCGAGAAATGCCGTGTCGGCAGCTCCAACACGTAGTCTCCGGTTGCAAACAAACGGAGTGACGGTGCAACTGTTCACCGTTTCCAACGTGCCGCCGGTCATCGTCAACAGGCCCTCGCCCTGGAACCGGCCAATGCGTACCTCGAAGGCTTGCGCCATGTCGCCGGGGCCAATCTCCGGCGCATTGACGCCAAAGGTTGATGTGCGGATGTGAACACGGGTACCGAAATCGGGAATGAGAGGTCCAAACGAAGGATGAGGATCGAAACCCCCGTCGCTCCAATTGACAGACGTCATCCAGTCAGTGGGGTCGTCGGGCTGCGGATCCATGTCCGCGACGCCGTCAAAATCGTAGATCTCGTCTTCCTGAGCCCAGGCCAGCCGGGACGACAGCAACATTACCACCGTGGTCACAGCGATTTGCACGAGTTTTCGGTTCATTCTTGCCTATTCATCCGATGTGGATCTGGACAAAGTCTTTACGCGACTTCCAGCCGCAACGCGGCGGCGTCGATTCTACTACGAAGAGCCGGGCGATGACAAGAAATTTTCCTCGGATCCTGCCTTTTTCGGACAAAGTCTGGTGAAGACAGGAAAGCGAGATGGCCAACCAAGAAAGCGCCTGCCGCCGGGCGACTCAATGTGGAGCGATGGTGAGCAGGCAGATTTGAATCGCATCGCTAACTGCGTCGCGGCCTCAATTTGCTTCTCATGCTTGCGGCGCTGTTCGTGGTGGGCTTGTCTGCGGTAGTCGGCTGCCCCGGCAGCTCAGCCGCCGGCAAGGGAACGATCTCAATGATTGATCGCCGACATCCGATCTTGTAAATCACGCGTTGGTGCGACGAGTCCATAGTTTGACCGTTGTTGACGCTACGGCGATGTACCATTTTTCGGTCGTATTTCGGATTGGCCCAGAAAACGTATGAGATCATGACACGCGCCCCTCGAACAAATGCGGTCATTCGAGTGAGGAGAAACACCCGGTTTGTACCCACGGGCACAGCTGAATTGGAAGAGCCGATCGCCGTGCCGGTCCAGTCGGTTTTGCTTCCAATTTGAAGCGACAGCGAGTCAGGCGTGTCACGGGTTAGTGAGATTGGGCATCCAAAGACCGTCGCGCAGGGCCGGCGTCGTGCCGGACGGCGGAAACGTCGCGTCAACCGCAGCCCGGAGTTGTTTCGAAAGTTCTGCCCCGGTTGTCGCGTGCGCTGGATCATCCGCGAGGTTGGTCAGCTCCTTCGGATCGCTCTTGTGGTCGTAAAGTTCGCGGCCCTCGCGGCCTTCGTCCCATTCGGTGTAGCGCCAACGCGGAGTGCGCAGGCTGTAGCCGGAAAATCTTTTGCCCGCTGCACCCTTGGCCCCGCGGTTACGGTCAACCTGGCTGAGAGCCCAACCGCGGCCTTCCGCGTTGGGATCTTTGAGTATCGGCACGAGGCTCTGGCCCTGGAGGTTGTCGGACGCATCGACGTCGCACAATTCGGTGAGCGTTGGGTACAGATCAATCAGCCCAATCGGCGTTTCTGCCCTTGTGCCCTTCTTCGCGACTCCCGGGGCGACGATGAGTAGAGGCACTCGTGCGCTTTCCTCGAAGATGCTCATTTTCTGCCATAGGCCATGTTCGCCGATGTGATAGCCGTGGTCGCTAGTGAAGACGATGATTGTGTTGTCCGCAAGACCGAGGCGATCGAGCGCGTTCACGACACGTCCGACCTGCGCGTCCATGAAGCTGATGCTCGCATAATACGCCTGCGCGCTCTGCCGGCGCAGGTCGTCGGTAAATTTGTTCCGTTGCTTGTAGCTGGCGAGCGCAGCGGGCGGCACGTCAGCTTGATCCTTCTTGATGCCTCGCACGACAGGCATCTCCGCCTCCGAGTAAAGATCGAAATACGCCTTCGGTGCGACGTACGGCGTGTGCGGCCGGAAAAAACCAACGGCGAGGAAGAAAGGCCGATCCTTTTGCCGCGCGCATCGTTCCAACACCCACTCGGCGTCGGCAGCGAGCAGGCCGTCGGTGTGCTTCGCGTCGCCCTTGGGTGAAGCGTACCAGCTCGGTGTGCCGCCGAACTGGCCTGGCTGCAGGCTGAAGGTCCGCGGCATCTCTTCAAGGCGATCCACGCCGGCTGGGTTCATCTCCAATTCCCAGGAGCCTGGGTCATCGTGGCCGTCCGTGCCGATCGAGTTGGGCACGCCGTAGTGATACAACTTGCCCAGTCGGGCGACAAAATAGCCCGCCTGGCGAAATGCCTGCGGCAGGCTGATCTGGGACGGAATCGTCTGCCGGAAAATCTGCCCGTTATTCAGGATGCCGGTGCTGTTCGGGTAAAGTCCGGTGAGCATCGAGTTGCGGCTCGGCCCGCAGAGCGGGTATTGGCAGTAAGCGCGGTCGAAGCGCATACCGCGCCTGCCAAGGCTATCGATGTTTGGCGTCTTTGCCCGCGCATCACCATAGCAGCCGAGAAAATTATTTAAGTCGTCGGAGATGATGAATAGGACGTTCGGCCGCTGGTCAGCGTGAGCGCCGGGAGGAGCGCCAAGAAGGGCCAGGATCGAAACGCAAAGACAGGTAAAAAGCTTCATAGTTGGACGCCGCCACTTTGTTATCTTTTGGTTGCCCGAAAACGTCGAGATTCACCTGGGAGAGCTGCGCCTTTAGTCGCTGGAAGTTCCCGCAGCATCCAGGTTGGAAAATCGGCGGCCGTCGAGCCGTCGGCTCGCCGCAAATCATTTACGCCGCCCCGATCGGGCTGCAGCGGAATATACATTCCATCAGAGGCTTGTAACTCCGCGAACAATTTTTCATTCAACTTACTTAGAACCTGCTTGTGGGCGGGGCTGCGGATCAAGTTTTTTGTCTCGCGCGGATCGCGTTGAAGGTCGTACAGCTCGTCCGTGTCCCAAATGCCGTAATAGTGTATGTATTTGTATTTGTCGGTGCGAATGGCGTGCATCGCCGGCGTTTGCGGGAAATTGCGCTCCCAGTAGTATTCGTACAGAAGCGCGGCTCGCCAGGGGACTTCCTTCCCTTGCGCGAGCGGCAAAAAACTCTTCCCGTCCGAGTTGTCCGGCGGCACCAGCCCCGCGGCTTCGAGTATCGTCGGCGCGACATCGAGGTTGGCGGCCATCTTATCCACTACGGTGCCGCCCTTAAACAATTCCGGGCATTGCATCACCAGTGGAACGCGCATGGACTCTTCATAAGCATTGCGCTTGTCGATCAGACCATGTTCGCCAAATAGAAACCCGTTGTCACCCATGAAGATGATGAGCGTCGAGTCCAACTCGCGTTTCTCGCGTAGAAAAGCGAGCACGCGTCCGACGCTGTCGTCCACCGCGAGTAGGGTCTCGCAATAGCGTTTGTAGTAGTCTTCGACATCGAGATTGCTGTGGTAGGCAAACTCCACGCCGTGCCAGCTGTTGCGCTGATTCTTTACCCACATCGGTTTGTCGGCATAATCTGCCGGCGTGTCGGCAACGAATGGCGGCATCGGCTTGTCTTGATACCGTCCTTGGTGCCGCGCGGCCGGTATAAACTCCGCGTGAACGGCTTTGTGCGAAAGGTAAAGCATGAATGGCTTGTCGGGCTGCAGCGATCGGAGCCAGTCGAGCGCATAATCGGTAATCTCATCCGTGATGTAACCTTTTTGCGGCACGCGCTTGCCATTGACATTCAATCCATTCTTTTCCGGCAAGTAATTGCCTTGCCCTCGAAACGACACCCAATGGTCGAAGCCGGGTTGCGGATCATCGCCTTCGCCACCCATGTGCCACTTGCCGACGAACGCGGTCTGGTAACCGGCCTGTTGCAAATATTGCGAAAAGAAGACGGTGCCTTTGGGGACAGGATTGTTGTTATCAACGACGTGGTGCCGATGTACATAAAATCCAGTGAGGATTGAAGCGCGACTTGGCGAGCACAGCGAAGTCGTGACAAACGCGTTCTTCAAATGAACGCCGTTTTTTGCCAGCGAATCGATATTTGGCGTTTCCGAAAACGGATGCCCTGTGAATCCCAGCACATCGTGCCGCAGATCGTCGACGAGAATGAAAACGATATTGCGCGGCTTTGCGTCCGGAAGTCTTTTAAGCTCGAGATTTGCTCCCATGGTAACCGACACGGCGAGCATCGCGAGGAATCCAGGCAACAGGCAACGGAAGAGGCTGGTGAGAATTTTTTGCATGGTTAGCTAGCTCGTCTTTTTCTTCGCGGAACCTTTTCTGGCGATTGAGCAGCCGACTCATGCGCCTTGAGCAACTGTTTCAATTCCGCGATCGTGCTTGAGTAACGCGGTTTTTCGGCCAGATTTTCAAACTCTTTCGGATCGCGGGTGCAGTCGTATAGCTGTTCGCTGCCGTCGGGCCATTCGATGTAGGTATGCGCTTCGGTGCGCGCCGCCCGGCCAAGCCCACCGCCGCGAGCACTGACGACGGTGAGCACGAATTTTTTCCAAGGTTGCTGCGGATCGTCCAGCAGCGGCGCGAGGCTTACGCCCTCCAAGCCCGGCGGTGTGGCCAGGCCGCACAATTCGGTCAGCGTCGGGTAAATATCTACGAACTCCACCAAGCGCGGAGAAACCGCTTTCGACTGCTTTCCGGGCGCCACGACGATCAGCGGCGCGGCGGCCGCTTCCTGCATGAGGGATGGCTTGGCCCACATCCCCCCGTGCTCGCCCAGGTGCCAGCCGTGGTCGCCGACGAATATCACAATCGTGTTGTCCCAGAGTTTCAAACGATCCATCGCTTCAAGTACTTTGCCGACTTGTGCATCCATGAAGGTGGTGGCCGCATAATAATGCGAAATGATTTCCCGCCGTTGCAGATCGGTGAGATCGGGGAGATATTTTCCACGCGCGATGGGCGGAATGTTTTTCTCATGTCCCGCCGGTTCCTCCGGCAGCGGGATCGTCTCGGGCGGATACATGTCGAAGTATTCTTGCGGCGCCGTGTGCGGGATATGTGGTTTATGGAATCCGGCGACAATAAAGAACGGCTTGTCCTTTGGTCGTTCGAGCAGCTCGACGACTTGCGCCGCGAGCTTGCCGTCCGGTTCTTCCTCGTCCACGTTGCCGGTGGCTCTCCAGGGAAACGGCACGTCAGGTTCGTCGGAGTCCGTCCTATCTCTTTTGGGTTGCGCCCGCCGATTGCCGCGCGGCCTTCGCGGTGTGTCCGTCACTTCGCCATGATTTGCGCCTCGTGCGGGCTCAGCGTAGACGTCCCATTGGATGGTGTCCGCGAAACTTCCGTGGGCCACTTTGCCAATGCCGGCCGTGAAATAACCCTGGGCGCGAAAATACTCGGGCATGAACTGGAAGTCCTGGCCTAGATGCGCGCGGGGGTTAGTCTGCTGGAGGAGCACGCCCGTGGTCTCCGGATAACGGCCGCTTAGAAACGAGGTCCGCGAGGGGTTGCACACCGGATAGTTGCAATAGGCTCGTTCAAAGCGCACGCCGCTTGCGGCCAGCCGGTCGACGTTTGGCGTCTTCACCACGTCGTTTCCGCAGCAACCAAGCGCGCAGTTGAGGTCGTCGGCAATAATGAAAAGGACGTTGGGCTTACCCTTCGGCGCGGCAGAATCGGCCGCGCGCGCTTCAGCAGCCGAGCACGTAAAAACAAGGATCGCGAAAAAGGCTTTGCAGCATGTGCGATGAATGATCATGTACCACTCAATTCAGTTCCGAGGTTGCCGCGGTTCGAGTTCGGTGAGCGGCACTTCGTTTAGGCTGGCGATCCAATCATCCGCGGCCTCGCGCGATTTCTGCTGCGGTGCTTTGCCATCGCGGTAGAAGTCGATCGTTGTGCCATCGGCGCGTCGGACGATCACATTATCCAGATAGAGGTGGAATTCCGCCGCGCGATTGCCTTCCAATCCGAGCCACAACGAATCCAACATGCGGCCGCCGCGGTTCGCCAGCCCGATCGCGCGATGCGACCATTGGTTCTTGCGCTGCCGCGCGGTGGCGCCTGTGCCTCCGTCGCCGTCGGCGAAGTTGGCCTTAAGCCGCCCCCGTTTCTTCTGACGCGCTGGATGCGCGAGCTCGACGCTCACACCGTTCGTCGCCGAATCGCGCGCAAACAGGATGTCAAATTCCACACGGTCGCCTGAACCAATCGAAAAACGTTCACAGCTTCCCAGAGTCAGACCGAGAATCTGTTTCCCGGTGGATCGCCGATCGCGACTCGCAATCACTTCCAGCACATCGCCCGAGGGCTGCGGTTTGAGCGATTCGGCGCCTTTCACCGCGATGTGCGTCGGATAAATCGGCACGGACGCCTCCCAAGCGTCGAGCCGTTGTTCCAAGTTGGCGGCGATTTGCGGCCGCTGCTTCGCGATGTCATTCGCCTCGGCAATATCATTCTGCAAATCATACAGCTCCGTCCGGTCAGCGTAACGGACGAGCTTGTAGCGCGCGGTGCGGATGGCGTCGCAATCCATCCACAGCCAGTAGTACTCGTCGCGGGGCGACGGGGCTCCGCTCGTGAGGCAAGCGGAGAAGTCCCGCCCGTCGAGCAGCACGTTTTCTGGCAGGGGCACATCCGTCATCTTTAATAAACTGGGAAACAAATCCGGCGCTGCGAGCATGGCCGTCGTCTTCGTGCCGGGTTTTAATTGGCCGGTCCAGCGAATCGCGGTGGGACTGCGCACGCCCCCTTCGTAAACGGTGTGTTTGCGGCCGCGAAATGGACCAGGATCGCCGTCGGGCGTCGGCCCGTTGTCGCTGAAAAACACAACAATAGTTCTTTCGCCGAGTCCCTCATCGTCGATCTTTTTGACGATGGCGCCCACCGCGTCGTCCAGTGCAATGACCATGCCTGCGCGCGTGCGGGCCTGCGGGTCTTTGACCGAAGCGGGCACGCGGTCAATGTAGTTCTGCGCCGACTGCACGGGATTGTGGACGGCGTTGAACGGCACATAAAGGAAGAACGGCTCGGATTTATTTTCGGCGATATAGCGGATGGCCCGGTCGCGAATCAGTTCAGTGCTATAACCGGGATCGGGTGCGGGCTTGTCATTGAGCATCCAGCGGGTGTGCTCGTCGTCGGTGCGCTTGAGGTAGTCGGTTGCCGCGCCGAGGAATCCATAGAACAAATCGAAGCCTTTGGTGTTTGGATCGGACGGTGCGTAGCCGAGGTGCCATTTGCCGAGGATGGCGGTTTGGTAGCCCGCCGACTTGAAGACTTGCGCCAGAGTGGTCTCCTTTGGATTCATCATTTCACCCGCGCGGGCATTGACGACTTGCGGATTCACCCCAACGCGGGCCGCATGTCTACCGGTGAGAAAGGCGGCCCGCGTCGGGGAACAGACCGGATTCACGAGGAAGGTGTCGAGCTCGACGCCCTGTTGGAAAAGTTGGTCGATATTTGGCGTTGAGATTTTTCCGCCGTGCAGGCTGATGTCGCCCCAACCAAAGTCGTCAGCGACAAGGAGGACGATATTCGGCCGTGTGTTTTCCGCTGCACTGGCTGTGAAGACACAGATTGCGACAAAAAAAACTGCCGCAACAGCGCCCACAGCTTGCCGGGAGTAATGCAGATTATTCATTTGGGTTCGCTTCATTTTGATCGTTTCCCCTGATGAATTCCTGGACTGCACGACCAGCAGCATGGGATAGCGTGATTCAAGCCATGACCGATGTCAATATTCGGCACGACTCATGCACGTTCTGTTTGGCTCATCCCAGCGCGTGCCCAATGCCATAACAGGCCGATTGCTAAGATTCCAAGCCCCATGGACCACACTTGCCAATCAATTGCGAACGCCAATCCGAGACACGACAACAAACCGATCCATCCCCACGCTTTTCCGTACAGCCGCTCGCTCTCAGAAAGGCGCAGCGCGGCGATACTCGTCACGGCATAGTAAATCAACACGGTAAAGGCGCTAAACGTCCATGTAGTTTTAACACTGCCGGTTGCCGCAAGTGCCGCAACAATTCCGCCGACTACAAGCACAGAAACGGCTAATTTCGAAGTTATTGAGGGCATATCGCCGCGTCGCCCCATCGCCAGCAGAACTCGCGACAATCCCAGCAGAAGATTCAACAATACAGCGAGCATGGCAGTCATGGCGCCAAGCGAAACCAACCAATGCACTCGGATCGGAAACTCGCGTGCGACGATTACCAAAGGTGCGGAATTCTTCGTGGTTGCCGCTTGAACCTTGTCCACCCCGGCCGCACCAATGGCCACAATGGCAACCCCGATGTATATCAGCATCGAAATGGCCAACGTGATGATGATGGCCTTCGGTATGGTTCGATGCGGCTCTACGACTTCCTCCCCCAGCGTGGCGATTCGACCGTATCCCGTGTAGGCCACGAACATCAAAGCGCACGCATGAAGTAGCGATGCCGGTTCAATCCGCATCGTCAGCCGGCTCGCTGAAACCTGCGGCGCACCGGCTACGATGAACGCCAAAAGAGAAATCAGCGTCACTGAAACGATGGCGATATTGACCCGGTTTGACAGCCGAATGCCAGAAAGCACAACGGTTGTCAGCGCGATAACTGTGCCGACGGCTATGGGGACCAACCAGCGTGCGTCTTGACTTGTGAGATTCAACAAGTAGCCGGCGAAACCAAGTGCCGCCGCGGCCGCTGATGCCGTCTTGGCACAAAGAAACATCCAACCAGCCGTGAAACCCAGGGTCGGATTCAGATAGCGATAGCCGTACTCATACGTGCCGCCGCTCACCGGATGGTTCGCTGCTAATTGCGCACTATTCAGGCCATTACACGTGGCGACGAAGGCGGCCATTGCAATGGCGATAACAACCGCAGGGCCCGCAATTCCGGCCGCAATTCCAATGCTGACAAATACTCCCGTGCCGATGATTGAGCCCAAGCCCATCATCGTCGCGCCAAACACGCCGAGTTCGCGCTTGAGGCTCATCGCGGCCATTCAGCTTTGGGATCGAAGTTGATGATGGGCGTCTCGGGTTGCGCTGGAATCTGCGGCCGGATGAATGGCTTGTCAGACGCCTTATGGCAGCTGTAGCAGGCTTCCGTAGAAAAACGGTATGCCTTTACAAAGCCGGCCTTGTCTCGGGCCGCAATTGCTTCGTGCAATTGATTGAGCGGCCCGTTTTCCATCCCCTCCAGAATCGCTGCTAGGTCGATTTCCTGTCCCGCATTGTCTTTGCGCTTGGGAATTATTCGGACAGCCCAGCGAAGATGCGATCGTGTCTCGGCCCAGTAAAAGTCCGCCAAATCCCAATGCTCGTGTTGGCCTGCAAACCATAGATTGGAGAAATGATAACCCACGTCCTGCATCGCATGGGCTTGGTCGGGCAATTTGCCCTTGATGGCTTCGATCTCCGCGGCCAAGCCATTCACGTCGGGCGCAGGCTTGACCTCCTGAGCACGGGCCGGCCCCGCGTGTTGCGATAGGACCGCGTGAGCAGCGGCTCCGACGCTCGCACCTGTCAACAGAAGAGCGAACATTCTGAATCTCTGTGCGTGCATCGTTTGTTCTCCCTGTTCAAGTTCAACATGCACCTGTAGCATGGGATTCTATCATTTCTGTATCGACTATCAATATCGGGCTTCGATATAATGGCTGACAACGTACTCCGCCACTTATTTTTGGGATTCATCCGGCTTCACATTCTCTATCACGCCGACAAGGAAGCGATCAGCGGCATGGAGTTGATGGAAGAGCTGCAGCATCACGGATACGAAATCGGACCCGGCACAATGTATCCGATGCTGCACCAAATGCTGGAAGCCGGTTTGCTGATAAGTACCGAAAAAGTGGTTGATGGCAAACAGCGCAAGAACCTAAGGATCACCCCTGCCGGTCGAAGCTTGCTGCGCAATGCCCGCATAAAGCTCCGCGAGTTGGCGTCCGAGGTGCTCGACGACAAAGATGCGAGAAGGAGGAGGAAAAGAAAATGAAGTGGCTGACTTCCACAAGCGCCCCGGCGGCAGTGGTTATTATTCGGCTATTGGTTGGTACGGTTTTCGTCTCGGAGGGCATACAAAAATTCTTATTTCCAGCGGAAGTGGGTGCTGGCCGGTTCGAGAAGATCGGATTTCCTTCACCGGAGATTGTCGCGCCGTTCGTCGGCTGCTTTGAGATTGCTTGTGGAATTCTCTTGCTCTTGGGTCTCTTGACCCGATTAGCTGTGATGCCGCTCATCGTCGTCATGCTGACCGCGATCGGTACTACAAAGATACATTTCCTCTTGAACGAAGGCTTTTGGAAGATGGCACACGAGGCCCGCACCGACTGGTCGATGCTGCTGGGCTTGCTGTTTCTATTGTTCGTCGGAGCTGGCCAGTGGTCGCTGGATGCACGCTTGTCGTTCGACAAAGCTCGCCACATTTGAGTGGATCTATGGTGATTCGACACCAGCGTTCATCACATTGCCGCGGTTCACCCAAACCAGCGGTGAAGTTCGATGTATCGTAAGCGTCCGCCGAACCCATACTTGACGGCTCCGTTAGGCTGAGGATTTTGGTC
>JBBDWY010000055.1:0-117965 GCA_040902605.1 Pirellulales bacterium | reverse complement strand
AGCAATCGTTGCATCACGGCGCCCAGGCCTAACAAGTCGCTGCAGTTGACCCGCCAGCCACGCGGCTGGTTTGGCGTATTCCGCCGCAGACCGCGACCAGCGGTCGCGGCTTTATGGTAGACTGGCGGGCAACTGAGCTTTGGTGTTAGGTGCCGAAGAATCGATGCGACAAGACGCCACGCTTGAGGAGTTGCGCAGCGAATTCGACCGTGTCGGCGGTCGCACGCTTTCCTTTCCGATTGCCGGCACGATCGCGTGGACGGCGACCGGCGTTTTCGGAGCGTTTCTTCCGGTGGACAACGCGTCGATCGCTCTATTTCTATGTGTCGGTATGATCTTTCCGCTAAGCCTTGTGCTTTCTCGCATGCTTCGGGAGGACGTCTATAGTACGAAGAATGAATTGGACGCATTGTTCATGCGCGGCCTGATCATGGTTATCCTCGTCTGGGCAATCGCAATTCCATTTTGGTTGGTCGAGGCGTCGTCTCTTCCGCTGAGTGTGGGCGTTTTGGCTGGTCTTCATTGGATAGTGTATGGCTGGATTGTCCGGCATTGGGTCGGGATGTTTCATTCGGTCACGCGCACGATTCTGGTGCTGGCTTGTTGGTTTGTGTTTCCGCATCATCGATTTGTCGCAATCCCTGCGGTAATTGTCGTCGTTTATCTGATCACCATTTGGGTGCTTGCGACACGTCGGCTGCGCGTACCACTGGAGGTCAGAAAGGCACCTAACCAGTCGCCGAACCCGACGGGAACAGGCCGGCGAGTTGAGCGTCTGCTGTAAGTTAAAGTCGTTCGCGCCGGCCTGTTCCCGGCGGGTTAGCTTGGTCGTCAGGCCGCTCGACCATTCGCCCATGAGCGCCACGCCCATTCAAACACGAAGCCTGAATCTGGTTCCGCTGACACGGGAGGATGCCCTCGCGATGGTCGAGGCGATGAGCCCCGCAGAGAAGGCACAGTTGTCAGCCGACTGGCTGGCGCAGCTTCACGCCTCGAACGCGGCCGATCCGTGGACGCACGGTTTCTCGTTGGTGCAGCGGGGAACCGGCACCGCCGTCGGAACGTGTGGCTTCAAAGGGCCTCCGGCAGCGGACGGCGTGGTGGAGATCTCCTACGGCGTCGATCCGGATCACCAGGGGAAAGGGTACGCCACCGAAGCGGCGGAGGCGCTGGTGATCTTCGCTTCAGGCAGTGCGCGGGTTCGCGTGGTCCGTGCCCACACGCTCCCAGAACCGAACGCCTCGACGCGGGTCTTGGCCAAGTGTGGCTTCCGACGCATTGGCGAGGTGATCGACCCGGAAGACGGATTGGTGTGGCGATGGGAGAAGGACATCGAAGCGGCGGCCGAACCCGGGTCATACTGTCTGCCAATCCTGGATCAATAAGCTCGGTACTCGGCTGAATTCGGCGGTGTTGTGCGTGACGAGCGTCGCGCCACGGCTGCGGGCGATGGCGGCAATGATTGTGTCGTTCGGGCCGATCGACTGGCCGGTGCGAGACAGCTGCGCTCGGATCAGTGCGTAATCGCGGGCAGCCGGATTGTCGAATGGCAGCGATTCGTATTTCGCCTCCAGCTCATTGATAAGCGCATAGTTGTCGGCGCGGCGGTTCGGATCGCTGCGTTCGGCGCCGTACCATAACTCCGCCAGCACAACGGAGCATAACAGGATATCTTCTGCTGGATGCTGCTTCAGCCGGGCGAGCACGCCGGCATTTTGCCAGCGGAGTAATGAGATCCACGTATTGGTATCCAGCAGGTAGCTCAAGACATCGGCTCGCGCGCTTCAAAATCTCCTTCGTCGCCACGCACGAACTCGCCTTGCCAGCGGCCGGCTAGATTGTCCAGCCAAGTGCGGTAGTCGGCTCGATCATTAGCCGCTTCGGTTAGCGCTCCATTTTCTTCTTCGACGCGCAGGTGCACCCGCGTGCCGTCTGGCAAGGCCAGTGGCTCAACCGGGCGGAAGACGCCGTGATCGTAGATTGCTTCGATGTGGATCATGTCTGAATTTTAGCACGGGCGGTGCGGAATCGCAAAGGCGGCTGCGGGTGGTGAATGCGAGTCTCGGAGAGACTCGTCTACGTGGGGTTCACTCGTCGTCGATAGCTGGCAGGGTTTTCAGGCCGGCACGGGCGCGGTGTTCTTTTAGTTCCTCGGGTGTCAATCTCGTAAACTGCACCGGGCGGTAGTCGAGCTGGAAATCGCCGTCGGGTTGTGGCGTCATGCATATGTTCTTCAGCCACGCGATATTTTGGGTGGGGAAGTCGCTGCGGTAGTGGGCGCCGCGGGACTCTTCGCGGGCTAGCGCGCTGCGGGTGAGCATTTCGGCGATGAGGGAGAGGTTTTCGGTGTCGATGGCTTCGTTCCACGGGGAATTATAGATAGGAGCGAGGGGCGAGGAGCGAGGAGCGAGGGGAAGGCGGAGGGGGGAAGGCGGAAGGGGGAAGGCGGAGGCGTGTTTGGTGCGCTCGCGGATTTCTTGGATTTCGGGGAGGGCTTCTTCCATGTCCTTGCCGTTGCGGACGACGCCGACTTTGGTCCACATGGTTTGCTCGAGGCGCATCCGGAGTTGGAAGGGGTTTTCGCCGGCGGTGCGCTCGAGGGGTTGTAGCCAACGCGCGCAAATCTCATGTATCTGAGCTTTGCTTGGCTGAGGGCTGAGGGCTGAGGGCTGAGGGCCAGAATTGTTTGGCTGATGGCTGACAGCTGACGGCTGACGGCTAACGTAATCCACCATGGTGTCGCCGGCGCGGGCGCCGAAGACGATGGAGTCGGCGACGCCGTTGCCGCCCAGGCGGTTGGCGCCGTGGACGCCGCCCGCGTCTTCGCCGGCGGCGAACAGGCCCTCGATATTCGTGTGGCAGTTGACGTCGATTTTGATGCCGCCCATGTGGTAGTGGGAGCTGGGGGAGACTTCGACGCGGTCGTTGATGAGGTCGAAGCCGTACTCGCGGCAGCGGTCGACCATGCCGGCGAAGTGTTTTGCGACGTCCTTGATGTGGGAGGCGTCGAGGAGGACGCCGCCGCTGGGCGTGCCGCGGCCGGCTATGATCTCCATGTAGCCGGCGCGGGAGACGATGTCGCGCGTGGCGCGTTCGAGCTTCTCCGGCGCGTAGCGCTCCATGTAGCGCTCGCCGAGGACGTTGTAGAGCCGGGCCCCCGCGCCGCGGAGGCCTTCTTCCAACAGGCCGCCGGTGGCGATGGATTTGCCGGCGAGGATGCCGGTCGGGTGGAACTGCATCATCTCCATGTCGACGAACTCGGCGCCGAGCCGGGCGGCCATGGCCTGGCCGTCGGCGGCTTTTTCCAAGGACGGGGAGGAGATCCGATACATCGTGGCGCCGGCGCCGGTCGCCGACAGCGTCGCCTTGGCTGTGACGGCGATGAAGCGGCCGCGGCGGTTGTCCAAGAGCACGGCGCCGACCACGCGAGAGCCGGCCGTTAGAAGATCGAGGCCGCGGGTTTCTTCGAGGACCGTGACGTTGGGTTGTTCCAAGACCCAGTCGCGGAGGTTCGACATGATCTCGATGCCCGTGAGATCGCCTTTGTGGACGGTGCGGTCGAAGCTTTGGCCGGCGAACGGTTTTTGGTGGATGGTGCCGTCGGGGTTGCGGTCGAAGAGGCAGCCGATGCGGTTCTCCAGCTCGATGAGGCGGTCGGGCGAATCGTTGACCAGGGCCCAGGCGAGTTCCTGGTCGTTCAGGAAGTGGCCGCCTTGGATGGTGTCGTTGAAGTGTTTGTCGAAGGAGTCGGCGGAGCTGAGGACGCAGTTGTAGCCGCCTTGGACCATGCGCGTGCAGCCCGACTGGCCGATGAGACCCTTCACGGCAATGACGATGCGAGCGGCGGGGTTGGTGGTGGTGACGTGAAGCGCTGCGAGCATGCCGGCGCCGCCGGCGCCGAGGATCAGGACGTCGCAGGAGAGGTCGTCGATGGGGAGAATCATGCAGAAGAGGCTGGGGACTGGAGCGATGAATGATTACAGGCCAAGTGTATGCCGTAGTGCCATATCAACCGCCGACATATCGGATAAATGGCCAAGTTGCCGGTCAATTTCTATTTCGAGCACCGTCGCCAAATTGTCCGTCATCAGTACTGAATCGGTTCGCAAACCCATCTGCTGCCCTTCGCGAGATGAGTGCGCGATATAGACACGGCTCGGATAACCGGCGCGAGCCAGATTGCTGGAGATCATCGCCAGGATGACTTGGGATAGACCGCTTTGCAGATTGTCGCGTTGCACGACAATTGCCGGCCGCCGCTTAGCCGTACGCAGGTTCGAGTCTGGATACAACACCAGCACGACGTCGCCACGGCTATACCGCATCGTAAGCGTCCATTTCCGGCCGATCCCAATCTTCGGCGAACGCTTTTAGACGCTGGCGCAAGTCGGCGGCGTGACGCTCATCGATCCCGCGTTCAGCCAGATCGACCGACCCAGCGCTCAAGAACGTGACGATCACCTTGCCCTCTAATTCGGCAGGCGGCGATTCGAGCAGTTCAATTCGGCCATCGCGGTAGATGCCTTCAACGGATTTTAACATGTGCGTCTCCTGAGCAACTGTGGCGTCATCTCCATCACACCATCATTTGGCTCTTGATCCAAGTATAGGCGAAAATCGCCTTGGGAAAAAGCAGTTGTAGCTGCCTTGGAGCATGCGCGTGCAGCTGGACTGGCCAACGAGCCCTTTCACGGCGATGACGATGCGGGCGGCGGGGTTGGCGGTGGTGACGTGGAGCGCGGCGAGCATGCCAGCGCCGCCGGCGCCGAGGATGAGGACGTCGCAGGGGAGCTCATCGAGAGGCAGCAACTCGGGCCTCCGGCGGGAATGACGAATGACGAATGTCGAATGACGAATGTCGGAAGGGGGAAGTGCTTGATTCGTCATTCGTCATTCGGGAATTCGTCATTTCACTCAGGTGCGGGTTTCCGACGAAGGCATCCACACCCCAATACGCGACGACGATGCCGAGGAGCGTGAGGGCGATGGTGATCGGGGTGCGGAGGCGGGTGCCCCAGGTGTAGTCGAGGCAGATGTTGCGGATGCCGTTGAGGCCGTGATAGAGGGCGATGAAGAGGAACGTGATGTCGATGGCGACGAACCACGGGTTTTGGAAGAAGCGGCGTTGGATGACCTCGAAGGTGAGGCCTTCGGGGGTGCGGACCTCGGCGGTGAAATGCTCGACCCAGAAGTGCATGATCAGCAGCACGAGGAGCGCCGCCCCCGTGACGCGCTGCAAATACCAGTTGATCGCGCGTCCCGACATAAAACTATAATTCAGGCGGTAGGAGTCTCACGCAAAGGCGCTAAGGCGCAAAGAAGGAAATAGAACCACGACGACACGACGAGCACAACGACAGGATACGAAGATCATTCATATCAAAGTTTATTTAGGTCCGTCGTGATCGTTGTGCCGTTGTGGTTAAGTCGGTCTTCTTTGCGCCTTCGCGCCTTTGCGTGAGATCTTCTTTGAAGCTTTTGTTAGGAGTGTCTAAGGATTCCGTAAATGAACATGGGGATGGCGCCGGCCAGGAAGAGGACGGCGCCGATGCCGATGGCGAAGTACCAGAACCACTGGCGTTGGCGAGTGAGCTCGACGCCCATGTCGACCATCGTGAGGCGGATGCCGTTGAGCGCGTGCAGGATGACGGTGCCGAGGAGGGCGATTTCGGCGAGCTTGAATAGCGGGGTGCTGAATGTCTTCAGGGCGGCGTCGAATGTCTCGGGGTCCTGCAGGTCGCGGATCGTGTGCACGTGGACGATCAGGTACGCCACCAGCGCCACCCCCGTCAGCCGCTGTACCCAGAAGGCGACGTTGCCGACGTAGCGCCAGGCGTACTTGCGCGCGGCAAGGGTGAGTGGGTTGGGGTCATCCGGCTCGGGAAAATCGCTTGCCGGCTGTGAGATCATCTCGCTCATGACCCCCAGTATATGCGGCAACCGCGCTGGAAGAAATGCAATCACTCGCCGCTGCCGTTCCGATGAATGCTCCAACGTTTCGGCTGAACGGTCGAGTAGGAGAGGGGCAGCGGTGGCTGCCTCCTCTCCTACTCGACCGTTCCGAAGTCTGGCGATCGAATAGCCGCGGTTTTATAATGAGCCCCGTGTATCGCTGAATGCGGAGGAAAGCAAGTTGAAACTGCACCCGGAAATCCTGAAAAAGAACGGCGAGAAACAATTCGCCGTGCTGCCGTACGAAGAGTTTGTCGCGCTGCAAGTGCGGCTGGCAGATGCCGAAGACGTGCTGGAGCTTCGCAAGGCCAAGCGCGAAGGCAAGAAGAAGTCGATTCCGTTGGCCGACGTGAAACGGAAGCTTAGGCTGCGCTAAGTTGATGTTGAACAGGAGGTACAGAGGAAGCAGAGAAGAGAACGAGGGAATTAGCTGCTCCGTTCTCGCTGTTGCCTCCCGCTCGAAGAATTGAAAGAAGTCAGGAAGCGATTCCATCACGATTCCGACAGCCGACTCGAGGTATGATCATCGTGGCGGAGTCAGCCGCGTAACGCCTTCAGGAAATCGTCGGGGTCCATATCGGCCTGCTTGAGAATGCCGCGCAGGGTGCCGACCTTTATCGTCCTGTGCATTGGCACTGAACAACCGCGGTCGCCGCATCGCATGACGACGTGGCTGCCGCGCTGTCGGACCTGAACAAAGCCCAGTTTTTCGAGCGCTTTGACGCACTCGCGCCCGCTAATTCGCGGCAGCTTGGGCACTGGAAACCTCGAACGTGGTCACCCATGTCTGACTGCCCACGGCAAGCGGGAATTCTTCCAGATAAAGCTCGGTGGCTTCTTTCAGATTCGCCAAGGCTTCGTCGATCGACTCACCCTGCGAGGCCGTGCCTGTTTCTGGATTGAGGGCGACATAGCCGCCTTCTTCGGCCGGAGTTAAAACAGCGGTTAAGATCATAGCTGTATCGTACAGCACCGGCAGGTTTCGTCAACGTAACCGGAAAACGGCGTGGTTCGTCCGCTCAATCCGGCAGTGAAACTGCCGGAACACTCGCGAGTCATCATCGTGGCTGAGGCGAGCTGAATCATGCTTTGGCTATCGATGGCGGAAAAGGAGCCGGACCTATATCGATGGTAAATCGTTCTGACCCCTTTTCTCCCCCCTTTTCTCCCCCCTGAGTACTGAGTGCTGAGTGCTCATGTCGCCGCTTACTTGTCGTGGAACTTTTTGGGGAACAAGAGCGAGCGTTTCATTTTCATGATGGAGTCGGTGAGGTTGATGCCTTTGGGGCAGGCGGCGACGCAGTTGAATTGGGTGTGGCAGCGCCAGACGCCGGTTTCGTCGTTGAGGATTTTTAGGCGCTCATCGACGTTGGCGTCGCGGGGGTCGAGGAGGCGGAGCATGGCGCGGTTGATGGCGGCGGGGCCGAGGTAATCGGCGTTGCTGCCGACGATACCGCAGACACTGTAGCAGGCGCCGCAGGTGATGCAGTCGGTTTTGACTTGGGCCTGTTGGCCGAACTCGGAGTCGGGGCGGACGATGGCGAGTGTTTTGGAGTCTTTGTTCTTGGGGTGAAGGGCCGGGCGGACTTTCTTCCACTTGTCGAAGAAGGGGCCGAGGTCGACGACGAGGTCCTTCGATATTGGAAGGTTGGCGAGGGGTTCGATGGTGATGGATTCTGCGTTGAGGGTTTCCACGCGGGTCTGGCAGGCGAGCCGGGGCATCCAGTTGATGCGCATGGCGCAGGTGCCGCACATGCCGACGCGGCAGGAGCAGCGGAAAGAAAGGGATGGGTCGTGCTCGCGCTGGATGAGGAAGAGGGCGTCGAGGACGGTCATCCGGCTGTCGAGGTCGAGGATGAAGAGGTCGCCGCGGCGACCGCCGCTGGGGTCGGTGCGCGCGAGCTTGAACCGGTACGTGGCCATGTCCTGTGGTGCTCTCTGGCGGCGCGCGCGCGTGAGGTGGCGCAGACAACCGTAATCAAGAATCATCTTCGCCTGGAGCGCGGCTTTCGTCAAATCCTCGCCACTTTAAAAGTCGATATTTGAGCCGGGTAACGTCCCTATTGAGGCCGTGGCGAAGCGGACCAGCAATATCGGCTAATAAGTCGCCGCTGTGCACCCGCGGGGACGGCCAGCAGCTTATCGGTGCTCAGTTATTTGCGAAACGCGGTGACGGCGTTGAACCTGCGGCGTGCGCGCTGCTGAATGCGCTGTGGGTACGGAGTTATCGGCGAGCAGATAGCGTACGTCACTTCAGAGAAAACGGCAATCATCGTGAGTGTATTGCTGGCTGTTAACTTGCTGGCGGCGATGGCCGCGCGATGCAACGCATGCATGATCAACGAAAGCGATGAAACAAGAAATCGGCCAACAAACGCCAGCACAAATCAGACTTTTTCAACGCGCCCGTGGTAATTCGGGACAGCGGTGAATCGCCCAGAGGTGTTAGGTAGTGTGGAAGAGAGTCACTGCTCGTTAATGGCGCCGCCGCATCAGGCTCACGTCGTCTCATTGTCGTAAGTTGCAAACGCGACATCCATGGTTCCTGTGATCGAACCATCATCTTTAGACAAAAGGCCTGACATCAGAGCGTCGAGCAGCTCATCGTCTAATCCAGCGGTGAGTTTGTTGGCTTCGAGAAGGATTGCACGCGAGCTAGGCGTATTCTTATCGGCCAGTTGCTGAAGATATCTGGCAAGCGCAGCACGGTTGAGATCGATACGGTTCAGGTCGAGCTGACGCGAACGACGGTCTAGCTGGACCGGAACTTGAACGAGCCTCGCCGAGTTGGAATTGGTTGACGTGCCGGCGAATGCTGAAGCCACGCTCGGGACGCCCGCTGCAGCCTGCGCAACCAAAGGGGCATGCCCGTTTTGCAGGCGATCATGTCCGCCGCCCCCAATGAGGACATTGTCGCCGGCACCACCATCCAAAAAATCGTTACCCGGCCCGCCATCAAGCAGATCGTTCAACGGGCCGCCATAGAGACGATCGTTACCTTGTTGGCCGAACAGCTCGGCCCGCCAGGTGGTGACGCTCGCGTCGACGGTGACGTGGTCGTTGCCGGCGCCGGCGAAGACGCTGATGGTTTCGCCTTCCACGTAGTTGAATACCTGCACCTGCTTTTTCTGCTCGAAGAGCGCCTGGGCGCCGTTGGGGCCGACTTGCCGGCTGATGCGGATGTGGTCGTTGCCCGGCGTGCCAAAAAAGTGGATGCCGTCTTGGTCCGGGCCCCCATTGAAGAAGTCGCCGGGATCCATCAGCGCCGTGTCGTTGCCCGGTCCGCCAAAGAGGCTGTCATTGCCGGCGCCGTCCCGACCATCGAGAGTGTCATCCCCCATGCCGCCTCTGAGGGAGTCTATCCCTGGTCCCCCGATCAATGTGACGGGGATGGTGGCTGCGGTTGCGTCGAAGAAGTCTGAACCTGAGCCGAAGAAGATCGAAACCGCTTCGATACCCGAGAAGGTGAGAGGGCCGGTCAGCGAGCTTGTGATCCCCACGGCGGTGAACTGTCCCGCTCGATTCGCCGTGTCGGTTGTGTTACGGAGCACGAGTCTATCCAACGTCTGGTCAGTGCTGCCGCCCACGAAATCGATCCCGTTCTGAACCGTGACAATGCCGTTGGTGCTCTGAATCTCCAGGATGTCGGGACCGCCAAGACCGGTGACCTGAATTTTCTGCAAAACAGAAAGCTGTGTGGTGAGCGACGGCGTGGCTGAGGTATTGTTGAAGAAGACATCCAGCAGCGAGGGGTTATTTGCATTGCGAACCAAACGGATCGTGTCCAGACCAGCGGTACCAGTCACCTGCAGGCGCGATTCCAGGCCAATCGTGCTGCGGACATTCGGCAATACCCACGCGCTGCGGCCGAGCGTGCCGACCAGCAGCGTATTGCTGCGCTGGTCGTACTCCATATCCATCACCAGGGTATTAGGCAGGCCCCTTCCGTATTCACTCCACTTCGGCCCGACAATCGCGGCCGCGGACCTGCGGAAGACGCCGCCCAGACCGCCCGCCAGGATCACATCGTCCGTGAGGCTAGGCGTGTCGTCGTTAACGAGCTCGATCGACTGCAGATCGATCCCGCTGCCCGGCAGGGCGAGCGCACTGAGGTTGTCCGTAATGCGTACCCAGTCCATCCTATTCTGGGTCATGAACACGGCTTGATTGGTGACCGCGTAAGCTCGTTGCGGGTCATTGGCATCAACGACAATGTCCAAAGGATCGTCCGCCGACGGGCCATCGATGGAGGCGACCTCGAAAAAATTGGTCCTGACGAACGGCCCTCGGAAAGGTTGTCCGAACTCCCCGTCCGCTTCTGTGCGGACGAAGATGTCCCCGGTATTGGTGCCCACGTAGGCGAGAGCCGGATTGTCGGCGTGCCCATAGGCCATCGAAACAACCAGGCCCCCGCCTAAAAGGCCGGGGACGGCCCTGGGCGTGGGAACTCCGTTGGCATCGAGCTCCACTCCGCCGATCGATAAGAAGCTATCACCACCGTTGAACGATTCGTACAGTCTCTCAAAACTTCCCACCAGGATCCGGTTGGGGTCGGTCGCGTGCACTTGGTACGAGGTTTTAAATGCAAAGGCCAAGCCATCGTCAAATTCTTTATTGAGAATGGGACCAGAGGCCTCGTCAATTCTGCGCTGAAGAGGAACAACATCGCCGTCGCCGACGCGCTTTGCAAAGCTCAAAAGCTGCTGAGTGGTAAAGTAATGAACCGACGTGCCGGCATCAAAGGCCTGAGTGATCATTCCGTCCCCACCGAGGACCGTCGCCCACTGTCCCGTCGCACTCCGCTCGCTGCTGCCGTTGTCGAAGAGCCCTGCCAGAAGGATGTCGTCCGCGGGGTTGGTATTGTTCCGGTTATCGAGGGCGACGGAAATGACCTCCGAGTTGCGAAGGTTGCCGAGGGCCGACTGCCAGGTGGTGGGCGGACTGGGGAAGTTGAGCCCACGCGGGTTGAGGAGCCGATAGATGCCGCCGTCGTCGGCCCGCAGAATATTCGTGCCAGAAAAGACCAGGTCGCGCACGTCCGGATGCGGGGCCGTGTTGGTGGTGAGCGACGTCCACACACCTGTGGTCGAGTTGCCACGGAACAGGTTGGCCCGTCCGTCCGAGACGTTACCGCCGACATAAACGATATTATTCTGTGTGCTATCGGCCAGGATCGCAAAGTGGATACCGCCACTGCCGCGATCAAAAATGTCCGGAGCGGTTCTCGCGATCACCTGCCAGGTGGCTTCCGCCGGCTCATCAATGCCTCCTGCGCTGTTGTTGTTGATCCCATCGGTGCCTCGGACGGAACGGAAAACGTCCAGCAGGAAGCCGTTGTTGTCGATCAGGCCGGCATACACGGGTTTGCCCGCCACCGGACTTACCGAGAACTCAATCCGAGTGGCGTTGGCGACGCTGGTCGCAATGTTATTGGTGACGGATTGCCACGATTGCCCATTGTTCATGCTGCGAAAGATGCCGCCCCCAGGACCGATCACGGCGGTATAGAACCCGACTGTGCTGGCATTCACCGCGAAGGAGGCCAGGTGACTGACGGCCGCATTAGGAAGGCCGAAGGCGCCGGACAGCCGTATCCATGTGTTGCCGAAGTCGTCGCTGCGGTAGATGCCTCCTGTGCCCGGTCCTCGGCTATCGACCGTCGCCACAAAGATCGTTCCACCGCTGTTCAGTTGCGTGGGGATGATGCTCCGAATGGCCATGCCGCTGAACGTGTTGAAGCCGATGTGGGCCCAGGTGGTACCGCCGTCGAACGATCGGTACAAACCCACCTCTTCTCCGCCTTCGAATCCAAAGCTGCTAAAACTGCCGGTCCCGGCGTACACTCGGTTGCTGTTCACCGGGCTGATGGCGATGGCACCGATGGCTAAGGAGGGCAATTGATCGGTCGTGGTGGTCCAAACTGGACTTGCGGCGTTGACGTCGTTGGTCTCCCAGATGCCGCCGTTGACGGTCCCCACAAAGACGTGTTTTGAATCAAACGGATCGACGGCGATCGCCTCGATGGCCCCCACGGCAACGTCTGCGGGATCGCCTCCGCTACCGTTGCCCGTCAGGTCAACAAAGGGTGAGTTCGTGATCGGCCCCGGTCCCCGCTCGATCCAGAAGGGGGTGTTGAGCAGCGTTGCCGCCAACATCATCCGCTCTTCAAGATTCTCAAACGTCGGCCGCCGGCGCTGATGCAAGGGCGTCGTTTTTCGCCGAAGATGTTTTCGTGGGACACGGTCGTGAAACAAAGATCGCAGCAGCGGCATCATGGTTCAATCTCCGCACAGTGTGAATGCGACATCGCGCGATCGCGCGCAACGATGTCAGGGTGTTCTAGTGACCGACAGGACTAACGTACGGGCTTTCCATCGGATGCGTCCTGTTCAATTCCCGCCGACGCATTTGATCCGCGCAACAAAAAAGGTGTTCGCACTTCCTCCGACAGCTCGGTTACAGATACCGAAACGTGGAAGAGGGTGCGAACACCTTCTAGCAAATTAAAGTAGATGTAATGCGTTGCGACTGCCGAGCGACCCACTATCTAATTGGGTCTGGCGAAGCGTTTTGGTCCTCGAACCGGTATCAGTGAAAATGCGTCCTCAGCCACGGACTGGGCCGCCGCATTATGAGCGGGCAGATGAGCCCAGTCAACGGATTGCGACGACGAGATGGTTTGAACTCGGTAAACGTTGGTTGCCGGGGCACACTCGTGCTCAAAGTCGCGACCGCGTGTCAAGCCGAGCAAAACACGAGTTTCCGAAACGCCGGAACCCTCCCGAAAAACGGATCAGATATTGGCACTGAGGCCGGGCCGTGTCTAAACGGTGGATTAAGTACACATCCCACGCGCTAACGAGTTGATGGCACGCGCGTAGCAATTCGGCGTCCTTTCACACGTCCTGAAGCCACCCGAATTGCAGCGGCCTATTGCTTGGCGGCTGGGCCGCATATTTACACATTTGACAAGAATCGCTGCTGCCCATCGTTATTCCGAAGTCGGCGCGCTAAGTGTGGTAGTCGGTTTGTGTAGTCCGTTACCGCTTTTTTGCGCCGCCGATATTAGTCGCAGCGTCAACCGCCCCATGGATGTTGACGTCGTCGACCGGCGCAGGATTGAGCCCGCTCTGGCGAGTTGTGTACAGTTGCGAGAGATCCCGAGTGCTGGGCTGAAACAGCGAACGCACGCGTGGGGTCACGCCGCTCGAATCAAACAGACCTATCGTGCGGCCGATTCGAGGGTGGTGTCGATCCCATCCCCGAAGTCAAACTCGAGCGGCGCAGTCACGATACGCGATCATCGCTTCGTTAGAGGCCGCGGCGTCGCAGCGCGGCGTCGTGATAGCCCCACGGGTGCAAGGCGAGGTACAAAAACTCCCACTCGCCGCTATTGACGAGCTCATTGATGGCTTTGAGAACGCCGTAATTACACGCTTCCAGCGGGCTCCAAACGGTATAGTCATTGAATACCAACAGGCCGTGATGTTTAACCGCGCGAACGGCCTGTGCAATGTCCTTCTTCACACCGGCATACGAATGGTCGCCATCGATGTACAGCCAATCGAAATGTTCTGCTGGAAACTTGCTGAGCCCCGTGGAGGAGTCTCCTAGATGAATTTCCACGAGGCCGTCGCGAATTGGTTCCTCAAGCAAGCTGGAATCGAACCATTCCAGACTGAGATCGAATAGATGGAGCTTATCGGGCTTGGCCGCCTTAAAGATATGGTTCGCAAAATGCCCTGTCTGCGTGCCGACCTCGGCGACGACTCCGCCTTTCGGCAGGCTCTCGATGGCGCGATGGCGGTTGGCAAAGACACGATGCCGCACAGCCCTGTGCATTTACGCGGCCTTGCGGCGTTTGCGTCGAACGGATTGCTTTAGCGCGCGAATGCGTGACTTCCACTGGTTTCGCAGTGGGCGGTAGTGAAAGTCCCACCACTGCTTGATGAGGTGATCGGGCCGCTCCGGCCGCCAGCCTCTCCATTGGGTTTGTTCCAGGCAGCGGAAGAACTCGCGCCGAAAAGGATGACGGCAAAAGTAGTGCCACGGTTTGGACGGCGAGGAGAAATGCACGATCCACGGCGATTTTCGCAATTGCTCGTATGTCGCGCGGTCGAGAGGACATTTGCGCCAATTGGGGTAGGCGAACAGGTGCGTCCCTTGATTCCATCGGTAGTCGAGCGGTCGCCACCTGCGTGCCAGCACGACATTCAAGGCGTACTGGTCCCACCACAAAACGTGCTCACAATTTTGGCGGAGACAATCGAGCATTTGTTTTGCGAAATTTTCGCGACGCCACTGAGCAATGTCGGCGACGAGCAGGCCGCCGTTGAAATATTGGGCATCGGAGGGCAAGCCAAGCTCGCGATAATTCGCAATCGGCGTGAACGCGCACAGGTGCTTGCGGCAGTTCTCGAAGTTTGGCATGGATGCGGCCGCATCGATGTACGGCGCTGCAATCTCCGGCACGGCAAGGATTGCGAGTCCGTGCTGGGGTTCGTCCCATAGGTCGCCAAGGTCGCGGCGGACCAGCATATCAGCGTCCAAATAGAGAGCCCGCGTCACATATTCAGGCAGCAGCTCGGCCATCAGCAGCCGCAGGTAAGTAACCGTTGTGACCTGGTAACTCACGTACAAATCGCGCACCAGGTCCATATTGGGGCGAATCCACTCAACCGTCAGGCGTGGATCGATCCACGATTTCAAGAGGCGCGTTTTGCTCTCCTCGGTGAGGCCGCCGTCCAGAAGGAACAGTTGCATTCGGCGATCGGCGCCGAGATGGTTTAACGCGGAGCGAATGGTCACCGCCAGGGGCATGGCGTAACCGTCGTCCGAGGCACTAACCACGACGATTTCGCGGGCGCTGCAGTTCGAAGATGTAGACGTCAAGACTGGGCTCCGCGTGGTTCACTATGCCCCTGCTGTTTACAAAGCCCAAACCGTGCCAGCCAATTGGCACGGACCGCCGAATTCGTCCACGGCCTGCTTGACACCGGGAAATTCGTCGCAGTAGTCGTGTCCCGAAATGATCTTGGCGCCTACGCCGATAGCCCATTGGATATCCTTCTTCGTTTCGTCGTAATCGTGCCACGCGTCGAGAAAGACCATTGCCGGCGGTGGACCTTCATAGGTGCGATAAAACTCGTTTTTGTCCATCCGGACACACTCTACTTGTCCGGTCTGCGTCAGATAATAGAGCACCTGGGCTGTGAGGGCTTCGTGCACATCGGGCGTCAGTCCCCAAGGGTTCCAGCAGTAAACATCGACGGTGATGATTCTCTGCTGCGGCGTTTTGGCCAGAGCCATATTGGTCGTAGTCACGCCAAGTAGTGTTCCAATTTCGACAATGGGACCAGAGTGCGTGCGCGACTCGCGCACAAGCCGCTGAATGAGCGGGATCCCTTCGGCTTCAACAGTTGCTTGCTGCGGGTGGAAGCCGGCGATGCCGGCGCCGCTTCCTGTGAGATAAGGCTGCGCGGGCTCGGTGGCGGATTCCGTCGGGAGTGAAGTTTCTTTAGGCGGCGTGGCAAGGCGTTGCGATCGCGGGCGAAATGGCCGCGAAACTTCACGCCAAACCTTGCGGGCAATCCGCGTTGGCCCACGAGGAGCCGGCAGTTTCTCATCGATAGCCGAGGTCGACACGTTTGCGTCTCCACGGAGAAGCCAGCGGCGGCAGAGGCTCGCGCTGGCAAGACGGGTGCGCGCTGGGCGGGGGAGAATACAACTGGGCGACCTCCTCAACAAGGTCATTTGGCCGGTAGGCGATTCGGCGATCGATGAACTTATACTGGATCGATGGACTAAACTGCTACTTTTTCGTCCGCCGCCAAACCGTTTGGCGCAGAGTTCTTTCAAATGTCCTACCAAGTTCTTGCGCCCCCGCGAGCCAATCGGCGAGTTTCTCGCGGGGCGTTGCGAGCTTACGCCAAACCGCTCGATTGGCACGAAATGCCGTTTCGTCGCCTGCCGTTCGCCACTTATTCATCCCCCATTCCGCGTGCCGCCGGATATTTTTCCGCCACTGGTGGCGCGAGAAATTTGGCACTCGTCGCGCCAGCACGTCACCAAACCGCATCATGTCCCGCAAATCAGCAGCCGTCCTGGAAAAAACGTCGGTCGCGTTGCCGGGCGTTTGGCGGTAGCAAGCGAGCGGCTCATTAATGAACGCGCCAGGTCGGTGCTCCAGCAGCCGAGTCCACATTTCCCAATCGGGCAGATACGCGATTACGTTCGAGTATCCACCCACTCGCTCGTAGCCCGCGCGTCGCACCACAACCCCCGGCGGGTAGAGTTGGTTCTCGTACGCCACGTCGAACGCGGTCAACGGGCCCGCGCGAGCGAGTCGACTGGTGATGTATTCCAGCTCGCCCTGCGAGTCGATGGTGAACACGCGGGCCGCATACAGCTCTGCCTCTGGATACTGTTGTATACGCGCTTCGACCGCCGCGTAGAAGCCGGGCCGGATCAAGTCGTCTGCATGCAATAAGTGAACCAACTCGCCACGCGCGAGCCGCAGGCAAGCGTTAAAGTTGCCGATCATCCCCAAGTTGCTGGGATTTTGGTGAATCTGGATTCGACGACACGAGGGATGGGCAGCGACGGTTTGCTCGACCACGGCAAGTGTCTCGTCGGTCGAAACGTTGTCGACGACGGCAATCTGCATTTCGTCTTCGGCCTGTGCTTGGGACAGGACGCTCTGGAGCGTCTCGGCAATGGTCCGCGCCGAATTGTAAGCGGGGATCATCACGGACCAGCGCGGGCGCGGCACGCCCTCGGCCAATGGTGCAATCGGCGGGATTTCCAGTTCGTCGTCGGCCATTGTTCGGCTCCCGCACGTCAGGGGTGGGCATGATACTCGCATGAGTCGCCCATCACCAGACCACCTGCGCCTCGCGGCGCGCGTCGTCGTCCTTCACACCTGCGGCACGTATCGCATCACTTCGTCGCTGCGGTAAGGGAGTTCTCCAACGAGAAGCTTGCCCTGCGCACCGAATTCGCGCCACCAATGCTCGGCGAATTGGCGTACCGTCTGCGGCCGCCCGGTGCCGACGTTCCGAACTTGCGGGACCCCCGGTTCGACGGCTTCGTCACGGGCCGCCGCCAACAATTTGGCGGCCACGTGCTCGACGGCAATGAAATCTCGCACCTGTTCGCCCGGCGTCAGCGCCAGATTTTCTCCCGCGAGCGCCGCACGGCGGATCATCGGCCAGAGATTGCCCTTGTGCTGCCCCACGCCAAATACCGAAAACAGCCGCAAGTAGCTCAACTGGAGCTTCTTCTCCGCGGCAATCGTGCAAAACAATACGCCTCCAGCCGCTTTCGACGCCGCATAAGCGCCAGTTGGCTCCAACGGCGCGTCCGGGGGAATAAATTCGTATCGCCCGCCGGCGCGGCCGTACTCAAGGCAAGACCCCGCGGCCACGAATCGCCTCACGCCGGCGCTTGCCGCCGTCAGCAGCAGCTTCGTCGGCACAACGACGTTCCATTCGAGCAATTCATCCCATGTGCTAGAGCGCGGACTGATCCCCGCCGCCGCGAGATGCACCACGACGTCCATTCCCGCCAGATCGCGCTCCGTAATCTGTCGCATCGACCTCGTGAGCCACGCCGGTTCGCGTGCCAGCACGATCCGCGGCATACTTTCCGCAGAACGTCGCAGCGCCACGACTTCATGGCCGGCCGAGAGCGCGTGGTTCACAAAGTGCGAACCGATAAAGCCTGTTGCGCCGGTAACAAAAATTCGCACTTTCCTACCCAGGGAATTCCGGCGGCTCGAGCCGCCACTTGATAGTCGCGGATTTGCTCGTGCGTCGTCCGCCACAAATTCTCGCCTTGCTGCTCGGCCTGATACCAGGCCGCCGTCGCGCGCACCGCTTCGGCGAAATTCCATGCGGGCCGCCAGGCGAGCAGCTCTCGCGCCTTGTCGATCGCCAGATGCAGCTTGCCGGCCTCGTGCGGAGCGGCGGCTTCCGGCGCGTCCGTCCAGGAACCAGGCATGTGTGTGAGCAATTCCTCGACGAGCTGGGCAACCGCTCGATGGCTCTCTTTCAGCGGACCAAAGTTGAAGGCGCCGCACAGGCGTCGCGCGTCCGGTTGCTCGACGAGCTCGGGCCGTGCCATCGTCGCCGCAAGCCACAAATAACCCGACAGCGGCTCCAGCACGTGTTGCCACGGACGGGTCGATCCTCTATTTCGCACACGGATCGGCTCGCCGCACCTGAGCGCGCGGACCGCATCCGGCACGATCCGGTCGCGCGACCAGTCGCCGCCGCCAATCACATTGCCAGCCCGCGCGCTCGCCAGTTTCACTTGTTGGCAATCCGCGAAGAACGACTGCCGATACGAGGCGACGACCAGTTCCGCACACGCCTTCGATGCGCTATAAGGATCGCGACCTCCCAGCCGATCGTCTTCGCGGTATCCCTCGTCCGTATTGCGGTTCTCGTAGCATTTGTCGGTCGTCGCCACAACGATCACGTACGGCCGCCCCTTTCGCCGCACCTCCTCAAGCACGTTGGTCACGCCAAGTACGTTCGTTTCGAACGTCTCAGCCGGTTCGGCGTACGACTGTCGTACGAGCGGCTGCGCGGCTAGGTGAAATACAAATTCAGGCTGCTCCCGCTCCACGACTTGCGCAACCGCCTCCCGGTCGCGAATGTCGATCCGATGGTCTGCGATCAGCCGTTCGGCCAAACCGAGAGAGGCGTACATCGGCTGGTCCTCGTTCGGATCGAGCGCAAGGCCCGCCACACGCGCCTCCAGCAGCGTCAGCCACGCCGCCAGCCAGCTTCCCTTGAAGCCGGTATGGCCCGTTATCAGCACACGGCGTCCAGCATAGATTCGTTCGAACAATTGGCTACCTTATGCGGCCTTTGCCGATCCAATCCCGCACCCGTCTTCGGAAAGTGGCACTGACCAAATCTTCCAGGGGGCCCGTCCCTCCGCCCACAACGCCTCGAGGTCACGCTTGTCGCGGAGCGTGTCCATTGGCCGCCAAAAGCCGTGGTGTTTGTAGGCTGCGAGCTGGCCGTCGTCGGTGAGTTGCTCCATCGGCTCGCGCTCCCACTGGGTGGCGTCGCCTAAGCGGATGTAGTCTAGAGCCGCCGGTTCCAACACAAAAAAGCCGCCATTGATCCAGCCCCCGTCGCCCGCAGGTTTCTCATGAAACTGCCGCACGCGGCCTCCCGCGCCGATGTCGAGCGCGCCATAGCGCCCCATCGGCTGTACCGCGGTGAGCGTCGCTAATCGGCCGTGACTGCGATGAAAGGCCAACAGCGCCTCGATGTCGATGTTGCCCAAGCCGTCGCCATAGGTCGCGCAAAATGTCTCACGACCCACGTAAGGTTGCACGCGCTTGAGGCGGCCGCCGGTTTGCGTGTTCTCGCCTGTGTCCAGGATCGTCACCCGCCACGGCTCCGAACGCCGCTGGTGCACTTCCATGGTCGGGCCGTGCGCGCCGCTGAAATCGAACGTTACGTCCGAATTGTGCAGCGCATAGTTTGCGATGTACTCCTTGATGACGTAGCCCTTGTAGCCGACACAGACAATGAAGTCGTTCACCCCCTGCGCCGAATAGATCTTCATGATATGCCAGAGCATCGGCCTGCCGCCGATCTCGATCATGGGCTTAGGGCGCAGATCGGTCTCCTCGCTAAAGCGTGTCCCGAGACCGCCGGCTAAGATTACAGCCTTCATAGCATGGGCGCAGTTGCGCCGTCGAGTTAGCGGGGATTGTTGGATTGCTATCGCCGGGAAGGTAAGCGGGGGAGAATAGAAGGTGACGTTTTACCCGGCAAGGTCGATTTACCACGGACTGGCCAGCACGTGACAGACTGCACTTCACGCCAGCCGTTGGAATCAGCTAAGACAATGCTATCGAATTGCCACGACGCCGGTCGCGGCACTTATGAGCAGCATAGCCAAGGTGCGAGAGATGATTACTAGCGACTTGATCACGCGGCGAATCGACGAATTTGCACAGCAGTTGTACGAGGAAGTGGGCGCCACGAACGGATGCGGCGAGCGCTGGCCGCTCGTCGCGCCAGCGATCCGCTCGCTTTTCTTCGCCGAACTCATAAACAAGACGAACAACTTTGGTTCGGTTATTTGGCTTGGCCAGCCGATTTGGCAGAACGTGCTGGACCTGTGGACCATTCAAGAAACGATCGCCGAGGTGCGGCCGCGACTGCTGATCGAATGCGGCACCTACCGCGGCGGATCGTCGTTATTCTTTGCCCACTTGTTTGATCTAATGGGGCAAGGTGAGATCGTGACGATCGACGTGGAACGGCTGCATAATTTGTCGCATCCGCGGGTTACGTACCTGATTGGCAGTTCGACGTCCGACGAAGTATTGGGGGCCGTTCGAAAAAGAGCAAAAGCTTGCTCGGGCCCGGTCATGGTCATCCTCGACAGCGATCACTCTCAAGCTCACGTGCGGCGCGAAATTGAATGCTATGCCCCGCTGGTCACCCCCGGCAGCTACTGCCTGGTGCAGGACGGCGTGGTCGATACCATGTCCGTCTTCCGATCCGGCCGTCCCGGACCGCTTCCCGCCATCGAAGACTTTTTGAAATCGACCGATGCATTCGAGCTTGATACTGAGCGTTGTCAAAGGTTTTTGATCACGCACCATCCCAAAGGCTGGCTAAGGCGAAAGGCGCCGGGAAGAACGTAACTCGAAATTGAAACACGCTGGAGGCTTAATGCTATTTAAGGCTATGGGAGCGCTGCGGCAGCGTTTCCAAAGGAGTTTTTACATTCGTGAGCGGCACACGTTTGTAAAGCACATGTCGGAGTCATCATCACAGCGATTCTTTTGGCACGAGAGCGTCGCGAGCCTACGCTCGCAGTATGAACGATTTCGAGCGATCGACGACAATGCGAACGCGCTCGCGTGTTTCCACCGGCTCGCGCAGCATGGTTTTCGCGGTTTGCTGGGAATGCACGATTTCGATCCTTCGCGAAAATCAATTATCTCCGCATTTCAAGCTAAATCGGGCGGCACATACCTTCACAACCGCATGCTGCAATTGGGCTATAAGGAATTTTCTTGGTTCTTCATGCATCGCCTCTGCCACTCATTGTGCTATGCCAGCGACGATGCGCTGAAGTTGTACCTTTCTGGAGGTTGTACCTGCCACACGCACGCTCGGCCCCATCCGAACATCCTGGCCGCCCTTGATCGCGCCCGAGTCGAAAAGATCTGGGTCCACCTGAGGAACCCGGCGGAATGCGCCGTCTCAGCCTATCACCACTACTGCGGCGAAGGGCATGGCGAGGGGGAAATTGGCCAGCAGCGGCGAGAAAAGGCCCTTACTGATTCAAGGCGTCTTCCCGTGCACCCGGAGATAGGCAAAAGTGAGTTCGTCATGCAAACCATCGATTGGCACGCGGAGTGGGCCGCTATGTGGCTCCAATTTGCGCAAACACGTCCTGATTTGGTCGTCTTCTCGTTCTACCGCGATTTGGCCGATCCGCACGCTATGCTTTCGCGCGTGTTTAGGGAATTGGGTGCCGAGCTCAAAGGCAACGTTTCTGCCGAGCCGATAGGACAAGACCGGTTTCGGAGAAAGGAATCGAGCGATTGGCGAACTGACCTGTCCCCAGCGGCGCAAAGCCAGGTGGAACATCGAGTGCGGGAGATTATCGGACACTTCCCCGCTTTTGATAGTTTGTGGAGTTAGGGCGTGGCGGCGTGGATTGACAGGTAAGAGACAAGCCGGGCCGAACCGCATCGGAAGTACGTCACCGCGAACGCGAAAGGCCTATACGTCAAATATGGTTCTTCAACCGCGCACGATCGACGTCCTACAGTACCACTTCGTCGTTCACGCCGCTTGTGGAAGGCTTGGGTCCACCAGTTTGGGCATGCCGTTTTCCATCCGAACGATTCGAGTTGCCAGCGAAAGCGTGCTTTCACGGTGCGTGATCATGATGAGTGTGCGGTTCTGGCCGAACTCGGCAAGCGCGTCGTGAATCAGCCGCTCGCTCTCTACGTCGATCTGGCTGGTTGCTTCGTCGAGCACGAGAATTTCGGCGTTTCGCAGAAACGCCCGCGCCAAAGCGATTCGCTGGCGCTGCCCGCCGCTCAAGCGTTGTCCGTTCGGCCCGACGCGCGTTTGATACCCGGCAGGGAAGCTAGCAACGAAGTCGTGCGCCCGGGCCAGTTTTGCGGCCGCGATCACTTCCTCCTCCGTCGCGTCCCAGCGTCCGTACCGGATGTTGTGGAAGATGGTTTCGTTGAAAAGCTCCGTTTGCTGCGTGACCAAGGCGATCCGGCTGCGAAGTTCTTTCAGCGAAAAGTCGCGTAGCGAAATGCCATCGACCAGCACTTCACCTTGCTGTGGATCGTAAAACCGGCACAGCAGGTTGATGACCGTGCTCTTGCCGCCTCCATTCGGCCCAACGATCGCCAGGTGGTCGCCGCGCCGAATCGATAAGTTGACGTTCTGGAGCACTTGCCGCGTTCCGTCATAGTTGAAATGAACGTCGCGAAATTCGATTTGCGTGTGCGGCGATGGAAACGGCATGGGAGAACTCGACTCGACAAGCCGAGATTGCGCATCCAAGATCGGATACAGCAGGTTGGCAGCGGCCATTCCGTTGTTGATGCCGGTGATGACGGTCGACAGTTTTCGCAACGGATCGGCGGCCCCGATGAGCAGGGCAAAAAACACGGTGAACAGCGTGATCGTAAGCGGCTCGTCGGACATGGGAATGCCCAGGATGCTTGTCTCCTTGTTGATCACCAGATAACCGGAGACAATGACACCGGTGCACATCATTCCCATGCCGAGAAGCTCGGTCACGGGGCTAGTAAGCGAGTTGTAAAAAGTCGACAACATCGCGGTGCGCTTGATATGGGACGTCGATTCGCGGAAACGCCTTCGTTCGAAGCCCTCCATCGTATTGGCTTGCACGGTAAGTAGCGAGTTGAAGACCTCGAGCATCACGTGATGAAAGCTCATCGTGCGGCTGAGAGTGCGCAGCGATAGGTTGCGGATTCTGCGATTAAGGAACAGAATCAAGAAAGCGGCCAGCGGCGCGAATACAAGGGAGGCGAGCGTCAATCGCCAGGAGATCATCCAAGCTCCGCAGAGGCAGGCCAAAATACGGAGCGGCTCCGTGACGGCCCCGCCGTAAAAGCTAGCCATGCCGCTGGCAAGCATTTCGGTCGTATGCGTAATGTGGGCGGCAAAACCACTGATACCAAACGCATCGAACCCGGGCCGATCGAGGGCGAGTGCTTTATCAAAAATCCTGCCGCGCACGTCGCGAGCGATACTGTGCGACACATACGAGACGAGCATCGTGTTGCTGATCATCAGAATCTGCTTGACAGCAGTGGCTGCTGCCACGAGCAAGGCGATCAATGTCACTGTCGCAAATGGCTTTTTCGGCAGTACGCGTTCGATCAGCGGCTGCAGTCGCTTGGCAGAGTAGGCGGAGGCTCGTGCCACCTGAATCCGAGTTCGCAGCATTTCCACCTGAAGTTCGAGGTCGCGACGCTCGGCGTCTCCCACGGCGGCCTTTATTCGACGCTTGAGATCGAGAATCCCGGCCTCGTGCGTCGCTAGATCGCGCTGCGCCTTTTCGACCCGCTGCGTGTTCCATGCCTGGATAGACTGGCCATGCAGCGTCGTTTCAACAATGGGATATAATGCCGCGATATTAGCGCCCCACAGAGCCGCAACTCCCAAGGAACAGCACAGCGAGACCGCCAGAAACGGCCAATGCCGCCAAGCCTCTCTCAACGCCCGCGCGAAACAATTCATCTTGTAGCCCATCCTCCCTGACGGGAACGGGGCGAACGCCCAGATCGTCGTGATAGCAGTATTCGCGCTACGGGAAGATAGCACTTCACGCGGCGCGGCGAGAGTGTAGCGTGAGCGGGCGATTTGTCACAAGCGCGAACTTGCCGACATTCCGTTTCGCCGGCTGGAGGGAAAAGTCTCGCGTTGTTCCCTTGGCATCAGCGGCGACCTTTTTTGGAGTTGGGTGCTAGCCGAAAGGTTTTGGTTCATCTGTTTCTGCTACTCATCGAATTCGGGTAATCTCCCAGGTGAAATGTGCTTGATTAGTCCACCTTACCACCCAAAGGCGGGTGGGCAACGCCAAATGCCGGCAAATGTTTCACTTGCCGATAAAGCTGATTCTCCAGTACATTCACCCACCTTAGGTGTTGAGGGTTTTAACTGCAAAATAAAAATAGTTCATGATGCTGCACTGTCGATGAGAATCCCCATGCGTCTTTAATCAGGTGATGGGCCCCAGCGGGAAACTGCGCGTGGCCAGAGCGGCCGGGAGTTCGAGCCGAATAACTGCGCAGCTTCAAAACGTGAGAGGGCATCGCACGTCAGTCGTGCATCCTTGCTGGTAAAGTACGCTGAAGAATGCGAATCAATCTTGAATTATCCGTCATTCTCACGACATATCAGCGTCCGGAACATTTGGAACGCTCGCTGGCTTCGCTAGCGCTCCAGCGCTCGATGGAGGGCCGATTCGAAGTTATTGTATCGGATGACGGCTCAAAAGATCGCACGCACAGCATCGTGCGTAAGTTTGCGCGCTCCGCCAATTTCCCCGTCAAGCTGACGACTCATTCACATTGCGGCTTTCGCGTGGCGCTCTGCCGAAATGATGGGGTTCGCGCGAGCAGTGCGCCATACTTGCTGTTTTCCGACAGCGACTGTGTCTTCCCGCCTGAGCATCTGCAGAAACACCTTCGTGCCCGTAAGCCGGGCGTGGTGCGGGCCGGCGGTTGCTTTCGCTTGGATCAGGAAGCGACCGAGCGGCTAGACCTGAGGGCAATTGCCTCGGAGGAATATCGTGCTTGGGTTTCGCGCGATGAACGCAAACGAATCAGCCGAAGGCGAATCAAGGACGAGTGCTACCGATTGATCGGCCATCCCACGAGGCCAAAGCTGACTGGCTGCAACATTGCGATTTCGCGCGTCGATCTGGAAGCCGTCAATGGCTTCGATGAAAACTTCGTGGGCTGGGGCTGTGAAGACGACGATTTGGCTTTCCGCTTGCGCAAGGCGGGTATGCGGATTGTCTCGGTGTTGGGCTACACGAGCGCCTACCATATGTGGCATCCGACGGACCCGTCACGACCGGCGAATTGGACCGATGGTCCCAATGTCAGTCGCCTGCAGCACTTGGACCGGCCTATTCGATGCCGCGCGGGGCTAATTTCGATCATCGAGATCGGGGATGGCATACCAGAAACTGATGGCGAGCAAGTGAGTCATCGCTTTCCGCACCAGTCCAAGAAAGCGGCGTGAAAGGCGCGCCTCCCGAATGGGTTCGGCGGTCTGCGTCCGCGTGCCTCGAGCACCCCGGAGCACTGACAACGCGCAAAATTCCGAGTGAATCTTACCATGCGGATTGCCTTTGTCTCGACAATGGGGGGACTCCCGTGGGGAGGCAGTGAAGAGTTGTGGAGTCGCGCTGCGATGGTGTTGCTCCGGCGTGGCCACCAGGTTTTCTTTAACTGCCGTCAGTGGCCGACAATCGCAGCACCGCTCGCGCAATTGATCGATGCGGGTGCCGTACCTCATTTCCGATCTCGATTGCGTCTTGGGCGAAGCCTCCGGCGAACGCTGGAGAAATTCCATCTTGTTCAACTGAAATTTCTGCGTTGGATCCAGAAGACGAAGCCCGACTTCGTTGTTGTTTCATTCTCGTGTCATGCCGACGAGCCGCAGATCGCCAATACGTGCCGCTTGTTAGGCGTTCCCTATGCAATCGTGGTGCAAGCGGCCGGTCCCCACATTTGGATCCCTCCCCGCAGTCTGGCAGACTTTCGTTCCGCTTACGCTCATGCAGAGCGGTGCTACTTCGTGTCCGAGGAAAACCGCGAAGTTTTGGAGTCCAATCTGGCCCTCGACCTGTCGCGAGCCGAGATCGTAGACAACCCGTTCAACGTCGCTTCCGATGCTTCGCCTGCCTGGCCGTCTACGGAACCGTCTTGGAAGTTGGCCTGCGTGGCGCGAGTCCATTTTCTCTCCAAAAGCCAGGACCTTGTCGTGCGCGTCCTTCGCCAGCCGAAGTGGCGGGCTCGGCCACTCACGGTCACGCTTTACGGCTCCGATGATGGTTCTGTGGCGCAATTGCGGCAATTGATCGACTTGTACGATCTGCGTGAGCAAATTACTTATGCAGGTTTCGCCGACGACATCGAGGAACTGTGGTCAAAACACCATGGTTTGCTGTTGCCGTCGCGGATGGAAGGAAACGCACTGTCGCTGCTCGAGGCGATGATGTGCGGCCGGGTTCCGATCACGACCAGAGTAGGCCGGGCCGCCGAGTTGATTGACGATAACCAGAGCGGTTTTCTCGCGCCGGCCGCCACGGCCGAACTGGTCGACGAAGTATTGGAGCGCGCCTGGCAACGCCGGCACGACTGGCAACACATGGGGCAGCTGGCCGCCGGTGCGATACGACAGCGGCATAGTCTAAGGCCGGCCGAGGATTTTGCCGATCGGATTCTCGCCGCTGCATTGACCAGGAATTCCTGTCTCAAAGCGGCCGCCTGATCGGAATGCCTCGCCCGAGCACGTTTCCGCGGGCTTTCGCGCCGTCATGAACGGCGCCTCCCCGGCCGGCTTCTTGGCCCTACCTTCGGAACAGCCCGCGCTACGCGCAATTCCGCTCGGCTGCGCTGTGGTTTTTCGACATCATTTTCCGGCCCTGCCAAGCTGGCAATTACTCTGAAGTCATAGCTGCGGCGAGCCAACAGCCACCTCGCACGCGTCAGGGCTTGAGCGCCGCTGGCAGCGAGACCACCGCCGCCCCACCTCGTTTCCGTCGTCATCCTGTTCCTGCCTCGTGAGACCACAACTATGATGTCCCACTTCGTCGTTTCGTCAGCACGCGACTTTCGCACGCGCATTGGCGCCCCTTGGTCATTTGTTTGCAGTATTGCACCGTTGGCATTGGTATTCGTTGGGATCGAAAGTGCCCAGGCGGCGCCAATTTTCTCCGTGGGCGCGCGAGAGACCATTTACAAAGCGTCGCAGCCCGGTGGCCTCAAGTACTGGCCCGACGGCAACTTCGGCGTCGTCTCCAACGGAAATGGGACGTACGATTTCTACGCCGCGAACAGCTCGAAGTCGGCGCTGGTGACTGGAACGCTTGAGAATCCGGCTCAAGGAAAGAAGAAGAAGGTCAAGATCTACAACGTGCCGAAAAAGACATACGGCTACGTGGCTGGTGGACCTGTCTATGAAGACGAAGCCACCGGCGCGCGATTCATGGTGTATCACGCCGAGATTCACAAGAAAGGAAAGTATTCCAGCGTCCTGGGACTTGCCGCATCGACGGATCCCAACGGACAAGCGTTCTGGGATTTGGGCACGATCATCGAACCCAATATGCCGGTCGGACAAGCGCCATGGTCGGTGGATGTCGGCGGCGGATCGTTCGCCATTCACGACGGTTATTTTAACGTTTACTATCGCGACTATATGGCTAACGCAACGTCGAGCGAGCTGGCCGTGGCACGAGCTCCGTTAGCGGATTTGGTGAGCAACTCGCTGAATGGAATTTCGACGCCGTTCACCAAGTACTACAACGGCAACTGGTCGGAGCCGGGACGCGGCGGAAAGTCTTCGCCGTTGGAGACAGGCAATCCGGCAAACTGGTGGTCGTCGGTATCCTACAACGAATATCTCGACCAATTGGTATTGGTAAGCTCACAGTGGCAGTCCGGAGGCACCGGGCCCGACTTGTACCTGGCGACCTCCGCAGACGGTGTCAATTGGTCGGCGCGGCAGCCGTTCGTGCTCGATGCCGGCGAGCAGATGTATCCAACCATCATTGGCACTGGTCCCGATCCGCAGCGCACGGGCCAGTCGTTCTACGTGTACTACACCGACGGCAAGCGCTGGGGTAAGGCACAGCTCGCACGACGCCTGGTGACGTTCGATTCGATGTATGATTCGCCGAGCGTGTTACCAGAGCCGGGCTCAGGTTCCGACCTGGAATGGGCCTCGGTCAGCGACTTTCATAGCGATTTCCAGAGTGGCGGCCCCGCCACCGGCTGGACGTACGCTTGGAATCCCAACGGCAAGCTGGGTGATTCGGCAAGCTTTGGGTCGCTCCAATGGAGCGACGTTGCCCAGGCGTACAACACCACCGGCGCCGCGACCACCGTGCCCGGCACCAAGACTCACATCGATGATTACCTGCAGCTTACAGCCACTGGGGGCCACCCGGGCCAGCCCAAGTACATGCCCATCGCGGGCTACACGATCCAAGCCGACGACGGAGCCGGTTTGTACCGCATCGCCGACAGCTCGATCCAAAAGATTGACGGGAATATTTCCACGCTGGAGGATGGCCTGCAAGTGCTCGTATATGTAAACAACGCACTTTCGGGCTCGGCGGCCGGCGTCTCGACCAACGGTCAGTTGATGAACTTCAACCGAGAGTTGGGTCAGCTGAACGTCGGAGATACTGTTTGGGTCATGGTGAATCCGCTTCAATCGCATTATTACGATTCATTCACCAGCTTCGATTTCTCGATTCAGAAATCAGTTCCGCTGGCTATGATGAGCTTGATGGGCTCTGGAATGATGTCCGTCGCCGTGCCGGAGCCAAGCACACTGTTGGTGCTCTCGCTGGCACTTGTTTGCTATGGTTGCGGCCAGCGTAGGCGCAACTAGAAAACTCGCGCGACTTCGGCTATCAGGAACCGCCAGTCTTGCGCAGAATCACGGCTGCTTGGAAGTCGTGGTGTGCTCTGTGCGCGATATCGACGACCTCGAACCACCGGCTCCAACGGCGACGGACATAGTCGCTGTCCATGAACACGTTGCAATTGTGTTCGATTGAGTTCGGGTTCCAGTCGTAGACGGCTCGGCCTGGCGGCATCGGCTCACCGAGCCGGAACGCTTCCGCAAATTCGGGAATGCGCTGCAGACGCCTCAATAATTCAGGTTGAGTCGGCAGGAGCCGCCAGGTTTGCTCCGAATGAATCGTGAGCAGCGCGTATCCCCCGTCGGCCAGGACGCGCTGGATCTCCGCCAGCCAGCCCGATTCATAGGGGTCGATGTGCGTGAAGACCGAAAGTCCTACACAAAGAGTTACGCTGCCATCGGCCAGCGGAAAATGGGGATACGGACTGACTTTCACTGCGCGCACGGATCGATCGAAATGCCGCTCGACCCATTCCACGTGATTAACGTTTAGATCAGCGACCGTCACTCTCGCCGACGGTTCGGCAAGGACTACTTGTCGCGCAAAGCGGCCCGAAGCGCCGCCAAAATCGAGCACGTGCGCAAAGGACGCGCTCGGCACCAGTCGTTGGACCATGCGCAGATCGGCAAGACCGCTCAACCAATACGCAAAGTGATGATCATGAAAATAGCCTTCGCGGTCGGCTGTAGCCGGCAAGACCACCGTGTCGTGCTCGATCGCTTCGAGCGTCGCCGGCTCGTTCAACAGCGGGGAGAATCTCGCATCGACGGCTTCTACTTGCTCTGGCTGACGATAGAGTTCGGCGGCCGTGCCTACCGTCGGCGACAATGGACGACGCGCCTCAAACCAGGTCGGCGCATGCGTGCCCATGCTCCGTCGGCGGCTGTTTTTTTTTCCGATTAGCTGCGACAGTTTGGACATCTGTGGAACTCGTTTTCGATGCCGTTGAAGACGAAAAGGCCGCTTACCTTCCCGCGCGCGCCAGCGGAAGTCAAGCTCAAAACTAGCCCGTCGATTTGCGCAACTTCGGTATCCTATGGGGCGCTCGAGCGCCCAAATCGTTGGTTTGACGGCGCGTTATTGCGGCCGGAGTGACGGACGAGTGTCAGACTGATCGCAGAGATGAGTTTCCGGAACGCCTATGGCGTGCTGAAAAACGGATGAGAATATGGCGCTGAGCCGGGCCGTGTTAAAACGGTGCAATGATGGCACGTCCGACAAATGGACGAGATTACGACAGGGCCGCGCGTCGGCGAAAGGACATCACCAGCAGTCCCACGAGGTTCATGACCAGGGTTGCCGGCTCCGGCACCGGGGCGCTCGAAGATCCAGCGGACGCACCCGAGCCGCTGCCGGCCGTCTCGTCGAAGTGGGCACGCCAGACATCGTAGTCGCCGGGATCGATCTGGTTATTGCCGTTGCCGTCGGCCGCCAGGCCGAAACGCCCGGCGCGTTCGTACATGAAATCGGCGGCATCGAGACGCACGTGCATATGGCGGTGAGCATTCGGCCGACCTTGTTAATCAGTGAATTCATTGGCCAGCTCAAGGGCGGTTCGTCCCACGATGTGAATCAGGCGATAGGACGAAACCAAAAGGTGATCGAGTGGCAGGCGGGTTATGGTGTCGTGAGTTTTGGGACGCGGGATATGCCATGGGTTGTTGAGTATATCCGTAATCAACGCGAGCATCATGCTCGCGGGACCGTGCATGAGCGGCTGGAGCGGATTACGCAGGAGGAGCCGGCGATGGTGGTGGCTCAAGCCGCCACAGCGAGAAGGCCCGTGAACGGGCCTGGGTGAGGGCATGGTAGGCAGCGCACCCCGGCGTAAACGCCGGGGCTATTATCGCGGCGCGAAGAAGGGTCGTGAACGACCCTCAGAGCCAATCAATGCGCCCGTGCGCTTCGCGAAGCGCGGTTTCAACAGTATCGCAGACGGGATGAGACCGTCCTGCCGTGATTGGCAGCCAGCAAAGCTCGAATGGATCGTCGCTGAAGACCTCTTCCACAAAGCCGTACGATCCATTGGGAGCTTGGAATATCCGCACGCGCCACTTCTTCGTCTCATCATAGATAATGCGCTCATCACCGATATTCATATAACGCCTTATACCGCGCCCGCGATGAGCGCGATGTTCTGGCCTCCAAAGCCAAAACTGTTGGTGAGGATGGTTCGGACGTTGCGTTCGCGGGCGGCGTTGGGGACGTAGTCGAGGTCGCACTGGGGGTCAGGGGTTTCGTAGTTGATGGTGGGCGGCACGACGTTGTCGCGCATGGCCATTAGGCAGATGATCAGCTCGGTGGCGCCGGCGGCCGCGATCAGGTGGCCGGTCATGCTCTTGGTGCTGGAGACCGGGACTTTATAGGCGATGTCGGGACCCAGCGTTTCCTTGATGGCGATGGTCTCGACACGGTCGTTCACTTGCGTGCTGGTGCCGTGGGCGTTGATGTAGTCGATATCCGACGGGTTGCGGCCGGCGTCGCGGAGGGCCATCTTCATGCAGGTGATAGCGCCGCGGCCTTCCGGATGCGTGTCGGTGATGCGGAAGGCGTCGGCGGTGGTGCCGTAGCCCAGGATTTCGCTGTAGATCGGCGCGCCGCGTTTTCTGGCTCGTTCGTAATCTTCCAGCACGACCATCGCGGCGCCCTCACCAAGGATGAAGCCATCGCGGTTGAGATCGAACGGTCGCGAAGCCTTGGCCGGCTCGTCGTTCCGCTCCGAGAGCGCGGTGAGCAGGTTGAAGCCCGTGACGCCGAAGGGGTGGATCATGCTGTGGGCGCCGCCGGAGAGCATTACGTCGGCATCGCCGCGGCGGATGATCTCGGTCGCTTCGCCGATGGCCTGACTGCTGGCCGCGCAGGCGGTGAGGCAGTTGAAGTTCGGCCCTTCGGCGCCGAACATCGTGGCTACGTAGCCGGCCGGCATGTTGGGCTCCTGCTCGAGCTCCAATTGCGGATCGAGCCGCTTGAGGCCTTCCTGAATAAACGCGCCGAGGTCCAGCTCGCCGTTTTTAAGCGCGGCGACCATCATGTGGCTGAAGTTGTAAAAGTCCTGCTGGCCCTCGCCGGCGCCGAGGTAGACGCCGAAGCGATCGGGATCGACGCTGCCGCTGACGCCTGATTCTTCCATGGCCTGCTTGGCCGCGCCGATGGCGAACCGCGTGTGCCGGCCGCGTTTTTCCCAAGGGGCCGGATCGATGCCCACGTCGGTCAGCGACCAGTTGCGAACCTCCGCCGAAATGCGTGTGGGGAAATTGCTGGCGTCGAACAGCGTGGTGTAATCGACGCCCGACTTGCCCTCCTTCAGATTCGACCACAATTCAGGCACAGTTGTGCCCAGCGGCGTCACGCAGCCCATGCCGGTTACTACAACGCGTCGTCTCATGGCGTTCACCTGTGGAGGATGCAGGATGCAGGGGGCAGGGATAATTGACTCCCTGCATCCTGCATCCCGCATCCTGAATCCTCAATTAGTTGGATTGGACATTGAAACCGTAATCTTCGGGTTTGAGGCGTGTGCCGTCGGGGCGGACGCCAACATCGAAGACGCCCACGAGCCGTAGCCAGTAGAGCAGATGCGCGGGGTCGAACAGTTGTCGGGGGGCGCCTTGGCCAAGGGATTCAGGGTCGAGGCGGGCGAAGAAGATCTCGGCTTCGCCGTAAGCCCGTTCGCCGGCGTGGGCGGTGACTGACACCGAGGCGCCGGCGTCCTTCGCTTGGTCAATTTTCGCATGATATCGGAGCGTTTCACCCGGTCGCACCTCGCCCTCGAATGCGCACTTGGCGAATTTGGCGAGCACAACTAGCTCGCTGAACTTGTAGATCTCGCTCACCAACAGCCCGCCGCACTGGGCCATTCCCTCGGCCGCTAGCGTATTGGGCATTACCGGGTAGTACGGCCAATGATCATGCAAGTGGTCCTCGCTGAGCGAAACGCACTTCAGCGCGGTGGCATGCGAGCCGCTGACAAATTCAGTGAAGCGGTCGAGCCAGAACCAACGCATGTGCTTGGGCAGGAATGACCAATGACCAAATCCCAATGACCAAGGAGATGGCATTGGTTCAGTTGGTCATTGGTGCTTGGTCATTGGAACTTAAAACCTACGCCGCCAACTTGTGCTCCACGAAGTTGCACATGTCTTGCACGGTCAGTTGCTTGCCGAGGTTTTGCACGTTCGGGTCGGCTTCGAAACGCGACAGGTCAGCGAACGGCATCCGTTCTTTGAGCTTAGCCAGGCCGACCGGGTTGACTTTGCCGTCTTCAACGAAGTCGGTGTTGGTGAGGATGTCCTCGGGAAACAGCTCGCCGCGTTCGATCTTGATGCCGAACGCCTTTTCCAAGCGAAACACGATGTCGAGGAAATCGATCGACTCGGCCCCCAGATCGCCTTGCAGCGTGGCATCCGGCGTGACCTCTTCCTCTTCGACGCCCAGCGCGTCGATCAGCGCTTCTTGAACCTTGGAAAAGATATCTTGTTTGCTCGTTACCGTAGACATCGCTGTTTGTTCCTCCGAATGAGTATTCCCTACATTGCGGTCAGCCGGGCAGGCAGAAGCACTTTCTGTGCCCGGCGAAAGTATTGTTTAAGTCGTTCGTCGATATCGCGGCGAGTCGGGTCGCTGTCGGACAGGTTGTAACGCTCCAGCACGATCCGTCCGCTGAGGGTCGGCCGCCCACCCGTCTGGCCGTCGACTTTGAACGTAGCCAGCCGCTCGTCTTTTTTAAGCATCGACACGGTGACCTCGAGCGTTTGGCCAGGCTGAACGAAATCGGCGTACTTTACGTTCTTGGCTTCTTTTAATGAAATGATGCTGTGGGCAAAGTCTTCGCTCAACCTCAGCAACCAAGCCCCCGCTTGCGTGGCCGCTTCCAGCATAAACACGCCGGGCAGCACGGGAAACTCGGGGAAGTGGTCGGCCATGTATTCTTCGGTCAACGCCACGTTCTTGATGGCCGAAAGCGTGGCGTTCGGTTCATAGGACCGAATGGTATCCAGCAACCAAAAACGCATGGCTCGTATCGCAATCAGCATTCCCATCGAGCGGTCAGCGTTCCTTCTCGAAAGGACGGCGCTCCGGCTCGACTATGGCAGTGACAGCTTTGGTTGACTGGGAGGAATAGCGAACTACGGATTATAATTGAGGATAAATCGGCCTACAACGGCCCACGTGAGCGAGGTTTAAAGGATTTGTCAGCCTGAAGCAAGGCGGGCTGCGGCGGCCGAGCCGCGGCGGCGGTGAACGAGCTCGCGACCCCAGACGACTCGGCGACCTATCGTTCAGAACTACTGCTATGGCAGTATGTTAGTGCGATGGTTGCGAGGCCCGTGCAGAGGAGCGGTTCGTCTTCCTTCATCAGCGGGCTGGCCTCGTTACGGAAACTTCCGTCGAGGGCTTGGTGGCGGGCCACCTCCAAGGCGAGCTCGCTTCGCCAGCTTTCAGGCCAACGAAGCGCGGCGTAAGCTTCCGAGCGAACCGCGTAATGGTAAAAGCGGATAGCCTCGCCCCACGGCTCGGGATGATCGATCGGAACGCCCTGGGGGTACGTCAAATCGTCGTGCTGCCGTAGCCACTCAGCCGCACGCAAGACGCGCTCATCGTCACGCGGCACACCAGCCGCCAATAGCGCGAGGACACCGTCGCAGGTGGCGGTGGCGTAACTGCGGAAGTGAGGCGCGGCCTGGCCATTGAGCGTGGCGGAAAATCGCCCTTTGTTGGCGTCTTCGACAATTGGCGAGAAAAAGAAGCCACCATCGAACGGGACCGTATCGGCCGAATACAAGTACCGGCTCGACCCATGCGGGACGGCTAGCGCCCCGGGATCCCGCTGGACGACGCGCAGAAACAGTTCGGCCCGGGTAAAGTCCGACGATCGAGCTGTGGGGACAACGCATCGCAACGCCTGGACGGCGCGCCGTGTGTGAGCCAAATCCATGTGACCCGATTCGCCGCGTCCTTTCGCGACGTCGAAGCCCCAACCGCCGTATGCGGCATGTGTCGTGTCGAAACCCTCAGCTTCATCAAACTGCGCCATGCTCAGGTAGGAGGACAGCTTCGATATCAGCTCGCGATCGTTCTCCTTGGTGAGCGACGGATCGTCCTGCACGGCGGTCAAACATTGGATCGCGTAGGCTGTGCTGTAGACGGGATACTCGAGTATGTCTGGATCGGCGTGACCGAGTGCGCCCTCTTCATCCACATGCTTCCTGATGAACTCCAGCGCCCGTCCGACGCCATCCTTGGGCCGCGCACAAATGGATTCCGGGACGGCAAGCAAGGCGTGGAGCACGAAGGGCGTCAGCGCCTGGCCTGAGCGCAGCACGGCGTATTGCTCACTGTGCCAACCGCCGTCCTCAGCCTGTTGGCTCCAAAGATATTGGCACGCCATACGCAGCGGCTCGGTATTGTCAGAAGTCTGTGCAACGGCTGGACTGGAAGCGGCCAGCAAGAAAAGTGCGAGAAGGATTTTCACGCAGAGACGCAGAGACGCAGAGGGAGACAACAAATTGCTATTGTTCGTCATTCCGATCTCTGCGTTCTCTGCGCCTCTGCGTGATCGATTCTGGCAACAACACTTATTTCTTGGCGACGCTGGTCTCCTTGTCGTCGGAGGATCGGGTGCGTTCGGCCATGGCGATGAGGAAGGTCGCATCGCGGTCGGTGGTGAGGCATTGCACCACCGCGGCCGTGCAGAACACGGGGCTCGTGATGCAATGGTGGCCGGTCCAGCTTCCGTCGCCGTTCTGGACCTTCTGCAGCCGACTGTGCATTTTGTCGTTCCATTGATGAAATTTGTCGCCGCCCGCAATGACGAGGGACTCGCTGGTCAGCAGATAGCTGAGGAATTCCTCGCCGCCGTTATTGCCGAAGCCGGCGAGCAGCTGCTCGTCGTCGAGGCGTTTGATTTGTTGCTCGTTTTGTTCGACCGCCTCGGCGAGCCGCCGGGCCGAAGCGCCGCCGAGGCCCGCGACTTCAAGGTTATCTTGGTTCACGCCGGCACCTTGCGGCAATTTGCCTTTGGCGACGGCATCCTGAACAGCGGAACGAGCTTGACGGGCCTCCGACGCGTTGCCGCGCAGGGCGCTGTTGAAGGCGTACAATTCGACGCCGGCGGCGGCTTCGGTCTTCGCCACTGCGCGACCGCTGGAAACGTCGACCTGCCCTTTCTGATAGTTCCTGGCCCGGGCGAGCCGGTCCTTGTCAACCTGCTTACCGTTAGCGCTGGCGATTTCCAGCGCCGAGCAGCCCAACGACGATTGGAGCACGGGCGCCCAGCCGCCGCCTTGTCCCCAGCCGCCGTCTTCGTCCTGCGAGGCTTGTAACTTGGCAAGGCATTTGTCGAGAGCGGCATCGGTGCGTTTGTGGAGCGGGTCGTCTGTTGCCAAGAGCTCGATGGCCCGTGCCAGGTATTGGGCAGCAAGCGGCGTATCGACGTTCTGTCCCAACTTGCTTTGCGGTTGTGTGCCGGTCATTTCCGTGATGCGCGCCCCTTCGGCAGGGGCTTTCTCTACGGCTGTGATAAGGTATTCCAAGCCGCGGCGGACTTGGCTTTTATACTCGCCGGAACTTGGCGTGTGGCCCGCGCGGAGCAACGAGAGCAGCGTGAAGGCGGTTGTGCCCGGATCGGTTTTCACTTGATGTGGATCGCGGTTTTGCTGATCGGCATGCGAGCCGCCGCCCCAGCCGCCGTCCGGATGTTGGGCGGCAACCAGCCAGTCGATTCCCTTAGTAAGAAAGGGCGCGATTTCGGCGGGCTTGAGAGGTTTTGCCGCCGGGGATGCTTCGTCAGTTTTCGACGTGGAAGCCGCTTCTTTCACGGTCGCTGAAGCGACCTCGCCGTCGGAGGATGCCGGATCTTCCGCCGTCGCCCAGGTTCCGAGAAGTGCAATTGCCGCAAGGGCACATACGACTAGTCCGAGATGGCGCTGCCTCATCGTCTGACTCCTTTGCTATCAAGGGACAGAATGCAGAACTGATCGAACCGATCTAGCGGCTTGGACGCCGATGGCGGCGGCCGAGTTCCCAAGAAAAATTTCGCGGCCGCGGCGATCAGTTATTGCGACCGGCGGCGGCGCTGGCGGCCGCGTGGGCGGAAGCGGTCGCGGATTCTTCCGACCACGTCGACCAGCAGGTCCACTTCGGCCGGCGTGTTGTAGAGATAGAAGCTGGCCCGCGTGCTGGCGGCGATACCGAGCCGGTCGTGCAGCGGCCAAGTGCAGTGGTGACCGGCGCGGACGGCAATGCCCTGCTCGTCAAGAAGTTGGGCCACGTCGTGGGCGTGCGGCTGTGCCAGTGTGAAGCTCACCAGGCCGGCGCGGTGTTCGGGCGCGGGTCCGAGAATCGACAGACCCTCGACTTCCTGCAGTCGTTCGTAAGCATATCGGACTAGTTCGTGCTCGTGGCGGGCGACGGCGTCGAGGCCGATCAATTTCAGGTAATCGATCGCTGCGCCGAGGGCGATGGCGGGCGCGATTGGCGGTGTGCCGGCCTCAAACTTGGCCGGCAGCTCAGCGGGGGTGAAGCGGTCGGGCCAGACGCGGTTGATCATGCTGCCGCCGCCCAGGAATGGCGGCATCGCTTCGAGCAGCTCTTCCCGACCGTACAGGACGCCGATGCCGGTGGGGCCGAGCAGCTTATGGCCGCTGAACGCGAGGAAGTCGGCGCCGAGCTGTCGGACATTCGTCGAAAGGTGAGGCACGCTTTGGGCCGCATCGACCAGCACGACGGCGCCCGCCTCGTGCGCTCGCCGGGCAATCTGGGCTACTGGGTTAATCGTGCCCAGCACGTTCGATACCGAGGCCACGGCGACAATCTTCGTGCGGTCGGTCAGCAGCGAATCCATGGCGTCGAGCACCAAGAGGCCGTCGTCGGTAATCGGAATGTGCTTGATGACGGCGCCCGTGCGCTGGGCCAACTGCTGCCACGGAACGAGGTTGGAGTGGTGCTCCATCGTGGTCACGAGGATTTCGTCGCCCGCTTTCACGTTCGCATCGCCCCAGCTGCGGGCAACGAGATTGATGCTGCCCGTCGTGCCGGAAGTGAAGATGATCTCGCGGAGGTGTTGAGCGCCGATAAACTCGCGGACTTTTTCACGGGCCTCTTCGTATTGCTCGGTGCTGCGCTCGCTGAGCGTGTGGATCCCCCGGTGCACGTTGGCGTAGTCGCGCTCGTACACCCGCCGCAGCACCTCGATCACCTGCCGCGGCCGCTGCGTGCTGGCCGCATTGTCGAGAAACACCAGCGGCCGGTCGCCGTGCACGGTCTGCTGCAGGATCGGAAAATCCTCGCGCAGCGTCACCGGCAGCAGCTTGGAGGGATCGATCGCTGCCGGCGGTTTGCCCCGCGACTCGGTCAACGTTTCAGTGGCGGACATAGGCATACCTTGAGGATGCAGGATGCGGGATGCAGGGATCAGGGATCAAGTCCCTGCATCCTGCACCCTCAATCCTGCATCCTCCGTTTCATTCATTTTCCATCGCGGCCCACCGGCGAGTGGACAGCCGACTGTAGGACCTTCCAAGAGAGCAGGCAACACTTCTGGCGGTTCGGGGTAAGCCGGGCGCCGTAGAGCTTAAGCATATCCTCGGCGGAAAAGCTCTTCACATCCTCGAGCGTCTTACCGTGCATCGCTTCCAGCAGCATCGAGGCCGAAGCCTGACTAATGACGCATCCCTGGCCGTCGAAATAGCAATCCTTGATTGTCCCGTCGTCACCGAGCTGCAGCTCAACGCGCACGACGTCGCCGCATAGCGGGTTGTTCTCCTCGTGCGCGTGGGTCGCGGTCGGCAGTTGCCCACGATGGAACGGGTCCTCGTAATGGTCGAGGATGTGCTCCTGGTAAAGTTCTTCTTCTTCGCTGGGCATTGCGGAACGTACAAACTGGGCAGCGGCAACCTGTAGATAGTTTATGTTCACTCCGATTGAGGGACAACAGACAAGTTGCGTTTGAGTGAGCCGTTCGCAACGGTTAACGCAGCGTAATGGCAGCGGCGAGCGCCAACGCCGCCGTTTCGACCCGTAAGATTCGCGGCCCAAGATCGACGGCTTGCCAGCCGGCGTGGATGGCGGCGGCAACTTCAATGTCCGCGAGGCCCCCTTCGGGACCGATGGCCAGTTGCGTCGGCAAGGGGGCCAAGTCGAGTTGTGAAAGAGGGGTGCCTCCCGGGTGGGCGATGAGGCGGCGATCGGGTTTCAGCACTTGATCCGGCGACGGTAGGTCGCCGGCTAATGAATTCTGCGAAACCCATTCGACCCAGGCGTGCGGTTTCTCCACTCGCATGAGCCGGTTGCGGCCGCATTGTTTGGCGGCTTCGATTACCGCGCGGCGCAATCGCTCCAGCGCACGTTCAGCAGGCTGAGCGACGCCACGCTCCGCCATGAGCGGCACGAGAGTCATGACCCCGAGCTCCGTTAACTTTTCGACGAGCCATTTTTGCCGATCACCCTTCGGCAGCGCCACTCCCAGGGTGAGTGGAAATGGCAGCTCGCGATCAACTTTGCGCCGCTCGACGACTCGCAAGTCAATCTGGGATCGCCCCAATTTTTCGACCACGGCGGAAAACTCGGCCCCGCTATCGTCGAACAGCGTGACTCGCTGGCCCGCCGTCGCTCGCATGACGTGCAGCAAATGATGGGCTTCCGCCCCGTCGAGCGTGACGAGGTCCGACGCGATGGCTTGAGATGAGAAGAAACGCTCGGACATACGACTTTGGGGAGCCGGGGCGTCCCCGACCCCCGATGAAGCATTTGCAGCTATCAGCTATCGGCCATTGGCGTCGCTAAAGTGTCGGGAGAAAACTTCCGAGGATGATGAAGGCGCGTTGTTTACCTCAATACGCCGATTCTATTCAATTCCCCAACCGGCCGCTTGTCGCCGATCGACTACCCATCATGGAACGAAAGCAACCTATGCCGCTCGATCACTGGGGCTTGGAGAGCTGGCCCTTTCGCAGCGCGCCGGAGGCGGATCAATTGTATCCGACGGCGGGACATAACGAAGCGCTGGCCCGCATCGATTACCTCGTTGAGGGCCGGCGGCGCCTGGGCGTGCTGTTGGGCGAAGCAGGCGTCGGCAAGTCACTCTTGCTGCGCGCCGGCGCGCGGCAACTGGCACGGCAAGGGCGGGCCGCTGTGTTGGTCGATGCGCTGGGCGTGACGCCGCGCGAACTGTTGTGGCAAATTGCAGCCGGGCTTGGCGCGGCTCCGCGCGAGGATGCCGACCCGGCGCGCTTGTGGCGGCTGGTTGCTGACCGAATTGTCGAGAATCGCACACAGCAGATCCACACCGTGTTGTTGGTGGATGATGCCCACGCAGCCGGCCCCGACGTGATCACGCAATTTGTGAGGCTGGCACGGCTCGACTCCGCGCCGTCAGCGCGGTGGACGATTGTGCTGGCCGCCGAGCCGGGACAGGCAGCGTGCTGGAACGAGTCGCTCCGCGACCTGGTCGACTTGCGAATCGACCTGAGTCCGTGGTGCGCCGAAGAAACCATCGGTTACGTGCAAACGGCGCTGGTCGAGGCCGGCCGCTTCGAGCCGTTGTTTGATGATGATGCGCTGACGGCGCTGCATGAGCTTACGCGTGGGGTGCCGCGAAGCGTCGCCCGGCTGGCCGATTTTGCGCTGCTGGCCGGCGCCGCGGCGGGCCTCGACACCATCGATGCAGCGACGGTGGAAGCAGCCAACGACGAGATTGCCTGGCCGGCCGTCGCGGGCGCGTATTAACGATTCGATGTGTGCCACTGCTTGCGGCATTCCATTTGCGCCCCGATACGCGGTTCAGCACTGCTCGCGGTAAGATCCTAGCACTTCTTGGACCGCAAGCAGTGCCGTGTCGAATTCAGAACGGTCCCACGCCCGCCGCGAGCAGTGGCACACTAGCGGGGTCTGGCCAGCAGTTCCGGTTCATTAATCACAGCGTCGGTCTCGACGAGCGTTAGTTCGTCGCAGTCGAGGCTTCTCACCTGCGTCTCTACCGGCACGAGCTCGTCGATTTGCGCGTCGACCGCACCGACAAAGAGCTGCTCGAACTTGCGCGCTTTCGGCATCACGCGGGACTCGAACGACCCCACCGCGTTGTTGTACGCTTTGACCGACTTGTTCAAGCCGTCGCCGACGCTGGCAATGTGCGTGCAAAACACGGTGAGCCGTTTGTAAAGCTCTTTGCCGAGGTCGCAGATATCCTTAGCGTGCTCCGTAAGCGCTTCCTGCTTCCAGCCGTGGGCGACGGCCAAAAGAAGCGAAATGAGATTGCACGGTCCGGCGAGAACCACTCGTTGCCGGAACGCGTTTTCCAGCAGCTCATGGTCCAGCTTCAAAGCCTCGCAATATACGGCCTCGGTGGGCAGATACAGCACCACGAATTCAGGCGAACTATCGAGACTTTGGTGATATGTCTTGCTGCTCAGCTGCCGAATACGCTCGCGGACATGGCCGGAGAATTCCTTGGCTTTGATGTGTCGCGTTTCTTCGTCGACGGCTTCGGCAGCCTCCAAAAAAGCACGGATGGGGGCCTTGGCGTCGATCGCCAGATGCTTGCCGCCCGGCAGATGCACAACCACATCGGGTCGCAATTGCGCGTCGCCGTCGTTGAGCACTTGCTGCTTGTGAAAGTCGCGGCCTTCCGTCATGCCGGCCACCTCCAGCACGCGGGCCAGGTGCATTTCGCCCCATTGGCCGCGGACCTCCGGCTTCTGCAGCGCTTTGACCAGCTTCGACGCTTCGACGCCAACCTTGGCTGCCGACTCGTTGACGACCGCGATCTTGGTGTTGATCTCGCCGAGTATAGTCTTCACCGGCTTTGAGAGCTGATCGAATTTCTCGTTGTTCTTCTCGAGCGCGCGTTCGGCCAAAGCTGAAAACGCATCCTTAAGCTGCTTTTCGGCATCGGCCAGCAGCTTGATTTTCTCTTCGATCTTCTCGTGTTCCTTTTCGAGACTGGTGCGCAGCACGGCGTGCTGTTGGCGCAGCTGCGAATTCTCCTCATCCCGCCGCTGGAGTCGTTGATCGCCTTGCAGCATTGCCGCTTGCAGCTCAGCGATGCGACCTTCCTTGGCCGTGGTCCGCTCCTCGGCGACGCGAACGCTCGCCAATGCGATGTTCCGTTCCTGCTCGCGAGCATCGTCGACGCGGCGACGTGCGAGGAACCAAATGATGCCGCCGCCGGCTGCGAAACCGACCAGGAACATCATGATAGGCAAGATCGCGTCCATGGTTTCCTCCCTGCGATGAGGCGAATGCAACTGCTGTACATGCGTCACTATGGCGACTGTTCGCACGGCGGGCAAGCGGCCCGTTAAAACATCGCCGCTAGCAGCGGCCGGTCAGGGTGTGTCCTCGGCAATCTGGCATTGCCACTCGTCCCAAGTGAGGCGAACTTGTTCGAGTCGGCGGGGGGCATCGTCGGCCGACTGAAGGTGGCGGCGTTTGCAGCGGACCGCGGAGATCTCTTCCTCGAGGGCCTCCAGCCAGTCGGGCAGGTCGAGACCTGCGCCCGCCGGTTCCTGGGCCAGGCTGGCGATTTCTTGCTTGAGTGCGCTGAACGGGGCCCGGCCGCCGGTATCGGCTGCGGCGATGGCGGGGCCGACCAGCGCCCGGACGCGGTCGATGGCCAGCGGCCGAGTGAACCGCTCGCCCAGCCGTTCGGCCACACTCGGCAGCCGAATGCCGTACTTGTCGCAGAGCTCGTCGAATCTCGCCAGATTGGCGTCGGCCGTTTCGGCGGTTCGTTCCGCCAGCGCCTGCTGCCACATTTCGGCGGCCGCCGGACGGTATTGCCGCACCAGAATCTCATGGGCCATGACCACGGGTCGCAGGTTCCAAGCCACGCGATCGTAGGCTGCACGCAGTCGCAGGAAATCGATCAATGAGTGCAGCAGCTCGCCGTGGTCTGAATGGGTCGTCGTGGTGTTGTAATCGCGATACTCGCGGTAGTTTTCGACGACCGCCTCGATGGCCAGCGTGAGCCACTTGGCCGCCTCCTCGCGCGAGATCGCGCCGCCCAGCTCGGTGAGGAGCCGGAGCTCTTCCGATTCTTTGTAACCGCCGTCTGCGAGGCCGGCGACAGTCCCGGAATCTTGCTCTTGGTTGGATAGCCAAACACTGGCGCGCTGGTGCAAGATCGCGCGCAGGTTGCCGAGGTTGAGAAACTTCTGCGTGAACAGATCGCCGCCATAGCGCTGGACGAAGGCCACAAACGCTTCCCAATCGGCTTCATTGACCAGCCGCTCCACGACGCTCAAGCGCAGCGTGCGGCTGTGCGTGAGCCAACGATTGAGTTGCGACTCCGTAAGATCCTGCAAGGCTTCGACGAGCATCATATCGGAGGGCCGATTGCCGCCGGCCTCCACGAGGTCGGCCCCAGCCGGCACGATGCGATCTTCGTCCCAGGCTTCCGCCGAGGCGACCAGCGCACGCACAATCGCTTGATAGCCGCAGGTGAAGAGGCGATCGTATTCGGTGACGGCGCCGGGGCCGACGGGATGATCCGCCTCCATCGCTTGGGCGATGTCCATCAATTGGCAAGTCTCGCGCACGAGGCCCAAGCGCGGCAACCAGCCAAGCAAATCGTCGAGGAAGTGACCGAGCCGGCGGGCTGCGACAATGCGCCGCGGCCGTCCCCCTTTGCCGAGTGGTACGTAGAGCAGTTCCTGCTCGGCAATCCATTTGGTGAAGGCCGGCCAGTGGCGCGTGACGGCCTGCGCGTCGCCATGGACCATTCCGCGGAGAACGGCCACGGCAGTGGCGTCGTCGATCTCACACGCCTCGCCGCCGGCCTCTTCGGATGCCGGCGCCGAGGCGGCAAGGATCAAACGGCCGGCGTCAGCCGTTTCCACGCAGGTCGAAATGATTTGCTCCAGCAGTGAGTCCTTGATCATCCGCTGTCGATCAAATTCGACCATGGAATCGTGCGAGCCGCTTGGCTGCGGCAGCGGGTAACGATGCACGGCTTCAATGAGCTCGAGCAAGCGGTCGTGTCGTGTGGCCGCTTGTTCGCACCAATTATCGAGCAGCTCGCGCCGCTCCGGTTCTGCTGCCGCATCGGTGCTCCATGCAATGGCCACGTGGCGCCACATCCGGGCGATGGTCGTCAAGAATTCCAGTTGCTGACCAAGCCGCTCGGCTTCTTCTTCGAGCTCGTATTCCGAGCCATCCGTGTATTGGTCGATCAAATCGGCGTCAAACCCGTCGTCCGTGCTGTCGCGATAGACCATATCTTCGTAGGCTGCGCCGTAGAGCTCGTCGGCGCCATCCTCATCGTCGCCGTCGGTCCAGGGCTCTTCGGAGTCATCGGCATCGGCAGTCGCTGGATCGTCGAGTGCCAGGTCGGCCTCTTCCAGCTGTGCGCCCATCAGCTCGAACTGGGGGACTTGCCAATATGCGTCGGCGCTGGCTTCCAGATGGGTCAGGAACTTGGCCACCAGCGGCCACTGGTCAATGCCGGTCGCGCGCTCGCGCTCTTCGACACTCCGCAGCCAGCGCAAAGTGAGCGGGTGGAAGGAAGCGTCACCATCCTCTAGCGGCGTGTAATCGACTTGGCTGACCCACTGCAGCATAAGGGCCATGGACGCCACCTGATCGCCGCGCTCCAAAAGCGCTTCGACGACGAATTGGAACGCTTTGGGCGAATCGAACTGATCGACGAACATCCGCCAGAATTTCACGTCACCGGCGGCGGCGCCGGCTTTCTGCCACGCGGAAAGCGCCCCTGCGACCAGGTTGGTGGAAACTTCGATCTCTTTGCCGACTAGTCGCTTGACGCCAGTGACGCTGGCCGCGGCGTATTTGTCCCACCATGTGGCGAGACGTTCCAAAGCGGCGGAAAAAACGGTCTCGTGCGCGGCATCATCGACTGCCGCTGCCTCCGTCCAGGCCCGCGCCGCGAGGCCGAGAATCTGTTCCACCAACTCGATCAAATCGTCGACGCGGAAATCGCGGACCGTGTTCTCTAGCGCGGGAAACAAGCTGAAATTTCCGCCGAAGCCGACGATGTTCCAAGGGTCGACCAGCGCGCCGCATTCGATGCCGCGCTGGAGCAGGTCCTCGATTTCCGGCAATTGGCGGGCCACTACCTCAAGCTGATGAGCGTCGATCGCCTGGTGCCCGGTTGTCAGCAGGCAATAAATCTGGCACATGATCCGTGCCGACGTGATGCGCACTCCATGGGCCTCCTCCAGCGCGACGTCGGGGTAACCCATGCGGGCGTAGAGCTGGGCCAAATGAACATGTTGCATTTGGGCCGCGCGGCGGCGCGCCAGCTCGTGATTCAAGTGCTGCCGTGCGCCGCCGAACGGCTGGCGCGTGCGCTCGGCTTCGGCGCGCAGTCTCTCGCCATGGTGCCCGGCCGTGTGCGCCAAAAGCTCCTCGTAGAATTGATCGCGGTATGTGGCGATGTGCGGCAGCAAATTCGAGAGCGTGACTTCGGAGCTATGGCATGCCGGTCCATTGCCCGTCGTGCCGGACGCCATCAGAATCGTGCCGACCAGGACGGCCGCAGCTTCGAACAGCAATTCGTCGCGCGTCGCGCCATTCGGTTTATCCCGGCTGCAAGTTTCATTATTCCCGGCATTGACTCGGGAGAGCAGCGCATCGAGCGTGATTTGCTGTAGCACGAATCGGCGGTAGTAGCCGCGGTTGTCAACTCGATGCAAATCCCATTGGCCGAAGTGGTGGTTCGGTCGTTTGCTCGCCGGGTGGTCGAAATCGTAGGCCCGCGGATCTAACGCAAGCTCCTCGACAAGCCGCGGATCGAACCAGGCCTGCTGAAGGACCTCGGGGTCGGTCGCGGCCAGAATGGACAGCGCCCGTTCAATCAATTCTTCATAGATGCCGGGCGCTACGCCGACCTCGTGCATAGAGAGCGGGATCGGCCGGAAGCGCTCGTGCGCGTAGGGTTCCATCTGCCGTTCGGATTCAAGGACGGCGACGGGCCGATAGCCGAGGTAGTCGTTAAGAGTTTCCAGTGCGCCGTTGATGACGCGGTCGGTTTCACTCCATGGGCCGCCCTGAGACAAGAGCGCCTCGCAAGCGCGGCTCAGAAAGAGCGGCCGCCAAAGGTCCCGGTCTCGCTGGTGCCAGAGCAGATCGCGGTGAAACGAGCGATAGGCCGGCAGCAAATGGTCGCGTAACAAGCCGACGATGGCTCGGGCCTGGCTCACATCCCCGAAGGCCCCGCCGTTGGCCGCTAACCCCGTCATCCGCTCGTCGAGCCAGCCGCAGAGGACGTCGACCGGTTCGCATTCCTCCTGGCAATGCGGTTCAATCGAGCGAAACAGGGCATTGATAGTGCGGAGGAATTTGGGATCGCTGGCGCCGCTGGAGAAATTGAGATAACCCACCGCTTCTTCGAGCAGGTCCAAATCGATCGCGGCTGGTTTTGGCAGCGGCATGCTCATCGTGCGGCGAATGGAATTCGAGACAAGTGACGGGCCGCCGTCGGCGGCTCGTCGGAAGTCGTCTACGAGGCTCGCAAGCGCTGCCCCACGCCGGCGCGGAAGAAAATCTGTTCCACTTTGCCTCGGTGTTTGCCGGTGTGTAATGTAAGGGATAGTCCGGCGAACGGTCTATGGGGTGCAATTTGACGGCCACCCAGCGTCGTCTCCAGGCGAGTATGGAAAGAATTCCTCGCGCGGAGCTTAAAGGGCTCCCCCCAAATGCACGTCTCGCCGGTCGCGAATAAAATACAAAGGACCCCTTGTCAGCGTTGTGTGAGACGGCCGATGTCAGGTTGCTTCAGCAGGTCGAACGGTGAGCGTTGGTGGGCGATCATGGCTATGATCGCATTCAGTGTTTTAATCTTCAACGTCCCGGCGGACGATGCCCATGCCGCCGGGCGTCTGACTACTGAATCGGACGCGCGCCGCTTAGGGTTGAAGCGCGCCTGGTTCACGCAGGTGCGGCTCGACCCAGCACGAAACCACGTTGAGCGGGCTGTGCTGGTGGGCGATCGGCTGTCGGTGCTCACCACCGCGGGCGTGTTGCAGGAGATCAATGCCCTGACGGGCGAGACCGTATGGACCGCCCCGATCGGCAATCCGGACTATCCGAGCTTGGGGCCGGCGGTAAGCGAGCGGCATGTCGCGCTTCTCAATGGGTCCACGCTTTATGTTTTGGACCGCGCCGACGGACGACCCGTAATCGCTCGTCAGGTTGGGGGAGCACCGGGCGCTGCACCAGCGCTTTCCCGTGAACATGCATTTGTGCCACTGTTGACTGGGCGCATTGAAGGCTACCCGCTTGGTGAGCAAACTCTAACGCCATGGTACTACCAGTCGTTCGGCCGCGCCACGGTGGCCCCGCTCGCGACGCCGGAGAGCATCGTTTGGGCAACCGACAGCGGGCACCTGTATGTCGGCCGCGTGGGCGACTTGGGCGTGCGATACCGGCTCGAGACCGCCAGCGAGTTCGTCGCGCCGCCTGCCTACCACAAGCCGTACGTGTATGCCGCGACGCTGTCGGGCGAAGTGTTCGCCATGCATGAGTCGACCGGCGCCCGCCGGTGGAGGTACTCGACCGGCTTTCCGGTGACGCGCGCGCCTGCGGCCTTGAAAGAGTTGGTGTTTGTCACCTCGGAGGAACCGATGCTGCACTGCGTCGACGCGTTACATGGCGCGGCTCTCTGGGAAGCGCCGAAAATTGCACAGTTTGCCGCGCTGAGCCGCGACCGGGTGTATGGCGTCGATGATTTGGGGGGCTTGGTCGTATTGGATGCCAAAACCGGCGCGCTCTTGGGCCGCATGCCTACCGACATCACGACCAATGCATTGGTGAATGATCAGACGGATCGCATTTACTTGATATCTGCCGATGGCATGGTGCAGTGTCTGCACGAAGCCGGCGCGAAGGAGCCGTTGTATCACAAACCGGTGGCCACGCCCGAACAGCCGGTGACCACGGAGGAAGCAGCCCCGTCGTCCGAAGCAACTGCGACGGAGTCGCCGCCAGACACTGCCGAGGAAACCGCCCCGGCCGAGGAGGTACCGGAGGAAACCGAAATGCCCGCCGAGGAGAACCCGTTTGGCGGCGAGACCGAGGACGATAATCCGTTTGATTTTTAGGTTTAAGCCGAGCTGTGTGCCACTGCTTGCGGCGAGCAGATTAGGCGCCTAGTTCTCATTCTCACTGCTCGCTGTTAAGCGACGACGATCCTTGGAGGCAAGCAGTGAAGTGCTCAATGGCGACAGCCCAATTTCCCGCCGCGAGCAGTGGCACACGGCAAGCGTTGTCACCATTTCTCTTGACCCGTGATGGCTAGGACGGTCATCCACCATTCGTCTTCTGGGGAGAGGCGTTTCTTTTGGCCGATGCTGGCCCGCAGCGGCACGTGAATGAACTCGCCGTGCCAGAGGCCGACCACGATGTCGGTTTTGCCGGCCAGCGCTGCGTGTACCGCGTGCCGGGCGAACTGTTCGCAGAGCAGGCTGTCGACCGCGTTGGGCGGGCAACTCCGGATGTAGTAGCTGGGGTCGAAATAGCGAACCTGGATCGGCAATTCGCGGTTTCGGAAGTGCTCCGTGATCCGCTGTTTGAGAAACGCTCCGATATCGCCCAGCACGCGGTTGCCGGAGGCGTCGTATTCCTCCTTGAGGTCCGGGATCAAGTCCTGCCCCGCGCCCTCGGCCACGACGATTACCGCATGCTGCCGGGCGGCGAGCCGGCTCTCGAGTTTTACCAGCAGGCCCTTGGGCCCGTCGAGCTGAAACGGTGCTTCGGGAATCAGCGTGAAATTGACGTCGCCACTGGCGATCGTGGCCCCGGCGGCGATGTATCCCGACTCGCGGCCCATCAATTTCACAAGGCCGACTCCGTTCAGCACGCCGGTTGCTTCCGTGTGGGCGCGGTTCACGACGGTTTCCGCCTCCGCAACAGCCGTCGCGAACCCAAACGAGCGGCGACAGTATTTGATATCGTTGTCGATCGTCTTGGGAATGCCGACGATGGCGATTGGCAGCTTTCGTCCGGCAATTTCCGTGGCGATTTCATGCGCGCCGCGCTGCGTGCCGTCGCCGCCCACGCAGAACAGCATGTCGATTTGCCGATCGTGTAAAAACTTGGCCGTGACCTGCGGATTGTGTGGGCCCCGCGACGTGCCAAGGATCGTGCCGCCCAGGTGGTGAATTTCCGCCACTATTTCATCGTTGAGGGTGATGGGCGGCTTGGCTTTAGTAGGATTGAGTCCCTCGAAGCCGAAGCGGATGCCCACTACCTCCGCAACGCCGTAGTTGGTGGTGAGCTCGAAGAACAGCGTCCGGATGACGTTGTTGATGCCCGGACAAAGGCCGCCGGCAGTGACGATTGCAGCGCGAGTTTGCGGCGGATCGAAAAACAAATGCTGACGCGGCCCGGCCCGCTCGAACGCCAGATCCGGCGGCGGCTGGCCGGATCGAAAGCAAATTTCGTACAGCACCCGCATCTCGTCGGGCACAAAATCGCCCACGCCGTCGCTCGGCACAGTGGATAGCGGCAGCGGCGATCGTTGCCGGCGCTCGCCGAGCGTTGGCACCAGGAGATCCTCCTGTGTTATCATGCGCGCCAGCATAACACCGCGCATAAGCCGGTGCCAACTATGTCGAAATCTACACTGCGACGAAACCTGCTCCGAGTTTCGCTGCGCGAGCTCCTCATGCTGGTTGCGCTCTTGGCGCTTGCCATCGCATCGCTCAAATACTCATCCGAGGCGTGGTTGGCGCTGGTTGCAGGTGTCCTAACCATTGCATTCTTTGTCGCGTTGATCATTGCAGCGGTGGATCGCGGCCCCCGACAGGCATTCGCAATCGGATTTGCGCTCGTGGGCGCCAGCTATGGGTATCTCGTAATAAACTCTTCGATGGGAGAACAATCGAATTCGAACCCCGAGTTTTCAAATTCATCCGGTCGCCTGCCATCAACGCGTTTAATGGGATACATTTATCGGGCGGTTGAGGATGGCAGATACTACGATGTCATGACGGGACTTGAACTTCCAAACTATGATCCTTCGCAGAATCCGAATCGTGGAGCGGGTGGATTTGCCCCAGGAGCGACCATGGTCGGCTTTCGTGACGTACCGCCGCGTGAGATTTTCATGCGGATCGGCCACTCCTGGTGGGCGCTAATCTTGGGCTACGCAGGCGGGCATTTCGCCCGATTTGTTTATTGGCGGCGTGTGCGCGAAGAGCAGCCGCTAGCAACCGAATCCTCTTGATGCTTGGGGGCCCACGGTGGTATGGTTTGCCGCTATGCAGCAGGACGATTTGCCTAAACAGGCCAACCAATCGCCTCTTTCGCTGAGCCGGCTCCGCGAGGCGTTTGCGACGATGCTCGGCGAACAAAACCAGGGAGCCGTACAAAGAGAGCAGGCAGTAGAGCCCAGTCCCGAGCCCTCAGCCTGCACCGCCCAGTGTTGCGAAATCAATCCCCGATCCGTGGTGGAGGCGATTCTATTCGTCGGTCGGCCTGATAACCGCGGCTTCTCATCGCGCGAGCTGGCTGTGGCGATGCGCGGCGTCAGTCCGAGCGAGATCGATGCGGCGGTCCGCGAGCTCAATTCGCTCTACGAGGCGGACGACGCACCCTATCGAATTGAAGGAACGAACAACGGGTATCGCCTCGTATTGCGCGAAGAGTTCGCGCGCATGAGGGACAAGTTCTACGGTCGTGTGCGCGAGGCCAGGCTATCCACGGCGGCATTAGAAGTGTTGTCGATCGTCGCCTACAACGAACCGGTCACGGCTGAAGAGATTAATCAACTGCGCAGCGCACCAAACAGCGCGGCGCTGTCGACCCTGGTGCGACGCCGTCTTGTGCGGCTGGACCGGCCGACCGAGCCCGGCGCGCCAGCACGCTACTCAACCACGGAACGATTCTTGAAGCTGTTCGATTTAGAAAGTCTGGATGCCCTGCCCCGGAGCGAAGAGTTAGAAAAGGTGTAGGGGTCTGGCAAGGAATTCATTGCTGCTACGATCGCCATCTTTCCCCCAACCCGATTAGCAATGACAGGTTACGTCGAGTGCGCCAGCTTTCTGCTCGACGCCCCAGCCATAGCGTTGCGGGAGTGGCCACGGGCCGATTACGATAATGGTGGCCCTGGAGTCGAGTTTCCGGGCCGATCGGGTGTCATCTGGCCCCGATTCTTTGTCTTCGGGGCTGGCAAATAAAGCCCCGCAACGAGATGGTTTGCTTCAGGCGATACGCATTTCAGGAATTCGCCGGCGTGAGGCGTCGGCCGCTGGTCTCGTTGCACTAGCTAGTTCTTTCCGTTGGCACGGATATGGCTTGCCGCCTTGGATGTGGTGAATTGAAGGACCGGCTTCGCGCCGCCGCCCCTGCCGTGCTGCCATCGCTGCTGTTGTGCGACTTTGCGAACCTGAAGCGCGAGATCCAGCGGCTCGAGGAAGCAGACGTCGCGGCGTTGCACCTGGACGTGATGGACGGCCATTTCGTTCCCAACCTTTCGTATGGCTTGCCGATTGTCGAGGCAGTTCGTCGTAGCACCGATCTGCCGCTGGACGTGCATCTGATGATCGAAGAGCCGGCGAAATACATCGAGCAGTTTCGCGACGCAGGCGCGAACACCATGACGGTTCACGTCGAAGCGGTGGAGGACCCGCGGCCCCTGCTCGACGAAATCCGCTCACTCGGCGCGCTCGCGGGACTGGCGATCAATCCGCCCACGCCGCTGTCGGCGATCGAGCCCAGCCTGCCGCATTGCGATATTGTGCTCGTGATGAGCGTGATGCCCGGGTTTGGCGGACAGCCGTTCGATCGATCGGCTCTCGAAAAACTTCGGGCACTGAGCGCTCGAAACGATTACGATGCGCTGCTCGAAGTCGATGGCGGGATCAATACACTGACGGTCGGCGACTGTGCCGAGGCCGGGGCGGAGCTCCTGGTGGCCGGCTCGGCGATCTTCCGCGCCGGCGATTATCGCGCGGCGGTGGCCGAACTTCGTGCCCGGGCCCTCAGCGCGGCAAAAGGCAAGGCCCAAGTGCCGATTCAATAAGTTTCACCCTGGAACACTTCGTATGACGCAGATTCTGCTGATTCGCCCCGGCACAACGGAATACGACCAGCAAGGTCGCGTGCAGGGAACGCTCGATATTCCGCTGTGCGAGGATGGGCGACAAGAAGTCGTAACCATGGTTTCTGAACTGCGCGATAAGCCAGTTTCCGCCGTGTATGCCAGCCCGTGTCAATCGGCGGTTCAGACAGCCGAAGCGCTGGCCACGGCGTTCGACCTGAAGATGAAAACCCTGGACAAACTGCAGAACCTCGACCAAGGCTTGTGGCAAGGCATGTTGGTAGACGAGGTGAAGGCAAAGCAGCCGAAAGTTTACCGGCAATGGCAGGAGCAGCCGGAAACCGTCTGCCCACCACAGGGCGAGACGCTCAGTTCAGCCAGGCACCGGGTACAGTCGGCGCTGGCGAAGTTGCTGAAAAAGCACAAGTCCGACGGCGTGCTGGCGATCGTCGTGCCCGAGCCGCTGGCCAGCGTGATCCGCAATGTGCTTGGCCATGCCGAGTGGGGCGACCTGTGGCGATGCGCCAATTGCGGCGCCCGCTGGCAGTTGATCGAAGTGCCCGAGACGGCGGAGGTGAAGTGACGCCGGCGAAGGGTGGCTGGGGCAACGCCCCAGTCTTGTTGATCTGGAATCTGGGGCGTTGCCCCAGCCATCCACTGATGCGTCGCGCGGCGTGACGTAGAGCCGTTACGGGTGCCGTGCTATGATCGAAGTCGCGCCCACTATGGCCACGAGCGAATCGGAAACCACCGGCAAGACGAAGACGATGCGCGAAAAACGCGGCGTGCCGGGCGGATTGTGGCTTCGTTGCGAGGATTGTGGCGAGACGATCTTCCGCAAGGAAGCCGAGCGACTCATGAACGTCTGCCCGCAGTGCGGGTATCACATGTATCTCAGCGCGCCGATGCGCGTCCAGTGGGTGCTCGATGAGGGAACGTTCGAAGAGTGGGACGCCGACCTTTCGCCGACCGATCCACTCGCGTTCTGCGACAAGAAACCTTACGCCGAGCGGATCAAGGCCGAGCAGGCGCGGACCGGCATGCGCGACGCCGCGCTCACGGGCACCGGCATGATCCGGGCCCGTCGCGTGGCGTTCGGCGTCACCGATTCGGCCTTCATCATGGGCAGTATGGGGTCGGTCGTCGGCGAGCGGCTCACGCGTCTGGTGGAACGGGCGACTTGCGAGGGGCTGTCACTCATCATCATCAGCGGCTCCGGCGGCGGCGCGAGGATGCACGAAGGCATCCTGTCACTGATGCAAATGGCGAAAGTGACCGCCGCGTTGGCCCGCTTTGATGAAGCGGGCGGACTGTTCATCTCCGTGCTGACCAATCCCACGATGGGCGGCGTTGCGGCAAGCTTCGCATCGCTGGGTGACCTGGTGTTCGCCGAGCCGAAAGCACTGATCGGCTTTGCTGGCCCCCGGACGATTAAGGCCACCATCCGCGTCGAGTTGCCCGAGGGCTTTCAAACCAGCGAGTTCTTGCTGGAGCACGGCTACATCGACCGCATCGTTCGCCGTGCCGATCTGAAGAGCGAAATCGCCCGGGCAATCGACTACTGCGGCAAGTAGCCCGGGGCGCGCAACCAACGTATATTGAATTGGTTGCTGCCTTTCCCTCTGAAATAGACCAAATTCGTGGGCATCACTCAGTTCTTCAAGTCGATCCTGGAGGGCGGAAAGGTCGACATCGCCAGCCGCTACGCGATCCTGCGCGAAGCGGTTTCCGGCACGATGTCGAACTTCCACATGGCCCGCGACCGCGAAACGGAGCGAATCGTCGGCCTGAAGATTCTCGATAAGGCCAAGACCGATGCCCTGGAAGCGCGTTTCAAAGGCCTCAACAAACCCACCGAGGGTGAGATCGCCACTTCGTTTAATCACCCGCGGATCGTCACCACTTACTCCCACGGCATCACGACCAACGACGAGCAGTTTCTGGTGATGGAGTTTCTGGACGGGCCAGGCCTCAACTCGCTCATCATTGGGCAAAGTAAGCTGCTGGACGGCAACAGGCTCGCGCTCGCCCGCCAGGCAGCCGAAGCGCTCGAGGCCGTTCACAACGCCGGTTACATCCACCGCGACATCTGTCCGCGGAATTTCGTTTGTTCCAAGGACGCTACTTCGCTGAAGCTGATCGACTTCGGCCTGACCGTGCCGGCCGAAAAGGATTTCATGCTGCCAGGCAATCGCACCGGCACGCCAAATTACATGGCACCCGAAGTCGTCCGCCGCAAGCCGACCGACAAACGGCTGGATATTTTTGCTTACGGCGTCTCGATGTACGAGTTGTTCGCCTTCGATTTGCCGTGGCAGCGTGGCAGCGACGGCCGGGCCGCCATGGCCCATGGCATAACCGACGCGCCGCCGCTGAAAAAGTTCTACCCGAAGATTCACTCCACCCTGGAAGCGGCCATCCACAAGTGCATGGAGGCGGACGCCAACAATCGCTTCCAGAACATCACTCAGTTTCTAAAGGCAATCTCTCGCCTCCAGCACGAGGATGCGTAAGGACGCGCTGCTAACCCCTTCGCCAATGACCTGAGCCAGGGGCGATAGCTGCCCCCGCAAGGTGCGCATTCTGGGCGACGTATTGGGGGCGTTTTCACGGGCCCCCTCCCGTGGTTCTGGTGCTGTTTTCGGCAAAATCGGTACAAATTGCAGCGCCTGCCCCGAACCGGCCGATAAGATACCGGGTCTCGATTGTTGACTTTGTTCACTAAGTTAGGTAGGATTATTAGAAATGGCGGCCATTCCTAATCGATTCGGGCACCGTCCGGACGTTTGGCCGGCGGCAGATGAAACTGTCAGCCAATTGAAGCTTGTGATGTTCGAGAGTACCGTCATTGATGCGCCCTCAAAGGTCGCTAGCGGGCTCCCCAAACCAAGGCCTGGCTTCCGGCGGCTGGAGCCAACTCCGGAGCTCCTGGAGGAGCTTCACGAGGCCAGCCAGCGTCTGGAGATGGCCACCCCAGAGGAGATCATCGCCTGGGGCGTGGAGCGATTCGCACCCTATCTGACGATGGCTACCGCCTTCGGCCCGGAGGGTTGCGTAATCCTTTCGATACTCGCCAAAATCGCTCCGGACACGTACGTGTTCAACCTCGAAACCGGCTATCAGTTTCAGGAAACGCTCGATCTGCGTGACCGAATTGCCGAGCGGTACGGCGTTGAAGTCGACTTACTGCAGCCGGAGCTGACTGTGCCGGAATACGAAGCGTTGCACGGCGGACCGCTATACCGGACGAACTCCAAGCAATGCTGCTTCGATCGCAAGATCAAAACTTTGCAACGGGTGTCGGAGGTTATGCATGCGTGGATGAGCGGCATCCGCCGCGATCAAAGCGCGGACCGTGCCCAAGCGGCCATTGTCGGTTGGGACAAGAAGTTTGGCCTTGTGAAGATCAGCCCGTTGGCAAATTGGACCAAGGCCGATGTTTGGAAACGAATCACCGACGAATCCATCCCGTACAACCCGCTGCATGACAAAGGCTACCCCAGCATCGGTTGCTGGCCCTGCACGCGGTCCGTCGAAGCGGGCGAGACCGATGAGCGAGCCGGCCGATGGAGCGGCATGCGCAAGACCGAGTGCGGCCTGCATACGGTGAGCGAACAAGACGGCAGCGGCATTTGAGAGGGAACAGGGAACAGGATACAGGGGACAGTCGATGAATTTCATACTTCCCTGTCCCCTGTATCCTGTTCCCTGACCCCCTTCCATGAAACTTTCCGCCAAAACTGAATACGCCTGCCTTGCCATGTTGCAACTGGCGGCGGAATACGATCGGGGCGAACCCGTGCAGATTCGGCGGATCGCCGACGAGCATGGGATCCCCGCGCGATTTCTAGTGCAGATTCTACTGCAGCTCAAGGGGGCGTCGTTGGTGGCCAGCACGCGTGGGGCGGCCGGCGGATACCGGCTGGCACGGCCGCCGCGGGAGATCACGCTCGCCAACGTCATTGACGTAATGGAAGGCGACGAGCGGGCCGGGACAAATGCCGGCAAAGCGACTCCGCTCGTGGGCGTGCTTCTCAATTTGTGCCGCGAATTGGGCGAAGCACAGCGCGATCAGCTCGAAGACACGACGCTGGCCGATCTGGCCGAACAGGCGGCCCAGCGCGAGCCAATGTGGTTCATCTAGCGCTGGTGCCGGGCATCGTCCGCTGCGTTGTGAGCAGCGCAGCGCCAAACTACACTGGAAACGTGAGGATGCGGCATGCACGATGCAGGGATGTGGACGGTCTTGGACCACTGCCCCGCATCCGGCATCCTTTCCTCCTTTTCCATGCGCCGTGGCTGAGCGAGAAGTTGTCATCACCGGGCTGGGCATTGTCTCGCCGATCGGCGTTGGCCGCGAGCAGGTGTGGAATTCAATTGCGGCGCGGCGGAGTGGCGTTCGCCCGCTGCCGCACCTTGCGTCGGCCGGTTGGCTCGCGCCGTTTGGCGGCGCAGTTGTCGGTTTCGACCCGAAGGAGCTGATTCAGCCGCGCAAAAGCATCAAGGTCATGTCGCGCGAGATTCAGCTCGCCTCCGCGGCGGCCGAGTTGGCCTGGCAGGACGCCGGACTCAGTCAGGCGACAATCGACCCGGATCGCTTCGGCGTGATTGGCGCGGCCGGGCTGTTGTACTGCGAGCTGGAGGAGCTGCGAATTCCGTTCGTGGAGTGGCTCAAGCAAAAGGATTTTGACATTCATCGCTGGTCGCGCCAGGCGATGGGCGAGATGTATCCGCTGTGGATGCTCAAGTATCTGCCGAACATGCCGGCGTGCCACATCGGCATCCGCTACGACGCCCGCGGGCCGAACAACACGATCGCGGAGGTCGACGTCTCGTCGCTGCTGGCGCTCGGGGAGGCGGTCGACGTGATTCGTCGCGACCAGGCCGACGTGATGATCGTGGGCGGAACGGGCTCGCGGCTCAACGTGACCGATTTTCTATGGCATCGCGGGGCCCGATTGGCTAGCAACAATGGGACAGTCGATCCGGCCGCCGTGTGCCGGCCGTTCGACAGCGGTCGCAGCGGGCTGGTTTATGGCGAGGGAGCGGCAAATATCGTGCTGGAAACTCGAGAACATGCCGCGCGACGCGACGCGCGGCCAATCGCGCAAGTGGCCAGCGCGGCGACGCGGTGCGAGGGGTCGGCCGAAGGAAAGCGGCCGACCGGCGACGCCATTCGACGAGCGATCCGCGCGGCCTTAGCGGCGGCAGATCTAGAACCGTCCGCGATTGGCCATGTCAACGCGCACGGCAACAGCACGCGCGAGGACGATCCGGCCGAAGCCCAGGCCATCCGCGATACACTAGGCGACGTGCCGGTAAGCGCACCGAAGAGCTTCTTCGGCAACCTTGGGCACGGCAGCGGCATGGTTGAGCTTTGCGTCGGCCTTGTGGCTATGCAGCACGGCGTCGTGCCGCCAACACTCAACTACGAGACACCCGATCCAGAATGCCCGGTCAACGTCGTCACCGAATTGCAGCCGACCGGGCGCCCCACATTCATCAAGCTGAACCACAACACGACGGGCCAAGCGGCGGCAGTGGTGATTAGCGCAGTGCAATAGGATGCGGGATGCGGGATGCGGGGGGCAGGGAAAGGCATTCAATTTCGAGCCCCCTGCCCCCGGCATCCTGCATCCCGCATCCTGGGCCGCTCACTTCCGCCGCATTGCCCGATCAATATCGCGCTGCATTTCCCGCCGTTTCACGGAGTCGCGTTTATCGTGCTTCTGCTTGCCGCGGCAAATTCCCATCAGAACTTTCGCGCGGCCTTCTTTGAAATACATCTTGAGCGGCACGAGCGTGAGGCCTTTTTCGAACGCCTGGCCGGCGAATTTGCGAATTTCCCGGCGATGCATGAGCAGCTTGCGACGGCGCTTGGGCTGATGGTTGAGAGCGTGCGAAAACGAATACTCGGCGATGTTCGCGCCGACGAGCCAGACCTCCTCGTCTTCCACGCGGCCATACGCCTCGTCGAGCGAGATCCCACCGTTGCGCAGGCTCTTCACCTCGCTGCCCGTCAGCGCGACGCCGCACTCGAGCGTATCGAGCACCTGGTAATTGTGCCGGGCCTTGCGGTTGTCGGCGATGACGCGCTCGTTCTTGTCATCCGCACCGGCCTTCTTCGTTTTTTTTGCCTGCTTGGCCATACTGAGCTTGTGTACTAATCGCTCATGATCTCAATTTGAGAGATGCGAAATTTCCGAAAGGGGACACAAGGGGACCGTTGAAGGTATGCCCCTCAGCGCGAATACGGGGCGCTTTTGCGCAACCGCCGCCGGCGCGCACACGTAGCGCGGGAGTAATCTGCAGGAGAAGAGAACTGCCGGATTGCCAATGAGCGTCCGCTGGTTGTCGCGTGGCCATAGCATAACGGGTATGTGTACAAATGTCTATATGCATTTTGGCCACCGACACAAGTGAGTGCTCGTTCGCAATGACTGCGAGGGAGAATCGGGCGTGCCGCAAGGGTAACTCAGCCGAGCACTGCTGGACAAGCCAGCTGAGGCATCCGAGCGGTAGAATTGTCCAGTCGAGCATTTAACAAGGGGATCGGCTATGCGTCCGCGAGATTGGTTTTCCGTCGGGATTCGCTTGATGGGAGTTTATGTGTTCTATCGCAGTTTTCATTTTTGGCTGATATTGGTGGTGGACATGGTCTCGAGATCGGAGATATCTAAAGAGTTTGGAGCCGCACAATCGCCAACCAGTGATGCCCTCGTGCTTGCCGTCGGCTACTTAGCGCTCGCCTACGTTCTCATATTCGGTGCTGAGCGATTGACGCGCTGGACCTTCAATGAGCCGTCGCCAGAGATTACTCGGAAGGAATCGGAATGATCCAGGACAAAAACGACGGCACTTGCACAAAATGCAGTCCGCGCGTGAGACTTATTGTGCAAAGCCAATGTATTTTGGCCACCGGCACCCGAGAACTCAGCGCTAATTTGCGAGGATATGCGGCAAGGTGATTGAGCTGAGCACTGCTGGGCACGCCAGCAGTGGCACCCTAGCGTCACGCAGCTCGCTATTGATAATCGTCCTCAGACAGCGGCGGGGCGTTGCGGAACGTCTCGATCGGAGTTCCTGCGACGGCGGAATGTTCTTCAGGATTCACACACTTGCGGCCGTTGGGCGTCATCAGTTGCTGATAGACGATGTAGTCGATGTCTTCTCGCATGAAAGAGCCGTGACCGTCGCAGAATGTGACGTTTACCCCGCTGCCGTGCGTCCCGGCCGGTCGCGCGAACACTGGCCGGTCGGCAAAAAAATCGACCGCACTGGTCGTGTTGCGGTTAATGGCTTCTTGGTTATCCAAGTTCATGCCTGGCTGAGGCGCCGTGTTTACGACCCACACGAAACCGAACCGCTGTTCCATCAGATGGGTGGGGTCGAAATTACCGAGCCAAGAGAAAAAGGGTGTCGCAGTCCCCGAGTCGTAAGTTTTATGGACATTTTCCACGTACATCAGCGTCGTCCCCGCGCCGTCCTTCATAGTGCCCAAGCGCACCTTGGGGGCCTTGCCGAAATGCCGTTCGTAATCAGCGATGCTGACGAACACACCGTTGTCCACCGTGTCGCCGTGACCCGACTCCATCCAAAAGTCGGCGTTGTGGCCGACCCCCTCACGGTCCCATGCACCGGAGTTTCCGCTGTAACTCAGGCCGGCCAGATCGGCCTGTGCCGTGGCATCCGTGTCGGACGGACACACATAAACCTCCATCGGTGGAATCTGTACCGGGATCACAGTGCTGCCGGTGACCGGCGGCTGAACCATTTGGTCCCAGATATCTTGTCGTTCCAGTCGCGGCAAAAGGACCGTAGCCCAACTAAAGCCGGAAATGTTTTTGAGCTGCGCCTCAGTCGGGTTAGTATACTCAGGCGACGAAACGACGATGAATTTGCGCGCCGTGGGATCGTAATCGATCGTCGCCCAAATCGTGCGCGAGCGCTTCACGAACTGCGAAAGACCTGGGAACTGGCCTTTCGACGTCTCGTGGGCCATGGTCGCCAGGGAGATCTGCTTCAGGTTGTTGGTACACTGCACCTGCCGGGCGTTTTCACGCACGGCCTGCACCGCGGGAAGCAACAGGGCCACCAGCATGCCGATGATGGTGATCACGACGAGCAGCTCCACGAGCGTAAAACCGTGTAGTAGGCACACTCTGTGTGCTGTAACGGCGAAGCAGGAACGGCGCGAGGCGGGGCGAGCGGACGGCACACCGACCCGGCGCCCGGCTAAACCGGCTGCCGGGTGCCCGGTGCCTGCTACATTATTGAAGCCGAACCGACGACGAGATGAGCTTACCATGGCTGGGGTCTCCGTGATCTCTGTTCCCGTGCACACTGCCAGTGCAATTATCGCGGAACCGTACGAAAAATGCCAGCGCCAGCAATTGGCTCGCCGCGAAGGCCTGTTTTTATTGCCTTTGTAGGTCCCTTCTGCCGGAAGGGACCTGCTACGTCTACAAAGCTGCTGAGGTCCCGCTCGGCAAGCGGGACCTACTTTCAGGCACTCGTGACCAAGGCAATCGCCAGCGGCGCCAGGCACAGCATCGCGCGGGCGGCCGCTTGCTGCCAGGCCGGCCGTGTGGACACGACCTCCGGCAGGCGGCCGGCGGCGGCGGTGATGGAAATCAGCAGCAGTGCGGCATTGGCCGGGAACAATTCCGCATAGAAGACGCCGAGGATGATGAGGCTGCCGAGCGAGAATGTGATCACGGCCGCCGCACCGGTCAATCCGCGTGGAGACACAAGCGCGGTTCCCGTCACGGCGGCCGCCACGATGCCGCACAGCCGGCCAAACGTAAACGACCCGGACAGCGTTACGGTGATTGCGGCTCCTACTGCCGAGAGGATAACCAGCACCTGGCGCAGGCGTGGGAATTCTTCATCGCGGGCCGCGGCAAGTAGCAGCCAAACGAGGGCCAGCGTGGCGGCCAGCAATGCGAGATGCGAGAACTTTTCCAAGGCCGACCATTGCTGCGCGACCGGACCCGACAGGAGGCGAGCGGGCACGCCGATTACCAGCAAGGCGGCCAGGCCGATAACCCATTGCCGCCAGCTCCGCGCTGCGTAGATTGCCAGCATCGTGACGCCGAGCGCCAGAAGCACGGCATGCGGCAACCAATCGCGGGCCTCATGCGGTGAGACAAGCGCCTGAAGCGCGTGCCCGACACCGGCACGACTGGTCAATATCAGTTGCCCCGCAATGTACCCCGACGCCACGCCGGCCGCCCATACGACGGGTGGCGTCAGCCGCATTCGCCCGAGCACAAACGCCACAGCCGCCGCCACCGCCAGCGGGACCAATCCGACAAAGAACAATTCGAGTAAAACCATCGACATGTGTGTGTGCCACTGCTTGCGGAACGCCAAGCGATGTCAAAATGGATACGGCACTGCTCGCTTCGAATCCCCCCTTTCGGCTGCGAGGCAAGCAGTGCGAACTGTCGATGAGCGCTGCCTCGCGCGCCGCGAGCAGTGGCACACCTATAAACTTCAGCGCGGCCGCTGCTGCGCGCCCGGCTCCTGCTTGACCCCCTCGAATGAGATGGTGACGCTCACAGCGTCTCCCACAAGATTATTTTCCAGCAGGTTGGTCATGCCGTAGTCGCTGCGTTTGAGCTCCAGTTGGCACAAGAAGCCGCTGCGCGCGTCGCCGTACGGTCCTTTGCCCTCGGCTAATAATCGCAACGGCACGGTAACCGGCCGTGTGACGCCGTGGACCGTTAGATTGCCGGCGACCTGATATACGATGCTGCGGTCCGGCGTATTCGTAAGCGTGCAGCCGGTCGATTCAAACGTGATGGTGGGGAATTGCTGCACGTTGAAAAAATCGGCGCTGCGAAGGTGGTCGTCCCGCTTGGCGTGGTTGGTGTCGAGGCTGTTGGTCTGAATGGTGAGCTGAAACCGGCAGTTGGCCGGATTGGCATCCAGAATGTAACCGCCCGAGGCCTCGCGGAAGATTCCGTAGGTGTAGCTCAGCCCGGCGTGGCCAACACTGAAAACGATCGACGTGTGGGCGGGGTCGATGTTGTAGGCATCGGCCGCCAGGGCAGGTCGCGACGTGCTCAGTAAGGCGCTGAGTGAAGCGAGAATGGAAAAAGTCGTGCGGGCAGTCATAGTAATCTCCTCTCAATTGGAACTGTCCCAGACGTCGGCCAGTGCGACATTTCCCTAAGCGTACACGATGCAGCGGCGGTCCTGCGACACCATTCGCCGAAGAAGTGTAGGCCTCTCGCTCCGTTCGGCTGAGCTCAGGGCCGAAGCCGCGAGAGGCAGGCTTCAACGGAGCCTGCAGCCTTGACTGGCAGCTTCTCGCCGCCCGATGTCCAGATTATGATAAGGGATGATTTGGCGGCCGCTTAAGCACGGCCGCCAATGTGCAACCAATCCTTTTTATCAAGCTCCGAAAAAGTCCGGGTCACGACAATGAACGTCGAAATGTTGTTCGGCATGGCGGATCACTTAGGCATCGCACCGCTACTGGCCCAGGGGCCGTTTGACAATGAGGTTCTCGGCGATGGCATCCAGCCGCTGCTGCTGTGGGCCGGCATCGCGGTGCTGCTGATTGCCGCATTCGTCATCGTGGTCGTGCTGTTCAATTACGGCAAGCTGTGGGTGCAGGCGCTGATGTCGAACGCGCACGTCAGCTTGCTCAGCTTGATTGGGATGAGCTTTCGACAGGTCCATGCACGGACGATCGTCGAGGCGAAGATCATGGCGATGCAGGCCGGGGTGGGAACCGATCCGCACACTGGCATCACTACGCGCCGGCTGGAAGCGCATTACCTGGCAGGCGGCAACGTGCCGCGCGTCATCCACGCGCTGATTGCGGCCCACCGTGCCGACATCGATCTAGATTTTGACCGCGCCGCCGCCATCGACCTGGCCGGGCGCGACGTGCTCGACGCGGTACGCACGAGCGTTTATCCGAAGGTCATCGATTGTCCCGACACGGAGAAATCGGGCCGCACCACGTTGAGCGCCGTAGCGAAGAACGGCGTCGAGCTTTTAGTGCGGGCGCGAGTCACCGTCCGCACGAACCTCGCCCAGCTTATTGGAGGCGCTACCGAGGAAACGATCATCGCCCGCGTCGGCGAGGGCATCATCACCTCGATCGGTTCGGCCCAGGATCACCTGCAGGTCATGGAGACCCCGGATCGAATCTCCAAAGCGGTTCTGGAGCGCGGCCTGGATGCACACACGGCGTTCGAGATCGTGTCGATCGACATTGCCGACATCGATGTCGGCGAGAACATCGGCGCCCGGCTGCAAGCCGATCAGGCCGAGGCCGATACGCGCAAGGCCCAGGCACTGGCCGAGCAGCGGCGGGCCAACGCGATCGCCCTCGAGCAGGAGATGAAGGCCGAAGTGGCGGCCAACCGGGCGCAAGTGTTCCTGGCGGAAGCGGAAGTGCCGCGCGCCATGGCCGACGCGTTTCGAGAAGGTAACCTCGAACGTCTGTCCCGCAACGGCGAGGGGTAGGGGTCTACACTTTGTGTGTCACTCGTCGCGGCGGACAAATTCGCGCCGGCGCTTGACACCCGCACTGCTTGCATCTGACAGCTAGCCGGCTCTTACTGGCGAGCCGTGCCGCACGAGGAGCGAGCGCTCATCGATGCGCCGCAAGCAGTGGCACACGAGGACCCCTAAATCTGCGTTTCCAGCGCTCGCTTGAAGGCGTTCTGGATCGATTGTTCGGTCTCGGGGTCGAGCGTCGTGATAAGGGACCACCGACCGTTCTGATAAACGAGCTCGTATTTACGTTCCTGCCGATCCGCCTGTCGTGTCACAGTTTTCTCAGTCTTTTCGGCCGGCGATGGTGTTGCCCGGCGGTCTTGGTTCTTGCCGCCGGAGTCGCTGATCAAGTCCTGGTCATAAACTTCGAGCCCACTTTTGTCGTCCGATTCCCCGAAGCTGTCGGTCGTCTGGTCGCCGGCTTGGTCGTCGTCTTTCTCATCGGTTTCGCTAGCCAAGCGTTGAATTGAGTAGCGAGACTGGCTGCCAACCGTAATAACGGCCTTGTAGAGATCGCCCTCTTTGGCCGGCGGAATAAGCTCGTGACTGACCTCGTTTCGGCCGGTCATCATGCTATGCCCTTCCGAATCGTGCAAAACAAACCCGATGGGAACTTCTTCGACTCCTCGTCGAAATGTCTCGACGATAAGCGCGAAGCTTTCTTCCGGGCTGGGCTTGGCGTGCCGCGAGCGGACGTCGGTGTGCTGCCGCGTGTCCGACTGATCTTGGCAGCCGATTGCCACAGCCAAGGCCGTTAGCATTACGGCGATCAATACAGGTCGAGCACTGAATCGAATCATGTGGTTCCAATCTGATTGGGAGGAGTCAGGCGTCAGAAACGCCACCTGTTCTGGCTTAAGAATCGAACGGATTGTCGTCGCTTTCATCATCCTCAGGCAGCGGAGGTTCGGCCGGTGGACTGGGTTCGGACGAGGCCGGCGGCGACGGCTCAGCAGCCGGCGCCCGTGCATCATCACGAAACGGATCGTCCTCAGCAGTTGCCGCCGGAGCGGCCGCCGGAACTTCGACCGTCGGAGCGGGCACAGCACGTACCTGCTGGGCGGCCGCGGCGCGGCGCACCACTTCATCAGCCGAGAGGGCTTGAGGCGCCCCCGGCCGAAGGAGCTCGTTCAGCGGAATGATAACGCGTTCGCGCAAAGCGCCCGCATCGCGGACAGTCATCTGCTCCGCTTGTTGCTCGGCGACTTGGGCGCCCGTGCTGGCCGCCCGTGAGCGAGCGTCGCGACGAAATTGTTCCAGTAGCAGCCGGTGACTTCCCTGCACTCGCTGCAGGGCAGTACCGACGGCGTAACGGTTCAGGTGCGTTGCCTCCAGCGCGGCGCCGGCCGCCATATCGAGCCGCGCTTCGTAGTCGCGGCCGAGTCGCAGGCGGCTGAACGCGCGGAAGTAATAAAACCGCGGATCGTCGTCGTTGACGCCAATGGCGCGCGAAAGCGACGATTCAGCATCACTGAAGCGGCCTGCGAAGTAATTATGAACGCCCTGGCTGTACAGGTTCGTGGCCTGGTCCAGATCTCGCCCATGGGCCAGGCTGCTGGCAACCATCGCCCAGCCGGCGAACCATAACAGGCCAATAGATCGCAACGTCTTGTTCATGTATGGTGGAGGCAGCGGATTTTTCCAATGGCGATTATCAGCCAGCCCTGCGCCGTGGCTCGGCCTGCGTCACCGCGGCGCCGCGAATTTGGTCGATCGCGGCCTTAATTTCCTCGTAGCGGTCGTGCTCCATGCGATTGAGCGCGTCGCGGCCGAGGCCGAGCTCTTCCGCCTTTTCCCAGGCTTCAACGGCCGCCCGATTTTCACCGGTTCGCAGGTGAGCTTCCGCTTTATGGAAGTACTTCGAGGCCGTTGGATTGTCCGTGACCGACAGCTCAAGGTCCTGAATGGCCTGCTTGTACTGTTTGCGGGCGATCAGGACTACGGCGCGGGTATCGAGGATGTCCGAGTTCGGACCCATGATTTGTTCCGCCTCTTGAACCAATTTGAGTGGATCGACATCGCTGGCCGCCGAGCCCTCCAAGGCGACCAGGAAGCTCAGATTATTCAGGACCACCGCTCGTCGAAGCCCGGCGAGATCGTCGCGCTCGAGCAGCTTGCGATAGATATCGGCCGCTTCGCTGTACCGCTTCTGCAAGTCGTACAAGTCGGCCTGGACGATATAGAGGTTAATCGAATCCGGATTCTCTCGCAGTCCCGCATCAAGCCAGCGCTGTATTTCGGCATCGAACTTGTCGCCAACTTTGTCGCGGCGTTGTCTCACGACCGACATGGCAATCTGCAACAGCGCGGGAACTCGCTCGACGGTGTAGACCTCGTTTAGCTTGGCGAAGCATTGCTCCACATCACGGTGCAGTCCCAGGAATGCGGCAAGTGCCGGTATCTGGTTGGGGTCTCGCGCTGCCAGTTCCCGATAGATTGGCTCGGCGCTATCCAAGTCGTTCACACTCACGAGTAAATTGGCCAGCATGGATGCCATCTGCGCCTGTTGCGGAGTCAATTCCTTGATCTGGCGGAAATTGGGGACCATGCTCAATAGTTGTTTCCGAACCTGCTCCTCCTTCCCGAGTTTGTCGGCCAGGCGCACGGTGAGTTCAAATGTGGACATACTATTGGGGTTCAGTTGCCGGAGCTCCTGGATATATTTAGTCGCGTCGTCCAGGGAGCGTTGATCGGTGCGAGTGAGCAACCTCGCGACGTAAGCCTCGCGGGCCGCGACGGATTTTTGAAAGCGGGCGATTGCTTTTTTCATCTGGCTGGAGTACGTGGACCAATCACGACCGGCCCGGTAGTACAATTCGCCGAGCATGATTTCGCCCTGCTCGCTGAGCGGCTGTATCTTCGATACTTCCTCGAGCAGGCCGATCGCCTTGAGCCGCGAGAAAGGTTCCGGCCGCGATGCTAGAATTCGGGCCATCTCCAGCTTGTCTTCGATCGTTAAGCTGCCATCTTGCGAATTGGATGCGAGCAGGTTTTGGGCCTTGCGAATGCTTTGGTAATCCCCCGTCGCGGCGAGCATGTTCGCTCCCATCCGCCGCGCCCACAACAGATTGGGATCGCCTGGCTGAATCTTGCCGTCGGCCCCCGCATGCAGAATCTTATTAATCAACGGCGTTGCCTTGAGCTGCCGATCCGGCTGGCGATAGGCGGGTCCGAGGTAAAAGGCGGCCAATTGCTGCGCGCGAGGCAGCTCATCGGGCGCTGCCTCGTAAACCGCCCGGTACATCGTTTCCGCATCGAACCAACGGCCCAGCGCTTCGTAGCTTTTGGCCAGGAAGATTTGCAAATTGTCGCCGCTCAACGACAGTTGCGCGTTCCGCAGGGCGGCTTGGGCCTGTTCCAGATCGTTCTGCACGCCGTGGTACGAAATCAATGCGAACCAAGCTTCCGGAAACTCAGGCTGCAGTTCAACCGCTTTCTCCATCGCCGCAATCGCTTGCTTCATCACCTCCGAACGCCGCTCGGCTTTCACATCGGGCGCCTGCGCGGAGCGAGCCAGCAACTGACCGTACCAGTAATGCTTTTCGGCGTTTTCAGGGTCGGCCTTGGCGGCATCGCGCGCTTGTTTCACGGCGCTGGCCACCTGGTTCGTGCGGAACAAGATCTCGGGGTAAAGCTGACCTAGCAGCGATTGACGGAGCGCTTCGGGAATTCGCTCCACCAGCTTGCCGGCGTCGGCAAAGCGGCCCACCGCCGCCAACAAGCGAATATGGTTTGCCACCGCGGCTGGATATGGTCGGCCAAGCTTTTGCGCCCGGTCGTAATGCTCCAAGGCCACCGCGGGTTTGCCGGCGATCAGCTCCAACTCCGCGTTCAACAGGTGAAGCTCGTGCCAATCACGACGTTGTTGCAGGGCTCTGCTCACCAGCAAGCGAATCTCATCGAGCGCTTCCGGTCCGAGCTGGCCACGGCGCACGAGCGAGAGTCTTCGTCGCGCTTCTGTGTACACCCAGGCGCTATCGTTGGTACTACCGACAATCTCGAGGATCTTAGCCTGGGCTTCTTTCATCCCCGCATCGTCGTTGTCCTCCAGAGCCAAGGCGAACAGCGATAGCCGCAGCGGCAGCTCGTTTGGCTGATGTTCGGCCGCCAGGGTCAAATACTGCCGGGCCTCTTCCGTCATCCCCAGGTTCAGATATCGGCCCGCCATGCCACTCCACAACTCGACGTTTTGGGCCACGCTCCAATCGTCGATGCCCGTCACCAGGCTCGCCAATTCGGCGCGCAACTCCTCTTTGTTGGCCTGATCGGCGCTTTGGACGATCAGGATGTCGGCTTTGTCGAGCCGCAGCGGCGGCTGATCTCCGAATTCGTCGACGACCTTTTGCCACAATTTCAACGCCTGGTCCGGCCCGGCTTTCGGATTCATGCGGGCCAGCTGGACCGCCATGCGATGGATTTGCAAATTCTTGGGCGAGAGCCGATTTGCCTCGGCCAGCGCCTTAGCAGCGCCCTCGAAGTCCTCGCGCATGAGCATCAGCTGGGCCTCCACGAGCTTAATCGTGGCATCGTCCCACTTCCGCTTTTCAGCCATCTCTTTCATCATGGCTTGCAGCCGTTTCCAATTCTGCTCAGCTTTCGGCTTCTTGAGTTCTTCGGCCAGCGCTTGTTGCCAGGGATCGGTGGTGCTCCGATCACCACGATCGAGAATTGCCTCCATGCGTTGTCGGCCCGCGAGCGCCGGTTCGTTCTTCTGGTCCTGCTGTAGCACGAGCATGTACTGTTCCAGCGCGAGCTCCGGGCGGCCCAGCTTCTCGTAACTAAGCCCGAGGAGATTGTCGATCTGCTGCGGCAAGTCGCCGAAGCCGATGCTGACTTTCGGCCGCAGGCGATTCAGCGCCGTCTGGGCGTCGAACCACTTGTTCTCGGCCAGCAGCACCCGCGCCCCATACCAGTCGACAAACTCGGATCGGAAGCCGGCGCGAGTCATGTCTTCAATCGTCTGACGGACGCCCTTGAGGTCGCCCGCATGCAACTGCAAGTCGGCCTTAAAAATCAAAAGGATGTTGCCCTTCTGGCCCTTGATCGTTTTGAGACCTTCATCGATTTGCGCCAGCGCTTTTTTGTACTCCTGCCGTTTGACAAAGGCGTCGGCTGCCGCCTGATAGAAGCGCGGATCCTTAGCATGCAATTTCTTGCCGGTTGCAAGAAACTCGCCCGCCTTCTCGTAATCCTCGTCCTTGGCGGCCTGACTCGCCATGGCCAACAGCACGTTGGCGTCCTCGGGTTTTAGTTGGTACGCCTTTTCGATATCGGAGCGGGCCGCGTCGACATCGCCGGGGGTCTGGTAGAACTGACCCCGCGCCAGGTAGGCCTCCGCCGACTTCGGGTTGACTTCGATCAACTGGTCCATCACTCGTTCGGCCAGCTCGGGCTTGTCTTGCTTGTCGCGGAGAATTACGGCCAGATTCAGGTAGACTTCCGCGTCATGCGGTGCCGTTGCCTGTTTCATATCGAACGAATCGTTTTGTGGATCGTAGCCGATAAGCTTATACGAATACTTCGCGGCATCGTCGAAGTTGCCGGAACGGACCAGATAATTGGCCCGCATCACCTGCAAGTCCGCGTCGTCCGGATCCCGCTCCAGCATGTAGCTGAGGTGATCGAGTGCATCTTGATAGCGGCGAACGTTATCGCGCCCGTAAAGCTCCACGAGCTGCCGCTGAAGTTCCGTGGCTTCCGGCATTTGGCCGATCGTCCGGTCACGCACGGTTCCTTCCAGGATCCGCCACGCCATATTCAGCTCTTCCGGCGCGATATCGTCCTGCTCCGAGAGCTTTGCATACGCGCGGGCGTATTCGAGCCGGGTAGTGGTGTTCTTGGGATGGATGGTAAGGTACTGCCAGTAGTACTTTGTCGCCTCACGATAATCTCCGGCCTTGACCGCTCTTTCCGCCTCGCTGACTAACCAGCCTGATTTGCGCCCGATCTGAAATCGCCATAACCCGAAAACGGCGCCCGAACAAACCAGCGTCCCAATAACCAGACCGATTAGGAGCGAATAATTGACTCGATACTGTTGCATGTTCGATACCTGAGCGTGAGTTCAATCGGAAAAGCGCAGGATGCCGTTGGCGATTCTTCTAATGGGCGGAGCGACGGAAGCGGTCCGAAAACCACCCTCAATTGAAGCATTGCGAATCCATCGACGAGAACGCGGCGACAACTCGCCAACGTGGTACGTCTGGTGAATGGACCCGCCGGCCGTCCAAAGCACTCGTCAGTCAAACGACGGAGGCGCAAGGGTGAAAACCTCTGTCGGCCCGCCCCTCGGCCCACCTCGTCGAACGACGGAATCCCTTCGTGGGCATTGTTTCATCGTATCTTGGTGGTCCTACCTGTCAACGAAGCGACTAGACTACCCAGCTTTACAGGCCGTGTATCTAATACAACCGTTCAGGTCCAACCGATACCGATGCCTCTGCAACCCTGCGTATCGACCTGGGCTACCGTCTTGGCAGTATGAGGCTTGACACGAAGTCTCGCAAGCGCCCCGGCCTTATCTGGCTATGGAATCACGATCATTCGACTTGGAGCCGAACTGGCCGCGAGACCGACGAGGCACTTCCCTCGCTAGTCGCTTGCAGCGTCGTTGGACCGCGACCGAGCGTCGCCGCCGGAATCTCTACCTCGCCTGCCTCGCCTTGTACGCGGCCCACCTCCCGACTGTTCTGGCGAATCACGATGGCGTTTGCGCCAGGGTACCGGACCGAGACCGACACTTTGCCTCCATGTCCCACAACGGGCAGCGGCGAGACTTTGATTTCCAGCTCCGCTTCGCGGTTTTTGACAATGATCGGCACTACGCTCCGGCCTTGCGTTTCGATGGCATTAGCATTAGCGCCCACCAGCCTCAGCTCGTGATAACCGTCCGGTAGCTTCGCCGTATTTAACCCAATCGTCTGTCCCGGCCGGCTGCGGGCTGCCAGGCGACCGTCGACGAACAGTTCAAATGCGCCGATGGTTTGCCCGCCGCCGCCAGTTCCGGACGGCGTGACCAATAACGGGCCGCTGACTTCTTGTCCGGGCTTGATTGCTTTCATCTCCACGGTGGGAAACAGCGCCCAGGGCTGGCACAGCGGATCGCCCACGATCAGCAACTGGTAGGGGCCGCTGACGGATTGATAAAACGCTTCAGCAAGCGAGCAGCCACGCACATAGTGCAAGTGCAGCGACGGAAGTGGGAATTTCGCTTGGATCGCGCGAGGTTCCTTCACGGTTCCGCTCGACCCGGCGGCGCCGTGACGCAGGAATTCGCTCAACGGTGTTTGCGAGGCGTCTGCTCTCATCACGCCGCCGTTGCTGGTAAGATGTTCGCAGATCGCGCCGGGCAGGATGACGCTGCCTGATTCCGCCCAGTCAAACCCGCCGACGCCCGTCATCAATCCCAGGACGTCCTTGGCATTGCGAGGGATAGTGCCCCGTTGCACCATGGCTCGAACGCCAAGCCGCTGAATCTGTTCCGCCACGGACGGGTAACAATTGTGTCGAGGTTTGCTTCGTGGATCCTGATTGTGCATGAAATAGATCGTGCCGCGGGGCCGTTTGCCGTCGGCCGAGGCCGCGCGACGCAAATAGGAAAGCACTTCGGCGACCGTGTTGCCGCGTCCGAAGGTGACGCCGAGCATCGTCGAAAGTAAATAGCGTTGGCCCGCCGCCGCATCGGTCGTGCGGACACCATCCTTCTTCCACAGATAGCGTGCCCGGAAGCCGCGTGATGGCACGTTTCCTAGCTGTTGGCAGATTAGTTGGTTTTGCTCCACGGGGCCCGGCACGTACCAGTTCACATTCGGCATGACGATCGCCGGATTCCGGCTCACCACAAACGGCGCCAGGTAGGTGGCCCCAGTGAGCGAAGCGCCGGCGTCGAACGGCGGCGTGAGTTTTTCGTTGGGAAAAAGGTTTTGTAAGTCCACCCGCCAGGGAAAGTCGCTGGAATACACCACGTAATCAATTTGTGCGTTCAATCGGCGGTCCTCGATCGCCTTCAGCACTGGCATCAGAATCCGACTGCGAAACGCCTTGCCGGGAACCGCCTCCTTGTTCCCAGTCCAATCGAGATAAACCACATTCTGAGCAGGAATCTTCCGCAGCTCGATGTAATGATTGGCGATCGTCTTAGAGCTTTCGCTGCTGGCGTTGACCACCAACAGAACGTTTTCCGGTCCTCCGCCTGCATTTGCGGGGGTGGTCGTGCCACGCGTGCCGGCCGCCAATACGAGCGCAGCGTAAAGGCCGCGTCGCACCGAGCGGCTACGGATGGGCTTCGTTCGAGTCGTTCTGCAGATGGCTATTAATGGATCCAGTGTCAAACCTCCGACAACTTGTTGGATACGAAAGATCGTCTTACTTGGTTGTATGTTGCATCGCGCTGTGCGCCAACCAAGGGGATTCGTCTCGCGACGAGCTGCGAATCTGCCAGCGAGCACTATCGCACGCGCCCTCAGGCGGCGATAATGAAGTGCACCGATAGATTAAATCCCGCATGGATTCTTTGTCGCCCGAAGTCGTCGCCTTGCGCCCATGTGGCCCGCAGCCGGAGGTTGTCTTCGCGGCGCAAGGCCTGACGAAGGTGTACCACATGGGCGAGGTCGACGTGCATGCGCTGCGCGGCGTCGACCTCGAACTGAACGCCGGCGAATTCGTCGTGTTGCTGGGCCCCTCAGGCAGCGGCAAGAGCACGCTGTTGAACATCCTCGGCGGGCTCGACGTGCCGACTAGCGGCAGCGTGTACTATCGCGGTCAGGAGCTCACCCGTTTTGATGATGCGGCGTTGACACGCTATCGGCGGGAGCACGTCGGCTTTGTCTTTCAGTTCTACAATCTGATCCCCAGCCTGACTGCCCGCGAGAACGTGGCACTGGTGACCGATATCGCGGCGCAGCCGATGGATCCCACGGAAGCGCTCGCGCTGGTGGACCTGATCGAACGGAAGGATCATTTTCCCTCGCAACTGTCGGGCGGCGAGCAGCAGCGCGTGGCGATTGCCCGCGCCGTGGCCAAGAACCCGAGCGTGCTCCTGTGCGACGAGCCGACCGGCGCACTCGACGTCCATACCGGCATTTTGGTGTTGGCAGCCATTTCGCGAGTGAATTGCGAATTGGGCACCACCACGGCCGTGATCACGCACAACGCCGTCATCGCCGAAATGGCCGACCGCGTGATTTCCATTTCGGATGGCAAGATCGTGCACGTGCATCGCAACACGCAGAAGCGCCCCGTAAGCGAACTGACCTGGTAAGGATGCAGGATGCGGGATGCAGGGGGCAGGGAATTTGTATATACGCCGTAGAATTGTGGTTTCTTTCATCAGCCCCCTGCATCCCGCATCCCGCATCCTGCATCCTTTCACGGCATCCTCCCCATGATCAGCTCCCTCGATCGCAAGCTGCTCCGCGATATGTCGCAAATGAAAGGGCAGACGTTTGCGATCGCGGTCGTGATCGCGGCCGGCGTGGCGACGTTTGTCAACTCGCGGACCATCTTGCATTCGCTCGAGCTTACGCGCGCCACGTTCTACGAGCGTTACCGGTTCGCGGATGTGTTCAGCAAGGTGAAACGAGCGCCCGACTCGATTGTCGATCGTTTGGCCGCGATTCCGGGCGTGGCCCAGGTGGAAACGCGGATCGTCGAGCTGGTCACGCTCGACGTGCCGGGCCTCGAGGCGCCGGCCGTGGGGCAGCTGATCTCCTTGCCGGTGACGCGGCCGCCGCGGCTGAATCAACTTTACTTGCGGCGGGGCCGCCCCTTGGCGCTCGGCCGCGACGACGAGGTGCTGGCAAGTGAAGCCTTTCTCGAGGCCAATCAGCTCCAGCTCGGCGACGCAATCGTGGCCATCATCAACGGACGACGCCAGGAGCTGCGCGTGGTTGGCGTGGCGTTTTCGCCCGAGTACGTCTTTCAAATCAAGCCGGGCGACATGCTGCCCGATCCACGCCATTTCGGCATCTTGTGGATGGAACACGAAGCGCTCTCCACCGCCTACGACATGGACGGCGCGTTCAACGACGTCGCGGTCAGCCTTAGCCGCGGCGCTTCGGCCGAGGAAGTGATCCATCGGATGGACCGGCTTTTGGAGCCCTACGGGAGCCTGGGTGCGTTCGCACGTAAGGACCAATTGTCCCATCTCTTGCTGGAAAGCGATATCCAAGGCTTGCGCACTGTCGGCCTGATTGCACCGACGATCTTCCTCTCCGTCGCGGCGTTCCTGCTGAATGTCGTGATGACACGCCTGACCAGTTTGCAACGCGAGCAGATCGCCGCGCTGAAAGCGTTTGGATACACGAACCTTCAGATCGCCTGGCACTATATGAAGTACGTGCTCGTGATCACGATGATCGGCGGAGTGCTAGGCACATTGGCCGGCATGTGGCTGGCGCATGATTTCACCAAGTTATTTCTGCGCGTTTACCAATACCCGGAGCTCATATTCCAAGTGCGTCCGAACGTTGTGGCCAACGCGATCCTGGTTGCCGGCGGCGCATCCATTGCAGGCGCCTTCGGCGCCATTGCGTTGGCCGTGCGCCTCCCGCCAGCCGAAGCCATGCGGCCCGAGCCGCCGGCTCGCTTCCGGCCGACTATCCTCGAGCGGATCGGCCTGGGCTGGTTCGTTCCCAACACGGCGCGCATGGTCCTGCGACAACTCGAGCGCCATCCAGTGAAGACAACTTTTTCTCTGCTGGCGATCTCATTGTCCGTGGCGATCGTCGTGGTCGGCAATTTCATCCGCAATTCCGTGGATGAGGTGATTCAGACACAGTTCTACGACATCCAACGCTACGACCTGGCGATCGCAACGGTCGAACCGATCTCCATGGATGCAGTGTACGAGCTAGCCAGTATGCCGGGCGTATACGTCGCCGAGCCGCGCCGCACCGTCGCAGCCCGTATGCGGCATGCCAACCGCATGCGGCGCGTAGGCATCATCGGCCTGCCGCAAGGCGCTTCGTTGATGCGGCTTAAGACAAAGACCGGCGAAACGGTCAAGCTTCCTCCCGATGGCCTGGTGCTCTCCAAGAAACTGGCCGAAGTGCTCGGCGTGAAAGCGGGAGAGTCATTGCGCGTCGAGGTGCTGCAGGATAAGCGGCCAATCGTCGACGTGCCGGTCATTGATTTGCTCGATGACATTGCCGGTCTTAACGCTTACATGTCCATCGAGGCGGTCAACCGGATGATGCGCGAGGGCCCGCGCCTCAGCGGCGCGATGCTGACTACGGACAAGGCGATGATGCCCGCCATTTATCGAGAGCTCAAGGAGACGCCGCAAGTCGCCAGTGTTACGATCCGGCAGGCTTCCGTTGACAGTTTTAAGAACACGGTCGCCAAAAACATGATGCACATGCGGGCGATCAACCTGACGTTTGCCATCATCATCGCGCTGGGCGTTGTTTACAATGGAGCAAGAATCTCGCTGTCGGAACGCAGCCGGGAGCTGGCGACCTTGCGGGTGATCGGCTTTACCCGCCGTGAAATCTCCGCCATTTTATTGGGCGAGATTGGCACGATCACGCTGCTGGGCATTCCCTTCGGCTTGGTGATGGGTTACTGGTTTGCATGGATCCTCACATTGTTTTTGGACCAGGAGGTGTTCCGTTTTCCGTTCATCATTTCCCGCTCGACGTACGGTCTGGCGGCTGGCACCGTGCTGGCAGCGTCGATCATATCCGCGCTGCTCGTGCGTCGCAGATTGGATGATCTTGATTTGATCGCGGTACTGAAATCCAAGGAATAGGATGCAGGAGGCGGGATGCAGGGGGCAAGGGCCGACGAATTGAGACAGTTTTCAAGATGCGAATTTTGAACAAATTCCCTGCTCCCGGCATCCTGCATCCTGCATCCTTCACCCATGCGTAACCTCGGCAGCAAATTGTTTGTGCTCCTCGTCGCGGCGTTGATCGTCGCCGGATTGGGCTACGCGTTTCTGCCCGAACCGACCGAAGTCGATCTGATCGGAGTCAAACGTGGTATGCTGCGCGTGACGGTCGATGAGGACGGCAAGACACGAATTCGAGAGAAGTATGTTGTCTCAGCTCCGCTCAACGGCCGCATTCTGCGAATCAGCATGGACCCAGGCGATCAGGTCGAAGCCGGCAAGACGCTGCTGACGATGATTGAGCCGCGCGACCCCGAGCTGCTCGATGCCCGCACCGTGGCCCAAGCAGAGGCCCGCGTGAAGGCGGCCGGGGCAGCCCTAAAGCAGACGGAGCCCATGCTCGAGGAGGCCCGCGCTGCCCAGGCGTTCGCCGAGGCCGAGGTAACACGGTTGCGCGAGGCCTATCGGCGCAACGCGGTTTCGCGGTCGGAGCTGGATAACGCCGAGTTTATTTACCGACAGCGAAGCGAGCAGCTTCGTTCAGCACGGATCGCCCAGGAAATCGCTCAGTTCGAGCTGCAGCAAGCGCGGGCCGCGCTATTGCGCTCGCGACCGCGCAGCGATGTCTCGGGCGATGGCGACGCTGCGCCGGTTAACACGACCAACTCGAACGGGGCCGACGCGACAACAATCAATCACGCCAATGGCAATGGTAGCTGGAACTTCCCAATCTACTCGCCAATTAATGGTCGAGTGCTGCGCGTGTTTCAGGAAAGCGCTGCCGTCGTGATGCCCGGCACGCCGCTTGTCGAACTCGGTGATCCAACCGACTTGGAAGTCGAGATCGACGTGCTGTCGCGCGACGCCGTAGAGATCAACCCGGGCGATTTGGTGCTACTGGAACATTGGGGCGGCAAGCGGCCGCTGGAAGGGCAGGTACGCATCATCGAGCCGTCGGGATTCACCAAAATCTCAACGTTGGGCGTCGAGGAGCAGCGCGTGAATGTGATCGTCGACTTGGTGGAGCCGCCCGAAGAGCGGCGCAGCTTGGGCGACGGTTTTCGCGTCGAAGCGCGAGTCGTAATCGATGAGGCCCGCGACGTGCTGAAAGCACCCACCAGCGCCTTGTTTCGTGTCGCCGGGGAGTCGGCCGTCTTTCGCGTGGTCGACGGCGTCGTTCACGAGCAACGGGTAAAGGTCGGCCGACAAAACGACTTGGAAGCCGAGATTCTGGAGGGTCTCGCCGAAGGCGACCAGCTCGTGCTGCATCCCAGCGACCGGATCGAGGACGGCGTCCGTGTGCGGCCACGATAGGGTCAGTCGGCCGGCGGCGATTGAAGACCGCGGATCTGGAAAATGCTCTACGGTCCGTCTGTGTTGAATTTGCCGAGCGTGCGGACTGCAACATCACCGCAGGTTGTCACGGCTTGCCGCGGCTCGATCGCACAGTCCCTTGCCGCGTGAACTAGACTTCCATAACGGTCACTATCTACGTTGCCGTCCGTTGCGAGCGCCCACTTGGAAATGTTCCGAATGGGGCTGGTTGTTTCATTCGCACGGGCGCGCTGCTGAGTCTCACGAACCGAGGTTCGCCACATGGCTTATCCGCGACGCAAAAGACACTTTATCGACGCAATTGTGCAAGGCTCGCTCGCACGCCGGATCATTTTCCATTGGCTGGTGTTTGTGCTCATTGCCGCGCTGGTGTCATTCCTGCTGCAAGTGCTGTCCGATCCGTTCCGGCCGCTGGCCGTGCACGTGCAGGAATTGTGGCATACACACGGGCCTTTTTTGCTCGTGCTGGTCTTCCTGTTGCCGGTGTTCGTGGTGGACACGATTAAGCTCAGCCACCGTTTTGCCGGTCCGGTGTACAGCTTGCGGCGGGCAATGCGCGAGATCGCGCAAGGCAAGCCGCCCCGCAAGCTGAAATTCCGCCGGTACGATTTCTGGCACGGACTAGCCGACGACTACAACGCCATGCTTTCGCGCTTGGAAGTAGTCGACGACCGCGTTGACGCCGAGGACGAGCTTGTTGAATCGAAGCGGTAGTCGACGCACTGACAGCCATCGCTTTATGGCAACGCTACGGCGAATAATCCGATTTCCTGGGCGTCGTCATCGGCCGCCCACGAGCCGCAGCGCTCGCGGCGTGGCGGCGGCGGAGCTGGCCGTGTGCTTGCCCGTCGTCGTGCTGTTGGTGATCGCCACGATCGAAGCGTGCTCCGCGGTTTTTTTGAAGCAATCGCTTACCGTGGCCGCGTACGAGGGCGTGCGAACAGCGCTCGTGGAAGGTAATACCGCCGGCAGTGTGCAGGCCGCTTGCAATCGGCTTCTGCAGGAGCGGAACGTGCACGACGCCACCATCGCAGTGACGCCGGCCGACCTCGCTTCGCTGCAAGTGGGCGACTTTATCGACGTGACGGTATCCGCGCCGTGTGCTCCCAATTCGGTCGTGCCGCCGGCCTTTTATCGCGGCCGAACGCTTTCCGCGACGGCTTCGATGATGATTGAGAATTGAAATCAACCTCATCCGACGCACCAAATCTCAGCACCCGAGTAAGACTGACCATGAATCGACACAAAACCCAACGAACCAACCGACGGGCGGCAATGCTGGTATTAATCGCGATTTGCTTGCCGCTGTGCATTATCATGGCGGCGTTTGCGATTGACGTCGCCTGGATGCAACTGGTCCGCACCGAGCTGCGAACTGCGACCGACGCCGCAGCCAGGGCCGGCGCGAAGGAATTGAGCCTCACCCAAAGCATCGCCCAGGCCCGCAGCCGTGCCAAGCAGACCGCCCAGCGCAACCGTGTCGCGGGCGACCCGCTGCTGCTGGCCGACGCCGACATCGAATTTGGCAATTCCACCCAAGGCAGTGCGACTTCGCGATTCCGATTTACCCCCGGCGAGCAGCAGCCCAACGCCGTGCGGGTCACCGGCCGGCGGACGCGCGGTTCGGCTGCCGGGCCGGTCGATCTGCTGTTCGCGGGCGTGCTCGGCGTGAGCCAGTTCGAGCCGACCGAAACCGCGACCTCCACACAACTAGACCGCGATATCTGCCTCGTCGTCGATCGCTCTGGCTCGATGATGTGGACGCTGACCAACTCAAGTGTTCCCAGCGGCACGCGGGAGTGCGATCCTCCGCATCCGACGCAAAGCCGCTGGGGAGCCTTGAACATCGCGCTCGAGGCGTTCCTGGTTGAGCTCGATAAAACGCCGCAGGACGAGCACGTCGCGCTGGCGAGCTATTCCAGCGATACCACCGAGTGCGGCAATAACTATCGCATCTCCCAAATCGATTCCGATCTTGTCGCCGACTATTCGGTCATCCGCAATGCGATGACGAGGCTGAGCAGCAAGCCTGTCAAAGGGCGAACGGCAATCTCTGCCGGACTTGACGAGGGGATCAAAGTGCTCAGTGGCGATAAGATTCGGCCGTTCGCTGTGAAGACGATCGTGCTGATGACCGATGGCATTCATAACCTTGGTCCGGAGCCGGTGCTCTCCGCCCGTCAGGCGGCGAGCAAGGATATCGTCGTGCACACGATCACGTTCAGCAGCGACGCCGACATTCGACGCATGCAGGACGTGGCCGCGGCCACCGGCGGACGCCATTTCCACGCACCGACTGCCCAGGATCTCGTGCGGATTTTCAAGGAAATTGCCGCCACCTTGCCCGTCCTGCTGACCGATTGACGCATCAGCGATGAGCCACAGCGGTTCAATACTATCGAGAACACTTTCACGTCGTCCGCGCCGTTGTGGCGCGGCGGCGGTTGAGTTTGCGCTCGCCGCCCCAATCTTTTTCCTGTTCCTGCTGGCGGCGTTCGAGTTCGGCTGGTTGAACGTGCTCCGCCATACAGGCGATAACGCCGCATACGAAGCGGCGCGTACCGCGATGGTCCCGGGGGCGACCGCCGCCGAAGCCCGGGCCAAAGCGGATGGCTTGCTTAGCATCGTGGGGGCACGGGCTGCGCGCGTCACGCTGACGCCTTCCGTCCTGACGCCGGATACCGACGAGGTGACGGTTACCGTCGACATTCCAATGAACCGCAACGGACTCATCGTGCCGCGGTTCAGCTCGAACACGACGCTTCACAGCTCGTCGACGTTGCGCACCGAGCGTGCCGAGTGACGCGCTGTCGGCCGCAAGCTAAACCGCAAGCGGCGAGCGCGATCAAGCTGGCAATTCCGGGCTCCGGCACGCCGGCAGCGCTGGCATTGGCGGAACCGCCGCCTGAAGAAGTCATGCCGAAGTTGCTCCGCCAGGCCAGGTAGTCTCCTTGCGTGCCGCCATTTTTGCGCCACGAAACGTAGTCGGCGACATCGACTGAGCCGTCGCCATTGAAGTCGCCGGCCAGGCCCGCGCTCACGACCGTCAGCACCACATCGTTGGCGCCGTACGTTATGTCCCATTGAAATCCGGAGGGCAGGGCGAGATTGTCGAACTCGCCAAAAACACCTTCGCCGGTTGTAAGAATGGTGAACATCGCGCCGGGGCCCGGCGTGAAGCCAAGCAGGCTCACCTCCAGCGTGCCGGCGAGGAAAGCAAAGCGGTCCACAGCGAGGCGGTCGTATTGCGTCACAGGGATCGTGCCGCGCAGATCAATCGCCAGCGTACCGCCCGCGAGCTGCGAGTAATCGCCGTCGATTGACAGTTCTCCTGCTAGGCCAACTGTGCCGGGGTCGACACGGCCCGCGAGGTTGCGCACCACGCCGCGGAACGGACCCGAACCGACAAAGATGTCCCCACGTCCCCTGAGTTGCCCGCCCTCAATGTTGACGACCTGGGCGTCGAGCGTGCCGTCGAGCATGAGAATCTCGCCGCCCTCTTCGATTTTGACCTCGCCGAAGACTGTCAGCGTTGGACCGGTCAGTTGCAACTGCAGGTTGCGGCCTGCCGAGGCGCCGACGTTTAGTTGAAAAACCGTCGTGCTCTGAGAAACCTGGACGAACTGCGCCGGAATCAAATTGTTGTGCAGTACGGCGTCCCACATCACGTTGGGCGTGCCGCTGGCCGACCAATTGCTTGCCTGTTCGAAACTTGTCTGCGGGATGAGGGAAACCCAGGTGTGGGTCTCGGTCACGGGATCGCTGATGTACAGGGATGGTGGACCGCCACCTGACGAACTGGCCGCGGGATTGGCGTCGATCACGATATTGCGCCCGTTGAACAGGTGCATGCCGAGGATGCCGTCGAGGACATTTGCGGGGTCGTTGGGATTCGGCAAGTTGAGCACGGCCACGGGCACGTTTTGCAGCGTGAACGAGCCGCCCACGGTGTCGATATTCAATTCATCGAGATAGAAACCGGGGACGCCGCCCTCGACGCCGCCGGCGCCTTCGACGTGCAGCACGAAGTCAGGCTCATCCACCAGTGCATCGAATCCCAACCGTTTGGCCGTCACTTGCGAGAGCACGGTCATGTCGGCGCCGGTGTCGAAGAGCAACTCTTTATCCTGGAACGACTGAGTTCCGTTGGTGAGGTCAACTTCAACAAACAAGCCACCGCTGTCAACGACCGTGGGCGAGAGCGGATTCTCGTGAAATTCGAGGCTGAAGATGTCCAAGTTCTGCACGTACAAGGGGCCTTGGATGAAGCTGGCCGACGGCCGCAGCCGCAGGTCCGTGCGTCGTAAGATGCCTTCGTCGGCCCCGCTGCCAAGGTCAATGAAATCGATGTTCGGAGTGCGGACGGTGCGTCCTTGGAGCTGGAAAATCTGCGGCTCATCGTTGCGGATGGCGATCGCATGGTGCGCGGCCATGGGCAGGCCCAGGACATTGGGCAGCTTCCAGGCCGAATCCGCCTCGAGAATCGCCACGCTTGTCTGGCCGCGCAGGGCGCTGGTGTTCATGGTGAGAGCCGCGCCCGCGCCGGTGCGATCGGCCAGTCCGGCGGCGTAGATGCCCAGTGGATCGGTGATCCGAAGTTGAATCACCCCGGAGGCACCGAAGAGGGTTTGAAAGTTGGTGCCGTGGAAACCGTCGGATTCGCCCGAATAGGGCCCGTCGATGTTGAACGCGCTGTTGCCGGCGGCGGCTTGCGTGAGGATGTGGGTTGCCGCGCCGGTATCCAACAGTGCCAGGTCGAAGTATGGCGGTCCGCCCGGTCCAAGTGGGGTGCCGCCCCAGGAAAAGCTTGGATCGGCGAGGAAGAACGTGCCGTCGGGATCGCTATCGAACGTCTCGAACTGATTGGTCAGCCCGATGCCGACAAGCGGCATGAAGCCGCCCAGCGGAACACTGTCGGCTTCGGTGCGGCAGGCAACCGCGAGCGCGCAGATTGCCGCGAACGACACCGTGACCAATAGCGGCCGACGTCTTTTCATGACCTCTTCTCCAGCTTTCAGCGTAGGCGGAGCCGAAGGCGTGGTCAACAAAATTGGGTTGGTCTCCTTGTCTGCGTGTCTCGTCCTACCCCACCGCTAGGCGGCCAATGCTGTGGTAAGTGAAGCCCAGACGCTGCATCGCCCAGGGCTCGTACAGGTTCCGGCCGTCGAAGATCACGGGCGAGCGCATGCGGGCGAACATCTCTTTGAACTCGGGCCGCTGGTAATCGCCCCATTCAGTCATGATGGCCAGGGCGTCGGCCCGCTGGATGGCTTCGAGCGGCTTGTCGCAATAGGACAGTTTATCGCCGTATTGGCGGCGGACATTCGCCATTGCTTCGGGGTCGTGGACTTGCACGCTCGCGCCTTGCGAGAGGAGCCAGTCGATGAGCACCAGGGCCGGCGCCTCGCGGATGTCGTCGGTCCGCGGCTTGAACGCCAGCCCCCATACCGCGATGGTTTTTCCTCGCGGGTTGCCTTCGAAATGCGCGGCGATCGCTTCGATCATCACCTTCTTTTGATTCTCGTTCACCGTATCGACGGCCCGCAGCACGCGCGGCTCGATGCCGAGCTCCTCGGCCATCCGTATCAGCGCGCGGACGTCCTTGGGGAAGCAACTGCCGCCGTAGCCGACGCCGGGAAACAGGAACGCGAAGCCGATGCGGCTGTCGTGGCCGATGCCGCGGCGAACGTCGTTGATGTCGGCCCCCATCCGCTGGCACAGGTTGGCCATCTCGTTGATGAAGCTGATCTTGGTCGACAGCAGCGCGTTGGCGACGTACTTCGTCAGCTCCGCGCTTTCGGGCGACATGACGAGGAACGGTTTTTCCGTGCGCAGGAACGGCTTGTACAGCTCATGCAGCACATTGGCGACTTCCTCACGGCGCACGCCGACGACCACGCGGTCCGGCCGGAGGAAGTCTTCGATCGCGGAGCCTTCCTTGAGAAATTCAGGATTGCTGGCGACATCGCAATCGCGGCCGGTGTCCTCGCGCAGGCGGGCGAAGATTTTCGTGCACGTGCCGACGGGGACGGTGCTCTTGGTGACGACGATCGCGTCGGGCCGCAGGTGGGCCGCGATGGTATCGACCACCTGCCAGAGGGTCGTGAGATCGGCCGCGCCGTTATCGCTCTGCGGCGTGCCGATGGCGAGGTACACGATTTCCGCCGCCGCGACCGCGGCTGGCATTTCGGTCGTGAACCGCAGCCGCTCGGCGGCCTGGTTGTCGCGGACCATTTCCTCGAGGCCGGGCTCATAGATCGGGATTTCACCCTTGTTGAGCCGGTCGATCTTGGCCCGGTCGATGTCGACGCACGTCACGTCGTTGCCGCTATCGGCGAAACAGGTGCCGGTCACGAGGCCGACGTAACCGGTGCCAATGACTGCAATTTTCATGAGCAGACTGCCAATTTGTGTCAAAAGCAGCAGGTTAGGCAAATAAACAAACCCATATGATAGTCGACCCAGGCTGCGCCGGTACCCCCTGCGGGCCATGGAAGGCCAGCGCCGGCGAATGCGAATTTTTCGGAAGGGGACACGATTTGTGCGAAATCCTCGGAAGGGGACACAAGGGGACAGGTTTTTGGGTCGGCCCTCATGGCGTGGTACGGCAAGCTGGCGAATGTTGGGGGGGCGCATAGTCTGAGCGCCTCTCGTGTGCTGGCGTAATCGCGTACCGCGACCCGCTCGACGGCCGAGGGATTCGGCGCCGCCGACTGGTTGTGTGCGCATGTATACTATTGCTAACTGGTATACACGAAGTGGAGGCACAAATTCAAGCAGAATTTTTGGCCGCGCTAAAGAGGCCGCGTACCGACATAACCGCAATGCCATCAATCCACTGAACAATGACGAGGTCGCCGCGCGTCATTGGTAGCTTTCCAGAAGCGGGTCGTGGGCATCATCCTCGGCCATAATTTTGTCGATAAGCGGATAAGCGTCCTGGGGATTGAGGTCGCCGGCTGCCACTGAAGCAAGCGTATGAAACTGCTCAGCCGAAATTAGGTAATAAACTTCGTTCGTCGTGGGGTCAAACACTTCCACGGGAGTGCCGACGGCCACCGCTTGCTTGAGATTCGGATCTAATTCTGCTCGGGTCATACTTCAAGTATATAGACTGAGACGCGGGAATTGCCAATATGGCCATTCTGGCCTTAAGGTTACGGCTCGTTGGTCGGCGGGGCGATCTTCGGCAGCTAGAAGTGGGGCCGCGGGACGCGGATGGAGATGTCGTCGCCGCCCATCAGGATTTCTGGTTGCGGCTCTGCCGGGTTGCGGCCGAGTCGGCCACGTTCGTCGAACGGGGGACTTTCGAGGAAATACGTCTGCGCGTTGCGGCCATCGTCATCGACGCCATCTTCGCCAGTGCTGTAGAGTAAGTAACCGTCGCGCTCGGGCTGGTAGATGTACGGCTTGGCGTGAAACAGGTCTCGCGGCGGTTCTTTCAGGATACCTGGTACGAGACTCTCGAGCTTTTCGGGATAGCGCTCATGCTCAGCGCGATAAATCGCGAGCGCCGCCGCTAAGCGTGTTAATTCAAGTTTGGCGTTGGCGCGGTCCTCGGCAGCAAGTGCCCTTTGAGGTTCGATTAGACCGAGGAACCAGTCTCCGAAAAGCTGGCTGCGCTCATGCCGGCTGAGCCCTTCGTCCGCGAATTCGCTCAGCGTCCGGCCCCGACGGGCGAGCCGAGCGCGAAGATCCTTCTCAAGGGCCTTCATAGCCCTGGTTCGCGCTGCCCTGTCGCTTAAGCGTACGGCGGCGGCCAGACGATCGTACCCTCGGTTCGTTTCACGAAGCACGATATTCCAATCGATGGAACTCGACTCGATCGGTCCGAAAATCAAATCGAGGTTCTCGACTAGGCGGTTAAGCTGATCCGGTTCTCCTCCGGAGCCGACGTAGACGAATACGTCCAGCGCGAACAAGCGCTCATGGTGCTCAAGCGAGCGGGCCTCGCCGGACAATGGCTGAAGTTGAATCAAATCGCGGTGAATTTGACGGGCCTCATCGACCGTCAGGTTCGCAAGATGTAGCAATGTCTCGGTGGCATAGCAGGCCATCGTGCTGACATCGCGGGCGCAGCTTCGCTCGATGAACGTAAGGCCTTGAGACAAAAGTCCGCTGAGACGGTGAAGCGCCTGTAAATCCTGCCACGCATCCACGGTCCGGCCTTCGCCCAAGTGCCACATGGCACGGGCCAGCAGCACTCGACACGCTTCGCGAATGGTCTGAGTCAGCACGATGAGCAGATTGTTCCGCTGCGGAAAAACCATATTGACCAACAAGTCGTGCGTGTCGTTGAGCAAAGTCGGAGATGGCGCAAAATATCGCGGACGGCGCGAGGCTTCGAGAATCAAGTCGAGCGATTGCTTGTTGCTAGCTAGCCACTTTGCCAATGGCGGCGCCTGGTCGCTCGTCCAAGGACGCCACACGGCCTGGCCCGTCATTCGCTCTGCCCATGCATCCACATTAAGCAAGTTTTTTTGACTGGTCCATCTGGGGAACAGCCATCGCCACGGCGCCGCTCTGTTTGTTTCGCCGACGACAACTTCGAGCGAGTCTCTTGAGGGTGCAGCTTCCTCCATTCCGAGTTCGTCGACGATTGCCCGGAGATCCGTCGGACTGACCTGGCTAGGAAAAAGCAGTTGCAACAATGGAATGGCCGCGTTGTTTTCGGGCGTTACATCATTGCGGTAGAGGTCGAGGACGTACTGCTCGTAGTCGGGCAGGCCGTTTGGTTTTAGCGGCTCGGTGACGTAGGTGGTTTCGCGGGAGACGATGATGGGCGGGTTGGGGCCGAAGAGTTGGTAGAAGAAGAGGAGCAGGAGCAGGAAGAAGAAGCCGCCGAGCCACCACATGATGCTGTGCTTTTTGGGGGGAGGGATGAAAGCGGCCTTGTTGGGCATTGCAGATCTCATTTTGGACCAATACACTCGATCGGTCGATTACGGCTCCAACAAAAGTGCTCGGAAGCCGGCTTGCGTGAAGTGGTGGTCGGCCGCTAAGGCATCTAGGAGTTGCAGTTCGTTCATGACGACAAATGACAGGCAGTCGGTCAAACTCCACGCCTTGTCTGAACGCTCACGGAACAATTCGACAGCTTGGTTGAGCGGCGTTCCGGCAGCGGCGTGCGAATGGCATCGCGATTCGCCGCCATGAAATTCATCCCAAATCCTCATCGCGATTGAGCGATGGTCGGGATGGGAAAAGGCTGCGGCAACCTCCAACAACACAGCATCCGTCGTCCACAGCTGGCGCGCGGCGGCGACAATTCCCCCTAAACGTTTCGCCTTGCCGTGATGTTGATCTCGGCGGTTGAACCGCGCGATTACATAGCCAATGTAGAGAAACAGTCGATCACTGGACTTGGTCAGGTGACTTTTTTGGCGCGCCATAGAGATAATGGTCGTGTTCGGCGGCCCAGTCCATCGGGCCGTCAATCAGCCCCGCCTCAGACTCTAAGCGGTCGAACAGGTCCAGCGAACCATTTGTTTCGACCGGCACCTTCGCTGCCTCATCCACCGTCACATGGAGGGGAACGTTCTCCGGCAATGAAATCGGTTCGTCTGGGCAAATGTTCTTGCCGTCGAAATGGGCGCTGAATTGGATCATGTTTTGAAGGTGTGCGCCGAATAAAACGGTAAAGTCCTATTATTAGTGTACCCTGGCCGCACGTGGCACGTCGAGCTACCGCGGACGGCTTTTCGCCGCAATGATGTTAAGCTTCCGAGACGGACTCCGCGGGCTCCTCTTCTTCGCGCTCTTCTTTGGGGACGCAGACGATTGCGGCGAGGGTGTCGCCGTCTTCGAGCGACATGATGCGGACGCCTTGGGTGTTGCGGCCGATGGGGTTGAAGTCGCTGACCTTGACGCGTTGGATTTTGCCGCGGGCGGTCATCATCATCAGTTCATCGTCGTCACTGACGCGGACGATGCCGATCACGGGGCCGTTGCGGTCGGTGGTTTTGATGTCGCGGAGGCCTTTGCCGCCGCGGCGCTGGGTGCGGTAGCGGAAGCCGGAGGATGTTTCGTCTTCCGCTTCCCCGGTCGCTGAAGCGACCTCGCCGGAAGCGGGCTCGACATCGTCGGGTGCCTCAACCGCTCCCTGGGTTTCATCATCGAGGGGCGGGGCTTCGGCTGCGTTGGGGCCGAACGGGGTGCGTTTGCCGTAGCCGTGGAGGCAGGCGGTGAGGAGGTAGGCATCGGGGTCGGCGACGACCATGCCGACGAGGTGATCGTCTTTGGAAAGCGTGATGCCTTTGACGCCGCTAGTGTTGCGGCCCATGGGTCGGGCGTCGGCTTCGTTGAAGCGGATGGCCATGCCGCTGACGGTGGCGAGGACCACTTCGTCGCCCGGCTTGGTGATGGCCACGTCGACGAGCTCATCGTCTTCTTTGAGCTTGATGGCGATGATGCCGCTCTTGAGCGGCCGGCTGTAGGCTTTCAGCTCGGTCTTTTTCACGAGGCCTTTGCGGGTGGCCATCATGAGGTAATGGTCGGGTTTGTCGAAATCGCGGACGGCGCGGCAGTCGGCGATTTTTTCCTCCTCGGCCAGGTTGAGCAAATTCACGACCGCGCGGCCTTTGCTCTCGCGCGAGAGTTGCGGCAGGTTATACACCTTCTGCCAGTAGACCTTGCCCTTGTTGGTGAAGAACAAGAGGTAGTCGTGCGTGCTGGTGACGAACAGGTGCTCGACCGGATCTTCTTCATCGGCCTTGGCGCCTTTGATGCCCTTGCCGCCGCGGCGCTGGGCGCGGTAGACGCTGGCCGGCGTGCGCTTGATGTAGCCGTTGTGCGAGATCGAGACGACCATCGTCTCTTCTTCGATGAGGTCTTCGATATCGACTTCGCCGATCTCCTCGTCGCTGAGCTGCGTGCGGCGGGCGTCGCCGTGCTTGCGGACGAGCTCCTCGCAGTCCTCTCGGATGATGGCGTAAATCATGGCCTCGTCGGCCAGGATGGCGAGGTGCTCGCCGATCTGCACGAGCAGCTTCGCATGTTCCTCGACCAGCTTTTCCTGCTCCAAATTCACGAGCTGGCCGAGGGTCATCTTGAGGATGGCGTCGGCCTGCACGGGCGTGAGCGAATATTCTTCGGCGACGCCGCGCTCGACCTGAAATTGGGCGAAGCCGACCTCGCCGAGCGCCCGCTGCAGCATGGCGGCCGGCGTTTTGATCTGCATGAGGGCTTCCTTCGCCTCGGCCTGCGATCTGGAGGCGCGGATGACGCGGATCACCTCGTCGATGTTGGCGTGGGCCAGGAGGAGGCCTTGCACCGTGTGCTTCCGGCGGCGTGCGCGGGCGAGCAGAAACTGTGTGCGGCGGCGGATGACGGTCACGCGGTGTCGGATGAACTCCTGCAGCATCTCCTTGAGCGAGAGCGTGCGCGGCTTACCGTCGACCAGCGCGAGCAGGATGATCGAGAACGAATCTTGCAGCGGCGTGAATTTGTAGAGCTGGTTCAGCACCACGTCGGGGTCGGCATCTCTTTTGAGATCGATGACGAGCCGCACCGGTTCCTTGAGGTCGCTCTCGTCGCGCACGCCGGCAATGCCGGAGATGCGGCCTTCGTTGGCGGCATCGGCAATCTTCTTGTGCACGGCATCGCGGCTCTGCTGATACGGAATGTCGTTGACGATGATGCGATAGCGGTCGCCCTTGCGTTCCTCGATGGTGGTTTTGGAGCGGACGATGACGGTGCTGCGGCCGGTTTCGTAGCCCTTCCAGATGGCGGTTTTTCCGCAGATGATGCCGCCGGTGGGGAAGTCGGGACCGGGGATGTATTCCATCAACTCCGGCACGTTGAGGTGCGGATTATCGACCAGCGCGATGATAGCGCGGCAAACTTCGCCCAGGTTGTGCGGGGGGATCGAGGTCGCCATGCCCACTGCAATGCCCGTAGCGCCGTTGACCAGCAGGTTGGGCAGCTTCGAGGGGAGCACGGTCGGCTCGCTGCGGCTCTCGTCGTAGTTGGGCACGAAGTCGACCGTGTCGAGCTTGATGTCCTCGAGCAGCAGCGCGGCGAAGGGCGACATGCGGGCTTCGGTGTACCGCATGGCCGCGGGCGGCAGGCCGGCGACGGAGCCGAAGTTGCCCTGCTTATCCACCAGCGGATAGCGGGTATTCCATTCCTGGGCCATCCGCACGAGCGTGGGGTAGATCACCTCCTGGCCGTGCGGGTGGTAGTTGCCCATCGTCTCGCCGGCGATCTTCGCGCACTTGGCGCGGGCGGAGCCAGGCGTCAGGTTCAGGTCGCTCATCGCCACGAGCAGCCGCCGTTGCGAGGGCTTGAGGCCGTCGCGGGCGTCGGGCAGGGCGCGACTCACGATCACGCTCATCGCGTACGTGAGGTAGCTCTCCTTGAGCTCGTCCTCGATCGGGAGGTCGATGAGCCGGGCGGCGATGGCTTGTGCTTGCGGCTCTTCGGGCGGGGTAGGATTGGTCGAATCGGTCGACACAGGCAGTCCTTTCAGGCGAGCGGGAACGGCAGAACCATCCGCCGGCTTACCGTCTTAGCTTGCGGGAGGGAAGGGAATTCCAGTCCACGGAGACGGCATAAAACAAAACTGAATTTTATACCTCTGGGCGCCTGCGAACAACCGGACGACCGGGTGCGGTGCAACGCTTTGCGTGCGCCAAAACCCGACCCACAGGTGCCAATTTCGCGCGTTAGCGAGCGAAGTACATGTGGCGTCGATGAAGTCGCGCTGACAGCAGGAGGAGCTGCCGGAAACTGCCCTGGAATTCATCGCGCCGTTTCCTAGAATGGTGGAGCCTGCGAGCACTGTGTAAATTTCCCTATCACACACGCGCCCTGTCCATTGGAGAAATGTTAATGGCCAAAGTTTCGCCGAGCGATGAAACCGCCGCGGAGATCGACTTGAAGGACCCGCGGTTGGCCGCGTTCCTGGCATGGCTGATTCCGGGGCTGGGGCACGTGTATCAGGGCCGCACCGGCAAGGGGGTTTTGTTCTTCGCCTGTATTGTCGGCACGTTTTTATACGGCCTGTACATTGGCGACGGCCGGGTCGTTTACGCTTCGACCGCTGACGTGTTCTCGCGGCAGTTTTTGGAGCGCTGGCAGTATGTGTGCCAGGTGGGGGTGGGGACGCCCGCGCTGCCGGCTCTGGTGCAGCGGGCACGCGAGCGCGATGGCAAGAAACCGCTGCAGCCGCCACTGATCGGCGACAAGTTCATGCGTCCGCCTTCCAAGAATCCGCCGCCGGAGGGCTTTCAGTCTACAGATCTATCCGACCGCAGCCGGCGCGTGCATCATCCAGACGAGCTGGCTAAATGGAACTACGACCTGGGCGAGTACTTTGAAATTGGCACCGTGTTTACCGTGATTGCCGGGTTGCTCAACATATTGGCGATTTACGACGCGTACGGCGGACCGCTCGTCATACCGCCTGAGGAGCAGAAGAAGGGCGATGACCCGCCGGGGTCCACGGAGACAAAGTGATGCTCGAGCTCTTTGGATTCGACGTGGCCGTTTGGCCGCTGCTGTTAACGGTGCTGGGGCCGCTGCGGTTGTGGTACGCCGTGCCGCTGGTGACAAGCGTCAGCCTGGTTTGCGCGGCGACACGGCATGAAGATATGCGGCCGATCCTGATTCACGCAGTTCGCTTCGCGGTGTGGATCGTGGTTTTCATGGGGATCGTGCTGGCGGTGATCCAGTTTCTGACGTGGCTGCAGTAGCGTGAGCATGGCCCACCATCGCGCGTCCTGGTCAGCGGTAGCACGCTACTTTTTAACCTTCTTCGGCTTGCAGAGCAGCTTTTTCTTGGCCGCGACCGCAGCACATTCTTTGCACCGGAAGTCGCCTGGCTTCGGCTTGCGATTCGGTTTCCCAAAGTGACAGCCCATCGCCCGTGCCTCGGTAATTTGGCAGATGCTCCATTATACAAGGCGCTCCACGCCCCTACGCGGTGCGGCCTGCCGAAAATAGGACCGGCTGTTGAACGACTCCAAATTACATTATGTTAAAGTGCTGCATGAAGCCGTGCAGCGACAGCGACAAAGAGTACGCCCATTTGCGTCCGTAGCTCAATTGGATAGAGCACTGGTCTTCGGAACCAGGGGTTGGGGGTTCGAGTCCCTCCGGGCGCGCTTGGACTTACGTCGATTGGCATACTGCCTGTCAGAGAACTTTGTCAGAGAAATAAGTGGCCCCGCCTCTCCCTGTGGGGGACTCGCGAGCCCTTCGGCCCGCTCCGGTGTGTTTCGTTCCTCAGCCGGAGGGTTCGCCATGCCTCATTATCCAAAGCCGTATTTCCGCAAGTCCCGCCGCCTCTGGTACGCTTGCCAGAGTTTGACGCTGCAGGTTTTTTTGTCGTCAGCCTTCCAATCGAAGCCTAGGCAATGATCTCGCGGATAACATCGCCGTGGACATCAGTGAGGCGACGTTCGATGCCGTTGTGGCGATACGTGAGCTGCTCATGGTCAATGCCCAACAGGTGCAAGATGGTCGCATGGACATCGTAGCAGTACATGGGTTTGGCCCGATCGAGCGGCTTATAAGACCACTCGTCGCTTTCGCCGAAAGTTACACCGCCTTTCACTCCACCTCCAGCGAGCCAATTGGTGAAGACAAAAGGATTATGATCTCGCCCGGCGGAACCTTGATTACAAGGCATCCGGCCGAATTCCGTGGTCCAAAGCACAATCGTGTCCTCCAGCATTCCGCGTTGCTTGAGGTCCTTAATGAGTGCCGCTGCGCCGATGCCCAAGCCGGTTGCCAGGGGCCCGTGATCGCGTTTGACGTCTTCGTGTGAATCCCAATTGCGACGCGGGTGGCCGTTGTCGGCCCCGCTCCACACCTGCACAAAGCGCACGCCACGCTCGAGCAACCGCCGCGCGACAAGACAGTTGCGGCCGAAATACTCGATTTCCTGCGTCGTGTCGATGATCGCCTTAGCCGGCGTGATGGTATTCTCCTTGTCGAGCCCATACATTCGTAGAATGTGCTCCGGCTCGCTGCGAATGTCGAGCACTTTGGGAGCGCTCAATTGCATTCGAGCTGCCAGCTCGTACGAGCGAATTCGAGCATCGAGTCGTGAATCGCCCTGGCGAATCGACTGGTGTTTAAGGTTTAGTTCGCGGAGGATGGCCAGGCCTTCCGAGTCGCTTTCCGCGGTAATATAGTTGTCGTCAGGCGGGAAGAGATCGGCGATGGGCTGCTGTGCGCTCGGCTGCACCATGGTTGCCTGGTGCCCTGCCGGCAGAAAGCCGGGAGACCAGTTCATATGTCCGTTGGGCGCGAAACCGCGCGGGTCCGGCAACACCACAAAGGTTGGTAGATCGTCGTTCATGCTGCCGAGACCATAGCTGATCCACGATCCCATGCTGGGAAAGCCTGGCAACACAAAGCCGGTCGCTTGCATAAATGTGGCCGGCCCATGCACGTTCGAATTGGAAACCATGGAATGGATGAAGGCGATATCGTCGACGCAGTCGCCCAAGGGTGCGACCGGCTCGCTCAGCCATTTCCCACACCGTCCGTATTGCCTCCAGCTGAAGGGTGATTTCATGATTTTGTCGGGAACTGATTGAAATAGCTCGATCGGCTCGCCCGGATCGAACTTCTCTCCATGACGCTTCTCGAGCGTCGGCTTGTAGTCCCAGAGGTCGCACTGGCTTGCGGCACCGGACATGTAAAGCTGCACGACTCGTTGAGCCTTGGCAGGATGATGCAGCACGCGCGTGCGAGGCGAGAGCGCTGGGCTGGCCAACAGGCCATCTTCGCCCAACATGCTGGCCAGTGCGATGCCGCCCAAGCCGCCGCCGAAATTCCAAAGAAAATCGCGGCGCGACAGGGGTTGTGCTGATCGGTATTTGCGGGGCAGCCGCGACATTCTGGTTTTCCTCAGTCGATGAACGCAAACTCATTCATATTAAAGATCAGCCGGCAGGCGCTCGCCAGGCCGTGGCCGTCGGCATAGGGAACAATCGCCGACAATTCCTCGGCGTCGGGATCACGGGCGAAGGCCAGTCGCCATGCGGCCGCTAATCGCTCGGAATTGCTTGTACCTGCGGGCTCGATCCGCGCGGCAAAGTGTTCCGCCATGCGCACCATGAACTTGTTGTTCAATAAGGCCAGCGACTGGAGTGGCGTGATGGTTTCATTGCGCTTTGCGACGGTCGCCGATGAATCGGCGCAGTCGAGCGCCATCATAAACGGGTCTGGCACGCTCCGCACAATCAATCGGTAGACGCTTCGACGGTGCGAGAGCGGGTCGTCGGGATCATGCTGGCTGTAGCCATAGTGTGGCGAATGATCGTCACGGAATTCAAAGGCATGATAGCCCGGGCCGCCCGCCTCGCCGTTGAGTTTTCCGGCGATCGCTAACACCGAGTCGCGTACCGCCTCGGCTTCTAGTTTGCGGCGATTCATTCTCCACAGGTATTGATTGCCACCATCTCGTTTTTCGAACTCTGGATTGCCGACTGAGGATTGCTGATAAACTGCGCTGGTGCAGATCAGGCGATGCAAGGCTTTGATCGACTGCGATCCATCGCGAAAGTCTGCGGCAAGCCAGTCGAGCAGTTCGGGATGCGTTGGTAAAGCTCCCATTCGCCCAAAGTCGTTGGGCGAGTCGGCGATGCCGCGGCCAAAATGATACTGCCAGACGCGATTGACAATCGAACGCCACGTCAACGGGTTGCGTTTGTCGACTAGCCATTTGGCCAGAGCAGCGCGGCGCGGCCCTTCGCCGGCTTGGTGCGCGACTTGGAAGCGAGACTCAAGCTGCGGGATATAGCTACAAGCGCCGGGTCCAACCTCCTCCTTAGGATCGTTCTCAATGCCCCGCTTGAGCACGTGGACTGGCCGCGGCTTTCCTTTGGTCGGTGTAAGCTGGCCCTGCGGCTCGAAATCGGTCGCGGCCGCAAACACCATCCGCGCTGCGCCCTCGCCACCGTCGTCGTACGGGCGATCGGCGCGGTCAATCCCGGCAAATACGGCCTGCAGGCTGTAGTAGTCGTCCTGCGTGATGGGATCAAATTTGTGGTCGTGGCAGCGTGCGCAGTGTGCCGTCATGCTGTTGAAAGTGCCAATCACCGTGGCCACCATGTCGTCGCGATCAAGATTGCGTGTGATCGCCTTGGCCAGCGTGCCGTCGGCAACTTCGATCTGGCCCACGAAGTCGAACGGCCCGGCAACCAAAAATCCGGTGGCGATTATCCCTTCAGGCGTGCCTGGGTAAAGCACGTCGCCGGCCACTTGCTGTTCGACAAACCGACTGTACGGCTTGTCCGCGTTAAACGCGCGGATCACGTAATCGCGGTAGGGCCACGCATTGGGTCGCAACTTGTCCTTGTCGTAACCGTGCGTGTCGCCGTAATGCACGACGTCCAGCCAATGCCGCCCCCAGCGCTCGCCGTGCTGAGGCGAAGCCAGCAGCCGATCGACGAGTTTTTCGTAGGCGCGCGGATCGTCATTCGCTACGAACGCTTTCACCTCCTCGTACGGCGGAGGCAGTCCCACCAGATCAAAGTACAATCGTCGAATCAGTGTGCGGCGATCAGCGGCGGGCGATGGCGCTAATCCTTGCTCTTCGAGCTTGGCCCAGATAAAGGCGTCAATCGGAGTGCGGACCCACATCGATTGAACTGCCGGCAGCGCTGGACGAGCAAGGGGTCGAAGCGACCACCAATCCAGATCGTCCGCATGAGCGATTGCGGCCGAACAGATGACCACCAAACAGATAGTGCGCGAGATTGCCATTGCAATTCTCAATTGATCGGAACTGTATGGATTATCTCACGCAAAGGCGCGAAGACGCAAAGGACACAGGAGAAATTACATGTTTGCATACTGCTGCGCGGATTACACCAATGCGCGCGGCGTCGATGAACCAGTGCATAGCGGCTATACGTCTTCCGTTACGACCCATGGCGCACGGTACTCTCGCTTCAGCAATGCGTTGGCTTCGGCGTCAGCGACGAGTGTTTCGGTCGCGGCATCGACCGACAGCTTCCGACCGCCGAGCCGGTAGCTGATGTTCGCGAGCTGGCACAAAAGCGTGCTGCGATGCCCCTCCTCGATGTCCGCGCTGGGCAGCTTTCGGCTGCGGACTGACTGCACGAAGTTCTCGAAGTGGACGTCATCGGGGAAGGGACCATTCTGTTGCTGGGCAATCACCGGTTTGCGGTCTTTGGGCCGGTCGAAGACCTGCCAGCCGCAGCCGTGCCGACCGACGATCATGAGCCCCTGGCTGCCGAAAATTTCAATCCGTTCCGCATTCTGCGGCCAGTAGGGAAACATGTCGCTGTCGCGGAGCTCCGCGTCGCTCTTGATCATGTAGGGAGTGTAGAGGGTCAACTCGAATATCATGACCAGATCATCGAACTGGTATACCGCTACCTGGGTGTCCGGCGATTCGAACGCGCCCTCCTCGTCGTACCGGCCACCCGTCGAGTAAACCGACTCCGGATAGGTTTTGCCCACCAGCCATCGGGCCAGGTCGATCTGGTGGACGCCGTCGTTGATGATATCGCCGCCGGAAAAACGCCAGAAGTGGTTCCATCGGTGGTGGTAGTTTTCGTTGTATTTCGACCGGGGTGCGGGCCCAGTCCACATGTCCCAGTTGAGGCCGGCGGGCGGATCACGATCTTCGGCAAGCGGAGAGTTGGGCCACGCCTTTTGGTTGATCACCCGGACCATATGGATGCGACCAAGTTTGCCGCCCTGGATATACTGGCGTGCCGCGATGTTGTAAGGGGCACTGCGATTTTGCGTACCGACCTGCACGATGCGTTCGTACCGCCGCGCCGCCTCAACCATTTTGCGGCCCTCCCACGGCGTATGGCTGACCGGCTTTTCAACGTACACGTCCTTGCCGGCTTGGCATCCCCAAACAGTTGCCAGCGCATGCCAGTGGTCCGGGGTGGCTATGACGATGGCGTCAATTGACTTGTCATCCAGTGCGCGGCGAAAGTCGCCCAGCGCCTTGGGAGGTCGGCCTTGGATCTGCTCAATAGCGCTCGTATGCGGCAGGAACAGCGATTCATCCACGTCGCACAAATACACGACCTCACAGTCAGGACGTGCGGCAAATTCCCTGGCGAGGATTCCGCCCCGCCCCCGGATGCCGACAACGGCGAGTCGGACGCGGTCGTTTACCGAAGCGGCGTGAAGTCGTCGGGCGACTGCCAGGGCAGGCACACCGACCGTCAGGCCCACACTAGTTTTCCCAGTGGATTGCAGGAATTTTCTGCGGCTCAATTTGCTCATTGTCGTGGCCTCCGCCGATAGGGTCACTTGGCGTTCTTCAAGAACGCCGTTAAATCCGCCAATTCCTCGAGAGAGAGTTGCTTGTCGAGACCGGCCGGCATGATCGAGACGTTACTAGGCACGATTTCATCCACGTCCTCGTGCAAGACACGCACTTCCTCATCGGCTCCCACTGTCACAATGTATTCTTGCGGCGTTTCGTCGCGAATAACGCCGCTAATCGCCCGCCCGTCGACGGTCATTATCAACACTGGTTCGTAGCTGCGGACAAAACTCAGATTGGGAAATAAGATCGATTCCAACAGGTCGCGCTCGGTGCGAGTTTCCCCAATTCGAGTCAGCTCGGGACCAATTGTTCCTCCGGCATGACCCAACCGATGACAGGCGGAACATGCCGCCTTGGCACTGTGGTACACGGCATGGCCGCGATGCACATCCCCCTTGGCCATCAGCGGCAACAACTCTTCGATTCGCGCTCGCTGCGAGGCTGCATCGACATTTACAAGCGATTCCAGTTCGTCGACCAATCGCCGGACCTCTGGGCCGTAGTCGGCCAACGTTTCGCGAACCGCGTCGATGCGAAGCGCGGCAATCGACGATGCCGCTTTGAGCGACGACAGCAGCTTCCGGGCCAGTTGTTCGTCGCTCGAGCGCGCGAATGGCGCCAGCAGCCGGTTCAGCTCCAGCGGCCCAGCCGTCTTAATCGCATCGCACAAGCGGTCGAGCTGCGGGGGTGTTAGACGCGCTCGCGAAAGGGCATCCGCGGCTGTTGAGCGTAGCGTTACCGGGTCGTCCAAGGACAATCCGCCCAACAGCAGCTCAAACAGCGGGTCGGGCATTTTCGGCAAACCGCCGCAAATGACGGCCAAAGCCGCGATGCGGGCCTCTCGCCGATGTTGTGATGCTTCGGCGACGGAAAGCAGCGCTTGATCGAGCGCGTCGGGCTCCGCAGCTGGTGAAAACCCGCGCGCCGCTGCGATTGCCAGCGCAAGCAGCTTCGACTCGCCAAGGACGCTCGCCACGGCCGCTCGCCAATGCTGGGGTGGCTGATTAAGTTTTGCTTCGGCCATCACGCGAAGTGCGAGTGCTTTGGTTCCATTCGACGATTCCGATCGTTGAATGCTGTCGGCTAGCAGTTGTTGGATTGCCGGATGCGACGCAAATACAACGAGCATCGAATGAAGAGATTCCTCGGCTGCAGACGACGCCATGTCTGACCGTGATCGCTCGGCGAAATCGGCCAACTGGTGACGGAACCACTCCGCCAGTTCGCCACCCCACTCCGAGTGTTGCGTCACGAGCCAACGTGCAGTGTGACGTAGATCGGCGTCCGCGGAATTCAAAAGAGGGATTACTTGCTTTGCCTTGATATCGCCGCCGGGCATCTGATCCAGTGCCAAAAGCGCCGCGCAGACCGTCTTCGGCACGTCGCTCGCCAATCCGGTTCGCGTGACGGCTGGTTCAGCGAGCTCGATCAGCGCGTACGTGATCGAATGCTGCAAAATGCGATCTTCCGCCCGCGCGGCCGCTGCCAGCAAAGGGCGCACCGCCGAAGAATTCCTAATGCGGCCCAGCGCTTCGGCGGCAATGCGCCGGTTCGCCGCTGTATCGCGGCCCAACAGTTCGATAACCTGGGAAGTCGCCTGGGCATCACGAACAAGGCTCACCACTTGCAGTGCCACGTGACGAACATGTTCATCCTCATGGCGCAACATTTGGCGGGTGAGCGTACCGGCTTCGGCACTCTCGATTCGTCCGAGCGCCCACGCCCGAGCCAGCGACGCGGTCTGTGCATCGCACGAGCTGTCGGCGCTGGTTGACGTTGGACCGGGCGCCGAGATGGCCGCAGCCACGCCTCGCTCAGCCAGTTGTGTCAAAAACCGATGCATCGCTGCCGAGTCGCCGCGGTGCACAAAATTGCGGCCGGCTCTCTGCCGAACCGCCGGTCGATTGTCGGCCAGCAGACGCCACAACTGTTCGATGCTCAAACCATGCCAATCGATTTGCCGACCGCGTGGATCGACCGGCGTCGCGGCGCCCGCGCGTCGCACGCGGTAAATGCCGCCCAGCACATCGGGCTTCCACAGCTGCGACGTGGGACAACACAGCTTATACCAGCCGCCGGTGTCGATCACCAACAGGCTGCCGTCGGCGTCGACGAGCACGTCTGTCGGGTGAAAGTCGACGTTGTCGCATGTAATGAAGTCGCTATCGTCGCTGACGAAAGAGCTCCCCGCAGGCCGCAGCACATGGCGCGATACTTTGCGGAGGTTGAACTGGCAGAGGAACAGATTGTCGCGATATTCGGGACCAAACGCGGGCGCTTCGTATCGCTCCATGCCGCACGGCGCGGTCGCGCTCATGAGCACCAGCGCCGGCATCAACTCGCCCGTCCGCGGGTGGCCCGCTAGCACGCCGTGATCTTTGCCGTAGACGCCACCGTAAATCACATGCGCCAATCCATCGCGGCGGCCGTTGCCCTCAAGGTACGTCGCCGACAGGATTCGTTCTCCATCGGCCGTGAACACCACGTCCACGGGATTATCCATGCCGCCTGTCATTACCGGTTCGAAGCCCGTGGCATCCGGACGGCAACGAAAAACATGGGCGGCACGTGTTGTCCACTCGTGTCCGTTCACTCGGTGGGTTTGCTCGGCAAAGGCCCCTTTACACCAGTACAACCAGCCATCGGGTCCCAGGTAGGGCCCGTGGAGATCGTTGGCGCATCCAGTCAGCGTCTTGCCTTGAAACCATTCAACCCGATCGTCCGCCACGCCGTCGCCATTTGTATCCGTCAACTTCCAAATGCTTGGTGGCGCCGACACATATAGCGATCCATCGAAGAACAACGTACCCTCGGGGAACATCATGCGGTCGGCGAACACAGTGCGCCGATCGAATTTGCCGTCACCGTCGCCGTCTTCGAGCCGCACGATGCGATGCGGCAATAACTCCAGCTGCGTTTCAACGGGGTCGTTCGACCCCGATGATTCGGCCACATAGAGACTGCCTTCGTCATCGAACGCCGCGACGATCGGCCGCTGGACCAGCGGCGGGCTCGCGACTAGTTCAATCGAAAATCCCGGCGGCACTTTCACCACGGGAGAAGATCCCGTCCCGTTGTCCGCTGCTATGAGCTCGGCGCTTGGCAGCGCAATGATTGCCACGGCGAAAAATATGGCTCGTGCGTTCATGCGCTGTGCTCTGACCAATTCCAAGCAGAGTTTAACCCACTGCGATTATCACTTCGTCCTTGGAGCGCAGCAAGAACTTCGCGAATGAAAACCTTGCTGCGGTCGCTAGTGACCAATAAGCAGGTTCAAAACCTGGTCGAGGGGCATCGAGCCGAGTGGCAAGTGCCCCGCTGAGGTCCAATCGATCGTTGACAAGTGTCCGGCCAGTATGAAATAACGGTGCGACACGGCACCCGTTACCGGTTCGTCTACGGATCCTTGTTGATTGCCAAAGGGTTGTTTGGCAATAGCCCGTGAAGTTTGATGTCTAGCAACTTCACTAATCTAGATTGGTTTGTCCTGCTGGGATACTTGCTGGCTACGGTTTCGGTCGGGTTTTATTTTCACCGCAGCGGTTCGATTGAAGGATTCACCGCCGGGAACCGCTCGCTTCCGGGTTGGGCTATCGGCTTGTCGATGTTCGGTTCCTACATCAGCAGTATCTCGTTTCTTGCCAATCCGGGTACGGCCTACGCGAGCAACTGGAATGCATTTGTCTTCTCGCTTGCCACGCCAATTGCGGCGGCAATCGCCGTGCGCTGGTTTGTACCATTTTATCGCCGTATCGGCGCGATCTCGGCGTACGAACACCTGGAGCAGCGGTTCGGCGCCTGGGCGCGGACTTATGCCGTCGTCTGCTTCCTACTGGTGCAGATGGCGCGAATGGGAACCGTTGTCTATCTGCTGGCGCTCGCGATGGCGCCAATTACGGGCTGGAAAGTACAAACGACGATTCTACTCACTGGCGCGGTGATGACCCTGTACACCGTTTTGGGCGGTATCAAGGCGGTCGTATGGACTGGCGTGCTGCAAAGCGCGGTGCTCGTCGCCGGCACGCTCATTTGCCTGGTCGCGATCGTCCAGAATACAACCGGAGGCTTGAGCGAAATCATAGGGGCCGGCATAGCGGAGCACAAATTCTCTCCCGGCAGTTTCAGCTTGTCTCTCGCCGAGCCGACATTTTGGGTCGTCTTCGTGTACGGACTAACAATAAATTTGAGCAATTTCGCTGTCGACCAAAGCTACGTGCAGCGATACATCACGGCTCGCAGCGACACGGATGCAAAGAAAAGCGTTTGGTTGACGGCGGTTCTCTATGTGCCCGTTGCCGCGATCTTCTTTTTCATCGGCACTGGTTTGTATGTCTTCTACGGTCAACGGCCAGACTTGCTTGGGTCGATTACGAAAGCGGATGAAGTTTTTCCCAGCTTCATCTCCACTCAACTTTCGACTGGCATGGCAGGAGTCGTGGTTGCCGCAATTTTCGCGGCGTCGATGGATTCGAATCTCAATAGCATGGCGACCCTCACCTACTGGGATCTTTACAAGCGATACATTCGGCCGAACGCCAGCGAGTACGAGTCGCTTGTCGTACTTCGCATAGCGACGCTTGCCTGGGGAGCGATATGCACCGGAGTAGGACTGGCGATGATCCAAGCCGAGAGCGCGCTGGACGCGTGGTGGCAATTAGCAGGGATTTTCTCCGGCGGCGTACTGGGATTGTTTTTATTAGGAAACTTGTGCCGGTCGGCTACGAGCGCGGCCGGTTTGGCTGGAGTTGTGACGGGCGTACTGGTCATTGCCTGGATGGTTTTCTCTCCGTACTGGGGACGTATCGACGCCGACGCTCATGTAAGTGACACATCTCGGCGGACTATTGTGGTGGATCCGATTGCCGGCAGGCACCTCAATTTAGGCGAATTGGTACACCTGAGGTACTCATGGCTCGACGAAAAACAAAGTTTCCGGACGGCCGACGAGAGCCGTACGATCACGGCAATCAGCGATAGTTGGGGAGAGATTGAACTAGATGAGCCCTTAAAGGCGAAACCGACCGGGTCCGTGGCGATATTTGACGACGGCGTTTGGTACCGCTGGCGGAGTCCCTTCCATAATTACTTGACCGTTGTAGTGGGCACGTGCGTTGTATTGGGTACCGGATTCCTGATCGGTGGCGCAAGCCAATTGATCACAGGTGGCGGACCAAATGCCAGGATTTGATTTATGCCGTCTACTTCGCGCGTGGCTTTGGGATTCGATTTCGGCACCGAGAGTGTGCGGGCGCTGCTTGTGGACATGCAAGGCGCGGAGCGTGGCTCGGCCGTCGCAAATTATAAGCATGGTCAAATAACGGACGTCTTGCCCACCGGCGGCCCAAGGTTGCCTGCTTTCTACGCGTTGCAGCATCCCCAAGATTGGCTGGATAGCTCCGCTAAGGCCGTCCGCGCAGCGCTACGGCAAGCGAAGCTGGAACCTCACGAGGTCGTGGGCATCGGGGTCAGCTTCACCAGTTGTACGATGCTTCCGACCCTACGAGATGGAACGCCGTTGTGCCAACTGAAGCGGTTCGCAAAGGAGCCGTTGGCTTGGCCGAAATTGTGGAAACATCATGGCGCCAAAGACCAGACCGATCGCATCAACCGTGTGGCGAAACAGCGCAAAGAAAGCTTCCTCAATCATTACGGTGGCATCATTGGCCTCGAATGGTTTTTCCCGAAAGTGCTTGAAACACTCGAAGATGCCCCGAGCGTCTTTGCAGCGGCGGAGGTCTGGCTCGAAGCAGGAGATTGGATGGTATGGCAGTTGGTGCGTGCCGACGCCGATCAGTTGCCTCGATCGACTTGCCAGGCTGGTTACAAGGCCATGTGGTCGAACGAGGCCGGGTATCCGTCCACCGCATTCTTAAAGGCAGTTCATCCGGGCCTCGCTCACGTGGTGCGCGACAAGATGCCAGGACGCCTGCTCGCACCCGGTCAATCCGCGGGAGAGCTTTCAACGGGCCCGGCCAAACGATTGGGCTTGCGCGCCGGTGTGCCAGTCAGCGCCGCTGTGATTGACGCGCATGCCGGCGTCCCGGGCGCAGGAGCAGCTGAGCCGGGCACCTTGGTGATGGTGATGGGTACGAGTAGTTGTCATATGCTTAACGCTATTGAAAACCGTTATGTGCCTGGCGTCGCTGGGATAGTCGAGGGCGGAATCTTGCCCGGATTGGTCGGTTATGAAACAGGTCAAGCGGCCGTTGGCGACGCGTTCGATTGGTTGCGGCGTTTACTCGGACAGAACGAATTCTCGGCTTTGGATATTGCCGCTGGATCCATTCCTCCAGGCTCCGACGGCGTGCGGTGCATCGACTGGTTCAACGGTTGCCGGACCCCGCTGATGAACGGCCATTTGCGAGGATCGTTTTCAGGGCTCACGTTGCAGCATCGGCCGGAACATCTTTATCGGGCTATCTTGGAGGCTTCGGCCTGCGGAGTTCGCTGGATTGTTGAGGTACTTCGCGAAGGCGGGGTGCCCGTGGATAGATTCGTTGCTACTGGCGGACTACCTCACCATAATCCACTGTTGGTCCAAATTTATGCAGACGTTCTCGGCGAGCGGATATCGGTCCATCCGTCACGACACGGCTCGGCTCTCGGCGCAGCCATACTCGGTGCGCTGGCCGCGGGCCCAGCGCAAACCGGGTTCCGGTCCGCTGCCTCAGCCATCAGGGCAATGGCGTTACCGCCTCGCGCCAAGAAACGTGAGTCACTCGTTGTTCGGCCCAATCGTCGTCATCGAGAGGTTTACAACAGCGCCTATGAAGAATATCGGCGCCTTGCCGAGTTCTTCCAGCGCAATCACGGTGCGTAAATCGTCAACAGAGTTACCAAGTAATGACATAAACTGTAAAGAACATCTCACGCAAAGACGCAAAGACGCAAAGGATACAGGAGCAAATCAACATTTGGCACAGAAGACGGCTGAGAGCAGATCTTTGGAGTGGTCCGTTTCCATCGCATTCTCATGTTCGAAGCAGGTGTTTGTACTGAGCAAATCTGGAATTGCCACCTTTGCGCCTTAGCGCCTTTGCGTGAGTTCTTTTTGAACGTTTACAGTTTCAGTAATGACGGGCCTGAATCCTTGCGTCGTTTGGCGACGCTAAGTCCTCGGGCGTACAGGTTGGAATTCACATGAAATCACCAAATGATCGAATTCAATTGGTCGCAAGTGGCGACTTGCGGTTGTCGGCAAATCAGAAGTGTTGGCCCGCGCAGCAGGAAATGGAGCAAAAGCTTTCCGCAGCCATCGCTGCTGCGGGCATGGAAGTGGTGCGAGCTCACCCTTATAAGGAAGATGTTCGCCACGGGTTTATTGCCTCCCAGCGCGAGGGCATCGACGTTTTCAAGAATATTAATCCACGGGCGCCGCTCGTCGTCGCCGAAGCCGTGTGGCAATATTCTCATCATGTCTTGCCAGGTGTAACCACCCATCGGGGCCCAATTCTCACCGTGGCTAATTGGTCTGGGACCTGGCCAGGCCTGGTCGGAATGTTGAATCTCAACGGCTCGCTGACCAAGGCGGGCGTCGTCTATTCGACACTGTGGAGCGAAGATTTCACCGATCCGTACTTCACGACCCGGCTGCGAGAATGGCTTTCGACTGGAACGTGTAGTCACGATTTAAGCCATGTAACGCCGTTTGACAAAGCACGAGTTGCGGACCGCGCACGAGCACTTGGAGAACAGCTTGCCGAAGAACTACGTCGCGAAAAGGCTATCATGGGGGTGTTTGATGAAGGTTGCATGGGGATGTTCAACGCCATCATTCCCGACCACCTGCTGCATGACACGGGAGTATTTAAGGAACGCCTTAGCCAGTCGGCGTTGTACTACGAAACAATGCAGGTCGGCGAGGAAGAGGCCTCCGCAGTGCGCCGCTGGCTGGAAAAACGCGGAATGCGGTTTCACACCGGTCCCGCGCACGAAAGTGATTTGACCGACGAGCAGATTCTCTTGCAGTGCAAGATGTACATTGCCGCCGTGCGAATTGCCGACGAGTTCGGGTGCGACCTGATCGGCATTCAGTATCAGCAGGGGCTAAAAGATCTGCTGCCAGCCAGTGACTTGGTCGAAGGGACGCTCAATAACTCCGATCGCCCGCCAGTTCGCAGCCGTGACGGCGGGCGCATCGTGAAGGAGGGCGAGCCGCTAATTCATTTTAACGAAGTCGACGAATGCGCGGGACTTGACGCCTTACTGACGTATCGAGTGCAGAAGGCCACTGGCCAGCCGGTGGAAACAACGCTGCACGATGTCCGTTGGGGCGACATCGATCGATCCGGCACGGTTGCGGATTACGTGTGGGTGTTTCTCATCAGTGGCGCAGCTCCGCCAGCTCACTTTATCGATGGCTGGAAGGGTGCCGAAGGGTATCGGCAACCCGCGATGTACTTCCCGAACGGCGGCAGCACCCTCCGAGGAATTTCCAAGCCTGGCGAGATCGTCTGGTCGCGCATCTACGTGGAGTCTGACGCTCTCCATATGGATATCGGTCGTGGCCGCGTCGTTGAATTGCCGAGGAAGGAGACTGAACGGCGCTGGCAAGCGACAACGCCCGAATGGCCGATCATGCACGCCGTTCTAAACGGGGTGTCGCGCGACGCACTCATGGCCAAACATAAAAGCAATCACATTCAGGTTGTATACAGTAGCGGCGCCGCGGCCGCTGACTTCACGCTACAAGCCAAGGCCACGTTCGCGCATGATCTCGGCATTAAGGTAAACCTGTGCGGCGTATCTTCGCTAGGAAAAACGCGCGCGCACAATGACTAACCATTATTGTGAACCGTGTGGTATGCCTCGTGTAAAGCGAAGTCACTGCGCTTGCACCCAAGCTTCGTTGAACGCAGCATGCTTCATGCTTTTGCCGCCGTCGACGAAATAGCTGTATACGGCATGGATGGTGCCGTCATGGCCCTGGGTAACTGATGGATAGTGATAGGAGCCGTGACGTTCTTTTTCCAGATGCCGTTTCCATTTCCATGTCTTTCCTTCATCATCCGAGAGCGAGACGGCCAGGCTGTTGCGGCCGCTCGTCGTGTCGTTGTAGACAAGCAGCCAATGGCCATTGGCAAGGCGTAGGCCATCGAGTCCGGAGCCGGGATTAGGCAGCTCGGTCGCAATTACCGGCCCCCAGCTTAGTCCGTCGTCCTTCGACGAGCTGGATCGAATTCGCTGCTCGACCCCGTTTTCGCGCATGTAGGCGACGAGCTCACCGCTGTCGCGACGCAATACGGCAGGTTGGATTGCCCCAAAGCCGAGGAGCGGTTTGCTCGCATACCACGTCTCTCCATCATCGTCGCTGACAGCCATGATCGATATCGAAAACGTATCGGTGTAAAGGGGGAGCAGGATGCGGCCGGTCGGCAGGACGGTCGGCTTGCACCGCGGCTGCCAGCCGAGCCGCTGGTACATCTTGTCTGCCAACTTTTTTCTGCCGATTGCAATCTCCTCACGCAAATCGTCGTTTAACAATGGGCTGTATTTTTCTGTTAATTCGTCAAGCTGTGCCTCAGCTTCGGTGCTGAAGTCGTCCGGCTTCAGCAGGATAAGGCCGCTATGCTCCCACGCTGGCGAACCGGGCCCGCCGTACTGTCGGCTCGTGCGGTAATTGGTCAAACATGATTCCCAAGTGTTGGCAAGAATCGTGGGCCAAAAGAGCCACAGCCGACCTTGCCCGTCGATCATCATGCAGGTGTTGCAGTCGGGGAAGCCAGGCGTGTCGGCCATGACGAACGGTTCACTCCACGCCGTTTCGCCGTGCTTCTTCCGCGCGCCGAAGATGGCCACATCGTCGGAACCCCGTTCGCCCGAACCGCGATACCAGGAGACCAGCAAGTCGCCATTCGGACATTCGACAATTCCCGGCGCATGGTTGTGTTGATTGTGGAGCGGGAAGACAAGCTCCGCGGAGTACTGCGGCGCGGCGCTCACTTGGCTCATTAAGGCCGTTGCGGCGAGGATGGCTCCGGTCATGATGCGGACCTCTTGGGGTGACGAAGATGGTCGTGAAGGTGAGGCGTTGCTCCCGGTTGCGAGCAAACGAATGCCGCAACGCGGATCCCCCAAGCGTTGATTGTATCCAGCGGAAGGCCCCTTAGCGTGCCTATCGCCAGGACTGCCGAGAAGGCGTCGCCTGCTCCCACGGTGTCGACCACGGCTACGGGTTGTCCTGGCAGATCGCTTTGTTGGCCCGACGCGCTCCTGAGGACCGCGCCATCCGCACCGCGGGTGAGGGCGACCAATTTGAACGAGTACGTATCTATGAGCTTCTCCAGCAGCTCGTCAACCGCGCACCTCCAACCCAGCATGTTGCCGACAACTCCAAGCTCGGAGTCGTTGAGCTTAAGCATATTCGCCAATTCGAACGATTGGAGCACAATCTCTTCATTCCAGAAGGGGGGTCGGAGATTGATGTCCAGTATCCGTAGGCAGTCAGGCCGCGTGGCGCGCACAAACGACTGAATTGTCCGGCGTGATATCTCGCTCCGCTGTCCTAGCGTGCCAAAGCACACTGCCTCGGCGCGCGCCGCGAGCTGGTGCAGCTCATTGGACGAGGCCAGGTTATCCCAGGCGGTATCGGCGGCAATATCGAAACTCGCGCGGCCCGCCTCATCAAGTTCCACAAGCACCTGCCCCGTGGGCCGGTCGACTAAGGAGACACAGCTTGTGTTGACGCCGTGTGTATGAAGCAGTTCGATGGCACGTCGTCCGAGGTCGTCGCGGCCGACGCTGCCCACGATATACACGTCCATCTCCTCGCCGCAGAGTTCGGCGACGCTGCAAGCGAAGTTTGCCGGTGCTCCGCCAAAGTGGGGGCCGTCGGGAAACACATCCCAAAGTATTTCGCCGAGGCCAATGATCGTGGGGCGGGGTGACATGAAGCGATCGTTAAAAGGTTTCGAGGCGAACGTGATCTGTCTCCACGAGCATTCAATGCGCTTAGAGCATATCCCAGAAACCGTCTGCCGAAAGGGGACCATCCGCGGCGGATGGTGCCCGGCACATTTTGCTCCGAATACTCCGCACGACCATCGCCGCGATGGTGCCCGGCCAATCCCCGACGGTTCTGGATGGGGAGTCAGGATGTGTCGGGAGTGGGGTGCTGCTGCGGGGCGGTGATGGGCGATGTTTTGCGGAATTCGTCGAGGATGGCGTCGAGGATTGGATGCCCGGTTGTGGATGGCGGCGGCGCGTCGCCGTTCGAGCGGCGGTCGTTGCGGCGTTGGCGGTCGAGGCGGTTCAGCGCGGCGATGGATTGCGAGACGGATGGGGATTTCGGATTGCGGCACCCAGAGGGTACCCGGGATTCCGGATTGGGAGACGGGGGGGCGGCGGTGGGGGGTGCAGCGTTGTGGGCCAAAGGTGGGCTGTCGGCCGGCGGAACGGTGAAAAACTCCGGAAGGGGACATAAGGGGACAGATTTTGTGGAAGGGGGACGGGGAAAGGAGGAAGTGGGAAGGGCGGACGGAGGTGGTACGTTTTCCAAGTTGTCACCCTCCGCCTTCCCGCTTCCGCCTTCCGCCTTTGTTTCAGGCAGAGACCACCACCAGCGGTCCAAGATGCCCCGATGTTGCGTTTGACCGCCGAGGGCGTGGAGGGCACGTCGTACGGTTCTATCGTGGAAGCCGAGCTGCGCTGCGGCTTCGAGAAGCTCGCAGGCGGCGCGTGGCCCTTGGGCGAGCGCTTCTCGCAACCACAGTCGTACGGGATGCAGATCGGCTGCGTCCTGGCGGCGCAGCTTGAGGGCCATGTGCTCGCGGTGGATGGGAGTGGGGTCCCATACGAGGGCCGGCGCGGCGAGCGGGCCGGTTGGCTGGATGGTGTAAGCTAAGCCGCAAGCGTCGGGGCCGACGTTGTTTTTCACCGGGAGCAGCAGGTGTCGGCTGGGATTTTCGGGGTCGCGCGAGACGCTCCAGACGGCTCGGGCGGCGGCCACAAAGCCCATCGAGCCGGCGGCGCGGTAAATGGCGTCGCCTTCGTTCTTGCGGAGGTGGGCGATGGCGATGACGGCAATGCTTTTTTCGGCGGCCAGCCGGGCCAGCGGCGCCAGGACTTTGCGGACGACCGTTTGGAAGTGGGAATCGCTGGGGCCGACGTAGGCGTTGATCGGGTCGATGATGATCAGGCGGCAGTTTGGGGCGCAGTTCACGGCGGCGCGGAGCTGGTTGAAGTCGTCGCGCAAATCGGCGATCGAGGGGATGACGAACACGCGGCGCGGGTCGGCGCCGGCGGCGTCGAGCCGCGGGCGGATCGTGTCGGCCAGGTCGTCGGAGGCGGAGAGGAGGATCGTCGAAGAGGGGGGAAGGGGGAATGTGGAAGGGGGAGGGGAAGATGCTGTTGGAATGATTTCCGGATTTCCTTCCGCCTTCCCCCCTCCGCCTTCCCCCTTGGTCTCAGGCCATGGACCACCACGCGAGGCGCGGGCGGCGATGTCGAGGGCCACGAGGCTCTTGCCGGTGCCGGGGTCGCCGATCAAGAGCGTGACTTTGCCGAGCGGAATTTTTTCGGGCCACAGCCACTGGAGCGGCTGGGGCGGGCAGTCGTGGGCGCAGACAAGCTGCAGTTTGTCGGCGACTTCGGCGCAGTCGGGATCGAGTGAGTGGATGAAGGGGTAGCATTGCATGGTCGTGGTCCTTGTAAGCAGGGAGCGGGGAGCCAGGAGCAGGGAGCCGGAATTCTTGCTCCACGCTTTCAGCATAGTGAACATCCGGACAGATACCATGCTACACGAAACGGTGGCCAATTTCACCTGGCCAATTTGGCCATCTTGACAAGCCTGTGCGCGGAAAGGCCGATGAGGTCTCACGCAAAGGCGCGAAGGCGCAAAGCTAAGAAATGAGCTGCGTCCCGTTTTGTCGTCCACGAGAAAGCACTCAACAGATTGCAGAGTCCAACCGCTCTGATATAACGTGTAACGATACTCCGGCGGGGGGAACAAAGGGGACGCAGCTCATTTCTCTGCTTCTATGAACACTCAAGCCAACCTTCTGAATACGCTTAAGCATCCGAGCGCATTTCTTCCAATCACGATGTCGCTTCTCGCTGTCGCCGTCGTGCTGACTCACATCGCGCTGATCGGGACTGCGCGTCAGCCGGATGAGGGCACAGCCGCACACCTGTGGCAGCTACTCATGGCTGGCCAGCTGCCGATCGTGGCGTTCTTCGCGATCCGCTGGCTACCGCATGCGCCGCGCTACGCGCTGTCGGTTCTCGCGCTGCAAGCAGGCGCGGCAGTTGCAGCACTTGCACCTGTTTACTTTCTCCACTGGTGAGCAAAGTCATAGCATTAAAAAGAGCATTAAAAAGAGCTGCGTCCCCTTTTTACTCCTAGTCTCGGGTCCGGCGCGCAAAACTGCCCCGCCGACTTTTCTGCGCGGAAAAAAGAGCTGCGTCCCCTTTCTGCCCTTCTTACAATCAAGTGTCGAAGCATCGGCTGGGGACGTACCGCTGATAACAATTTTTCGCTAGGCCATTCAAACACTTTTGCCGTCGTATGCCTCTTGATTTATAGATAGCTCGAGATCGTTCTAACATTAGCGAACGAGGATAATGGCAAACTCTCAGGAGGTCCTCTGGCTCTTGCAGGCCCAAACCGGGGATCGCGATGCCCTAGACAAGCTGTTGCAGGCGATTCAAGTGCGATTGTATTGCTATCTACTCAGCCTTGTTCACGACAAGAAAGAAAAGAGCTGCGTTCCCTTTTTACTTCGCAAAAGCGAACCTGCCCCGCTATCCGTTCCTGTTTGACATTCGGCGAGTTACGACCTTATGATTGCGATATAGGTGCCCGGCGATGCCCAAAACGAAGATTTGCTTCTTTCGGGAGGATGATGGGACGGTCCCGTTTTTGGAATGGCTTGCCGAGCTCGAAAAACGGCAGCGAAAGGCGTTTGAGAAGTGCTTGTTCATGCTGGACTTGCTTCGGCAATTCGGGCATGAGCTTCGCAGACCACACGCGGACATGCTGCGTGACGGAGTGTATGAGCTGCGAACAAGAGTTGGCCGCGTCAACTAGCGGGTCCTCTATGGCTTTGTCGGCAAAGATTTGGTCCTTGTGTCGCACGGAATCACCAAGCAGACGTTTGTGTCGGATTCGGAAATAGACCTTGCCGTATCGCGACTGGCTCTCTATCGTCGGGACCCCAAGCGATATGTGAGCGAGGATGAGATCGAAAATGGCCACAAGAAAAACCAATGACGGCATGGAAATCATCAAGCGGCGCTTCGGCATCGATCCGAGCACCGACCCCAACGTCCAGGCATTCGCCGAAGACTTCCGCGTCGCCCAGATGGTTTACGATGCCAGGCAGGCCGCCGGCATGACGCAAAAAGAACTTGCCGAGGCGATTGGTGCCGCGGAAAGCGTCGTTGCCGAACTTGAGGACGCGGACTTTGAGGGAGATTCTCTTTCGATGCTTCGCCGTATTGCCGACGCCTTGCACATGAAGCTCCGCATCGAGCTCGTTCCAGCAGAAAGCTAGACGGGAAGAGAAGCGGACGAAGAAAGTCGACCTACCCAGCCGGCCGCGCGTGCCGCCGCGCCGATCATCGTACTTGCGCGACGATTGTGGTTGTGAGCCGACACCTTAGCGGCCGCTAGAACTCCGCGTTACCCGGCGAAACTAATAAAGGGGTCAAACGAGGAAGGCCGTGAAGTCGGCCTGTTTGCGCCACACGTTCTGCCGATTGTTGCCACGGTTGATCACGTGGTAGATGGGGCCGTCGTCGATTGGGCGCAACGGGCGGGGCATGACCGACGAAGCGAACAGAACCGCTGCGGCAAGTCAATTAAATAGTTCTGACCCCTTTTCGACCATGACCCCTTTTCGACCAATTTGGCCATCTTGACAAGGATCTGCGCGCGAGGGCCAATGGGTCTCACGCAAAGGCGCGAAGGCGCAAAGCATTAGAAAAGAGCTGCGTCCCCTTTTTACTCTTTTTACTCCTGGGTTAGCTTTTCACATAGAGGTGATGATGTCTAGGATCATCAGACTCTTTCTGATCGCCTTCGCGCTTGCGTTCATTGGCAGCGTTGGGAGCGTCGTCGCCGCAGCGGCCGAGCTGTTCCTGCTTGTCCCCATTGCGGCCAACCAAAGAAGTGCAACTGGGAACAATCTCAATTTCAGAATTTGGTATCTTGGAACAGCGTTATTTTTCGCGTCTGTCCTGCTGTGTGCTCCTATTGCTTATGAGTGGGACACAATCGGCCTTATAATTTTTTGCCCTCTTTTTGGACTCGTCGTGGTGGGTCTCGACGCGCTGATTCTTAATTGCCTGTCTTATCGCCGTCAACGGAAGTAAAACGGGTGAACAAAGGGGACGCAGCCAGGCCTGTTCGGCACGTCATTTGCGCTTGCCCAGTCCGCGTAGGTCAGGCTGTGCCTGACGCTAACCGGGGAATGTGACAGGGAAATCGTCAGGCACAGCCTGACCTACCACCTGACCACCTTGATTTACCAACGATCCAGGGATCAAAGGGGAGGGATCAAAGGGGAGGGATCAAAGGGGAGGGGGGATCAAAGGGGACGCAGCTCATTTCTCTGCCTGTTGCGACTAGCTCGGGCGGCCGAGGGGGCGGAGGGTGGGTTCGAGGCCGAGGCGCTTGGCAATGCGATGTTGCCATTGCTCGCCGCCGAGTGGATTGCCGTGCGGATGGCCTTGCGCACTGCATCGAGTTCGGCGTCGGTCTGCGGTGTGTTGACGAGAAGCAGTTTCAAAACCGCTTCGGAGAAGGGGGCAGGCACAATATCCTCCGAAGACTGCGCACGACTATCGCCGCGATGGTGCCCAGCCAGCCCCCGTGCGGTGCGTTGACTAGTTCGAGGCAGGTGGGGATACGCTCCTTTTCTTGACCGAGACGGGAAAAGTAAAACGTCCGCTTTTCGACGTCCGATCAGGCCGGTCGCTGCGGTATAATTAGAAGCAGTTTCAAAACCGCCGCGGAGAAGGGGACAGGCACATTTTGCTGCGAAGACTCCGCAAAATGAGCCAGTCCCCGCGGTTTTGCCATCCGTGCAGAAAGCAATCGAGTGAATGATGAAGCTCAAGGTCCTGCTTCTTCCCGAATCGAGCGGCGGTTACTCGGCTAGTGTGCCGGCCATGCCGGGCTGCCATTCACAGGGTGAAACCTATGCGGAGGCAATGGCGAATATCAAGGAGGCGGCCGACTTGTGGCTGGAGGTCGTCGCCGAGCGGGCAGCGCGCGAGGCTCAGGCGAGCGTCCCGAATGCGGAGCTGCAGGAGATTGAGCTGTGAAGCCGGTCTCGGGAAGGCGGATGTGCCGCATTCTAGAGAAGAAGGGCTGGACGTTGGTGCGGATCAGAGGCAGCCATCATGCCTTTCAGACGCCGGACAATCCCAACACTGTCACTGTGCCGGTTCACGGCAACAAAGACCTCAAGCCGGGAACCCAGCGCGGCATCATGCGCGACGCCAATCTCACCGACGATGACCTTTAGGCAACGCACGAGGACGATGCCGCGGCGACCGACAAGGGCAACATAGCATTCGAATCAACGATCAAAATCGGCTGTGCTTCGTGTGGACCGAAGCGGGGCCGAGCGCGGTCGAAATCGTAGATTATCACTAAACGCGCCTTGGCAATGCCAATCCATGCGTATCCCCACCCACCGACCACCGACGCACCCTGGCGAGATGCTGCTCGAGGAATTTCTGCGGCCCATGCAAATTACCCAGCGCCAGCTCGCCGACTCGATTCGCGTGCCGTTTCAGCGAGTCAACGAATTGACCAACGGCCGGCGCGGCATGACGCCGAGCACTGCCTTGCGGCTAGCGAAGTTTTTCGGCACGTCGGCAGACTTCTGGATGAACCTTCAACTGCGGTGGGACCTTTACCATGCCCAGCGCGCCGAAGGAAAGGCACTCAAAAGCATCCGCACGCATGCGACTTCGTCAGGCACAGCCTGACCTACCACTCGACGAGAAGTTGTGTAACGCTTTCAGCGTAAAGAAATCCATCGGTGGTGTTACCCAGGGTAGGCCCTTCGACCCTTCGGCAAGCTCAGGACAGGCAGCTCAGGGCCAACCTCTCCACGGCGAGTCTTCGACCTGGGCTACGGAATATAACCGCGTTGCGGTAAAGAATGCGTGCCACCCTCTTCCTAACTTGTTCCAGGCTCGCCATCTGCTATCCTGGTTCACAATGGATAGTGCAGTGAATTGCATCGGTGTCCTATGCGACCCATCGTCCAGATTTCGTTGGATATTGTCACCACCGAGGAGGCCGTCGCCACCGCCGAGATGGCGCTGCGCGCGGGTGTTGATTGGCTGGAAGCCGGTACACCGCTGATTATCGCGCAGGGCATGGGAGGCGTTCGCGCCCTGCGAGAGCGATTCCCCCAAACGCCAATTGTGGCCGACCTGAAAACCATGGACGGCGGTTACCTGGAAGCGGAGTTAATGGCTCAAGCTGGTGCCACCCATGTCGTGGTGATGGCCCGCGCCCATGAGGAAACAATCCGCTGCGTTGTTAAGGCCGGTCGCGACCTCGGAATCAAAGTGATGGGCGATAACCTGGCTTGCGACGACATGGTTGGCGGAGCGAGACGGTTGGAGGATTTGGGCTGCGACTTCATCATTCACCACATTGGATATGATGAACGGCGCGGCATCGCTGCACGGGGGCACCGCATGCCAAGCCCGTTAGATCAAATGCGAGAGGTGGTTGCGGCGGTTGGCGTTCCGGTGCAGGCGGTGGGAGGCTTGACCTTGGAGCAAGCCGTCCGCACACCCGAGTACGGGGCGCCGCTGGTGGTTCTCGGAGCACCGCTGGTGATCGACGCCGAGGCGTTCAAGACGGCCAGCGGAAACGTGGAAGAATCGCTGCGGTTGATCTGCGACAAGGTACACCGCTACGGCGACGTGCCAGTCGGCCGCGCGGCACAGTAGCGAATGGCCAGAAATCACGGTTCTAGGCTCTGACTCGGTGGGAGCCTTACTTTCCCAATAACGGGGGATATTCATGAAAGACGTTGCCGTCGTCAATTTCGCCCCCGAGAAGTACAGCGTTGAGTTGCGGGAGATCCCGCGCGCCGACATTGGCGAGGAGGAGGTGCTGCTCGATGTCCAGGCGGTGGGCGTCTGTGGCAGCGATCTTCACATGTGGACCGGCCAGCAAAGCTGGCCGATGAAGTACCCGGTCGTGCTGGGTCACGAATTCTGTGGCGTGATCTGTGAAATCGGCCGTCGGGTAAATGGCTGGGCGGTAGGTGAGCGGGTGGTTAGCGAGACGGCGGCGGTGATCGACCCGCAGAATCCACTGTCGTGTCAGGGCCTGTACAACCTTGATCCGGGCCGGCGTGGTTTTGGGGCGACAGTGGACGGGGCGATGCGGCGGTACGTGCCTGTGCCGGCCCGTATACTGCACCGCATGCCGGCGGGAATGTCGTTCGACGAGGCAGCGCTCACGGAACCGTGCTGCGTGGCGTTCAATGCCGTGGCGATTAACGCCCGCATTAGGCCGGGCGATTGCGTGGTCGTGCTCGGCCCGGGGCCGATCGGCATCTTGTGCGCCGCAGTTGCCCGCTTGTCGGGAGCGACGGTCGCCATCGTCGGATTGGAAGATGATCGCCCGCGATTAGACGTGGCCCGCCGATATGGATGTGAGCCCATCATCGGCGATGCGACCGAGTGGGCGCGACAGGGCGACGGGCTGGGCGCCGACGGCGTTGTTGATGCCACGGGCGCTTCCGCGTCGTTGGCGACGGCGCTCGACCTGGTGCGGCCGGCCGGTTGGATCAGCAAGGTGGGCTGGGGCCCGCAGCCCCTTGGCTTCTCCCTCGATCCGCTCGTACAGAAAAACATCACGCTGCAAGGCAGCTTCAGCCACAACTGGCCAATCTGGGAGCGGGTCATCCAACTCATTGCCGCCGGCACATTGGACGTCGGGCCGATCACGGGCGGCGTTTGGCCGCTGGCCGAGTGGCGCGAGGCGTTTGAAACGATGCACTCCCGCCAGATCGTCAAGGCGGTCCTCAAACCGTAGCACGGCATGCGGTTAAAAGATAAAAACATTCTGGTCACCGGCAGCACGACTGGCATTGGCGAGGCGATTGCCCGCCGCGTGCTGGCCGAAGGCGGCCGTGTGGTAATTCATGGACGCGACGCCGAACGTGGTCGCGCGGTGGTCAACCAATTTCCGGAACGAGCAAGGTTGGCGATCGGCGATTTGGCGGACCCGGCCGTCCCGGCGAATTTGGTGGACGCGGCGATTCGCCAATTCGGCACGCTCGACGCGGTCGTTAACAATGCCGCTTCCGTCGCCCGCAGCGATCTGCACAGCACCGATGCGGCATTCTTTGACAAGATCATGGCGGTGAACGTGCGGGCTCCGCTGCTCCTGATTCAGGCGGCCTTTCCGCATTTGAAACGCTCCCGTGGCTGTGTGCTGAACATTGGTTCGATTAACGCCTATTGCGGGGAGAGCAACTTGTTGGCCTATAGCATCTCCAAGGGGGCGTTGATGACGTTGTCGCGGAACCTGGCCGACGCGCTCTGCTACGAGGGCGTCCGTGTGAACCATTTCAACGTCGGCTGGGTGCTGACGCCGAATGAGTACAATCAGAAGCTCGCCGACGGTTTGCCGGCCGACTGGCCGCAACAAGTCGAACCGCAATTTGCGCCGTCGGGACGGATCCTGCTGCCCGAGGAGATCGCCGCGACGGCCGTCTACTGGCTTTCGGATGAGAGCCGGCCGATCAGCGGCAGCGTGATCGAGCTGGAGCAATATCCGATCGTCGGGCGCAATCCTACGAAGAAAGGCGACTGATGCCTCGTCTGGCTGTGTTCCCCAAGGCGTTCATGGACCCGCTCTGCGTGACGCTCAGCATGACGATCCGCCAGTGGATCGAAATGGCGGCCACGCTGGAGATCGAGGGGCTGGAATTCTACAGCGGCTTTAAGGAACTGCGCGAGCCGACGGCCTGGACGGCGGCGCGCCGCGTTGCCGAGGACCATGGCCTGGCGATCCCGATGCTCTGTTGCTCGCCCGATTTCACGCATCCCGATGCGCAATTTCGCCGGCAGCAGATCGACCAACAGAACGAATGGATCGAGCGATGCGCGGAGTTAGGCGGGCAGTATTGCCGCGTTTTGAGCGGCCAGCGGCGGCCGGGGATTTCGCGCGACGACGGGCTGCGCTACGCGGCCGAGGGCATTTCCGCCTGCCTACCGCGTGCGGCCGCGTGCCAAGTGACTCTCATTCTTGAGAACCATTACAAAGACAACTATTGGCAATACCCAGAGTTTGCCCAGCAAATGGATGTGTTTTGCGAATTGGTCAGTCGCATCGATTCGCCCCATTTTGGCGTGAATTACGATCCGAGCAACACGCTCCTGGCCGGTGAGGATCCGCTAGAACTGTTGCGACGAGTGAAGCAGCGCGTCGTCACCATGCATGCCAGCGACCGCTACCTGGCCGAGGGCACGCTCGAAGATTTGCGGCGTGAGGAAGACAGCGTCGGCTACGCACGGCGGCTGCGGCACGGAGTAATAGGCCGCGGGCTGAACGACTACGACGCCATCTTCCGCGTGCTTGCGGGCGTCGGCTTCGACGGCTGGATCAGCATCGAAGACGGCGTCGACGGGATGGACCAACTTCGCGAGAGCGTGGCGTTCTTGCGCGAAAAAATATCGGTGCACTGGCCGGCGGCTGGTCGGTAATTGAATCGACGACTGCTGCCAGGAACGAATCCCTTTCCGCCCCCTCGTTTGCGGGTGCGACCTAGTATGCAGTAGACTCCCAATAAGCACAGCAGCCTTGACGAAGGTTCTGGAACTGTAAATTTAACCAGAAAAGCGTCATCAACACGGACGCAATGACAATTGATTCCTCCCAGATCACCTTCGGTCCTACCGGCAATGTAAACGTTTCCGCGCATGTCAGCCGTCACAGACAGCCCCCAGTCAGCATCGGTCGACCCGAATTCCTGTCTCCAAATCTCCGTTCCTGAAGAGTTGAACATTGCCAGAAAAACGTCATTGTGAATCGAATAGGGAATGAGTGAATCATTCGTCCAACCAGTAATAAATGAGTTGCCAAAACGGTCCAAGGCGAGCGAAGTGCTTATGTCGAGCGCCCCGGCTGTGCCGTATATTTTGGTCCAAAGTTCCTCGCCCAAACCATTGAGTTTGATTAGATAGGAATCGTCACTTCCCGAGACCCTTGTGGGACCCGTGGCGTAGACATTGTCGAACTTGTCCACAGCGACACCATCGGACCTCACACTATTCATCCCGAGCTGCTTGGTCCAAAGCGTGCTGCTTTGGTCGTCGAACTTCGTGAGTGTCGCCCGGCTGCCCGTAGACCCGCTTATGTAAATATTGCCGCTGCTGTCTGTAGCGATACTGTTTCCTTGGTCGAAACCATTCGTTCCAAGTTGTTTGGTCCAAAGTAACGCGCCTGAGCTTTTGAATTTCGCAAGGAACTGATCGCGGCCACCTGCATTGGTTCCATTCATCGCACCTTTAGTGGAGCCTGTGATATAAACATTGTCGAAACGATCGACTGCAATCGCATTGCTTTCATCATCGCTGCGTGTGCCGGTCTGAGTTTTCCAAAGAACACGGCCCAAGGGATCGATTTTCGTAAGGAACACGTCCACGCCACCGGCGTTTTGTCCGCCAAAACTTCCCCTCGTATATCCGCTTATATAGGCGTCTCCGTTTTCATTGATCGCAACGGAAGTGGAAGTGCTTGCGTCTACACTCGTTCCCAATTGTCGCGTCCATAGTTCCGCACCGGCGCTATCATACTTCCTTAGAAATGCGTAAGGGACTAGATTTGACCCAAGGCTTCCATAAGTAGTATAGCCGGTAATGAACACATTTCCGAATTCGTCAATTGCGACATCATTTGCGCCATCGCTGTAGTTCGTTCCGAACTGTCTCATCCATTCGATCGGATAGGGTTTCGCACCAATGGCGGTGGCATTGAAAAACATGCACACAATCATCGAGATGACGTAGGTCTTTGTCATTGGATCTTCCGACGATTAGATCACGATGCGCTTGATCACCGAGCGCATCATACCATGAGAACGAAAATGGAAAAGATGGGGCCTTTTACTTTGGAGGGGCTGTCCACGCGGGTAAAGGAAAGATTCCAGCCGAGACGACGCCCCGTGAGCTTTGTGCAATGGTTCCATACAACGTGTCCACGCGTCATACCGTAGCGCAAGGCGGGGCAATCCGGCTTCGCTTTGTGGCCTGTTGACCGGGCTAACCAGTTGCGCGGGAGGAAATAAAGGGGACGGGAGTCTTTTTCCGCCGCAGAAAATGACTCCCGTCCGGCTCTGTAGAAAACCGTGGATGCTAGC
>JBBDWY010000054.1:0-24806 GCA_040902605.1 Pirellulales bacterium | reverse complement strand
ACCGGCGCCCACCGACTCCGTCTTCGCAACCCCCAGGAGTTCACCGGACAGATACCCTACAACATCCTCGCGTTGTGAGAAATGCGGGCTAGCCTCAAGGGCATGAATGACATTCGCGTCGCTCGGTCGAAGATTTCAAAAGAAAAGCCGTCAGCACTTTCGGAGCATTACCGCGGATTCAGTCAGCGACTCCACCACTTTCGAGGCGACGTGCAAATTTTGTGATTCTGCAGACGTGCGATCATTCGAAAAACTCGGGCAAGATTTTCCTGGCGATAGGGCGGAGCCGATTAACCTCTTCGATATCAACACCCCGATAAGGCCAGCGCAGGCGCGTGCCGATGTCAGCCCAGCCGCCGATGGCCGCCAGGAGCTTGTCGATCGCCGCGTTGGAGAAGCCATGGCGCGCCGCCAAGGGCGCCAGATGGTTATCCATCACCATCTGGATCCTCTGTTCTGTTTCGAAAGCCGCGTCGAAGTCGGTGAGAATCTGCTGATACCAGCGTTGGCTAGCGGCCGGGTTAAGGCACGCCACATTCGAGTAGCTGCCGTGCGCTCCCAGCCGAATTCCAGTCGCCAAGTGATGTCCCGGGATAAAAACCGACAGTCGATTCGCCTGTTCACGCATGGCCGCGTACCATCGGGCGTCGCCACCGGAGACCTTCACCCCGATCAACCCGGATACCTGTCGCGCGAGAATGCCGATCTGTACCGGCGTGAGATTGACCTTGGCATGCGGCGGGTTGTAAAGGACCAGTCCGATTGGATCGGCTACTTCGGCCATCCGCGAAAGAAAGGCGATCGATTCATTTTCGCTGGGAGGAAACCAATCGGGCAGCACGACCTGCACCGCTCCGGGCGAAAGACGCCTTGCTCGCGATAAGCGTTGGAGCGAGAGCCAAGGGCTCATGTGCGAAACACCAATCTGAAACGGCATGGATGCGTTCCGGCAACGGTCCGCACACAGCGCGTTGACGGCGTCGAACTCATCCTCACTCAGGTTGTAGAATTCACCCGCCGTGCCGCCGGTGTAGATTCCCTGGATCCCGGACGCGAGTAGGACGTCCAGTTCATCGGCGAGACGGTGCATGTCGATGCGGTCATGCGCATCGATGGGCAGCAATACCGTCGCCCAGTTTCCGCGTAACTGGTCGGCCGTAAGAGGCTTGCTCATTCTGCTGTCCCATGTTGTCGAAGCCAGGGCAGACGAAAACGCGCCAGCCGCAGCCACTCATACGGGTGCCGGGCACCACCTTCGTAAAGGCAGAAGATCGTGCCTTCGTCGGTCACAGCCAGGGATGAATAGGCCGACGGTCCCCGATGCAGGGGCCGCGCGACGGGCCAGGTTTTGCCGCCGTCGAGACTGAGCCGAACCGTCATGTTCACCCGCTTGTTTCGGTCGGCCGGGTTGGAGAACAGGAGTCGATCCGACTCGTCTTCGAAGCGCACCAGCGACGCTTGACATTGGGGATCGAGAAGATCGTCCTCCCAAATCACGTTCGACCAGCTCATGCCGCCGTCGCGCGAAAGGGCGATCGCTCGCTCACGGTGATCGTCCCAAGCGCGGGCGTTGAGCATGAGGGAGCCGTCGCCCAGTTCCACCACGGCGCACTCGTTGTTGTAGCGGCCGGCGGTTCCGCCGAGGCGCCATGACTCTCCATGATCGTCGCTAAAGAACACGTGGGAGTAGTAGACTCCATCCCGCTGAGGGGGCCATGTAAATGCGTGGTCACAGGGAATCAGCAGCCGTCCTGGATGCGCGCCTATCCGCAGGCAAATGCCGTTGCCTGGTCCGGTGGCGTACCAGCCCCAATCGGGTTTCTTCACGTCGATTGTAATGTCGCGCGGGGCATTCCACGTCTGGCCGTCGTTGTCGCTGCGCGAGACCAGCACCTGCTGGTTGTTTCGGCAAAAGGCGAGCCACACGGTGCCGGTTTCGCGGTCGACGACCGGGCAGGGATTGCCGATGGTGATTTTCTGCTCGTCGCCACCTTCTTCGTAAACAATCTGCTGCTGGGACCACGATTGGCCACCGTCGATGGATCGTTTCAGCAGCAAATCAATATTGCCGTGGTCTCCCGCCCCGTCCTTGCGGCCCTCACAAAAGGCCAGGATGGCGCCGCGCGTGCTGACGACCAGCGCGGGAATGCGATAGGTGTGGTAACCGTCTTGCCCGCTCACGTAAATGTTGCTTTGTGAGACCGTGGACTCGGCAGCGGCAAGTGGCTGAACGGCCGACGGCAGGGCAATCAGGGCTATCGAGATGAGCGCAAACAGAATCCACCGATAGCGGCGTTTGAATGACGTCATATCGGTATCTCCTCACGTTTCTTTGTGAGAAGTTCACCAAGGTTCCCTGTCAGAATGGATGGTGACTTCCGAAGTACCGTCGTAACAGCAACAGCCCGCCCACTGCCATCAGCACGATGCTTGCCGGCTCGGGGATAACTTCGATCACGCTTCGCCCCTGCAGTCCACCGCGATAGACGTCGCCGATCAGGTCGCCATCGAGCGCGGTGCTGAACACCGCCATGTCGTCGGTCAGGCCGTTGTAGTACCACTGCGGCCCGCCGCTGTCTTGATTACGGCCGATCTGCACCATGTTGGCACCGATGCTGGTGGGATTGGCGACGTCCGGGCCGGAGTTGACCAACTGGCCGTCGACATACAGCGACCAGCCGCTGGCGCTGAGCGCGGCGGCGACGTGGTGCCACTGGTCATCGTTCGCAGCAGCCATTGCCCCGCCGAAGATGTCCGGGCCGCCCGGGTCGTGCCGGGCCAGGTATTGAGGCCCGCCGACCGCGCCAAACTGAGCCAGGTCGTTAATCCGCAGGCCGAACTCCGCGCTACCCACCGTTGTGTTCGAGATCGCCAGCATCATGCCCGGGCCGCTACTGGTCGTCTTGAACCAGGTCATCATGGTCATCTCAGTCAGGTCAGTGAGGGAACCGGGCATGACCGAGACGTATTCGCTCTCGGTGTTGATCGCGCCGCCGGTAAAGCTCCAGGCGTTGCCGATGACCCCGGCGTTCACCGAGCCGGTCAGGCCGTTCTGCGCCGCGCCGTTGTGATTGCCCGTGCTGTCGGTCAGCGCCGTGCCGCTGGTCTCATCGAAGCTCCAGTGCGCCAGCAGGGCCGCGTTGGCGTCGGACGATGCGGCAAAGGCGACGGCCAGCCCCATGGTCGCCATCAATACGTGTCGGATCACTAAGGTTTTCATCAGTCAACACTCCAGAGTTGCAGCTACAAAGAACAGAAATGGCTTACAAACAAAACGACCTCGATCCGTTCCGAGTGGCGCAAGCTCCGGGGCGTTCTAGCCGCGGGACAGGCACCACACATAGCGATTCGTCATGTCATCGGCATTCCTCCGGGCTAGTTTTCGTGGTCAGGTAATGGATTCCAACCGTTTCGTTGGTATCGATCCTTGCGATGCCTTCACTCGGCTCGTACGTGATCGCAGCTTCCAGTGGAGCAGGCAACAAGCGCCAAGTGCAGCAAGCGCCACGGTCGCCGGCTCCGGCACGTTGCGGTCCAACAAACGGTAGTCGAAGCTGCCTGTGCCGGCAGATACGAGGCCAAGGCGCAAGATGCCGGCGTCTCTCAGGTCGACGATGCCGTCGTAGTTCAAATCGCCGTTTTGCCGGCTGATCCAGTCACCAACTTGTACGCCATTGACAAGTCGCCGACTCCTCCAGCCTTGTATAAAAGCGGTGACATCGTCGGTGGCGGCGGGGCCCGTGCCATCGCCCGACACGACACCATCCAGATTGACGTCGGCCCGATTCGTGACGCCGAGCGAGGCCAGCTCTTGCTGGATCCAATCATTGTCCACGGCCCGGTCAAGCGTGCCCCAGTTCTGACCGAGCCGGCCGTCGCCGCTGTCTTGACCGGTGTTGTCGCCCCACAGGAACAGGCGAACGTCGTCCAAAACGCCCGTGTAGAAGTTGCCGTCGACCGCTTGATTGCTGCCAACCGACAACGGCGAGGAGTTCGGATCGTACGCTTCGTTGGGCGCCGTCGCGATGACCGCGACACCGTTGACATAAAGCGCGCCCTGGAAGGCACTGGTCCCGCCGATGGGATCTGCCAATCCGCCGATTTGCATCACGTGGACCCAGCCGTTTGCATCGAGCGTGCTGGCTACGCTTACGCCGGAATCACCTCCACCGTCGAACTGCAGGCCCCAGTTTCCGGTGTCCGTGATGAAGATGCCGTTTTCGGGGGTATCGATGACCAAATCCTGCCGATTACCGGCGGTGAGCGCCGTTTGATCCGGCTTAGCCCAGAGATTGATGCCGTGGGAGAAGATGCCCTGATAATTGTTAGGAAATGGAGTCGATGGGAAGAAGGTGCTGTTGTTCCACATTTGCGAGGGAGCATTCATGCTGATGGGAGTGGTCAAGCCGCCGCCCGCACTGTCAAAGAAGGCTCCCAAACTGCTTCCACTGGCACCTGGGCGATCGCTCACGCTCACGTAGGTCGGAGTGCCATTCACGACAAGATCTTGCAGATCGCCACTTCCTAACGTGCCGGCACTGTCGAACGTTACGCCACTGGTCAGCGTGCCCAGGGGCTGACCGACCAAGCCCGCCGGATTACCGCCATTTTCGTCAGCGTCATCGCCGAGCGTGTAATTGCGCTCAAGGAATACCGCCGCCGAGAGAGGCGTGGCGGCTGCCAAGGGAATTAGCACCAGCAAGACAAGTAGCACGATGCGGCTGCGCCATAGGCGGCCGGTCAGCAATACGCTTGCCAACAGGAGCAGCGACAGGGTGATTGGCTCCGGCACGGCGGTCGATTGGCTAACGTCGCTTCCCGTTCCGCTGCCGGCCGTGTTGCCGAAGTTCGCCCGCCACAGGTTGTACCCCTCCTGCGAGCCGTCGTTCTTGCGCCAGACAACATAATCGGCCGCGTCGACTTTGTTGTCGCCATTGTAGTCGCCATCCAGGGCTCCGCCGGTCACGTAGTCGACATTGCCGCGGATCAGCAGAGCGGCTGGTGTGCCGACGAGGTGGTACTCAAGCACCAGATCCTGGGCGTCCAGCGAGGTGTTGTAGAGATTGCCAAGCGTGCGTGAGAAGCCCCCGGCCAACACCGTCGAGTCGCCAAACGCGCCTTCCGAAATCTTGCCGTCGTCGTTGGCAAGCTCGGTCCACGCCGACGAGTCAAAGTCCTGATTATCGAGGCTGTTCCAGCCGGAAGCCTGCAATGAACTGTCGGGACTGACAATGCGATACAAGTCGATTTCGAACGGAGTTCCGCCGGTGTTCTTGAAGGTGACTGCTCCGCTGCCGGTGCTGCTCACTTCGAGCGAGAGGGCGTCTGTAAATTCCTCAATCGCTCCGCGGCCGAAGAGGCCCTTTACGTACAGATTGGCGACCTCCGCGTCGGTCAGCGGGCCGTCCCAGACGGAGATGTCGTCGAGCGTGCCAAGCAAGCCCCATTGCAGCCCGCCGGAGTCTTCGTTAACGCCGATGCGTACGGAATTGGCGCCGATGGCCGACGGACTGGTGGGGGAAGTCCCAGAATTCTCCAGAACGCCATCCACATAGATGTTCCAACCGGTGGAGTTGGAAGTGAACGTGACGTGATGCCACTTGTCGTCGTTGATAAAGGCGGTGCTGAGCGCTTCATTACCCGGTCCATCGATGTTGGGGCGTCCAAGCAATCCGGCGCGGCCATCGGGGTCACCGTTGTCGCTTACTCTCAGGGCCACCTCTTCGCTGCCCTCGGTGTTGTCGGAAATGGCCAGAATCACGCCCAGATTGTCGGTACTTTTGACCCACGCAGAAAACGAATAGTTGAACCCTAACTCCGTCAAATCACCTGTGCCGGCGTCGATGGCGATCGCGTTATCCGATCCGTCGAACGACCACGCACTGCCAATCTGGCCGACCGCACCTGACGCGGCTGTGCCGACGCTCGTACTGTGGTTGCCACCGATCGCGTCGTTCAAGGCGGTAGCGCCTCCCGGCTCATTGAAGGTCCAATAGGCGACGGGATCGGCGGCCTGCGTCCGGGCGGGCAACGCGCCCATGGCCCCCGCGATCAGCAGCACGATGGCGAAACCCGCCGAAGGGAGTCCGCGCGAGCGTCGTCGATACAAAGCCCCGGCAAACACGCCGGCAGCAAGCAACGCCACGGCCGCCGGTTCGGGTACGTTAGAGAAGGAAAGCGAAGCCGCTCCGGGAGTCGCGGCCAGGTAAGCTGCGTTGTAGATCAAAAAATCGAATTCATCGACCAGGCCATCACGGTTAAAGTCGCCCGCCTGATACTTTTCGGCCTGCGAGAGCGCGGAGGTGTCGGCCGCGAAGCCCGGCACAAACTTGTTATGGAAGTCGTCGACGTCAAAACTGCCGTCAAAACCAAGGTCCCCGAAGTTAAATGGATTGCCGCCGTTGCCGGCAAACTGAACCGGCACCGGTAGTATGCTGCCGTCGATCAGCAGCAATTCCATGGTGACGTCTTCGGTCGGATTCTGGATCCAAACGTTTCCCAAGGAGATTGATTGGCCGGTGCCAATCACCGCTCCATCTCCGTCCGGCTCAAACTCGCCGAGATCGGTGCGCGAGGCGCTATCGGTAAGCTCGAGCCACTCGTCGTTGTCGTCGACGATTTGATCGCCGCCCAGATCATAGTTATTGGCGATCGACGTCCATTGGCCAGGATGGAGCGCGCCCCCGTTGGAAAGAACCGAATAGCCGACGACGGTGATGGGACCGGAATTGTTCGTAAATGTCAGCGATCCGTAGGGACTGTTGTTCGTTCGCTCGATAACGGCCACTTGTGAAAGAACGTCGGCGAGCGTCTCCATCACGACTGACTTGACGAGTATATCAGTATTCCGGCCGCCGCTGGAAAGAGCTCCGAAATAGACTGTACTTTCGAACGTCGCCGGCGCCGGATTGGCAACGATGTTTAGCGGAGTCGAAGCTCCATCGTCGACCGTGTAGGAGAAGTCGAAATTCGCACCGTTCTTCTGCCCGGTGACGACCAAGGTGTGGAAGTTGCCATCGATTGGAAATAGGCCTCCGCCGAAATTCACGACTTCAACCGTCCTGTCGGGGCCGATATTGGTGTTCTGAATCTCGAACTCGGTGCCGTTGAAACCGAACCGCATGTTGCCGTTGGCCGACGCATTAGTCAAGCCTTGAACGACCATCGTGAACTTCAGGCCATTGTTGATCAGCGTCAACTGTTGGCCGGTCGTCCAGGGGAAATAGAATTCCGGCAGGTCGGCGGAGCTGTCGGTTAGCGTGTCGCGAAGATGCAGCACGATCATGCCGCCGATCATTTCGATCGCCGCGTTGGCATTGATTGCGGTGGTTCCGGAAACGGTGCCGCCGGGGCTGGGATCCGTCAGCGGCCCGGTGGTGTCAATCTCGTGTGCCAGCCAGCCCTGTTCGGTTGGAAACTGTCCCGTGGAGGCGTCGTAGGAGAACACGACAATTGCAAACGCCGGCGCGGCAAACGACAGCAGCGCTGCGACGGACATGGTCGACGTGAGTCGGGCAATTAACATCGTGGACCACCTTTCATGCGAGAGGATGAGGATCTAGTCGTACAATCCGGGGTATCTCACCGACCGACAGCAGAAGCCGAATCGAATCACGCCCAGCCCCACGACCAACAGGAGCGAGGGCGGCTCGGGCACCGTCAGCAAGGGCTCCAGCGAAGCCGCCGAAAGTCCCTGCCCCAACAGGGCTTGCCGCATCAGGAACACATCCCCCAGGTCGTTGATGCCGTTGAAATTCAGGTCGCCGTGCGTATAGCTGTGCCAGCCGCCGAGATAGGTCACGTGGTGGACGGGTTTCCAGGCGTTGACAAACGCCTCCAGGTCGACCGCATCGAGCACGCCGTTTTGGTCCACGTCCCCAGGGATGCCGTTCCACGGTTCCGGATTGAGGTCTTCCAGGCCGAACGTGGCGAACACGATCTCCTGGTAGAGCGACGAGCCTGCCTCGTACAGCACGCCGAGCTGTTCGCTATTGAGCTTGACCAAATCGGAGTAGGCGGCTGGCCCGACGTGGAGGACCGTGTCCATGATCCACGAGGTGCCCTCGTCGAAACTGACCAGGATCGTCAAGTCGCGTCGGCTGGTGGGGTGCCCAGGCCCGGAGTACACCAGCATGTTGCGGTCGTCTCCGCGGTCAGTCGCCGCGAAGCGAACGGCCGAGTTCTGCACCACCGGCGTGGTGATGTTCGGCTCGCCTACGAAGGGCGCGTCGTATGTCAAACCACCGTCGCTGCTGTGGGCAATCGCCCGCGTGGCCGGGTCCGTGCCATTATGCTCGCGGGCGTTGAAATAGATCCGGCCGTCGACCAGCTCCACGGCCACGTTTTCGTTGGGAAGGATCGGGCTGGAGAGTGGGTGCGTGTCGACGGCGCCAACCTGCCATGTCTGGCCGTGGTCGCTGCTGTAGAGCACATGGGACCCCCACGCGCCGGTGCTCGCATCCCGGTGATCCGACGGAATGATCAACCGGCCCGCATGGGCGCCGCGCTCGAGTTGAATCCCGTGGACCGGGCCGGTCGCGTACCATCCCCAGTTCGGTTTCTTCGCCGTCGACGTAATTTCAGCACGGTCCGACCACGTCGCGCCATCGTCGTCGCTGTAAGTGACAAACACGCGGCTGTTGTTGCGCGAGAACGGCAGCCAGATGCGACCGGGATGAGCAGGGTCCATCAAATCGACCACCGGCGCCGGATTGCCGATCGTAACGCTGGCCGTGGGATTGCTCCATTCGTCCTGCACGAGTTGCATGCTGCTCCAGGTCTTGCCGTCGTCGGTGCTGCGTTTCATCACGAGGTCGATGTCGCCCGCGTCGCCGCTGCCGTTCTTGCGTCCCTCGGCAAAGGCCAGCAGATCGCCGTTCTGGGCTTGTACGATGGCCGGGATGCGATACGTGTGGTAGCCGTCCTGGCCCGAATTGAAGACGGTGACTTTCATCACCTCGGCCGCCGCCGAGCAATGCACCACGGCAGCGGCGATGACCGCCCATGAGACTCGGCGGGCGGCCGCGGATACGAAGCGGTGTTGTTTTGATTTCAGTCGCATTTTTGTCTGTTGCGGTGGTTCGATTGTTTGCGGTGCCACAATGCCCGACGTTCATTAAGTGCAGCAGTGCCTGATCAATTGTTGACAGGCACTGCTGCTCGCGGCCCTGCCCCGTTGCCGCGATCTGCGATTCGTGTCGATTGGCCCATCCTCCGACAGCCCACGACGCCGATCCATCCCAGCAATGCCAGCACGACCGTGCCGGGCTCCGGAATGACTTCCATCACCACCGATTTCACGAGCAGATCGGAATTCCGGCCGGCGCTGGAAAGCGCTCCGAAATAAACGGTGCTTTGGAACGCCGCCGGCGCCGGATTGGCGACGATGTTCAGAGGCGTGGACGTTCCACCGTCGACGGTGTAAGAGAAGTCGAAATTCGCGCCGTTCTTTTGCCCGGTGACGACCAGCGTGTGAAACGTGCCGTCGATCGGGAACAGGCCGCCGCCGAAGTTCACGAGTTCAATCGTCCGGTCGGGGCCGATATTCGCGTTTTGAAGCTCGAACTCCGTGTCGTTGAAGCCCATTCGCATGTTGCCGTTGGCCGTGGCATTGGTCAGCCCTTGCACGACCATCGTGAACTTCAGGCCGTTGTTGATCAACAACTGCTGTTGAGCCGCCGTCCATGGGTAATAGAACTCCGGCAGGTCGGCGATGCTGTCGGTCAGCGTGTCGCGGATGTGCAGCACGTTCACGCCGTCGACGACTTCGATCGCCACGTTGGCATTGGCCGCGGCCGTGCCGGCAACGTCTGGATCCGTCAACGACTCGGTGGTGTCGATATCGAAGCCCAGCCAACCCTGGTCCGTGGGGAACTGTCCGGTGGAGGCGTCGTAGGAAAACAGGATGGCCGCACTCGCTGCATTGCCTAACACCAATAGTGCTCCCAATGCCGTTACCGATGTTGCTCGGAGGTGTAACATTTCGAACCGCCTTTCATGTGAGAATATCTAGCTGCTCATCTACCTCACCGACCGACAGCAGAAGCCGAATCGAATCACGCCCAGCCCCACGACCAACAGGAGCGAGGGCGGCTCGGGCACCGTCAGCAAGGGCTCCAGCGAAGCCGCCGAAAGTCCCTGCCCCAACAGGGCTTGCCGCATCAGGAACACATCCCCCAGGTCGTTGATGCCGTTGAAATTCAGGTCGCCGTGCGTATAGCTGTGCCAGCCGCCGAGATAGGTCACGTGGTGGACGGGTTTCCAGGCGTTGACAAACGCCTCCAGGTCGACCGCATCGAGCACGCCGTTTTGGTCCACGTCCCCAGGGATGCCGTTCCACGGTTCCGGATTGAGGTCTTCCAGGCCGAACGTGGCGAACACGATCTCCTGGTAGAGCGACGAGCCTGCCTCGTACAGCACGCCGAGCTGTTCGCTATTGAGCTTGACCAAATCGGAGTAGGCGGCTGGCCCGACGTGGAGGACCGTGTCCATGATCCACGAGGTGCCCTCGTCGAAACTGACCAGGATCGTCAAGTCGCGTCGGTTGGTGGGGTGGCCGGGCCCCGAATACACCAGAATATTGCGCGGGTCGCCCGTGTCGGTGGCCGCGAATCGGATCGCAGAGTTCTGCACGGTTGGCGAGGTAATATTCGGTTCGGCCACAAAGGGCGCGTCGTAGGTCAATCCGCCGTCGCTGCTGTAGGCAATGGCCCGCGTGGCCGGGTCGGAGCCATGCTCGCGGGCGTTAAGGTAGATCCGGCCATCGACTAATTCCACTGCCACATTTTCATTGGGAAGTATCGGGCTGGACGGTGCGTGCGTATCGTCGGCGCCAATCTGCCATGTTTGGCCGTGGTCGCTGCTGTAGAGAATATGGGCGCCCCAGCCGCCGGTGCTCGCATCCCGGTGATCCGACGGAATGATCAGCCGGCCCGCATTGGCGCCGCGCTCAAGCTGGATGCCATGCACGGGACCTGTCGCATACCAACCCCAATTGTCATCTTTAGCGGAAGATGTGATTTCCCGATAAGTCGACCACGTTTGACCATGATCGTCGCTGTAGGTGACGAAAACGCGGTCGTTTTCCAACGTAAACGGCAACCAAATACGTCCGGGGTGTACGGGGTCCATCAGGTCGACCACCGGAGTTGGGCCGGTGACGGTTACCTGCGTGCCGGGCGGCAACAAGTGGCGAAAATCGTCATTCTCTTGGACGACCTCCAGGCCCCCCCACGTCTTGCCGTCGTCTGTCGAGCGCTTCAACACAAGATCAATTTCGCTGGCGTCGCCGCCGGCGCGTCCCTCCGCAATCGCGAGCAAATCGCCATTCGCGGCCTTGACGATCGCGGGGATTCGGTAAATGTTGTATCCCTCAGTGCCACTACGAAACACGGTGATCTTGTCGACCTCCGCAGACGAAATGGAAGCGCACGCAGTGCAGCACACGATAGCAGCGCACCGAATGCTAACAGAACGTCGGGGCGTTGGCGGCTGATTGGCTTTTAACATTACTCGACCACGCAATGCCCATGCGCCGCGCTTCATCACCCCGCCGGTGAAACCGGCTATCAAGTTGATGTATGAAGGATTGGCAGGTCCGGAAACAGGGTCAGAGCCTCACTTGGGTAAATTCAAGTCATAGGTGAACACCGGGCGTTCGCCGGGGACGATTGCCGTCAATTCACTGGAAATGTTGTATTTGCGGGGCAGGAATTGTTCGCGGTGTCCCCCTTCCGCATTCAATTCCGGGTATGCCTGGCTGGAGCGAAACGCCTCGACTTCAACTCGATGGCTGCCGACCGGGACTCCACCTCGATGCGTGACGTGGTACTCGCCGTCGATGATCGGCGCGCCGGAGACGGGCCCCAGCGTTCCATCGATGGGGAAAAAACGAATCTCTCCGTTTTCCACTGGCTTGCCGGCATACGCGGCCTTGCCGCGCACTTCAGCCCGCTCCAGCGTGCCAGCGCTCCCGCAGCCAATGAGCCCGCAGCAGGTCACGAGACAACAGCGAGTGTTCCATGATCGCGCGATCATAGCAACGACTCCTCAACGTGGTGGAGGAGAGCCTTTTTTCGGCGGACAATCCCCGGTGGCATAGTCCCCGGACACCACCTCGCCACAATTCCGCGTCGAATATGCGGCAAGCACCGGCTGGTTAATGTCTTCGTGCAAGAATTCCACTCGCCCGTCAGCATAGGCAAAGTGACAACCGCCAGGGTGGAAACTGGAGAATCCCACCTCCTCGAAGAGTTCTTCATGACGGTTGCCGCCGTCGCCATCGAGCGGATCAGCGGGGCTCCTACCGCCCGGAACGGTTCCCGGGCCATTGATGCCTTGGCGGGCTGTCTGCAAATTCCGCTGTACCCAACTGTAGCCTACGGTGACAATTTCCCCGGCGCCGGCGCGGCCGAGGCCCCCGGTGGTCACTTCACCAAGCGCCACGGTCTTGCTGGTGCCGTCGGTGACTTGACGGAAGGAGATTTTGCTGAAGTTGAACAGCACGCCACTGCCGTCCGCGATATGTTGAAATGCGAAGGCGATGGGGCTGCGATTGCCATCGGCGACGCCGGCGATATTCGAGACTCGCCAATCGGACTCTGGGCCTTCTCCATGGTCGAAGCCGGTGCAACAATCGACCCACTTGGAATCGTTTTGATCGCTCGGGCACACATACGTAGAGATGAGTTTTCCGCATGCTTCCCAAGAGCCAGGAGCGCCGCCCCAATAATGATACATCCCCCAGTTGTCGATTAGATTGTAAACATCTGTTTCCTCTAGGTGGGGCAAGATATACGCGCTCCACCCGAACCCTTGGTAGCCCAGAGGCGGCACATCTTTCGGCAAGTCGGGCGTAGTAAACAGATGCAGTCCGTTGCCGCGTGGGAGCACATTGTGGACCGAGTGGTAATTATGCAACGCAAGAATGGTTTGCTTGAAATTGTTCTGGCAATGCGAGCGTCGAGCGGCCTCGCGCGCGCTTTGCACCGCTGGAAGCAACAGCGCCACAAGAATCCCAATGATGGCGATCACGACCAATAGCTCGACTAACGTAAAACCCCCACGTCGTCCGCAAAACCGGGAAGGTGATAATCGGCTACCAGCGGCACTCATCGGTCTACCTCCCAATTGGTGCGGGCGGCGATCACCCAGTCACTTTCCGCGCTAAGGATTTACTTCGTCGGGAATCCACAGTTCCAGCGGTATGATTACTTCAAGTGGCTTGGGGCGACTCATTTTGGTTTGCAGCGACAACAACCGGGCGATATGGCGACCTTCTTCTTCGGCGCTAAAAACGGGCCGCGGATAAGCGAATTCCGCCCGGTCGTTCCGCCGCAGATAGTAATCGCATACGGCGATGTCGAACTGGTCGCCAAGCGGCTTAAGCTCATCTTCAATGACATGCCTGGCTGCCTCCGCCATTCGCACCGTCCTGCATATCAAACCAGTGGGTGGATTGGGTTGTCCAAGTAGTTGCACCATCTCAGCCACGCAAACGTCGTCATCAGCTGGCAGGAAACGCAGCGTAATTGCATCCGCCAACAGCTTCGACTTCGCGAGCCGTCGACTGATCGCGGCGATCGTCGTCTGGTCCCCCGGCAAGGCCTGCTGTCGATTGAAGCAGGCCAGTTTCTTATGCCCTTTTTCGAGCAAATAGTCGGTCAGCAACTCGCCAATGGCGTTCATGTCTCTGCCAACGCGGGCTAGCGCGGCATTGCCCGGGTAAACATCCCCGTTTACAACAGCCGGCAAACCAGATTGCGCTATCGCCCGTTGGGCCTCGCAACTCGTTCGCACGAGAACGAAACCGTCGACACGTCCCGATTTAAGCGAATCATGAATAAGTCTTTGCACGAACGGCGTTTCCTCCGCTGGCGGAAGAAAACTGATTTGCACATGCACCCCCGGCAACTCTTCTTGCATGCCGATTAACACGCCGTCGTTGCCGACACCCTCGGTGCGGAGGAACTTCTGGTGAACCAGAAAATGCACGCGGGCCAAGCCTGCCTCACTTTCCTTGCTGGGCAGCCTCGCGATATAGGCGCCCCGCCGTTGCTGGCGCGTAATGATGCGACGGCGCTCCAATAGTTGCAGAGCGCGATTGGCTACCGCATTACCGACGCCCAACAACTTGGAGGTTTGGGCGGTCGTTAGATAGCGGTCGCCAGGAACCAATTTCCGGGCCTCAATATCAGCCAAGAGCTGCTCGGCGAGCTCAGCGATACGAGGTGTTTTGGTCGTCGCCGTAGCCATCCGCGATTCCTCCGGTGAGGCCCCCGAACCTCAAATTGAAGAAATTCAAAAGCCCTCACTGGTGACAGCATATCCAAAATAGTACAATGTGTCAAGCATATATTTCTGCAAGAGTAAAATTGTAAAATCCATGTTATCGCGGGTGGGATCTCAGATTTCAGGCGGTCGACTCGCCCCGGACCACCCCGCCAGCTCGTTCGGAGGATCTCCTTGTTAAGGGACGTTAAGCTCGTGTTCCAGCCGCCACCATATATATGCTCCGCGACTGTCAGGCCGATGGCTATGTCGTACTGTCGGGGTTTGCTCCGGCGACGATCAATTTCTCCTTTTGACCGCGTTTTGGGACGTTTATTGGAGGCACTCGCATGCTACACGTTTCGCATTTCATAGCGCGCACCGTTGTTGTCGTTTTGACAATTCCACTGTTCATCACCGCAGCCGTTTGGCAGCCCGCCGAGCCGCGGCTGACGACGCGGTGGACCGGCGACGTTTCGCCGGACAATGTCTGGCTCGAGTACCCGCGGCCGCAGATGGCACGGGACGAGTGGACCAATCTCAACGGCCTGTGGCAGTATGCCATCGTTCCGCGCGAGACGGAGCGGCCAGCCGAGTGGCAGGGTGACATTCTCGTGCCATTTGCAGTCGAGTCGGTCCTCTCGGGCGTAGCGAAGCCGGTGATGCGCGAGGAGCGGCTCTGGTATCGCCGCACGTTCACGCGGCCGGCATTGGCCGAGGGCCAGCGGTGGCTGTTGCATTTCGGCGCGGTCGATTGGGAGGCGACGGTGTGGGTCAACGATCGACTGGTGGGCGAGCATCGCGGCGGGTACGATCCGTTTTCGTTCGATATCACCGATCAACTGAGCGAGGAGATTGAGCAGGAGATCGTCGTCGCGGTATGGGACCCGACCGACACCAGCTATCAGCCGCGCGGCAAGCAGGTGCTCAAGCCAACGGGGATCTGGTACACGGCGGTGACCGGCATCTGGCAGACGGTATGGCTCGAGCCGGTGCCGGCGGCGCGCGTGGCGTCGCTGAACGTCGTGCCCGATGTGGCGGAGCGCGCGGTGCGAGTAACGGTCGAGACCGCCGGCGATGCCGAGGATGCCGAGGTCGTCGTTCGCGTCCTGGGCCTGCACAAAAGGGAACGCATTGGGCCGGAGCCGATCGAGCAGGCCGGCCGGCCGGGAAACGAGATCGTCGTTTCGATTCCCAACGCGAAGCTCTGGTCGCCCGATGAGCCGGCACTGTATGACCTGGAGGTGGTGCTTCGCGTGGGGCCGAAGGAGCTGGATAAGGTGACCAGCTACACCGGACTCCGGGAGATTTCGTTCGCGAAAGATTTGCAAGGCGTCAACCGGCTGCGCCTCAACGGCGAGCCGATCTTCATGTTCGGGCTGCTCGATCAGGGCTGGTGGCCCGACGGGCTGTACACCGCTCCCACGGACGAGGCGCTGCAGTACGACATCATGATGACCAAGACGCTCGGCTTCAATATGGTCCGCAAGCACGTGAAGGTCGAGCCGGCGCGGTTTTACTATCACTGCGATCGGCTCGGCGTCCTGGTGTGGCAGGACATGCCCAATGGAGACCGGCACATCCGACGGGAAGATGACGACATTGAGCGGTCGCCCGAGTCGGAGGAAACGTTTCGCCGCGAATACGAAGCGCTGATCAGGAACCTGCGGAACCACCCGTCGATTGTCGTCTGGGTGCCGTTCAACGAGGGTTGGGGGCAGTTCAAGACGGACGAAATACTGGCGTGGACGAAGGAGCTTGACTCGACGCGGCTGGTCGGGGGCCCGAGCGGATGGGCCGATCGGGGCGAAGGGGATCTGCACGATATCCACGCGTACCCCGGCCCCGAAATGCCGCCGCTATCGGAGAACCGCGTTGCGGTGCTGGGCGAGTTCGGGGGCTTGGGGTTGCCGCTGGAAGGGCACCTGTGGGGAAGCGACCGCAACTGGGGCTACCGCACCTACCGCACGAAGGAGGAATTGCATCATCACTACGCGGAACTGATTCGCCGGCTCAATCCGCTGGTGGAGCGGGGCCTCGCCGCGGCGATTTACACACAGACGACCGACGTCGAGGGGGAAGTGAACGGCCTGATGACGTACGACCGGGAGGTAGTGAAGTTCGACCCGGCGGCGCTGGGCCAGATGCACGCGGCAGTTTATGCGGCGGGGGAGCGGTAGCCAGCTTTGCCACGCGCCGAAAAACGTCTATTGTCCAGTGGATGCCACTTTGCCACTCTTTTTTCAACTGGCAAACCTGCTGCTGCCCCTCCAACCTGTGGGTAAACAACGGATCGGACATGTCGTGACCGATCCCGCGCCCCAGGAATCGCCTGAGCCATTTCGATATAGCCTGCGGTCGCTACTTTGGCTGATCGCGATGGTGGCGGTGATGTTGGGCAGGGTAATGGGGTCAAACACAGAGGTTGCCTTCTTCCCTTCTTCACGTGTGTGGAATCCTGACCATCCGTCAGCCACTCCAACGAAAAGCGCGCGAGGACAATTTTCTCATACGGGTTCTTTTCGCCGCCTTCGTAAAGGCAAGCGATGCTCTGGTCCGGCAGGATGGCAAGGCAGGAATAAGCCGACGGACCGGTGTGAAGTGTCCGGCTGATCGGCCAGGTTGCGCCTTCATCATAGCTCAGTCGCACCGTCATCCGTTCCCGTTTCGTGCTGGCAGGGTTCGAGAAAAGAATGCGGCTTCTTTGTCCGCGCTCAGGCCAGGTTAACCGCAAGATGCTCGCCTGACAGACCGGTTCGACCAGCGCAGAGTCCAACGTGACATCGGACCAAGTGTGACCACTATCATGGCTCGTCGCTACGGCGCGGAGGTTCTTCTTGTGATAGGAGCGCATGTTGTGGAGAAGCGCGCCATCCTCAAGTTCCACAAGGGTTGATTCGTTGGTCAATTCGTCCTGCACCCCGCCGAGCTGCCACGCCTTGCCGTGATCGTCCGAATAAATGATGTGGGCGCGATACGGGTGACTGGCCGGGTCCGAGTGGTCGGAGTGATTGGCGGGAATGACGAGCCGCCCCTGGCGCGAGCCGCGGGTCAACCGAATTCCGTTCACCGGCCCAGTGGCGTACCAGCGCCAGTGCGGTTTCTTCACGGCGGTCGTGATTTCGGTAGGTTTCGACCAGGTGTGGCCATCGTCTGTGCTATGGGTGACGAACACTCGGCGCGTATCCTTGCTCGTCCCCTGCATGATGTCCCGCTCGTGGTCGGAACCAAGATTCCAGGTCGTCAGCAGCCAGATCGCGCCGGTAGTGTGATCGACGACCGGTGCCGGGTTGCCGCAAACGTTGTCGCCATCGGAAAAGACAATCTGCTGCGCGCTCCATGTATTGCCGCCGTCGGTCGAACGTTTGAGGAGCAGGTCGATCTTGCCGGTGTCACTCGCGCTGCGTTTGCGCCCTTCGCAGAACGCCAGCACGGTTCCTTGGGTCGAAGTGACAATCGCAGGAATGCGGTAGGTGTGATAACCGTCGGTTCCGGAAACGAACACGTCGAATTGTCTCGAATCAGCGAGTGCGAACGGGGTGACGGTCAGTGCTACGGCGAACAGGCACAACTGGAGCAGGCGTTTGTGAGATGGCATTGTCTTTCTTATTTGGTTGCTGATAGGAATTCTGATCGAACGGCTGATAGCCGAAAGCCGCGTAACATCATGAAAGTTGTACGGAAATAGGGCATGCCCGAGACGCCCGCGCCGTTGATGTCCACGACTTGCAGGGGACGCCCCCCATCAGCATAAACGGCACCCTCTCGCGGTTGAATGGAGCGGGCGTCAGTGACGCCGCCTCGGCAGCACGAGCAGTCTGGGGGCCATGCCGATCGGCACGACGGAAGCCGCCGCGGGGGATGATCACGTAGAATTCCGAAGCCGACAGCGCTTCACCCGTGATCCGCGCGCGGTCAATCGCGCCGTCGAACCGCCGGTTGACGGGATTGCCGGCGAAGCCGCCGATGAAGATGTGGCGCGTTTCATTGCCGACGGCGCCAACACCGGCGAGCACCGAGGGCGAGCCGACGTGCTCGTATTCGACGTACTGCGTGACGGTCACACTCGTCGGGTCAGCGTTGTCGCGTGCAAAGACGATTGCCACGTGGTGCCACTGTCCGTCATTGAGATCCAGGTCATCAATCTGCTGGAAATGGGTGGTGCCGCCATTGAACTGAAAACGCGGGCCGGTCCGATTCTCGACGCGCCGCCACCATTCGCTTCCGGTTCCGTTGTTGGACAGGATGCCGCTGACGGCGGTGGAGTTCGAGTTGACGCGGATCGCCGCTTCGAGCGTCCAACTGTCGGTAGCGCCGATGATCGGGTTGAACTCGGGCGTGGAGTGGGGGTCGGGACGATCGTACGATCCGTGCGTGCCGACAGTGTAGGTGAAATTGCGCCGGACGAAGACAGCTCCGTCCATTAACGCCACCGCGTTCGTCCCTGATAACGTCTCGGAGCCGGCGATCACCGTCGACCGGTTGGCCGCGCCGCCGCTGAAAAAGCCGTCGTACATGTTGCCGCTGGAGTCGGCGGTGAACTGCGCGTCAAACGTGACGCAAACCGGATCGCTATCGAAGGTGAAATCCAGGATGGTGCCCGCGTCGGACGAATTTGCCATGAGTCCGCCCGCCACGAAAGGTGCCGCCAGCATGGTTCGCATCGTTGTTTTCATCGAATCCTCCCTACAGTTCGAGAGACAAGGTTCACACGCAATGATGAGGGCCCACGCGATGTCAAAGTCCCGTTCCATATCGCTGCCTTACGACGGCAGATTCAACTCAGCGATCAGGTGTTACCCCGCGGGCGCCTGGCCTGTCCGTGCGTCCGCGAGTGATCTGACCAATTCGCCTACCCTGCTCCTGTGGAGATTCGGCCAAACGGATAAATGAAAACTTCGGCAGCCGCTCGGCCCGTAGTGATGCACGTCGGCGATTCCCAGCGCGACACCCGCCCCTGGGCTCATGCCCAGCGCCGTGATGGCCGCCACCGCGCCGTTGGCGTGGCGCTCGGTCCGCGCGACGATCGCTGGGAGGAACTCAGATCGAACGGCTGATAGGAATTAGTCCTTAGAGGTTTGGCGGTCGTTAGTTAGCGGTTGCCGGGCGCCAGATTCCGGGCCTGCATATCAGCCAAGTGCTGCTCAGCAAGCCCAGCAATACGAGGTGTTTTGGTGGTCGCAGTAGCCATCCGCGATTACGTCCGCCAGGAGCCGAATCGCGATAAAAAAATCAAAAGCGTCACTTGCGACAGCATACCCAAAATAGTACAATGTGACAAGCTTATATTTCTGACAGAATAGAATTGTAAAAATCCGAGGGACTGGGGCCGGCCCCGGTCGGTCGCTCAGCTTTGGTGGCCAAGCTGTCGCCATGAGAGACTCGCGAGGCCCGTTCAGGGATAAGGACCTTACCTGTGTTCGAGCCGCCACCAAATCTGCTCCGTGATTTTCTGACCGATGGCTACGCTGTGCTGCCTGGGTTCTGCTCCCGTAATGATCTCACAGAGTTGCTGCAGAACGTCGACCGTTTCATCCAAGACGTTGTGCCAACCATGCCGCCGGAAGCCGTCTTCTACGAAGATTTGGCCAATCGAGCCACGATAAAGCAGCTGCAGCAAATGGGACACTTCGATCCCTGGTTCCACGAGATGTTCACTGCAAGTCGCTTTCGAGAATTAGCCGAATGCCTAATGTGCACTCCGGTCGTGCCGAAGAACATGCAGTACTTCAATAAACCGCCGGGCGTCGGCCAGCCGACTCCTCCGCATCAAGACGGCTACTATTTCATGCTCGACCCGTGCGAGGCGGTCACGATGTGGCTGGCGCTGGAAGCAGTGGACGAAGAAAACGGCTGCGTCCGCTACGTCCGCGGCTCCCATCGTCTCGGCATGCGTAAGCACCAGAGGACGCAAACCCTTGGTTTCAGTCAGGGGATTCCCGATTACCCGACCGACGACGACCTGGCGAATGAAGTGGCGTTTCCGGCACAGCCCGGCGACTTGCTGGTGCATGATTCCCTGACAATCCATCGTGCCGACGGGAATCGATCTTCCAGCCGCTCGCGTCGAGCCTTGGGGTTCATTTACTACAGTGAGCGAGCCCGCGAAGACGCGGCGCACGAGGCGTACCAGCACAGACTGGTTGAGGAGATGAAATCGGTGGGAAAAATCTAGGGCCGCATTGTTGGCGGAATCCCACATATCGTACTTGAATTGAAGCGATCCAGTCACTGCCGTTAACTGCCCGTTGCAAGGCGGCAACAGGTGCCTTCGAACCGAGAAAAGATACGTATGAGACTTCAAGATTTTCGTCTGATCGCTGCTCCGTTTACGCCCATGCACGCCGATGGCAGCTTGAATCTCGCGGTGGTCGGCGCGCAGGCCGAGCATCTTATCGCGTCCGGCGTGCGTGGAGTGTTTGTGGGCGGCACATCCGGCGAGGGCCAGTCACTCACCGTGGACGAACGAATGTCATTGACCGAAGCTTGGACCGGCGCACACCGCTCGAATCTAGAAGTTTTTGTTCATGTTGGGCATAACTGCCAGGACGACGCGATCCGCCTGGCGCGCCACGCTCGTGCGGTCCAGGCCGATGCGATCGCGTTGCACGCACCCACTTGGTTCAAGCAACAATCGCTGAGCGAATTGATCGACTTTTGCATACCGGTGGCGGGCGCGGCGCCTTCGCTGCCATTTTACTTGTACGACATGCCGAAAATCACGGGTGTGCGATTGTCGTCAGCCGCATTCCTGGTGAGTGCCAAGCAGGTCATTCCGACATTGGCGGGCATTAAGTATACGAATCCCGACTGCATCACGGTGCAGGAATGCATTCAGTTGGATGGCGGTACCTATGATGTCCTCTGGGGCTGCGATGAGACGCTGTTGGCCGGCATCGCACTGGGGGCTTCGGGAGCCGTGGGCAGCACCTATAACTTTGCCGCACCCATTTATTTGCGGATTTTGGATGCCGTGGAGTCGGATGATTGGCAAACGGCCCGCGCGGAGCAAGCGCGGGCCGTGGCCATGGTGCGGATCTTCGAGCAATTCAACACCATGGCCGCGCTCAAGTTCGCGATGAACCTCGCCGGGGTCGACTGCGGGCCGGTGCGGGCGCCGCTGGGAAATCTCACCCCGACCGACCAGCATCGACTGCGCAACGAGCTTGATAAGATACAAGTCCTCTCCGAGATTGCGGTGAACGATCGCCCGGTCAAGCACACCGTCGTCTCATCGACGAAGTCGGCGTAAGGGCTGACCACAACGTGCGACGCAATGACGACACGAGAGCCGACCCACCTGATCGTAGCAACGGGGACGCGTCGGGCGGCAGTCATTGCGATTACCATTCTTGGAGCGGCGCTCCTGAGCGGTCGCGTTTCTGTTGCTGCGGTTCAGGATTCCGAGGCGCTGCTTGTCTGGGAAAGGCTGCCTCCGTTGCCCGACCGCGAGGGTTTCGGTTTTCCATTTGCCGGCCTGCATCGCGGCACACTGATCGTGGCGGGGGGTGCGAACTTTCCGGACAACAAGCCGTGGCAAGGCGGCGCCAAGGTTTGGTATGACTCGGTATTTGTGTTGGAAGCCGGCGCCGCATCCTGGAAGACGGGCATGAAATTGCCGCGGCCGATCGGCTACGGCGTCTCGCTCACTACCACCCGCGGCGTCGCTTGCCTCGGTGGGAGCGACGCCCAGCGGCACTACGACGATTGCTTCTTGTTGCGGTGGGAAGATAGCGAGTTGCGGACCACGCCGCTTCCCAAATTGCCCCGGCCGTGCGCGAACTTCTGCGGCGCGCTGTTGGGGAACACAATCTACGTCGCCGGTGGAGTCGAAAGCCCGGATGCCACCGCCGCGCTTGCGACGTTCTGGGCGCTGGACCTGTCACGGAGCGAGAACGCTTGGCGCGAGCTCGAATCCTGGCCGGGGCAGGGGCGCATGTTCGCCACAGCCGGCGCGCAAGGCGGCGCGTTCTATCTTTTCAGTGGCGCGGCACTGGCGCCCGACGCGGATGGAAAGCCCATCCGCCATTGGCTCAGGGATGCGTATTGCTTCACACCGGAAATCGGCTGGAAGCGGATTTCCGACCTGCCACGCGCCGCGGTCGCCGCTCCGACTTCGGCGCCCCCGATCGGCACCGCCCATCTACTGGTGTTAGGCGGCGACGACGGCTTACAGGTCGACGTGTCGTCGGCTGAACACGCCGGCTTTCCGCGCGATGTCCTGGCATATCACACAATCACCGATACCTGGGTTTCGCTCGATGAACTTCCGTTCTCGCTGGTGACGACGCCGGCCGTGATTCGCCGCGACCGGTTTATTATCCCCGGCGGCGAGAAGCAACCCGGCATCCGTTCCAACGAAGTCTGGTCGGGCCGAGCCGTGCCGCGCAAGGCGGCCTTCGGTTGGCTCAACTATGTCATCTTAACCGCGTATCTGCTCGGCATGGTCGCCATCGGCTGGGTCTGCGCCGCGCGAAACAAGAGCACGCAGGACTACTTCAAGGCCAGCGGCCGTATCCCGTGGTGGGCCGCCGGACTGAGCATCTACGCCACGATGCTCAGCTCGCTGACGTTCATGGCCATTCCGGCCAAGGCATACTCCACCGACTGGACGTTCTTCTGGGCCAACGTGCCAATCCTGCTCCTGGCGCCGCTCGTCGTCACCTTCTATCTGCCGTTCTTTCGCCAACTCAATGTCACCTCGGCCTACGAGTACCTGGAAAAACGCTTCAATTTGGCTGTCCGGCTGTATGCCAGCGCGGCGTTCATTCTCTTTCAGCTCTGCCGGCAGGCGATCGTGCTGCTGTTGCCGTCCCTCGCGCTGGCCACCGTGAGCGATCTGGACGTCGCGACATGCGTCGTGCTGATGGGCGTGCTGTGTGTGCTCTACACGACGATGGGCGGCATCGAGGCCGTGATTTGGACCGACGTAGCGCAGACCGTCGTGCTCCTCGGTGCCGCAATCGTGAGCCTGATGCTGATCGTGACGACTGCCGAGGGCGGCATCGGCGGCTTCTGGTCCGCCGCGATGGGCGTCGACAAGCTGAACATGTTCAACTGGACGCTCGATCCATCGACCGCGGCGAACGCCTTCTGGGTGATTTTTGTGGGCAGCCTGTTCGTGAATCTCGTGCCCTACACCAGCGACCAAACCGTTGTCCAACGCTACATGACGACGCGGGACGAAGCCAGCGCGGCCCGCGCGATTTGGACCAACGGCCTACTCGCGATTCCTTCAACCGCCCTGTTCTTCGCAATCGGCACGGCGCTGTTCGTCTTTTATCGTTCGTCCCCCGAGAAGCTCGATCCGACGCAGGCGACCGACTCGATCTTTCCGGCGTTCATCGTCCAGAACATGCCGGCCGGTGTGGCGGGTCTGGTGATCGCCGGCATTTTTGCCGCGGCCCAATCGACCGTCTCCAGCAGCCTCAACAGCGTGACTACTGCGATGATGACGGACTTTTACGGACGCTTCGGCGGCCAAGTGACCGACGCGCGTGGCTTGCGGATCGCGCGCTGGCTCACCGCGGGCAATGGACTCTTCGCTACCGGCGCCGCGTTGGTGCTGGCGAAACTCAACATGGAGTCGCTCTGGGACGCGTATCTTAACCTCGTCGGCTTGGCCGGCAGTGGCCTAGCCGGCCTTTTCGCCCTGGGAATTTTCACGCGCCGTGCCCACGGCGCCGGAGCCATAATCGGGGCCGTCACCAGCGCCGGCGTACTTTACTGGATGCAGCACACGCAAATCCACTTTCTCCTCTATGCGTGCATCGGCTTCCTGACGTGCTTTGTTTTTGGCTGGGTCATGAGCGTATTGTTACCTGCGCCCGCAAAACCGCTGAATGGCCTGACGATCTTCGGCCAAACCCTGCAGTGCACAGGATAAAACTTATGGTCACTGGAGCGAGCATCATCGATACGCAGCGCATCAACCCCGTCGACTTCTTCATGGATCGCACAATCGACTACTCGCGCATCACGTCAGTAGTCTTGGCGGTTTCATAAAACGATCGTTTTGACACGGCCGCAAAAATTTAAGAACTCGTATGATTGATGGCACGCTTGTGACGTGCCGAGAAGTCATACCTTTTCTCGGAATGAGGCGCTGGCCCTTAACCCGTTGAAGGTTCGGCAAACCAAGGTTCTAGCCCGCATTTCTCACAACGCGGATAGAAAAAGGCTGCCGCTTGTGGCATAAGTTGCTTTGCAACAACCAACTTGGCCACAAGCAAGGAGGCAGCCCGATGAGGACAGAGTGTAACCGATCAACGTTCGTTTTTCATCCCCTGGGTAGCCGGCAAGTGACGGCCGCCTTCAACGGCGGGACGATCACCTCGGACGGCGGTGCCCTGCTGCTTGGCGAAGTGGAGGCCCAGACCGGCCTGCTGGCCGCTCTGGCCAGTCTACGTCCTGATCGGCCCTTGGCGCACCAAGCCGCTTTCGTTCCTGAGCTTCCAGAAAAGTGATTCTCTTTTGGAGCTCCCTAGTGCTCTGTCACAGCTTAATTTTGGGATAGACTGACTTGAGTTTGCAGCGGG
>JBBDWY010000053.1:0-337928 GCA_040902605.1 Pirellulales bacterium | reverse complement strand
TCTTGCCCACGCCGGCCGCGCCTTCGACCAGGATCAGGTTGCCCTTGAGAATCCCGCCCAAGAAGATTTCGTCCAGGCCGTAAATGCCCGTCTGGATCAGATCGCTCTCAGTCATGTTTCACTTCCTTTCACGTGACACAAACGGAAATCGTTGTTGTTCTAATCAGGTCGGGTCGCTGCCCCGCAGCCTCCGGGCCAGGAGCAGACGCACAGTGTGGCTGTCAGCGAGGGTCATGAGCCGCTCCAAGGCGTCGCGACGCGCAGGGTCTGCCGGTGCGGTCACTTGGTACAAGCGCACTCCTTGGGAGACCCGCGAACGCTCCACGAGCCCTGAGGATTCCAGGCTGTCCAGTGTGGCGACGACCTCGGCGGACGGATAGCCTAGAAAGCGCGCGATGTGCTCGGCGCTGACCAGGCTGGACTGATGGCGGTACAGGAAGACCAGCACATCCCATTGACAGAGCAACTCAACGCCCAAAGTTTTCAGCCCGCCTTCGACCTGAAGGTCTGGCGGGTTATCTCGTTCCATGCTGTTTGGATTCCAACGCTACGCAGCACGCAGAGACGCCTCGCTTGCTGCGCCCGATACAAGTCCAGGGCCGGCGACTATTGTACCTGAACCGCCCTTCGCGTCAATTCTGTCGGCGCGCTCGTTCAGGTTCTCCGCCAGCGACTGGAAGAAGATGTCGATGGGGAAGTTCGGCAGGTGCCCGCGGGTCAGGTCCTGGTCGATCAGGTGCAGCTTATCTTGGCAGATCACCACGTTCTTCTTGGGCGGAATCAGGTAGATCGAGTTAGGCTCCAGCGGCATGCCGTGCTCGACATGGTGCAGAGCCATTTTGGTGTGCCGCCGGGACAGCAGCTCGCTCATCAGACTTTTGAATTCCGGCGAGAGATGCTGGACGATGACAAAGGCGATCCCGCAATCCTGTGGCATGTTGCCGAAGAATTCCTGCAGCGGCTGCAAGCCCCCCGCCGACGCCCCGATGCCGACCACGTAAGGTCTCTCGGTCTGCAACCCCGGGCGCGGCTCGTCCTCGCAGCCACCCGCCGCGTCGTTTCCTTCTCGGGCTTCCTGTCGTGCGCCACCCGTCGCCTGCCCCGTCGATTTTTTTTAGCCATCCATAGTCTCCTTCATCCGCACGCGCGTGATCGACCAACGCGCGCGAAGTTGCACGGGTGAATCGAGCCACATTTTCGTCCATCTATCCGCTAACTACAATGGCCTGGGACTGTGGGTAGTGTCGGAGTTTGGAGTTACCGTAGTGCAGGCGTCCCGCCTGCCCAGTGGAAGTGGGACGGACGCAACACAACTGCTAGGATTCTGCAGGATCGTGAACGCTATCAATACATTCCAGTCCTTTCATTCTTCCCAATTTGCCGTTTCGCTGAAACTGTTCTTTGACGTGCAACGGCTTTCGGTTCTATTGCCGCATGATGCGCGAGTGTCTTAGCGGGTTGCGTGCAGCTTGTTCGCATCCCGGCGGCAAGAAGCCGCGAAATCTGGCGACGGACCGCCTCGTCCCGAGCTGGCTCGCGCCGATGCGCGGGCCAGCTCCCTGGCACGGATTCTCTTTTTCATGGAGGTGGTAAAAATGTTAGTTCTTTCACGGCGCACAGACAGCAGTGTCAAAATCGGGCCGGACGTTACGGTCACGGTCCTGTCCATTCGACGGCGACAGGTGAGGCTGGGCATCGAGGCCCCCAAGAACGTTCGCGTCTTGCGTAATGAGTTGGATGTCGAGTCGGAAAAAGAACCGCCGCAAGTAAATCCCGTTCAACAACCACGCGCGGCCGGTATGAAGATCGTCATGGTCATTGAGGACGACCCGCTGCACGCCAAACTCATTCGCAAGGCCCTTTGCCGGAACCAGGGAACAATGGTCACCGTGGCGGAAACCGCAAAGCTTGCGCTGGACGCCCTCGGCGTTTTGGCTGGCGGCAGCGAAGATTTTGTGCAACCCGACCTGATTCTGCTTGACGTGGGGTTGCCAGACAGTTCCGGCTTAGACGTGCTGGGCGCCATCCGGACGGACGACCGGCTGCGCGCCACGCCGGTGGTCATGTTAACTTGTTGCGAGGACGATGCGGTCGTCAATCAGTGCGTCGACGGTGGAGCGAATGCCTATGTTGTCAAATCACCTCGCTGGAACGAGTTGTTCGCCAGTGTCAACCGCATTGCAGAATTCTGGACGAAAGAATCCTTCCTGCCGCAGCGCCCAGGCAGGCCCTCGCGCGAACCATCGCGGCCCTCTCGAACTCGCAGCGCGACGGTGAGAACCGGTTAACCACCGGATCCAATATTAGAACCGCATGTCTCCAATCCGTTGCGCTGCCGGAGGCGTTCGGTTGGCAGTTTCGGCGAGGTTAGCAAACCTGCCCCAAGCCCATCACTTCGCACTCACTCGCCCACGATGAGGCTGATCATCTGCACGATCAAGCACTAGACTCAGCGGGCCGTCATCTGATCGACAATCTCCCAGTCGAACTTTTGTGCCGGAGGCAGCAACGCAAAAAATTCTTTCCCACAGCATGAGAATCATCTCCGTACCGACATCGGGCGGCTGCAAGAAGGTGCCGTTTGTGGGGGGAGCCCCGTCGCTCACAATCGCCTGCATGTGGGGGTGAAATGAATCAGCTCAGATGTTTCATCAAAGGTTGGTTTGCCGGCACGGTCGTCGCAAGTCGCGTGGCCGTCCAATCTTCGGACCGCCGCATGTCTAAACTTATGTCTTCAAACAAGATCCCAAGTACTTGTTGAAAACAAGCTTCTTGACGCACCAGCGTTCGGCCACGCAGCTACTCGACGAGCTCTGGCGACTTTCGAGGTGGGGCACCAACCGCTGTGCCGTTTCGCCCACCAGGCGCTTTAGTTTTCAACCGCTATTCACATCTTCAATAGAGCCTCTTCACCGCCGCGTAACGTGCGTCGGTAGCGACACACCGAAGCGTTTGCGAGACGAACGCGACGGACGACTTCTGAATATAACGCGCTTTTAGGCCGTTACACCGGTTTGAGGCCTGTCATCAGACTGAACCACTATTGAAACCCGAGTCGGTCCAGATGCTCGCGTGTGGGCCGCTCGGCGAGCAATTCCACAAAAGCCCTTACCGCCGGTCGCTCCCGGCGTGCCTTGGGGATGACAAAGTCGTAACGCTCATCTTTGTACGGGAGGAATCCCAGGTCGTTGGCGCGGGCTACCGACTCGATGGCCAGTCCCCAATCGGCGCGGCCCTGCGCCACGGCTGCGGCTACTGCGTTGTGATTGCTGGGCTGGATGGCATAGCCGCTGGGCCGGGCGCCGGCCAACAGGCGATCGATCAGGATCCGTGTGCCGCTTCCCTGGTTGCGGTTGACCATCACGCAATGGTTGTCGCCAATCAGCGTCGGCATTAACTCGTCTATGCTCCGGCCTTCAAAGCGCGTGTCGCCGCGACGATAGACGATTCCCTGACGTCGTCCATAGCCTTCCAGAAGCACCATGTCATCTGTCAGGAACGGCCGGTTGTACTCGCCGGTTTGGGGATCCATTAAATGAACGCCGGCCAGATCGCATTCGCCGCGTCGGACTGCCTCCAGACCGGCGGAGCTGCCGACCGTGATCAGCTTCGACGTCACGCCCTGTCGTTGGAGTTGCGAGAGAAGGTAATCCAGCCCGACGCAGTGGCTGCCGATCACGACCAGGTCGGCAATGGCGAGACCACGGCCGATCGGACGGACCTCGACCTGCTGACCCGCTTCGATGATTTCCGTGTGTCGGCCGATCGTGACAAAGCCATCGGCCCGGCTAAAGGTCGTCACGGACCCCGAGCCTTTTCCCATCGGGTAGGCGACCAGTGTAGACCGCTCACTCCGTGAGCGGAGCGACGGCTCACGGAGTGAGCCTGCTACACTGTCTGTTTCCGAGTGGACTAAATTGACGAGCAGGTACTCCGTGCGGCCAATTTCAGAATTCGTTTTTACCGCCAAGCGCGCGGAGATGACTTCTTGAGATTCCGAACGTCGCCCCCCCAGCAGGCAAATGACCGGCGCGACGAATTCGTGAAACGTGAAAATTGCCGACGTCGGGAACCCGGGCAGGACGACGACCGGCTTGCCGCCGCTGGCCGCCAGGCAAATCGGCTTACCAGGTTTCAGTGCCACGCCGTGCGCGACGATACCTGGGTCAGTCAACTCGGCTACGACGCGATAGCACAGATCGCCCTGTCCTTTGCTGGTGCCACCGGAAACGAGCACAACGTCCGATTCGGCTAACGCGGCGTGCAGCTTCTGTCGCAGCGCCTCGGCGTCATCGGGCACGATGCCCCATAAGAGCGGCAATCCGCCAAGCTCGCGCACCGAGTCGGCAAGGATTTGCGCGTTAGAATCAAAGACATGGGGCGGACGCATTGAATCGCCGGGCGCGATCAGCTCGTTACCAGTTGAGATGATCGCCACGCGCGCTTTGCGCCAGACGTTTACCTGGCTCTCGCCAATCGCAGCCAGCACGCCTGTCTCCCGGCTCGTCAATAGCGTGCCAATTCTCAGTACAGTTTCGCCGGTGGCGATGTCGGTGCCGGCGAATGCGACGCCAAACCCCGGCGTTACAGCCTTGCGAATCACCAGTTCCTCCTTCCCCTCCCCGCTCTGGGGAGGGGCGGTCCGCGCTTCGGCGTGCTCGATCATCACGATGGCGTCGGCGCCACGTGGCACCATCCCGCCGGTCGCGATCGCGGCGGCCTCGCCGGGCCGCACGTCGATGCGCGGGGCCACACCCGCGTCGATTGCACCGGCTAACAGGTTCAGGGTGCGTGGCGCGAGCTCATTGGCGCCGAAGGTATCGGCAGCGTGAACCGCGAACCCATCCAAGTTCGAGCGGTCGAACGACGGAACATCGACCCGGGCTACCACGTCCGTGGCAAGCACGCGCCCCAACGCGTCGGCTAAGGAAACCTGCTCGACGCCGAGCGGCTCCAGGGCAAGAGCCGCGCGAAACCGCGCCTCAGCCTCGTCCCGATCGATCACGTTGAGAAATTGCTCTTGGGAAGACATGGAATCAAAGTAGCAGGCACCGGGCACCCGACAGCCGGTTTCGCCGGGTGGCGGGTCGGTGTGCCGTCGCAGTCGGCCAAAAGCCGGCGGCGGTTACGGCACGCGGAGCGTGCCTACTACATTGTGCGACTCTCTCACTGGTACAAAAAAACTTCTACTTCGGTCCCTTCCGGAAATCCCTCGCTGTCCATGGGAACGATTACAAATCCGTCGGCGCGCGTGACGGAGCTGAGAACCGAAGCCCCGCTAATGGCCAACGGTTCCGCGGATGACCCACTGATGCTGACCCGCGCGTAATCGACGCGGCCAACGACCGAAACAAGCTTGCGCGACAGCCGCGCCGTGACACGCCGATATGGCCAGTCCCGCGACCGACCGCCAAGTGCGCGAATCGCCCGGCCTGCGAAGAAATCATACGCACAAAGGCACGACACGGGGTTTCCCGGCAGCAGAAACACCAGCCGCGACCCGGCACCCGGCTGATCCGTGTGCCGGGTGCCCGCGAGCCGACCCATGCCCGTGGGACTGCTGGGGCGCATCGCGATGCCGTGAACTGCCAGTTCGCCGTGCTCCGCCAACAAGCTTGGAACGTGATCTTCCTGGCCGACACTCGACCCGCCGGAGACCAGGACGACATCGGCCTCGTCTCGCAGTGCGGCCAGAATTGCGTCGCGGTCGTCTGGCACAATGGGGCCGGCGACGGCCGCGCCTCCGTCGCGCGCAACGAGTGCGGCGAGCATCGGCCCGTTGGCGTCTGTGATCCGAAAACCAGCGGGCGGTGTGCCCATCGGGAGCAATTCGTTGCCGGTAATGAGAATCCGTACCCGCGGTCGACGGATGACCTGCGCGTGGCTGAATCCCAGTGAGGACAGCATGCCGATGTCCTGCGGTCGCAAGACTCGTCCCGCACGTTCCACCATGTCGCCTGCGCGGACGTCCTCGCCAAGTTGCCCCACATGCTTGCCCGGCGAAACTTCGCCCAACACCAACACGCGCTGACCATCGAGTTGAGCATTCTCAATTGGCAGGACCGCATCGGCGCCCTCCGGTAGAGGCGCCCCCGTCATGATCCGCACCGCACGGCCAGCGGCGACCCGTCCGGAAAATGCCGCTGAAGGCAAGCTCGTGCCCAGAATCTTAAGCGGCAACGAATTGTAGGATGTCGCTCCTTGCGTATCCTCGGCGACGAGCGCGAAGCCGTCCATCATCGCCCGTGCGAAGCCTGGAACGTTGACGCGGCTGACGACATCGCGGCCCAACACGCGGCCTGCCGCACTCAGCAAGGAAACGTCCTCGACGTCCAGATCGCCAAACTCCGGCAGCGCGGAATCGACCCAGGCCAACGCATCGTCGACCGTCGTCCGCTGCGCGAACCCACGCATGCGGACGTCGGCGTTGGGGTGAGGGTATTTGGGAGCGGGCATAGACCCTATTCTATCACGGCGCCGAAGATCGACTAACTACACGCGATGGCCCGGATGAATCACCGAAGCTGAGCTGAAATGTCATGAAGGACTTTGTCGTCCGTCGGGTAGCTCGACGGAACGAGGCGGCGCAGCGGAATCGGCACTTCATCCATGCGGTAGGCGGTTCCTGCGGCATGAATACCGTAGATGGCTGTCGTGATTTGGATTGTTGCGTCAATTGCAGGTTCTACGTTGGGATAGTCGAGAGCGATCGTGGGGATATGCTCGATGGCCCGTCGAGCGCGAGGCGAAAGCTCGCGGCAAGGTTCGCTGCCGACGAGGACGCACGCGTCGACTTCGCCACGTTCCAGTAAATCATTTGCGGAATACTCGCCTGGATTGTAGCGCGGATATCCGCGGGCAAGATTCACGGCAAACGGGAATCCGGTGAGCCAGCAGAGGACCGCATCGGCCCCGGCGACGTCGCCCGGAATTCGTAGTCGGCGAGCCGTGAAGCGAGTGAAGTCGTTGAGATCCGCCACCAGTCGCAGTAATGCCTCGACATTCGCGTGCCCGATGCTTCTTTGCGCCAGCCCCAATCCAAAGAACACGGCGCCATACCGACAGTTCGACATTTGTGTGGCAAGCCGCTGTAACTCGTGATGTGGGACGCCAATATCGAACGATGCCGGGAGATCGATCCCGCGCAGCAGTTGCCGAATCGCCCAGATCATTTCGAAGTCGGAATCACGCGGGATCTTGACGAAGGTGTCGGCAAGCCGACTGGTTGCGGTGTGTTCGGAGTCGATTACGATGAGGTTGCGATCAGCGCGACCCCGCGGAACGAACAGCCCCTTGGCATCAACGCTGTACCGTTCAAAATGTCGAGGATGGCTTTCAGCCGGGTCGGCGCCCCAGAAAATAACGAGGTCGGCGCGATTGCGGACTTCGCCCAGCGTACAAGTCGACTCGCCGACCTCTTGAATTGCCATGATCGAAGGGCCGTGGCAGACGGAGGCGGTGGTGTCGATGGTAGCTCCGATCTGCTCGGCGAGCAGCACCGCGGCCCTCTGCCCGGCTGTGCTGCTGCGCGAAAGGCCCCAGATGAGCGGCGCGCGGCTATCGCGCAGGATGTCCGCGGCTCGCTCAACGGCCTGTTTGAGCGAAACCGGTTTGCCATCGACACTAGCCGGCGGCCGTGTGGGTGGTTCCGACAGTGAGGCGAACCATGGCTGGGCAAGCCGGCACGCCCCTTCGACGTGCGACACGCGGTCGCCGGAAAACGTCAGCCGTAGATCGTCGCAGACACAGCCGCAGACAGTGCAGGCGACGTCAGAAAATGTCTGCGATGTGTTCAACTGTGTCCTGCGTGAACGGGTGGCAAGCCCAGAGGCTGTGCGATGGGCGTGGATACATTGGAGCACACGACAAATCACGCCCTTCGAAAACTCAGGGCGTGCCACCCATCTGTCAAATTGCCTAACATTACGTGCATGGCTATCATCATATACTGAGACCGTTTGTTCCAGGAATGTACATTCGTCGGTGTCAGATGCAGATTCCAGTCGAACTCTTTGGAATTCCGCGGGCACGCGCCGGAGTGGCGCAGACGGCCGCCGTGGGCAGCAATTTGGGAGATGTGCTGGCCGACCTGGCCAGGAAGTTTCCGCCGCTGGCTGAAACGTGTATCGACGGGCGTTCCCTCCGCCCCGGCTTCATTGTCAATCTGTGCGCCGAGCGCTTCGTGACCTCTCCGGAAACGCCGCTAAGCGAAGGCGACACTGTGCTACTGCTCTCGCTGGATGCCGGCGGATAATGTAGTCCTCTCGCTCCGCGCGAGATGGCTGCACTGAAAGGGGATTGTGAATCGTGAGCCACCGCGTCCCGGGTTACCACGGCAGCTACCTGCGCATCGATCTGACGACCGGTTCGTCGAAGCGAATCGTCTTGGATGAGAGCCTGCTGCGTCGCTCCCTGGGCGGTAGCGGTTTGGGAGTGGACATACTGCTGCGCGAGGGCGCGGCAGAAGTCGATTCCCTGTCTGACGGGGCGGTTCTCGCATTTGTCTTCAGCCCATTGGTGGGGAGTCCTCTTACTACCTCCGCCAAATTTGCCGTGGTGAGCAAAAGTCCGCTTACACAGCGAATCAACGACTCGCTCGCCAGCAGCGGGTTTGCGCTGGCCGGGAAAAAAACCGGGCATGATGCGATCGTGCTGAGGGGGAAGGCCAAGCAGCCGTCGATCCTGGTGATTGACGATGACGTCGTCACCGTCGAACCGGCCGGTGAGTTGTGGGGTCTCACCAATCGCGCCGCTGAAGACCGGCTGCGCCAGCGAATTGGCGCGGATTATCAGGTCGCCACGATTGGTCCGGCTGGCGAGCGGCTGGTCCGCTTCGCCACGATTTCACACGACGGCCGGCACGCCGGTCGCGGTGGCAGCGGGGCGGTGCTCGGCGCAAAGAACATCAAGGCGATTGCGGTGCGAGGCTCGCAGCGCGTGGAGTGGGCGCACTCGAAGGATCTGGTCGAGCTCGCCAAACGACTCTCCGAAAAATCGTTCGGGCCGGCGACAGCCAAGTACCGCGAGCTCGGAACAGCAACCAATTTGCTCGCGTTCAATCGGCTCAACGTGCTGCCGACGCGGAACTTTCAGCAGGGTAACTTCGCAGGTGCTGCCGCCATTTCCCCAGAGCAGCTCAGCGTCGCCCGCGAGCGCACGAGATCGTCCTGCGCGGCGTGCACCATTGGCTGCGAACATCTGTACGGACTGAGAAATGGCGAAGGCAAGGTGAGGCTCGAGTACGAAAACCTGTTTGCACTCGGACCGCTGTGCGCGATCGACGATCCAGAAACCGTTCTTTCGGCCTGCCAGCTCTGCGATGAGCTGGGGCTCGACACGATCAGCGCCGGCGGCACGATCGCGTTTGCGATGGAATGCGCCGAGCGCGGCTACATCGACGAACCGTGGCTCCGCTTCGGCGACGGCGCCGCCCTGATGCGGGCGCTGGAGTTGATCGTCAATGGTCAGGGCATCGGACGGCTGATGGCGGAAGGAAGCCGCCGCATGGCACTTGAAATAGGACGCGATTCAATCGCGTTTGCCCCGCAAGTAAAGGGCCTCGAAATCCCTGGATACGACCCGCGCGGTTTGCAAACGATGGCCCTGGGTTTTGCTGTGGGCACGCGCGGGGCCGACCATAACCGCTCGGGCGCGTATGAAGTCGATTTTTCGGAGGCCGTCGATCGTCGCAACGCAGGTCCGGAATGCGTCCCGCTGGCGATCGAAACCGAAAACAAGGCAGCCCTGATGGACTCGCTGATTCTGTGCAAGTTCCTGCGCGGCGTGTTCAGCGACTTCTACGCCGAAGCCGCCGAGATGTTGCGTCTGGTGACCGGCTGGGACATCACGGCCGACGAGCTCCGCGCGACGGCTGCACGGATCGTCACCGCCAAGAAGCGCTTCAACATCCTCGCCGGCTGGACACCCGCCGAGGACACGCTTCCCGATCGAATCCTCCATGAAGCTCTGCCCGAGGACGCTCGCGCCCAGCTCTCGCCAGAGCGGCTGGCAACGCTGGTGCACGCCTACAATTGCGCGCGTGGTTGGACGGCGGACGGTTATCTCGTAAATGAGATCGAATAATGGCCACAAGAAGCACGAAAAGTCACAAAAAGAATGGAAACTAATGCGATGAGTTAGGACTTACAACTAATAGACGAATCGATTTGATTTTTTGTGTCTTCTTGTGCCTTTTCGTGGCAATTGTTTGTTTTTGAAATTCATTCCACCATGCCCGAAACATTTATTCTCATCCCCGGCAGGACAAGCGACCAAGGTTGCGGCATCAGCGAGGGAAAATTTCAGGCCAAATACCAAACAGAGATCAACACGCTGCAAGTCGCCCCGGGCGACATGGAAAGGCTGGGACTCGCGAAGGGCGATCGTGTCCGACTGACCAGCGAGCAGGGACAGGTAGAGGTCGCCGTCACGCCCGCCAAAAAAGACGAGCTGCCCGAGGGCATCTTGTTCATCGCGTACGGCGACATCTCCAGCCGACTCATGGGGGGCGACACGCACGGCTCCGGTATGCCGACGAGCAAAGGGCTGGATGTGCAATTGGAAGTGGTCAAAGGTGAATAGGCGGCGTCAAGAATCTTACGCTTCAAGGTGGAAGTCCACGATTCTGTAAAGCAGGCATACTTAGTGAGTACTTACATCCCTATTGGCGGCTTGATCGCGGGAGGGTTTGATTCCACAGGCTCATATCTGCTCACAATATCGCACTCTGGCCGTGGCGTGTTTTCAACTCGGACATGGGAGCGGCTAGCGCGCGACCATCAACTCGCCTATCCTGAGAACAATATTGGCATTGGTATCGGCCCAATTGACGCTCAAGCTATAGCCATCAAGGAGATGGATTACACAACCGAGACGTTTGACTTGATGAGTCCGGACGGACGAATTCGACTGCACTGCGAAAGTGATGGCATAACTATAGACGTTTATGATTCGCAATAAAGCGGAATCACGACGCCAGACGCGTTTTGTCTTTGATTGCCGCTTTAAGAATCAAGCGTTATACTAGCTCGAATATGGCTTCTGCATTGATCGACAGCTCTTCATCTGCTCATGGCGATCTAAAAATCGTCCAGGACGCAACCTGCACATTCTGCGGCTGCGTGTGCGACGACATCGACCTCACGGTGCAGGACAACCATATTATCGAGGCCAAGCGGGCCTGCGTGCTGGGCAAGGCGTGGTTTTTGAATCATCACATCGAAGATCGGCCGAGCTGCCTCATCAAGGGACAACCAGCGTCGCTCGAAGAGGGTTACGAGCTGGCCGCTGAGCTGCTTACTGCGGCGAAGTATCCGATTGTTTACGGTCTGAGCGATTCGCCTTGCGAAGCGCAGCGCGTGGCCGTGAGCATTGCCGACTGGATCAGTGGCACGATCGATACGACCACAAGCGTCTGCCATGGCCCCTCGGGGATGGCGTTTCAGGGCGTGGGCGAAGTAACGTGTTCGCTCGGCGAGGTGGCCAACCGCGGCGATCTTATTATGTTCTGGGGTTCGAACCCCGCCGAAAGCCACCCGCGGCACTTTACGAAGTACAGCCTGATGCCCAAGGGGATGTTTTTGCCCAACGGGCGCAAGGACCGCACGTGCGTGATCGTCGACGTGCGGAGGACCAAAAGTGCCAAGGCGGCCGATATCTTCATTCAGATCAAGCCTCGCCAGGATTTTGAGGCACTCTGGACACTGCGTGCGCTGGCCAAGGGCATTGAGCTGGACGCGCAGGACGTGCTGAAACAGACGGGCGTGGAGCTCGCCGTTTGGCAGGATCTCATGGCGCGCATGAAGGCGGCCAAATTTGGCGTCGTCTTCTTCGGCATGGGGCTCACGATGACCCGCGGCAAGCACTGCAACAGCGAGGCCCTGCTGGCGCTGACACGCGACATGAACGCCTACACGCGATTCGTGGCCAAGCCCAACCGCGGACACGGCAATGTGACCGGTGCCGACAATGTCGTCGCCTGGCGGACGGGGTATCAATTCGGCGTCAATCACGCCCGTGGATACCCGCGATTTAATCCCGGCGAATACACAACGTCCGACACGCTCGCCCGCGGCGAGGCAGATTGCGCCATGATGATCGCCTGCGACCCGATGGCTAACTTTTCCCAGCCGGCGCGGGACCATATGGCGACGATCCCTCTCATCACACTCGACACCAAAGAAACGCCCACCACACGCGCGGCGACGGTGGCCTTCACGGTCGCGACCTACGGCATCAACACGGGCGGAACGGTTTACCGGATGGATGATGTGCCCATCCCCCTGCGGCCGGCTTTCGACTCGCCTCATCCCAGCGACTTCGACGTCCTCACCGGCATTGAACAGCGCGTCAAATCAAAGTTGGGAATCCGAGCTTAAGTCGCCGTTCCATGTCGGGCTTTCACCACGACGACACGACGAGCACGACGGACAGGAGATGGTGTGTTGCCGAATTAAGTACGAGCGGTAAGACTATCCATGCATCGCTTGCAGTTATTTTGGTTCGATTTCGTCGTGCTCGTCGTGCCGTCGTGGTTCTCTTACTCTAGTTTTACGCTGTGATATCCCATGCCGGACCTGATCAAGATATCCCAAGGCACCGTTTACGATCCGGCGAACGGCATTGACGGCGAGGTGCGCGATCTCTGGATCGCGGAAGGAAGGATTGTCGTTGCCCCCACCGATCCAACCGCGCGCCCCACACGCGAGATCGATGCTCGCGGACTGGTCGTGATGCCGGGCGGGGTCGATATGCACTGCCACATCGCCGGACCGAAGGTGAACGTCGCGCGCAAAATGCGGCCCGAAGAAAAACGCAAGGGGGAAGTGCTCCACCGCACGGCCAACACGCACAGCGGCACGATGGGCAGCGTCCCTAGCACCTTCGCCACTGGCTACAAGTATGCCGGCATGGGCTACACGACGGCCTTCGACGCGGCCATTCCACCGCTAGCCGCCCGACACGCCCATGAGGAGTTTGAGGACACGCCCTGTATCGACAAAGGGTTCTATGTCCTGATGGGCAATAATCACTACGTTATGCGCTGCGTGCAGCAAAACGAACCGCAGAAGCTGAAGGCGTTCATCGCCTGGCTGCTCGGTGCGACCAAGGGGTTTGCCCCTAAGCTCGTCAATCCGGGAGGCGTGGAAGTCTGGAAGAGTCATCAGGGAGGCAACGTCCACAGCCTCGACCAGGCGGTGGATCACTTTGGGGTGACCCCGCGGCAGATCATCGGCAGCGTGGCCCGCGCCGCGACTGAACTTCGTCTCCCACATCCCGTGCACATCCACTGCAACAACCTGGGCATTCCGGGCAATTGGGAAACAACGCTGGAAACGATGAATGCCCTGGACGGCCATCGCGCGCACATCACCCACATCCAGTTCCACAGTTACGGCGGCGGCGAAGGCGACGAAAACACGTTCAACAGCAAGACCTTGCCGCTCGTTGACTATGTGAACGCACACGAGAATGTGACCATCGACGTCGGCCAGGTGATGTTCGGCGAGACCACCAGCATGACGGGCGACGGGCCTCTGGGGTATTACCTATCGAACATCTTCAAGGGCAAGTGGTTCAGCAGCGACACCGAAATGGAAGCCGGCTGCGGGATCACGCCCATCAAATACAGGAACAAGTCGCTCGTCCATTCGCTGCAATGGGCCATCGGGCTGGAGTGGTATTTGCTCGTCAAGGACCCGTGGCGCGTCGTGATGAGCACCGATCATCCGAACGGCGGATCATTTCTGGCGTACCCGCAGATCATTCGGCTGCTGATGGATCGCACTTACCGACAGGACGCGCTCAAGAAATGTCCGCCTATGATTTCCGAGCGCTCGACGCTCGGCGATTTGGATCGTGAATACACGCTCGGCGAGATTGCCATCATCACTCGGGCCGGCCCCGCGCGGATTTTGGGCCTCACACACAAAGGTCATTTGGGCCCGGGCGCCGACGCAGACGTCACCATCTACACGCCGCACGAGAATAAGGAAATCATGTTCGAGTTGCCTCGCATGGTGATTAAGTCAGGCCGGGTGATGATCGAACAGGGGGAGATACGCGACCCTCTCATTGGAAAGACGCTGCACGTGGCGCCGGAATACGACCACGACGTCGAAAGTGATATTCAAGAGTGGTTCGAGAAGTATTACTCGATCCGTTGGCGCAACTATCCGGTCGACGACAGCTACTTGCACGAATCAGAACTCGTGCCCACAATCGGCTAACTATTCAGCGGCTGGCCAATGATGGCGATCACCACTAGCAGCTCAACTAGGGTAAAAGCATTTAGCGGCCGAGAGAAGCGGACACGCGCGGGCGTGATAGAATGTTGTTTCGATCGTTGGGCGCCGATCAACATTACTCCACCTGAAGTGACGAGGAAACAGCCCACCTGCCGCTCGATTGTATCATGCTCCAATGGCGTCTGCCGAAATCGCGCAATTCATCGATGAGCGGCCATTTTGGATCATTGAATTTTAGCGTCGGGCGCTTTGGACTCACGGTCTTGCTGCGGGACGAGCGGCGACTTCTCCGTTGGCGTCACGCCTTCCACGGGCTTAGTCGCCTGATCAACCGCTTTTATCTCGGGAGCTCGCAATCGCAATGCGGCCACCTGAGCCTGACGGCTGTAGTCGATGGACTCACCCAGGATCCGCATTGCCTCCTGGTCGGCGTGGAAACCGTCGGAGTTTTCGCTGCTGATAAAATCCAGCCGCCACATGGCCTTCTTTTGAAGTACAAATATCGGCGCGAGCTGCTCGGGCGTTGCACCGGCGGCCTGGGACTCGCGGATGGCATCCAGCATATCGGTCATCGCAGTCGCGGCCCGCTCGATTTGGCCTTTCGTCCGGCCCTGAATTGCCGCGACCTTTTCGCGCAACTCGGCTTCAGGCACGTTGTGGCAGGTCTGGCACGCTTTGTTGATGTTCAAAAGCGGACTGCGAACCCAGTGGCTGCTGACCTTCATCGCCCCTTGCCGTTCGTACGGCATGTGGCAGTCGGCACAGGCCACGCCGCTACGCGCATGCACGCCTTGACTCCACAGCTCGAACTCGGGGTGTTGGGCCTTGTACACCTTTGCTCCTGTCTCGCCGTGCTCAAAGTCGTAGAAGGGCGTGTTGTCCGGGAAGACGTGCTCGTCGTACGTCTGCTCAATCTGCTCGATTTTAAGACCGTGATTCCAAGGAAAGAAAAGTGTTTCCTTCGTTGCGCAGTAATACTCCACATGGCACTGACCGCAGACAAAGCTCCGCATCTCTTGCCGGCTGGCATCGACGTTGGGATCATACGGCGTGGTGCGATCACCTTCGCGCCAGCGCTCGATACTGGGCAGATGTGGAACCGGATCATCGCTTTGGGCCAGCGCGGCAATCCCCAGCGCAAAACCGGGGCGGGTGACGCGCACCTGCATTGTTTTGGGATCGTGGCAATCGATGCAGCTTAGAGGGTGCGCATCGCCGACTCGGTGCGAGTCGCCTTCGCCGTGGGGCGTTTTGAGTAGTTCGGCATGCGCTGAGGCGTAGTCCATTTTGCTGGCGATACGAAAGCCTTCCATGACGGCAGGCCAGTTGAAATCGGTCGCCATCGTCTCAGGATCGGGTTTCTCGCCCGCCGCCTCCAAGCCGAGCCGGCGATAAGTTGGAATCACCGAAGCATGGCAGTGTAGGCAAGCGCCGCTCTGCGGACGCTTGGTGACGCGCTCAGTTACCTCCTGGTCGAAGAGCATATACGCGTGGCCGCGGGCTTCCCGGTAGTCGATGCTGAAGGCGTAGCCGGCGAAGAGTCGCCGCAGCCAAGGATGCTGCTCGAGCTTGCTCGCGGGCATGGCGCTCGAGCCGCCGTACTGGGTTTCGACGGTGTCGACGGTTCGCCGATAGCCGTCATACTCGAACGGCCAGTTGGTTCCCCAGGGTAACGGATCGGTGCTCACCTCATTGACGTCGACAAGGCGGACGAACGGCATGAGAGCCTCCTGGCGGTGCTGCAAGATCGTTACGAGCAGTGCGGTGACGCCGAATGTCACGACGGCGACGACGGCCAGCAGCGCAGTCAGCAACAGCAGCCGCCGCCGAGCGTGGGCTTGCGTTGTGGAGGTGGCCGCCGCATTTGGATCCGCGTCTGTCATGCTCGACTCCTTCGATGCAGATTACTATTCAATGGCGATGCGACCTCAGCGCTGGGAATGGCCGACGTCGCTGTGGCAATGGATGCAGGCAAGGACTTCCCCCCCAGGTTCGGCAGGGAGCATTTGGTGTACGAATTCGGCATGGCAGTGGAGGCATGCGTGCTGCGTCACGCGGCGATTGCGGGGCTTGATCTGGATCGGATCGTGGAAATTTTCGAGTGTAAACGCAAGCGAGTGGAAAAACCCGTTGTCGGCCTTGGTGGTCCACTTGCCGAGGAAGTTATGCGGCAAGTGGCAATCGTTGCAGACCGCCACATGGCGATGGCTGGAGTTTTGCCATGAATTGTAGTGGTCGTGCATGACGTGGCAGTTGGCACAGGCCTGCGGATTGTTGCTGAGGTAGCTGGCTCCCTGGCCGTAGCCGAACGTGAACACGCCGATCCCACCGAGAATCCCCAGCGTTGTCACAAAGGCGATCGGAAAGAACCCGATCCGATTCAACAGGCCCTTGCGTCGCCTGCGCCGGCGTCGAGCAGCGTTTACACAGATTGGCTTTTGACCCACGCGTTTCCGTCCTTTGCCGTGGATTGCCGCTCTTGAATCGAATAGACTTCCCAGCAGTATTGTGCTTTATACTGTTTCGATCAAGCGCCAAGCTTTTGAGCAGTTCGGCCGGGAGTGAAGCGGATGTTTTCGACTGAACGATTGAAGATCGAGCGTCGCCGTTTTCTACGATCCGTGGCCGGCGCAAGCGGCCTGGCGTTGGCTGGTACGGGCTTGCGATTCGCTGCCGCATTCGACGCGGCGGCCGACGCGCTCGAGGAAGCCGCCGCGCGGCCGGTCCTCGATCTCAAGGACCTCAGTGAGCCAGTCATCATCGAGTCCATCGAGCTCTTGCGGAAGGAGAATGAGCACTTTTTGCGCGTCCGTTCCAAGGACGGGGCCGAGGGCATCGCGGTGGACAATGGCCGCGCTGATATTCTGCATCCGATTCTGAACCGGCTGGTGGCGCCGTACTTCGTCGGCAAAGATGCACGGGCGCTTGAAGAACACCTATTCGGAATCTACCGCGAGCGCGACAACTACAAGTACCAAGGATTAGCGCTATGGTGCCCCGTGGCCTTGGTGGAATTTGCCGTTCTCGACATGCTGGGTCGGATCAGCGGGCGATCGATCGGCGAACTTCTCGGCGGCGTGATCCGCACAAGCGTTCCGTTCTACATTGCCAGCGGTCGCCGCGACACTACACCGCAGGAGGAGATTGATTATCTCAAAAGTCTCATCGACCAGACCGGCGCCAAGGCGGTAAAGTACCGCGTCGGCGGCCGCATGAGCCGCAACGAGGACGCCTCGCCCGCTCGCACCGATCAGCTCATTCCCCTGTCGCGAAAAGCGCTTGGCGAACGGATCGCCATCCACGCCGATGCCAACAGCTCCTACGACGCCGCGCACGCCATCCCGGTGGGCCGCATGCTGCAGGACATCGGCGCCGTTTATTTTGAGGAGCCTTGCCCGTTTGACGACTTCGACGGAACCAAGATGGTCACCGACGCGCTGGAAATTCCGATCGCGCTCGGGGAGCAGGAATTTAGCCACGCCCGATTTCGATCGATGATCCGCCACGGAGTCGCCGACATAGTCCAGCCGGACCTGTTCTATTACGGCGGCCTCGTCCGCTCGATCCGCGTGGCCCGCATGGCGGCCCAGCGCGGCATACCAACGACCGTGCATCTTTCGGGCGGCTTTGGCTTTGCCTACATGCTGCATTTCGCCTCGGCAACTCCAGACATCGGACCTTGGCAGGAATACAAACTTGGCGTCGAAACATACGGCCAATGGTTTGACCCGCCACTGAAGATCGTCGACGGCGCATTGAGCGTGCCCACAGGCCCCGGCGTCGGCATCGCCGATCCTCGTGAGGTATTAAAGGGTGCTGTCGTGGTGCCTGGCTAGTTAGACTGCTCGATCACACATTGTCGTGGAATCCAATGTACGAGCGAACCAGCGAAAAGGTCGGCCGCCGAAGGTTCCTGCAGGCCGCGAGTGCGGCCTGTTCGAACGACATGCCCGCCGGCATCCGGTGGAGGATGCGCGCCGGCACCGGCACGAAGCGGCGCATCGCCCCGTCAACGAGCGCCCCAAATCCACGCCGGCCCGGATCGAGATTGTACTGGCCTTGGCGCGAGAGCGGGTTTTGCGGGTCGATCACCGGGGCCGTTTCGCTGACGACGCGGTCACCCTCCTTCCAGCCAGTGACGCCGCGGCCAATTTCGCAAATCACGCCGCAAAATTCATGGCCCAGCACCACCGGATACTTCACTGGCCAGCTTTGCTGTCCGGTCCACATGTGCAGATCGCTGCCGCACACGCCAACAGCCTGAACTTCAAGGAGCACCTCGTCGTCGCCCGCCGCGGCCTGCGGAACCTCCCGCAGCTCGACGCTGTATTTCTCCGGTGCGAAATTGACGAGAGCGAGGTCCTGCATCGTAGGGCCCCGGTTTTGCGAAGTAAATTGCTGCTCAGCTGAGCGGCACAATAAAAGAAGGATATGCTGAGCAGGCAAAATTTGGAAGCGTGCGCGTTGTCACCGTTACAGAGATTGGCCGGCAGGGCCGACCAAATCGCACACAAACGGCTCGTTTTGTTCCTCTCGCACTTCCGCTCCATGAAGATGCCAAGTCACTGTTGCATCTGCTTCATCGAGAAGCCAAACCGCGCCACGTCGGTACTTGTCGGCACACCAATTGCATCACTCCCCGTAACCAGGGAGTGAACAAGCAACGACTCGCCTGGTAACGAACCAGCGACTCTCGTTACATCGCGAAATGCGTGATGTTCGGAAAGAAGAAGTCAGATGCCAGAGAAGAAGACTATCGAACGAGCACGTAAGGCGAAGCGCGAGGGCAAATCACCCTCAACACAGGCGGGCGAGTTCGTGCGCGAGGAAATACACCACGTCCGCGGCTAAGGCGTTTTTCAGGTTGGTGTGCCACTGCTTGCGGCGCGCCGAATTGCGTTCTTGTGTAGTTCGGCACTGCTCGCCGTTAAGAAATCGCGGTCCGTGGGAGGCAAGCAGTGCGGAGTCGAGTAGAAGCGCCCCTTCGTCCGCCGCGAGCAGTGGCACACCGCGGACACATCAAATTGAAAACCGCTCTAGATAGCCACTGCTGCTTAGTGCTACCCGCTATCTTGCTGCGCCAAAAGCGGCTAGGCTGCGAACATCGGCCCGACGGCTGGGCGATGGTATATGCGCCGCCGAATTCCAGGAGAGCCCCCATGCGTGCCATGGTCCTGCCGCGCATCGTGTCGCTCGATGAGACCGATACACCGCTGCAGTTGCAAGATTTGCCGGTCCCCGCGCCAGGCTTCGGCGAAGTTCGGATTCGCGTCACCGCCTGCGGTGTCTGCCATACTGAGCTCGACGAAATCGAGGGTAGAACGGCACCGCCCAAACTGCCGGTCGTCCTGGGACATGAGGTCGTTGGCCGCGTAGATTTGCTGGGTGACGGCGTCACGAAGCGGAGGGTGGGCGATCGCGTTGGCGTCGGATGGATTTACTCGTCAAGCGGCGAGATCGATGAAAACCTCAGCCCGCAGTTCCGGGCGACCGGCCGCGATGTAAACGGCGGCTACGCGGAGTACATGCTCGCGTCTGAGAATTACACGTATCCAATTCCGGAGTGTTTCACGGACGTGGAGGCAGCCCCGCTGCTGTGCGCAGGCGCCGTCGGCTATCGAGCATTGAAGCTTACCAATTTGCGCGACGGCGATTTACTCGGTTTAACGGGGTTTGGCGGATCGGCTCATCTAGTTCTGCAATTGGTCCGCTGCCGCTTTCCCAACTCCCGCATTTATGTTTTTGCACGAGATCCGGCGGCGGGGAATTTTGCCAGGCAGTTAGGCGCCACTTGGGCGGGAGATACTACGGACCGCGCTCCAGAACAGCTTCACGCGATCATCGACACGACGCCGGTCTGGAAGCCCATTGTCGAAGCGCTGGCAAACCTTCGGCCAGGCGGACGGCTCGTGATCAACGCCATTCGCAAAGAAGATGTCGACAAGGATTATCTGCTCAAGCTCAGTTATCATGACCACTTGTGGATGGAACGCGAGATCAAGACGGTCGCCAACGTCACTCACTTCGACATCGAAGAGTTCCTGCCGCTGGCGGCCAGCGTGCCAATCCATCCGGAGGTCACGACTTATCGGCTGGAAGAAGCGAATCGGGCGTTAATCGAGTTGAAACGCGGCCCCGTCAAGGGAGCGAAGGTGCTGGTGATGGGTAGTTCGTGAAAAAGAGATGTACGAAATTTTTCCCCATACCGCCGATCTCGGATTGCGCGTGAAATCGCCCGATTTGAACACGCTGTTTGCTGAGGCAGGGCAGGGGTTCTTCTCCGTTATCGTAACGAACCTGCGTGATATCCAACCGCGGACCGCTGTAGAATTCAACATTACAGGAAGCGATTTGGTTTATCTGTTTTTCGATTGGCTCAATGAGCTGCTGTTTGCCTTCGAATCGCGTCGGTTGTTGCTCTGCGAGTTCGAAGTATCGGTCGGCGCCGAAGGCCTGCATGCCACCGCCAAAGGCGAGACGGTGGACGAAAGTCGTCACCAATTGGATCATGAGATCAAGGCGATCACCTACCATGCGCTGAACGTTCGCGAAGTGGATGATGGGTGGCTGGCCGAAGTGATTCTGGATATTTAAGCGAGAGGGAACCAATCATGCCTAAGGAGCGCTACGAAGGACCGCTGGAACAAGTCACTCCGTACTGCTGGCGGATTCCCAAGAGCTACAAAGCGGGCATGCGAGTCGACGGATTGATCTACGCCGATGAGCAATTGATGCGGCTGATCCGCGAAGATCCGGCACCGGAGCAGGTGGCCAACGTCGCTTTTCTTCCCGGCATTCAGCGAGCGAGTCTCGCGATGCCAGACATCCACTGGGGTTACGGATTCCCCATTGGTGGCGTGTGCGCGACCGACCCGGCCGAGGGCGGCGTGATCTCTCCCGGCGGGGTCGGCTACGACATCAATTGTGGGGTGCGGCTCGTGCGATCGAATCTCCTGCTGGATGATGTTCAGCCGCATTTGGAAACGTTGGTCGCGGAGCTGTTTCGCAAAGTACCGACCGGCGTCGGCCGGGGCGGCAAGTATCGGTTCTCCCACGACGATTTACGCGAGCTCATGCAATCGGGGCCGCGATCGCTGATCGACCGCGGTCTGGCTGTCGAGCGTGATATTGAGTTCACCGAAGCGCTCGGGCAGCTCGACGACGCGAAACCCGACTACGTCAGCGATCGCGCCCTCGACCGCGGCCACGATCAATGCGGAACTCTGGGCGCGGGCAACCACTTCATGGAAGTGCAGGTCGTCGATCGCATCTGCGACGACGAGGCGGCGCGTGCGATGGGGCTGCAGAAGAATGGCGTGTGCGTAATGATTCATTCCGGCTCTCGCGGTTTGGGATATCAAGTTTGCGACGACGCGCTGCGGACCCTGCGCGACGTGCCGCAGAAATACGGCATCGATCTTCCCGATCGCCAATTGGTGTGCGCGCCGATCGACAGCCCGCAAGGCCAGCAATATCTGGGCGCCATGCGGGCAGCCGCAAACTTCGCCTGGTGCAACCGGCAACTGCTCATGTGGCAGGCCCGCGAAGTGTTTGAAGCCGTGTTCGGCCGGGCGTGGGCCGAGCTCGACATGCACCTCGTGTACGATGTGGCGCACAACATCGCGAAACTCGAGGAGCATGTCATCGACGGCAAAACGCGGCGGGTATGGGTGCATCGCAAAGGGGCGACGCGCGCTTTCCCGCCACATCACCCAGAGGTTCCGCCCGATTATCAGGCTATCGGTCAGCCGGTGCTGATCCCGGGCGACATGGGTCGGGCGAGCTGGGTGTCGGCGGGGCAGCAAGCCAGCATGGAGCAAACTTTTGGCAGCGCGTGTCACGGAGCCGGCCGCGTGATGAGCCGGCACGCCGCCGCGCGCATGGCCCATGGCCGCGATATAGAACGCGATTTACGCGACCGCGGCGTCGTGGCACGCGGCCGAAGCTGGAAAGGATTGGCCGAAGAGCAGCCCGACGCGTACAAGGACGTCGACTTGGTCGTGGACGTTGTCGATCGGGCGGGACTGGCAAAAAAAGTCGCGCGCCTGCGACCGATCGGAGTGATCAAAGGCTAATAAGCACGCCTGGTTGGCGCCTAACCCCGCTGGCGACCGGCCTTCCACGACATTTTGGCTGCGCGCAGGCAACTCCCACGTCCAAAATCGCCGATTGCTACGTCGTCGTTGCCGGCACTTACAAACTGGCTACCGTTGAGACTCCATCGAGGCCAACAGCGACTGAAGCGCCTGAATTTCTTCCCTGGTAAAAAACTGCAGTCGCATGATCTCCAGGCCGCAGTTGACTCTCAATTCATAGACAGAATGTCCCTCCCGTGCCCGCGAGGGGTTTATTTCCCATTTGAGTCTCTCGGCCTGTCGTTCCCAAGTCCATTCGGGTGGGCCGCCTTGGACTAGTGGCATCGCAACTCTCCGCCTGCACAGGGTTTCCTCGTGATCACCAATGGCACATCCTGTGCCGCTTTTCGGGATGCCGATTGAGCGCGGCGTTCGTAAAGCGCTACCGCTCACCATGGGCAACGAACGGCGATCGCCATCGTCGGCACGAGAGTTGCCATATTCTCATCGAGAATGCGACTGTTCGAAACGCCGTGAATCACACTGCAATAGCATCGATATCACGACAGACCAGAAATAGGAGGGAATACCCATGTCCAAGTGCGAAGTATGTGAAAACGATTACGACAAGACCTTTACTGTGACGATGGCGGGCGAAACCCATACCTTCGATTCCTTCGAGTGCGCGATTCATGCCCTGGCGCCTGTTTGTCCACATTGCGGCTGCCGAGTGGTCGGCCATGGCGTTGAATCGAACGGAGAGGTATATTGCTGCGCGCACTGCGCCGAGATGGTCGGCGTCTCAGGTTTGAAGGACCGTGCTTAGAGGCTAATTGCTGAGGAGGATGATCATGGCCACCCGCACAGCAGACGCAGTCTGGAAAGGCAATCTCAAAGAAGGTGAGGGACGGGTACGCTTCGGGGGATTCGACAGCCCCTATTCATTTAAGTCGCGCTTCGAGGACGGGAAGGGGACGAATCCGGAAGAGTTGGTCGCCGCCGCGCATGCCAGTTGTTTTTCGATGGCTCTAGCGCACGGCCTGTCGCAGGCCGGCCACGAACCGAAGGAGGTTCGTACGACTGCCAAGGTGCACCTCGAGAAGACGGCCCAGGGCTTTGCCATCCCCAGGATTGAGTTGGACACGACGGTCGATGTTCCCGGGATCGACGAGGCGACGTTTCAGAAACAAGCCGAAGATGCGAAGAATAACTGTCCCGTTTCGAAGCTGTTCAAGGGCGCGGAGATCTCGCTCAAGGCGAAACTTGCGCGTCAATCCAAATAGCAAGTTCGAATCGACCCGTCGAGTCGGCGAACCCGCGCGGCATGGCGGCGGTAGTCGCGTGCATTGAAACCTTTCCGTCGCGATCCAAGGCAATCATTCCGCCGTCGCCTGGCTTCAGGATTTCATCCAGGCAATGACGGACGGCTTCGTCTACCGTGAGCCGGCGTTCGGCCATAAGCCAGGCAACCTTCGCAGCAATCGAGTGACGAATGTACTGTTCGCCTCGGCCTGTAGCGCTGACCGCACAATTTTTGTTTGCATAATTCCCGGCGCCGCAGATCGCAGTATCTCCAACTCGGCCCGGCAGCTTGCCCGTGAGCCCGCCTGTGCTCGTCGCGGCCGCCAGGTGTCCGCGTGAATCCAGCGCGACGCAGCCGACAGTTCCGCCAGCCCCCTCCAGCGCCGGCTTATCGCTCGTCGGAGGATCATGCGGATGAATCGAGTAGGCCGGCTTGGCCAACGGTTCGAGGCCCTGTTTTGCGAGCGCATCCTGCATTTCGCGAAAGCGCCGATCCGTGTAAAAGTAATCTTGCGTGACTCGTTCGCACCCATTTTCGATGGCAAACTGATCTGCGCCTTCGCCGGCGAGCAACACATGTGGGCTGCGCTCCATCACGAGCCGAGCCGCCTTAATCGGATTTTTGACGAATTTGACGCCAGCAACGGCTCCGCAACGCAGCGTGGAGCCGTCCATGATCGAGGCGTCCAACTCGTGAGCGCCCACTCGATTGAACACCGCGCCTTTCCCGGCGTTGAACTGCGGATCGTCTTCGAGCATGACCACGACGGCCTCGACAACGTCGAGCGACGATCCACCGCTGGAAAGGATGTCTTTGCCGGCATTAAGGCCACCCCGCAAGGATCGCTCGAGCGATTCGCGCTCGTCGCGATCCATTTCTCGTGACCGGTTGCCAGCACCGCCATGCAAAGCAATGGCCCAACGTCCTGCCTTGGGCTGATCGGCAATCGACTGAACGCCGCTGGAGCCGACTATCATTGGAAGTAAAATGACCGTCATTATCCTGGCCGCGCGGTTCGACATGATTTGTCCACCGTAGCACGCGAGATAAGCGACCTTTGGATCGCTTGGCAGAGGGATTATAGGCGTCGAGTGATGGTTTACAAATCTATTCCGGCAGTGCATGATCGGGGCTGCGTCCGATCGGCCGCCTAGCGGAATTCTGACGATCCATCAACCACCAATGTGTTACCCATGTTAAGCCGCTGCCTATCGATACCGGCATCGCTGCTGTTCGGGGTATTTTTGGCCGATCCAGCCGCAGCCGCGCAGCAAACGCAACGGCCGAACATCTTGCTTATCTTCTCCGACGACCTTACTTGCCAGGCAATCAGCGCTTTCGGCGAGAAGCGCCGGCTCCTCGACACGCCGAACATGGATCGCATCGCGCGCGAAGGCGTGCGATTTGATCGTTGCCTGGTGACCAATTCGATCTGCGGCCCCAGCCGGGCGACGATCCTGACGGGCAAGTATTCGCATCTCAACGGCTTTTACAACAACACCAACAGTCGCTTTGACGGCAGCCAGCAGACTTTCCCGAAACTGCTGCAGCAGGCCGGCTACACGACGGCCGTCATCGGCAAATGGCACCTCGTCAGCGACCCTACAGGCTTCGACCATTGGCACATCCTGCCGGGCCAGGGGCAGTACTACAACCCGCCGATGATCAAGAATGGCGAACGCGTCAAGCATCAGGGCTATACGACGGACATCATCACCAATCTAACGATCGAGTGGCTCAAGAAGCGCGACAAGACAAAGCCGTTCATGTTGATGACGCAGCACAAGGCGCCGCACCGCGAGTGGTCGCCCGCCCTGCGGCATCTCGGTTGGGACCACGATCGAAACTATCCTGAACCCAAAACGCTATTCGACGATTACGCCGGCCGCAGCAAGGCGGTCAGCGACCACGATATGGGTCTCGACCGCACGTTCACCGACCTCGACGCCAAGATCGAGACGCCGTCAAGCTTGAACCAGACACAGCTCAAGAAGTGGAACGCATACTACGAGCCGCGTAACAAAGCATTTAGCGAGGCGAAGCTCACGGGCAAGGACTTGGTCCGCTGGCGCTATAACCGCTACATGCACGATTATCTCGGTTGCGTGAAGGCGGTGGACGAAAGTGTGGGCCGACTACTGGATTTCCTCGAACACGAAGGGCTCGCGGAAAACACTATCGTCATTTGCTCGTCTGACCAAGGCTTTTTCCTCGGCGAGCACGGCTGGTTCGATAAGCGTTGGATCTTCGAGGAATCGCTCCGCACGCCGCTAATGGTGCGTTGGCCGGGAGTCACCAAGCCAGGCAGCGTCAATGGCGACATCGTCTCGCTGCTCGATTTTGCCGAGACGTTTCTCGACGTTGCGGGCGCGCCCATTCCCGACGACATGCAGGGCCGCAGCCTCGTTCCACTCCTTAACGGGGAGACGCCGGGCAATTGGCGAAAGAGCCTTTATTACCACTACTACGAATATCCGGCATCGCATCGTGTGCGGCCGCATTATGGGGTGGTGACCGACCGTTTCAAGCTCGTGCACTACTACAAGCCGGACGTCGACGATTGGGAATTGCTCGATCGTGAGAACGATCCGCTGGAGGTGAAGAACTTTTACCACGATCCAGCATACGCCGAGACGGTCAAAGAGCTGCATGCGGAGTTGAAGCGTCTGCGGAAGGAAGTCCAGGATACCGGCGAGGCACCACCCAGCGCCTATGGCAACCAACCGTTGGACAATGAGCGACAGTCGTCGTGGCCCGCTTCTCAATCGTTGGACGAAGTGGCTCCTGCGTCGTCACCCGTCAAAAAGTCCCGCACGAGCTGATTGAACTGCTGCGGCTGTTCAACTTGCGGGATGTGGCCGGACTCCTCGATCAGCACAGCGCGGGAATTGGGTATGACGCGGTCCAGCACTGCAGCGTCAGACGGATCCAGAAGCTCATCGTGCTTCCCCCAGAGGATGAGCGTCGGAGCGCGAATGCCCCGGGCTTCCTCCTCGCTGATGGTCGCGAGTCCTTTGGCACGGGCCTCTTGCATTTTGGAAATCGTGTAGCTGACTCGCAGCCGGCGCATGAAATTTTCTTGCACCATCTCGTCCGTGACGCGACTCTTGTCATAAAACATCAGCTCGAAATACTCGCGCGTTTCGGCCAGCGTTGTGCCGTTCTGAATCTGGACCAGGTGCGGGCTCCGCGGTGCGTTGACCAGGCCGCCGCCATCGACAAGCGCGAGGCGATCGACCGCCTCGGGGTGGTGAACCGCGGTGTACATCGCCACGAACGCACCCATCGAGTGGCCGACCAATGACGCCTTCTCGATGCCGATCGTTTTTATGAACTCGACGAGGAACTCCGCCAGCATCCCGTGGTTGTAATTGGCGAGCGGCTTGTCCGATTCGCCGAAGCCGATCTGGTCGAGCGCGATGACGCGAAAGTCGCCGGCCAGCACATCCATGGTGGGCGCCCACCGCGAGCCGTCGCCCCCCAGTCCATGAAGCAAAATCACGACCGGGCCCTTTCCAGCCTCACGATAGTGAAGCTTGAAACCGAACACGGTCGCGTCTCGTTCTGGTATGGCGGCGTTTTCCGCCGACGCCTCATCGCCGGCTGCCCAACCACGTTGTTCACCGCCGATGCAAATGAAAGCGGCGAAAGATGACAATAGGATTGAAGGCAATCGCGATTTCCAATGAGCGCCCATCAAACTCCTCCACAGTCGTGTGGCATTGCAGCCTTGGCCGCCACCCATCATACCGCGCCGCAGAAGCGCATAAAAAAAGCCGCCCCGGAAACCCGGCGCGGCAGTGACAATGATCGGCGGTGACCTAGGCCGAGCGGCGACGCGCCGCAAACACCCCAAACAAGCCTAGTGCCGCCAAGACGAAGCTCGATGGCTCGGGAATCGCGACGAACTCCCACATCACACCATGGGTTCGCTGCGACACGAAGTCGGGCGGATCGGCATTCGCCCTGACCGTCACGGTGTAGGTAGTGCCGGCCGTCAGATGCACCGTGGCGATATTAAGCCATCGGTTGTTCGCGCCGCCGGTGTACGGCACGCCAGCCACTTCATCGGGTCCCGTACCACCGTCGTTCAAAACCACCGGGCTCAGCTCGACCGGCGCACCGTCATTGTTGACGGTAATGAGCGAGCCGGCGGGGTTGACGTTCGTTGATGACGGCGTCGTGAAGTAGACGTTGTAAATGCCAGTCCCGCCGCCAGCCAGGCCGGTGGCAAGCTGGTTGGCAGTCGTATAGACGGGCAAACCGGCCCCGGCGCCGTCACCGTCGGTCGCCGAGCTGTTGCCCAACAACGCGCCCGTAGCAAAGACCGTATTGTCGACGTCCGGACCAGGCGTGTACCTCAGCGTGTACAGATCGGGCCCCGTGGCATTCGCGGGGTTACCGAACGCGCTCTGGTTGCCGATCAACCCCGCGGCGGTGCTGAAGCCGCTGGACAAAGAATGTCCTAACGAGGAGAAGTGGTCGAACGCCTTTCCGGCGGGCGCCACGTTATCTGCTTCGACGATAAACGCCGCTTCAACTCGATTTAGCGTACACGTTGCCGCGATCAAGGCAGCAAGCGCTGCCACCTGGAGCGATCTCATTAGCAAAGTCTCCTCACCTGGACCGAAAGGCAATCAACGCAGAGACAGGTTAGCGCCGACGAGCGAAACCAAAGCCGATCAGGCCTAAGCCCAGCAGGGCGAACGTTGTCGGCTCAGGAATCGGGACCCGCCTGACCCACTCGTTGTCGTAATAGGCGGCGTTGTTCGCATTCGACACGCCGGATCCGATGCGGATGTTGTCGTAGCTGCGAAGCGTGCCGGCGCCGCCCACGTTGCTGACCAGCTCAGCCAGCAGGCCATCGACAAAGAAGGAGTAATCCGTGCTCACGCCGTCGTCGCTGCTGATCGCTACCTTTAATCGATGCCAACCTGTCGATCGCAGACCGACGCCGAAATCGTTCAGTTTGAAATAGGCACCAGCCCCGCCGACGCTCTCAACTGGACCGCCATCGGGGTCCGCGACGGCGGTGGGATTATAGCCCAGAATGCGGGCCATGTAGTAGTTGCCGCCGCTGTTGGCTGACGTCTGGTTGTTGTTCAGGCCCATCGAGAGGAGCTGATTGGTACCACCTGGCGCTGTGGTGTCTTGCAAATTGGAGTATTGCCGGTAAGGCGATGCGGCGGCGTTGCTGTCGTAGAAATCGAAGCTCCACACGACCTTTTCGGTGGCCGACCCAGTGCCCGTCTCCCCGAAGATTCGCTGGTTGCGCTGCTGACTGCTGGTTGCCGTTCCGTCGACCTCCACCGAGTTCGGCGCGGTTACCGATTGCGCGGTCGAAAGATCGGCGCTGATTGGCGCCACGGTGCCGATTGGCGGCCAAGCGGCCTGGAAAGCGGCTTGATCCGCGTAGGTGTCGAAGTTGTCAAACAGGATCGTCGCGGCTTGTGCCGTCGGAAGACCGAGAGCAAAAACAAACAAGGCCGCAACCAGGGTTGTGATACGTTTCATTAGCGGTTTCTCCCAACCAAGAACCCCGAAAAAAGTCGCAGTACGCAGGCGCAGCCTTCCGGCCACAGTCCCTTATCTTGAGAATAACCGGGCCTACAGGGAAAACAATCAAAATCTGCGCATTTTTTTCTCGTTTTTTTGCATTCCTGGGCTTTGCGGGGGCCCAAGCAGCTGAGACCGGCCGCGGGGATGCTTGATTACTCGAGCGGGAAGTCGATCGTCTGCGGCTCGCCCTCTCGGACCGTCGCCGTCAGCTTGCTTTTGGCCCGCGTGGTGTACTCAGGCGGCAGGACAAGGTCGGGGGCCGGCGGCAGGTCGCCTTCCTTGAACCCGGGCGGAAGTTCACTACTGATGTTGATGGTGACGGTGTATTCGCCGGGAGGTAATTCCGCTGTGTAATCTCCGTCGGCGTTGAGATCGGCAAAGATCGCCCGGCCTTTTTCTGGGAAGAACGTCACGGCAGCTTTTGTTAGCGGCTTGCCGCGATACGAAACGTTTCCCTGAACGGTTACCGTGTTGGACGTCTCAACACATCCTCCAATGATGGCGGCGGCCAAAAAGAGTACACAACCGCGACGCAAATGCAAATTACCGAGTGGCACTAAGTAGCCACGGTTTCCGAATCTGCAGTTGGCAGGTTTCATTTGTGGCCATCATGGACTACAAGTCGCCGACGTTATCATCGCCGTTGCGCGAACCCATCGCCAGGAAGGTTTTGATATCGATCTCATCCTGCAGGAAGGTCACGCTCCCATCGCCAAAACAAAAATTGGCTCCGCCTTGGTGAAGGCTGCCAAACGGCAGATCATTGACGCTAATCCAGTCGTGACCATTTACAACTTGAGGCGGCAACGTCGGCCGGTCGCCCCCGCCACGATCGGGGTACGTATTCTGGTGGTCCTGATAACAAGCAACAAACGGGCTATGGTTGATCGGCCAGCGGTCACTTAGGTTCTTGGAAGCAAAAAAGGCCGTCATCGGTTGAGGTCCATTCGCCACGGCGACGCGGGTGCGGTCACTGGGAGGATCTTGCGGGTTGGGCTTCGAATACGCGCCAATCATCCATGTCCGAATTTGATACCATCGCTCGCCAATCATTAGCGTCTTGCTAAGACCATCGGTTGCCGACTCCAGCGATACCGGCCAATGCTGAACGAGAAGGCCGTCGTAGTTGTTCGCGCCGAAAAGGTACGTATTTGAAGCCGGATCGCCGGCCGTGATGCAAAAATGTCCAGGCCTCTTGCTGCCAGTCGGACAGTCTCCCGTTCGGGCGAAGTACGAACCGGCGACCCCCGCGTAGCTCATGCCCTTCCAGTCCGGATTGGCAAACTTTTCAATCTGATACGGTAGTTCGCCGTCACTGGGGCAAAGGTACATCTGCGGCTTCAGCTTGTTTAATCGGTCGAACACGGCGGCAGCGCCGGTAGGGCCGCTCGTGTAGGCATTATCGGTTTCCTTAAATGCCTCGATCGCGTCCTCTGCAATGTCCGCATCTTCGAGATAGGGCATAATCAGCACGGGCCAGCCGAGCCCGCTGTACTGATCTCGGATCCGCCCAAGGTCGTCCACCGCGAGCAAGCTTCCCGGCGGCAGTTCGCCTTTGGTCGATTCGTAATTCAAGCAGGCTAGCGCGATGTTTTTGAGGTTGTTCTGGCACTGGGTGCGCCGCGCCGCTTCGCGGGCCGCCTGAATGGCCGGCAACAGCAGCGCCACGAGAATCCCGATGATCGCAATTACGACCAGCAGTTCCACCAGCGTAAAACCCCGTTCCCGTCGGCGCGTCGCGTGCTGTGGCAGATAAGTCATGGCACACCCATACGGATAAGTGCGAGAAGCTCCACGCCCGCTTCAGAGCTTCTCCAATTCGAACAACAAGTCCTCTTTATTCTCGTCCACGACGAGCTCGAAGAGCGTCGTGTTGCCTTGCGTGAACTTCGCGGGAATCAGCGACCGGCCTCCCATCGCCTTATCGAGCACGGTAAAAACGACTGCGTACCGGCCGGGGATCACGCCGTCGCCCGGCCGGCGCGTGAACATCTCGAACGTGCCATCCGGCGCGATGTTGGCGGACGCTGCCTTGCGGATTTCCGCGGTGGTGTCCTCCGCCGGCTCGAGCCGGATCACGCGCACCCCGCCGGTGATCGGCGAGCCGTCCTTGTACTGCGCTCGGCCGCTGACTTGATACACTTCGCGCCCGCCGCAACCGGCTAGCACGACCAGGCACGACACAAGCGCTCCCACCCCCAGCCGACAAGCAAAGTAACTTCTTGTTGAAAACTCCAGGTTGCTCATGCGATACGCCAGCCGAAAAGCCCATGAACGAAACGCCCCGTCAGCGAGGCGGCAGCGCGGCGGAGCCGCGATCCTCGCCGTCGATGCTGGAAATCAGGTGGTCCCAGGGCGTGCAGCAGGGGCCGTATGAGCCACTCGTCTCAATGTCGTCGCTGATGAACTGCACGCTGCCGTCGCACATCGCCAGGTGCACGCCGCCTGGATGCGAACTGCGCGAGGTGGCCTGGTCGGATGCGCCGGGACCGTAGCAGGTCATGCACTCAAGCTGCAACTGGGGATTATTCGGACACGTAAATCCAGTGCCCCTGATATCGTCGGATTCGACGCCGCAATAGTTGGGCCCGTTCGCATCGCCGTGCGATCCGTACCAGGACAGGAGATTGCCGCCCGAGTGGCCGAAGGCCCATGTCCCGCGCGGGTCGCCCTCGAAAATGCCGGCGCGAACCTCACCCAGGAGGATCGTCTTGCTGGTGCCGTCGGTGATCTGCCCAATGTTCACCGCCACGTTCGGGCCCATGACGCCGCGGATTCGATGGAAGTTTTTGTTCTCAAGGAATCCCGTCGCCGGGTTTCGGCCGTTCCACCCGGGGCTGATGGCCTGCGTGATTCGGTGGGTCACACTAGTGGCGTACACGGCTCCGTTACCAACGTTTGCGGCGTAATTGCCCCGCGCCCAGTTGCCGCCGTCACCGGTGTACTTTATTTGGTTGTAGCCGTCCGACGGGCACTGCATCACCGGCAGCACTATGCCGCGCTCATCGAGGTTTTCGGGGGCCCTCATCGGCACCGGGTTGCCGTTCGCCGGATTCTTAAACACAAATGAGTCGAACAGCTCCTGATACTCAAGATACGGCAGCGACAGCACGATCCAACTTGAGGTGAAATCGATGTTCGCTTGAATTGCGGGTGTCGGATCGCCCTTTGAATCCACAGTCGGAAAAGTGCTTCCGACCGGCAGAACCTTGTTCGACGATTCGTAGTTCAGCACCGCCAGTGCGACGTTCTTGATATTGTTTGAGCACTGCGCCCGCCGCGCCGCTTCCCGCGCGGCCTGGATCGCGGGCAGCAACAGCGCGACCAGGATGCCGATGATCGCAATCACGACCAATAATTCCACTAATGTAAAACCACGTAGTAGGTACGCTCCGCGTGCCGTAACAGCGCAGCGTGAAACGTGACGCGTTTTGGAAGGACTGGCGGAAGGCACACGGGCTTCGACGGTGAGCTCAGCCGAACCGAGTGTGCCTGCTACATTGCTAAACCCGCGCCGCGGGCGACAAACCGCAATCGGAGCGTCGAGCTTCATAGGACCCACACCTTGTGGAAAATGAAAAGAGGCAAGTGGATTGCCCAGCTCCCTACTCCTAATCTTAGAGACAAGTTGCCATCCTGCAATGCGCGATGTGCGCAAGTGTATATCTCGGCTGCGCAGGCGATACAGACGAAGGCAGCCCTGGTCGTGTCCGACCAGGGCTGCCACGAAAATCGTCATTGTCGCTACGGTTCACTTAGTTGCGTCGCCGGCCAAGCATCAAACCGGCGATGGCCAATAGCGCCAGGCCCGCCGTCGTCGGCTCGGGAACCGCACTCAGGCTGCCGGCACCCGGCGGCGGGACCAGGGGCCCGGTCAGCACGATGTTGTCGAAGCCCGAGGCCGCAGCCGAAGACAATTGCGACGGACCGCCGAACCGCAGGCTGTCGAAACCGACCTGGGACACCTGCAGGCCTTCGATCGTGATCGTGCCGTCGACGCCCGGTGTGTTCTGCGCGTTGTTCATGCCGTCAGCAAGTAGGTCGAGCGTCGCGGTGATGAACACATCGCCGGACGCACCGCCCTCGACCGGTTCGAAGGTGGCCTCCATCGTGTGCCAGCCCTCCGAAATGCCGAGCGCCGTGAAAGCCTCAAACGCCGTCACCAATCCATTGCCGTTCGTGTCCCACAACGGGTCCATCGCAAAGAACAGCCAATTCGGATTGGAGCCAGCGAAGAGCTGAACTCGTAGGGCGAACAGGGCGAAGGCAACATTCTGACCAGTGGGTAGCTCATTGCCGTGCGTCGCTGCGCCAGTCGTGCCAGGGGGCGCTGGCGGATTCGCGTTCCCGTCGTTGTAGATTCCCATCTCCCAGATGTTGGCTGGACTGTTCGATCGTAAACCGATCGTGCTACGCCCAAGCGCGGTGCTGGGCGTGAAGATATCGCCGCGCAACACGATCGGTTCTAGTCCCTGGCTGGGGAAAATTGAGCCATCGAGAAAATTCGGATCCAACGGTTGGGTGTACTGAAGATTCCCCGCAACGCTAGGCGTCGGGGGGTCTCCGGGACCTAGTTCACGGAAGACGTACGTGTTGGCGGGACCGCCGCCGGAGGGCGGACCACCGAACTGCGCTGTCCACGCATCGTAGTCCGCCTGCGCGCCGTTGTTCTTGCGCCATACGGGATAATCGGCCGCGTCGACGGTGCCATCGCCATTGAAGTCCGCATTGATGCCGCCGGCCTCCACCGTCAAATCCATCGAGTCTTCAACGGCCATCTGACTGGCGGGCGGATTGCCCGCCCACACCGCATGGAGTGCCGCCTCGTCGGCATAACCTTCGAAATCATCATCCACAATCACCGTTTGTCCGAACGTCGCCGAGCTCAGCGCGCCGACAAATAACATCGCAGCACAGAAATGATTCATGAGTTCGAGTTCCTTAGTGCAAAGGTGTTCAATTGACCTGTAGCTATCGTCTGCCCGGAGCACGTGCCGAGCCGGCCGGAAATCTGATAAGTACTTCAGCTTAGGCGCAGCATGCCGGCTCCGACCCCTTAACTTCAGAATAACCACGGTTTACGTGACTGCCAACGAGATTGTGCGCAGTTTTTTCTCGTTTTTTCGCAGAAGTATCCGTTCCAACTACTAATTCCAACTCCGAACAGCACACGGATATTGACATGTCTCCCGTGACCGGCAAGAAACGACAATGGCAGGTATAATCCCGCTATTCAGTGGGATTCGACGGCTCGTCACGCCGACCGATGCAAACGATTTCAAGTCAACGTTCGCCTGGCAGCGGAGGGTCAGAATGTCGCGATCTCGGTCAACAAACATCATCGGTTTCACCATTCCAATGCTGCTGGGGGTGCTGATCGCATCCTGCGCTTATGGCCCCAGCCGCATCGAGCCGCCGTCAATCAGCCCCAGAGGGGCGGCGGGGCAAGCGATGGAGATGCACGACGCCGACGGCGACGGCTTCATCGCCGGCCAGGAGCTCGACAAGGTTCCCGGCCTGAAAGCGGCTATGGAAACCGTCGATACCGACAAGGACCAAAAGATAACCGCCGACGAAATCGCCGAGCGAGTTCGTGCCTGGCAAGCGACTCGGGTCGGTGTGACTGCGGTAATGTGTACTGTCACGGTGGACGGGCAGCCGCTAGCCGGAGCCACGGTGACCTTCGAGCCGGAGAGTTTTTTGGGCGACGGCTTCCAGCCAGCCGTGAGCCCCACTGACGAATATGGTCAGGCTTACCCCAGTATTCCCAAAGAGAAGCGAGCGCTCCCGGATATGCCGCCGGGGATGCCGCTGGGATTCTACCGTGTGAAGATTTCCAAGATTGTAAAGGGCAAGGAAATGATTCCTGCTGTCTACAACTCCGAGACGTTGCTAGGCCAGCAAATAGCCCCGGACGACCCGGCCGTTCTAAGACACGACATCAGATTCGAGCTGAAAAGAAACTAAGCCTGTGGCCGGCACGGCCAAACCGGTACTGACGCAAACAACGCGTCACCAACCACTTCGGTAGAGGGCTGGTAGGCCTGCAGCTTTAGCTACTCCGGGATATCGGCGACATCGCCCTCGAAACGATGCGCCAACCGGCTGTGCGTGACGGAGTCGATATCGTATGCGATGCTGTGGACGGAGCCGTCGCAAAATGCCATGTGAAAGCTAATCGCATGGGCACTGCCAAATTGACGGTCCGCGAACTCACCCGCCGGTGATCCGATGCCGTCTCGATCCTGCATCGGTTGGGAGTATTCCTGTACGGCGGGACTACTCCCCAGAAATGACGCCGCGCGGTGATTGTCCGATTCGTAGCCCGTATACATCGAATTGTTATCGCCATAGCCAAACCCCGGATCGGTCTCGTTAAGGCAGGGGCAATCGTATCCTGAAGGCCGCATCCATTTCTCACCAACCATATATGTGCTGGACGTGCCATCGCCGATTTGGGCAATTTTCAACGTGCTGCGATAAAACATGACACCGGTTTGGCAGAACTGCAGATACTGATCAATTCGCGTATTGCCTGTTGCCCGGCAAACGTCGGTACGCGGCCACAGATCGGCACGGATTGACGCATAGCTGGTCGGCCGATAGAAATCGTCGCCCGCGATCTTCCGGGCGTCGCCCGAGTTTGCGGCATAGTCGCTTTTGGCGGCGCCCTGCGTGCGGCCAAAATCCCGCAGCCACGGTTGCTCCTTGATCGGTATGGATACGGTCATTTGCGTGAGATACGCGCGTGATGCCCGCCGCGACGGGCAAAAGAAAGTGGCAATCGGCGTATTGAGGCGCTTTTTGCTTCCGTCCTGAAAGAGAGCGCTAGACACCGGCTGCCCGGCGCCAAGTTCGCGAATCTCGCCTTCCTCCATAAATGGCAGGACGTTGTAGATCCACGAGCCAGGTTGGTCCTCGCCATAGCCTCGGTTGGGATCAGGATACCAATCGACACCCCAGCCGGCCGTTGGAAAATGCTTATGCACATCGACATGGTTCAATACGGCCACGCCGATTTGTCTCAAGTTATTTTTACATTGAGCGCGGCGCGCCGCTTCGCGGGCCGCCTGAATTGCCGGCAGCAACAGCGCCACCAGAATTCCAATAATCGCGATGACGACCAGCAGCTCGACCAGCGTAAAACCGCGTCTCACACCGCTCGCCTGATCATCCTGCGCTTGAGGCATCTCATAAATCTCCACGCGTTCCTAAACGAAGGTGCTGGCGTCGCGGCTCAGACCACGACGCCAGCAGGCCAGTTCAAGTTTCTTTCTCCATCGGCTTAACGATGCCGGCGGAAACCGGCGCCCACCAGCAACAGCCCCAGAAGGGCCCCGGCAAACGTACCCGGCTCAGGAACCGCGCCGGACGATCCCGCGCCGACGACCGAAAGATCCGTGACCTTCACATTGTCGAACAGCGAGAATTGCAGGTCGAACCGATCGGGCTCCAACGAAGATCCCGCGTTGATGTCCGAATGGCCAAAAAAGATGTTGGTGCCGTCCGGCTGCTCCGTGAAATTGGTCATGTCCAGCGTAATCAACAACGCGCCGTCCATTGTCCAGGTCACGATGTTGCCGACTTTGGCGATCTCCACCTCGTGCCATTCCATGCCAATGGATCCAAGCGGGGTTGTCCCGGTTTGCTGCGGATACTCCGCCAGCTGCGCCGCGGGGGCCGCTACACCGCCGAAATTCTCAATGTATAAGCCCCGCGACCCGAAGAGCGCCGCCCACATCTCGTAGTCGTCTTCGTCGACGTCACGGTCGAAGTCACCATTGCCGCTGGTCCTGGGAGGGGCTGGATCAGGAGCCATCGTGCTCAGGCCATCATTCTTCCGCCAGATCACGTAGTCGGCTGCGTCCATGATGCCGTTATCGTTGTAGTCGGCGGGTGGCGGAACGTTGTTGCGACTCAGCGCGTGATGCGTGGCGTGGCTATCGACCGGCTCGCCCACACCATCCAGCACCGTGGTGACCGGCGGAATCTGGTAGCTGATTTCTCGTTCAATCGAATAGGCTCGAAAGTCGGCACCCGAACCTCCTTCGACTGTGGCGGCGAACCAAACCGCATCATTTACACCAGGAACGACGCCCGTGGCGCCGTCGGTCAAGATGCCATAGGTCGACATCACGCTCTGGCCTTGCCCGCCAGGATTCAGGCCCAGGGTTGGATCTCCTACATAATTGCCCCACAGGTCAAAGGTCACCTTGTAATCGCCCGTGAAGCTCTGGCCGATGGGCGAAGCGCTTGCACCCCCAAAGATGCCCGCGATAAGGTTTGCCTGAATCTTCATGCCCCGAGTCGTGCCGCCTGCGGAATTTGGCGCTGACGGAATTCCGACATCGCTGTAGTCGAAGAAAAAGTCAGCAGTCTTGTCCGGTTCGCCCACGCCGTCGCTAGGACTTTGGCCAAATCCTTCATTGGCGCTTAGCAACCAATTGGCAGAATGGTCGGCGTCAAAATCCTCCATGTACAACTGCCCACGCGCCGTCATCGGCGCCATCAGCGTGAGAACCACCGTCGCCGCGAATACGTAACGTTTCATTGGACCCTCCAAGTAGCACAATTCTTCGTGTGAACCAGGTTGCTCGCCGGACAGCACTCGACCGGCTGCCACTAGCGGTTGCTGAATTGCGGTATCAACCACCCGCAATGGCAGCTCCTTCTGAGTGTTGACTTTGATCAAATCTGCGGAGCGAAAACGCCCGCTTCTTGAATGCCGATCGCCCACCGGCGTTCCACGGCTTCTCACAGATGTCCCAACGGCGCCTGAGAATCAAACCGAAAGGTTAATCGGTTCCCTCGGCCTGTCCACCAACAGGCCGCCGCTGCAAACGCTTTCTCAATGCGAACAGAGGCCCCCTTCCGCTCGCCACCACCACAGCGACTACGCCAATTCTATCAACGTCTTGTGCAAAATGCGCTGCAAAATGCGAATGAGTTTCTCCCATTCGCGCAGCGGTTTCTCACTTTACCCCCCGTGCGTATGGTAGCCGCGTTTGGCTCCATCTGTCTTTCGCCGGAGGTTTTATCCAATGACAAAGCCCGCGACCAGTCGTCCGGCCGCGGGCTGCAAACGCAATCTTAATCTCTCCGCCAGGCAATTGGCTTTAGCGACGTCGACGGCCCACCAATAGCCCCAGGACGCCAATCAGGCACAATGCGATCGAGCTTGGCTCCGGCACCACGCAAACGTTGTCGATCAGCGTGAACAATAACGCAGCATCGTTGACATCTGCTGAGGACCCGGCGTTGATATCGGAGTGACCGAAAAAGATATTGTTACCCGTGGCCACGGAATCGTCCCCGGCCGGAACCGTGGCGAGGAGAATGCCATTTACCTTCCACGTGACGTTGCCGCCCGATTTCTCAATCACGACCTCATGCCACCGCATGGCTGGTGCACCGGCTCCGGTGCTGCCAGTCTGCTGGGGAAACAGCAACGTTTGCGCAGCGGGGGCAGAGTTGCCGCCAAAGGAAGCGTAATAGGGATCCGCTCCGTTGCGTGAGTCCGGGGTGGTACTCGTACCGGCAGCGAAAACTCCGCTGGGTGGCGTATAGCCTGTCCCGGCCGTCGGCGAATATGCCCGGTAATCGACCGACGACCCGCCGTCGCCGGTGGCACCGAACCAGATGCTATCCTGGACACCGCCCGGCCACTGCGCGGATGCGCCAGCCGTACCGATACCGAATGTCGACAAATTAGTCGAACCGCTTCCGCCGCCAGGGAACGGGCCGTTGAAGTTTGCCCACCAATCGAACTTAACCCGGTAGACGTCGGTGAAGCTCTGTCCGTTGGGCGAGGCGCTCATGCCACTGAAGATGCCGCCCGAGAGATTCGCCTGTAATTTCATCCCGCGCGTGCCGTCCGCGAGTGCCGAGTTGGTCGCTTTGGGGATTCCGACCGTGCTGTAATCAAAGAAAAAGTCAGCGGCTTCATCCGACGGACCGCCGTTCAAAGTCCAGTTCGCCGAGGGGTCGACCTCGAAGTTTTCCATGTACAACGACGAGCCAATTGAAATGCTCGGCAGCACAATCACAACAGCCAACGAGGCCACAATCGTGTTGATTCTCATTAGAACACTCCATCAAGTTAACGATCGAAAGCGCAACAGTCAGTGTGCGCGAAGAGAGACGAGTCCATCCATTATGATGTCTCGCGAGTCAGGGCTTTGTCAAGCAAATGTAGCAGTTTTCAAGCAAATTCTTTTTGGCGATGCGCACTGGCGAGAGTTCCCTGCGCAGCGTGGCGGACTTAACCTTGAGATTTCGATCAACGTGGCCCGCGCCTGCTGAATTTCGCCGAGAAGATTGGCACAAGAGTTTCCACGCCGGCCTGCCATTCGGCCGCCAGCGATTCATTCCCGCCCACCCGACTCTCAATTGAAAGGCGCAGCGGGTCGGCGGTAGATCGATACGCTTTTCGCTCCGCCAGATTGGTCAGCAGCGCGTCCCAATCGCCGCCGAACGCTCGGCTCGTCGCGGAGATCGCCAATTGCGATAAGGGGCGCCGCACAAAGCGCCGCGCGCCGGGACCGACGGCAATTGTGCTGAAGATGACATCCTCGGTCGGTAGCACGAAGGCGTCACCCGACATCGCCGGTGCCGCCATCGCAGTCGACGGCTCGCTTATAGGCGACGCGCCGCTGCTGCCCGCGCCCGGCGACGTGCCGAACTGCGACTGCCAGATGTCGTAGTCGAGGCTGTTCACCTCCCCATTTTGGTCGGCATCGCCGAGCGTGCCGGCGGGCACGCTCGCCCCGCTGTACTTGCGCCAGATCACGTAGTCAGCCGCGTCCACCGTGCCGTCGCCGTTGAAGTCGGCGTTCTCCGGCGCGTCGCCGAAGTAGTTGGCCGGGTCGTCGTCCGTCGCGATCTGGCCGATGATGTCCTCGCCGCTGGCCGTGCCGATGTTCGTGTGCTGCCCGGCCGTTACCACCCGCATCGCGACATAGATCCATGTTTCACTTTGATCGAGCTTGCTGTCGAGATCTGTATCGCCGCCGCTGTAGGTGGCGTTGAAGTCATCGGCGGTGTTGCCCGGCGTGCCGTTGTCGTCTAGGACCGCGACGTTTGCCAGAGGAACATTCCCCGTGTTGGTGACCACATAGACAAACGTCGCCGTGCCGCCGACGGCGACGACCGGACCGGTTGGCGTATCGGCGTCTTCAGCATTGACGAATTTCTTGACATTGATGCCCGGCGCGGACCCGAAATAATTCGCGCCGTCGGCGTCTGTCACTACCTCTCCGATACTATCTTCAGCCGTCACAGTGCCCAGGCCGGTGTACGGGCCGGCCGTCACGATCGGCGTGGCGCTGAATGTCCAGGTTTCCCCCAAGTCGAGCAGGTTATTGCCGTTTATGTCGCCGCTGTCGAGCGTTGCATTGAAATCGTCGGCCGTGTTGCCCGGCGTGCCGTTGTCGTCAACGACGACGACGCTCTCGAGCGCGACGTTTCCGGTATTGGTCACGGAGTAGGTAAACGTCGCAGTGCCGCCGGCCGCGAGCGTCGGCCCTGGCCCGGAATCGGCGTCCTGGCCATTCACGAATGTCTCGATTTCGACCGCCGGCATGTTAGCCGACAGGTCGAAGAATTCGAACACGCGATCGATCACGTCGATCCGCCGGGCCGCGCTGGTAATCGTTTCGAACGGGAACCCGAACATCACCATGCTGCCGCGCCCGCCCGTGCCCTCCACCTGAATGGCCGCCCCGCCGCCCACGCCGCCGCTGTAGTTGAGAGCGAGCTGTGCGCCAGATTGTGGGCTGATCACGTCGGGTCTATCGACGTTGTACATTTGGCTATCGAGACTCGAAAATGCCGACCCACTAGAGAAGCCAAAGTTTGGCAGCCCGGTAAAAATTCCGCCCGCTGCCGCCGTTACGTTGTACGTGTTCGCATCGTCGGCTGCGTAGTTGCCCTGGAGCGTTGTCTCAAAAAACGTGCGATCTGCGGCGGTTGGCCCGCTCGGACGATCTAAGTCCCAAGCGATTTCACTGCCGGTAACGAACAGGTTCCCGCCGCCGGCGATAAACTGCTCGACTTTGGTCTGCTCGGTCGCATTGAACGTTTCGTGCGTCGTCGATTCCTCGCCGAGAATCCAAATCACCGTGTGGTAATCGGCAAGGTTCACCGCCCCGCTGATCACGGCTTCGTTGCTCGTGCTGGCCACGCGAATGCCGGGCTTAGCGGCGTCGATCGCCGTGTGCACCTGCACCACGTAGTCGAAGCTGTTGTTGTAGCGCGACCAAACGCGGTCGCTCACGCCGGTCGAGCGCGGCGGCAGCGACGTATACTGGATATTCCCAAAGCGGTCGAGGCGGTCGAAGCCGTTGACAATCAGCACCTGATTCGCTCCGCCGCTGGGAAGCGCCGTTACAATTTCTGAAGCCTTCGACTGGCCGCCTGCGTTTTCGGCCACGACTTTGAAATAATACGGTAACGTTGGATCGTAGCCGGAAAGCGTGGCCGAAGTAGCCGCGCCGCCGCTGACGAACGTGCCGCCGTCGAAGCCGTAGCCATCCGAGGAGGCGAAGATTCGAAAGCCCGTCGCGGCATTGCCGAACACGCCACCAACGCCCGACGAGCTGGGGCCGGCGGCCCAGGAAACGGTGACTTGTCCGCTCGCGTTGCTGACTGCGCGAACGTTCGTCGGGGCGGAGGGCAGGGTCGTGTTGGCCGGTTGCGTACTGCTGACAAGCCGGAAGTATTCGAGCGTCGCCTCGTACACGCTCCGGCCGATCTGATCACGTACCTTTGGATCGCGCAAGAGCTGCGCATCCTGCACGTTGTCGTGAAAGGCCACCTCGATAATCGTTGCATCGAACTCGCCGGCAGCATACACGTTCGTGATCTCGCCGTAGCTACCCCCCAAGGTATACGAGCGAGTTTGCCAAGTGTGCTCGAATTGGCCATCTTGTGCGCGCATATCAACGTCGATCTGACGTGCCGCAAATGTCGCCAGAGAGGACTGGTTAGGCGTCGGGTTGCTCGAGTGAACGAGACCAACTGCGCCACGAGCGGTGCTGTTGAATGCGTTGGAGTGGAAGCTGATGTACACGCTCGTTCCGTAGGGGCTTGCGTTCATGTGCGCAGCCATGCGGAGCGGAGCGTTGACGTTGCTGGTACCGAGGACGGTCGACGGCGTTGCGCCTTGGCCGAGGCCTCGATACACCCAGAAGATCGAGGCCTCATCCTCGCGGGGTTGGCCTGAGGTGGAGCCCGACCCAAAGCCGCTCCCGTCCCGCGGCAGATCGCCCATACCGTTCCCGAAACGGATCGCGTCGGCAATCACGACCGACCCGCCCCCGGTTGAGTGATTGCTGATCACTACCGAGCCTTCGGCGGTGGAACTGCCGGCGTCGAAGTGATAAGTGCCCAAATACACCCAGCCGTTGCCGACCAGGCGGTGATCGACGCGAATCTGCGTTTGTCCGCCCGTGTGGTTGATCTTGTACAGCTGCGACGTGCGGTTCGTGCCGGGCGTGACCCAGGTATAGATGGGATAAAATCCGGCCTGTGGAATGTTCGGTGTGTAGGTGGCAGACGCTGTCTCGGCGCTGCTGTCCACGTTGGCAAAACGATACCGAACGGGGTCAGCACCCACCCCGTAATCTTCGTCGTACCACCGCGTGCCCGTAGTGCTATTGCTCCACGAGCCTGTGAACGTCACTTGCGGCATGTCGTTATCCAGCACGACTTCGTTGATCTGGCGACCCACGGGACGCATCGGCACGACGGTCGCCCCAGCCCGGAGCAAATAATCGGCGTAGTAGGCGATCTGGTCCTGGTTGCCGAACGACTCGATCATGCCGTTGAGGTTGGGGCGGTCGGTTGTCCATCCGCCACTGAGGAAGTCCCAGCCATGCCCGCCGGAAGTGTAGACGATTTTGCCGCTCAGCGTGCCCGTCGGCTGAGAACCCACCGGCACCAGGCCGGCTGCGGCCAATGTCAACCGCGGCTCCAATGGCTCGAATCTGGCGACCCGACGTCGTGACGCCTGTCGCTTGCCGCCGCTATTGCCCACCAAGAATGTCGAGCCACTCCGTAGTGCGTGCCTCGCGCGTTCAAACCAACGCATCACGACCTCTTCTCGTCGCCGAAGTACCTTTGAAACTGCCCATATCGATTGTAGCCACGCAATTCACAAAGCGGCAACCAATTCGTACCGACAACGACCCCGCGAAAAGCGCGCATGCGTACAGTCGTCGCGCCTTTGCGCAATGAGCCTGCGCTGCGGAAATGACGATCTCCGCCGACCATCGAGAAGACTGGTTGGCCCGGCCGTTACGCGCCAACTCGTGCGAGCCCGCGCCGCCTCGCCATCAGCATGCCGATCGCCGCCAGGCCCATCAACACGCCCGACGACGGCTCCGGGATTGCGACAAGGTCGAAGTAATCGAGCACTCGACCCATCACCGCGGCGCGGTCGGCCGCCGTCGTGATCGTCTCGAACGGGAAGCCGAACATCACGATGCTGCCGCGGCCACCAGTGGCCGGCACCTGGATCGCAGCATTGCCCCCGGTGCCACCCACATAACTGAGCGCCGATTCCGCTCCGGACTGCGGGTTGATGATGTCCGGAAACTCCGCGTCGTAGAACAGCGAACCATCGTCAAACGCGAAGCTAAGGCCGTCGAAGATACCGCCGCCCGTTCCTGTCACCGAGTACGTGTTCGCATCATCGGCCGCGTAGTTCCCCTTGAGCGTGTTTTCGAAAAACGAGCGGCCATTGTTCTGCTGGTCGAGGTCCCAAGCGATCTCGGCGCCCGACAAGAACAGATTGCCCCCGCCGGCAACGAACTGCTCCACCTTTGTCTGCTCGTTCGCGTTGAACGTGTCGTCGGCTGTCGATTCCTCGCCCAGAATCCAAATGACGGTGTGGTAATCGGCGAGATTCACCGCGCCGCTAAGGATCGCCTCGTTGCTGGAGCTGTCGACGTGCATGCCGGGCGCGGCGGAATGGATCGCGGACGCGACTTGTACAATGTAGTCGCGCGAGTTGCTTTCACGCGGCCGCACACGGTCGACCGGCGGAAGGAGGCCGGGTTGCTTCGGATCCAAGCTGCGATCGAGCCGGTCAAAGCCGTTGACGATGAGAACCTGTTTCGCCCCGCCGCCGGGTAGCGCGGCGACGACCTCCGATCCGTGCGACTCACCCCCGCCGTTTACGGCCACGACCTTGAAATAGTGCGGTAAGCTCGAATCATAGCCGGTAAGAGTGGCGGTGGTCGTCGCGCCGCCTGCCACGAGCGTGCCACCATCGAACCCGTAGCCGTTCACCGATGCGAAAATCTGGTACCCGCTCGCCGCATCGCCGGCGTGCGAGTTGGCAACCGGCGGAAGCCAGGAAATGGTCACGCTGTCTGAGGCGTTCGACTCGGCATGCACGCCGGTCACCGGCGACGGCAGCGCCGTCGCCAGCGTGCTGTTGCCGTCAACCGCGCGAAAGTATTTGATGAGTCCCTGATACGTAGCACGGGCCAGCGCGTCGCGGACCCTCGGATCGCGCAGCATCTGGGCATCCAATGTGTTGTCGTGGAAGCCAGTTTCCATGATCGTGGCATCAAATTCGCCATTGATCCGCAGGTTGTTGATCTCGCCGAATTCGATGTCGCCGCGATCGAGCGTGACGCTCGTGCCGCGGTTGTGCCAATTGTGCTCGAACTGGCCTGCCTGCGCAACCAGATCGTTGTTGATTTCCAGGCCCAGCGTGTTGGCCAGCAGGAACTGGTTCGGCGTGGCAGTCGCCGGGTTGTTGTTGCCATTGTACAGCCCCAAAACGCCACGAGCTGTTCCGCTGCTGGCATTCGAGTGAAAGCTGACAAACACCCGATCGCTCAATTGGCCGTCTTGCTCGCGATTCATGTACTCGGCATAGCGCGGCGAGAAGGACACGGCCGCGTCGCGGTCATTGCTCGTTGCGCGGTATTCATTTTCGGGCACGCCTTGCGAACGATCGACGTGCCATTTCACCCAGTACAGCCCCGACTCGTCCTCGCGCGTCAGCCCTGAGACGCCTCCGCCGCGGTCGATGTCGCCCATCCCGTTGCCAAAGCGGACCATGTCGGCGATCACCACGTTCCCTGAATCGCCGGACCGGTTGCTGATATCGACGTACCCGTTGGTCCCTGCGTCGAAGTGATACGTGCCCAGATACACCAGGCCGTTGCCCACCTGCCGATGGTTGGCCGTAACTTCGGTGGCGCCGCCCGAGTGATTTACCCGGTAGAGCTGATCGCTGGCGCGGTCGCTGCCGTATCTCGTCCAGGCGTAGACGGGGTAGAAGCCCGCCTCCGAAATACTGGGGCGATAACGGGCGTACGCGGTTTCCGTCGAAGCGGTCGATGCAAACCGGTACGGCACGTCGCCCGCGCTGCCAAAATGGATGCTCGACGTACTGTTCGACCACGAGCCAACAAAAGTCACGGCCGGGTCGTCATTATCCAGCACGACTTCGTTCGTTTGGTGCCCTACCGGGCGCAGCGGCACGACCGTTGCACCGGACCGGAACAAGTAATCGGCCAGGAAGGTCATTTGATCGACGTTGCCCAAATCTTCCACCATTCCGAGCAGATTGGGCCTTTGAAAGCTCCAGGCGCCGCTGCCGAGATTGTCCGCTGTATAGCCGTGCCCGCCGTGAACGTATACGGTCTTCCCCGACAGCCCGCCGTCCGGCTGCGCGCCCACATCGACGAGCCCCGCCGCCGCGCACTCGCCCCTCAGCGACCCAACCAGAATCACCGAACCCGCCAAAAGCGCAAGCTTCGCGCGGTCACTCCAACGCATCATAAACCTCTTCCTATTCGCTCGAACCCTGAAAACCACCATGCCGATTATAACCCACAGTGACACAACGAGCACAAAGCAACTAAGATGACCAAGGTCCACTCACCATATGTTCGTCGTGCCGCCCTGTCGTCTTGGTTTAAAGACCCGCCGCTGTGCCGCCAGCGCGCGGGTCGCTCACGCCGATGAGCTTTCCATCCGCAGCGACAGCAATCGCCTGCGTCCGGCCGGCACTGCCGATCGCTTCGACGTTATGCCCCCGATCGCGCAGCCCTTCGACAATATTCGCATCGAGATCGTTTTCGTAAGTCACCACATTCGGCCGCCACTGGTGATGGAACCGTGGGGCCGCAACGCCCTCCGGCAGCGGACGGCCAAAATCAAGCATGCGAACAATCGAGAGCACGACCTGAGTAATGATCTTTGGCCCACCCGCCGCCCCAACGGTGAGAATCGGCTCGCCGCCCTCGTCGAGCATGATCGTGGGACTCATGCTCGAAAGCGGCCGTTTCCCCGGCGCCACGCTGTTGTTCTCTGCCCCGACGAGCCCGAATGCATTGGGCACGCCCGGGTAAATGGAAAAGTCGTCCATCTCGTTGTTCAGGATCACGCCCGTCCCCGGCACGATCACCTTCGAGCCGAAGGCGGTATTCACCGTGGCCGTGATGGCGACCCAATTTCCGTCGGCATCCGCAGCCGCGATATGCGTCGTATGTCGCCCGAACACGTCCTGCCGCCAGTTGGGCGGCGTGCCGTGCGTCGGCACGTCGATCGCCCGGCGCGGGTCGATTCTCGCGGCCAATTCTTTGGCGTAACCTTTATCGATCAGCCCGCGCGGCACCGCGACGAAATCCGCATCGCCTAACCAATACGCCCGATCGGCAAAGGCCAGCTTGAATGCCTCGACGATGATGTGCGTCGCCTCGATCGGATCGCGCCGCCCAATGTCGCTCAGATCGAACTGCTCAAGAATGTTCAGAATCTGGGCGACATGAATTCCGCCAGAGCTCGGCGGTGGAAACCCAATAATCTGTCGTCCCCGATAGGTCGATTGCAGCGGTTCGCGAAGCTTGGCCTCATAAGCCGCGCAGTCCTCCGCCGTGAGAATTCCCCCGTTAGCCGCCATCCAGTCGCCGATCATCTTGGCCACCGGACCGCGGTAGAACCAATCGATGCCGTGCTCCGCGATCTGCCGATACGTGTTGGCCAGGTCGCGCTGCACCAGCCGCTCTCCCGCGGCGATCGGGCGACCCTCCGGATGAAAGAACACTGCCCGCGAGCCTGCGAACTGCTGCAAGTTCTTCGCCGACCCGCGCACGGCCGCCGCCAATCCCTCATCAACGACGAATCCCTCTTCGGCCGCCTGGGTGCCTGGCGCGAGTAGCCGCGCCAGCTTCATCGTGCCGCACCGCTCAATGGCCCGTTGGTACGCCGCGAGCGCCCCCGGCACTCCGCTCGCCAGCGGACCGGTCTGACTCGCATTCGGCGTCGGCTTGCCGTCGCGCACGAACATATCCTTGTGCGCGGCCCCGGGCGCCGTCTCGCGGCCATCGATCGCGGTGAGCTTTCCATCCGCGCTGCGGATAAGAATGAGACAACCGCCGCCAATTCCGGAGTTCTCACCGTCCACCACGCCCAGCGTCAGCGCTGCCGTCACCGCCGCGTCAACCGCATTTCCGCCTTCACGAAACACCTCCAGCGCGGCTTCGGTCGCCAACGGATGCCCCGTCGCCACCATCGCCCGCTCACCCAGGGACGCATCAGCCATTAGCACCGACGTAGTGCTATGCATTGCAAACACCGCTAGCACGACTGATACGGCCCCCGCAAGTCGTCCTGCGTTAAACATCTGAGTCATTTCAATGGCCACAAAAAGCACAAAGAGTCACAAAGAAGCAATGCTAGGTTCTACTGTCATGAGATACTTTTTGATTTGGAGTTTCGGCGCGCCAAAGTTGATCAGCAATCCTGTTTCAATTCGTGATGATTTCAAGTAACCAAGTATTTGGGCGATGCACTCATCGGTGACGGCTTTACACGCCTTGAGCTCGACAATCAAACACCGTTCGACGAACAAGTCGGCAAAGTATTCTCCGAGCACTGTCCCATCTTCGTCATAAACCGTGAGGGGAGTCTGCCGCTCCACGTGCAATCCCAACTTCCGCAGTCGGTGGGTAAGCGCGTTCTCGTAAACCTTCTCCAAATGCCCATTTCGATGATATGTATGGATCGCAAAGCTCGTTTCCCGCACAATATCACACAATTGGTTGATGCTTTCCCATTTCATCTTTTCGTGCCTTTTTGTGTTTTTTGTGGCTATTGTCCGTCCGGTATCATTCGTAAAGTTCAAATACTTTTCGGCGCTCTCGAAATTCGGACACCTGCTCGTCGATCGACTTGAGGATCTCCGCCATTTCCTCTCCCGCCAGCACGCGGCGGTAAACCTCTTCATTCCCCAACAGCCGCATCCAGCGCTCCGGATCCCACTCCTTGGGGTGCAGCTCGTGCAGCGCGTGGGCAACAGTCAGCCCCAGCTCAAACGATCGGAACTTGTCCCAATCGGTGACGATGAAGCTCAGCCCGCCGCACTCTTCGCCCGCAAACCGGCTGCTCGTGGGCGTGAACCGCAACGGCACCACGCGGACGCCCGGCGGATTTGAGCTGTTGACCATGTTGGCCAGCTCGCGCTCACGCATCCACGGCGCGCCCATCACCTCGAACGGCGTGTCGGTGCCGCGGCCTACCGAGATGTTCGTAAATTCCATCATGCCGATCCCGGGGTAGAGGACCGCCGCGCGCAGCGAGCGCATGTTGGGCGACGGATTCATCCACGACAGCCCGGTGTCGTACAAATACATGCGACGCCGCCAGCCTTTCGCCGGCACCACGGTAAGCTTGACGTCGATATCTCGCTCCTTCGCAAACATCCGGGCCAGCTCGCCGATCGTCATCCCGTGCCGAATGGGGATGCGATGATGGGCCGTAAACGACTCGCGGCCCTTATCGAGCAGCGGCCCTTCGATGATTTCGCCGCCGATCGGATTGGGCCGATCCAGCACGACAAATTCCTTGCCCGCGTCCGCCGCGGCCTCCATCGCCAGGCCCATCGTCGAAATGTAGGTGTAAAACCGCGCGCCGATATCCTGGATATCGAAGACCAGCGCGTCGAGCTCCGCCAATTGGTCGAGACTCGGCTTGCGGCTCTCGCCATACAGGCTGTACACCGGCAGGCCCGTCTTTTCATCCACCGTGTCGGCGATGCTCGATTGATCGAGCGTCCCGCGGATGCCGTGCTCCGGACTGAACAATGCCACGAGCTTGACGTTGTCCGCTTCATGCAGCAGATCGATGGTCGTTTTACCGGACGAATCCACGCCCGTGTGGTTCGTGATCAGGCCGACGCGTTTCCCGCCAAGCTGCTTGAAGCCGTCCGCCACCAACACATCAATCCCCAACCGCACCGTCCCCGTCCCTTTAATGGAGGGACTAAGTGAGGGTTCATCGCCCGATGCCGCCCCCACTCTCGACGGACTGGTCGCTTCAGCGACCAGTTCACGCCGTGCTTCACGCCGCGCATCATTTATCGAACGCTCCACAATCCCAGCGCACGCAACCGTCCCAATCCGCCCGCCCAAATCGTTCACCTCGCCGACGCCATCCGGATGCAACCGGTTGGAAAGAAAGATCACGTACAGATCGAGCTTCGGATCGATCCACATTACGGTGCCGGTAAAACCGCCGTGCCCGAATGCCCGCTCGCTCATCAGCTCGCCGCGGTTGCGCGAGAAGCCGGTCTTATGGTCCCAGCCCAACGCCCGCTGCTGCCCGTCGATGTCGCGTGGCCGAATCATTTCCTCCACGGTTGCCGGGCTGAGGATCTGCACGTCGCCACGGCGACCGTTTTGCAACATCATCTGAGCGTAAATAGCCAAATCTTCCGCCGTGCTGAACAGCCCGGCGTGCCCGGCCACGCCGCCCATCTTCGCCGCGCGCGGATCGTGCACTTCGCCCTTCAGCCACTTGCCTTCGCTCTTCTCCGTCGTTGCCGCACGGGCTTTCAGCTCCTGCGAGGGCAGGTAGCCAGAGTCTTTCATGCCAAGTTTTGTGTAGATTTCCTCCTTGGCGAACTCGTTAAGTGGCTTACCTGAAACGCTCTCAACGATCTTGCCCAACAAGATGAAACCCACGTCGGAGTACTTGAACGTCGTGCCCGGCTCGGCCATCGGTTTCAGTTCGCAAATCATCGGCTTGGCCGACGTCCAGCCGTCGTCGTAATCGGCCAGCGGGTTGTCGGGAATCAGCCCGGACGAATGAATGAGCAATTGCTCGACCGTGATATTCCCCTTCTCGTGCGCGGCAAACTCCGGAAAAAACTTGGCCACCTTGTCTTGCAGCCGCAATTGGCCGCGCTCCAAAAGGATCATCACGCTGGTGGCCGTGGCGACCGGCTTCGTGAGAGAAGCCATGTCGAATACCGTATCGATTGTCATCGGCTCGGTTTCCGGCTCGACGCTGCGATGGCCGTACGCACGCTCGAACACGATTCCGGCCCGCCGCCCCACAAGCACCACGCAGCCAGCCATGTTGCCTTCGTCAATCGAGCGGCTGACCAAATGTTCGACGCGGCTCTCCAGGGCGGGATCCATACCCGCCGCTTCCCAACTAATGCGCGCTGGACGTTCGCCTGCAAACGCGCCCGCGGCGACGACCAGTAATACCATCAGTGTCAGAAGGGCCAAGCGCCAATTGGCATCTCGCGCCATGTCACCACCTCATGAGCCAGCGCACGAACCGAGCAATAAAGGAAATTGCCAGCCCCACCGTCACAATCGTGCCGCTACCGACCAATGTATACCAGTAACCGTTGAGCGGTGTCCCAAACGCCACGTAAGTGGTGACAGCCGTACCCACCGTGAAGGCGGTCAATGCCACCCACTCCGGAGTCCGCGGCGAGATTAACCCCAAGCCATACAAGCCAAGCAGCAGGCCAATGGCAAATCCCGCGATGGTCAGCACCGCGTCCACGATCGCATGCTGGATCGCAACTTGATAAGCTGCGATCGCCACGCCGCCCTGGATGGCCGCGAAAATCAGCGTCAACACACGCGACAGTCGCAGCGACTGCCGATCGTCGAGCGCCGGCAAAAACGGATGCAACCAGTCGGCCACCAGCGAGCTCGCCGAAGAATTAAGCGAGCTGGCCAACGTCGACATCGCGGCCGAGAGCACGGCCGCCAGGATCAAGCCCTTCAGTCCCGGGCCCATGTGGTTCACGACGTACGTCATGAATGCCTGATCGCCCGACAGGTTGCTGCCGATTCCCCCAGTCGCGGAGTTAAAGCAAGCCAGCTCGACCCCGATAAACAGAAACAAAGCGAACTGCGCGAACACTACCACGCCACTCAAACCGAGCGCCCAACTAGCGGCCGAATGGCTTCTCGCGCATAGGTAGCGCTGCACAATCAGTTGATCGACTCCGTGCGTGGCGAGCGACAAAAACCCACCGCCGATGAGGCCAGACCAAAACGTCATCGTCGGCTTCGTGAGCGACGGATCGAAGTCGAGAAATCGCCATCGGCCCGTCGCTTCGCCGAACGTCACAAGTTGGTCCCACCCTCCTGGCAATTGCGACAGCAGCAAATAGGCCGCGGCAAACGCGCCCAGCATGTAGATCGCGAACTGGATACAGTCATTCCACACGACCGATCGCACCCCGCCCGCAGCTGAGTAAATCGCCGTGGCGATCGTGGTCAGCAAAATGCAGCTTATCATGTCGAGCCCAAGCGCGATCTGCAGTGCCAACGCGGTCAGGAACAGGCGTAATCCATCGGCCACATTTCGCGTGATCAGAAACACCAAGGAGGCCAAACGCCGCGTCGTCGTACCGAAGCGTCGTTCCAAGACCTGATACGCCGAAAGCATTTCACCACGAAAATATCCAGGCAGCAGGAATGCGATCACGGCGAATCGCCCAAGGACGTAGCCAAACGCAATCTGCAGAAAAGTGAAGTCGCCGGGTGCCAAGTACGTCTTACCGTACGACTTGCCGGGCACACTGAGAAACGTGACGGTGCTCGTTTCCGTGGCGACAATGGATACCAAGAGTGCCCACGTCGGCAGACGATGCCCGCCCAGAAAATAGTCGCGGTTATTCGCCTGGCCGCGGCCCAGCATCACGCCGAAGAGGGTCGTCCCGACCAGATATGCGACGACGATCGCGCCGTCCAATGGCCCAATGGCAACATTCGTGGCGGCAATAAAATCACACACGCCTGCTCCGCTCCTCTAGCCGTTTTTTTTGGCTCCCTGGAACACACGAAGCCCGAAGCGCCAGCAAGGGAAGCCGCTCGGCCCCGCGCTGGCGCTTCGGGCTAATGTCCATGCGTAACTCCGTGGCGCCGTGGCGTCTTCTTCACAATAAGGCACGAAAACACGACCAATAGTACTGCCAGCGCAGTTCCTTATCGGTTTTGCGCAACTCGCCTGTATAGCTTTGCAGCCGCTGAATAAAATGAGCGTTTGTCAGAAGACGTGCTCTCACGTCTTCGCACACCTTTACTGTTTTTACGTTCATGCTAGAGCACCTGACGACCGAAGCGCGTAATCCGGCTTCCGAAGATCTTGATGGCCTGTCTGCGCTGGAAATCGTTCGCCTGATGAATTCCGAGGACGAAAAAGTCGCCGCCGCCGTCGCCGAGCAAACAGACGCGATTGCGAAAGCGATCGATGTGATCGCGGAACGCTTGGAGCGCGGCGGCCGATTGATCTACATTGGCGCCGGAACTTCCGGCCGGCTCGGCGTGCTCGACGCCGTGGAATGTCCGCCCACCTTCAATACGCATCCCTCCCAGGTGGTCGGCCTTATCGCGGGCGGCTACAGCGCGCTTACCACTGCGGTCGAGGGCGCTGAAGACCGTCCCGATCTGGCGAGCGAGGACTTGACGAGCGTCCAACTATCCGATCGCGACGTGGTCGTGGGTATCGCTACCAGCGGCCGTACGCCGTACGTGCTCGGCAGCCTCGAATACGCCCGCAGCGTGGGCGCCTACGCCATTGGCCTGAGCTGTAATCGCGACGCCGAAATCGCCACCCGCTGCGACGTGACGATTACCCCGGTGGTGGGACCGGAAGTCATCAGCGGCTCCACGCGCATGAAGGCCGGCACCGCCACCAAGATGGTCCTCAACATGCTCAGCACCGGCGCGATGATCCGACTCGGCAAGACGTACGGCAACCTGATGGTCGATCTGCGGGCTTCGAACACGAAGCTGGCCGATCGGGCTCGCCGGATCGTCAAGGCAATCACCAATCTCACCGACGCGGAGTCGGAGCAGCTCTTGCGCGATTGCGGCGGCGAGGTGAAAACGGCCATCATCAGCCATTACACGGGCTATTCGTCGCTGGAAGCACGGCAATTGCTCGACGCTTCGCATGGCCACTTGCGAAACGCCCTGCAAGGCCGCGTCAGCAATAACGGCCCTGACCGCTAAACGCCATGTCGCCCGTTACCGACGCCACGAAGTCGAGCTCCCAATCGGCGGCGGGCGACTTGCTCCTGGTGGTCGATGCCGGCGGCACCAAAACGGCGGCCTGGCTAGTCGATACAAGCCTATCTGAGAACGACCGCGTCCTCGGCCGCGGACGTTCCGATGCCGGTAATCCCCTCTCAGTTGGCTTTCCCGAAGCAGCGCGCGTCATCGGCGAAGCCGTCGCCAGTGCCAAGTATGATGCAGGACGGCCGACCATCCGCGTCCCGCGTGCGATCCTTTCCATCGCCGGCGCCGCAAACCACCAATTGCGCGATTACTTCGTCGTGTCCTCTCGAAAGACTGGCCTGGCCGACGAGGTCGCCATTGTCTCGGATGTGCTGCCCGTCCTCGCCGCGGGAACACCTGCGTGCATCGGCGTAGCGCTGATCTCTGGCACCGGATCGGTCGCTTTCGCCCGTGCTGCCGATGGCCGCACCACTCTTTGCGGCGGATGGGGTTACCTGTTGGGCGATGAGGGCAGCGGATACGCGATCGGCCGCGCCGCGCTGCAGCACGCCCTGCACCAGTTGGAGTCCGGCGCAACGTGCGATCCCCTGGCGGCGGCCGTCCTCGGTGCCGTCGGCGCTCACTCGATCTTGGAACTAACCAAAAACATCTACCGCCGAGCCGACCCACGCGTGGCCATTGCCTCAGTTGCCCCCGTGGTGATCACCGCTGCGGACGAATGGGACCCTACAGCTCAGGCCATCATCGATTCGGCCGCCGCCGATCTCGCAAACCTGGTCGGCCGAGCTATACGGTCGATCGGTTTCCTCAATACCGCGCTTTCAATTGCGGCCGCCGGCGGCGTGCTGATCAGTTCGAAACGAATGCCGCAACAGCTGCAAGTCGAGCTGCGCCGCCTCGGCTTGGCATCGGAAATCAAGCTCGTCGACGAGCCGCTGGTTGGCTGCATCCGACTCGCGGCGCCGGAATTCGCCGGCACTCTGCTAACGTGGCACGCCGTTTAGAGCGGTTTTCAATTTGATGTGTCCGCGGTGTGCCACTGCTCGCGGCGGACGAAGGGGCGCTTCTACTCGACTCCGCACTGCTTGCCTCCCACGGACCGCGATTTCTTAACGGCGAGCAGTGCCGAACTACACAAGAACGCAATTCGGCGCGCCGCAAGCAGTGGCACACCAACCTGAAAAACGCCTTAGCCGCAAGTGATTGTGGGAGGCGTCTCCGACGCCGATTTCACACCACAAAGAATAATCGGTGTGGGAGAGCCCTCCCACAGACGTCAGCACGTGCTCACGCCACCGCTCACCGGCTCCCGACATCCGGTAGTCTCCGGAATCGTCAGCGGCAGCCCTTTCGTATGCCGCACGGCCAGCCAGGCAAAGCATTCCGCCTCCAGCGTGTCGGGATTCAGGTTCATCTCCCGAACGTTCCGCACTTTCGAAAAGTTCTCGCCGATCATTCGCATGATGACTGGGTGATGCACGCCGCCGCCCGTGACCCACACCACCGCCGGCTGCTTGGGCATCTGCTTCACCGCCTTGACAATCGCCTGCACCGTGACGGCGCACAGCGTCGCCGCGCCGTCTTCCACGCTCAGGCCTGAAACGTCAACGTGGTCGAACTCAAATCGATCCGCCGACCGCGGCAGCGGCTTGGAGAAGAAAGGCGTCGACAAGCCCGCTTCCACGATCGCTTGATTCACTTTTCCCTGCTGCGCGATGCGGCCGTCCTTGTCGTGCGACAATCCTGCCATTTCCTCAATCCATTCGTCCAAGAGCCCGCAACCCGGCCCCGTATCGCCGGCGATAATCTCGTCGTTCTCACCGAGCCAGGTGATATTGGCCACGCCGCCCAGATTGAGGATCACCGCGGGTCGCGGCTCACCCCGAAACAGCGCGCGATGAAACATCGAAACCAGCGGCGCGCCCTGGCCGCCGACGGCCATATCATGCCGCCGGAAATCGCTCACCACGCGCATGCCGGTCTTCTCCGCCAATAACCATGGATTGCCAATCTGCAACGTGATCTGCTCGTTTGCCAGATGTCGAACCGTGTGACCGTGAAACCCAACCAGCGAGGTGCCTTCCGCTTCGCGCGGCAAGGTCCGCATCAGCTCCGCAACCGCCTCCGCGTGATGCAACGTAATGTCGCGCTCCACGCGCGCCAGCTCGACGATCGGCACGTCGTGCTGCGACGCCTCCAAAAGCCGTGCCCGCAGCTCCCGGTCGTAGGGCAGGGTGAGTCCCCCGAAAAACTCGATGGCGTTTTCCCCGTCGGTGGCGATCAGGGCCACGTCGGCGCCATCGGCACTGGTGCCGCTCATCAGACCGAGCACCTTTTGAAGCTGCTTCTTCGCCACTACGGCAACCTATTGCAAAAGCAAACCGGATAAGGAGTTGCGCTGTATTGTTCGACTACTTAGCGGCAACCGTCAAGGGCTCCATCGGGCGTCGACCCGCGGCGCGAACGCTGCCGAGGATCCCTCTTGCACGTCACAGTCGGAGCAGTATAAACGAGAAAAAGTCAAGCAGCATGTCTCTTTTTTGCGCAGAATTCGCCCACCTTCCTGATACAATAACCAGGAGTAGCGGTGATTTCCGCCGTCGCTGCCGGAATCCTACTCCCTCCCCGGCCCGCTTGTCCACCGCTTCACGAATGCTCTTGCCAAATTTTGATTTCGCCCACGCTTCATGATCCACCAAGCAAACAATGACAGTCAGTTCCGGATCGAGCACGTCGCCGTGCTGATCGAAACCGAAACCAGTTGGGGAGCGCGGGTCATTCGCGGCATCGCCCACTACGCCGATAAGCACACGCACTGGCACCTCCTGATCGATCCGCGCGATCACGAGCAGCGTTCTTCGATCCCGGAAGGCTGGCATGGCGACGGCATCATCGCCCGCATCTCCAGCCGCACGCAGTGGCAGCAGATCCGCGAAAAAAAATTGCCGGTGGTCAACGTCGACGACGTGTTTGACGGTTTGAACGGCGTCGGCACGGTGATTACTGACGAGGCCGAGCGCGCGCGGCTGGCGCTGGAGCACCTCGTGGCCCGTGGCTTTCGCAAGTTCGCGTATTTCGCGCCGCCCAGCAACCGCTTCTCAAAGAATCGTGGCGACGAATTTGTCCGCGCCGTCGGGCAGCTCGGCTACGAGTGTCACGAATATCAGCCGGGTTACCGCGCCGGCCGCAAGATCGGTTGGGCGGAGCAGCAGCGACGTGTGAATCGCTGGCTCGCGTCGCTGCCTCGACCCATTGCCATTCTCGCCGTCGACGCACACCACGCGCGGCAGCTTGCCGAGATCTGCCATTTCGGCGGCGTCCGCATTCCCGACGACATCGCCATTCTCGCCGGCGACACCGACGACCTGTTGTGCGAAGTTTCCACGCCGCCGCTCTCCAGCATCTCGGTCGCCTGCGAGCGGCTGGGCCACGAAGCGGCCGCCATGCTCCATCGCATGATGGCCGGCGAAGATCCGCCCGAAGGCCCGGTCCTGATCGCGCCACATGGCGTGGTCAGCCGGCAATCGACCGACGTGCTCGCCATCGACGACCCCGCCGTGGTCCGTGCCCTGCGCTACATTCGCACGCACGCGCACCATGGCATCGTCGTGGAGGACATTTTGCGCGAGGTGCCGATCTCCCGCCGCAGCCTCGAAATCCAATTCCGCTCGTACCTTGGCCGCTCGCCCGCCGAAGAAATCCGCCGAGTGCGACTGGAGCGCGGCCGCCAGCTGCTTGGCCGACGCGAGCTCTCGATCACTGAAATTGCGCTGGCTTGCGGCTTTTCCAACGCCACGCGGTTCGGCGTCGCGTTCCGCAAATCATTCGGCACCACGCCGCGCGCCTTCCGCAAAACCCTCATCGCCGACTAGCCGCGTGTTGATATAGCCCGACCATTCTGGTCGGGTCCGGATTCCGAATTGGTCTGGTGGAATTCGAAACCCAGCGCATGCAATCTATCGTGCGTCCGCGGACCGGCCCAGGATGGGCCGGCTATGTATTCGTTTACCGCCGCGGGTGGCACGCCCAGAGGCTCTGCGATGGGCGTGGTTACTCGAAGATTTATCAACAGCCACGCCCTTCGCAGACTCAGGGCGTGCCACGCAATCGCGACGGGCGCGAAGTTAACGCCTTAGCGCCGCTTCCCGACGCTCGCGCAGCCGCCCCGCCAGGCCCGCTATCCGCGGGTCGCGATCGCGGATCGACACCTGCCACGCTTTTTCAATGAGCGCCGCGTCGTTCGATGTCGCCATCATCGTCACCGCCAACAGCCTTACATCGGCGTCTGAATCCTCGCTCAACAGCATCAACCAGGGCCGCGCGTTCACGCCGGGCTCGGTCAGCACAGCGTCTACCAAACTCAGGCGGTCGTCCGAAACGGTTGAGAACAATTGTCCGACCATGCGCTCCGACAACCGCCCGAATCCGCGTCGCGTCAATTCCTCTTCCAGCGGAAGGATTGCGCCGCCCTCGGCCGCGAGCCACCGCCGAAGGAGCTCATGCGCATCGACCTCGGCCAGCGGACGATCGGCGGCGGCCGGTTCGGCAGCCGGTGCCTCGGGCACAGGCGAGATTGGTGCCGATGGTGTTGGATTTTCCTCATTCGGCGACTCGTGGATTGGCATCGCCGGCACCATTCGGAAAATCGGATGCGACCAGCTTGCCCGCCATGGCGCCTTGATGAGTTCCTCGGCCGAAGTGTCCGCCGACGACTCGTCGCGCATCTGCCCGCTCACTTGCGTAGGCGCACTTGCAACGGCTTGAGATGGCCGCAACGAATTCGGCGTTGTGGCCGGGCTTCCGACGGAGCCAATCGATGCGGCATCGGCGGTTGCTTGCACTGGCATTGGCTGCAACCGCGCCTGCCGCGATTCGCCGCTGCCGCCCGCACTCGCCCCATCATTGATAATTGGCTCATCGGCCGCCGGTTCCGTACCGACGATCTTGGCCGGCGAAATCTCCTTCGACGCAATCGCGGCCAGAATCGCATCGCAATGCACGGCGACCAGCGGTGTATGCCGAGGCGGAATACGGTTCGCCAGCCGCAGCACTTTATGGGTCGTGTTGGAGAGCCAGGGATAATCCGCCCGCGAAAACATTTCCTGCTGCGCCGCGAGCGACTCCGCCAGCTCGGCCAGTTGCCGCGCGACGGCCCCGACTCCTCGCTCCGAATGGAGCTGACGCTGCGCCCGCCGCAGCAGCCTGCCGATGGAAAGTTTTGCTTCTTCCGCCACTTCGCGGTCGGCCGACGTCGCCGCGGATACCAGAATCGCCACCGGCAGGCCCGGCATCGATGCCAATTGACGCACCGCCGCGGCCGCTTCCGGCGACTCGCGATGGGCTACCTGATCGGCCAGCTCCGCGATCACGTCGGCCCGCTGCAACGCAACCAGCTTCGCGACCAGCACGGGCACGAAGACGATTACCGAGAGGACCGCTAAATAGAATGAGAAACGACGACGCTGCTTCGGCGCAAGCACGCTAGAACTCCAGCCCGAAAGGGCGCGTTAGGATGAGTGCCGCAGTTTCCCACGACAGGCTGAATCGAAGCAAGATCAGTGGAGCGATCCTTCGCGCCGCCGGCGATCTTGAGTGACGGCTCTCAGGCGGCCCGAGTTGATACGCTCTGCTATCGGCACCACGCCAGTCGCACGTATCGCCGCCTGCTATCTTGATCGGCATCCAAAGCCTCGAGGAATTCATCAAGCCGTGAATGCAGCGGATTTTTCTCTTGGCTACTCGGCCGGCAGGCCGAAATATCCTATCGGACCGACACAGTTTAACGCCCGCTAGCAGTGTAGACCTCTCGCTCCGCGAGAGGACGCTGCTTCTCGCGGCTTCGGCCGTGAGCTCAGCCGAACTGTGCGAGACGACTGCACGGAAGCGCAGGGGGGAACATCGATGACGTCCGTTCAACGCCGCGCCGCGCCGCTGCGACGCGCTATCACTGCTGGCACCACTGTACTGCTCTATTGCTCTTTCGTATCTCCCGCCAGCGCTGCCACGCCCGACGCGACCTCAGAGCGCGGCATCCGCGAGGAAGCCGTCCGCGCAATCCCCTGGCGACAGATGGCGCCGGAGCACCGCCGCGCCGCCCAAGCCGTCATTAAGAACACCAGCATCTACCGCCGACTGCCCACGCGCATCATCGATTGCGATCCCGACATGTTTACGTTCCTCGTCCAACACCCGGAAGTGGTGATCGACGTGTGGCGCGTCATGGGCATGAGCCAGGTCGCGCTCCATCGAGTAGGTCAGGCTCCGCCTGACACTCCCGGCCGTCAGGCGAAGCCTGACCTACCATGCTACCGGGGCACCGATGGCGCGGGGACCACGGGCACGGTGCGATTCCTTTACACCGACTGGGGCCAGAATGCGCAAAACCTGGCTGTCGTCTTTGCCGAGGGCGGCTACGAAGGCAAGCCGTTTGTCACGCCACTCAAGGCCCAATCCATCATCCTGCTCCGCTCCGGCGCCGTCCGAGAGACCAACGGCCGGCACTACGTCACGGTCCGCATCGATTCTTTCCTGCGGATCGAGCAATTGGGTCTGGAATTGATCGCCAAGACCGTGCAGCCGTGGATCAACAAAACGGCCGACCAGAACTTCATCGAAACCCTCACGTTCGTCAGCAACTTCTCCCGCACGGCCGAACAAAACCCACACGGCATCGAGCGCCTCGCCACGCGCCTCCCCACCATCGACGAGCCCACTCGCCACGAGCTGGTCGCCCTCTCCTTCCGCACCGCCGAACGCTATGCCAAGAGGGAACCAACCACCGGCGCCACCTTGTTGGCACATCGGAAAGAAATGTCCCGCACCGATGTTCGTTAAGTATGGAGATTCATTAGGAGCGGTCTTACTCGTTGTCGACGGGCAGCCGCTGTGTCGCTGGTTGCTAGTTATCCCCTTCTGGAATAGTTACCTTTGGAGATTTCGCATTCCAGACGCGGAGGTTTAAGGTGTCACCTTTTTGGTCGGCACCCCAAAGTCCAGTGAATTCCGCTTGGAGCGAAGCATAGGATGACAGGTCGGGGACATACAGCCAGGCAAACGTCGTCTCGCCCTTCGTGAGCCGGAAGCTTGCGGCCCGCTTCAAACTTATTTCCTTACCCGGGAATTGGTAAATCTTCGTTCCATAAATCCCAAACATCGACGGGAATCCCTTCGTGATTCCATCGCGGTCGCGATACTCAGCACTGCCAATAATTACCGGACCGATGGGAAAACCCATCAAGAGCAGATCGTCGCTAAGCGCTGCCGGGCCGACATTCTGGAACAGCACAAGCACGTTATAGCCCTGCCGAGTAGGCACTGACTGCGGCAGACCGTTCCACACGATTCCACAACGGACTTTCGCCAACTTGGAGTCTTTGCTCGGCAATTCTAATTGTTGATCTTTGGCACTCTCCAAGTCTGTCATCGAAAGCCGGCCAACGTGGGGGGAAGTTGCTTTCCCCCAATGAACTTTCTCCATCAGACCTGGGAAATTGGGAGGATGCTGCAACCCCGACTCGATCTCACGGCGAAACACTTCGTCCGGATCAACTTTTTCATTGGGAACAACACACTTGTAGGCCAGGAAACCCTCTCGGAAGTACAGACAGATCTTGTCCGACGACCAAGTGGCGTCTTCCTTATTCCCGAGTCGCAACACATAGGCAGCGTCGTAGTTTTTTGTCGGTTCAAGGTCAGGGCTTTCCAGCCCACCAAACACCAACTCAAGCCGGCGACCAGGGTTGTTCTCCAACAAGTAGTTGATCGCGCCTACCTGGTTGCAGCCAATCATAAGCTCGTTGAGTACGGGCGGTAGGGACGTTCGCGCAGAACGTTCGCGGACGGTCTTTGGCCGGAGATCGTCGAGTAGCTCACGGCCGAGCGATTCGATGCCGCTCGATTCCGTTGGTTCGGCACTTCGAGCGGGAATATCGACCGCCGCAAAAGCTGCAACGGCAATTAATAGGATTAAACGGATAATGATTCGACCTGCGGTTTACCCATCTCATTTTCACGAATTAGCATGTTATGGACCAGCTAGACCGAGAAGATTTTCGGGCTCGATATCGACAATCTGGGATCCAGCATCCAACATCGACCAAGCATAACTGCCGTCGCCAAAGCGTTCTTGGGCCAGCGTCGCGACGTCAGAATGTGACATTGGCCAAAACATTACTTGTAAATATGTACACTATACGCTATGCTACAAGCCACGCTGCATTCCAGCGTCCGGTCTTTGATAATTCGGAAGAAAGCCATCAGCCGTCAGCTATCAGCCGGAAGGAACTTGAAACCCGCGTCGTTTTCCGGTCCTGCGCTACCAGTGCGCGCTGGGGCCGATTGCGCACTTTTGCGCGCAAATCTCGCAAAGGGACACACACAAAACTTGTCCCCTTTGTCCCCTTTCGAGGATTTCGCTATGTCCCAGAACGAGATCAGCGAATTAAGCAATGAGCGCATGTAGCATCTAGCTTCCAGACACTACCTGCCGTTGACCCGTTCCTTGGCCAGATCCGCCACGCCCACCAGGTCCGTCTTGCCGCTTCCCAGCACGGGAATCGTCTCGACTTCCACAAAGCAGTTGGCGTCGGGGATCCACAGGTTCGGCAGGCCGTCGGACGCCAGCTCGCGGCAGATTTCCTCAGGCGACTTCGACAACTGCGTGTGCAGCACCACCAGCCGCTCGCCTTTGCGCTCGTCGGGCACCGACGTCACCACGAGGCTCAGGCCGCCTTCATCATCCGTGCCGAGGATTTTCTGGATGGCCTCCTCGATGCGAATGTGCGGCACCATCTCCCCGCCGATCTTCGAGAACCGGCTCACTCGGCCCGTAATGAAAATGAATCCATCCTGGTCGATCTTGGCGATGTCGCCGGTGACATACCAGCCGTCGCGCATCACCTTGGCCGTCTCTTCCGGCTGGCCGAGGTAGCCCTTCATGACGTTCGGCCCTTTCACCAGCAGCATGCCGGGGGTGTCGAGAGGCAGGTCCTCGAACGATTCCGGATCGACCACCTTGACCGAAACGCCGGGCACCGGGCGGCCGACCGAACCTTCCTTGCACTCGACGTTGACGCTCTTCGATCGGCTGGGCGGCACGTTGACACTCACCAGCGGCGAGAGCTCCGTCGTCCCGTAACCTTCCACCGGCCGCACGCCGAATTTCTGCTCGAACGCTTCGCACAATGCGACGGGCAGCTTTTCGGCGCCGGCCACCACTACCTCCAAAGATTCGAGCTCCTCGGGTTCACACCGCCGCAGGTACGAGCGCAGAAACGTCGGCGTGGCCAACAGAATCGTGGCGTTCCGCGTCCGCGCCAGCTTGGCGACGATCCGCGTATCCAGCGGCGAGAAATGGTAGGCAGCCTTGATGTCCAACAACAGCGGTCCCCACAACGTGACGGTAAAACCCAGTGAATGAAAAAACGGCACAATACCCAGTATCGAATCGTTTGGCTTCGGGTGGACCACCTGATCGATGGCCTCGACGTTCGTGGCGATGTTGTGTTGCGTCAGCATCACTCCCTTCGGCATTCCCGTCGAGCCGGAAGTGAAGATGATCGTCGCTACCGCGTCGCCCCGAATGCGGTGCAGCCCCAACAGCCGATCGAGCAGCATTGCAGGCGCCACGTACGCCCCCAGCCCGCCAACCAGCTTGTCGCCACGTGTAATCTTGCTGCGCAGGTCTTCCAAGTAGACGAATTCAGCTTTCAGGGTGTCCTTGAACTTCGCCATCACGGGGCTTTCCATCACTTTGCGGCTGGTGAGCACGCGGCGGATGCCGGCCCGCGCGATGCACGCATTGAGCACCTCCGGCGAAGCGGTGTAGTTCAAGTTCGCCGTGATGCGGCCGGTCATCGACAACGCGGCATTCGCCACGACGCTGCCAACCGATGGCGGAAGCAAAAGCCCCACGCATTTCTCATCGGCCGCAAGCACGTGGCGCAGCAGCAGCCGACGCATCACCAGCGTGGCGGCCAACAGCTTGCCGCCGGTCAGCTCGACGCCGGTCGTGTCCGCCAGCTTGGGCCGAAACATCGTCTTGCGGCAGTTGCGGATCATCGCGCGGGGCAGGGCGGCCGTACGCTGCTTGCGGCCGGCCACTGCCTCGGCGCCCAAGTCCTGCACTGCCTGCCGCACTTCGTAGATGTCCTGCGGATGAGCGATCGGTTTGCCGAACCAGATCGACACCTGCTTCGGATGTGCCGTCGGCCATTTCCAGAAGAACTTTCCACCGCGAAAGCTGAAGATGCTGCCCCACAATTCATCGAGATAGACAGGAATAATTGGCGCGTCGGTGTCACGCTGGATCTCCAGCACGCCCGGTTTGAACCGCTGCAACTGGCCGGAGCGGCTGATGCCGCCTTCGGGAAAGATGCACACCAGGTCGCCGGCGCGGAGCGCGTCGCGGGCCGTCTCGATCGCGCGTCGCGCCGCCTTCGGCGAAGGCTTGATCGGAATCGCGCCCATGATTTTCGCGAGGCCATGAGCGCGCCAGTTGGTGATGATGTCGTCGCCAATGAGCATGCGCACTTGCCGCGACGACGTGGTGAGCAACAACAAGCCGTCCAGCCAGGAAATATGATTCGGAACAAGAATCGCCCCGCCTTGCTCAGGGATATTCTCACGCTGATACACTCGAATCTTGTAAATCGAATGCGTCAGGAGCCACGCCAGGAACTTGATCGTGGCCTGCGGAATCAGCACGACGATGTAGATGAACACAGGCACGGTCGCCAGACCACAAAACAGAAAGATTTGCCGCGAGGTGAACAGTGCCTCCCCATCCACCGGCCGGCGCAACAACCAATAGCCGACCGCCGCCATCAACATGCCGCCAAATGTCAGGAAGTTGCTGGCGGCGAGGATCGACCCCCGATGTTCGGGCGGACTGCCGTGCTGCATATATGCGGCCAAGGGCACGTCAAACAATCCAGCACTCACGCCCAACAATACAAGGAATGCGCAGGCTGCGACATAACTCACCGTGTATGCGCCGGCCGGATCGACCAGCACGCCGTGCACGCTATACAACAACAACGAAAACAGAGCCAGGCCTCCGGCCCCGAGCGGCAAGATGCCAAGTTCAACCTTTCCCCCCGACCACACGCCAGCCAGCACGCTGCCGAGCCCGGCGCCGACTATGAGGGCCCCCAACAACGGCGAGACCTGAGTCTGTTTGCTCGCCGCGCCCTCGTATGCAAACTGGTCGATGTTCAGATGCGCCAACATGGCCAGCGTCCAAAAAAACATGATTCCTAGCGCGACGCGCAACAAAGCCCGATCGTGCCCTAAAGATTTCAAGTCCCGCACCGTCTGTCCTGCCATGTCCCATGGAAACACTCGAAACGGATTGGCCGATTTCAACGGCATAATCAACATGCTGGCAATCCAACCGGCCGTTGCGACGCCCACCAGAACTAGCGCGGAAATCCACCATCGTTCCTGGCCGTGCACGCCCGTGACGCTCTCGAGCGATAACCAATTGCCCGCGACGGTTCCAACGACCGTGGCAATAACCGTGGTCAGGCCCAACAGTCCATTGGCTGATGAGATCTTGTTGGGCCGCAACATTTCCGGAATGCTGCCGAACTTCGAGGGACCAAATAACGCTGCCTGAGACCCAATCAAGGCAACGACGCCGAACATCACGTAAATGTTTCCGACTAGAATCGCCGCGACCGCCAAGGCCATAATGACGATCTCAGCAAGCTTGCAGTTGATGATCACCACGCGCTTGCTGAAGCGATCGGCCAAATAGCCGGCCGGGGCAGCGAGGAGCAGATAAGGAAGGACCAGACAACCGGAGCCGACAGCCAGGACCGTGCTTACCTGGTCTTTTTCGACGTAGTGCTTGCCCAGGCCGATCACCAGCCAACGCAGGATGTTATCGTTCGTGGTGCCGAGGAACTGCGTCAACAGCAGGCCGATGAAGGTAAGCGACATCAGCCGATCACGCTGCACCGGCTCGCCAGCCTCATCGAGCATGTGGAGGTCGGTATTCGACTTGCCGATTTGAAGCATGACGAAAAAGAGCTCAAGGCTCCAACGAAATTCCACCGGTCGAGTGGCACCTGCCGCTTGGCTCGGATGGACGATGGAAGGGGGCGGCCGGAGGTATGGCCGAAGGTTTGGAAGCTGATCCCGTTGCCGGCCTGAATGGAGCTGTTGTTTCCTCTACTGTAGCTTTGATTCCATTGCGGGGCCAACCCGAGGTTTTGGGAACTCGATTAAACCTGCTACCACAATTCGTATTGATTCCGGAGGCGATTGCCAAGTATGGTGCTGCCGTACATCTTGCCCCCAAATGCTGTCTCACGGATCGCCTGTTCGGCGAATTCCATAAGGAGTGCCGCGACGGGTCGGCATTGCCAGGACCGTTCGAATGTCGCGACTCTCCTCATTTCTCCTGGGCATCGCGACCGGAGCGGCGCTGCTTCACGCCGTTATGAGCTATCACGTCATGCGGGCATCGGACGGCTTTCACCTCGTCGCCAAACAACCCGCGCGGATGTCGGAAGCCTTCGTCGACATCCGGTCCTTCAGTATGGCGGACTGGGCCAGCCGTCCGCAGTTAGCCGCCGACCTCGTCCGAGCCAACAAGCAATACCTGCTGGGCGATTCAGCGGCCGCGGCCATTCAAGGAAATGTCCAACAATTGCTGCCGGCCTGGCCGAAACAGTGATCGGCAAACGAAGAGTCACACTCGCGCAACGAGCCCGGCATGCGACTCCGCTTCATACAGGGTCGTTCACGACCCTTCGCTCCGTACTAGGCCCGACATTCATGTCGGGTTAGACTGGCGCTAAATCCTCTCCCTTTGGGAGAGGGCAGGGTGAGGGTAGGCCCGTTCACCGGCCTTCTCGCCGCCTTGCCTTGAGGCACCGCCCCAGGGTCCATCCGCCGACATGCCACACGACGCCCCACAACTAAAACCCGCGCACCAGGTCATCAAGGCCTACTACGCCGAGCTTGCCGACTACCTCACACACAACGTCTCCCATGAGCAGGCCGTCCGCACCGCCTTCCAAAACCTGCTCGCCAAAACCGCCAAGAAAACCGGCTGGCACCTCGTCCCCGAACAACCCACCCGCGTCCGCGGCAAGCAAGTCCGCCCCGACGGAACCCTCCGCGACCACTTCAACCTCCACCGCGGCTACTGGGAAGCCAAAGACTCCGCCGACAAGCTCGACGTCGAAATCCGCAAGAAAACGAAGCTCGGCTACCCGCTCACGAACACGATCTTCGAAGACACACGCACGGCCGTGCTCTTCCAAAACGGCGCGGAGATCGAGCCCCGATTCGATCTCACCCGGCCGCAAGACCTGTGCGATCTCCTCAACAAGTTCTACAGCCACACGGAGCCCGATATCGAAGGCTTCGAGCGGGCCGTCGACGATTTCAAGGAGCGCGTGCCGGAATTGGCTCTCGGCCTCAAGGCGAAGATCGAGGAAGCGCACAAGAAGAACCCGCGCTTCCAAGAGGCCTTCGACAAGTTTTTCGAGCTCTGCCGGCAATCGCTCAATCCGAACCTGAGCGTATCGGCCGTCGACGAGATGCTGATTCAGCATCTGCTCACGATCCGGCTATTCGACACGATCTTCGACAATCCCGACTTTGTCCGCCGCAACGTGATCGCGGCCGAGGTCGAGAAGGTGATCGACGCCCTCACGTCGAAGGCCTTCAGCCGCGAGCAGTTCCTGAAGTCGCTGGACCGGTTCTACGTGGCGATCGAGTTGGCCGCCCGCGTGCTGGGCGAAGATTTCACCGAGAAGCAGCACTTCCTCAACACCGTGTACGAGCGGTTCTTCCAGGGCTACTCCGTGAAGGTGGCCGACACGCACGGCATCGTCTACACGCCGCAGGAGATCGTCGATTTCATGTGCGCGAGTGTGGCCGAGGTCCTGGAAAAAGAGTTCGGCAAATCGCTCGGCTCCAAAGACGTGAATATCCTCGACCCCTGCACCGGCACCGGCAATTTCATCGTCAACCTCATCCGCCGGATACCGAAGCGCGATTTGCAGCACGTGTACCGCGAGCAGCTTTTCGCCAATGAGGTGATGCTCCTGCCGTACTACATCGCGGCGCTGAACATCGAGCACGCGTACTTTGAACAGTCGGGCGAATACGAGCCGTTTGAGGGGCTATGCTTCGTCGATACGCTCGACCTGGCCGAAGCGAGGCAGGCCAGTTTCAGCTTTATGACGGCAAGGAACACCGAACGTGTTGAGCGGCAGAAGCACACTCCAATCACAGTCATCATTGGCAATCCACCTTACAACATTGGCCAGCTCGATGAGAATGACAACAATAAGAACCGAAAATACCCGGTGGTCGAAACGAGAATTCGCGAGACTTATTCCGCAGACTCCGCGGCAACTAACAAGAATGCTCTGTCGGACGCTTACGTAAAGTTCTTCCGGTGGGCTATTGACCGTCTCGGAAATCGAGACGGAATCGTGTGCTTTGTATCGAACAATAGCTTTGTTGAGCAGCTCGCATTTGACGGGATGCGAAAGCATCTTTTACAGGACTTTTCGAAAGTATATCACCTACATCTCGAGGGCAATGTACGTCAAGACTTCAGCCTTGCCGGAAGCATCTACAACGTATTCGGAATAAAAGTTGGTGTTGGAATAACACTGGCCTTACGCTTGAAAAGCCGATCGGAGCATGAGCTGTATTTTAGTCGTTTAGACAAATACCTTCGGCGAGAGCAAAAATTGCAGTGGCTTTCCCAAGGAGAAGACATTGCGGGAATAGAGTGGCTGAAGATAGAGCCGGACCGATCCTACACTTGGCTGGCGCCGGAGAACGTCGATGAATTCAATTCATTTCTCCCACTCGCCATCAAAGGGGCACACGCGCCGAACAACGCTGAGACGCTTTTCGCATCCGTATCCCCGGGAGTCAAATCAAATCGGGATGACGTGGTTTACGACTTTCGAGCCGGGACACTTTTGCCAAGGGTGCAGCGATTTATCGACGCATATAACGGCGAAGTCGATCGGTATAAGCGCACGAGGAAACCTGGGGACATTCATCAATTTGTGAACTACGACATATTGAAATGGAGTGAAACGGTTAAGGCAAATGTCGTTCGTGGCAGATACGCGCAGTACGACGAGTCCAAACTGCGAAAGTGCCTGTATCGCCCGTTTACCAAGCAGTGGATTTACTTCCATGGAATGCTCGTTGAAAGACGCTACCAATTTCCAGAGATTTTTCCGAAGGAAAGCCAAGAGAACGAGAACATCGTAATTTGGATCAAGGTCGGCGCTGTCTGGCCGATGTTCCCATTCGCCGCCAAACAAATCGTTGATCTGCTTCCGGTAAGTGGCTCACAATGTGTTTCGTTCTACATGTACAGCCGGGACGGCACAAATCGCCGCGAGAATATCACCGATTGGGCGCTAGAAGAATTCCGCGAGCATTACGGCAACAAGCGGATCACGAAGTGGGACATTTTCTATTACGTCTACGGCATCCTGCACCATCCAGCCTACCGCGAGAAGTTTGCCGACAATTTCAAACGAGAGCTGCCGCGGATTCCGTTCGCGCCCGACTTCAAGGCCTTTGCCGCCGCGGGCAAGAAGCTGGCCGAGCTGCACCTGGGTTACGAGCAGCTTGAGCCCAGGCCGCTGAAGTGGATCGAGGCCGAGGGCGTGCCGCTGTCGTACCATGTCGCGAAGATGCGGCTCGCGAAGGACAAGTCGGCCGTCCGCGTCAACGACTCGCTCACCCTCGCCGGCATCCCGCCCGAGACATTCGACTATCGCCTCGGCAACCGCAGCGCGCTCGATTGGGTCATCGACCAGTACCAGGTCAAAACCGACAAACGCAGCGGCATCACCAGCGACCCCAACAACCCGGAAGACGAGCAATATATCGTCCGCCTCGTCGGCCAGGTCGTCCGCGTCAGCATCGAGACCGTGAAAATCGTCAACGCACTTCCGCGCGAATATTGTTGAACAGAGGTAGCAGACATAGCTGATTGAAACTGTAAGCGTTCAAAAAGAACTCACGCAAAGGCGCTAAGGCGCGAAGGTGGGCAATTCCATTTGTCCAAAATAGACACATATTTTGAACAGTAAAATGCAATGGAACGGAACACCATTCCAAAGATCTGCTCTCTGCCGTCTTCTGTGCCAAATGTTGATCCCCTCCTGTATCCTTTGCGCCTTTGCGTGAGATGTTCTTGACAGTTTGAGCAGCTGAAAAGGAGACCATCTCTGCTGCCTCTGCTTCCTCCTGTAAACAAATCGGCCGATGCGGCAATATTCGAAGTGGCCAAAACTTGAATAGACAGGCGTACACTAAATCGCTACGCTACATTCACGCTGCATTCCAGCCTTCGCTCTTTGAAAACTCGATCCACACGGCTTACCACAAGGCGGTGGGCTGCGCACACCGTGCGCGCCCGCGGAAAACTGACGGCCAATTGCGGCGGCATGTGTCAATTTCGCTACAGATGCGCAGAACCCCGGGGGGGAGTTTTGCGCATCTGTGCAAAACGCCGGCATATTCGATACCTTGATATGCCGGTCATTCCCTATCACCCGCACCACCGCGACCTGCCGCCACCAATTGAAGTCGCCCCCGTCGGCCGGCCGATGCCACCAGCAGAGTCCGTCAGCGATTCACACGGACGCTGTTGCGCCGCTGTGCCCAGGTATCCTCCCGTGAGTCGGCGTTCCCATGGACCTGAATCGCAACCAATTCTTCTTTATCGGCCTGTTGGTCCTCATGATAGGGCTTCAAGTGCGCTACGTGAGCGCGTACGTTTTGAACCCGGAGGCGACGCGATTTCTCGCCGAGCGTACGGGTCAATCCGCATCAGGGTTGTCCACATTCTTCTCGGCGACAGCCGGCACTCCCGCCGCGCCGCGCAAAGTGCTGAATCCCCCGGAATGGCTCGCCTGGTGCTTGATCTCGGTGGGCGCGGTGCTGTGTTTGCACTCTCTGGCGATGCCGCGGCCGAGCTAATCCCGCGGTTCGGCAAGCAATCGCTAACATTTGCCGTTCGGCCCTCCGCCTCGATCCTTGCCCGCGTTCCGGACGAGAGTTATCATCAAATAGGCATGCCGCGGAGCGGCGGCATGCATTGAACCAGCGCCGGTTTGTCCGCATCGAGGAGGAATTGAGTTCCATGGCGACACCGCGACGTATTAAGGCCAATGAGTCGGGTCAGGTCACTGTCGTGACGTTTAACGACTCGAAGATCATTGATGAGGCGGAAATTCAAGAATTTGGACAGGAGCTGTACGATTTGGTCGAACGCGACGGTCGGAAGAAGATCGTGCTTAATTTCGGCAACGTCGAATTTCTGTCGAGTGCCGCCCTCGGCAAGCTGATCGGATTCGACAAGCGTGTCAAGCAGCATGGTGCTGAGCTGATGCTCTCGAATATTCGCCCGGAAATCTACGAGGTATTCGCAATCACGAAATTGACGAAGCTGTTTGACATCAAGGACGACGAGGCCGACGCGCTGGCCGCGATATGAGCGGAAAGATTAGCTTTCAAGGTTTGTCTCAAGCCGCCCGCATACGTGATAGTCGCCTGCTGCTGTTTTGAATATCATCTGCCGAGAGTTAACAGCATGTCGGAGCATCTCTGGAGCTGGAAGTCGCGCGCGACATTCCCCAGTCTTGCGGGCGCACACCAATCGCACATGCAGGATATTCTGGATACGCTCAAACGCCTCGGCTGGGAGGGCCGCGACCTGTTCGGAATTCATCTCGCCCTGGAAGAATCGTTGACGAATGCCATCAAGCATGGAAACCGTTTAAACGAATCAAAGCGAGTCGTTGTCGATTGCAAGGCGAGTGCCGATCGTTTCTGGCTCCGCGTCCGGGACGAGGGATGTGGTTTTGAGCCCGGCGAAGTCCCCGACTGCACGGCGGATGAGAATCTCGAGTGTCCAGGTGGCCGCGGACTAGCACTCATCAAGGCCTATATGACAAGGGTGGAACATAACAAGCGCGGCAATTGCGTAACGATGGAAAAAATCCGCTCCGTAACACCGGCCGGCCCGCCTTCCTGCCGGTCTTGCGAGCGCGACGAGTCGCCGTAAGAATAACTAATTCCAATCCCCTGTAGCTCAGTTGGTAGAGCGAGCGGCTGTTAACCGCTATGTCGTAGGTTCGAGTCCTACCGGGGGAGCTTTTCATCATTACAATGCAATTTAACCTCTCGCGCCACATTGCATTTGTATTGCAACATTGTTGCTACTCGCGTGTGTTCACTATTTGCTTATCCGACTTGGCTTGACCAAATCGTCTGGCGTGCGACTGGCTAATCTATGAACGCTTCCCGGTAGGAGTTTCGCCTACCGCCGTCCTTGTCTTGGTCATATCCCGAGTGGCGTGTACGCACGACCGAGATCCATTTGAATCTCGAAGTTGTGCACTGTCATCCACAAGTACGCCAGCGTCGACTCTGCTCCCTGGTTTCGATTCATGCCCAGTGGTTGCAGTCCATCGCAGCAGGCGCCGGACTCGGGCTCCGCCAATGCCGCTGCCAGGCTGTTATTGCCGTGAAACCAGTCATTGGTCCGGCAAAAAGTGCTGAAGTAGTTTTCTTCACGTTCTTGACTGAACGCCGCCAGCGCGGCCTCCGCCATGGTGATTGCTTCGACCGGTTGTTGATCGTAGAGAGCCTTTTCTTCTCCATGAGGGTACCAATCGCAATTGCCGACTGGCCAATACATGCCTTCAGAAGTTGTTGCGCGGTCGAGAAAATCGAACGATGCTTTCGCCACATCGAGAAATCCTTCATCCGGCCAACGCTTGGCGGCTACAAACAAGGCGTGTGGCAATACGGCGTTCGCATAAGTCAGGCGAGACTCGAACCACTGCCAGTCATGTTGCACGGAGCGCTGGTAACATTCGACCAAACGCTGCGCCGCCGTCCAGGCCAAAGGTTCGAGCATTTCCGCGTCTTTGACGCCCTTCGTCCAAAGATGCCCCCATGCCAAGATCACATAGGCTTGGGCGCGCAAGTTCCGAATTTCGGCTAACGCGGGGCGGACGCCTTCGATCAGCTCACGTGCCAATGCGCGACATCCGTCCGGCAGGTCACTGCCGAGAACCTCGGCCAGTGCGCGGACCGCTTGGCCTTGGCAATCACCTGTGCCGTTTGCGTCCAGCCAGTCGCGCTGGTAACTCAAGAAGTTGTGAAATCCGCGCGCCGGACAATGCGCATGTTCCAGAAAACTGAGGTACGTCGTCACGCGAGCCAACATGCGCTCGTCGGGTTCCTCGCACCACAAGCGGGTGCACAGGCGGAGGGCGCGGGCGTTGTCGTCCGTCGTGTAACCGCTCTCGCGGCGCGGAACGCTATAGATCGCATGCTGGATCAGGCCCGTGGAATCAGTCATACAGTCCAGGTGATCCAACACAACCCAATCGTGGACGGACATTAAAGTTCTCCCTGCATAACCTTGATGTGTCTACCGGTCACGATGGCGGTGGGAAGAGCCTGTCGTACACGGCGTTTCCGGCGCGCTTCAGCCGCGCGCATGGTGCGGCTAAATAGTTTCAAATAGCGCCGACCGACGTTGGGCCAAGCCATGGGCTTAGCGTATTCATAGGCTCTGGAACGCGTTTCAGCGCGGAAGGGCGCATCGTTCAAATATCGGATGGTCGCATCAGCAAGGGCGCCGCAATCGGCGAACGGCACGAGCTGACCCCGTCCTCCCGCTAGGACTTCTTCGGCGTACAGGTAGGGAGTGCTAATCGTTGCGCATCCTGCTGACAACCCATAGGCCAACGTGCCGCTGGCAATTTGATCCTTTCCGGGATAGGGAGTAACGAAGACGTCGCAGGCCTGCAAGTACTGAGTGAGACCTGCAAGACTGAGAAAACTGTTGACAAACTGCACGTGTGCGCCGACGCCGAGCATTTCGGCCATTGCGATCAGGCTCTCTCGATAGACCTCGCCTTCTTGGCGTTTTACCTGAGGATGTGTCGCGCCTACGACGAGGTACACGGCCCTGGGACATGCCGCCACGATACGAGGCATGGCCCTAATCATATGTTCCAGTCCCTTACCGCGATTAATTAGTCCGAAGCTGCAAATGACTTGCTGCCCGGAGAGCCCCAGCCTGGTTTTTGCGTTACCTTCCGAGTCAACGGGGATATCCGGCACACCGTGCGGAATGATATGCACCTTGGGCCCCGATACCCCATATACCTCATCAAGCAGCTTTGCCGCCACCCTGGTCATCACGACGACCGACTGGCTACGCGCGGCCACCATGTGAATCAATTGCCGAGGCAGTCGGTCCGGTTGGGTCATCATCGTGTGAAACGTGGTGACAACGGGCTTTTGGCAATTACGCAGAAAGTCGAGCACATTAACTCCCCACGGCCCGGTAAAGAGGCCAAACTCATGCTGTAAACTCACAACGTCACAGGGTCCATCGTTCGCCATTTCCGCGGCTAGCTTGTAACTGTTTCGACGTCCGTTATCGATAACATGCACGACACGCGAATCGTCGTAACATAATTCATCCGTTTTTCGGATGGCTGCCACAGAGCAAATCGGCTCTGGCGCCGCAAGATCAACGGCATCGGCGGAATCGTTCGTAAATGTTGCAAGCCCGCATTTTTCGGGTGGATAGGTGGATATATAAAGTGGGCGAACTGTGTGCATTACTTACCCTCCGTGTTATTGCATGCCGTCAAATGATTGCAAAAGATTGTGTTGCGTGTGCAACGTGTTCAAACGTCGATCGAGGTTTCTTTTAGTTGTCGTTTGCCGGCTAGTCGATTGCCGAGGCGGGTTGTGCCGGTTCCAACATCAGTTTTACTTCTGCGATTCCGGCCAGCAATTTCTCAAACCGGCGACCAGACATCTGTGAATTGTGCGCCACCCGAAACGTGTAATCCGACGAATTCGGTACTTCGTGGAGCGGCTCGCTGGTTTTGAAGACGAAGAAAGCACTCAGGCGACCCAGCAGCCAATTTGTGTTTTCGAGGCCGTCCACGCGAAGTCGCAAAGCGCCGTCCCTTCGACTTATCCAAACATTGAACACTTTCATCGTTGCTCTCCAGATTTCTACACCGCGGGCCTTGGAACATTCGCTGAGACTTCCGTCACCGGGCTTACTGCGCTCGCTCTCAGGTACGGGCCGTCTTCCAGCGTGTACTCAACCGTCTGGCCTCGGCACAAATCGTCGAAGCCATGAATTCCAGGAACCGCATCGTGTAAAAAGTACACTTCTCGACCGACTTCGTCGTCAACGGTGCCAAAGCCCTTGTCGTTGTGGCCGGGAACGAGTTTTGAGTTGGGCTGGTACGTTTGCTGCGACAAATGAACAAGCTTGTTTATCTTTCCAATGGGCATGAGTCTTACCTTTAGGGCATGGCCCGAAATTGTGATCAAATACGGGGCGTTTTCCCGCGGATATTTCGCCGTCCGGCCACGGCACCCATTGCCGAACCGGCGGCTGCCCGCAGCCGCAGCAGGCGGACAATACATTTCTCTGCCAACGTCGGGGTTGCGGATGTCGTAGTGTGTCGCTCATCGTTGTGTCGCTCGCCGTTTGTCTGACCGTTGACAATTGTGACGGGTTCGATTCTCGCGTCTGCCTGATCCGCTTTTTCACACAGCAGCGATAATTGCCGAACGGCATCGAGTGCGGCTTCGGCATTTTGTCCATTGCGCGGCGACTCCCCGCTTTCCTCGATATGGTTGGCAACCTTTGACACACAGAACGCGGCTAGATGTAGCAGCTTCTCTTGCGACAAGTACTGTTGCTCGCGGATGCACTCGTTGCGGTGATAGTAGTCCTGCAGGTTACCAATGTAATCGCCGTCAAACGTCACTCGTATCATTGGTATTCGCATCCAGTCACAAGTCGCAGCCTGTTGCAGAGATCGTATTCGAGGCGCGTACACAGTTGTGCAGCTTCTCATATTCACATCGGGTGTCGCGGGCCAGCCGCCGGTTCACCCCTCGCCACCCTGTCGCGATGAAAGGATTCGACGAGCAACTCTTGCTCGCGACGAAGGTGTTCAAGGATCGCATTGATCGTCTTTCGCAACGCCGTGCAGGTCGCATCGAACGCCGCCAGTTGAGTCGGCGACGCCAAGTCAAGCCGTACCACGGACTTTCTAATTGCCGCACGAAGCTGCTCGTGCTCTCGTTTCAAATCAGCCACTTGGTTCGCCAATTCCGGGTTCAAGCGAGAAATACTTTCCATGTAGCCATCGATCTCTTCCAGTGCGAACAGCCGCTCTAAATGCCGCTGATACAACTCCGTAAAAAACCGCACACTGGAAAGCTTCCTGCAGTAGCCATCACCATCGACGGCCCATCCGATCATGACTTCCAGGGCCCGGGTAATGTGTTCGAGCGCCTGGCTCTCCACCTTCGTCTGTTGAATGAGTAATTCTTGATTCATCGAACAGGTCTTCTAGCGCCGGGAACTTGTCTTTACGTGCGCTTAACGGCAGGCCTGACGGTCAATTGATCGATCACTCGTCGTATGCCCGCCATTCCGGCGATCGACTTCAGTGCCGCTTTCTTCTGATGCGCGAATTGAACAGCTCCCGATAAGGTCACCAAGCCATTGCTCGTCTGAACCGTTAAATGTTGAGAACCAAATCCGCGCGACGCGAGTTTGTTATTAACATGTCGCGTAATATGGTCATCTTTAGCGTTGTGCATAGTCGTTACTCCAATGGCAAAGTATCAGCCGTCGCGATGGCAGACGCCTACGACGACACTGCATCGGCAAACTTATCGAGCTCCATCGCCGCCCGATCTTTTGCGTAGCCGTAGCGGTCTTGCAGGACGCCCTCAAGCTGGTCCCGCTTCCCGCCGATCGCTTTAAGATCGGCGTCGGTCAGCATGCTCCACTTCTCCTTGAGTTTGCGGCTCAATTGTTGCCAGTCGCCCTTGATTTGATCCCAGTTCATCGCTGTCACTCCTTAATAGAGAAATGCTTCGCTGTGTCACTTGTCAGCGGATATGGGTTGCTTACTCGGCACGGGTCGGTGATCAAATGCGTCCGACGAGGAACAGCACGACCAGGACTAGAACAATGAGTCCCAGCCCCCCGCTAGGACCGTAGCCCCAGTTTCGGCTATGGCCCCACGTGGGCAGCGCCCCCAGCAGCATCAGGATCAGGATCACAATCAGAATCGTGGAAATGGAAACCATTTCAGCTCTCCTTCAAGAAAAGTGTCGAACGCAAAGCGTGGTTTTCCGTGTCATTCGATTGGTAACCGCGTTTTGTGTTCTCTAAAGATCATTTGACTTCACGATGTCGGCGTGCCTGACCGTCCGCCGTGACGTCGTCCGTAACCCCGCCGGTCAGCTCGGTAGCTTTGTCCGTTACCATCTCGGCATCCTGTTTCATTTTGTCCGGGTCGGCCGCGAGGTTGATGTTCACCTTGTTGCTCCCCGCGTCGGGGGCTGGACGCGACAACGCGAACCAGCCTCGGTAGAAACCCAGACCAACGACGAGGACCACAATCGCGATCAGCACCGCACTTAGTGTTTTCATGACTCAACTCTCTCTCGATGTCTTATTCCTGTAGCAAAACAGAACTCGAGGCCGCGGCGGATGACCCCGTGGCCATCATGCTGCTCCATCTTGGCTGCCGTCTCTTCATTCACATCGGTCCGCATCTCGGGTCGCCTTAATAGGGGTGACGTTTAGTCCTTGTCTTCTTTCTCCGATTCACCTCTGGACTGATTCCGCGGTGCATCTTGTGACTGGTCGTTTGACGCACGCTGGGAGTCGCCTCGGTAGGCACCACGACCTTGCGACTGACGGTTGGACGCGCCCTGGGACTCGCCCTGCAGCTGGCCTTGCGATCGAAAGTTGCGTCGTGCCTCGGGATCCTGCTGCTGCAGCCCACCCGCTGTCCCTTGCCGATAGCCCTGACGCGTTCCCGTTTGGTCGCCATTCGTTCTGGGCTGGGGTTGGACCTGGAGGTCTGGCTTGAGGACTTCATGTCGTTGCGGCGGCGCGTACTTCCTGCCAAGCTGATCGGCGGACTGCGCCACGAAGGGAGATCGCGAGAATTTCCTTCGAGCCGGCTGAGCTGCGGTGGCAGGATCTTCGCCTGGCGTGCGCGCCGCATTGGCTTCCAACTGTTGCCGCTGCTGGAGGTATTTACGGTACTCTTCCCCACGCTGGCCAAACTGTTGTCGTTCTTCCTGGTCCACCGGTTGGAATCGGAACCAACTGTCTTTTTTCTTGGTCAGTTCGTCGAGCGACGCGGCCACCCTGATGCTCTTCTTGTTGGACTTCTCCCCACGCCCGGCGAGTTCTCTTTGTGCTGCCCAGGTGCGCGGCGGCCGGGCGTCTTCATTGTCGCGGTAATTGCGGTAATTAGCCTCGGCGCGATGCTCCCACTCGTGGTCGCGCCGATGCTGCCAACGCTGGTTGGCGTAGATCGGATCGTAGCCGCGACGGCTCGAGTGGTACGAAAACCAAGGTGAAAAGCCTGCATCGGAATAGTTGGAACCGTAGTAGTCACCGAAGTAGTAATGGCCGTAGCGCGGTCGCAAAAAGAGATGACTGACGAACACACCCGGGTTAATCACCGTTGAAGGTGAGTAGGAGAAACCGCGCTGGCTGCGGAGACCGCCATGAAGATAGACGGGCGCAAACACTACGCCACGACGCGGAACCGAGTAGTCGTAGTAGCCATCGACGAAAATGTAGCCGCTGGGCGTCCACACGTAATGGTCCGGAATCCAATCCCATTCTTGATGCCCCGTGGCCCAGTATCCGGGGCGCCATGCATAGCGGTTTTGCTGCCAGATCCAACAGCCCGGCAGCCAAATATCGTCAGCGGAAGACGCGGCGATGTTGGGGCCAATCTCGACCGTTTCCGGCGGCTCGGGCAGGTATTGAATCTCGCGCGCCCTTGCATCAGCCCAGTATCCCGAAGTCCATTGAAAGCCATGTCCGGACTGGCCCCAATAGCCGGGCACCCATTGGCGACCCGGTGGCAGTGCGCGCCAGATGCCGCTGACCCACAGGAAATCGTTCCGCTCGTCATCCCAGGCCCAATAGCCGGGTATCCAGGCCAGGTTTGCCCCCGCAGGCCTTTGTTGCGGCGGCAGTTCTTCAATGGCGGCCGGCGGCGCATTCGGCGCCACGATGCCCGGCTCCGGATCGAAAGTGATGGTTTCGGCAAATGCTTCGTGCACCGGCCCGCGCGTGAGCACTTCCACGCCGTCCTGACCAGCGGCCGACGCCGGTTGTTGTGCGGCGACGTGTTGGTTCAATCCAACCGTCGTGCCAAGGGTCACCAATGCGGTGAGCGTGCACCATCGCGTAACGCGCAGTACGTTCATTGTCTCTGTCCTTTGTCGATGCGATTCAATCAAGATTCCGGGCCAGCAGCGCAAAAAAAACCGACGTGCCCGAACACCCGCAGGGGTTCGACCACGTCGGCTTACTCGTTAACGAGCCTCCCGCCGCGGCGGGCTGCTCTCTATTTAGTCATCCGACGACTTCAAATAATGTATCGGGGGCGAAATATTTGCCTACCGACGCAATTAATTATAGACGCGCGGGGTCGGGAAAGCAATGGAATTCAGAACTTGCGTCGCGATTGGTACAATATTGCCACATTTCCTCGGGGTAATGCCGTAAGTATGCGATTCGTCCTGCAATGCGAGGGGCCGCCAGAATTCCCGTAGCACCCTCGGCCGATTATCTTCGAGAGGCAATGGTCAATCATCTGTTTGAACGCGAGGCCTGTTTCGACTTCCTTGTTCAAGTTCAGACGGATGCTACGAGAATGCCCATTGAAGATCCGCGTGTGTTGTGGAGCGCAAAACTGTCTCCATTCGTCAAGGTTGCCACCGTTCGAATTCCACCGCAGAAATTTCACACGCCGGCCCAGCACGAATATGGAGACAACCTGTCGTTCAACCCGTGGCACTGCTTGCCAGAGCATCGGCCCCTGGGGGGCATCAACCGGGCCCGCAAAATCATCTACGAAACCATGTCGAAGTACCGTCACGCGCGCAATTCCGCACCTCACGACGAACCAACCGAAGTTCCGGCTGCCGCCGCGATATCGACGCCGTAAGTCTGCTTGGGACGGCCTTGCCGTTGCGGCGCCTGCTGGCGGATTTCTTTGACGATGCAGGACCGGCTATAATGTAATGCGGCTCGTCATGGTGGCAGCATCGCGGAGGATCGGACTGTGGCATCGGAGGACGTCGACAGCTTTGCCGGGGATCCGGACAAGTGCGCGGCCGGGCCTGCTGCGCCTGGGATCGAGCGAGAGTTCAGAGAATCCCACGCACTGCTTTCGCGTGAGGAGTTGCTGCAGCGCCGCATCGGCGATCTGAACCTGCGGCTGGATGGCACTCCCGTAGCACGACTCACGCGGCGGCTCCATGATGAGCTTGCCCAGGCGGGGCTGTGCTTTCGGCCACCGGTATATCTGTCGGACGACTGGGGCTGCCCGGATCGGGTGCCGATTATCGGAGTTCCCTTTTACCTTGCCGACCCTGAACTGACGCGGCTGGAAGACGAGCTGATGGAAGGCGTCGAGGCGGAGTCGGACGATCAGATCATGCGCTATCTGCGCCACGAAGCGGGGCACGCGCTGAACTACGCTTATCGCCTTTACGATCTCCCCGAATGGACTACGATGTTCGGGCCCTTCCTTCGTCCGTACGCGGATGAATACACACCGAATCCGTTCTCGCGCGGCTTCGTGCGACACCTGCCCGCATGGTACGCTCAAAAGCACCCCGACGAGGATTTCGCGGAGACTTTTGCCGTCTGGCTCGATCCGCGGTCGAACTGGCGCGAGGTGTACGCCGAATGGAACTGCCTGCCCAAACTGATGTATGTTGATGAACTGGCAGAGCGCATCGGATCGCAGGCGCCGCCTGTGACGGCCGACAATTACGACACGCAGGAAGAGTATCTCGCCAGCACCATCGCGGAGCACTATAGCCGCTCGACGCCGACGCGCGTGGAGATTCCGCAGTTGTTTGATGCGGCGTTGCGGGACATATTCCCGCCCCTGGCCGAGGAGTCGACCGCCGGAAAACCTGCCGCCGACTTATTGCGACGACATCGTCGGGCGGTTGTCGGGACCGTGTATCACTGGACCGGCCTCAACCACGATTTGGTCCGCGGGCTGGTGATTCATCTCGAAGAACGATGCGCGGCACTGGGTCTGCAAGTGGGTCCGGGCCGGCCCGCCAAAGTCATCGAGCTGGTCGCGCTCGTCACCACCCTGTGCATGAACCGACTGCAGACCGGGGAGTTCGTTCAAAAGTAAAAAACGCGGCAGAGAATCGCATGGACGAGAAGCGCAGCATCACCGTGCTTTACGACGCGGCTGAGGATGTCGAGAAGGCGAAGGCCGAAGAAGAAGGGAAGCCCTTCCCGCTCGCCTATGCACAGGTGGCCGAAGCGCTGGAGAAGCGCGGCCACAAAGTGAAGACCATCGGCGTAACCAAGAAGATCCACAGCCTCGTCGCTCTTGTGGAGAAAGACACGAGCGACGTCATCTTCAATCTGTGCGAAGCAATCGCCTGCTCACCCCAGCACGAGCATAACGTGGTCGGGCTGCTGGAGCTGTACGAGAAGTGTTTCACCGGCTGCGGGTCGGCCGGCTGGCTGCTGGCGGGCGACAAGGCGCTGTGCAAAAAGATCTTCCAATTCCACAACGTCCGGTACCCGCGCTTCTGCACATTCGACAAGGGCAAGGTCGAATGGTCCGACGACCTGGAATTTCCGCTGATCGTGAAACCGCTGAACGAAGATGCATCCATCGGCATCGACAAGGGTTCGGTCGTGCATCACGTCAAGGAGCTGCTGGAGCGGATTTCATACATTCAAGAGAAATTCGACGGCGCAACTCTCGTGGAAGAATTTATCGACGGCCGCGAGATCTACGTCGGCGTGCTCGGCAACGATCGGCCCGACGCGTTTCCGATCATCGAGTGGGACTTCTCCAAGGTCAAAGACAGCCTCAAGATTGCCGGCACCGAAGCCAAGTGGGATCGCGACTCGGAAGGCTACAAAGCCCCGGTCATCTTCCCAGAGGATATTCCGGAGGAGGTGGTTCACGGAGTCCAAAATGCGGCCCTCACGGCATACCAGGCGCTGAAGCTGTCGGGCTATGCGCGGGTGGACATGCGTCTGCGGCATCGGGAACCGACGGGAGACGCCGCCGCCGAGAGCCCATCGGATAGCGCCAAGAACGATAAAAAATCCAACGTCAAAAAAGCCGCGAGCACCAAAGGCGCGTCAGACGAACACGGCAACTCCGGGGCCACGCATTCGCGCGAGTGGGACTACTTCATCATTGAGGTGAACCCGAATTGCTGGATGGAGAAGCGCAGCGAATTCGCTTCGGCCGCGCGAAAACATGGGCTGTCGTATCCGGAACTGCTCGAAAAAATCATCGAACTGGCGCTGGACCGCCGGCAGCACGTCGCGGTGTAGGATGACCGAATCGCAATCATAGAAGGCGGCCTGCCATTTCAACCGCTTCTCCTGGAATCCAGGACGCGGCTCATTGTGCTCTCGTAGGGGCACGTGGACGCACGAGGGATTCGACGCGGGGCCCGCCGAGGCCCGATGCGACGGAGACCTCGACCGCCAGGATAGAGACATCGTCGTGAGGTCTCGTGGATCCATGCCACCGCGCGACCTCGCCCAGGAGGTTAGCAATACCCTCCTGTAGCGGTTCGGACCGCGTTTGGCCGATCGCCTCCAGGAGCCGGGCGTCGCCAAACTGCTTGCCGGCGGGATCCATCGCCTCGGGGACACCATCGGAGTAGAGGTACAAGCGGTCTCCCGCCCCCAGGTGGACAGAGCATTCCGCGTAGGCGTCGCCGGCCAAACCGATCGGGGACCCCTGGCTCTCCAAAATCACCGGATCGGCGCCGAAAGGCAGATGCACAGGGCCGGGGTGCCCGGCGGAGACGTAGCGGAATTCTCCGGTCGCACCGTTCAGGATCCCGTAGACCATCGTAGCGAACTGCTCGGTCGCCGCGTCGAATGGGAAGAGCCGGTTCAGGCGGGCGGCGACCTCAGCCGGCGGCGTGTTGTCGAACCGATCCGATGCTTCTCCATCCCGGATCAGAATCGATGACGGATCCGACGGCGGCGAGAGGAGACGGCACAGCGTCACCGACAGTAGCGCGGACGCGACGCCATGGCCGCTGACGTCCAGGACGTAAAGCCCGACCATGCCACCGCCGAGTGGGATGATGTTCAGGCCATCGCCGCCCAACTCGTCGCAGGGCTGGTAGATCCAGGCGAAGTCCGTGCCCGGGACGCGAGGCGCCCTGCGGGGTAGGAACGTTTCCTGAATTTTTGCCGCCGCCTTCAGGTCGCGGGACATCCGGCCGTTGGCCTTCGCCAGTCGCGCGTTGGTCTCTTCCAACTCGATTTGCAGGCGGCGGAGCTTCAGGTGGGTCTCGACACGCGCGTGCAATTCCTCCATTTGAAACGGCTTGGTGAGGTAATCTACCCCGCCGATGGCAAACGCCTTCACTTTGTCCAGGTTCTCGTTGAGGGCGCTGATGAAGATGACAGGAATCCCCTGGAGATTGTCGTCGGCCTTCAGGTGCTGGCACACTTCATAGCCGTCCATCTCGGGCATATTGATGTCCAGCAGGATCAGGTCCGGGGGATCCTTCCGAGCCGCCAATAGCGCCAGTTTGCCGTTCGGAACGGGTCGGGCCCGATACCCGCGATCCTTGAGCATGCCAGTCAGGACCTGGAGATTGGCCGAGACGTCGTCCACCACTAAGATGTTGGCCGTTCTGACAACGGGCTTGTCTTCGACTGGGACCTTAGGCACAACAGGTGCGTCATCGCCACTCTCAAGGTCTTCCAGACGCATGGAAGGCCCTAATACCGCACGACGAACGGTCCAACCCACTGCGGTGCCCCCAATCAACAATGTATCCGTGGAATGACCTGCGCGATCCATATCAGGTATCGCCCTCAAACCGGGACAAGTGAGGCCCCAGTGCCGGCAAGTTGTGAAGAACTTGTCGGAGGGACGCCGGGGCCGAATAAATCAAGAAGCTTCTGGTATTCGAAGTGTTCGGCCAAGTGGCGCAGCCCCTGAGCAATGCGGGGATCGCGGAGTTCGACCTCTTGGATCTGAGCCAGCAGCTGGTCGAGATCCGCCGTGATGACGGCTTCACGCATCGGATGGATGAGCTCTTGCGGCCAGCCCGCCAGCGACTCGGATGTGAACTCGGCCGTTTCCTCCAGAGACGCGGCTGTGGGATGCTCGGCGTAAACGTATTCCACTCCCAGGTGGGCGTGAATCTTCTGGAATAGCTCTGCTTCCCTGAACGGCTTGCTGATAAAATCGTCGGCGCCGATCTCCAGCAACTCCTGGCGGTTTTCGTCCATCGCACTGGCAGTTACAGCGATAATCTTGGTGTGCTCGCCGCCAGCCATGGCCCGGATCCGGCGGATCGCCTCATGGCCGTCCATCACCGGCATGCGAAAGTCCATCAGGATCAGATGGGGCCGCCATTGCTCAAACTCATGGACGGCTTCCGCTCCGTTGGTCGCCAGCCGGAGCTCGAAACCGACGGGGGCTAGAAGCTGCGCCAGTAGCTGGCGGTTATCCTCGGTGTCGTCGACAATCAGCACCCGGCACGTCGCCTGTCCGCACTTGAATCCCAGGACATGCCGGGGCTTGTCTTTCGCTTGAACCGCCTGGGCCTCCCCCGCTTGCAATGGCAGGGCAATTACGAAAACGCTGCCTTTGCCAACCTGGCTATCTACCGTGATGGCTCCGCCCATCAGACGAACAAACTCCCGGCTGATTGCCAAGCCGAGCCCCGTACCGGTCCCCGCCTGTTGCCCGGTCTTGGTCTGCTCGAAATGTCGGAACAATTTGTCTTGGTCGTCTGACGAAATGCCCGGGCCTGTATCCTCGATTTCAACCCGGAGAAAAGGTCCTGTCGCGCCCTCGCGGTCTGCGCGCACGCGTAAACCGATGCCGCCCTGCTCGGTAAACTTGACGGCGTTGCCCAGCACGTTGATGAAAACCTGACGCAGCTTGTTGATGTCGGTCACGATGTATTGGGGCACTTCGCCGATCAGCTCCACCGAAAACGATAACTTTTTTTCATCCGTGCGGACGCGGAACATCATCTCCAGATCTTTCAGCAGCGCAGACAGGTCGAACGTGGACGGGTTCAGGGTCGTGCGGCCCGCTTCAATCTTGGACATCTCCAGGACGTCGTTGATCAGGGCAAGTAGATGCTCGCCGCTACGGTTGATCGTTCCCAGGTACTGGCATTGACGGGGAGTGAGGTCCTGGTCGCGGAGCATCAGCTGGGAGAATCCAAGGATGGCGTTCATCGGGGTGCGGATTTCGTGCGACATGTTGGCCAGGAAGACGCTCTTGGCGCGGTTGGCTTGCTGCAACGATTGCTCGTAGCGTTTGCGTTCGGTGACATCTCGGGCGGCGGCGAACACGCCCTGCAGCTTCCGGTCGCGGTCGTGAAAGGTACTCGCGTTATAGGACACCACGGTTTCCTTGCCGTCCCTGGCGCGCGCGGTGAGCTCGTAATCGGTGAGTTTGCTTTCGCCCAGCACCAGCATGATGCCGGCCTCAGCTCGATCCGGGTCGGTGAAATAGTCCTTGAATGGCGCGCCGATGAGCTCGTCGCGCGTGCATCCGGTGAGCGCCTCCATCTGCTTGTTGACGTCGGTAATGATGCCGCGCGGATCAGTGGTTATCAGGGCGTCAATGTTGGATTCAATAAGCGAGCGGGTGTAGAACTGTTGATCGCGCACGCGCTGATCGAGCAGCATTCGCTCGGCTTCCACCTGCTTGCGTGCGGTATTATCGGTACCGATCAACAGATAACCGATGATTCCGCCTTGTTCGTCGCGCAGCGCCGTGACCGACACGATGGCCGGAAATCGGCTGCCATCCTTGCGGATGTAGGTCAATTCGTAGATGTCCTCGATCCCACGCGAGGCCTTGAAAACCAAGGCCTCGAAGCCCGGCGTGATCGTGGTCCCAAGCTCGGCGCTCAAGGCTTTGGCGCGCGTAATCACTTCCTGCGAATCAGAAATGTCGGCCGGGGTAATCTTGTTCATCACTTCGGCGGCCGTATAGCCCAACATGCGCTCGGCGCCGACGTTGAAGATTTGAATGACGCCCTTCTCGTCGGTAGCGATGCTTGAGAAGTTGGCGCTGTTGAAGATTGCGCTCTGCAACGCCCCGGCTTCGAGCAGCGCTTCTTCCGCTCGCTTGCGCGCGGTCACGTCCTCCATCGCCAGGACCAGCAGCTCGCCGTGTTGGCCCGCTTCGAGCTTGCGGGCGTTCAGCAGCATTACCCTGCGGCCGATGGCCGGGAAGGTGTGGTCGAGCTCGAAGTCATTGAAAACAGAGCTCGTGGGGACGATGTCTTCGAGCAGTCTTCGCAAGTCGGGAATGTCCCACTGGCCGTTGCCCAGCTTGTAAATCAGGCGGCCCTCCGTCTCCCCGGGCGAGACGTGGAACGTCTGGTAGAAGGCGCGGTTGGCCGACCGGACCCGCAGTGTGGCGTCGAGGATCAGCAGGGGCTCACGCACCGTGTCGACGATGTTCTGGGCGTAGTTCTGAATATCGTCGACCAGCGGTCTTCGTTCCATCATGGCCATCCTTCTGCACGGGCGCGCCAGGAGATCCACAGTATTGCGGCGCGCTATCCTCCACGCTCTTCGTATTACGACTTTACTTGGCTTACTTCGTGGCCGTGCCGGCCGGCTCCGTTGGCTTTTCCGACACCTTGTCGGCAGCCCCTCTCGCTTTGTCCTGGTCCAACGTTTGGTCGGCGCTAACCTTGCTGCTCTCCATTTCGGTACCGGGGCGTGACCAGTCGAACCAACCCTGGCTATACGCAAACCCAGCCGCGCAAAGCAGAACCACAATCACAACTGTGATAGATTTTCGATCCATAACTCATTTCCCTTTTGATTGACGTTTGCCGTCTCAGATGGCTTCCGAATTAAGCAATTGCAAACAATGCGCTGCGGCGGCACGGATCCTTCAGGCCCGCGCCGGTTATGATTTCATCGCCTCTTTGGCGCTTAATTCATATATGGCACCCGATACTTTGGCCGTGCGGCGATTGGCTCGGGATCGGCTGCCCGACTCTCGGCGCTGACTCGCTCCCACACTTCCTCCCGATAGATGGCTACGTCGTCGTCCGCCTGGAAACCTAATTTCACCGTTCCCCCGCGGACCTCGACCACAGTTACACGTACCAGTTCGTGCAAATCATCGGCCGTTCCAATCACGACCGATTCCTGACTCTTCCTTGCTAGAACTAACATGCTTAACATCCTCTTTAGGAGGCGACGGTTGCTTGCATAACGTGGCAAGGCAATTGCGTCGGCCTAGGCGAATCCGGGTCCCTTAGCTGCTGCAACGTTGTTGCAAACTCGTTATTCGTTCCTGTACGTTGCCGTGACCGCAATTGGTGCTCGGCTTCCACCGTCAGCAGCGTTCGCATGAACGACAGGTTTATGGGCTTGATGAAAAACAGGTCGATGCCTGCCTTCTCGCATTGCAGTCGATGTCCTGGGTCCGTGCGGCCCGTCACTGCGATCATCAGGCAGTCATTCAAACGAGCCTGTCGCCGCACTTGCAGCGCTAGCTCAAGTCCACTCACTCCTGGCATGATGATGTCGAGTAGCAGCACGTCGGGCTGGTACGCGGCGGCGAGTGCCAGACCGGTAGTTCCGTCGTAGGCCCGCCTGACATCGTGTCCCCACGCGTCGACCAGCATGGACATGGTGTCGGCCGCGGCACGATAGTCGTCCACGATCAGCACGCGCAGCAATTCTTTGGGAGGGCCGATAGGCGTTTCCGCGGTACGGCCGCCGCGCGCAATGACCGCCCGACGCATCTGGAGTCGGTTGTAGTCCGAATCTCCGACTTCACTCGGTAGACGATCCTTCATCAATACTGCGGACATAGTCAGAACCTCCAATGTTATGCGGATGCTGCGGCGTCAGTCTGAGCACCTATCTCGACCCGCCCGTTCTCGGCGAGCAGGAACACCTGCACCATCGTGCCGGTCGTAAACGCGTGTACGACGCTTCCAGTGGCCGGGTCGATTTCCGCGGCCGCTTCACGCACGTCCCGGCCGGTGATCCTCTTGATTTCCTGCCACAGCGAATCGACAGAGTTTCGAAACAACTGTCGGTGAAACTCCTGCACCTTTGCGGCGCCCTCGCGACTCTTGGCAAGTGCCTGCTCGGCGGGGGTCAAAGCCCCGTGCAGCGTGACCACCAGCGTGTCCTCGCTCAAAACGACGGTCACGGCCTTGGGTGCGTGACCCGTCCGCTGCCACTGGAGGACGCTCGCCATCTGGGCGACTTGCTGCGCGATGGTTGCAATGTTTGGCTTGGTCGTGTCCATAGAGTTCGTCCTTGGGTAGTCCCAGCCGCGATAGCGTCACCAAAAACCAAAAAAAAGCCGACGTGGCAGAACACCCGAAGGTATTCCACCACGTCGGCTTACTCGTTAACGAGCCCCCCGGCCCAGCCGGGTTGCTCTTTATGTAGTCAACCGAAAACTTCGCATCAGATCATGCGTGCCGCCCGCGGAACTTTCACGAGGGCTGCATTCCCTGTTTTCTTCTACCATAACTATAGGGCATTATCGGCCGAGCACAAGCCCTATTTTGCCCGTATTCCGGATTTGGTAGAATGTCCTTCATTCGCACACAGGCCGGTTTTCCCATGTATCGTTGCGTGGCGAGGCAAGCTGCCCAGTTTACAGAAAACTCGGAATGGGGGCCGGGTTTGGACGTGCCTATGAAGACACAAGGAGAAATCGAAGCCGCGGTATGCGAAGGAATCGCGCGCTTTGAACAGGACTACATGGGCCGCGGGCCCAAGGATATTCACGCTTATCTGATCGGCGATCTTCTTGTCGTCCGACTCAAAGGCGTCTTGACCGTGGCAGAACAGCAATTGGTCGCGTCGCTCACCGCGGAGAAAGGAAGGGACCTACTGAAACAAGTAAGAGTTCATCTGGTCGAAACGGCGCGGCCAGTCATGGAGGCCATGATTCAGGAGATTACCGGCATCAATGTAGTGAGCCTGCATCACGACATCAGCACATTAACCGGCGAAGAGGTTGTGTTATTCACGCTGGCGACGTCGCCGCTTTACCGCGAGCCAAAAAAATAGGTATTTCGTTGACGATTAAGTTAATTTTGTTTGTTCCGCTTCGCAGATTATTGAGCGGAAGTCATTCTCCAATGGATCCCATGCGACCAATAGGTTTACACTAGGCAGCTTGCTCAGTCAGATCTGGCGGCAGGACCATAGCGACGAAAGGACCAAGCGATGGGAGACAAAGGTGGCAAGAAAGACAAGGACAAGAGCCAAAAACAGAAGACCACGAAGCAGGAGCAGAAGATAAAAGCGAAGCAGGATAGGAACCGCCCAAAGACTTAATAGTCCAAAGCGGGATTGCAGCCTCGGAGCCTGGCTTCATTTATTCTGCTGGAGTTTTTGAATTTCTTCGAGTTCCTTCGCTAGGCGAATATGCAGCGGGCTTTCCCCACCCAAACCGTCGAGCAGCGCTTCGGCCTTTGCCAAAGAGTCACTGGTGATTTCTTTCCCTTGAAAGAGATTCCGCCATGAATTCATTACATCACGTTCATCCAACATAATTCCTCCCAAGCGTTCGTCGCGGATTTGTGGCAGACCCTTAAATGAGATTTCCGACGGCCGCTCCAAGTTCCCATTATGCCCGAAAACGACGTCCAACGCGATGCGTCAAGAAAGATCGCAAGATCCGCTGGGCGGATGACCGTCTGAATACTTTCGATGCTTGACCGGAAATCACAAAGCTGCTGCGCGCAACGCTTTCAGTAGCAGTTTTCCGCGATCAACCTGCTTGAAACCCATCACCGCGTGGTTTCTTAGGGGAGCAAATGTGGGGCAACATTGGCCATACAAACCCATAGATACAATGTCATAGTGGCGTTTTTCGCCCTGAACAGACGCGATTTGTTGGCGCATCAACACAAAAGCAGCATTGCCCCTACACAAGTGCAATCTGGTGGGAACACCTTCGAGTCCTACGGGGCGAGTTGCTTTTCATTATTCTTCATTGTCGAAACAGCGCCGCGGTGTACCAGCTGCACTTTGATTTCATAGCCGCATTCGATTGAAATGCCGCGTCAGATCATTGCCAATACAGCAGCGGTTGCAGCGGGCCATCCTCACGGCGCTGCGGCGGGGCTCGAAATTCTGGGGGCGGGCGGCAATGCCGTCGATGCCGCCGTCGCGGCGATGATCGCCCTCTCGGTCGTTATTCCCGGCTCGGTCGGGCTGGGTGGATATGGCGGCAGCGCGGTCATCTACTTAGCGGGGAGCAGGGAGCGTGGAGCGAGGAGCGGGAAGGGGACCGCCTCATTGTACTCGGAGCAGGTTGTCGCGGTGGATTTTGATTCCTGTGCGCCGCTAGGCTTTCGGGAAGGGCTCGTCGATCCTCAGACAAACCATCTTGGAGCGCGTTCAGTCACCGTCCCCGCCGTCATCGCCGGGCTCGATTTGGTGCTGCGCGAGCTCGGCACCAAATCGTGGCGGGAGGCGTCGCAGCCAGCCATTCGACTGGCGGAGGAAGGCGTCAACTTCGAGCCGGAACACCAGCGACACCTTGATCGCTGCGCGCCGAAGTTGGACCGGCAGTCGCTGGAGAGCCTCTTTCCCGGCGGCGCGGTGCCGAGAATTGGAGAGCGCTGGAGACAGCCGGACCTGGCCCAGCTAATGCGCCGGCTGGCGGAAGTGGGGCCGGCCGCGTTTTATGAGGGAGAGATCGCGCAAGCAATTGTTCGCTACGTCCACGACCGCGGTGGAATACTCACTGAGGAGGATTTTCGTTGCTACCGGCCGCGGATCGTCGAGCCGGTTCAGCTGAGCTGCCGAGGTTTTGATCTCTACACACCGCCGCCACCCTCCGGCGGCATCACATCCTTCGGAATCGTTCAGACCGTCGAGCACTGTAGCCGGGGTCTCGGACCCTGGCCACACGGTCTTGGCATCGAGCCATTGGGTGGAGAGTTTTTTCATATTGTCGCCGAAGCCACGAAACTCTGTTGGCAGGAGCGGCAGCAATATCTCGGCGATCCGGATGTTGTCAGCATCCCGACGGAACAGCTCGTCTCCAATCGGGCCGTCGAAGCGCGTGCGGAAACAATTCGCACTGGAAGAATTGCGCAGAGTGGGCAGAGAGTGGATCAATCGCCGCAAACGGCCAATGTGATCGCGGCCGACGCGGATGGGAACCTCATCTCGGTGACTGCCACGCAAGGTTGGATGTACGGCTCGCACCTGGTGGTCGACGGCATGGGCCTGGTGTTAAATCATGGGATGTCGCGCTTCGATTACTCGCGGGGCCATCCAAACGCGCCCTCGGCGGGCAAACGCATGCAGCACAACATGGCACCAACAATTGTATTGCGGGGCGGCCGGCCCGCTTTTGCCTTCGGCATGCCCGGCGGGCCGAAAATCGTGAGCGTCACCGCGCAACTCGCGCTGGACTTGATCGCATTCGGCGCCGCGCCTGCTGCATCCATTGCTGCCCCGCGCCTGCACACCGAAGGCAACGAGCCGCTTTTGGTTTCGTCGCATACGCCTGATCATGTCGTCGCCGAGTTAGAAAAGTTGGGCCACGCCGTCGGCCGCGAAGAAGATATGGGCGGGCCGGTCAACGTGCTTGCGGTCGATCCGCAAACAGGAAAAATCGACGTCGCCTCCGGCGAAGGCACCGGCGACGTCGCAGGATTTTGATAAAGCTGCCAATGTGTCCGGAAATTCCTATTGATCGTTTCGAAGTTTTCGCCGGCGGGCTGGATCACCCGGAGTGCTGCGCGTTCGACCGCGACGGCAACCTCTGGGCCGGTGGCGAGGCCGGGCAGGTTTATCGGATCGATCCCAAGGGAAAGACTGAGACCATCGCAAATCTCGGCGGCTTTTGTGGCGGCTTGGCCTTCTCGCCCGATAATCGTGAACTATTTGTATGCGTCGCGGGCGTCGGCGTCGTGCGCGTTGCGAAGTCTGGAGAACATTGCGTGTTCGCGACGCACGCAGGCGGTCACAAAATCCTCGGGGCGAACTATCTAGTGTTCGACAGCCGCGGGCGGATGTATGTGACCGATTCTGGCAGTTGGATGAAGCGAAACGGCTTTGTCTTGCGATTCAACCTCGACGGCCGTGGCGAGGTGCTGGCTGGGCCATTTGGGTATGCCAACGGTCTGGCTTTGAGCGCCGACGAGCGACACCTTTTCATGGTTGAGAGCGACAGCGATTCCGTGTTGCGGTTTGAGATTGATGCGGATGACCAATTAAAAGAGCCCGAGTTGTACGCGGATCACGTCGGACGCTTCCCAGACGGGTTGGCACTGGACGTCGAGGGAAATCTGTATGTCTGCTGTTACGCGTCGGATGAGATTTGGCGAATCAGCGCCGATCGGCAAAAGTCGCTCCTGGCCCACGACCGCTGGGGCATTTCGCTCGGCCGGCCCACGAATCTGGCTTTCGGCGGGAAAAACTTCGACGAGATGTTTGTCGCCAACCTCGGGCGCTATACGATTACCCGCGCAATACTTGGAATTCGCGGACAACCACTGGCAAACCTGCAAGTAAAATGAAACTCAGAACTTCCGAGAGGATCTCACGCAAAGGCGCTAAGGCGCAATGATAGTTTAAGAGTCTGGGCTGTTGTCTTGCATTCGCTTCAATATTGGCGTTTCCGAGGTGCATGTGGACGCCGGTCGAAAGTAGTTAAGTTCTTCTGTATTCTTTGCGTCTTCGCGCCTTTGCGTGAGATACTCTTCTCAGCTTAAGGAAAACGATGTCGCGACTCGAGAACAAGGTGGCCATAGTAACCGGCGCTGCTCATGGCATCGGCCGGGCAATCGCGGAACTCTTTGCGGAACAAGGCGCGTGGGTCCTTGTGGTCGACCTTGACCGCGACGCCGGTGAAGCTGTCATCTCGGGAATTTGCCGAACAGGCGGCCAGGCCGAGTTTGCTCACACGGATGTTACATCGCCAGACGAGGTTGAACGGGCGGTGCAGATTGCTGCCGGAAAATCGGGGCGGATCGACGTGTTGGTGAACGGCGCCGCCCATCTTGGCGACTGGTATGATGTGCTTCAGGCCACGCCTGAGCAGTGGGATCACAGCTATTCCGTGACTCTCATGGGCGCAGTGCGTTTCACCCGTGCCGTTCTGCCGCAGATGATTCCGCACAAGAGCGGCTCGATCATCAATATCGCCTCGGTCCAGGGGCTTGTGGCCGGGCGGTCCTCGGCCGTCTATACCAGCATGAAACACGCGCTGGTGGGCCTGACGCGCAGCACCGCCTGCGATTTCGGCGCGCAGGGCATCCGCGCGAATGCGATCTGCCCAGGCCCCATCCGCACACGCATCTCTCCGCCGGAGGGCAGCGAGATGCACCAGCGGCAAGTCGCGAAGACGATGCTCTCTCGCACCGGCGAACCGCGCGAGGTCGCGGCGGCGGCGGTTTTCCTCGCATCCGATGAATCTTCTTACATCACCGGTGTCACGCTGCCGGTCGATGGCGGTTGGACGGCGTTTTAATGGCGGAAGGATGTAGGATGCAGGATGCGCCGGGCAGGGACTCCGCATCCCTGTATCCTGCATCCTCAATCCCGTTCGTGAGAAACGATGAAGCTCGATGTCCACGCGACCAATGAGCTATAAAGCCGGCACCGCGAGTATATGCATCACGCCGGATGAGCCGCTCTGGCTTGCCGGGTACGCCGCGCGCACTGTACCGGCACGCGGCAAGCTCTCCGATCTCTATGCCGGCGCGCTGGCCCTGGAAGACCAGACGGGGCAGCGTTTCGTGATGGCATCGGCGGACATTATCGCCATCACGCGCGCGATCGCCGATCGTGTCGCCGAAGCTGTCCAAGAGCGGCACGGCCTTTCTCGCCCGCAGCTTCTGCTGGCCGCGACGCACACGCACTACGGCCCGGAATTCCGCCCCGACAAGCAAGTCTTTTTCAACATTCCAGCCGAATATGGGGCGAAGCTTCCCAATGTCGCAGAGAGACTCGTCGCGGCGCTCGTGCAAGTGGTCGGTCAGGCGCTGGAACGGCTCGAGCCGATGCGATTGTTCGCACGCAAGACTACGACCGGCTTTGCGCACAATCGCCGCCGGCATGGCATAGTAGCGGGGAGCACGGAGCAAGGAGCAGGGAGTAAGAATTCTGACTCCCCGCTCCTTGCTCCCCGCTCCTTGCTCTTTGATCACGACGTGCCCGTGCTCGAATGTGTGGACGCTTCGGGCAATCGCAAAGCGATCGTTTTCGGTTACGCCTGTCACAACACGACGATCCCGCCAGACGATCTGCGATACTGTGGCGACTGGGCCGGCTTCGCCAAGGACCAGCTCCAGCGGAAAAACCCTGGGGCGACGGCGCTATTCATCGCCGGCGCCGGCGCCGATCAAGATCCCGAGCCGCGCGGCTCGGTCGAGCTCGCGCGACAACACGGTGAGGAAATTGCGGATGCTGTGCAGCGGACGCTCAATGCGCCGGGGCTTGAGATCACCGGTCCAATTCGTCGCGCATTGGAGGATGTCCCGCTGGCGCTTGAGCCGGTAACGCACGATTCGCTCAGAAAAATGCTCGACAGCGATGATCCGCCCCAGCACGTGAAGGCGAAATTTATTCTCGACCAGCTTGAGCGCGGCGAGAAGCTAAGTACGTCGTATTCCGCGCCGATTCAGGTCGTACGCTTCGGAAATGAGCTACTCATGGTCGCACTCGGCGGCGAGCCGGTGGTGGATTGGGCGCACAAGCTTAAGCAAGGAGCGGGGAGCAAGGAGCAGGGAGCAGGGAGTAAGAATTCGAACTCCTCGCTCCTCGCTCCTCGCTCCTCGCTGATTTGGGTCGCCGGATATTGCAACGATATGGTCGGTTACATACCGACCCGCCGCGTGCAGGCCGAAGGCGGCTACGAAGGCGGCCGGGCAAACCTCTGGAGCTCGATCCCTGCACCATTCGCGGATGATGTGGAAGACCGGATCACCAATGCCGTCCGCCGGCTCGTCGAGCGCGTGAGCGAATAACTCAAAATGATAATAAGCCACAGAGGTCATCGAGTTCGCAGAGGAGAAATCAGCACTAGAGAATTTGCGATGCACGGCAGCAATCGATCCATAGACGGGTAGCACAATGAATTGAATTCTGGCATTATTACGTCGTCCAATCGTTCGTTTTTACTCGGGGCTCTCTGTGTTCTCTGTGGCATTCTTTTAAATCACACACTCACCCACGCCTTCTCCCCATGGACCGACGACACATCCGTCTGACGTTCGTCGAGACCGGCGAATCGGTTCTTGCCGAGATGCTGGATGACGAAGCGCCCGAGGTCTGCCGGATTGTCTGGGACCTTTTGCCAATTGAGACGCGTGCGATTCACGGCATGTACAGCGGCGCCGAAGTCTTCGCGCTGCTGGATAATCCGCAATCGGCGCCGCCGGAGAATCTTACGCAACTTCCGCTGCCCGGCGAGATCCTTTACTTCTATGACGAGAGCAAGAACGTCACCAACACGCGCAAAGCAGTGGCAGAGCTATGCATTGTCTATAACCGCGGCGTGGTTCTGCGTGGACCCGAGGGCGTGCCGACCCATGCGAGCCTCTTCGCCCGCATCCCCGGCGACTGGAAATACGACTGGACCGAGTTCCGCGAGGCCTGCCGAAAAGCGCGGTGGGAAGGTCCGCCGATGCTGCGAATCGAGCGGGCCTGACTGATTTCGGCGGACGTTACCGCACGCGAAACCGTTCGACCTTCTCGTCATCCAACTCCACGCCTAACCCCGGCCGGTCATGCAGCCGCGCCGATCCGCCCGAGATCGGTAGCGGCTCCGCGAGCACATCGTCCTCGTAAAACATCGGCCCGATGATGTCGCACGGATACGTGTCGGCGTCGATGCCGGGCGTGCTCAAGGCGAGATGGATCATGGCAGCGCTGCCGACGCCAAGCTCCAAATTGCTGCCGATCGTGCACTTGATGCTCACGGATTGGGCGAATTCGGCGATCTCGCGTGCCGGCGCGATGCCGCCGGCTTTGCCGATGTAGATCGAAAACACGTCTGCCGCCTCGGCTCGGGCCAGTATCTTTGCATCCTCAAGCGTCCAGACGCTTTCGTCGGCGATGATTGGCACGCTCACGTTGCGCCGCACCTCGGCCATTGCGTCATGATCACCAGCAGGCACCGGCTGTTCGGCGAAATAGATATCGCATTCTTTGCAGAGGCGATGAATGGTCTCGATCGCGATTTGAGGCGTCAGCCAGCCGCCGTTGGCGTCGACGCCGAGCTTCACCTGCGTGCCGACCGCGTCGCGGACCGCGCGCACGCGCGCCAAATCCCCGTCCGGATCAATCCCCACCTTCACTTTCATTGTCGAGAAGCCCTGGGTGGCGGCCCAGGCGGCAATCTCGGCCGCCTTAGCCGGCTCGACACCGGAAACGGACCATTTCGTCGGGACGACGCGGGGCGAGGAGCGAGCAGCGAGGAGCGAGGATTCGCTATTCTTACTCCCTGCTCCCTGCTCCCCACTCCCTGCGAGAAGTATTTCCCACACCGGCTTGCCGTGCGCTTTGCCGACGATGTCCCAAAGGGCCATTTCGAGCGCGGCCTTCGTGAAGTAGTTTCCTGCCACGGCGGCTGCGAACTTCGCACTCAGCCGTTCGATTTCGTCGACTGGCGCCTCGGGCCGGCCTCTCAGAGGCCGGCTACAGTCGAACGACTCGCCGACCAGCAACGGCGCAAAATAGGTATTGATGAAATGCGCCGCGGTCACTTGGTCCTCACCGCTCCACCGCGGCGTGCAGGAGACCTCGCCCAACCCGACAATCCCCTCGTTTGTGTGAAGTTTCACAAGCAAAAACGGCGACACGAGGTGAGAGCCGCCCCGGCCGCTGCGGATAGCAAGTTCGGGCTTGATCGGCACGCGAACGGGAATTGTTTCGATGCGCGTGATTTTCATATCCGGGTGAGTATGTCGCCGTTTATCCCCCGGTCATTGACCGGGGGCTAACTCACGTCTCACGTTCCCACGTCAAAAAATGCTCGACGAACGCCGACACTTCCTCGACGATGCCATCGAGGAAGCGTTTTCCTTTCTCGGCCGTGGCCAAGTCCGGATGTCCCATCACGCCGCTTTGCGTGACTTCGTGAAACTCGTTGACGAAAAAGACCGGGCGGGCGTATTGCATATCGGCCTTGCGATAGGGGTCGGTGTGCGGTGGGCCATCGCGCATCGCCCGCTCCATCTTCACCCGCTGCGGGTGCAGATGAAGCATGATCGACGTCTCCATCTCGCAGGCGTGGCCCATTCCGCCCAGCTCGGATTCGCGGACTTCGCGGAGGGTTTTCGCGGCAAGAGTCCAGTAGGAGGCGAAAACGAACCGCGTCTCGGGCACTGCCGTCTTCAGCTCGCGCAGCGCAGCGCGCAGCGGCGTGTCGTTCCCGCCGTGGCCGTTGAGAATAAAGACTTTCTTCGCGCCCATGCTGGCCATACTCTTGCCCAGTTCCGTGATGAGCTGGATGTACACCATCTGCGGCACGTCCATCGTGCCGGGGAAATGCATGTGATGCGTCGAAAGCCCCGGCCACAGCGTCGGCACCAGCAGCACGCGATCGGACATCGCCCGCTCGACACCCTCGGCGATGGCTGAGACGATGTCGGTATCCGTGGTCAGCGGCAGATGCGGACCATGCTGCTCGAACGAGCCGGTCGGAAAGATCACGATCAGCTTATCGGAGTCGAGCGCTTTCACCTCCGGCCAGGTTAGTTCTTTCAGCAACATATATTCTTCCCTTTTTAAAGAATCTCACGCAAAGGCGCAAAGACGCAAAGTCAAACAAAGATGAAGGAAGTTTCATGCAGCGATCTCTCATCGTTCATCCTTCATCCAGATCGGATCAGCTTTGCGTCTTTGCGCCTTTGCGTGAGTTCTTCTTGAGTTGTTTACAGGACCTCATCAACCGCGCGAGAGGTCGAACCACAGGAAAAACCCGTAGAGACTCAGCACGATGGCGATGAAGAGAAACCACCAGAGGATGAAGTTTTTCCAGCCGCGGTAGCGCTGGCGCTCGTCCGGGGGTAAATTGAGATAGCTGCGGTTCCAGATGATCCGCTCGACCTTCTCCGCTGGCGGCGGCGCGGTCAGGAGCGAGGTCGCGATCATCACCATCATACAGAAAATCCAGCTCAGCAAGGCGCTGTGTTGATAGGCGCGCCGGTAAGGCGTAAGCCAGGGAATCACATCCCAAAGTGGCGATAGGAGGTCCAAGGTGAACACGTGTGGAACGCGTAAGTAAATTCCCTTCTCCAGCAGCCAGAGAAAAAGAAAGCCGCTGATGATCGTCGCGACCGCCGCTGTGGCGTTGGCGCGTCGCCACAACAATCCCAGCAGAAAGACGACGGAAAACGGCGGTGCGATGTAGAAGAAGACCCGCTGTATCTGTCGAAACAGCGCCTCCGAGCGTTCAATATACCAAAACGCAATGAATACGCTGACGATCAGCACGACAATGCCCGAAATCATTCCGAAAATCACCTGTCGGCGGTCGCTTGCCTCCGGCCGGAGCAGTTTTTTGTACAAGTCGATGGTCAGCAGCGTGGACGTGGAATTGAGAACCGTGGAAACGGTGGACATGAGCGCGGCAGCCAGACCCGCCAGCACCAGCCCCTTCAAGCCGGTTGGGATCAGCGTCTTGACGAGCTGCAAATACGCGTGATCGGGGCGATCGAGGTTGGGAAACAGCTTCACCGCGGCGATCCCCGGCACGACGAAAAACAGCGGCGTCAGGATGCGAAGAAATCCGGCACTTACCACCCCCATGCGCGCATGCCATTCGTCCTTCGCCGAGAGCACGCGCTGGACGATGTGTTGATTAGCGCAGGTGTACCACAGCCCAGCAGTGAGAAAACCGGTAAAGACGCCGGTCCAGGGAAACTGCTCGTGCTCCGGCGGAAGGAACATGTCGAAACGTTCTGGCATCTCGCTGGCCAGTTGGGCGAATCCCCCGGTCTGGTTCAGCGCCAGGACCGGGAGCAGGATACCCGCGAAGAGCATCACCATCATTTGCAGGAAATCCGTCCAAGCTGCGCTTTTCATGCCGCCGTAAATCGTGTAGGCGCCGGTGGTCACGGCGAAGAAGATGATCCCCCATTGGATGTTGGTCGTTGGGTTGCTGGAAATCTGAAGCTCAAAGATCCGTTCGATTGCCAGCCCGCCCGCGTAAAGCGATCCGGCCAGCAGCGTAAAGATGTAGCCGATGACCAGCGAAATCGCGAACAAATATCGGCAAGTGGAGTTATAACGCTGCTCCAGAAACTGCGGCATCGTGTACAGGCCCGTCCGCACGTAATACGGCAGGAAGATGAACAGAAAGATGCTGTAAATGATCCAGGAGTTCCAGCTTCCCGTCGCCACCACCATGCCGTACATGTAGGCGATGCCGACGTTGGCGATGAAATGCTCGCTGCTGATGTCTGCCGACACCATCGACGTGCCGATGACGTACCAAGGCAGCTTCTTCTCGCCGAGAAAATAATCCTGCGGCCGGCGCCGCGCATTCCGCGCGACCGCAAATCCAAGCAGCAGCGTGAGCGCGATGTAGGCAAAGAAGACGGTGTAGTCGATCGCGCTGAGTGTCGCGTGCTCGTTCATCGCAAGGGATTCACGGTTTCAAACGTCTCCGAGGCGAGAGCGTATAAAATGCCGTCGTCTAGGATTTCTGTCGCCTGCCGAAACGCACGAAGTCGCAACTGATTAGGGCCGAAGATTCCGAGCATGAACGTAAGCTCAGCATTGTGTGAAGCCTCGCAGACTTCCCGAATGAGGGTGAATATTTCCTCACGCGCGAACAGCTCTCGATCATCGTGTGACTCCTTATCCCAACCATGCCGCACTTTGGTTACCGTGATGAAAAAGCCCAACAGTTCCACAGAAGGGGAGTGTTTGGCGAACGTCGACAAATAGCGAAATTTCTGGCGCATTTCTCGAAGGGGCGCATCGCTAGTTTCGTAGTCCAATAGGGCTATCGGAGTTCCCGATTGCTGGTCCACAAAGGAGATATCTGCTTCAGCTTGCCGTTGTTGACGACCATTGCGCCCCAGAATCGGATCAATTGGATATCGTCGGCCAATATCAACGACGAACCCAAGGTTTGTACCTATACGCGCAAGAAGGCCGCAAACGCGCGCGTGCAGTCTGTACATCGAGAGGTATTGGCGATCGTTCACGTACGCAGCGGAGAAGAGATTGCGCTGAGAGAAGGTCTCGCGTAATGCTTGAGTTATCGGGGCAAGATCCATGGTTCAAAGTCTCAACTTAGCCCAGTCGTCACCACACGGTCGGACGGCCCGAGTATAACCTCTGCGGAAGACGAATACAAAACGGACGTCCCAGGCATCAAGAGCGTGCGAATACTGCTGACTTGTGACTTGAAGAGTGGTTGAGCGCGAGACGTCTGACCGTACCCCGACCCAAGGCCTCTCAACCAGCGGAAACTGCGGACACCTGCGGTTGTTCCTCGTGGCCCGGTCGTGAGCGGCCACGACTACGGACTCTTCGTCCGCCCGCGGGGATTCGTAGCGCGAGGAGTTGTTCGCTGTGGTATAATTTCGTGGTGAGCTGTGTTTCGTACTGCGGAGAGATGCAATGACGACGAAACTGACGACTCCCGATGGCACCTGGAAGGCGAGCGAACTGCGGAGATTGCCGCCCGACAAGCGGGACAACATTCTGGCCAAAGCTGCGGCGCTTGCTGAGAACGAGTATCGCACTAAGCCGCACTTGACCGATTTCGAAGCGTTCGGCGAGGACGACTTGTATGGCGAAAGCACCGCCGCCCCAGCGGGGTGAAATCTGGACTGTACGGTTTGATCCCTCGGTCGGCGCAGAGATGCGCAAGCTGCGGCCAGCGGTCGTCGTTAGTCTCGATTCAGTGGGCCGATTGCCGTTGCGGATCGTGGTGCCACTTACGGATTGGCAGGCGACGTTTGCGGCATTGCCATGGTTCGTGCCCATTCCAGCCTCTGCCACGACCGGACTTATGAAGGATTCCGGAGCTGACGCCTTTCAAGTCAAGTCGGTCTCGGAGAATCGCTTTGTGCAGCGCATTGGCAGCATCACCAGCGATCAATTGGACGAAATCGCAGCGGCGATTGCCTTGTGCGTTGGCGCTCCGTGAGTGTGGGCCTTGCTCGCACGGCGAACTTGCGTTCGCTTATCGCGTTTGGCGCTCAATCACCCGATCGGTCCAGTCGCCATTCACCAGCCGCATGATTCCCAGCGGATTATCGTTGCGGAGCGCCCGCGGCAAAAGCCCTTGCGGCAGGTTTTGATAGGCGATGGGGCGGACGAACCGGCGGATAGCCGCGGAGCCGACGGATGTCGTTCCGGAATCGGTCGTTGCCGGATAGGGGCCACCGTGAACAATTGCGTGACACACCTCAACGCCCGTCGGATAGCCGTTCACAATTACGCGGCCGACCGAGTCCTCCAGGGAGCGCAGCACGCCCGCGGCCAGCGACGGATCTTCACCGCTGCCGACATGCACGGTGCCAGTGAGATTTCCGCCGAGCGATTCGATGCACCTGAGCGCCTGTTCCACGCTGTCGCACCGGACCACGATGCCGGCCGGACCGAACGCCTCCTCGTGCAGCCGCGGCTCGCGCAGGAACACGTCCGCGGTTGTCTCAAATAGGGCCGGCGCATGGCTCGCATGATCCGACGCTTTGCCGGCAACGACCGTTTTTACGCCGCTCTCATTCGAAAGCGAAGCCGCGCGCTCGGCGAACGTGTCGCGCAAAGAGCGATTGAGCATCGTCACCTTGGGCGCGGCTTGCACCTCGCGGGCCAGCGAGTCGATGAATCGCCGCTGGTCGTCGCCAACGACGAACACGATTCCCGGCTTGGTGCAGAACTGCCCACCGCCCAGGAGGAGGGATGCCGACAATTCCTTGGCGATCGCCTCGCCCCGCTCGCGCATCGCCGCGGGCAGAATCACCACCGGGTTGACGCTTCCCATCTCAGCATAAACCGGAATTGGCAGCTCGCGACGTGATGCCAGGTCAAACAGCGCCCGCCCGGCGCGATGCGATCCGGTGAAGCCGACCGCCTGTGTTTGCGGGTGTTGCACAAGCCAACCGCTCAATTCGTGACGCCTTCCCTGCAGCAGCGCAACGAGTCCCGCCGGCAAATTGCGCTCGTCGAGCGCGGCGGCGACCGCGCTTGCGAACAACTCGCTGGTGCCCGGATGGCTCGGATGGCCTTTGACGATCACTGGATTTCCGGCGGCGAGAGCCGAGGCCGTGTCCCCGCCGCAGGCCCCAAATGCAAACGGAAAATTGCTTGCTCCAAAAACGACGACCGGACCGCGCGGGCGAAGCATGCGGCGAAGGTCCGGCTTGGGCAGCGGCTGGCGTTTCGCATCGCCCAGATCAATCACCGCTTCCACCCACGACCCTTCGCGCACGATCTCGGCGAACATGCGAAGCTGCGTGCAGGTGCGTGCCCGCTCGCTCGTTAGCCGCGGGCGCGGCAGCGCCGTCTCCAGCTCGCCGCGTTCCAGCAGCGGATCCCCGAGCGCTTCGATCTGCGCGGCGATCGCCTCCAGCAGCTCCGCTGGCCAGCGCGGATCACGATCCCTTACAGCGAGAAATGCCTCCCGCGCGGCCGACAGGGCCGCATCCACTTCGCCGGGCGTTGCCTCGGCAAATTTCGGTGCCAGGGCCGCGCCGGTCGCGGGATTGATCGCTTCGAACGTGTCCCCGCCGCCGGTCGCCGCGGCGATCCAACGACCCTCGACTAAATGCCGACCGCACAGTTCGTAATTCATGCCAGTACAATCTCACGCAGAGGCGCAGAGAACGGAGGGGACTACAGCAGTAGAAGCCCAAAAATTTTTTGGAACGCTAATCCACACTAATTTACACTAATAGGAGATTAACGGGAATTAGCGAAGCTTTGTGTTCGCCACCTCCACGAACTCAGCGACTTTGCGTGAAACGATCGCTGCGCACCTACTTGCAGCCGAGCTTGTCGGCCAGATCAGAAAAGTCGCGGGCCTCAATATCGAACCGGTAAGGCGTCTCGTCGTAGGGAAGATCGTACCGGTTCACGTAGGCAGCGCGATAGCCGGATGCGCGGGCACCCACGACGTCGAAGCTGTTGGACGAGACCATCATGATCTCGCAGGGCTCAGCCTTCAGCACGCGAGCCGCATAGCGGTACACCTGGGGATTGGGCTTGAAAACCCCTACATCCTCGACCGAAATTACTCCGTCGAAGTTGTATCTAATTCGATTCTGTACGAGGTGGGCGAGGAACTCCCGCTCGCCGTTCGACAGGACAACCAACCTGAACTTCGTGCGCAGTCGTTCGAGGCCAGGCACAGCGTCGGGGAAGGGAATGAGTTCCTGCCAGCCTTCCATAATGCGCCGGATGTCCGCATCGTCAAACGACAGCTTCGAGGCGCGCAGCGTGTAAATGAGAGCGCGGCGGGAAGAGTCGAGATATCCGTAGTGGCCCGCGTAGAACTGATTATCCTGGTATTGCTCGATCCGCTGCCGGTAGCGCCAGCGGTCCCACAGCTCGTCGGCCGTCATGTTGGAGCCCTTCGACTTCAAGAACTCGCCAAGACACGAAGCATGGCTTGCGCCCAGGTCGAGGATCGTACCAAAAGCATCGAAGGTCAGAGTGTGTACGACGCCAAGCGCGTCCATGGGATCACCACTTGTGGGAATGAAAAGCGGTACGAATTATTTGCAGGTCGGTCAAATAGTACTCCCCTCTTTCTGCCCTTGTTAGGCCTCGCCAAGACCTTGCAATGCATTGGCAAGCTCTCCCTCGTACATTTCGGAGCCATCGTCAAATCCGGATTCAACTCGCTTTTTTGCTTCTGGAACAATGATGGCTGGAGCGATGCGCTGACGCAGGTATGTGGCAAGTGCGTCATTCGGAAGCTGATCAACCGGCACGCTCCAGTATTGCCGACAGCGATGAATCAGGCTGGACTCGAAGTTTGGGTCGCGCCACGGGCCCTCAACGTCTTCAACTGTGCGAGGAACTTCCATCGTGCGATCTAACAATAATTAGGAGCGCGGGTCAACTGCAGCGTCTTTTGCCCGCGGTTTTCACAATGATTTCACGACGACTAGTTTCTCGTCCGACCGATCGATGCGAATCGGGTTCCGCAGCGGGCGGCCGAGGCCTTCGAACGAAATCGACATCACGTCGCCGTCCTCCAGGTGCAGGCGGTCTTTGAAGCTGAACATGTCGGCGCCCAAGAAGTGGATGTGCACATCGCCGGGGCGGCGGTGCTCGGCGTGCTTGAAGTGATGGTGCTCGAGGTTGGCCAGCGAATGGCACATCCAGCGCTCGCCGCTCGCTTGCCGCGCCTGCCAGATTACCTTGCCGTCGCGTTCGATGGTCGAGCGTCCCGGCACATCATCAAACTTCGGCTCGATCACCAGTTCCGGCCCCAGCGCGCAGTCGCGTAATTTTGATTCCGCCAGATACAGGTAATTCCTGGCCTCCAGCACATGATCGGAGAATTCATTTCCTTGAGTGAGCCCAATGCGAAACGGCCTGCCGTCCGCGCCGATCAGGTACACGCCAGCAATCTCGGCTTCCTCGCCGCCATCGAGCGCGTGAGCCGGCACGGCGAGCGGCTCGTTGTGCGCGCGAAGGATCGTCCCGACGCCCTTGTAAAACCACTCCGGTGCGGCGCCGACGCATCCCGGTTCGGGTCGGCCGCCCTTCAGGCCGATCTCGAACATCTTCATGCTGTCGGTCTGAGCAGGGAGCGGGGAGCCAGGAGCATGGAGTAACGAGTCCGCACTCCTTGCTCCCTGCTCTCGGCTCCCTGCTATTTTGTGCATCGACTGGCGGTTTTCCGCGCTGCCCTTGTGAGTCAGACCCGTGCCCATGACGTAGCACCGGCTCGGCTCGGGGTGATCGATCGGCGGAAGCAGCCGCCACTCCGATCGGCCCTCATAGACCTCGTCGTAAGCCAGCTGCTGATCAGAAACGAACTTTTCGATTACTTCGCGTAGGGAGCGGTTTGCGTGGATCGCTGACTGTGCGAGCTCATAAACCGAGGTACAGTCGCGCAACAGTTGCAGCCCGGGCTCCTTCACTACCGCCACCCGCCGGCCACGCGTTAAATGTGAAAGTTGAACAATTCTCAACATCTCTATGCCTTTAAGCGGTTTACCGGGCAGCGGACAAAGGCGGCTCATCCAAATTGCCCATCAGCCCGCTCCAATTGCTTGCAACGCGCCACGCATGTATCCGAGCGCGTAGGCCATGCCGGCGTGCCACGGCGCGTCGCAGGTCATCTGTGGCGTGTGGTCGGGAATCAGCACGCCGTCAAAGCCGTTTGCTTGGAGGATCCGCAGCACGCGTATCATGTCGATATCGCCGTCGTCGATAAACGTTTCATGGTAATGCGGCACTTTCCCGTGCACATTGCGCAAATGGACGTACGCCAGTTTGCCCTGTTTGCTGTAGCGATCCGTCGCCTCGTAGATGTCTCCCTCGGTCATCTCAGCCAAAGTGCCAATACAGAATTCGAGCGTGTTTGCCGGGCTGGGCCGCAGGTCGAGAAGGCGCTGATACATTTGCGGTTGGTACACCAGCCGCGGTTGACCGCGCATCGTTGGCATCGGCGGGTCGTCAGGGTGGGCGGCGAGCTTCACGCCCGCTTCCTCGGCCACGGGGATCACCTCCTCCAAAAACTCCGCCAGCCGCTGCCAGAGTATTTCGTGTGTGACTGACGGGACTGTGCCAGGTTCCGGTTGTGGATCGTAAACCATGTTCCACGCCATGCCGCGCGGCATCGGCGTGTCGAGCGGAGCGTCCATGCCAACCGATACCGCCTCGCCTCGAGCGAACGGGTGCTTTACGCGGCCGCATACTCCCGCGATGCTGAAATTGTAACCGATGATGGGAATACCAGCCTCGCCAATCCGCTGGATGATGATCTTGATGTTCTCGAGTTGCCGGCGTTTCTTGGGCCCGTCGAGCAGTATGTCGTGCCAATGCGCCGGATCAAAATTCTCAATGGCCTCGAGTTCCAGCCCGGCCGCATTGATCTCCCTTCGCAATGCTGTCAGCTCCTCGACGGTCCACAGCACGTCGGGATTGCCGGCTCGCCCCCAACCGGTTTCGGCGCCCGTGGGCTGATCGCACACGGCCGACTCGCCGCCTGCGAAGTAATCTACGAGGTGGGCCACTATGTGCGTGGCGCCAGCCTGCCGCGCGAACTGAAAGTTCTCGCGCGTGAGCATGTGACGGTATAAGCCAAGGCCCAGCTTCATCGCTGCTCCACGTACACTTCGCCCCCTTCTCGCAGCATACCCGCAACACGAGAGTCGTTGACCGACGACTACCACTCTGCGACATTTTTTCTTCCCAAAAGTCAATCGAATGGTCAATCGACAGCGTGACCTAATTCCACGGTTGCCAGGAATCGCGGCAGATCATTTTTCAGGTTTTTTACAGTCTTTTCTTGCATATCCTCCCTCCCCCGACTAGAGTGGAAAGATTGCAACTTTGCTTTGCTTCCCAGAGGAGAGTCGATGGACCCTGCGCAGGCCCACGATCGTTCGCCGAGAAAAAAGAGCCACACCAGAAAACTCGTCCAATCGGGCGGCGCGAAAAGCCGCCGCTTGAGCTTTGAGCCGCTTGAAGAGCGCAGGCTGCTCGCCACGATCACGGTCAATACGCTGATCGATGTCAACAATGGCAGCGACGGCTTGACTACGTTGCGCGAAGCGATCGCCGCCGCAATGCCAAATGACACGATCGACTTCGCGGTAACCGGTACGATCAATTTAATGTCGATCGGCAGCGGCCATTTGACGGTCAATAAGAGCCTCACGATTCAAGGTCCGGGGGCCGATCTGCTGACGATTAAGGCATATGATCCGGACGTCGATGGCACCAAGGATAGTGATGGGTTTCGGGCGTTTCATGTCAGCGATGGGAACTCGGGTAATTTGATCAACGTCACCATCAGCGCGTTGACTGTTACCGGCGGTGATCCCGAGTTGGATCCGGGGGCAGAAGCCCAAGAGCACACGTTCGGTGGAGCCATCCGAAGTCACGAAAACCTGACCGTGGTTGACTGTGTGGTGACGGACAGTTTTACAGTCAATGGCGGCGGCATTGGCAATGGCCCGCAGGTGGGCAGCTCGGGTCCGTTCAATGGGACTCTGACGGTAATAGATAGCCTGATCAGTGGAAGTTCGGCCAACGATGGTGGAGGATTGTTCACGCAGCGTGGGAACATGGAGGTTATTCGGACAACCGTTGAGGATAACTTTGCTTCGAATGCAGGCGGTGGGATTTTCAACTTGAATGGCGACGTCACCATCACGGACAGTACGATCTCTGGAAATGAATCGCTCAATCCAGAAAAGGATTTCTCTGGCAAAGGTGGCGGCGTTGCCTCGTTTTATGGCGACCTGACGGTCAATGGCAGTACGATCAGCGGCAACCACGCCGCCTATCTCGGCGGCGGTATCTTCTTTAACAACACCGGCAATTTGACCGTCGCCAACAGCACCATCAGCGGCAACTCGGCTGATGAAAAAGGCGGTGGCATCTATATTTTTTATTACGTCAGCGGCGCTGTCACCATCGCCCACAGCACGATTACTGGAAACTTGGTCGGAACCAGCAGTGGTGGAATCGGAAGCGGCACCGAGGACGTCGATGTCGAGTTAGATCACACAATTGTGGCGGGCAATATCCGCGGATCCAGCACGCGCGATGATTTGGACGGCTCGTTCGACGCCAGCTTCACCCTGATCGGTGATAAGCGAAGCGCCTCCGTGAATAATGTGGTTGGAAGTCTGATCGGCACCACTTCCTCCCCGATTGATGCCATACTCGGTACGTTGGCCGACAACGGCGGGCCGACGTTTACGCATACGCTCTTGACGGGCAGCCCGGCCATTGATGCGGGCGACCCCGGCGCATTAGCGGGCATGGGCGATGTGCCGCTGTACGACCAGCGCGGGAATCCGCATTCGCGGGTGTTAGGCGGCCGAATCGATATTGGGGCCGTCGAAATCGAGCCGCCGACGGGGCCGGCGTTGCCAGGCGATTACAATCTTGATGGTGTCGTGGATGCGGCCGATTACATCATTTGGCGCAAAACGCTTGGCAGCAGCGTGCCTCAATACAGCGGCGCTGACGGCAACGGCGACACAACGGTGGATGCGCAGGATTACAGTGTGTGGACCGGTAACTTCGGCGACACGTTGCCGCCCGGAAGCGGCGGTGGAGCGTCCAGCGAGGCTGCATCGCAAGAGAGCACTTCGTCAGTTGAAACCATGAACGGCGACTGGATTGACACTACTCCCACGGCTCGCGCACACCTGAAGAATTCACCGCGCGCACACCAATCGACGATTGCATCAGCGTCGCATGCGGATTTACTGCTTGCCCTCGAATTGAATGGAGGCGACGGTTTCATCGCCGACGAGGGTGATTGTGAAAGCCAAAGCGGGGTACAAGATCGCGACGCGACGTTGGACGAATTATTCGCCGAGTACGGCAACGACGCCGCGGTGACGTGGCGTGGCTTGTGATTTGCCGGACAAAACGCCGCAACGGCCACGTATCAAGTGTCATCCTCGCGGTACTTCCGCACTACTTCGCGAGTAAGCTTGATGTCGATCTGATTGTCTTTGCCGCCGACCACGCTAACCTTTTCGGGCAAAGTAACCTTCGCGAACTCCGGCACGCCATCGGGCAAATCTTCCTCGACGTTGACGACAGTCACCCAATGTTCGCCAACAACTGCGCCGTCATTTGGCTCCACCGTTGTCAAGCGAAACGTGCCATCGGATTGGATCTTGCCAAAGGCCGGTCTACCGACTTTTTGCCCATCCTCTTTCGCAATGGGAGCGAAGCGGACGTTTCCTTGAAACAGCGGTTTGTCATCGACACTCACGGTCCCATGCACTGGCGCGAGCTCGTAAGGTAAACGGTCGCAACCGGCCACCATACAAGTGGCAATGCAAAACAAACAATAGCCACCAGATAATGCCCTGCTCCAATTCGACGCCATAGTTAACCCTAATGCCCGTATGTTACTGACTCAGCTCAGCAATGATCTCGTCGTCGGCTCGGTCGCCCAAGAGCCAATAAGTGCGGAGCTCGATGTCCTCGCTGATGAAACGCACGCCGCCATCTACGAACGAAAAGTAAGCTCCACCGGTGTGCCAGCTAAATGCGCAGTCGTCTGATTCAATACCCCAAGGCATCATATCCACTTCGGCCTCGGTTAAAGGGAAGGACTTTGCGCCGCTTACGTTGCAGTTAATTGGATCCTCGGTCTGAAACATTACGGCGCCGTCGTCGCCATAAATTCCCATCCAATTCGGGAACGCCGCACTACGGACGAAATAGGAGGCTTCGCCCACAATAATCGTTTTGCTCGTGCCGTCAGTCACGTCTGCAATTCGGATGCGGGAATAGGACTTCTTCGGCACATCGTCGAGCGTGCCATCGCCATTGATATCGTAGCGGTAAACGTACTCGGCGGCCCCTTCCTTCGGCGGCCAGAAGATGCCGCGGTCTCCATAACCGCGCGACCCTTTGTAATGAGCCGTCGCATAGCCAGTGCCGGCGAAAGGCGACGACGCCGAGCCGAAGTAACCACCACTGGGCACGTGCGTTGGCAAATCAACTGACGGACAAATAAACGCGGCCAGCACGGTATCCCCACCTGCTATAGGTCTGAGCCCTCCTTGATGTGCTTCACGGAAGATCCCTTTCTTAGTCGGCGGGTGGTCCGTGATCCAGGGATTGTTCTCGTAACCTGGAATGTTGTTGTTCTGGATCAGATCGTACAACGCCTGCTCTTCGAGCTGAGGCAGTATTTGCGTGGCCCAGCCGAGACCGTCCTCCTCGGCGACATTATCCTCCCCAACTGCAGAGTAGGAGCCAAGTGGAAACTGCTTTTTCACGTCATGATAGTTCAGCAGTGCAATCGCGAGCTGCTTCAGATTGTTGATGCAAGAGGTGCGGCGGGCCGATTCACGTGCCGCCTGGATCGCAGGCAGCATAAGCGCGATGAGAATGCCAATAATGGCGATCACCACGAGCAGCTCGACAAGTGTAAAAGCCGTGCTTCTCCGCTTGCTCACTGTCCTGACTTCGGCGAGCTCAGTCGAGCCGAGCTTGTCGAAGGACAGCTCAACGAGCGTAAAACCAGCGTTTGCTTTTCGCGAACCACGCATTATCAATCCTCCCGCAATCTGGCCGATGGGCCTTTATGCTAACCAAGATGGCGGAGGATTTCAAACAATTCGGGACGTTCTGCCCGAAACCGGCGTTTTTGTCCCTACGACCGGCCCCACCGCACATATCTGTATCGCGGCCGGCGGCCCAAGGCTGATTAAAAACAATTAGAATTCCAATTGCAATTGGACTTGAAACACATCTTCGTCGAAGAGACCCAGGCCGCCGGGCAGCACCGTGCCGACCGTATCGCTGCGTATTGTGTAGTCGGTCTGGACTTTGAGGTTGTGCTCGCGAATGTAGTAGTTGAAGCCGACCGACGTCCACGTCAGCCGATCGCCCACCAGCGGATCGAGCTCCTGGTAACGAACGGCAAACTCGATGCAGGGATCGCACGGATTCAGTAAATATCCGCCTTGAACGTACCAGCCCTCGGCAATGAGATCGGCAGCGAGGGCGATGTTCTCGAAGATCTGATCATATTCGGTTTGGAACGTGTACGGGCCGGTGTTGTAAAACAGGTCCACGCCCCAGGCCGTCAAATCGAAAACGGCGGCGCCATCAATTACCTCGCCCAGATGAGCCGCATTGATGCCGAGCTCCAATCGCTCGCCTTTGCCCAGATACGACTCAAGATAATCGGCGTACCCGTCGAGCGCCGGCATCGGGTCCAACAAACTCCAAACCAATCGCCCGGCAGGCATCAAGTGGTCGGACTCGCGCGTCCCCGCGACGCCAAACCGTTCGAACACGACACTGTCGAAGAGGCCGACGGCGTATTCGAATTGGCCGCAATACGGCCGGCCGTGCAGCATCAGGCCGATGGAGTTATCCGCCATTCCGACGTCGGTTACAGCTTCCTTGATGAGACTGCGGTCCATCAACAACAATTTCGAATCCGACGTGAGAGCATTCCTGGAGAACGGCATGTCATACAAACCGACTCGCAAGTAAGCCAGGTCTTCGACGGCGATGAAGTCGAGCCAGGCGTTTTCAACGCGTGCCGAAGGGGTAGCCGCAAACCGGCCGTCGTTGTCGATCTTCAGCTCCACACCGTATTTGGCGATGTCGAAGGCGTTGCCGCCACCTTTGAGACGGAATCGACGAATCAGAAAGTCATGATTGTCGTTTCCGCTTTCGTAAATGTATTTAGGCTGAATGCGCACGCCCGGCTTGAATGTGAGGTCTCCCTCGTTCGACAGAATGAGGATGCCCTTCGCCAGATCGGGGATAGCCGGCTTTTCATCTTTTTTTGGCGGTTCATCAGGGACCTCCGTCACTATGCCGCCATCCTCTTTGGGTTCGGACGGCAAAGCCGGCCCATTCTGCTCCGTGGTCGTTGGATCCATGGGCGGCGGCAGCGGCGGCGCGTCGGACAATCCGACCGGCGTCGCGGCTTGCGACTGCGCGGCGAACGGAGATGGCCAGTCGCCATACCATTCACCGCGACGGGCCACGTAGTGTTCGATGCCAAAACTGTCCGCCCACGAGCTGCTTCCGTCATCGCTTCCTGGCTGTTCCATGAAAAGCCGGTCCGGACTCGTATCCGAGGCGTCCACCAGTTCCAGGTAGGGCTCGCCGAAGTAAGCTTGCCAGGTATTGGACGCAAACGGGAAATTACGTGATGCGCCCAGCGTCAAAATCTCCTGTTGAGCGCGCAACGGCTGGGCGCTCGTCAGAACCGCCAAAACGGCGATGAGGGCGGCCACCCCATGCAACCTGCCGAACGAAGCCAAGAAGTTACGGAGGAGGCAAGCGCTGTCGTCCATCAACAGCGCTTCAAACGCCGGGTCGGTACCGAACATGGCTCATACTCCCAGCAAGCAAAATCGGCGGCACCCCTTTGCCACGAACAATTCATTTATTCGGCAGGATTGTGAGCGGTTGGCGAATGTTTTGAGACACCGTATCTACCGGACAACGAATGCCGGTCCGGGCTGTAAGGTTTATGAAAAGTTTGCAGCCGCGAGCCCTTGTCGCGAAACGGTTTGCGACCAGGAAATGAGCCGCCCGCCCGCCGAAAGGAAAGTTGGTGATTTTTGGGGGGGATTTCTTTGTTATCAAATGACTCTTGAGTAAAATTGGGATGAATATGCCGGTTGAGCCGGTTGAGCCGGATGTGCCGAATTGCGGGGCGGCCGTGGCCGGACGTTGTCCGGCAACGCAGCTGGGGATGGCCAATAGCACCAAGCCGAGTCAGCAGCAATGAAGGTTTTCACACGAATGCCATTGATTGAACTTCTCGAACAAAAGCGGCTCTTGGCGGCTGATACCTCGACGGGCTGTCCGGACGACTCCGTCTTACAGGCCGTGGTCGCAACGGAACGAATCCAGGAGCCAAGCCTTTCCGTTGAGAATATCGCGTTCCAGTCCGCTTCAACGACCAGCGAAACCGACAACGACAATGAGTCGGAATCGGAAACCGAGGAGCAGGAAACCAGCGACGATGTCGAGGACGACGACAGTGACGAGGACACGACGGATGAAGACACGGAGGACGAAGAAGATGACATGGATGAATCAGATGACGACACGGAGGAAGATGACGAGACGGATGACCAAGATGACGACATGGACGACGAAGAAGAGGACATCGACGACGACGAAGAAGACATCGACGATGAAGAAGAGGACGAGGACGACGACGATGGGACGGTTATCACAGCCAGCTTGACGCCTATCACCACGGGAACTGCCTCGGGAACCGCCAGTCTTGAGTCCGAAATGGAGGGTAGCGCTACTGAACGAGGATTGACCATTCGAGTCATGGGTGCGACGGCCGGCGATCACGTGGTGGCCGCAAGCGAATTAAGCCTGAGCCGACAAGCCGTGCCCACATCGCAAGCGGTCCAAGAGCCGCCGGCGCAAGCGGTCGACGCAAGCACGGTCGACCTGTTGCTGGCAGTCGCCGAGGACGAGCAAAGCGAACCGGAGAGTACCGAGTTCGTCGGCCAATCCGATCAAAGGGATGCGTTACCGGCCGCAGTGGATCTCGCTTACGCGAGCGAAGAGGAGCCAAAAGCGTCCGCGTCGCCTGGCGATCCGTCCTAGGCGCATGTGTTGCCGGGCAGTCGCATCATTCAGTCGCCGTGGTGAAGTTGGTCTCGACGTACGAAATATTGCCGTCGTCCGACACCGTACCGATGCCAAGCTGGTACTCGGTGCCCGGCCGCAGAAATCCGTCGGGAACCGCAAACTTCGGCTCGGAGGCGGAAAGCCTGGCCGTGAGTTTTACGTCAAGTCCGTCCTGCTCAAGCTCAACAATGTAGCCGGCCATGCCGTTGACAGGCGCCCACTCGATTTTCAAGTCGTTGATAGGCACATTGCTGCCGTTGGCTTTGGGCGAAACAAACGAGGTCGCGACAGGCAGCTCGTGCTTCAGGGTGACCTTGCCACGAAGCTGCGCGCCGGAGGCAGTAGCGCCTTGGAACGTGTACGTTCCTTCTGGATAAGCGGCCTTGAGACCGGCGACGTCCGTCGGCTCGGGTGATTCGAAGATGAACTGGCGGATGCCCAGCGTGGAGGCGTCCGGCGCTTTAAAGTCGACAACGGTGCGGCCGTCCGGCGCGGTTACGGCGAGTTGTGCCAGCCCTTCGCTTCGACCAGTCACTTCAAACACGACCTCAACATCACCGTCCGTCGCGTTCTGCTCGAAGCGGACGCTCGCGTGGGGGAACGGCTTCGATGGCGCCGCCAGGTCATTCACCGCCAATGCCAGGCTGTGCGACGTCAGCGCGAGAATCAGGCTAGCAAAAGCGTATCGTGTCATATTGTGCCGCATTCGTTCTAGGCCTGCACGAAGGCGGCCTGTGGCTCGCCACCAGTGGCCGTTTCTATCGCAGACGGACGGCTGGCTCCGAACCGCAAGTACAGCGAAGGCACGACGAATAGGTTGAGCAACGTCGAGGTGATCAAGCCGCCGAGGATAACAACGGCCATGGGGTGCTCGACCTCGTGGCCCGGAATGGAGCCGGCGATAATCAGCGGCAACAGCGCGAGCGCGGTTGTCAAGGCCGTCATCGTGATTGGTGAGATCCGTTCCACCGAGCCGCGCAGTACGAGGCCCGGCCCGAATTTCTCGCCTTCGAATCGCTCGAGGTGCTGGAAGTGATCGATGAGCATAATGCTGTTGCGAGCGGCGATGCCTAACACAGTAAGGAAGCCTACCAGCGAGCCGAGCGAAATGACGCCATCGCCCATGTACGCCGCCAGCACCCCACCGACGAGTGCCGAGGGCAGCGTGACGAAGGCAAGTGCCGCGAGACGCAGGCTCTTAAACGATATGTGGAGCAGCAGGAAGACGCCAATCGCGGCGACGATCGACCAGCCGAGCACTTTCTTTTTAGCCGCCTGGCGCTCGGCAAATTCACCGAGGACTTCTGGATGATATTCGAGTGGAAACTCGACGGTGGTGAGGGCCGCTTCGACGTCGGCCACGACCGAACCTAGATCGCGCCCGCGCACGTTGGCGCCGACGTCAATGCTACGCATCAGGTGCTCGTGCTTGATGACGTTGGGCGTTGGCTTGACGGCTACATTGGCCACATCGGCAAGTTGCACAGTCGTTCCATTCGGCGTATCGATAGGCAGCTTGCGAATACTCGTCAGGCTGTGGCGATCTTGGGGCCTGCTCCACACGTTCACATCGTAAGTGCGGTTGGCGATGTGAATATCGCCGACTTCCTCGCCTGCAATAATCGTGGCTGCTGCTCGACGGACATCGCCGGGCTTGATGCCATGCTGATGGGCCGCGGCCAGGTTGACTTCGATATCGACCTGCGGAATGACGGTTTGAAGCTCGACATGCAAGTCGATGACGCCGCCGATGCCCTCCATCGCTTTGCGAACTTCTTCGGCCTTGGCGCGCAGCACGTCAAGTTCCTTGCCGTAGATGCGAATCGTAATGGCCTCGTGCGACCCGGTGAGGACTTCGCGGATGCGCTCCTTCAGGTAGGTCTGCACGTCGCGATACAATCCAGGATAGCCGTCCACGACCTCCTGGATTTTGTTGAGAGTCTCATCGTAATCGACGGCCGGCTCGACGCTGATCCAGTTCTCGCCAAAATAGACGCCGACCACTTCGTCCATGAGGAGGGCTTGTCCGATATGGGCGCCAAAGTTTCGGACGCCAGGGATCGCACGAAGTTCCTTGCTGGCTTGAATCGTAATGCGGTTCATCTCGGGCCAGGATGTGCTCGGCTCGGTGAGCCAGTGCATCAAGAAGTCGCGCTCCTTGAAGGATGGTAGCAATTCCTGGCCGAGTCTCGGCCACCATGCCGCGAGTGTCGGGTACTTCGTCTCGAGATCGGCCGGGCGCGGGCAAATCACCACAGCGCCGGCTATTACAATGACGACAACCGTAGCATAGGCCAGGCGCGGCGTGCGAATGATCGGAGCGAGGATCTTCGCGTAGCCGCGTTGCAGCCAGCGTACGATGGGCGACTCGCGACTTTCGAGCGGCGCGTTGCGCAGCAGGATGAGGCTCATCGCCGGCGTGACCGTGAGCGCGACAACCATCGACACCAACAGCGCCAATGCATAGGACAGAGCGAGTGGCTTAAAGAACGCGCCCGACAGGCCCACCATGAAGAATACGGGCATGATCGCCAAGACTTCGATCAACGTCGCATACACAATGGCGCCGCGGACCTCGAGCGAAGCCTCGAGGATGATACGCGCCATGCTCTTGAGCGATTTGCCGCGACCCTCCTTCTGCTTCTGACGAAGCCGTCGAACGACGTTTTCGATATCGATGATGGCATCGTCCACGATGTCCCCCAGCGCGATGACGAAGCCGGCGAGGATCATCGTGTTGATCGTCGCGCCGCGGTAATAGAGCACCAGGCCAGCTGCCACCAGAGACAGTGGCATTGCCGTGCAGCTAATCAGCGCGACCCGCCATTCGTAAAGAAAAGCAAAGAGAACGATCACCAGGAGCATGCAGCCGATCAGCAGCGACGTGGTCAGATTATCGATCGACATCTGAATGAAAGTTGCCGGCCGGAAGATTGTGGAATCGATCTCGATATCGGGCAAGCCTGGCCGCAAGGCGGCGAGCGCTTCTTCAACGCCGCGGGTCACGTCGAGCGTGTTTCCCCAGGGGAATTTCTCCACGATCAAGAGCAGGCCCACATCGTCGTTAATGATCGCGTCGCCGATCATCGGCTGATGGCCGATCACGACGTCCGCGATATCCTTAAGGCGGATCGGTTTGCCGTCCTTGACTTCGATGACGACTTCGGCCAATTGATCGGGCACCACATTGCTGGAGTCGTACAGAATGGGTGAGACGTGGCGGATCGGCAGCCGTTGATTGGCGGTTTCCAGCCACCCCCCTTTACCGACATTATGCCCCTCGGAGAAAAACAAGATGCCCACCGCCAAGGAATCGGCCGTAGCCTCCATGACCTGATTGAGTGTCACTCCATGCGCGGCCATGCGAACGGGATCGACCTGCACCTGCATCATTTCAATCCGCTCGCCCCAAATGGCCACGTTGGCCACGCCAGGCACGTTCATCAGCCGCTGCCTGATCGTCCAATAAGCCGTCATCGACAGATCGATGACCGAATGCTTTTTCGATGAGATGCCGATCTTCATGCAGCGGCTCGTGGCGGAGAGCGGCGGCAGCATCACGGGCGGGAATCCCCACCTCGGCATCGCGGCCGTAGCTTGCTTCATGCGCTCGCTTACCACTTGCCGAGCCAGAAGCAGATCGGTTCCAGGCTCGAAGTACATCTTGACCGCTGACAATTGGGCGACCGACTTGGATCGCATGACATCCAGTCCGGGCAAGCCATTCATTGCTTGCTCGAGCGGAATGGTAACGAGCTCTTCCACTTCCTCAGCAGAAAGGCCGAGCGATGGCGTCTGGATCTCCACGATGGGCGGCGCAAATTCAGGAAACACGTCCACCGGCATTTGCTGCAGCCGGCCGATGCCGAAATACATCAGCGCCGCCGCCATCGCGATCACGATGAAACGAAACTTCAGGCTCGATCCAACGATCCAACGCATCATGGCAGAACGCCCTTGCAATTAGTGGATGTGACTTTTCAACTCGCTGTTAGCTGGCTAGTAGGCCGGCCAGTGGTAGTTGGCCTCTGTGGGCCGGCCTTCTTCGAGCGTCTCCGGGTCACAGACCCCCGGCTACAGATTTGAGCTTGTTTTAATGTCCGACGCCGACCTCAGCGCCAAACAGTTCAGCCGCCCCCACAGTGACAACCTGAGTCCCAGTTGGCGGACCTTCGTTCAGCACGGCTGAATCGCCTTCAATGAAGTCGACATTGACGGCGTGTCGCACAAAAGTCCGCGGCTGCGGGCTTGTGTAGACGAAGGTCTTACCGTCCGGCACGTACATGACGGCGCTATAGGGAACGACGGGGCGAGCCTCGCGGCTGCCTTCCTCGCCAACCTCGGCTTCGGCAACGGGGACCGTTTGCACGTCCAACCGCTCCATCGCCTTCTCGGTCAATGTGAGCTTGCTGATTTCGGAACCTTCGACGTGCTCCACGTGGGCCGGTTCGACTTTAGTGTAGCTACTGGCTTCGCGCTGGCAGCCGGCCAGCTGCACGCTAGCAACGGCCAGAGCGGCAATCGTAAACGGAAAAGTAAGTCGCATCGTTCTTTCTCCCATTCGATTAGTAATTGATGTTGGTGGGGTGCAGTTCTTTTTGCGGAGCTCCGGCGGTCGAAATTGACTCGCGCAGTTCTTCCTCGCCGACCAGAGTCGACTCGAGATCTTCGAGCTCCGCTCCGCGAGTGGGCGTAAAGAGCAAGAATATGGCCGGGATGCCGAACAGCGAGAACAAAGTGGACGTGACGAGGCCACCCAACATCACGACAGCCATCGGGCGCAAGACCTCGCTGCCGGGTACGTCGCCCATCATGACAAGCGGCAAGACAGCGGCCGCGGTAATCACGGCTGTCATCAGAATCGGCGTAAACCGTTCCCAGGTGCCGCGCTGGACCGTACCAGGAGCAAATATCGCCACATCGTTCGCTGCGGCGTGGTCGACGCGGCTTCTTTGCTCGAATGAAGTTCGAAGCGGGGCTGCGTTTGCCCCCGATTCGAACTCGTCGGAATTGGCGGCAAGTCGCTGATAATGTCGAATCAGCAATAAGCCATTGCGGACGGCAATACCTAACACGGCAATCAGGCCCAGAAGCGCGCCGAGCGACAGCGTGCCGCCGAATGCCAACGCAGCCAACGCACCGCCGGCAATGGCGGCGGGCAGCGTTAGAAATAGCACGATCGCCAGGCTCCAGCTACCGATACAAGCTTGCAGCACGAGGAATATTCCGACCACGGCAGCGATCACTGAGCCGATCGCACTTCGGCGGTCTGCGAGTCGCTCGGCGGATCCTTCCAGCAACTCAGCGCGGTATTCCAGCGGAAAATCGACATCATTAAGCCGGCGTTGGACGTCGCCCGCGACGGAAGCCAGACCGCGTTCTCCTACGTTGGCGACAACATCGACATGGCGCGACACCGCTTCTCGATTGATGATCGTCGGCGACGGGACAATACGTACGTCTGCCACGTCTTTCAGAGACACATGGCCACCGTTGGGCGTATCGATCAGAAGATTTCGGATCGTGGTGAGATTATCGCGTGTTTCGGGTACACCCCACACGACGACATCGAATACCTTCTGCTCCTCGAAGATGTAGCCCACTTCCAGACCCGATAGGAGCGTGGCCGCCGCACGACGAACATCACCCGGCTTGATCCCATGCTCCATGGCTGCGGCCATGTCGAGCTCGATTTCGACCTGGGGCTCCTCGATCGGAAGCTCTGTTTTCGAATAGCTGATTCCATCGATCTCGGACAGTGCGTCATTCACCTCCTGGGCTTTTGCGCGGAGGATGTTCCAATCGTCGCCGTAAATGCGCACGACGATGTCGTTGTCGGTTCCCTCAAAACGTGGGTCCATGACACATGTCTTGAGATACGTGCCGACATCGATATCGAGCCCGGCGTAGCCGCTCATCACTTGACGAATCCGATCGACGGTGGCATCGTAATCCGCATCGCGGTCCATGCTGATCCATAGGTCGCCCGTGTTTACGTCATTAATACTATCCGACATCACGGCGCGCCCCACGTCGGCGCTCACTGAACGCACGCCCGGAATGGATCGCAGCTCCCTGGTCGCCTGGCTGGCGATTCGGCTCATTGCCGGGTGAGATGTGCCGGGAGCGGCTTCGATTTCAACGAGCAGGTCCCTTTCCTTGAAAGTAGGAACCAGTGACGTTTGCTCGAGCATGAGCAACATCGCCAGGCCGCCCAAACCGATAATGCAGGCCGCCGCGAACGCCGGCCGCGGGTTTTCTACGAGCCGCGAAAGCGCCGAGCTGTAGCCGTGCTGTAGCTGGCCGACGATCGCCGATTGGCTGCCGCCCAGCGGCGAGCTCGGCAGTAGCATAATGCAAAGCGCGGGCGTCACGGTCAGTGCGATCAGCATCGAGGCCAACAGCGCCAAACCGTATGCAATTGCAACTGGCGTCAAAAATGCGCCCGTGATTGCTCCAAAAAACAAGGCCGGCGACGCTACAAGCAGCATGATCAACGTTGCGTACAACATCGTGCTCCGCAGCTCGAGCGAAGCCTCGAGGACGATGCGGGCGAACGATTTGCTGCTTGATGCTTGACGGTGCTGGCGAAGACGACGCATGATGTTTTCGACATCGGCAACCGCATCATCCACCAAGACGCCCATCGCGATCGCCAAGCCAGCCAGCACCATGGCATTAATCGCTGCCCCACTGATGTAAAGCACGAGCACAGCTGTCATGAACGATAACAGGATCGCGAGGCTACCAATTAGCGCCGCACGCGCGTCCAAAAAGAAGGCTCCTAAGGCGACGGCCACCAGGGCGGCGGCGATCATCAATGCCACCGTCAGATTGCGACTTGCCATCTCGATGTAAGTCGCAGGCCGGAACAGCGTCGAATCTATCTCCAGGCCAGCCAGCCCAGGACTCATCGCGTCCAACGCTTCTTCGGTCCCCCGCGTCACTTCCATGGTGTTCGCCCAGGGAAACTTTTCGACCACCAGCACAAGACTCGGCTCTTCGTTGATGATCGCGTCACCAATGAGCGGTTGATGGTCCACGACGACGCTCGCCACCTCCCCCAGCCGCTTGTCGCTGCCCTCAACGGTAATTTGCGCCAGTTCTTCGGGAGTTGAGATAGGGGAAAGATGCCGCAGGCCTAACCGCTGGTTGGGCGTATCGATGAAGCCGGCCGTGCCGGGGGTCGATGCATTTAAAAACGTGAGCGGAGAAAACCACAGCGCGTTTCCGGTGGTGCTAACCACTTGCATTAGCGTGACGTCCAGCTCTCTCAGCTTCTCGGGATCGACCTGCACCTGCAACTGGCGCCGTCGCTCGCCCCAGATCGAAACGTTGGCCACACCGTCGACACCCATCAGCCGCGGCACGATGTTCCACCGAGCGAGGACCGACATATCGATGAGAGACAGATTTTCGGATGATAGTCCGATCATCATCACGCGGCCTGCCGAAGACACGGGATTGATCATGACCGGCGACTTGGCCACGTTAGGCAGCGTATGCACCTCCGTCATGCGCTCTTGCACCATTTGTCGTGCGCGCATGACGTCGGTGCCGGGCTCGAAAATCATCACGATCGAGGACAGACCCGGGATCGAGCTGGAACGAATTTCGTCGACCCAGGGCGCCCCATTGAGCATGTCCGCTTCAAGCGGGACCGTGATCAAGGCCTCCACCTCCGAGGCCGAAAGACCTAACGCCTCCGTCTGAATTTCCACATACGGCCGCGAGAACTCCGGTAAAATGTCAACCGGCATCTCGTCCAATTGGGTAATTCCGTAGAAGATCAATCCCGCCGCCACAGCCGCAACCAACAAGCGAGATTGCAGACTCGCACCAATAAGCCAGCGCATCATTCGAGGACCTCCGCTTTCTTGAGACGAAGTCGACGTACTTCGAGGTCAACAGAAAAGACCTTGGACTACTCCCGCTCTGCCCATTCGTTTCTCATCCCTGAACCCTATTAACGCCGGATCACGGGCGTACGCTGGATTGCGCAGCCGCGTCATGACGCAGCGCCTAGATTGCCGACTGATTCGGCACGGCGACTGCTGATGAGCCTCCCACTCAATCAAGCCGCACCCCCGTGAGGCGGGCGCGACGTTACCTTATTGTTTAATCACCGGGCGACGGAAATGCTAGCATCCTACTGCAAGAAAATGGCTATTTTCGGGCCGACAGCGCATTTCCCCTGACTCTGCGGATTGGACCGCGCGTTTTTCTTGCACCGAATTTCACTACCCAGAAACGCCCACCCCTCGCGAGCGGTCGTCGAACGCCTGTTAATCGCTTGCCGTCCAATGAGTTACGAAGTCAGGCGCGCTGATTATCGGAAATTGGCTTGGATAGCGACTTTTTGACAATCGATTTCAGAAGCAGTTTTGTCGTTGTGAAATCTCGGCCCCCAAACGGTGTTCGAGTCGCGTGGTTGCAACTGAGAAGTCTAAGGCGGCCTCCGCGCCCGCGGAAACAAAGTCGCCGAAGTTTGGCGTTTTGGCATTCCGCCGATTGGAGTTGCCGCTAATGTTTCGCCAAACGATAATGTTGCGGCGCGTGCCTCATTCTAGTCAACGGCAAACGAATCAATTCCTGCCTCACGCTCGATCAACCGGCGTTCTCCATAACATCATTGGTGCCCCCCAAGAGCGAATCCAAATCGAACGGACCGTCGTGGCGATAGCCGTTGATGAAAAAAGTCGGCGTGCCGTTGACTAAATTGCGATAGCGGGAAGCCTATGGTGCTTCAGCTTGTCGATAACCATCGCCGGGTCCCTCCGATTTCTCCGTCGAGTAACTAGCGGCGCAAAAAGGACTGATAAAACGAATGCCGTCGGTTCGGGCGCACTGTGGGCATTGCCGCCCGAGCCGCTGCCGGCCGTGTTGCCGAAATTGGCCCGCCATGCATTGTATGCCTCTGGCGTGCCGATGAACTTCCGCCATATCACATAATCGGCCGCATCGACGACGTTGTCGTTGTTGAAGTCGCCCGCCAGCCCAGCCGCAGCAGCGGTGAGCACCACGGAAGTCGCGTTGTACGTCACTTGCCAACCCGCGCTCGGCAACACGACGTTGGAGAACGTGCCGCTAACGCCGCTGGACGCCGAGAGGATTTCGAAGGTGGTGCCGCCAGCCGGCGTATACCCGTCGAGCAGCGAGACATTCAGCGTCCCGTTCAGCGACGCGGCGCCGTTGACCGTCAGCGTGTCGAACCCGATACTCGCCAATTCGACGTCAAAGAATGTGGTGGCGGCCGAAAACGTGACGTCGCCGAAAACGGTCAGCTCTCCCGGGCTGTTGCCGGGAGCGAGTCGAGCGTTGTTATTGACGGTCACATTCGAGGTATCGCCCGGCGTGCCGATGAAGCCGCTCCCGCCGAACGTACCCGCATTGACCGTCACATCGCCGGTGCCCACGCCGGAGCCGGTCGTGTTGTTCACGAGCAACCGTCCCTCGTTCATGAGCGTTCCGCCGTCGTATGTATTCGCGCCAGTGAGCACGAGTGTGCCGCCGCCCTGCTTTTCCAGGATGCCACCGGCGCCGCTGATGACGCCGCTCAGGATGCCATCTACCGCCGCCGTGCCGTCCCGCGTACCAACCGTGCGCTGGGCGCCGGCCAGATCAATAGGATTTTGGAAATCGACGGCCGCATCTGCGGAACCTAGCGCGCTGAACAACAACTGGCCAGAGACAAAGTCACCGACACCCCAAGTGACCGGATCGAAATTACCACCAAGATTGACGACGCGGTCGGCGCCGTAAGCGGCGAAACCACCGCTGGCGCCGGCGGCGAACTGTATTTTTCCCTGGCCGACGCCCAGACCGCTCGTAAAGTCGCCATTTCCGAGGCCGATGACGCCGGTGCTGCCCTGGATGATGACGGTGTTGCTGTTTCCGCCCGCAATACCGCCGGGAATCGAATTGGCATTGGTCAACAGCAGCACGCCCGAGTCGATCGTCGTCGTGCCTTCGTAGGTGTTTGCCGCGCTGAGTTCCAACGTTCCCGGGTTGGTTTTGATTAGCGACGCCGTTAACCCCGTTCCGCTAATGACCCCGCTGAGCTTGGCGTCGATGGCCGCGCTGCCGTTTCTCGCGGCAACCGTGCGAGGCGCGCCGTTGAGGTTAATCGGGTTCTGAAAGTCGACCATGCTATCCGCGCTGTCATGCGACAGGAGGAGATTACCTATGACGAAACCATCCGCTGCCCAGGTCAGACCCGCACTTGGACTGCCGTTGAGGACCACCGTCCGATTTGCACCGTGAGCGGAAAAGCCGGCATTGCCGTTGCCGCCGCTGAAGGTGAATTGAACCTGATTAGTGCCCGTTCCCAGGTTGCGGGAAAAGTCACCAGCTCCTAATCCCAACGCACCGCCGCTGGTCAACGTCAAGTTACCGCTGGGCAGCGCATCAGCGTGATCGAGCCTGAGCATTCCGCCGCTGACCGTGGTATCGCCCGCGTAGGTATTCTCGGCCGCCAAGCTCAGGACGCCGGACCCTACCTTGCTGATGCCCCTGGTAGCCGAACTGATGCTGCCGCTAATCCGGCCGTCGATCGGCGCGGTTCCGTCCTCGGACCTGAGCGAGCGCGCCCCGGAACCTGTACCGAGGTCGATGGGATTTCGAAAGTCAACCATGGCGTCGGAGGTGACGACGCCCAAAGTTAGTTGGCCGAAGGCACTAGGGTCCGTCCCCGTCGTCCAGGAAACCTGTGCCGGGTTGAGCTCGTCATTGCTGAGATTGACTGTCCGATCGGCGCCAAAGGCGGCGAAGCCGTTGAAATTGCCACCACTGAACTGAATCTGGCCGGCGCCCGTGCCAACACTCCGCATGAAGTTGCCGCTTGCCAATTCGAGAACCGCCGAGTTTGAAAGCGTGATATTGCTGCCGCTGGGAATCGCATCGGCATGATTGAGTCGCACGATGAGATAGTTGCCGTTACCGCTACCTCCCCCTGAGAAGGTCGTGGCGCCGGCATAGGTGTTTGCAGCGTTTAACTCCACCACGCCGGTGAGCGTGCCGGCGGTTGCCCCGCTTCGATTCACCGTCAGAGCGCCGGCGCCCGACAATTGTTGCGTGAATTGCAAGATACCGTCATCTCTTTGCGTGACGGTGAACGTGGAGGCGAATAATTCAACGGGCGCTGCCACGGTCGTCAGGCCGCCGCCGGTCGAGGTGGACGACTCATTAGTGAACGTCGACGCTCCGCCGTCGATGATAAACTTGTTGGTCGTCGTGCCGGTGATCGTGGTGTCGAAATCCGCGCTCGTGGATTTGATGACGGTGAGCGATCCGACCGTTATCTCGTCGCCCAAGTCAATCGTCAGGTCACCCGTCGGAGCCGGAATTACGGCCGTCGCGCCGCTGCTATCCGGCACCGTCGGCGGCGACCAGTTGCTGGTGACGTTCCAAAAATGAGGACCACCACTCGTTGGGACAAACGTTTCGGCTCGCGCGACTTGACAGGTCAACAAGCACGCAATGACAACGGCAAAAACAATTTGAGATTTCATCGGAAGAATTCCTATCATCGGTTGAAAAAACAGGCGGATCCAATGTGCGAGCGATTCGCAAGTCAGATCGCTTTCAGGTCAAGCTCGAAGTTCAGCGTGTTCTCTCCGGGCTCAATCGTGGCGGATAGCTCGGATACCTTGCCTCGATAGCGTTTGGGCACACGCACCGCACCAGGCGGCGGCGGTCCGCCGCTGCCTCTGGCCAGTTCCACCGGACCCAGCACCTCGATCCGAAATGTACCGGGAACGACCCAATCGATCGTGCGCGACGTGCGAGCGTCATACTTGCCGCCCGGACCAGTGCGGGCGTTTGCCGGGCCGGCGATGCCGTCGGTCGGCATAAACAGCAACACATAGCCTTCGGCCGGGGCGCCGTCTACCGTCACGACACCGGATACATAAGCCTTGTCAGGCGAGGAACAGCCGACCAATGCCAGGCAGTACCCGGCTGCGACACACGCGCCAAGGAATTGTTTCGAGAACCGCCGAAATGTCATACTTTGTCGTTGGTGTTGCCGAGCGTGCATCGTGAAATATCGAGGCGGAATCCGAATCGACCGTAAAAACGTGTTGCGAGAGTCCTAGGGCAGCTCGACCGCGTTGCCGTCATCCTTCAAGCACAGCCGTTGGTAGAGCCCGCAGTTTTCGGGTGACAAGTCTTCTGGAGGGTACGGCGATGCCCTCCAGTCGGGAGCGCCGCTGTTGTTGAAGTTGATGGTGTCGGAGATGAAGTGAACCGAGCCATCGGCGAAGACGTAGTTGCAACCGCCGGGATGTGCGCTCGAATAGGCACGATCCTGCTGAATCAAGCCATTTTGGGCAAAATAGGCGTCGGCCAGCGTCGCAGTGGCTGAAACGTACTGCGTTCCGCCGCCGAAACCGGTTCTCGGTCCGCCGGCCCAAATCGCCCCCTGCACCGGCTCGCCACCGCGTTCGTCGAGGCTATATTCCCAATGCCGCTCGCCTACAGCGATCGTCTTGGAAGTGCCGTCGGAGATTTCAGAAATCCGCACCGCGTGATTGAAGACGAGCACGCCGCGGGCCGGATAGGGGCCGGGACCGATACCGGGCGAGGTGTTGTACTTCGTCCAATCCAAACGGGTCCATCCCAGGTTTCCGACGTAGCTGGCGGTGGCAACAGCCAGTTGATTATCGTTATCCTCTTCAGGGTCCGGATAGCTCACGCCAGTCACTAGTTTTCGCTGGAACGCGGACCTGTTGATCAAAGGCGGGGCGTCCGAAGGACAGAGGTAGCTCTCCAATCGCGTCCGCAGCATGGCCACATACGCGTCCGCGTTACCGGCGCTTGAGGCCGACTGGAACGACTGACTGAGGTTGTTTGCCTTGACATCGAGCGCATCATAGAGATCTTGCTGCTCCATATAGGGAAGCGAGTGGGCGGCCCAGCCCCAGTTGGCCCGATTCCCGGAGGTCGGTATTGAAATGCCCTCTGGAAACTCCTTGTGCGTCGATTCGTGATTCGACAAAGCCACGCCGATCTGCTTGAGATTATTGATGCAGGATGATCGGCGGGCCGCCTCGCGCGCCGCTTGAATGGCCGGCAGCAGTAAAGCGACCAGCACGCCGATAATCGCAATGACGACCAGCAGCTCAACGAGGGTAAAACCATGTATGCGCCTCATGCAGCATTTTCCCCTTTCCCGCGTCGACTGAAGTTACTGCAATACCCTGACTGTGGCCCTCGATCAGATCGGAAGCGTCCCGCTGTTCGCGGCAAAGACAGATCCTCATCGATCAACAGTTTCAAGATCGCCTCACCGTCGCACTTGCAGAACCGGCCGGCGGCTGCAAACACCATTGTGCCATGAGAGTTTACCAGGGAAACTTGGCCGGCGGCAGGGCGGGCGGATCTAGCGCCTGCGGCGGCGCACGATCATCGGTGAGCAACCCAGGGCCAGGCTTCCCAGCCCGATGCTGACGGGCTCGGGGACGACGATGTCGAATGTTAGCGTTCGCAAACGATTGTTTGTTCCGTCGACGGATTGGATGGCGAACATATCGCCATCACTCAGTTTAAATGTGTCAACAGGCGGTACGTCAGCGGGCCCGTCATTAGAAATGATCATTGTCCCGGAACTCGCCCCCGTTCTGTGCCAGATTTCCCAGTTACCGCCGCCAACACGTGCAGATGCAAATATGAATTTGTTCATTCCCGTCGTGCTGAAATCGGAATCGTAAGTAAACAGCAATAATTCGTTGCCGGAGATTTGGCTATTATCGGTGTTACCGGTGTTTAACGGATGCACACCCCAGCCATTGGGGCTGTTCCCGTTGATGTGTCCCTCCGTGGCGATGGTGACGTCCCAGTTGCCGAGACCCCCCGCACCGACCGTGCCGACCTGAACGAAAAGGTCGATCTCTCCCGTGTAACCGTCGTTGTCGGGGAAGGAATCGTTGGCTGTGTCAGAAAGAAACACACCGCCTTGATCAGGACTGGCAACCGTAACCGGATCGTTCTCAAGGTCACTCAAGGTAACGGTCGCGGTGGCGGGCCCCGGGTTAGTGAACCCAGTGCCTCGGAAGTCGACGATCACCGCCGCCGAGGAGAAGCCAGCAGACAGAAAAGAGATTGCGACCACGTAGAAATAGCTGCATTGAAGCCCGAGTTTGGCAATGCTGTTCATGAGCGATGTCCTTCGATTACGTGCTTTTCAGGCAATGCAGAGAAACCTTACTGGAATCTCCCGATGGTGAGAGCGACGGGTCTCGTTAATACCAATCCCCCTCTTTACGTTGTAAGCCGCGGTCCACGATTCATCAACAGTTTTTTCCCGGTTTCCCCTTTTTTTGGAGACGATGTTGCGATCCGCAACAATACGGCTGGGCGACAAACGCCACGTTTTCGATCACAAGCCTTTATGGTCTCGCGACTTCCGCAATAGGGTCGGCGATGCTGTATAGCCGACGCGGATCCCTCCCGCTCGCGCTTGCAAAAAAAGAGCCCCGAAACGTCACGACAGAATGCAAACGCGTTTTCGGCGGCCGCTTCATCGGCTTTGCCATCTGGATCAATTGACGCGGCGGCGCTTGCGCGCAAAAAAATCCCGCGGCGAAGCACGCATGAGGATCATGCTACTCCGCCGCGGGACGGAACAACGTTCGCTTAAAAGTCGTCGTCAGGCCGTTTCCGCGAGCGACTTCGCCTCATACTTCAGACTGATGAGAAATTTCTGGGCGGCCAGGTAGTCAGTCCTGGTCACGTTGCTGACGTCCTTTCGCAAGGCCCGAATCAGCGGCTCGATGCAGCGAGCAATCTCGTCCGCCGTGACCGGTTGCGGCTCGCCGTAACCGACGTGCGTGCGGAACAGTTCATTTACGCGATCGCATGCTGCCTGATACTTGGCGTCTTGCAACACGACCGGCCAGGTAATCTGGCCTGTGGTCCGGTCAAATTGGCTGGCCGACAACCGGTACACGTCGCGATAAACCGTCGCCCGCCGCGCCGCGAGCTTCTTCTGCCCTTCGGCCTGGCTGGCGTCCTGATCTGCTCGCAGTTGCTTGCGGGCCTGGCGCCACATGGCTTGCTGAGCGTGCAAAGCTTCGGTTTGCTTCAAGTCGTTTTCGCGATTCATCCAGCGGGCCTGCTCACTGAGGATTTCAGCCTGGCTCTCGCTGAGCTGGTAATTGCCCCACGCCTGGATCAGCGCCGCCCGGCCCCGCTGCCAACCCTCATACGCCGTCGACGAATGGTGTTGGGTAAAGCCCATCTCCACCGGATAAGGCGGTATCGGATGGTGGAACGGTCCCGGCGGCTGCTTGTACGACTCGGGATTCGATTCGGCGGCTGCCACGCCGACCGAAACCAGCAACACGGCGAAGCCACTCAACGACAAGCGACTGTTTCGGCTGTGGAAAACGCGGCGTGACATTTTTTTATTCCTTTCGTTTGTAGCTGGCCTCTAAGAGGCCGGCTGCAGTCGGGAAAGTTCAAATTCGCTACCTATACAGGCTCCAAATTGGGTCCGGACCTGCGCCCGCGCTGCGAAATTTTTCCCCAAGGGCAGAATTTGGCGTCTCGGCAGCCGAAGGGCCCCGGTGATTCTCAAATTTCCGTCTCATTGCTGGCGGTCGTCGGGCCTCCGCTCGACCGCCTTAAAACCGGGCAAAATGAGTGCTCACACTCCCCCCAAACCTCGCCCGCGGTTAAAACACACTGAGAAGTTGAGCATCCGACCCGGGCAGGTCCAAACCTCCTGCACTGCGGCGCTCTAGAAGTGGCTGCCTGCACGAAAATCGCCATGATCCCATCGGAAGGCGAGATTGATCGTCTGATATCGCGGGCACAAGCCGGCGACCAGGACGCCCTCAGCCAGTTATGTGCCTCCTATCGACCGTTTCTCCAGACGATTGCCCAGCTGAAGCTCGGGCGGGTCATGGAGCGGCGCGTCGACGCCTCCGACATCGTTCAAGAGACAGAAATCGAAATGGTGCGGGGAATCCGGGCATTTCGCGGCAAAACCGAGCCGGAGCTATCCGCCTGGCTCAAGCAGATGCTGCGGCGAAATATTGCCGACAAGGTCCGCGACAACCGGGCCGCCATTCGTGACCTCCGCCGCGAACAGTATCTCGACGGCGAGAGTCCTTCCGCCTCGATTACCTGGATGCAGCCGGTCGGCCGGGAGGCAACCCCGAGCCAATTCGTCATCCACGGCGAAGCCGCGCTTCGCTTTGCAGCCGCCCTCGAATCGCTGCCCGAGGATCAGCGTACGGTTGTCCGGATGCGGTATATAGAAGGGATGAAACTCGGCGAGATCACCGCTGCCATGAATAAAACGCCGGGCGCCGTCACCGGCCTGCTGCGCCGAGGCCAGCAGGCATTACGCGACAAAATTGGTAGTATGAGTCAGCTCCTGTAGGCCGGCTCCGCTGCGACAGGCTGGAACTTTTCTCAGTTTTTTTCACAAGGGCCGGTCGATTCGCCATCGCTTCGCGTCTAGTAAAATAGCCGGGTGTCTGCCATGCGCACGTGGAACTGGCTGGCAGAGCAGCCGATTGTCGGCTTGCCCGGCTTTTCAGCAGGGGATTTTCGCCATGTTAAACGATCGCGAGCCGACTCCGGCCGACCTATGCCAGGACAGCGAACTGGATGTGTTGCTTGCCGACACGCTGTCCCGCATCGACCGCCGCGAGCAGGTCGACATTGAACAATTGGTCGCCGCCCATCCACAGCATGCCGAGGAGTTGCGGAGCTTTTTTTTGACGTCCCAGGAGTTGGGCGAAATGATTGGTTCTCACGGTTCGTGCTCCGGTGCAGGCGCGAGCATCGTTGACCACGCTCAACGGTCAACGACCTCGATTGATAGCGACACAACGCCCCTCTTGAGCAGCCTGCCCTACGTGGCCGAGCCCGATCCGAGAAAAATCGGCAAGTACGAGGTGCTGGATCTGTTGGGCGCCGGCTCATTCGGCCGCGTCTATCTAGGCTACGACCCGTTAGCCAAGCGGCAAGTGGCTGTCAAAGTGCCACGCACCTGGATCGATGTGTCCGATGAGCAGCGCAAAGCGTTCCTGCACGAGGCGCAAAGCGCCGCCTTGCTGCGTCACGAGCACATCGTGACACTTCTCGACGTCTATCAGGGCGACGACATCCCGATCGCGCTGGTCTACGAGCATATCGCGGGTCCTTCTTTGCAGGTGGTGCTCAAGCAGCGCGAGTTTGCGCGCTCAGAGGCGCTGGGCTGGATTGCCGAGATCGCCCAAGCGCTCGACTACGCCCATCGCAAAAATATCGTCCACCGCGACGTGAAGCCGTCCAACATTCTGCTGGCGGAGTCCGACGGCCGGCGGCAACCGCATGTCGTCGATTTCGGCCTCGCCTTGTTGCACAACGAGTTTTGGCGCAAAGGCGATCACTGCCGAGTGGGCGCGATCCGCTATATGAGCCCCGAGCAGGCCAAGTGCAATTCCCATTGGGCTACTGCCCAATCGGACGTGTTTTCGCTGGGCGTGATTCTGTACGAAGTGCTGTGCGGACGCTCGCCCTGGACGGGCACCACCGACACCGAAATGCTACGCGAGATCGAGGAGCGCGACCCGGCTCCGCCGCGCGTGATCGACGCTTCAATTTCCCCCGCGCTCGAGCGAATCTGTTTGAAGGCGCTCGCCAAGTCATCTGCCGATCGGTACACCACCGCGGCCGACATGGCGCACGACCTCCGCAAGGCGATCGGACGGCAACCCAGCAAATGGCGCCGATGGCAAACCATCGCCGCCGCGCTGGCCGCGACCGTGCTGATCGCTGCCCTCGGCCTCAGCGCCTTGAGGAACGGCACTTCTGTAAACATGGCGGGTTTCGGTTCGCTCCCTGCAACGGTGGTCCAGCCCATCCCGCCACAGGATGTCCGTTTTGAATTGCATATCCAACCCGACGGAGTGCCGGCCGACGAGTCGATCCTCATCCAAGAAATTGAAGAACTCAAAACCAGCGACGGTCTCCAAATCGAGGCCCAGGTTCCCAAGCCCGGCTACCTTTACTGCTTGTGGTACCGTCCCAACGGCAACGTGGAATTGTTGGGCGAGGATCGGCTAGAACGCCCCGTCGATGCCATTCAGGAACCCGGCATCGGACCACAACTAGCGTGGCCGAAGATCGCCGATGCCGGCGAGCATCTCATCCTCGCGTTCACGAAGCCGACCCCGCTCACTGCCGACGAGTGCGACCAGTTGAAGCGCGCACGCTGGCAGACCGACCGCAACCTGCTTGGAAAACACGCGTTCGCTCCGGTATTTTACCCCAAAGATGTTTCTCCAACGCGCGGCGGCGAACCTGTCGCCGTTGAAACCCGAGACATATATCTCGGCGAGCTAAGAACGATTCTCCGCGACAACTGGAGCTGTTATTATCAAGGGATCATCTTCCGCGTCGAGTAAATAACGGCGCCGACGGTGCTTGGACAGAGCGGAGGCGAATACGACACAGCGTTCAACAAGCGCGCCGTTATTCACCTTTGTGGGGGCTGTTCCGAAGTGCGAACCAAATCTCATCGGTGCCGCCGCATCCGCCTCGAGCCGCTCGAGCCGCGCCTGATGTTGGCCATCACCGTCGATACGCTCATCGACGAGCTCGATGGCAGCATCACCGACGGCGACATCTCACTCCGCGACGCCATTGCCGCCGCGGAAGCGGCGGAAATCATCGACTTCGCCGTCACCGGCACGATCACGCTCACCCTCGGCGAGCTGCTTATCGACAAGAGCTTGATCATCAACGGCCCGGGCGCCGAGCTGCTCACGATCGACGCCAGCGGCATGGACCCTACGCCGACCCAAAACAACGGCGACGGGATCCGCATCTTCAACATCAACGACGGCAACAATGAGATCTTCAGTGATGTAACACTAACCGGATTGCGGTTAACCGGCGGCGACGAGAACAACTCCGGCGGTGCGATCTTCACACGCGAAAACCTCGTGGTTGCCAATAGCACGATCACCGGCAATGCAACGACCATCGGCGGTATCGGACTGTTCGGCGGCGGCGGAGGGATTTTCAGCTTATACGGTTCATTGACCGTGTTGGACAGCATTATCTCCGATAATCAAAACGTAAACGGGGAAGGGGGCGGCATTCGCAAGCGTTTCGGCAGTCTCACCATCGAACGCAGTACGCTGAGCGAGAATCGCGCGCGGCTGGCTGGAGGCGGAGTGTCTGCAGCCGATGGTGGTGTACTCGTGCAGATTCGCGACAGCACGTTCACCGGAAACTCGGTGACAGGCCCAGAATTTGGCGGCGGCGGCCTGTTCATTTTTCGCGCGGACGCAACCCTGACCGCGACGACGATCAGCGGCAACTCGGCGCCTACGGGCGCAGGACTCAACACCCGCGACAGCACCGTCCGCCTGATCGACAGCACCGTCAGCGGCAACTCCGCAAATCAAAACGGCGGGGGACTGTATAGCCGCATCGGCAACCTCTCAATAACCGGGAGCACGATCAGCGGCAACACGGCTATGAACGGCGCCGGAGTTTACAGTAGCAATGGCCAGCTGACGATCACCAACGGCACCATACTAGGAAACATTGCCGAAAACACCGGCGGCGGCGTGTTCGTTCAGGGAACCGGCGCAGCGACAGTCCAGGACAGCAGTTTTGAGAACAACCAATCGGGGGTCAATGGCGGCGGCTTTGCCACCGACGTCGTAAACGCGTCGATCACCGTCACCGATAGCGAATTCAGCGACAACTCCACCGGTGACGACGGCGGAGGCGTGTATGTTCGCGCCGACGGTGGAAATGCGCAGTTGGCGGACCTCCTCGTCCAGCGGAACGACGCCAGCGGCAGCGGCCTGTTTGGCCCAGCCGGCGGCGGCATCTTCGGCTGGATTTTCAACAGCGGACGATTGGTCATACATGACAGTATTATCCGGGAAAACACCCAAACGGGAGCCAACTCGAGTGGAGCGGGAATCGAAGTCGTCGGCGAGTCCGCGGCGCGTGTCTCGATTGCTAATAATTCGATTTCTGATAACTCGGCCACCGGCGACAACTCCGGAGGTGGCGGTGTTTCGCTATTCTTTGGAGGCCAGAGCGTCTTTGAGCTCCTGGACAATCAAATCGAACGCAATTCGGCCATCGGTGCGAATACCAGGGGTGGCGGCGTGATTGCGCGCAGCGACGCAAGCCAATTACTGATGTCCGGCGGACTCATCGCTCACAATAGCGCCACGGGCGGCGGTGGCGGTATCTTCGTTAACGCGATCAATTCCGGCTCGGCAACGATCGCTTTATCGCGCATCGAATCAAACGCTGTCATGGGAGATGGAGCGCATTATGGAGGCGGCGCCGAGCTGCGTGCCGATACGGGCTCCACGATTCGAGTCGACTCCACTAGCGTCGTCGGCAATACCAGCCAGCACATCGCCGGCGGCATCCGCACGTTGAACGCGGGTAATTCGACGATCATCATCGAAAACTCGCTCGTGGCAGACAATTCTGCCGCCCGGTTCGGCGGCGGATTGCACCTCACCGCGGTCGACGGCCAAACGCTGATCAGCAACTCCACGATCTCGGGAAATCACGCTAACCTGGACGGCAGCGGCTTCAATGTTGCCGCGCGTGAGCAAGGCCCCGTGACGATTCAACATTCGACAATCGTCCGCAATACGATCGATACCGTGCCCGAAGACGACGCTTTCGCCGCCGGTCTCAAAGTATTCAGTGGGGCCGTCGCCGTAGCCAACTCGATTCTTGCCGAAAACGAAAATGGCGACGGCAGCCTCAATGATCTCGGCGTCGAAGATGATCCAGCCTCCGTAGACCCAGACAGCGAGGGTTTGATTCCCGGAAGTTTAGCGACCACATATTCTTTGATCGGCTTCACTGACCTAACTGGACCGGCTGAGACTATTCCGGGCACCCCTGACGCCCAAGGCAACCTGATCGGTGGTGCGAGCAATGGCCCGCTCGGCCCGCTACTTGCCGCGCTCACCGACAACGGCGGCCCAACGCTCACGCACGCGCTGCTGCATGGCAGCCCGGCCAGCAACGCCGGCGATCCAGCCGCCACATCGGAGAGCGAGTCCGTGCCGCCATTCGATCAACGCGGCGAGCCCTTCCCGCGCGTCGTCAATGGACGAATCGACATAGGTGCGTTTGAGTCGAACACTCTTACAAACTCCGCTGCTTTTCGTACCAACACAGGTTTTACGGAAAACCGTTTGGAACGTGACGACGACAATTCTACAGGACTCGTTTCAATTGGATTTGATATTAACTTCTTTGGCGCGCTCTATTCGAATTTGTACGTCAACAACAACGGCAATGTAACGTTCACGCTTCCGCTTAGCGAATATACGCCCTCTAATTTGCTGGCGGCGCTGACTGTCATCATTGCGCCATTTTGGGCCGATGTTGATACACGCGGAACTGGGCTCGTCACCTACGGTCAGGACACCGTCGATGGGCATGCCGCCTTTGGTGTCAATTGGATCGACGTCGGCTACTTCGACAGCGAGCTGGATAAAACGAACACCTTTCAACTGGTTTTGATCGATCGTTCCGACCGTAAACCAGGCGATTTCGACTTCGAGTTCAACTTCGCGCAGGTCCAGTGGGAAACCGGTAGCCATCCATCGAGCGGTGGCGTCGATGGCCTGGGCGGAAATTCCGCACGAGCTGGCTTTTCCAATGGCGCCAACCGCTCTTTCGAGCTGCCGGGTTCTGACGTCGATGGCGCGTTCCTCGACGTCAATTCTCAGACCGGCCTGATTCATCACAGCCTAAACAGCAGCGTTCTTGGCCGGTATCGATTCGAGATCATCAACGGAAAAAATCCCGTGGCGGTCGATGACTTTGCCGGCACTCCAAGCGGCACGCCAGTCACAATCGACGTTTTGGCCAACGACAGCGATTCGGATGGCTTCATCGATCCGACTAGCATTGCCATTGTCAATCAACCGGCGAATGGCAGCGTAATTGTCGATCCCGTCACTGGCGCGATTACATATATACCTGCATCGAGTTTCCTGGGCCGAGATTCGTTTACGTACACCGTGAGGGACGATCGTGGGGCCGTATCGAATATCGCCACCGTCATGATCGAAGTTACCCCGGAAGACGAACCGCCTACGCCCGTCGAACCGATCGCACCCACGCCGCCGCCGCCGATTGACGTGCCGTTCCCAACGCCCGAGCCGGAGCCGCCGCTGCTGCTGATCCTTGAAGAGCCGGCTCCTCCGCCTGTTACTCCTCTTCTCGCGATTAACGCCGACTATGGCACGGCCGGTTACACCTACGTGCCGCCCGATCCGGGTAACTTCTCTTCCGGCGGCACTCCCCAGGCGGTCGATGCCGCTCTGGGAAACGACGAAGTGGATGAACCATTCCTGTTGGCCGGCTTCCTGGACTTTGTTGATCCGGAGATGCTGGTCGTCGATTTGGGAGACGAACCGCCGACGCAGATTGCGGCGGAATCGACAAAGGCCGCGACCGGGCAGCAAAGCACAACTACCAACACGCCGTCCTCTGGTGATCAAATTGGCGCGAACAGCGGCGGTGCGACTGGTGGTTCGGATCATTCGGTCGAAAACATGAAGCCGCCGCTGGCCGCTGGTGTCCCAGCCTCGAGCGCCGACGCCGCGGATTGGGCGCTGCAGTCGTTTGCCGTCAACAATTGGCGATGGTTCGCAAGCACAGCGGCCGCTTTACTGCTGTGTGGCGCCGCGTGGAAAAGTCGCGATGCCTGGCTGGAAGCCGCCCGTAAGTTGAGGTCCCGTTAAAGATGCGTCCCCTCGCTGTTCATCGTGTCTTGTTGCTTGCGACTACCATCTGTGTTGCGCCTGCTGTTCGTGCGCCCGCCGAACCTCTGCTGCCAAATCACGTCGCCGCTCAGCTCGCCCGCGCTGAGCAATTCTACGACGATGGCAATTATCGGCAGGCGGCCCAAATCCTGGAGCAGTTCTTCGACCACCAGTTGCGCCAGCCGGCAGCGGGCGGCGAAGTCCTCGCCGCCACGCGGCTGCTTGCCCAACTGTATCACCGTTCCGGCGATTACAGTCGAGCCGCCCAAGTCGCAGAGCGCTTCGCGCGCCTGACGCCGCTACCCGATGCCGAAATGCTGCTCGTTTTAGCCGACTGCCATTTGTCGCTCGGCCGCGACCAGGAAGCCGCCCGAGAGCTCGAAAAGTTCCGGACCGCATTCGGTAATTCGGCATTAAGCGACCTACGCGAAGCGCGGCTGGCGGTCGATGCGGAGCGCATTACGACGGCGCTGCACCGCGGAGAGAAACGCTCAGCAAATAGCACTGCCGAGCCGCAGGATCACTTCGATCCAAGCTCACTAGCCAATATCGATCCTGAAAGATATCAGCCCGATCAGCGCTATCAGGCTGTCAAATTGCTTGTCGCTCGCAGTCTGGAATCGAATCGATTTGATGAGGCAGCCGCGCTACTTGCCGCCGAGACGCGATTGCCGATCTACAATGCCGACGAATCGGTCGAGCTCAAACTTCAATTGGCCGATTGTTATCGGCGTGCTGCCGCACTCCACGAAGATTTGGGCGACGACGCGGCGCGGCAAGTCGCTGTGGCTGGTCTGCATCGGACCGTCGACGATCTGGCAGAAATCCTGAACCGCCGCCGCAACTTCTTAACCGACGAAGAGCGTGGGCAGGACCAGGGCATCCGTGTTGATCGAATCTCCGACATGGCCCGGCTGCTGTCCCACGAGGCGACAGTCCAAGAGTTGAATGCCGAATTTGCGGAAGATTCGGTGCGAACCCACGGCCATCTGACGCGCGCCGCACAGTCGTATCGTGCTTTGGCGCAAAAGGCCGACGAGTTGGAAGCCTTGTCGGGCCAGTCGCGGCTTCAAGCTGAAAGCCGCATTGATCAAATCCCGGCCCCCGCGGCTGCGGCTAATTTTCGCGACTCGGCGCTCAGCGGATTGCAACGCGTCTACGAGGGCTTGCGTTTATCGTCGCGTGGAGAATCCCGGGAGCAAGTCCTTCTGGAGTTGTCCCAGGTGTCGAATGACTTGGTTGCACATCGGTCCCGGCGCCTGCTTTCGACCGACCCCGCTTTGTACAATGCCAAGCGCGCCCAGGCCTCCGTGCTTTCAGCCATGGATGATCGGACCAGCCGCGAGCGCGCCTGCGCCGTCTATCGCGAACTAGTCGCCTTCTGGGACGCCAGCCCCCGACATGACGCGCAATCGCACGCGACCGCGCTCATTGGACTGGCAGAAGCCCTGCGCGGCCTCGATCAGACACGAGATGCCTACGCCTCCGCCCAACAGGCACGACGGTTGATTGCGGAGGCTCCGATTGGAGAAGCCCCAATCTCTCGCCGCCAACTTGCGTTGCTTGCCGCTCGAATCGATAACTCGCTGGGCGTCACTTCGATTACTCTCGGCGAGTACCGCGACGCACTGCAATACCTCGTGGCCGCCGACGGGCGACTGAAATCCTACGGTGAAAGCGCCACCGAGCTCCGCCGAAAGAATCAGCAGGCGCTGCATGTGTTGAGCCGCGTCAAAGTTTATCGGGCGCTGCTGCACCAGGCGGAAGCCCAATACGATGAGGCTGCAACCCGCGTTCGCGAAGGCCGCCAGTTGCGCGAAAAGCTGGCCGACGATGCCGACCTGTTGGCGTTTTACCTGGCCGAAGCCTCGGTCCACCTGGCGCAGGCCCGCGCGTTGATGCATGAACGCGGGCTAACACCGGAGAATGCGCCCGTTCGTGCCGCGCTTGAATCGGCGGAAACCGCACTAAACCGCGCGCACCGCTTTAACTCACGAAATCAGGAGGAAAATAAGCCGCGGCCAATGGACGCCGCGCTGCCGTACCAATATTTGCGCGGCGTGCTGGCCCGGCTGAACGGCAGTGCCAACCAGTCGCGGCAGATATTCGCCGAACTCGCACAGAGAAGCGAACAGTATGGCGATTCGAAAACGGCGGCCAAAAGCTACATGCAATTGGCTCAATTGGTTGCCGAGGCCGGCGGGCCAGCCTCTTCGAACGATGTCGCGCACGCGAAGCTCGATGCGACGACGACGTTGTCGAGAACGGAAGGCCAGGACCTGCGGAGGCTCAAGCTCGAGCGCCGGGCTGCATTCCAGGAAGCGGCCGACTACGCGGCCCGCGCCGTGGCCCTTTTTCAGAAAATGGATCGCGCGGCACGTGCCGACGATGTCGGGACGACAACCGCTTTGCCGAGCTTGCACTTTCAAGCCTCCTTTTTAGCTGCCCGGCTGCACGTGGTTCTTGCTGCGTTAGACGACCACATAATGCGTTTGGACGTGATGATGCAAGGTGAAGGCCGCAAAGAGAATGCCGCTATCCGGCCAGTGAGCCTGGCCTCGGCCGATATCGAGTCCGTCGACCACCGTCAACTCGCAATCGACTTCTTGGAAGACGCGGTCAGGCAAGCGGAGCGCCCGGCCAGCTCGACGACCCAAGTCCGCTTGCAGCGGGCCAAATTCTTCTCCCGTTACGCGCCCGCTTACGATCTATTGGTCGATTTGCTGGTTGCCTCGGCCGCCGGCGATGCCGACCGTATCCATTGCGATCCGTCGTCCGCCGCGTTCGTTCGGCTTCGTCGCGCCATCGAGATCGCCGATCTGGCCCGCAACCGAACGTTCCGCGAGCAAATCGATGGCTGGCGAGAATCGGCCGGAAATACACGCGCGCTGACGGCCTTTGATTGGGACGCCGAGATCGCCCAGCTGGCGACGCCGGGCACCGCGCTGTTGATGTACCATCTGGATGGCCGGCAACTGCTCGCAGGCGGAAGCAATCAGGCCGGCATCGCGCGAATCGGCGGCGGACATTTGATCGTGATTCTCGACCAAGGCCGGCAGGTTCGATACTATCGCTTGCAGCACACCTCTCCCGAGTCGGCGCAACCCAGCGACCTGACGCGAAGCTTAGCCGCCGATCTCGTCCGGCGGCACATCTCGTGGATCGAACGACCGGAGTCCGCCCCGGATTGGGGACGCGCGGAGCAGCGCGCTTTGACGGATGCCGTCTTGCCGCGCGAACTGCTTGAGTCACTTTTGAAAACGGCTGGCGCCGGCTCTGATGCGCCAATTCGGCATCTGCTCATCATTCCGGACGGCGCGCTGCACCAGTTGCCGTTCGAATCGTTGCTGCTGCCCCAAGCCGTCGCTTCCCGCCGTGCCATTCGCTACGCGCTCGACGATTTGCCGCCCATTCGTTACGGACCCTCGCTCTCTGTGCTCGCGGCGCTTGACAAAACGGCAGGGCAGGGCGGCGACGCCCGGCTGCTGACCGTCGGCAATCCGGCCTATCCCGACCCCGGCCGCCAAACGCAAATTCCTGCCTGGGGCGAGCTGTTCCGGCAAATCCCCGGCCAGGCCAGCGGATTTCCCGCGCTCACGCATTCGGAGCAGGAGTGCGAATCGGTCTACGCGAGCTTCGACGAATTGTCGGCCGACAATCGTACGAAACTCATGGGGGCCGCGGCCACAGAAGCCGCCGTTCGGCAATTTATCCCGAGCAGCCGTTTTATTCACCTCGCGGCGCATGGCTGTGTCGATTACCAGAACGATAACTTGCAAGGTGCGCTGGTATTTGCCCCCGGCGATAACCCGAATGCAGCCGAGAACGATGGAATCTTGCAGCTGCGCGACATCTACGGCTTAGATCTTTCCGGCTGCGAACTCGCGGTGCTCAGTGCCTGCCAGACGTACGTGGGACCCGAACGGCCGCTAGAGGCCGGCACTTCGATGGCGCGTGCCTTCTTGGAGCAGGGCGCAAGACGAGTCGTTTGCAGTCAATGGAGCACCGACGACCGGGCAACGACCGACTTCATGAAGGCGTTCTTCAGTTCCATCCGCGAAGCCCGCCAGGCTGGCGCCGAAATCGATTATTCCGAAGCACTCCACAAAGCCAAGCAGGTAATTCGGAATGATCCCGATCGCCGCTCACTTCCCCGCTACTGGGCGCCGTTCATCCTAGTCGGCGCGCCATAGCCATCGGGATACTGGTGCTGACCGATCACGCGACCGCTTGCCATTCGGCCCCGAGCTCACGGCCGAGGGGCGGTTTAGCTGCGCCTCAATCCTCAACCGCCCCCTCGCGATACGCCGACCAATTGATCTTCAACTTCCGCATCCGTGCCCGCAGCGTGTGGGGATTAATCGCCAACAGGCGGGCCGCCCCGCGCGGACCTTCGATCCGGCCCCGAGTGGCGCGCAGCGCCGCTTCGATGTGGGCCCGCATCGCCTCGCTGAGCGAGACAATCTGGCTTGGTCCCGGCAACGACTGCAGTGTGTCGGATCCGATATCGCGGGTCGCCGAATGCAGCCCGCGCGGCGTTGCCAGGCCCAATGCGGCGGCCAGCTCCAGCGAATCGCCGTTGCCCAGGATCGCCGCCCGGTCGATCACAGCGCCCAGTTCGCGAATGTTGCCCGGCCACTCATAGCTTTGCAGTAGCTCGATGTCGGCCTCGCTCGGCTCCACCAGCGCCAGTCCGAAGCGAATCGCCGCCCGTTGTGCGAAATGCCGCGCCAGGGCGGGGATGTCCTCGGGGCGATCGCGCAGGGGCGGCAACAGAATTGGAAACACCGCGATTCGGTACCACAGGTCTTCGCGAAAACTGGCTTCGCGCACCATGCCGGACAAGTCACGGTGCGTCGCGGCCACCACCCGCACGTCGACTCGGATCGGCGTCGTCCCGCCCACGCGTTCCACGAAGCCATCCTGGAGCACCCGCAAAAATCGCACTTGCGCATCCAGTGGCAGCTCGCCGATTTCGTCCAAAAACAGCGTGCCTCGATCGGACCGCTCAAACCAGCCCTGCCGCATTTCGTTGGCGCCGGTGAATGCGCCGCGCTCGTGGCCGAACAGCTGCGAATCAATCAGCTCGCGCGGGATCGCGCCGCAATTGACTCGCAGGAACGGCCCGCTGTGGCGCTGGCTGCGATTGTGAATCGCCCGGGCAACAAGCTCCTTGCCGGTGCCCGTCTCACCGAGTATCAGCACCGGAACTTCAGAGCGGCTGACCAGATCGACACGCTCCATCACTTGCGCGAGTCCCTCTTCTGCCCCGACAATCGTGTCGGCCACGTCGCTCCGGCCCAGCCGCCGCAACAGCGATTGCCGGTCCGCCTCGGCCGCTTCACGCAATACCGCCAGTTCATGCAATCGCGAGTCGTTGTCGAGCGCCACGCCAAGCGGCTCTTGCAGCGCGGCAATCAGTGCCGCCTGAGGTCGCGAAAACCGTGCCCCCTTCCCGGCGGCGACGAGGAGCAAACCCCGCGACCCATGTTCGCCAACGAGCGGTGCGAGGATCAAGTCGCCCGGAAGCGACTCCTGCCGCAGCAAGCCGAGAATCGCTTCCGCTTCTTTGCCGTCACTCGTCTTATGGAGCAATCGACCCTGCCGCAGCCACCGATTAAGCTTTCGCCAATCGGCGTCCGAAAGATCAGCACTGTTGACGGCATCGATGGAAGTATTGACCGGCCAGCTTGCAACCGTTCGTACGCGACGATGATTGGCATCGAGCCGCCGGACGATCAGTTCGCCCAGTGCCATGTGCTCGCGGAGCAGCGACGCCGTCGTCCAGGCCGATTCGCCCATGTCGAGATGCCGGGAAACGTCTTTCCAGACGCTAAGCAGCAAGTGGTCCAATGTCGGCATCAAAGGCAGGGCACGATTCCGTGAAATGATCTCGATAGCTAGTAAATACAACGGCTGATTCAAGTATATGTCACGGAAGTGGCCGCCGCAATCCCGCTTCCCGCTAGCGTTGAACCGCGAATGCTGCAGTTTTCTCGGGCTTTTTCGCGCGTCAACACGATCGGCATAGCGATTGCTTTTCTCCACCGCGTCCGCGTCTGCGGTGCGTACGCGCAACCACAAGGTTCAGCGGTACAGGGATGGACCAATGGGAGAATTCCATGACTTACGAAATTCGAAGCTCGACAGACGATTCACAATTCTCGGCTCGAGGAGTCGCTCTGATGACTGGTCTGTGCCTGTCAGCCGTGCTGTTGGGACTGGCCGGCTGCGGCGGGACGTCATCGGCGACGTCCGCCGACGTGACATCATCGGCTTCAGCAAAGCCGGCAATCACGCTGCTCAATGTTTCCTATGATCCGACCCGCGAACTCTATGCGGAATTCAACGTGGCATTCGCCCGGCATTGGAAACAGCAAACCGGTCAGGACGTGACGATTGAGCAGTCGCACGGCGGCGCCGGCAAGCAGGCCCGGGCCGTGATCGACGGGCTCAAGGCCGACGTCGTCACGCTCGCGCTGTCGTACGACATTGATCAGATCTCCGAGCTCGCCGGGCTCATGCGGCCGAACTGGCAATCACGCTTGCCGAACAATAGCTGCCCTTACACTTCCACGATTGTGTTCCTGGTTCGCAAAGGCAACCCTAAGGGGATCAAGGATTGGGAGGATCTAGTGAAGCCGGGGGTGCAGGTCATCACGCCGAACCCGAAGACCTCCGGCGGCGCCCGTTACAACTACCTGGCCGCCTGGGGCTTCGCGTTGCGGAAATACGGCCAGGATGAGGCGAAGGCTCGCGAGTTCGTCGCCGCGCTGATTAAAAATGTGCCGGTGCTCGATTCCGGCGCTCGCGGCTCAACCACCACGTTCGTCCAGCGCGGCATCGGCGACGTGTTGCTGTCGTGGGAGAACGAAGCACTGCTGGCAATCAAGGAGTTGGGACCGGAAAAAGTCGAGATGGTCGTGCCCTCGGTGAGCATTCTCGCCGAGCCGCCCGTCACGGTGATCGACAAGAACGCCGCCGCCCACGGCGCGCTGGAAGCCGCTATGGCCTATCTGAAGCACCTGTATTCGCCGGAAGGCCAGCGGATCGTGGCGAAACACTACTATCGTCCGACGCACCCAGAGTACGCCGGCCCCGTCGACCTGGAACAGTTCCCGAAACTCGAGCTGTTCACGGTAAATGAAGTGTTCGGCAGTTGGGCCAAAGCGCAGGCTACGCATTTCGACGACGGCGGCACATTCGACCAGATCTACGCGCCGCAGCAGTGACCGTAGTGTGCCACTGCTCGCGGTGAACCGGCAAGTCTCCAAAATGAAACGGGCACTGCTTGCCTCATAACTTAGGCGAACATTTTCGAGCGAGCAGTGCTGTATTGCAAATTAATGTTTGATCGACTGCCGCAAGCAGTGGCACACAACGGTGAACTGGATTAGAGCAATCTCCATGTTCCAAGCACGCACAAAACGGTCCGTCCTGCCCGGCTTCGGCCTGACCATGGGCTACACGGTGCTCTACCTGAGCCTCCTCGTGCTGCTGCCGCTGGCCGCGCTGGTAATTAAAAGCGCTACGCTCGGCTGGCATGGCTTCTGGGAAAGCGCTTGGAATCCGCGCGTGGTGGCAGCGTACAAGCTCACCTTTGGCACGTCGCTCGTGGCCGCCACGATCAATGCGATCTTTGGGCTGATGGTCGCCTGGACGCTGGTCCGCTACACGATTCCCGGCAAGAAGTTCATTGACGCGCTCGTGGATTTGCCGTTCGCGCTGCCCACCGCCGTCTCGGGCATCGCGCTCACGGCCGTCTATTCGCAGAACGGCTGGATCGGCCAGTATCTCGAGCCGCTGGGCATTCAGGCCGCGTTTTCGCCGCTGGGAATCGTGATCGCACTTACGTTCATCGGCCTGCCGTTCGTCGTCCGCACGCTGCAGCCGGCCATTGAAGAGATCGACCGCGAGACCGAGGAAGCGGCCGCCAGCCTGGGCGCCAGCCGCTGGCAGACGTTCTGGCGGGTGATCTTCCCCGCCGTGTTGCCCGCGCTGCTGACCGGTTTCGCGCTGTCGTTCGCCCGGGCCCTGGGCGAATACGGGTCGGTCGTGTTCATCTCCGGCAACATGCCGATGAAGACGGAGATCGCCTCGCTGTTGATCATCACGAAACTCGAGCAGTACGACTACGCCGGTGCCACGGCCATCGCCACGATGTTGCTCGCCGCCTCGTTCGTGCTGCTGCTGGCCATCAACGTGCTGCAATGGTGGAGCGGCCGGAAGTTTCGAGGTGCAATATGAGCACCGCCGCATTTCCACCTTTGGGCGGATACTCGCCGAAGACGTCGCTCATTGAGACCGATCTCGCCGGCCGACTACGACTGGCGACCGACGAGCCGCGGCTGGTGAAATTCGCGCTGATCGGCGCTTCGCTCATGTTCCTCTCATTCGTGCTCTTCGTGCCGCTGGCGGCGATCTTTGCCGAAGCGCTCCGCAAGGGGCTGGCCGTCTATGCCGCCAGCTTCACCGATGCCCACGCGCTAGCCGCCATTCGCCTGACGCTCGTGACCGCGCTCATCTGCGTCCCGCTAAACCTTGTCTTCGGCCTGGCGGCCGCCTGGGCAATCTCGAAATTCCAATTCCCCGGCAAAAGCCTGCTCATCACGCTCATCGATCTGCCGTTCGCGGTGTCGCCCGTGATCTCAGGCCTGATCTTCGTGCTGCTGTTCGGCATGCAAGGCTGGCTCGGCCCGTGGCTCGATAGCCACAACATTCAAATCATCTTTGCCGTGCCCGGCATTGTCCTGGCGACACTGTTCGTCACATTCCCCTTCGTCGCCCGCGAGCTGATCCCGCTCATGCAAGAGCAGGGCAGTGATGAGGAACTGGCGGCCGTGTCGCTCGGCGCCAGCGGCTGGCAAACGTTCTGGCGCGTGACGCTGCCCAATGTGAAGTGGGCCCTGCTGTACGGTGTAATCCTGTGCAATGCCCGCGCTATGGGCGAGTTCGGCGCGGTTTCGGTGGTTTCCGGCCACGTACGCGGCAAGACGAACACGATGCCGCTGCACGTCGAGATTCTTTACAACGAGTACAACTTCGTCGCCGCGTTTGCCGTGGCCTCGCTGCTCGCGCTTCTGGCGCTGGTGACGCTGGCCGCGAAGTCCGTCATCGAGTGGCGAGTCCGCCGCGAATATGACGCGGCCCTTGAGCCACACACGTAGTCGCGTCTCTCCGAGACGCGAAATCGAGCTTCGGAGAAACTCGGCTACGCGAACAGAGGAGAAATTGCAATGAGCATCGAACTTTCGCATATCAGCAAATCGTTCGGGAGCTACCAGGCGCTGCGCGACGTAAGCCTTTCGATCCACGACGGGGAGCTGGTCGCGCTCTTAGGCCCGAGCGGCTCGGGCAAGACAACGCTGCTGCGGATCATCGCCGGCCTCGATACGCCGGATTACGACGCGCGGTCGCGAATCCGCTTCTACGAGGAGGACGTCGCCAGTCGCCCCGCCGCCCAGCGCCGCGTCGGCTTCGTGTTTCAACACTATGCGCTGTTTCGACACATGAGCGTGTTCGAGAACGTCGCGTTCGGCCTGCGCGTGCGTCCGCGAGCCGCTCGGCCGGACACCGCCGAAGTGGATCGACGCGTCCACGAGCTGCTGCGGCTCGTTCAGCTCGACGGTCTCGGCAAACGCTTCCCCTCGCAGCTCTCCGGCGGCCAACGACAACGGGCCGCCCTCGCCCGGGCGCTAGCCGTCGAACCAAAAGTGCTTCTCCTTGATGAGCCGTTCGGTGCCCTCGATGCCAAGGTGCGGCAAGGCCTGCGCGCCTGGCTCCGCCGGCTGCACGACGAAATCCACGTAACCAGCATCCTTGTCACCCACGACCAGGAGGAGGCCCTCGAAGTCGCCGACCGCGTCGTCGTGATGAACCACGGCCGCATCGAGCAAGTCGGCACTCCCGAAGAGGTCTTCCACAAGCCGGCCACGCAATTCGTGATGGAATTTCTCGGCCAGGTGAATGTCTTCCGCGGCCGCGTCCAAGGCGGAAAGGCGATGCTGGGCGAAGTCGCCCTCGACGGCCACTTTTTCCCCGGCAAGGACGAAGGCGCCGCAATGGTCTACATGCGGCCCCACGAGCTCGACATCAAGCTGTATCGCAATGGCGCGCCCAGCTTCCAGGCAAAGGTCACGCGGATTAACCCCGCCGGCTCGATTGCCAAAGTCACTACGCGGACCGACGACGGCCAGGAAGTGCTGGTCGACCTGAGCCTCGACGACTATCAGCGATTGCAACTGGCCGAGGGCAGCAACGTGTACATCTATCCCAAGAAGGCCCGCGTGTTCTTGCCCGAGTACGAAATATAATCAGGGACGCGCCGCGACATGATCGCCGGAGGCATTGCCGTGATGGAGCCGATTTCAAACCAACCGCACGTCACCGGCCAGGAGCGCAGCGCCGCCGCCGACGAGGCCTTGACTCAGATTCGCGATTCGCTGCGCGGACTGCGCTTCGGCAGCGTGAACATCATCGTGCAAGACGGTGTCGTAATTCAGATTGACCGTACAGAGAAGCGACGCTTGCGCGGGAATCGCAATACCGCACCGTGACATCACGAAAACACTATCAATATCGGGCCGAATCGAGAGAGGCAATTTTCAGCACGGCGAGACGACAAAGCCCGTCCACGCATTTCAACCAACGTGCCTCAATTCGCATGGTTCTAATTCCGTTAAGCGAACACGGTCAATACGGGTTTGGAAGCGTCGGTCGCTACGCCCGAATGTGCTAGCATCGACGAATGTGGGAATATGGCAGGGAATCGGCGGATTATTCTCAATGAAGGGTCGCGCCCACCGATGTAAACCCTCAAGTTGCCGGACGATCCCAGTGCGGCACCAAACCGGACAGCCGATGTGCCGATAAAATCCTATGTCAGTCAACTTGGTCGAGATTGTTCTCGGTGACAGGTGGCCGCCATGTTCGTAAACCGCTTCAACGAACTGTTTGAACGTCCACCGGATCAAAATGGCGCCATCTCCAACGTCGCGTCCGCGCCAGGGCAACCGATTCTTCCGCTGATCTCCGTCCAGGAGCTCTATCAAGCCGCCGCCGAACGCGCGTATCGCGACCACGAGCTCGACAAACTCTTCAACGCCGATTACTACGGCGATCACGGCTCCGGAATCTAACCGCTCCGCCGACGACTTGCACGGGCACCTCCGCGCGCAGGTTTGCAGCCCGACGCGCTAGCAAAGGAACCGTTGCGTTTGTCCTCGCTCGTGCATTCGATGCGTCTCCCGCTTTCTTGCGGACCACTACGAAATTGTAGAAAATGAGTCCGTGCGTTGATTTCTTGGCAAATGTACGAGGAGACTGGTTATGCACGACACCGGCGTCACGCGACGAGAATCGATCATTACCTTGGGGGCTACGGTGGCTGGTCTATTGTCGTTGGGCGCACAAACGGCTGCCGCCGGCACGCCGACTGTCGCTCGCAAACGTGCTCTCCGCATCGCCCACCTCACTGACATCCACGTTCAGCCCGAACGACGCGCCGGCGACGGCATGACCGCCTGTCTGCATCATGCCCAGCAACAGGGCGACAAGCCCGATCTGATCGTCACCGGCGGTGACTCGATTATGGACAGCTTCGCGTCCGATGACGCCCGCACGAAGCTTCAATGGGAACTCTGGAGCAGCGTGCTGAAAAACGAATGCTCGACCCCGGTCCGGTCGTGCATTGGCAACCATGACGTGTGGGGATGGGCAAAGTCAAAGAGCAAGACTACGGGCGAAGAGCCGACTTGGGGAAAGAAGCGCGCCATCGAAATGCTGCGGCTCGAAGATCGTTATTACTCTTTTTCCCAGTCCGGCTGGCAGTTCATCGTTTTGGACAGCACGCATCCGCTTCCTGATGGCGGTGAGGGCTACACCGCTCGTCTCGATGAAACACAATTCGATTGGTTGGCGCAAACTCTGCGCGGCACCTCGGCCAACACGCCCGTGTTCATTGTCTCGCATATCCCGATCCTTAGCACCACGCCCATTCTCTGGGCCAAGAACGAACACGGCAATTTTCCGGTCAGCGGCTGGCTCATGCATACCGACCACGTCCGGCTCAAAGACCTCTTTGCAAGTCACCCGAACGTGAAGCTCTGCCTGAGTGGCCACACCCACCTGGTAGACCGCGTCGACTACAACGGTGTGAGCTATCTCTGCAACGGCGCTGTCTCAGGCAATTGGTGGAAGGGACGCCACAAGGATTGCGACGAGGGATATACGCTGATCGATCTGTACGACGATGGGTCGTTCGACCATCAATACGTCAAGTACGGTTGGCGGGCCGCCGTGTAAAGCGTGACGATGCAAGTCCCCCTCCGACATCAGACCATTTTCGATATCGATGTACCGTTGCCAAACCGCGTGAACTGCCGCTTGCGGTTTAGCTTAGCTTTCGCCGCATGGCACTTGGGCTGTTCTCACCGGCACGCCACTTGCTCTACGGGCCAGCCTGAGGCATTCGCACCGGAACAGAGAAGGGAGTTCACATCATGCGATGCGCAACGAGAGCGGAAATTGAATATCTAAGTTCGATAGACGGCAGCCCGCGTGACGACGCCGATTTGGTTCGCGAAATGAGCCGGCATCTCGATGCCCTGAGGCGGTTTGATCAATGCTTCTCGGAGGTCGACTGGCGCCCACCTCGCACGCCCGGCGGCCGACGGTCGAACCATCTTGAACGAGCGAGAACAACCTGTGGCCCCAATGGCAATGGCTTCGCCGCTTGGATTTGGGAAAGGAGAGCAGCCATGAAATGGGATACGGTCAAAGGTCAGTGGAAGCAAGTCCGTGGCCGCGTGAAGGAGCAATGGGGAAAACTGACCGACGACGATCTCGATCGCATCGAAGGCAAGCGCGACCAATTGCTCGGCACCGTGCAGATACGCTACGGCCTGGCCCGCGAGGAAGCGGAAAAGCAGATCCGCGATTTCGAGTCTACGCTCGCCGGCGATTAGTAAACCACCGCACTCACTGCGTCCAACAACCGCGGTGTGCAGGGATCGCGATTAAATCCCCGGACTTTCGCGTGGATTTATGGTCCCCGGTACACCGCGTTTTTTTTCTCACTCGTCGCCGATCGTCAATCTGTCACTCTGCATCGCGCTTCGCCGCGTTGTCATCCGGTCTGGTTTCATCCGTGATTTCCTCTTTCGCGTCGCGCAACAGTTCGGAGCCGCTTCGCATCATCTCCCCGGTGTCTTCGCGAATCTCCTCGGTCTCGAGATTGATGCTCGAGCGGCCCGGCTCGCTGTTGAACGTGATCCAGCCTACGAGTGCCAAGAGAATCACAACAGCTGCCAGAATGATTAACGCACGCATGGGAGTTTTCCTCCTATTGGAAACTAAATTCAACTCTGGCCTTTAATCGAAGCAATCATCGTGCCGCCTGCGTCTTCTGGGGCAAATGCGAAACGGCCGTTAATACGCCAATCTGACTGAATCTGGCGCAGTCGGGGCGACAGATTGTCGGGCCCTAATCGCCCGCATACATATACCTCCTACCTGCCGAACAAAGCTCGCACTTTCCGGGTTCGGCATGGCAGTTGCGGTGTTTTCGAGCAGGAACATGGCACGTGCTTTGGCCGCTCAGAGCGAACGCTCGTGCGAAAGCACGGTTTAACGGTACTACTGAAACGGAAAGAGAGGGTGCATCATGTTGAGCTGGGCACTAACATTTTTGGTGATCGCTTTGATCGCCGCGTTACTCGGCTTTGGTGGACTCGCCGGCACGGCAAGCTATATCGCACAGGTATTGTTTTTCGTGTTCCTGGTGTTGTTCATCATCAGCCTGATTGTTCCGCGGGTTCGACCACCGGTTGCGTAAGCGGCTGATGGTGCTATGTCCTGGGCAACAGGGCATTACGATCAGAACGATCACGAAGGCCCGGTGGAGCATTCTTACTCCACCGGGCCACTTTTTTGCGCACTTGTCGCCCGCAACTTATTACCGGCTTGAAGCCCGCAGCGCAAGCAAGGGTTCGTGGAACCTCCCAGCTCCTCATCCACACCACCCTCAGAAGCACTCCAACGAGCGCTAGACTCGCACGCGCGCTCAATGCGCGTGCGCGCTGTAAGCAGAATGACCGCCATGTCCGCTGTGCGCGGGCAGACCGAAATTGGCAGTCGGCGACGATGAGTTCTGTAGCGGCCCGACCGGCATTCCCCAAGCCTTCAGCTTGCGCTGCAGGGTGCGAACCGAAATGCCGAGCGTCTTTGCCGCGTGCGTGCGGTTGCCATGATGCTCCGCCAACGCCTGCTCCACAGCGGCCCGCTCCAAATCCTCCAGCGATGTGCCGGGTGGAATGTCGATATTTGAAGTATTCTTCCATTCGCCGCGCGAAGCGGCGTCGGAACCAGCTCGGTTGCTGCGGCGTCGTTCGATTAACTCGGCCACGACCGACCGCAGCTTGTCACGATTGACCGGCTTAGCGATGCAATCGGCCGCGCCCAATTTCATCGCCTCAACGGCAACGTTCACATCGCCGTCGTGAGTCACCACCACGATAGGCGTATCGGGATGTCGGGCCTTTCCCTTTCTTAGCAGCTCCAGGCCGTCATTTTTCGCCGATTCCAGATCAGCAAGCGCCACATCGACCCCATTCGACAAGTTGGCGAGCGCCTCATCGACACTTTCGGACTCAATGACCCGGTATTGGTCGGCCAACATCCGCGCAACGGTTTCTGGTTCGTCCGACTTGCCACTCACTACGAGTATGGTTGATTCTGAGAACATAGCCGTTTTTCCATTCTCGGTTGAACAATCCTAGCACCTCCCCAAATGACGATCCGCCCCCAATTTCCGCAAACCGCATACCGCATCGTCGCCGTCCTACCCCCCAGCGGAAATAGTTGTGCCGTAACGAGTTCAACGCCTTCGATCTCGCCTTCCTGAACGCTTTACGGACAACCTGACAGGCTTGTGACCACGCTCTGCCCCGCGTACCAGCACTGCGGTACAAGATCAAATAGCTACGCGAGCGGCCGCCCAAACCTTCTGGGCGTTGTAATAGTCAATCCAATGTCACATCCGCGCGCCCAGTGAGATAGAGACGCGAAGATCCTAGAACGCTACGACGTAGCTGCTTTGCAATCGGCCAAGAATTTCTGCAGAACGGCTGGCTCGACCGGCTTCACGAAGTGGTGGTCGAATCCCGCCTCACGCGTCCGCCGCTTGTCGTCCTCCTGGCCCCAGCCGGTCAATGCGGCCAGCACCAACGTCGAGCCCCACGGCTCCTGGCGAATCAGCCGCGCCGTCTCGTACCCGTCGATCTGTGGCATGCCGATATCCAGCAGAACCACATCGGGCCGAAACTCCGCCGCCAGCTTGATCGCCGACAGACCGTCGAAGACCATACGCACGTCGTTCCCTAAAGCCTTCAGCAGCATGCCCAGCATTTGCGCCGCGTTCTCATTGTCGTCCACCACGAGAATCCGGCGTTTGCTCGTGGCGGCGATCTTTTGTCCATCCAAGTTGTTCGTCTCCTTGAGCAGCCCCAGCACGACTGGCAGCCGCACAATAAACTCACTACCCCGGTCCGGGCCATCACTGCGGGCTTCCACCGTGCCGCCGTGCATTTCCACCAGCCGCTTGACCAGCGTGAGGCCAATGCCCAGGCCGCCGTGAGAGCGGTCCAGCGAACCATCCACCTGAATGAACATGTCGAAAATCCGGTCGATCATTTCGGCCGGGATGCCAATGCCACGATCCTTCACTGAAATCACGACGCTGCCGCCATGTTGCTCCGCATTCAAGTCGATGCTTCCGCCACGCTTCATGTATTTGGCGGCGTTATTAAGCAGATTCGAGATTACTTGTGCGAGTCGAGTCGGATCGGCCTCCAGCACCACCGGGCGATTCGGAAGCCGGACGGTCATTTTGTGCCCCATCTCCTCGATCACCGGCCGCGCCGTCTCGACCGCGCTTTCCATGATCCACGCCAGCTCGACTCGACCCGTCCGCAGCTCCACGGTGCCGCGCGTGATCCGGCTCACATCCAACAGGTCGTCGATCAAGCGCACCATCTGTTGCGATTGCCGGTCCATCGTCAACCGCACTTCCTCGATCACCGAACGATCATCGCCCGCCAGTCGCAGCAGCTCCAAACCGGTCCGGATCGGCGCCAACGGATTGCGCAGCTCGTGAGCCAATAGGGCCAGGAATTCATCCTTGCGGCGGTCGGCCTCCAACAACGCCGCTTGGCTTTCGCGCAACACTTCCTCCATCTTTTTTCGATTCGAGATATCGATGACCGACCCAATGTAACCCAGAAATGTCCCGTCATCCCCCAAGCGCGGAGCCGCCGCGTCGATCATCCAGTGGTACGAGCCGTCTTTCGACAACAGACGATACTCGTGCCGGAACTCTTCCTGCCGCTCGTTCGCCGCCAGGAACGTCTCGCGAGCCGCGGCACGGTCGTTCGGGTGCATCGCCTCAATCCAATCAAAGCCCAGGCTTTCCTCCGGCGTGCGGCCCGTAAAGTCGTACCACGTTTTACCCAGGAAGCTGCAGTGCCCGTCGGCCTCGGTCACCCAAATCATCACCGGCGCATGATCCGCCATCCGCCGGAACCGCTCCTCGCTTTCCCGCAGCGATTCCTCCGCACGCTTGCGATCCGTCACGTCGATTGCCATTCCGCCAATCAGCGCAGCCTGGCCCTCGACGCCCGGGATCGGAAACTTGTTCACTAGCGAATAATGAACCACACCATCGTCATGCTCCAACGTTTCGATCGTCTGGATCCCCGCATCGCTCGACAACGCCTGCTGGTCGTTCGCCGTGAATTGGATCGCCGTCTTGGCGGCAAACAACTCGTTATCCGTTTTGCCGTAAAGCTCTTCAGCGGCCTTCTGAAATGCCTTTTGCGCCGCTTCATTGGCAAACACGTAGCGGCCCGAAGAATCCTTGATCCACGCCAGGCCCGGGAAATGCTGCATAAACCGCGCGAATCGCTCCTCGCTTTCGTGAAGCGCTTTGCGGTCACGGGCCGCCTCAATCGCATCCGCCATGCGGCGAGAATGATCTTCCTGCGTCGCGAACAGCTTGGCCTCGTCGCATTTGCGCTCGGTGATATCCACGAGCATGTTGAACCCGCCCACCACCCTGCCGGACAGGTCGCGAATCGGTTGTGGATGCGGCAGCACGTTGCGCCGTGTCCCGTCCGGGCGCTCGATGACGATCTCCTCGCCCGTCACCGTCCGGCCTTCGCGCAAGGCAATCGCCATCGGGCACTGATCCAGCGGCAGCGGCGTTCCATTCACCCGGTAGATTCGCCAGGAGCCGCACCACAAATCTTTGCCCAGTTCCGGAGTTCGTCCCCACAGCTCCACCGCGGCTTCGTTGAACAGGGTCACGCGGCCTTCCGCATCGCAGGTGTAAGTCGCCGCCGGCAACCCCTCAATCAATTGCCGATAACGGCATTCGCTGTCTTCGACGGATGCCTGAAGACTCTCGCACAACACCTGCCAATCGCGCGCTGAAGTGCGCGGCGGACGCTCGCTCGGTTTCGACTGAAGGCGCATAGGCGTCCGATCCATCCGCGTGCCGGCTGAGCCGGCATCCGGAATTTCCCCGAGCTCCCTGAAATGGCGATTCGACCCAGTATAAACAACGGCCAACCAAATTGACAAAGCGAATCGGATAGCCGACTTCACCAGGCGAGCTGGCCGTCCGTCGAAGCCTCGGGTGCCCGGTATGTCCGACGCCCCGGCCCGCTATCGGATGGCTTTTAGTCGCGGCCCCAAATGAGGTGCCAAATTGCCATAGCCGCCTTCAAAATTGGTCTGGCCCTCAACAGCAATGCCGGCGTGGCTGCGAGGCAGCCATCATGACGCAAGCAGCCTCAAAACCCGTCTTCCGCTCGTCTTTTTGGGCCACGATGAAACGACCGGATTCCCTCCCCAAAAATAGCGCACATCCGTAACTGGTACGGAATTACGTTCCCCTGATGAATGATGCCGACGCTCATGGATACGCGGCATGAAGTTTGCACCATTCCGCCGCCGGCAGTCCTCGGCGATCCGCCAGGCAAGAATCCCCGAACGCCGGGGAGCGCGCTGTCGTGCGCATCTCGGTTCAATGACTGCCGCGTAACAAGTCAGGCGGAACGGGTTGCGCCGAAACCCGTCGTGTATTTCAGGATCGTGTATTTCAGGATCGGCCGGTGACCATAGATACCGACGTCCAGCGGTAATTCGCCTGGCGGAGAATCGCGGACTTAACAATAGGAAATCTTAAGGAAGGCCCATGCACGGGGCGGTGTTCCCGCCAAGGATCTGCATTCGTGCGAGAGACCTCTCGGCAGCTGCCGGTACACTCTACAGCCGATGCCACCGCCCCGTGCATCTCTTTCACTTTGACGCTATTCACGCCCTCCGCCGTTCCGCCCGCTTGAATTTTCCCCACTCGCTTGCCGTTCGGCCCCGAGCTCACGGCCGAGGGGCGGTTTAGCCCCCTCCGCCAATCGCGCTATCTCGCCGCTTAATTTGGCACACAGTGTGCAGAATTTACGTTAGGGATGGAACGGACTGGTCGCTTCAGCGACCAGTACCCCTGGAGCACAACGTAACGCGATTGTTACTAAACCGTTTGCACTAACTAATCAAAATGGAGGTCGATCATGGGAATCTTAATGAGCGAACAATTCAACTCGTTAGAGGACTTGTTCAACCACGAGCTGAAAGATTTGTACGATGCCGAACAACGCATCACCGAAGCCCTGCCGCAATTGGCCGACAAGGCCCACAACCCCGAGTTGAAACGGGCCTTCGAACAGCACCTGCGGCAAACCGAAAAGCATGTCGAGCGGCTGGAGGCAGTCTTCCAGCACCGCGGCCACCAGCCGGAACGCGTCAAGTGCGACGGAATCGTCGGCCTGATCAAGGAGGGCGGTAACGTGCTCTCCGCCGAGGGCGACCCCGACGCGATCGACGCCGGCTTAATCGCCGCCGCCCAAAAAGTCGAGCACTACGAGATCGCCAGCTACGGCACGGTCCGCACGTTCGCCCGCCGCTTAGGCGACCAGTACTCGGCCGAGCTGCTCGAGCAAACGCTCGACGAAGAAAAAGAAACCGACCACAAGCTCACCGACATCGCCGAAAGCGCCGTCAACCCCGCCGCCGTTTGAACTTGAAAAAGGGGTCATTGTAAAAAAGGGGTCAGAACTATTTTTCCCGCTCAAAGGTGGAAAAAGGGGTCAGACCTATTTTTCCCGCAGCGGGTTGGCTTCGATGTGCCGCAGCACGTTGATCAGGTGCTCGTCTTGCTGAATGACAGGGCTCTTGAAGCGGCCTTGCCACACATGGCCGCCGCTCCCGTGGTGCTTGTGATAACGCTGCGTGTGGCAAACCAGCAGGCTTTGCAGAATGCGGCTAATCGTCGCTCCCGTCGGCCGTATGAGCAGATGAAAGTGATTGTTCAGCAGGCAGTAGCCGTAGAGTTCGAACGGCTTGCGCGCTTTGACGTCGGCCAGTGCGCGAAGAAATGCCCGAAAGTCATCAGCCTTGTGGAACACGTCCTGTCGATTGTTACCACGGTTGATCACGTGATAAACCAAACCGTCATCGATGGGACGCAGAGGACGCGGCATGCCGACAGATTAACAACACACGTCAGCCGCGCCAATAAATAGTTCCGACCCCTTTTTCCCCCCTTTTTCCCCCCGCTCCACATTCCTCGCTCCTCGTCACTGGCCAACAAAAAAATCGCTGGCCAGGCGGTGGGGGAAGCACCCGGCCAGCGATCGAAGTGGGCGTGGGCGCGACGGAGCGCATCCACGCCGATCGTTTTGTAGCGCCGCTAAGGATTCGCATCCGGCGGCAAACTTGGTTGCTCCGGTGCACTCGAATCAGGAGCAGTCGCTTGGTCCTCTTGAGTGCTCTGATCGCGTCCCTGTTGATCGGCGTCCTCCGGCTCGCGGTCAGCGTCCTGTTGTCGGCTGCTGTCCTGTTGCCGACCGGTGTCCTGCTGGTCGCGGATCGTGCCCGATTCCTCGGTCTGCACGTCGCGCTGCCGATCTGCCTCCGGCATCGATTGGCGGTCATCGAACGTCCCCTCGCCGCGATAACCGGCTTCGCGTTCGCTACGTCCCTCGTCACCTTCGTGGTGGCCGTCCCGATCCTCGTCATGATGGCGACCGTGGTTATAGCCGCCGTGGCTGCCACAACTGCCGTTGCCACCATTGGACGCATAACCGCCGTGCGACCCGCAACTACCGTTGCGGCGCCATCGTGCGAAGCGTCCCCCAAAGCTTCCGTTGCTTCCGTGGCTGCCGTTGCTGCCCCAGCTGGCCCCACCGAAACTGCCGTTACTGCCGTTACTGCCGTTGCTGTCATTGCCGCGGCGCCACGCGTTCGCATCGTCCGCCACGACGAGCGTAAATGCCGTCGTCGCCACTGCGACTAACGTCCAACCCAATCTTCGTGTCATGATGAACCTCCTTCAAAACAGAAAAACAACCGAATCACCATCCCTGAACTGCCTCACGCATTGACCACTTCGCCCCCGTTAGGATGCAGCATTTGGCCAGTCATATACGACGAATCCGAGGATGCCAGGAACACAAACGACGGCGCCACTTCTTCCGGCTGCCCGGCCCGCTGCATCGGCACGTCGGAGCCGAACGTAGCGACTTCGTCAGCCTCAAACGAAGCCGGAACAAGTGGCGTCCAAATCGGCCCGGGCGCCACGCCGTTCACGCGGATCCCGTGATCCGCCAACGACAGCGCAAGGGACCGAGTAAATCCAACAATCGCCGCCTTGGTCGCCGAGTAGTCGATAAGGTGCGCGCTGCCCCGGTACGCGGTGACCGAAGTGGTATTGATAATTACCCCGCCCGGTGGCATGTGTTTGATCGCCTCGCGGGCCATGTAGAAATACGAAAATACGTTCGTCCGGAAAGTCTGCTCGAGCTGTTCCGGATCGATATCCACAAGCGAATCCTGCGGATGCTGCTCGGCCGCGTTGTTGACGAGGATGTCCAGCTTGCCGAACTCTTCCACCGTCAACGAAACCACATCAGCACAGAATTCGGGATCGCCGACGTCTCCGGCGATGATAATGCATCGACGGCCGATCTCTTCGACTTGGTGCTTGGTGGCCCGCGCATCATCGTGTTCGTTGAGGTACACGATCGACACGTCGGCTCCTTCCTTGGCGAAGGTAATCGCCACGGCGCGTCCAATGCCGCTGTCGCCACCAGTGATGATGGCGACCATCTCCCGGAGCTTGTCGGCAGGGCAATAATCCGCCCCTTCCGAAAATGGCTGCGGACGCATCTCCGACTCGATGCCCGGTTGGCGGGATTGCTTCTGCGGGGGCCTTTGCGCGGTTTGTGCCGAACTCTTGGACATCGATGCGGACCTGCAGTTGTCGAACAAAGCTCCCTGGCCTTCGGACTACGAGCAACAGTTTTCCGAGGGACCACGTTACGGGTTTTGAGTGGGTTGGTCCGCCGCGTCGCGGTTTACGTCGACATCCACGCCGCCCCGCTCGCCGCCAACGTTCACATCCACGCCGGTTCCGGGCGCAGGAGTCGTCTCGGCGTCACGATCGACGTCCACGTCGCCTTCCTCGATTATGGTCGTGTCATCACCATCGGGCACAACGACCGGACGTGGCTCGCAACCGATGGGGGCCATTACCAACGTGCCCACCAACATGCATTTGACAAGGTTAAGCCTCATTTCCAATCTCTCCCAAAAAAGGATGGCACGCCGACACAAGCCGTTCGAGTGTCGTGCTGGACGGTCCGGTCGCCCGTAGCCCGAAAAGACACGCATTTAGCATGCCAGCGCCAGCATCGACACGCGGAGAATAGAGTTAGAGACGCAGAAAAAGTCTCGGGACGTAAAGTTGCTTGCCAAACCTGGCCAGCCTCCGGCCATGTTGGCTTACCTTCCGTCAGCCGTCAAAGTCATCTGCTCCGCCAACCAGGGCCGGCAGGCACGGCATCAGCGGTCACGTTTCGCTCCCTTCGTTCATGCATGGTTCCTAGGCAAATGCAATTTGAGCACACGCAGAGCCCCGACTGCACCAGCCTCTATTATTGGCTACGCGCGTCATCGGTCCTCGTGCTACTAACCTTCCCTCAGCGGCAACGGCTTGGCGCCCGCTTCGGCAAGCACGTGAGCGGCCGTCGCCAGCGAGCGTCGGTTGTCAGGTCGGGTGTCTTCGGCGGCCACGAGGATGCGGCCATCCAAAACGGCCTGTTGATAAAAATTCGCGATCTCTTTCTCCATGCCGCGAGTCATCATCGCGCCTACAAGTCCGCCCGCCACGCCGCCTGCCCATGCCGTAATCGGCCCCGCGGCCCACAGAGCCAGGCTTCCCGTCGCCGCGGCCGACGCGACGACCGCCAGCCCTCCCAACGCTGCGCCGATCGTACCGCCGACGATCGTCGCGGTGGTTGTGTGGGAACCCGCCGGTTCTTGATGCTCGAATTCTTTGAAATAAAGTTCTTTCGTCTCATCGGAGCAAACGACGTTGATCTGCGCCGTCGAGAATCCGGCGTTCAGCAATCCGCGCACCGCCTGCCGGGCTGCATCCACGTTGTCGAACACGCCGGCTTCGATTGCTGGATTTGGTGTAGCCGTGTGGGCCATATTGCTTGATTGTTGAATCGGAAAAAGCAGCAATGAACGCCAATGAGCACGACGCATGTTCTATGCCACAAACGCCGCAGCGACGAAATGACGCAGAACGCCGCGTTTTTTGAGACGCGGCGGCACGAGACCTGCCGTCTTTGGCGAGCGGAGCGGCAGAGCGAACTGACATGGCCGATTGGCAGCCAATAGCACGGGAGTGGTCCAATGGCCGGCGCTAACAGGAACCAATTCGCGTCCGAAAAAGTCGACCAATCTTACGCCGCTGCGGAAGCTTGGACCGAACATGAACACGGTGCCGAAGCAGTCTCCAATCAGGCGCAGAAGTTGGTGAACATGGCCGGTTCCATTGAGCTGGCGAACGAGGCGCTGAAGTCGACGGTGGACCCGCTGTCCGGGACGCAAAAAAAAGAAGTTGCAAAGCAGCTTGGTTACGAGTCCTTTGAGGCTTTGCTCGCGGCGTCCATGGTCATGACGCTTGGGGACGGTTCAGCTTGGTGCTTAACGCGCGACCGTTCGGGCGCATGGGCCGCGTGGAATGTCTGCGCGATCGATTTGCCACATCGATTTAAAACTTAGGAAGAAGCGATCGCGGTCATTCACGGCAACCAGAACTATAGCAATTGTTAAAGCTGCCCGCTTTCGGATTCAGTAGTTTTTTCCAAGCTCGGCACACTACTTGCATTGTCCCCGCTGCCGACCTGACCGGCGCCAGGGCCTTTCATGGCCGATCGGCTGCAACAAGCCTTTTGGTGCGAGATAAACCACAGTGAGTTTAGGTCAGTCAATAGATTCTCCGACGAAATGGGTTAACTGGTAACCAGTGCGTGCACGCTTAATACTTAATAGGGGCAGGCGATTGGAGCATGTGACGCCAGTGGAGAGAGTTCACCACGAATGCATATTCCACGCTCAATGATTGGAGCGGGAGGAGCGCGAAATGGCTACGAAACATAGAAATCTCGATTCGCAGGAAGTTTGCAACCGTGCTGCGGAGATACGTCGACATTGGTCCCCTTTGGAGAAGCTTCGGCGAACCGGACTTCCCCCCGATATGCCGCCCAGGCTGCGGCAATTTTTTCTCGGCTCGCCCCAGCGCGCATGGTGCATTGCATCGAATGCTGGCAGCCCCAGCGGGAGTCCGCGGCACTAACGCAATTATGGATTTCGCAATAACGGAATCGGCGTGCGGATTCTCGGCAGTGGCATCAACATTGAGATTACGGTAGGATGATATTGTCGGTGATTTGGATGGCAAGTCGCGATGACTTTCACCTTGAGTTCTGCAGGCGCCATGAGTGTAGATAGCGTACGGTCAACACCCCTGGTGTTGGATGTTGAAGGCACGTTGGCCCGGTTTGGCGGCGACCAGGATCTGTTCGCCGAGCTGGCCGGATTCCTGCTCGACGACCTGCCTCCATTGTTCAGCAATCTGCGCAACGCCGTGGCGACTGAAGACGCGGCCAGCATCCGCGGCACAGCGCATGCCTTGAAAGGATTAGTCGCCGGCTGCGGCGGCGTTCGTGCCGCACAGATCGCGCAAGCGGTCGAGAACGCCGGCCAGGCGGCCGACATCGACCAGGCGGCCGGTCTGATGGAGCCGTTGCACGCGGAGCTCGACCTGTTGACGCGCGAATTGCAGGCGTATCGCCGCACGCAAAACGCCTGAATGCACCCGCGTGACGAATTCCCCTTCCTCCTAGGGAGGGGCCAGGGGAGGGTTCAGCCCACGGCCACGATAACACCGCGGCTCAGCTCACCACGGCCAGCTCCAGCCCATACTGTGCGAAGGCAAGTTCCAGGTCGGCGAATTCAACGTAACCGTCGCCGTTCAGGTCGCCGTCGGCCCACGTCGCGTTTGACATTCCATAGTTGTCGGAAATGACCTGCAGGTCGTCATCATCCACTGCGAGGTCGCCGTCCAAGTCCGCCAGCATCGAAAGCGACGCCAGGTTTGAACCATACGTGCCGCCCAACATGCCGAAGTCCGAGGCATCCACGGCGCCGTCGCCGTTAAAATCTCCGTCGATGAACAGCATGCCGAACAGGATGTTGTAGTTCCAACCCAATATCGAGGCGTCGGCCGAATCGACGTAGAGATCCAGATTCGCGTCCCCGGCGTACAGCGTCATGACGAAGTTAAAGCTGCCGCCCGCCTCTTCGTTGCCGGATGGAAACACGCTCACCTGCCCATTCGTCGTCGACAGCGTCGCCGGGTTGACCCACTCGCCGTCGAGTGGGTTGCCTTCAACGTCCGTCACCGCGTCGCTGAGCGAGATGAGGTAGTGGTCGCTTGCCACCAAGTCATCAAACCGCCACGTGGCTGTCATCGTGCCGATGTCGTAGCCGAATTCCACGATGGTTGGCTCGCTCGCTTTTCGCAGCCCTGCCAGCCGCAAGTTAGAAGCCATGACATTTACGTCCTCGCTGAACGTAATCGAGATCGTATCCGCCCCACCCACGGGCACGGTGCGAAGCTGCTCGCCGCTGCCGTCATGCGCGTCAAACGAGTACGGCGCGTGCGTCGACTGCGATCCGCTTACGACAACATTGATCACGCGGGGTGCCTGACCGATTTGCACGAATTCGGGGGCTTCCGACCCGCCGCCGCCCGGCACGGGTCCGGTATACCAGGCACTCCACGACGTCGCAAAAGTTCTCCAATTAATGTAATCCGCCGTGTCCACAACGCCGTTTAAATTGCCGTCAGCTTCGTCATCCGGCGGCGTGTACCCATATGTCGATTTCCATTTCCCATAGTCCATGGCCAATAGTGCATTCGTTTCAGTGACAAATCCATCGACGATGTCATCGTCGACGTAATCGCCCATGTTTTTGCGGAACGGCAGATAAGAATTGGCGTACGCTACATTGGCAGCGACGAGATAATCATGGTCGGTCTCGCCTGCCTCTAGTTGGCCGTCGCCATCGCCGTCTTTGACGACGCCGGGCTGTAAGTCGTCACCGTTCACTAGCCCGTCCTGGTTGTAATCGCCGGGCAAGACGGAGAAATAGAACTCAAAACGATTGTTGGGACTGCCAGCCACCCCGTTACCTGAAGGAAACGTGTTGCCCGCCGTGACCGGATCATCCGCGAAGTCATCCGCCTTGCTGCCTAAAAGATTTTCCCAATCGCCGTCGAGTCCTTTATTCGCATCATCCACCGTCGTGAGGTCGGTCAACTCAAGCGCATACTTGCCAACGGCCAGCGGCGCACTGAGTATCCAGATTCCTCTCCGTGTGATTGCGTCGTACGAGAAGCTGGCAATTTGCGGCGGCGCGCTAAATGAGGAAGTCCTGATCGCCAGTTGGTTCAGGCCGTTGCCAATCGTTACATCCTCGCTGAACTGGATTTCAACGATATCGATCCCCTGCATGAAGATCGGCCTAAGCTGATCGCCGTCCTGATCCACGTCGGCATATGAATACGCCACGCCACTGGCCCAGGTGCTCCCAAGCATGCGGACGTCAACGATCTGCGGCGGGCCGTCTTCGGCCAAAATGCTCGAAAGAGATTCCGAACTGAGTTCGGATGTATTTCCTACAACGAACCCTGACCGGCCAATCGCGATGGCCGCAATCTGATCCCCGTCCCCGAGCTCCACCTTATCAATGAACGGGTAGGACTCCGAAAATTCACCATTAGCCGGTACGTCGATTTCGTCGGACCCAATGAAGACGTAGTTTCCGCGCAGGGGGTCAACGCGGTAAAACTCCAGTCGGTACAAATCTCCAGTCTGGGTATCCAACGAGACGTCTACAGTCCATATGTCTCCGTTCAAGGTTGCATCGTCGATGACCGGAAAGTTCTGTAATCGGTTAGGGCCATCCTCATCAATATCCGACTCATCATTGCCAGTCGGTCCGTCACTTTTCAAATCGATTGGCTGATCGCCCGTCTCGATACCCAAAAAATGATTGGCGGTGATTTCGATTTGCTGCGCTTCGGTTCCCGAAGACACTGGATGAATGGTCACCCCGTCGCCGCCGTTCCCATCGAAGGTGTTGTTTCGGATGACATGACTTCCAGACGCAATACTTAAGTCAATACCGTCGCCGCCGCTGGCGCCGATGAGATTATTCTCGATCAATATCTCATCGAATACCTGGATGATGATGCCGTCGCCGTTGTTGTAAAGGATCGAATTGTTATCAATTCGGTCCACTTCCGTTCCGTAACTCACGAACGCCAGCTCGATCCCTTTGCCATTCGGTATGGCTTGAAGGTTTCCGTTCAAATCAACATTCGCCCCGATAAGATTCCCGCTAATCCTCAAGTCGGGGAATGAACTATTCACCAGATGGATGCCGCTTAGAAAACCGCCCATCACGTTTCCAGCCCCGACATCGAAATTCCCAATCGTGGGCTGTATTGGCAAGTTTCTAATAGGGTTAGTTCCCGAAGGCGTGAACTGACCCGAATCGAAGAAATCTATGCCGGATCCGCTGGTAGTGGATCGTCCGAGGAGCACATTGCTTTCGATATGAAACGGCACGTCGGCGTTATTAAATGCAATGGCCGTGATCACGTTCGAAATGCGATTGTCGATGATCCGAAACGGATGCTCCACGTCGAATGAAGTCGAAGTTAGATTCACAAGTCGGATCCCGATATCGAAGTCGGCAACTTGAACTCGACTCACGCCCGTGTCCGCGGACACGAGACCGATGGGATTGAGATCGAAGTTTTGAAAAGTCAAGCCAACCGTCGCCGTGCTGGACGTTCCCTTTTGAATCAGTACGCCGTTTTCGGGGCCAGTGATCGTTGCCCGCTTGGAAAGGATGAGATTTCCGCCGGTGATCGTGATCACTCCGCCATTGAGGCTCGACGCAAACACAATCGCGTCGTTCTGGCCCAGTGTTCCCTGAATTCTACCACTAGTCAGATCCTGCGAACCTGGCGTGGCTCCATTGACATATAGGATCGCTTCACGCAACGACACATTCCCATCATTCGAAATTCCACTGTCATTAGGTAAGTTGACTGTGAGTGTTGCCAACATACACTTGTCTTCAAGTCGCTCGAAGCCTAGTCGCGCAGTGCCGACGGAATTCTTTCGCATTCGAGCTTCGCGACGGTGTTTCTTGGTGCTACGAAAAACTAACCGACGAAGAATATTCATTGACAATATCGCCCTCCATTTTTAAATCGTTGAAATAGAAGTCTCGTTGAGGACCGTCGTGCCGCAAAGCATCTCTTTGCTTCTTGCTTCGGGCAAACATGGCTGAAATCCGTGCTTTCGCCGTCGATGCAAAATGAGCAGGGAAATGCCGACTAATACTAAGCACCACATAGTAGGTTCGGGAACGCTTGCGACACGAAATCCAACATTGAGTGGGATCCGTTCCGGCAGAGCAAGGTTTCGGAATGCTGACGACAAATCCAATGGCGTAATACTGCTGATCCAATCCCCCCCACGAACTCCTCGAAGGGCGGTACTTGTATCGTTGATCAGGTCGGTTTCAGTCTCTTCCCATTCAAGTACATTACCCCCTTGACCAACGGTACCGGACGGGCTTACGCCTCCCGCTAAAGTAACTTCAGCGGGACCTTGTTCGAATGGCTGGTTCCACACCGCGGTGCCAGGCGTTGTGCCGGAAGCGACCGATATCGGCGCTATATCACTCCCGGTCGGATAGTCGTGATAGGCACTGCTGACCGGATCGTAAAACGCCGCCTTGTACCATTCGTCGTCGCTTGGCAGAACGTAGCGGGCCAGCCCGTTGCGGAACGGGTTGGAAGTATCGTAGCCCGCGTCGCTCGGCAGCCACAGTTGAAAATCGCCATTCGCGTCGAACTTGTATGCCGGCGTGTCGCCCATGCTCGCATTAAGCCAGTTGACGAACTTCGCCGCTTCGAACCAGCTAACGCTCGTGGCAGGTTTATTCGGGCCGCGCATGTCGTGGGTAATTCCAAGCAGGCCGCCGTCCGCAACCGATTGGGCGTTGGCCTTGTCAATCATCGCCTCCGAAATTTCGTATTTGCCGATCCGGTAGACGTAAGGCACCGATCCGGCCGGATTCGGGTCGCCCGTCATGTCCGGCGCATTGCCCGGCTCGCCGATTGTCACGAACTCGATCTCAAATGAATTCGCTCCGCTGCCGAACACGTCCGCCCCCACCGACGACACCGATGCGAATTGAGTCACAACAACTACTACGCCGATCCAAACATTAATTCGTTTCATGACACGCTCCATCGTTCGAGTGAAAAGACTATTCCGTTACACGCGCCAATCGACCCAGGGTCTTGATGTTAACAAAACCTGCGAAAACGTCGCACGTCGAGTTTTGCGCGATGGCCGAAGAATGAGCCCCCTAGCTTCGCCGCGTGATGCGAACAAGCCGCGGCGCGCCTCCACATCGAAGAATGTTCCGAACCGCCGATTGTATCATGCACGTCAACTTGGTCAACGATTGGAACCAAAAAACCGCGTCCCTTAACTTCCCAACGGCCCCGACGATTTGTCGCCAAGGGCGAGTGGCCAAATCAGTCACTTGTAATTCTGTACACTATCTGCTATGCTGTTGCGACGCTCGATTCCAGCATCCGCTCATTGATAATTCGGAGAATAGCTGTCAGCCGTCGGCTCACAGCCGTCAGCCAGAACGGGATTGGGCATCATCCATGATCCGTTCACGCGCTACTCGTGCGCGCCCGCGCCGGCTGCGCAAACGCGAGCTCGAATCTCACAGGGAGGCACACACTAAACGTGTCCCCTTTGTCCCCTTCCGAGGATTTTGCACAGTCTCGGTATGAGATCAGCTAGGTCCGGCCGGCTGAGCCGGCAGATTTGTGGCGGCCGTCACGGCCGGCACAGCCGGCCCTACTTATTACTCGGCGCGCATCCGCGGACCCAAATTCGACCCATTCTGCGCGCGTTATGCGGCGGCAGGCGCTAGCGGGCTCAGGGCTTAAGAGTTCGGCGGCGTGCAAAATGCATGAATTTTGCACCGCCGTGTGAGGCCCCCGGTTGCAGTGCACAATCTAATGCAATACGCAGTGAAACGTCGAATGCAAAAAGCAACCTGCTCAAACTTCGCAGGGCTCGCCTTCGACCTGAACGAGAGTGTCGATCGAAACCTTCAGCGCGCGGACCTTGCTCCGCAGACAGCCGCGGGTGATGCCCAGCATTCGGGCGGCCTTCGATTGGTTGCCGTCGCAAACCCGCAACACCCGCGTGACCACGTAGCGCTCCATGAATTCCAGCGCTTCGGCATAGAGGTCGGTGGAGCCGTTCTCGAGACGCTCGTCCACGAAGTGGCGGAGGTCCGTGCCGCTCGGATCGCCGGCCGACACTCCCGGTGCAGCGGAGTCGGGCGAAAGGACCTTTTCGGGTAGAAAGTCGGGGATGATGACTTGCCCCGCGGAGCGAAGCAGCGATTGCTTCAGGACATTCTGCAGTTCGCGGACATTTCCCGGCCACGAGTAACTCAACAGCAGGTCCATCGCTTCGGGCGAGATGCCGTGCACGTCCTTGCTCAGCTCTTTACTGAAAAGGGCCAGATAGTTTTCCAGCAGAGGCGCGAGATCTTCGGGCCGTTCGCGCAGCGGCGTAAGCTGGATGGTAAATCCGCTGAGCCGGTAATAGAGGTCGGAGCGGAAGTCGCCCTCTTCGACCATTTTCTCGAGGTCGCGATTTGTCGCCGCGATGACGCGGACATCGGTCGTGATCGTCTGATTGCCGCCGACGCGTTCAAACTGTTGCGATTGCAGCACGCGTAATACTTTGCTCTGAACGAGCGGCGACATGTCGCCGATCTCATCGAGGAACAGCGTGCCGCCCGAGCACTGCTCGAATTTTCCGATCCGCCGTTGATCGGCGCCGGTGAAGGAGCCTTTCTCGTGTCCGAATAGCTCGCTTTCCAACAGCGCGTCGGGGATGGCGGCGCAGTTGACGGCGAGGAATTGTCCCTTAACTCGCGTGCTGTGCTGGTACAGCGCGCGGGCGACGAGCTCCTTGCCCGTGCCGCTTTCGCCGCGGATCAGCACGGTCACATCCTGCGGCGCGACGCGGCCGATGGCCTTGTACACTTCCTGCATTTGCGGGCTTTTACCGACCAGGGTGTCGCTTTGGGTGATCGACCCTTCGCCGTTGCGGCGGGCATTCTTGGCGCCCGGGATCTCCACCGGGATGCTCATTAAGCGGCGAATTTCCAAAGCCTGGCGAACCAGGTCGCGAATCCGAGCAAGGTCGAGCGGCTTCAACAAATAGTCGAATGCCCCAAGCGTCATCGCCTTGATGGCGGTTTCGCTGCTGGAGAGCGACGTGATGAAGATTACCGGCAGCTTCGGGTCCGTGGAGCGAATCTTCTCGAACAGATCCAGGCCGGATGTTTCGGGCAGCAGTATATCGAGCAGCACGGCATCGGACTGCGATTGGCCCAATAACCGCATGCCTTCCTCGGCCGACGCAGCGGGAAGCACTTCGACGTCGGTATCCTCAAAGGCTTTGGCGATTAGATGCCGAACTGAACGATCGTCGTCGATTACGAGAATTCGAGACATCAACCCAAACTCCTGACGAAAATAGCTAGAAACTCCCCCGCGGCGGCACCTATTTATTCTCAACAACCAGTGCCCCTCAATGCAAGCGGATTCGGCTGCAATTTAACCGGGAATTGACGGCATAGTTTACCCAACCGGTCCTTTTCTGCCTGCGGAAATTGAGTTTGCCGGGATGCTGGCTATGGAAGCGGGTAGCGTCAATTTGATTTGGTTGAGAATCGATTACCAGCATTACGCTTGAAACTTCATTTGGTTTGCGTCAGCAGCTCTTTCAGAAGGCCCATATCGGCCGGCTTGACGATATGATGGTCGAACTCCACATTGCGCGCATGGCGGTTCACTTCCTGCTGGCCATAACCGGTCATTGCCACCAGCATGGGCGCCGACTCACCCATTTCGGTCCGCAGACAGCGGGCCACCTCGTAGCCGTCCATTCCTGGCAGACCAATATCCAGCAACACGACTTCCGGATTGTACTCCTTAACGGCCAATAGCGCTTCCGGACCGTCAGAGGCGGCGCGGACTTCGTGCCCGAGTTTTTCCAGCAAAGCCACGGTGACACGCGAAAGCGCAGGCTGGTCTTCAACGACTAGAATGCGACGCGGCTGCACCGCCGCCTCGGAATGGGGTGGCGGCTCGGGCGCTAGTTCCGCGGCGGCGCCCGCTGACGCGGGCAGTAAGACGACAAATTCTGCCCCATGGCCAACGCCTTCGCTGTGCGCCCAAACGCGACCGCCATGAAGCTCCGTGAGGCCTCGCACGATTGTCAGCCCGATACCCAGTCCGCCCTCGGCCCGATGCAGCGAGCGATTCGCTTGTGAGAACAAATCAAAAATGTTCGGCAGCAGATCGGGGCCGATGCCGATGCCCGTGTCGCGAACGCGAAAAACGACGTTTTCATCCTCGCGGTCGGCGCTGAACCAGATCTGACCGCCGGGGTCGGTGTATTTCGCCGAGTTGACGAGCAAATTCGAGAGGATCTGCTCAAGGCGGTAAGGATCTGCCTCGACGAAAACTTCCTCATCAGGACGACTCAAATGGAGCTTGTGACCGCGCGAAGAAAACAGAAGATTGTTCGCTTCCGCGACCCGGGTGGCAATTTCAGCCACGTTCAGCGAAGACTTTTGCAGCTGAACCCGTCCGCTGGTGATGCGCGAGACATCGAGCAAGTCGTCGACCAGGCGTTTCATCAACGACGCCTGCTGCCGGATAATCTCGAGCGACTCTTCAAAGGTCGGATCCAGTGGGTCAAGCAATTTTGTGAGCTCGCCGGCATTGGCGATTGCAGCCAATGGATTTCGCAGCTCGTGTCCCAGCATCGCCAGGAATTCGTCCTTCCGCCGTTCGCCGTCAACGATCGTCTGGAACAGTTGGGCGTTATCGAGCGCGGTGGCAGCCCGGCTGGCCAGGTTTTCGATTAAGGCAATATCCGGCGGCTCAAAGCTCCGACGCGAACCAATGAGACAACAAACGATCGCACCTAGCGGAGCGTTCCGCGCAATGAGTGGAGCCACGATCGCGCTGGCGCAAACCGGTTTATGGCTCAGGTCGGGCGCATTATTGACGATCTCCGGCGCAATCGAATTTGCGTGTCCGCTCTCGACCGCTTCGCGCACCGCTTGAGCAAGTCGCGGATCGACCTGCTCGACGCGAGCATGCGCTGCAGACTGGAAAGCATCGCGGGATGACTTATGCGGGGGGACCGGCGCAAACCAGATATCCTTGTTCACATCGTAGAGCACGAGTTGACAGGCATCGGCCAGCGTGGGGACGACCGTGCGATGCAGGCTGGCCAGCGTCGTGTCGAAATCCAAAGAGCGGGACAGCAAGCGGCTGGCCTCGGCCAGCAACGCGGAGCGGCGCATTGCTTTCTCCGCGGCTTGACGCGCCGCTTGTTCGCGGGCCAATTGCACCCGATGGGCAGCTTGCTGGCGAATGGTCTCTGTTTTTTGATAGAGATCGACAAAAACTCCCACTTTGGTTCGCAAGACCACCGGATCGATGGGAGTGGAAATGAAGTCCACGGCGCCGAGCGAATAGCCCTTCGCCATTTGCCGTTCATCATCGTAGGCCGTCACAAAGATGATGGGCGTATGCTCGGAGCGTTTTCGCTCGCGAATCAGGGCGGCCGTCTCGAAGCCGTCCATCTCCGCCATTTTTACGTCCATCAGGATGACGGCGAAGTCATCTTTTAGCAGGCAGCGCAGCGCCTCTCGTCCGGAGCAGGCTTTGACGATCCTTTGCTCTAAATCGGCTAACGCCGCGTCGATGGCGATTATTTTCTCGGGGACGTCATCCACAACGAGAATGTTGACACGCTCGCTCGTCTTCATCGGATCAATCTCATGGCGGTTGAGACGGCGACTATTCACACCCGAGAAAAGCTATTGTCCCACGCAGATTCTTCCTGCGAATCTACTCATTATAATTTGTAATCCTTGCTCACGATAGTTTTGAGCGCAACAGTCCCCGCCGTGCAAGTCGAAATGATCCGCTACGTGTGAGTTGCTCAGCGAAACGACTCACGCGATCACCTGCAACTGCGTGCAGAAATGCACGCAGCTCGATTCGGCCCATTCAGAGGTCGAGCAGCCCCCTCGGAGTGGCGATTCCAGCCGAGGGCGCGCAGGTCACCGCCACGATTGCCGTGGCAAGCGCGCATCGCCACCGGCCAAGCCTGATGACTTCTCGCATTTTTCGGACCAGTTGAGGCAATTGCCCAAACTGGCCGTACTGTGCAACGGCGTGGATTCGAAAGGTGGGGTTCGAGTCAGTCGGACCGGTCGCTAATCGGCCTGACTGTTCAATCAGCGGCCAACCAAGGCCGGCAAGACGGCGCTGCGCCACTTCGTCATCGGGTCGGCACGTCATTTGCCCCTTCGTCGTTTGCGTTGAAACCAACTCCTACTGTTAGGTGTCCCGATTCCCATTCTGCTGGTGATTTTTTTGTTACGGAGCTGCACTTGATTTTGTTTTTGAAGTATTCTTCGCATTAGGAGCTGTACCATGAGACTCCTATTGATTCTTTTCCTGGCGTTGCTTCTCGTGGTGCTACTGCCGACGTGGCCCTATTCAGAGCCATGGGGATTGGGTTACGTTCCCAGCGGCGTCGTGGGGTTGATCGTTGCGATCGTTCTGATCATGGGCGCCCTGAGCGCGCGAGCCGGGCCGCCGTGATTCTGAAACCGAAGCCGCGAATTCCTTTGCATGAGGCGAGAGGATACCAATCATGGGCCCAACGACCACTGAATCGGATCTGAAAACGGCGTTGACCGGGCTCGAGACCAGCCTTTCGACGCCGATCGTATCGGGCGAGCTTGCCGCATGGATGGGCGAGGTTCAAAAAGCCTGGCAGGAAGCGTCGGCGCAGATCCACTACAGTGTCAAGCATCTACACCAGCGGCAATACGATCAAATGGCGAAGGAGGATCTCGAGTTATTGCCGCGCATCGAGCTGCTCAAAGTCGAAGACGAGGCGATTGAGCAGCAGCGCGAGCACATCAGCCAAATGGTGGCCCGTGACGCCCAGCACGTGCCCAAGCTAGAGCCGGATGAAGGCAAGGCGCAAAAGCACGTCCAGAGCCTGATCGACGAAGGGCTGGCATTCATCACGCGAGTGCGAAAGCAGGAGGTCGCCGTTCAGACCTGGCTGCTCGAGGCGTTTAATCGCGACCGCGGTGCTGTCGATTAGCGTCGGGTCAGATAGTCGGCGAACGTTAAGCCGAGCAGGATGATCAGCCACAGGAACCCGCCGGCCGCAAAGACCTGCAGCAGCGGATCGCCATAACGCACGTGCATGAAGAACAGCACGATGAGCGTTGCTTTGGCGAGCGCAATCGCCATCGCGATGGGAGTGTTCCACATTCCCAGATCGAATTGAGCAGCGCCCACCGTCAGCACCATCAGCGCGAACAGGCAGCCGGCCACGATGAAATAAGTCGATTTCGGCACAACGTGTAAATGCATTTGGTTTAGTGGATTAAATACAACAGAGGGAACAGAAAAACCCAAACGATATCGACAAAGTGCCAGTACAAGCCCGTCATTTCCACGGGCGTGAAATACGCGGCCGAGAACGCGCCGCGCACCGCTGCCACAATTAAAACGCCGAGAATGCCAATACCGATGACCATGTGCAAGGCGTGCAGTCCCGTCATCACGAAATACAGCGAAAAGAACAATTCGGCGGTGCTGCTGAGCTTATAGCGCGGTTCTTCTTTAACCTCAGCTGGCGGCGGGTAGCGACTTTCGCCGCCGGGCTGCTGCGCTAGCTCGGGATGACGCGTGACGAAGTTGGGCCCCGGCACGAGTCGCTCCTCAAATTTATGGTAGTACTCATAGCTCTTGATGCCCAGAAACCCGAGGCCCAACAGGACCGTAAACCCCAGGTTGCGGACAATCGCCCGCTGCTCGCTCGTTTGCGCGGCCCGGACCGCTAGCGCCATCGTCAGACTGCTGAGCAGTAAAATGGCCGTGTTGACGGTGCCTAGCGGCAGGTCGAGGTGGTGGCTGCCTTCGGCAAACGCCTCCGGGTACCAATAGCGGTAGACCGCGTAAGCACAGAACACGCCGCCGAAGAACAGGACCTCAGTCGCCAGAAACAGCCACATGCCGAGTTCCGCCGAGGCGTATTGCTGCTCCGCATCATCGAAATGATGGGCGACGTGTCCGGCGGATGCTGCGACTGGCGCGCTCATGGCTCGCTAAACCGACAATAGTTCGTCCTGGTCGTATTGATACGCTTCTTCACGAACGACGGGCGTTTTGTCGAAGTTATACGTGGTTGGAGGCGAGGGTGTGCGCCATTCCAAACCGGTCGCCCCCCAGGGATTGGCGCTCGCCAGCCGACCGTACCGCAGCGACCAGATCAGGTACGCCAAGGGAATCAGGTAACCCACCCCAAGGATCGACGCGCCGGCCGACGACATCACGTTCAGAACCTGAAACTCATCGACATACTCGTGCACGCGGCGCGGCATGCCGAGGTAACCCAGTACGAACTGCGGAAAGAACGTCAGGTTGAAGCCGATGAAGATAATGCCGGCCGACAGCCGGCCCCACCATTCGGGATACATTCGGCCCGTGATCTTGGGCCACCAGTAGTGGATGCCGCCCAAATAGCCCATCACCGCGCCGCCGACCATGATGTAGTGAAAATGCGCGACGACGAAATAGGTATCGTGGACGTGCACGTCGACTGCGATGGTGGCCAAAAAGAGCCCCGTCAGCCCGCCCAAGGTGAACAAGCCGATGAAGCCCAGGGCGTACAGCATAGGCGTCTCGAGCGAGACCGAACCCTTGTAGAGGGTGGCCGTCCAGTTGAAGACTTTGATCGCCGACGGCACGGCAACCAGCATGCTCAGGAACGAGAACACCATGCCGGCATAAATCGATCCGCCGGCGACGAACATGTGGTGGCCCCACACGAGGAAGCCAATCACGGCGATCGCCAGACTGGCGAAGGCGACGAAAGTGTAGCCGAAGATCCGATTGCGCGAAAAGCATGCCACGATCTCGCTGATCACGCCCATGCTCGGGAGGATCATGATGTAAACGGCCGGGTGGGAATAAAACCAGAATAGATGCTGGAACAAGATGGGGTCGCCACCTAGGGCAGGGTCGAAAATTCCGATGCCCAGGCCACGCTCCGCCGCGAGCAACAACAAAGTAATCGCCAATACCGGCGTGCCCAACACCATGATGAGACTGGTGGCGTAGAGCGACCACACGAACAGCGGCAAGCGGAACCAGGTCAGGCCGGGAGCGCGCATCGTATGCGTGGTGACGATGAAGTTCAGCCCGGTGAGTATGGATGAAAAACCGGCGACGAAAATCCCCAAGGCCATCAGGATCACGTTGCTGTTCGAATAGAGGCTGCTATAGGGACTGTAAAACGTCCAGCCAGTATCGGCGCCTCCGGCGACGATCGCGCCGACCGCCATGAGCCCGCCGATCATGAAGATGTACCAGCTTGCCAGGTTGAGCTTCGGAAACGCCAGGTCGCGGGCGCCGAGCATCATCGGCAGCACGAAGTTGCCCAGCACGGCAGGAATCGACGGGATCAGGAAAAAGAAAACCATAATCACGCCGTGCAGCGTGAACAGCCGATTGTACGTCTCGGCGATGGTGAGATCGCCGCGCGGGGTCATCAGCTCGAGGCGGAAGATCACCGCCGCCGCGCCGCCAATAAAAAAGAACAGCGTGACCGAGATCATGTACAAGATCGCGATCCGCTTGTGATCGGTAGTCCATAACCACGACCGAAAGCGGTAATCGGCATTCAGGTAGTTGCGTCGCGGGTACGCTTCTTCATCCATCGCGATTTTCCTCGTCCGCTGGGAAACCCTGAGCGGGCTCCTCGACGGGTGCCGGTTGACCGGTTTCGGGCGGCATTACCGACAGCGACTTGATGTACTCGATCAAATGGAAAACTTGCTCCTCCGAAAGCTGGCCTTCGTAGATGGGCATGATCGGCTGGTAGCCGGCCACGACTTTCGCCGCCGGGTTGAGTATCGACTCGCGAATGTATTGCTCTTCGGCTGAGACAATTTGACCGTCGCTCAACCGCACTGGCTGTCCGAACAAGTTGGCGAGTGACGGGCAGCGGGGCTGGCCGCCTTGATAGTGGCACGTGTCGCAGCGGAAGCGCGTGAACAGCGCCTCGCCGGCGGTGACTGGCGGCTGCTGCTCCCCGCCGGCCAGCCAGGTCGCGTATTCCGACGGCTGCATGACGTACACAAAACCCCGCATGTCGGCATGTTCCGTGCCACAATACTCTGCACAGAACAGGTGATAGACGCCGGGTTGAGTGGCCTCGAACCACAGCGCGTGGTAGCGATCCGGCAGCACGTCCATCTTCACGCGAAAGGCCGGCAGGTAGAAGCTGTGAATCACGTCTTCGGAAATCATCCGCAGCAGGATCGGTCGCCCCAACGGCACGTGCAGCTCATTGATCTCGCTGCGACCTTGCGGGTGCTGGATTTTCCACATCCACTGCTTGCCCACCACGTTCAGCTCGATCGCATCCCGCGGCATGATCCGCTGATCAAAATGGAGAGCTGCGCCCCATAAAAACATGATCATTGTGAGCGCGAGCGGAATCACGATCCAGACAGCTTCCAAGACCCAGAATTTGGCACCCACGCGACGCTTGCGGTCGCGGACGGCTGAACGCCGGTAACGAACCGCAAGAAACACAATGGCCAAGAAGATCAACAGCGTGAAAAACGCCGAAACGATTACCAGAAACGTGTACAGCGCGTCGACGCGGGGCGCGAAGCTCGATGCCTGGTCGGGAAATAGTTGGAATCCGCGTTCCGTCATGTGTCGCTCAGGCCTTCCACTCCGAGATGTCCACATTGTCAGACTGGTAAGTCTGACCAGCGTTTCGGCGGCGCTCGCGACGGAGCATGGCTATGATGGCGGCTGCCAGGCCACCCACCGTCGTGATGCCAGCCGCTCGCAGAACCGTCATGATCGCGAGGCCATATTTGCCTGTCGCCGGGTCGTACATGTAACAAAGCAACATCGCCTGGTCCCGCGCCGTGCCGACCTTGCCTCCGCTGGCTTCCACGAGCGCAAACCGCAGATCGCGTGGCGAGTAATCGATGCCGGTCAAGTACCGCGAAACGGTTCCATCGGCAGTCAGCACAAAGATTCCCGAGGCGTGCGCAAACTGCCCGGTCTTTTCATTAAACATGTAGCGAAAGCCGACCGCTTCGGCGACTGCCGAGATTTCCGGCTGATTGCCCGTGAGGAAGTGCCACCCGCGCTCCACCGGCTCCCTCCCGCAGCGCTCGACGGCCAGCTCGCGGGCCCGCGCGGAAAGCTCCGCCTTCTCCCGCGGATCGAAGCTCAACGTCACAATCGAAAAGTCCTCGCCGGGCTCGAGCGACAGCGTCGATAACGTGCTGAACAGCCCGTCGGCCGAGAGCTTGCACAGCATCGGACATTCGTAATACACGAGATGCAGAACCAATGGCTGCCCGGCAAAGCAATCGCGGAGCCGGATCGGTTGGCCTGAGGAATCAACAAACTCCAGGTCAAGCGGTAGGTGCTGTCCCAGCTTCGGCGTAATACCCACCTGGTTCACAACGGGCCCGCCGGAATTCGTGACCAACTGCGAGCGCGCAATGCCCCCCCAAAACGCCACCAGCGCAGCCGTGGCGAGGACCGCGATGCTACGGTACGGCAGGTTCGCCATTTGGCAACTCCGGGCTTGGGGTCGGTTGTTGGGCCAGGATTTTCATCGCTCGGCCGATTGGGATCCGCGCCACCCCCGCATCGCGATCAACCCAGGCATATTCGCTCAACAACGATATCTCTCGCGATCTCAATTCGCGCAGCGTGCCGGCCTGGTCGATATCCACAGCAGGGAGGCCGGGCGGCGGTGCAACCGGCGTACCGATAGGCGCGATCGTCGGGACGCCGCCACGTGCCGCGGCCAAATACATCAGCAAAGCTCCCATCAGCACCAAAGCGACACAGATACTGCCGAACAACACGGCGATGGCGAGCGAAATGGCCCGCGCGCTTACCGTCGTCGGCTCATGGCCCACATCTTCGAAGTTGTCGGCTTGCTGCTGACACATGGTTTATTCAGATTGCCTGTTCACGTGTGCGAGGACGGCGGCCGGCCGGCCAGCCTTGCAAGCCGCCACCAGTAAAAGGCCAACCATACGCCCACGAGCCCCATCATCGCGCCGACGTTGGCAAGGTGGCTGGCAAGGTGCCCGCGAGGATACGCCGGCACGATAGTCCAATACATATTCAGACCATACCCGGCAGCCACCAGCGATGCGATCGCAGCCAGTTGGCCGGGCGTCCGCTTTAAGTCGCGCGACAGCAGCATCAGGAATGGCGCGGCAAAACAGATCGCGACGATCGCCAGCGCCGCAATCTGCCAGCCATTCGACAGCCGGCGGTCGTACCAAATGATCTCGCTGGGCAAATTCGCTGACCAGATGATCAAAAACTGAGAGAACGAGAAGTAAGTCCACACCATGATAAACGCCAACAGAAGATTCCCCAGATCGTTCAAGAGTTCGGCAAACTGGTGCGCTTCAGGTTCGCTTCCATGCGGCTTGGCGATAAACAGCGCGCTGCGGAGCTCCGGCGATGCCAGTGCGAGACTAATCACGGCCAGCGCATGCACCGCGACGACGCCGCCCGCGGTGATCGTGGCGCCGTAGATCGAAGAATACCAGTGCGGCTCGAGCGACATGCCCCAATCGTACGCTGCGAACGTGGTTGTCGGCACCAGAATGACCAAACTCGCGGCGCCGGCTTGGCGCATCGCTGGCCTCGTGGCCGGCGGCCGATCGAGTCGCGACACACGGGCCAGCCACACGGCCAAAACTAGCCAGATGAAAAAATAAAGGGCCGACCGCGCGAGGAAAAACGGCGGGCTCAAATAGACCGCTTTGGATGTAGAAAAGTGCGGAGCGCTCTGGGAACCGGTGTGGGCCCAGGGATAAATGTGACCCAACCCGAACGCGATCGGAATGAACAGGATGGCCAGGATCGGCACGGTGCGCGCCGCCGATAGATAAAACGGCCGCGCAGCTGCGGCCCAACGACCGCCCGTTAGATTACCCAAGGCAACCAGCCCCAGGCCACCCATGGCGATGGGCCAGGATGTTAGCCAAGCCAATGTATAGGCCCGCCAGAGAACTCCCGGCTCGTTCCAGGCGAACACGGCGCACACCGCCCCCCCGGCAAACGCCATGAACAGGCTTGCCACGAACCAACCTCGGAACGAGTGATTTTCAGCAAACGGCATGCGATCGCGACTATTCGGCTTGGGGTTGCGTTTCGAGTCGCTGCAAATCGGCCGGCGTCAACTGACTGGCTTCAGCGTATTGGCTAAGCTGCAGCGCGCGGACATACGCCACGATTGCCCAGCGGTCTTCCGGCGGAATCATGTAGCCGTGCGCCGGCATACGCCCGAAGCCGTTGGTGATGACGTCGAAAAAATGCCCCGGCGGTGCGTCGCGCAACCGCTGTTGATGGAAAGTCGGCGGGGCAGGGAAGCCGCGCTTCACAACCATGCCGGCCATTTCCAGCATCAGCTCGTCGCCGCCGATGCCGCCGCCAACCTGGCCGTGACAGTGCGAGCAGAAGATGCCAAATCGGTCCTGCCCGCGCTTGAGAAGCCCGGCCATTGTTTTTCCAGCCAAAGCCCTGGCCGGCAACTCGGTCACCAGCTCGCCGCCCTCCTTGCCTGTAAAAAATGCGTCGTCGAGTTGTAGTTGGCCGCGAGCAATCGTGCCGGAGACCGGGTGCCGCGACGCCTGCCCATCGGCAAAGAATGCACTGGCTTCGAGCGGGTCGTAGCGCGGCTGATCCGCCATTTCCTGAACACAACCAAAGCAGCAGGTAAGAATTGCGATGCTGCAAAGGCGGGATGCAGGATGCAGGATGCAGGGTGCAGGGAAACATCCACTGCCCCCGGCATCCTGCATCCTGCATCCTCCGCGATCGCTACAGCGGCACATCGATGACCTCTTTGGCGCGGAGCCGCTGGAGGAATTCGCGCGTGGCCCGCTCGTCGAACAGCGGATCCGTACGCCGTATGCAGAGGAAGAACCGGTCCTGCGTTGCCCGATCGAATTGCGGCACGCCGAACAGCGGATGATGTGGACGCGGCAACCCGTTCATCGCCAGCATGCCGAGCACGGCCCCGAGCGCGCCGAATAGCACTGTCATCTCGAAGATCACCGGCACAAAGGACGGCCAACTGTTCAATGGCCGTCCGCCGATGTTGAGCGGATAGTCGACGACGGAAATGAAGTACTGTAAGCCATATCCGGTCAAGCAGCCGACCGCGCCGCCAATCAACACCACGAGCGGCATTCGGGAGCGCGCGAAACCCACAGCTTCCGATAAACCGTCGACAGGCATCGGCGAATAAGCCTCGAAGTGGCGATAACCCTCCTGATAAACACGCACGGAGGCGGCCACCAGGGCCTCAGGCTCGACGAACTCAGCGAGCAACCCAAAGTTGTCTGCCGGCTCGTTCATGCGACCACCTCGTGCCCTTCCTCCACCATCTCGCGCATTTCAAAAATCGAAATCACGGGCAACACCCGGATGAACAGGAACATCAGGGCGGAAAATAGTCCGATCGTGCCTATAAAGGTGGACCAATCCCAGAAAGTGGGGACGTAAATGTCCCACGACGACGGCAAATAATCGCGGTGCAGGCTCACGACCACGATGACGAACCGCTCCAGCCACATACCCAGATTGATGACCAGCGAGAGCGCGAATAGCGCGTACACGTTGCGACGCACGCCGGCAAACCACAGCAACTGCGGGATCGCGACGTTCGACGCAATCAACAGCCAAAACACAGGCGCGTACGGTCCGATGGCGCGGTTGATGACCGCATACTGCTCGGCCGCATGTTCGCTATACCACGCAGTGAATGTCTCGGTGAGATAGCCGTACGCCACGATCAACCCGCTGGCGAGCATGACTTTGGCCATGTTGTCGAGATGGCGGTCGGTGATGAAGTCGTGCAGGCGATAGCCGGCCCGCAGCGGAATCGCGATCGTCAGCACCATTGCAAAGCCCGAGTAGATCGCACCGGCCACAAAATACGGGGGGAATACCGTGCTGTGCCATCCGGGAACGACCGCCACGGCAAAATCGAAACTTACCACGCTATGCACCGAGATCACGAGCGGCGTGGCGAGCGCCGCCAACAGCAAGTACGCGTCCTGATAACGCTGCCAATGCCGCGCCGAGCCGCGCCAGCCCATCGCCAGGATGCCGTACACGACCTGCGGAAAGCGCCGCTTGGAGCGATCTCGAAGCGTCGCCAGATCGGGAATCAAGCCGACATACCAGAAGAGCAGCGAAACGGTCGCGTACGTTCCCACCGCAAAGAAATCCCAAACCAGCGGACTGCGAAATTGCGGCCACACCCCCATGGTGCTGGGATACGGAACCATCCAGTAAAAGTATTGAGGGCGACCTAAATGCATTAGCGGATACAACGCGGCGCACGCCACTGCAAACAGGGTCATCGCCTCGGCAAATCGATTGATCGACGTCCGCCACTCCTGCCTGAGTAACAGCAGAATCGCGGAAATCAGCGTGCCGGCATGGCCAATGCCGACCCACCAAACGAAATTCACGATATCAAAGCCCCATCCCACGGGGATCTGGATGCCCCAGATGCCGACGCCTTTCGTGAATAACCACGCCACCGACATGAAGAAGACCATCACCAGCGCGAACGAAATCGCGAACCCGACGACCCAGCCGCGTTTCAACTGCCGCGCCAATACGATCGACGCGATCTTGTCTGTCACGCTCGCCAGGCTGTGGCCGCGCGGCAAGAGCGGCTCGTGCTTTTGCAACTGATCGGGATTCTCGGGACCGTCCATCGCGGTGACCTAAACTTCGTAAACGGTAAATGTCATCTCACGCAAAGGCGCAAAGGCGCAGAGCAAAGAAATAAAGGAACATCCATGTTTGGAAGAATTCTGTTACCTCCAGCCTCTCCGAATTCAACGAAAACATATCGGCGGCAACCTAAGATTATATTGGCGACCTTTGCGCCTTAGCGTCTTTGCGTGAGGTCCTCTTGATGATTTAACTTTTCAAGCGCCGGGTGCGGATTGCGCAAGGCGGCGAGATAGGTCGTGCGCGGGCGCGTATTGAGCTCGCCCAAGAGCGAATAGTTCAAGTTGCTGTCCGCCAACTCTCGAACCGCGCTGTTTGGATCGTTGAGGTTGCCGAATGTCAGCGCCTGCGTCGGGCATGCGGCCTGACACGCGGTGACCACCTCGCCATCGCGAATCAGTCGATCTTCCTTGTCCGCCGCGATTCGCCCCGCGTTGATCCGCTGCACGCAATACGTGCATTTCTCCATGACGCCCCGGCTGCGAATGGTGACGTCGGGATTCGGCCGCAATTGCCGCGTCGCCTCCTGGCGGAGCTCGGCGTTATAGTCATAGAAATTGAACCGCCGCACTTTGTACGGACAGTTATTCGAGCAGTAACGTGTCCCGATGCAGCGGTTGTACGTCATTTCGTTGAGGCCTTCGTTGCTATGGCTTGTGGCCGCAACGGGGCACACCGGCTCGCAAGGCGCATATTCACAGTGCATGCACAGCACGGGCTGGTGATAGACGATCGGGTTTTCCGGCTCGGCCGCGTAATAGTTGTCGATTCGCAGCCAATGCATTTCACGGCCCCGGGCAACCTGGTCCTTGCCGACGACCGGAATGTTGTTCTCCGCCTGGCACGCCACCACGCACGCGTTGCAGCCAATGCAGGCGGACTGGTTCACCACCATGCCCCATTTGTAACCCTCATATTTCCACTCCGGGTAAAGCGATAGCTCCGGATTGGAATGTCCGTGCTCCGCCATAAACGGCGGATGGTTCGGTGCGTCCTGATATTGCGACAGCGTGCCGGCGCGCACCAAATCGCGCCCCGCCATGTCGTAATGATGTTGCGTCGTAGCCAATGGATAGGTGCGGCCAGTCTTTTGTACACGTTTGATCACCGCGAACCACATGGTTTGGCTGGTTCTCAGCGGGTAGACATCGGTGCCAACTTTGTTTCCCACGCGGCCTGCACGCTGTCGTCCATAACCGACGTGGACGGTAATTACGTTGCGCGGATGCCCAGGCACCACGAACACCGGCATATCAATTTGCCCCGCGCCCGTCTCGATTTCCACAACATCACCGGTATTAAGCTGCGACTCTTCCGCCGTCCGTGGGTTCATCAGAGCGGCGTTGTCCCAGGTGAGCTTGGTGAGCGGCCGCGGCAACTCTTGGAGCCAGCCGTTGTTGGCGAACCGCCCGTCCCACACCGAATTATCCGGTCGAATACTTAGCTGCAGCGGTTGCTTGTCGGCCGGCGTCAGGTTTTGCCCGAGCACATCTGCAGCAATCTTGGCGAAGTCGTCGCGCAATGTGGGCGTTCGTGCTTCAAGCTGCGTGCCGGCAAGAATTCCGTCATGAAGCGCGGTTTTCCACGCTCGCTCGAACTCGTCTGCATTTGCCGTCGGACCAAAGCTTCGTTGCCAATAGTCGCGTACCAGGTCATGGCTTGTGGCGTTGAGATTTCCCATGAGCGCGGCCAGCACGTCATGATCCGCCTTGCCGCCGTAAAGCGGCGCGATGAGCGGCTGCACGATCGACACTGTTCCATCTGCGGCGCGCGTGTCGCCCCATGCCTCGAAGAGGTGCGCCTGCGGCACATGCCATCCACAGCGATCGGATGTTTCATTGGCGTATTCGGATAGATGCAAGGAAAACGGCACGTTCCCGAGCAGCATCGCGAATTCCAAATCGGCCGGCGCATCATAAGCCGGATTACCGCCGAGGATGATCAGCGCTTCGACTTCCTTGGCCCGCATCGAGCCGGCCAGGTCGCGAATCGATTCGACGGCGAGCTCCGGCCGCGCTGCAGTGGGCGCGCGGTACTCGATCGTACTGCCCACGTTATCGAGCGCCGCATTGAGCCAGTGGACAACGGCGTGGACCAGCGGCGGCTGACCGCGGCCGGCGAGCACAACGCTGCGTCCACGCGAAGCGGCGAGATCCTCCACAACCGCGTCGAGCCACGGCTTCGGGACTTCCCGATTGTCCATCTCCATCGCGCCTGGCAGCTCCAAGCCAAATGCGCGTGCCACGGCGAGAGCGAACGCAATTACGGTTTGCGGACTTGCGGGCAGCCGATGATCGGCCGCCGCACCAGTGAGCGTGGAGCTTGTTTCAACGACGTAAACGCGGCTCATCGCCGCGCCGTCGGGACCGAGGTACTGCCAGCGGAAGCGGCGTGCGTGGTCGAGCCGCATCGGCCCGTCAGCAATGCAGTCGGCGTCGAGCGAGAGAACCACATCGGGCGTATTGAGGTAGCTCGTCGCGACGTCGTCATTGAAAGCAAGTCGGGCACCGGCAAGCGAATTGTCGTCGTTCACAGGCTCGTACTGGTGCCAGCGAGCGCCGGGATACTTTGCCAGTAGCTCTTGAATTTGGTCGGCCAATGTCGGCGAGACGACCAGCTCCGTCAGCAGGCGCAGTCCCTCGCCACCCGCTGGAGCGAGTCGGTCCAACTGCGCGCGCAGGTCGGAATACGCAAACTCCCACGTATCGATTTGGCCGCGCCGAAGAACCGTCTGCGAGCGGTCGGGGTCGTATAGCGACAGCACGATGGCCTGCCCGAACGGGTCCGTCGCGCCGAATCGCAGCCGCTCGTCGTTGGCCCGCTCATTCGCCTGGGCCATCACCTCCGGCACGGCCGGATGCAGCGGATTGCCTTCGACTTTCGTAGGCCGCCCCATGTGCGTCTCCACAAGCAGCCCCAAGCTGGCACCGGCGTAAGTCATGGCGGTGGCGTAATAGAGCGGTCGCCCGGGAACGATTTGCTCCGGAGCGCGAATGTAGGGGACGATTGTCTCCTGTGGCTGAGTGAAGCACCCGCCGGTTCCAGCGAGCGCAACAGATGCGCCCATGATCTTGAGGAAATGCCGCCGGCTTGGCTCGTCCGGCGCGGTGGCGGCGTCTGCCGGAAATTCTTCAAAGATAGAGCCATGTTCCGGTTCGCTGGCAGGCGATTCGCGAATGCTCCGCCAAACGGCGATACCGTCCGTCATCGCCGGCGCCTGCTGCGGCAATATCTTGAACCGCGGATCGGCCGCCCATTTTTTAGAGGAAGCATCCATGGCAAACTAAAAATGGCAGATCGAGCAATTGGTTAACAGTGTACCGCGTTTGTTCTCCCATTTCACATCCGTTTCGACATGTGGCGTTTCGGGCCTAGTCGTTGATGCGAACACGGCTTCGGGTCGACTGATGTATTCCTCCGGCTGGCGATGGCACTCTAAACACCACTCCATGTAAAGCGTCGATGACTTCCACGTGAGCGGCATCTTACCCATGTCGCCGTGACAAGTGACACAGGCCACGCCTCTGTTTATGTGAATGCTGTGGTCGAAATAGACAAAGTCGGGCAAATCGTAAACGCGGTTCCAAACCAGCGGCTTGTCATCGCGGTAGCTCGCGCGCACGGGCTCGAGCATTTCGCTGTCGGCCCAAATCTGACTGTGACAATGCATGCACGTCTCCGTGGGCGGAATGCCGGCGAACGTCGAGCCTTCCACGCTCGTGTGACAGTAGCGGCAGTCGATGCCGTCCTCCGTCACATGGTGTTGATGGCTGAACGGTACCGGCTGCGGCTTGATCACGTTGACGCCGCTGACGTACGGCGACCGCACGATCCGCAGCGCCAACCAGCCGAGCATGGCCAGCATGAACACCGCGCCGAAGATCGTGGCGCGCGAAACAGTGTTCATGCTGGGATGAAAGATCTGCGGCATCGGTCACAAGGGACTGCCGAAGGAGGCCCGCGCGCAATGACAGTCAGAATGTCGTAGCACGTCCGGCGAGCGCGTTCAAGCCGGTGCAACTTGCGGACCAATCAGTTGGTGTGCCACTGTTTGCGGCGCACCGATCCGCGCCGACAGGCAAATTTGCACTGCTCGCTGGTAAAGTGAGAAGGGCCGTGGGAGGCAAGCAGTGCCGCACTCGATGACCACGCCCTTTGTGGCGCCGCGAGCAGTGGCACACCGGCCGCTTGCGGTTTCGTTTACCATTTGCCGCACCAACGCGCTTACCCGCGCGCCAGCGCTTCGGTTTGCTTCACGAAATCCTCGCCGTGCCATTCGGCGTCCGATTTGATGACTTTCTTGCGATCGTGCTCGGCCTTTTTGGCGGCGCGGGCTTCGGATTGCCGCTTTACCAGGTCGGCGTGCGTCGTGAAAAATTGCACGCTGTATCCTCTGAAATCCTCAATCCGCTCGAACTTGTGCTTCTCCATGAACGCAAGGAGCTGGTCTTGCATTTCGCGCACAATCGGATAGCCGAATTTCATCACGCCCGTGCAAACCTGGACCGTATCGCAGCCGAGCAGGATGAACTGCGCCGCGTCGTTGCCGGTCTCGATGCCGCCAATGCCGCTGAGCGTGCGGCCCGGGAACTCATCCTTAATCACCTTGGTGATCTCCATGCACATCCGCAGCGCGATCGGCATCACCGCCTGGCACGAGTAACCCCCGAGCGTCGTGTAGCCTTCAACAGTCGGCTCCGGCCGCAACGTGTCGAGATCGACACCCAGGACGCTGCGGATCGTGTTGATCGCACTGATGCCGTTGCAGCCGGCGCGCAGCGATGCCCGCGTCGGGTCCTCAATTCGCGTCACGTTGGGCGTTAACTTGCACCAGACCGGCCGCTTGGCCGCTTCCATCACCCAGCCGCAGACCTCCTCCAAAATATCGCAGTTCTCGCCCATCGCCGCGCCCATCTTCCGCTCGGGCAAACCATGCGGGCACGACATGTTAAGCTCGAACGCATCCACGCCGGCATTCTCGCACCGCTCCACAATCTCGTGCCAGGCGTCGCGATTGTACTCCTCCATGATCGAAGCGATGAGCACGCTGTCAGGATATTTGTCTTTTACCTCTTTGAACTCATCAACCCACGTGTCGAAGCTGCGATCGCTGATCAACTCGATGTTTTCCCAGCCGTAAATTTCGCCCGACTCGCGGCTTCGCAGCCGGGCATACCGCGGCTGCACGTTGATCACTTTGTCCGCGTCGAGGCTGACTGTCTTGCAAATCACCGCGCCCCACCCCTCGTCGAGCGCTTTGCCGATAACATTCGCATTCGTCCCCGGCGGCCCCGAGCCAATGACGAACGGGTTCGGAAGTTTGAGGCCGTTAACGGTAGTCTCAAGCGTGCCCATGATTGTACGCCCTTCAGGTTCGTCGTCTCAGGATTTACTCACGCCAAGGCGCCAAGGCGCAAAGGACGCAAAAACGGCTCATTTCAAATTCCAGTCACTCTATTCCTCAAGACCGTTCACGACTCGAGAGATTCCGTTCTTGATTAGCTCTGCACCAAAATTGATCAGCAGCCCAAGTCGCTTGTCCGCGAGCCGGATGTGCGTCAACAGTTGTTTCTTATGGACTGGAATTACTTGTTCTTGAGATTTCAATTCAACGATGACTTTGTTCTCTACGTACAAGTCGGCCCGAAACCCCTCTTCGAATCGCAAATCATCCCAAACGACTCGGACTGCGACCTGTCGATATACTTCCAGTCCCCTCTTTCCTCAGTTCGTACGCCAGAATGGCTTCGTACACAGATTCCAGCAGTCCAGGTCCCAATCTCTGATGAATCTTAAAAGCCGCATCCACTATTTCCTTCGCAATTTCGTTTTCAGTCCTCTCCATAAAACCACGCACCAACGAGAAAATCAGTTTGCGTCCTTTGCGCCTTAGCGCCTTTGCGTGAGCTTATCCTAATCCTGAAAGCACTTCATCCAACATCGCGACGAGGTAATCGGCATCGTCCTTGGTGATGCACATGGGCGGTTTGATGCGGAGCGTGTTGCCGAACAGGCCGCCTTTGCCGATTAAGATGCCGCGCTCCTTCATGCGCTCCATCACCTCGGCCGCTTCCGTGTTGGCTGGCTCCTTGGTCTCCCGATCGCGCACGAGCTCAACGCCGAGCATCAAACCCAGGCCGCGGACTTCACCGATGATCTCGTGCTTGTCCTGCAAGTCGAACAAGGCATCCTTCAAGTGCGTGCCCACAGCCAGCGCGTTCTGCTGGATGTTCTCTTCGTCGATGATCTCGAGTGTCGCCAGTCCTTGCGTCATGCTGATTGGGTTGCCGCCGAACGTGTTGAAGTGCACGCGATTCTTCATCATGTCCGAAATCCGGACCGTCGTGGTCATGGCGCCCAGCGGCGCGCCGTTGCCGATGCCCTTGGCCATGGTGACCATGTCCGGCACGACGTCCCAATTCTGATGGGCCCAATAATGATGCCCCGTGCGGCCGAAGCCGCCTTGCACCTCATCGGCGATGCAAATGCCTCCGTGCTCGCGGACAATGTCGTACACAATCTTGAAAAACTCCTTGGGAGGAGTGACCACCCCGCCGACGCCCTGGATCGGCTCGCCGATGAAGCACGCGATCTCGCCCGGCGTTTCGTACTGGATGACGTTCTTGATGTCCTGCGCACATTTCACACCGCAGGACGGGTATTCAAGTCCGAACGGGCAGCGGTAACAGTAACCCGCCAGCGTATGATGCACGTTCGTGCTGTTGTTGGTTTTGAATTTCCAAGTGCCGTGGGCCGTGAGGCTCATCGGAACGGACGTGCCGCCGTGATAGCCGTTGCGCAGCGCGATCACGTCCTGATTGCCCGTGTATTCGCGAGCGGAGAGGATGGCAATCTCATTGGCCTCGCTGCCGCTATTCGTGAAGTACGTTCGGGTGAGCCCCGGCGGCATTTTTTCCGCCAGCTTCTCGGCCATCTGCACAATAGTCGGATGCAGGTAAATCGTCGTCGCGTGCTGCAGCCGCCCGGTCTGCTCGCGCACCCGTTCGGCAATCTTGGGATGACAATGGCCGACGCTGATCGTAACGATCCCGGCAAAAGCGTCCAAATACCGCCGCCCCGTTTCGTCCCACACGTACTGCATGTGGCCTTCGACGATCATCAGCGGCTCGCGGTAGTACGTAATGATGCCGGGCGAAAGATATTGGTGACGCAGGGCCAGCACTTGATCGCGCGAGGGGCCCGTATAGGGCTCCGGCGCATGATCGCAAATCGGCAACGTGGGGCGCAATTCGGTAGTCACGAAACGACTCCCGGCGTTTGAAGAGCGGAACTGGTCAGCCTCGATTTTACAGCGGCCATACAGCCGCCGCTACAGCTAGTCCTCCGACGAACGCGGCCCACATTCTGCTTGCGAATACCGTATTCCGTCGCACATTGCCGTTGACCATGAACTGTACGGACGATTAACTGAACATGGAATCGCGACGCTCTGTTCACCAATGGGCCCCATCGATGGCGCCTTCAGAATCTGTCATCTCCGACGGCATCCAAGAGCTCAAGGCCGACCTCTCCGGCTCGCCGTATTACAGCCCCGACATGGCACCCGTCCCGCGCGCACGTCGCCGCTGGGGACTGAAGGACTTCGCCGTCTTGTGGATTTCCATGGCGGCCTGCATTCCGACGTACATGCTCGCCTCCGGCATGATCGATCAAGGCATGAACTGGTGGCAGGCCGTGCTGACAATCTTCCTGGGAAATCTCATTGTGCTGGTCCCGATGGTGCTCAATGCCCACGCCGGCACCAAATACGGCATACCTTTCCCGGTATATTGCCGGGCGTCGTTCGGAATCCGCGGCGCCAACGTTCCGGCGCTGCTGCGGGCCGTGGTGGCGTGCGGTTGGTTCGGTATTCAAACGTGGATCGGCGGCGCGGCGATCTACGCGATTCTGTATGCGATTTTTCCCAGGTTGACGAAGCCTGATGTTTTGCCCTTTTTTGGCATCAACGCCGTTCAGCTCGGCTGCTTCTTTGTTTTTTGGCTTATCAACATGTTTGTGATTTACAAGGGGATCGAGTCGATCCGCATCCTCTTGAACATCAAGGCGCCGCTCTTGATCGCCTTAGGACTTTTGCTGTTGGCATGGGCCTATCATGAAGCTGGCGGCTTTGGCGACATGCTCTCGCAGCCCTCGCAGTTCGCGCCCGGCGGGCCAAAAGCGGGACAATTCTGGAGCTACTTCATCGTCGCCCTCACTGCAAACGTCAGCTTTTGGGCTACCTTGGCGCTCAACATTCCCGACTTCAGCCGCTACGCCCGCTCGCAACGCGATCAGGTGCTCGGCCAGGCCATTGGCCTGCCGACCACGATGGGGTTGTATTCGTTTATCGGCGTGGCAGTGACTTCCGCCGCATTCGTGATTTACAAGGATCTGCCGGCGGAGTCGAAGAGAGAACTCTGGGATCCCGTGTTCTTGCTTTCGCAGTTTGAGAACCCAGTCCTCTTGATCGTGGCGATGCTCTCGCTGGTCATCGCCACGCTGGCCACCAACATCGCTGCGAACGTCGTCAGCCCGGCCAACGACTTCGCGCACCTGTGGCCAAAACGAGTCTCGTTCCGCGTCGGCGGGTTCATCACCGGCGTGATCGGCGTCCTCATCCAGCCCTGGCGACTGCTCGAGACCGCAGACGTCTATATCTACAATTGGCTCACCGGCTACTCGCTGCTGCTGGGGGCGGTCGGCGGCGTGCTCATCGCCGACTACATCTTCTTGCGCCGCACGCACTTGGACCAGGCTGGCCTCTACAAAAAAGACGGCCCCTACTGGTACTCCGCCGGATTCAATCCAATGGCGCTAATTGCGCTGGCCATCGGCATCGGTCTCTGCGTGCCCGGTTTCCTGGTCGCCGTCGGTGTGCTACCCGTTCAACAAAACCCTAATGACGACTTTGGCATGGTTACAGTGCCCGCATTCCTGGCTCGCCTGTACAGCTACGCCTGGTTCGCCAGCTTCGGCGCGTCGTTCGTCAGTTACTTGCTGATGATGGGTATCCGCAACGCTAGAATGAAATAAAGCTGCAGGCGGCAACCATGGAGATACGGGACGACTTACCGACCGTTGTATCGTTTGGCGAAGACGTGCTGGAAAGGATGATCTTGGCCGTGGAGAAAGTGCGCGAACGGCTGCGACGGGCGACGACAGCATTAGACGCTGCGGATATTCCCTACGCCGTGATCGGTGGGAACGCGGTGGCCGCGTGGGTATCCAAGGTGGATCCGGGCGCCGCCCGAAATACCGTCGGCGTCGATTTGATGGTGAACCGGAACGATCTGGATGCCGTGACCGCTGCGCTGGCAAAAATCGGTTTTGTCTACCGCCATTTGCTGGGCGTGAACATGTTCCTCGATGGACCGGACGGGCGACCTCGCGACGCCGTTCATGTGCTTTTTGCCGGCGAGAAAGTGCGCCCTCACTACACCGCCCCAGCTCCGGACCTTGCTTTGACCGAACAGCACGAAGCATATAAACTTCTTGCTCTTGAGCCGCTGGTGCGCATGAAATTGACGTCGTTTCGCCGCAAGGACCAAGTCCATCTGCTGGACCTGATTGAAGTGGGCCTGATCGATCGATCTTGGTTAAGCCGCTTGCAGCCCGAACTTTCGAAGCGCCTTCAAGAATTGCTCGACTATCCGGATGGCTAACTGGCCAGCCCTTACAGCGCCGTAATTGCCCCGTACGTCTCCGGCCGGCGGTCGCGGAAGAATTGCCACACGTTGCGCACCTCGCGGATCATGTCGAAATCCATGTCCGCAATCACGATGTCGTCTTCGGTGCGCTTCTCGCTCTTGGCCAAAAACTGCCCGCGCGGGTCGACGAAGTAGCTCTGGCCGTAAAATTCGCCGATCCGCCACGGCTCCTCCCAGCCGGGCCGATTGATCGCGCCGACAAAATACTGGTTCGCCACCGCGTGCGCCGGCTGCTCCAGCTTCCACAGGTATTCGCTCAACCCCGCCACCGTCGCCGACGGGTTGAACACGATCTCCGCGCCGTTGAGCCCCAGGCACCGCGCGCCGTCCGGAAAATGCCGGTCGTAGCAAATGTAAACGCCCACCTTGCCGATCTTCGTATCGAACACCGGATAGCCGAGGTTGCCCGGCCTAAAATAAAACTTCTCCCAAAAGCCTGGCTGACAGTGCGGGATATGAATCTTGCGAAACTTGCCCAGGTATTCGCCGTTTGCATCGATCACCGCCGCCGAATTGTAATACAGGCCCGGCAGGTCCTCCTCGTACATCGGCACCACAATCACCATCTTGTGCTTCTTCGCGAGGTCCTGCATGAGCTTCGTGGTCGGTCCCGGAATCGGCTCCGTGAGGTCGTACCATTTCACTTCCTGCTCGGCGCAGAAATACGGCCCGTAAAACAACTCCTGCAGGCAGACGACCTCGGCCCCCTTGTCGGCCGCCTCCGCGATGAGCGACACGTGCTTATCGATCATCGCCCGCTTGATCTTCTCGACCGGCGACGTGGCAGGCTCGCAAAGCGTCGCCTGGATCAAACCACCACGGACAGGTCGGGGCATGGGGGCACCTCGTCAACTCGCTGGGTACCCGTCTACCGCCAAAAAGATTTTGGGCGCGGTCGAGCACCATGAATGCTCAATATATCAGCGACTTTTGTGCACTTCTAGCGGACCGTCACGCCATGGGGCAATTTGCCGAGTCGCTCCAGTTTTGGCCGCCGCTGGCCGCCGAGTTCTTTATAATGGCGGAAGCCGTTGAACCGTGGACGGCTGCCGGCAACGTTTGCCTTGCATGGGTTCGCCCCTCAGGAGCCATTCGCATGGCCCGACGACGACAACGCGCCGGCCGCCGCACGCGCCTGGGCTCCGCTGGCGGGCGCTCACTTCCCCACCGTCGCCGCTTGTGCTTCGAGCCGCTGGAGGATCGGCGGCTGCTGGCGGGCGTCGTCGTCGGCAACAACCTCGACTTGGTTAACGGCAACACGACGTCGATCGCGAACTTGATCGCCAGCGATGGCGGCGACGGCATTTCGCTCCGCGAGGCGGTCCTGGCCGCGAACGCCACTGCGGGCGCCGATGAGATCACGTTTGCAGGCCCGCTCAGCGGCCAGACCATCACGCTCGGCGGGACGGACCTGGCGATCACTGGGGCGCTCGTGATCGACGCCCGGCCGCTGGCCGCGAACGTGACAATTGACGCCAACGAGCTTTCGCGGATCTTCAACATCACGGCGAGCACGGGCGATTTTACTCTCGCCGGACTGACGCTCACCGGCGGCAAGACCACCGCCAACAGTTCAGCAGGCTTCGGCGGCGCGATCCGCTCGCTCACCACCGGCAATCTCACGCTGGACCAGAGCACCGTCACCGGCAACAGCACGACGGGAAATTTCGCCTACGGCGGCGGGATTTTAGTCAAGGGCACAGTGACGCTCATCCAGAGCACTGTCAGCGGAAACAGCACCTCGGGACAAGACGCCCGCGGCGGCGGGGTTTTTTCCTACGGCGCCGTGACGCTCACCCAGAGCACCGTTAGCGGCAACACCACTGCGGGAAGTAACGGCTACGGTGGCGGGATTCGGGCTGGTGGCGCGGTGACGCTCACCCAGAGCACCGTCAGCGGAAACAGCACCGCGGGAAGTAACGCCAAAGGCGGCGGGATTTGGACCTATAACGCCGTGACGCTCACTCAGAGCACGCTCAGCGACAACATCACCACCGGATATCTGGCCCACGGCGGCGGGATTTGGGCCTACGGCGCGGTGACGCTCACCCAGAGCACCGTCACGCTGAATCACGCGCTCGACGCCGCTGCCAATCCTGCCATGGGCGGCGGCGTGTTTCAATTCAATTCGGGTTCCAACCATCCGTTCACGATCAGCGGTTCGATTGTAGCCGGCAACACGGCGGGCGGCAGCGGGGCCGACCTCGTCAAAGATCCCCAGAGCACGCTCACCGTCAATTACAGCGTTATCGGAACGGGAATTACGCCGAACGCCGGTGGCAACAACGTGGTTACAAATGCCGCCCAGCTTGGCCCGCTGGCCAAAAATGCGGGTCCGACCGAGACCCACGCCCTCTTGGCCGGCAGCCCGGCGATTGACATGGGCGATCCGAGCATCGTGTTCAACCCGGCCGAGTTCGATCAGCGGGGAGCCCCCTTCGTGCGTGTCTTCGACGGCGACGGCGCCGGCGGCGCGAGGATCGACTTGGGCGCTTATGAACGGCAAGCCATTGGCGACCTAAATCTCGTTGTGGACACCGCAGCCGATGAACACGATGGTGACTACTCGGCGGGCGATTTGTCGCTGCGGGAAGCGATCGGGCTGGCCAACGCCTTCGTCGGCGCCGACGAGATCACGTTCGCCGCCGCGCTTTCCGGCCAGACTATCACGCTCGGCGGGACGGACTTGGCGATCGAAGAGGCGCTCGTGATCGACGCCCGGCCGCTGGCCGCAAACGTGACGATCGACGCCAACGAACAATCGCGGATCTTCACCATCATGGCGACCGGGGGCACGGGCGACTTTACTTTCGGCGGGCTGACGCTCACCGGCGGTAGGACCACCGTCGCCAGCGGTTCAGGAGGCCGCGGCGGCGCGATCCGCTCGTTCGCCACCGGCAATCTCACGCTGGACCAGAGCACCGTCAGCGGAAACAGCACTGCGGGAAGTGGCGCTCCGGGCGGCGGCATCTTCACGCTTTTCGGCGACGTGATGCTTACTCAGAGCACCGTCAGCGGAAACAGCACCACGGGAGATTTCGCCTTCGGAGGCGGGATTGCTGCCTCCGGCGCCGTGACACTCACCCAGAGCACCGTCAGCGGAAACAGCACTTCGGGAAACAGCGCCGAAGGAGGCGGGATTCAGGCCGGCGGAACGGTAACGCTTATCCAGAGCAGCGTGAGCGGAAACAGTACTTCGGGAGAGAGCGCCGAAGGAGGCGGGATTCGGGCGCAAGGCTCCATGACGCTCACCCAGAGCACTGTCAGCGGCAACAGCACTTCGGGAAACGGCGGCGACGGCGGCGGGATTTTTTCCGCCGGCACAGTGACGCTCACCCAGAGCACCGTCAGTGGAAACAACGCTGCCGCCAACGCCGGCGGGATTTGGGCCGGTGGCTCCGTGACACTCACCCAGAGCACCGTCAGCGGCAACAGCAGCACGGGCCCTAGCGCCAGCGGCGGCGGGATTAGGACCATTGGCGCGGTGACGCTCACCCAGAGCACCGTCACGGATAACCACGCGCTCGGCCTCACTGCCATGGGCGGCGGCGTGTTTCAGGCAAATACGGGTTCCAACCATCCGTTCTCGATCAGCGGTTCGATTGTCGCCGGCAACACGGCGGCCGGCAGCGGGGCCGACCTCGTCAAAGATCAAGATCCCCAGAGCACGCTGACCGTCAACTACAGCCTGATCGGCGTGACCCCGGCAGGAGGGTTCGTAGGCATTGGTAACATCACGGGCCTTGATCCGCTCTTGGGCGGGCTGGTCGATAACGGCGGCCCGACGCTCACGCACGCCCCGCTCACCGGTAGCCCGGCGATTGATGCGGGTGATCCGAACATCGTGTTCAACCCGGCCGAGTTCGATCAGCGGGGCGCTCCCTTCGTGCGGGTCTTCGACGGCGCCGGCGCCGACGGAGCGCGGATCGACATGGGCGCCTTCGAACGGCAAACCTTGGCCAGCCTGAATCTCGTCGTGGACACCGCAGCCGATGAAAACGACGGCGACTACTCGGCCGGCAATCTCTCGCTGCGGGAGGCGATCGTTTTGGCCAACGCCAGCCCAGACGCCGACACGATCACATTCGCCGCCGCGCTTTCCGGGGCGACGATCACGCTCGGCGGGACGGAGCTAGCGATCGGCGAGGCGCTCGTGATCGACGCCCGGCCGCTGGCCTCGAACCTGACAATCGACGCTAATGAGCTCTCGCGGATCTTCCACATCAAAGCGACCACGGGCGACTTTACGCTCGGCGGTCTGACGCTGACCGGCGGCAGGACCACCGCCGCCAGTTCAGCAGGCCGCGGCGGCGCGATCCACTCGCTCACCACCGGCAATCTCACGATGGACCAGAGCACCGTCAGCGGAAACAGCACTTCGGGAGAGGGCGCCGAAGGAGGTGGGATTCGGGCGCAAGGCTCCGTGACGCTCACCGAGAGCACCGTCAGCGGAAATAGTACTTCGGGAGAGGGCGCCGAAGGAGGCGGGATTCTGGCGCAAGGCGCCGTGACGCTCACCCAGAGCACCGTCAGCGGAAACAGCACCGCGGGAAGTCTCGCTTCCGGCGGCGGGATTTTTTCCTTCGGCGCCGTGACGCTCACCGAGAGCACGGTCAGCGGAAACAGCGCTGCCACCATCGGCGGCGGGATTAGGGCCGATGGCGCGGTGACGCTCACCCAGAGCACCGTCAGCGGAAACAACAGCGCGGGAAGTAGCGCCACAGGCGGCGGCGGCGGAATTTGGACCCTCGGTGGTGCGGTGACGCTCTCCCAAAGCACCGTCACGGATAACCACGCGCTCGGCGCCACTGCCCTGGGCGGCGGCGTGTTTCAGGCAAATACGCCGCTTTCCAACCATCCGTTCTCGATCAGCGGTTCGATTGTGGCTGGCAACACGGCGGTCGGCGGCGGGGCCGACCTCGTCAAAGATCCCGGAAGCACGCTGACCATCAACTACAGCCTGATCGGGACGGGAATCACCCCGACCGCTGGCGGCAACAACGTGGTTACGAACAATCCCCAGCTTGGCTCGCTGGCCGATAACGGCGGCCCGACGATGACCCACGAGCTGCTGGCGGGCAGCCCGGCGATTGATGCGGGCGATCCGAGCATCGTTTTCAACCCGGCGGAGTACGACCAGCGCGGGGCGCCGTTCGCGCGGGTATCCGGCGGTCGGATCGATATCGGCGCGTTCGAAGTGCAGCCAATCATCGTGCCGCCCGATTTGCTCGGCGACTACAACCAAGACGGTAGTGTCGATGCTGCTGATTATGTCGTGTGGCGGAAGACGCTCGGCACGACCGGCGTCGTGCCCTTCAGCGGCGCCGACGGCAACGGCGACGGCGATATCACCGAGGCCGACTACGGCGTCTGGACCGCCAACTTCGGCGACGCCCTGCCACCGCCCGGCGCAGGAAGTGGCGGCGTGGCACACGTTGATTCTACGACGGGAGTGGTCGAATCGACGACAACCACCACGGCCTTCGCGGAGCCTCAGGACGTGCCACCCGAAAGTCTAAACTTTGCGCGGAGTGCATCATCTCACATGACTCGGCCTGGGCTGCCCGTCGCGAACCGACTTGCTCCTCCCCAACGCTCGCAGCTCGATTTGTTGCTGGCAACTTCGACTGCTGCGAAGACTTTGGAAGACTCCCCCGCCGCACCGCTCCTGAATCCTGGCCACCCGACGCAGGATGATGACTCACTCGCCCTCGATGCCGCCTTCGCATCATTGGCCGACGCATTGTAGTAGGCACACTCCGTGTGCCGTAAACCACACCTGCGGACGGCACCTCGGAGCGTGCCTGCTACATTGCACGCGGCAAGCTCTGGCCGGGCACGCTCAAACTGGTCACAATGGCGGATAGCTGAGTACGTTGCTTTTGGCCACCCGTTACGCTAGCCTATGTGTACGGATGTATATAAACGAGCCGATTTGCATAAAAACTACCTGGGGGAGCGGTCTCTGACCGCGTTGAGCGGTTCGCAATACATAACCGCTAGTGTTGCGATGCGAAATCGGCGTCTGAGACGCCTCCCACATCCACGTTGGATGCGGGAGCCGTTCACGCTGCGCATCCGCTGGCGCCGCGCAGTCGGCGATCGCGCCTGCGCGAAGCAGAGATTTGGACTTGCGCAGTATGGCCTACAATAATCTGTCCCCTTGTGTCCGCTTCCGAGGATTTGAGCTTTCTCAAACCGAGAGCGCCCGATTTGAGGACTAATCATGGCAACGATCACTTCATCTTCCGTCGAAACCGTGCCAATTCTTTCCGGCGGCAAATGGTCCGAACTCAAGACCAAACGCGCCGGCGACGTTTACAATCCGTCCACCGGCCAGGTGATCGCCCGCGTGCCGCTGTGCCCCGCGGAGCAAACAAGCCAAGTGGTTGAGGCGGCCGCGGCCGCGCTGCCGGCCTGGAGCGAGACGCCGGTCGTCGAGCGCGCACGGCTCATGTTTCGTTTTCGCACACTATTGGAGCAGCACTTCGAAGAGCTCGCCGCGCTCGTCACCCGCGAGCACGGCAAGACACTGGCTGAAGCGCGGGCCGAGGTCAATCGCGGAATTGAAGTCGTCGAATATGCGTGCGGCATTCCAAGTCTGATCACCGGCGACATGCTGCCGAACATCGCGCCGGATGTCGACGCCGAAGCCGTCCGCCATCCGGTCGGCGTCTGCGTCGGCATCACGCCGTACAACTTCCCGTTCATGGTGCCGCTGTGGATGTTTCCCATTGCGATCACCTGCGGCAATACGTTCGTCCTGAAGCCGTCGGAAAAAGTGCCGCTGTCCGCGGTGCGCCTGGGCGAGCTGCTCGAAGAAGCAGGCATCCCCGACGGCGTCTTCAATATCGTCCACGGCGACCGCGAATGCGTCGACGCGCTGCTCGACCATCCGAAGGTCGCCGCGATTTCATTCGTCGGCTCGACGGCGATTGCGAAGTACATCTACGAGCGCGGCACGGCAGCCGGAAAGCGCGTCCAATCGGCCGGCGGCGCGAAGAACCACCTCATTATCATGCCGGACGCCGAGATGGACCAAACCGTTAAAGCGCTCGCCGCGAGCGCCTACGGCTGCGCGGGCCAGCGCTGCATGGCCGGCAGTGTTGCCGTGGCCGTCGGCAAAGCCGCCGATCCGGTTGTCGAAGGCCTCGTCGACGTGGCGGGCCGCATGCGGGTTGGCCCGTCGGACGGCAATGAGAACGTCGACATGGGCCCGGTGATCCGCGCCGAGCACCGCGACCGCGTCGCCAGTTACCTCGACATCGCCAAACAGGACGGCGCGTCGGTCGCGCTCGATGGCCGCCGCGAATTTGATTCCGACGGGTTCCTCATCGGCCCCAGTGTCGTCGATCGAGTCCGGCCAAACATGCGCGTGTGGAAGGAAGAAATCTTCGGCCCGGTGCTCTCCGTCGTCCGCGCGGCCGACCTCGATGAGGCGCTCGCCGTCGGCGACCAGTGCGAATACGGCAACGGCGCCGCGATCTTCACTCGCAGCGGTTACGCCGCCCGCGAGTTCAAGCGGCGCTTCAACGCCGGCATGATCGGCATCAACGTGGGCGTGCCCGCCCCCATGGCGTGGTTCCCGTTCACCGGCTGGAACCGCTCGTTCTTCGGCGACCTGCACATCCAAGGCAACGAGAGCATCCAGTTCTACACCCGCCAGAAAGTAACGCTCACCCGCTGGCCCAAATCCGACGACTCACACCTCGACCCCGTCTGGCGCCAAGACCGCAAATAGTAAGTCTCACGCAAAGGCGCGAAGGCGCGAAGGCGCGAAGACACAAAGTTCGATGATATGTCCGCAGATGACGCAGATATGCGCAGATGCCAACAATCTTTCCAAGTTCGAACGAAAGGCTTCGTCATTTTATGTCCGATCATCTGCGCCATCTGTGGACAACTGCTTTGCGCCTTAGCGCCTTTGCGTGAGACGTTCCTTGTATGAAAATCGCTTTCAGCTCGAACGCGTATCTACGTTTTTCCATCGAGCAAACCATCGCGCGCGTGGCCGCATTGGGTTACAAAGGCATCGAGCTGCTCGCCGACGTCCCGCACGCCTGGCCCGCGGGACTGTTGGAATCGCAGAAGCAAGCGATTCGCGACGCGCTAGCGATACACAAGCTCACGATCTCAAACATCAATGCCTTCATGATGAATGCGGTGGCCGATCCGCGGCAGCCGTATTGGCACCCCAGCTGGATCGAGCCCGACCCGCACTACCGCGCGATCCGCCGCGAACACACCAAGCGGGCCCTGCAACTGGCCCACGATCTCGGCGCGCCGCACATCACCACCGAGCCCGGCGGACCGCTCGCCGACGGCCAACCCTGGCAAGCCGCTGCGCAGGTTTTTTACGACGAGCTGATGCCGTGCATCGAAGTGGCCGAGAAGCTTAAAGTGCCCCTCCTGATTGAACCCGAACCGGGCCTCTTGATCGAGCGGTTCGACCAATACCTGGAGTTCGTCGGCCGCATCGACTCGGCGATGATCGGCCTCAACTTCGACATTGGCCACGCCTACTGCGTCGGCGAAGACCCTCAAAATTGGGTCGCTAAAATGCAGAGCCACACCCGGCATTACCACCTCGAAGACATCGCCGCGACACGGGTCCACCAACACCTCGTCCCCGGCCGCGGCGCGATCGACTTTCCCGCCACGCTCGCCGCCATTGAAAAAACCAGCTACACCGGTTGGCTGACCGTCGAGCTCTATCCCTACATCGACGACCCCGACACGGCGGCCCGCGCAGCAAAGCTGTTCCTCGATGATCACTTGGCGGGAGCCTGACGGCTCTAAAAGAAAAGCTTCACGCAAAGACGCTATGGCGCAAAATTCGCGAAGAAGAATACATCCAAAACTAGCCGCAGATGAACGCCGATAAACGCAGATTTTAAGATGATCCATAATCATCATCCGCGTTCACCCGCGTTCATCCGCGGCTAATATCTCGGCGTTCTTCGCGCCTTCGCGCCTTTGCGTGAGATCATTTCCGGTTGATTTTCCGAGAAACCATCGCAATCGTGATCGACTGGCTTAAACTACTGCGCCTGCCGAACGTCTTCACCGCCGTGGCCGACGTGACGATGGGTTATCTCATCACGCACCGCAATCTCGAACCGGTGCCACACGTCGCATTGCTAATCACCGCGTCATGCCTGCTGTATTTGAGCGGCATGGTGCTCAACGACGTGTTCGACGCCGAGGTCGATGCGCGCGACCGGCCCGACCGCCCCATTCCCTCCGGCCGCGTGCCGCTACGCACGGCGACCGCGGTTGGCTGGTCGATGCTGACCAACGGCGCGCTTGTGGGTTGGCTCACCACGATCATCACCGCTGATTGGCGCCCGGGCGCTGTCGGGAGCGCGCTTGCCGTCTGCGTTTTGTTGTATGACGGCGTGCTTAAGAAAACTCCGGCCGCGTCGCTGCTGATGGGCGCGTGCCGCGCGCTGAACGTTCTATTGGGCATGAGCCTTGCGCCCACGGCATGGAATCATGCTCACTTTTTGATCGCATTGGGCGTCGGCGTGTTCATCGTCGGCGTGACGATTTTCGCCCGTACTGAAGCGGGTCCAAGTTCGCGTGGCCGCTTGATCGGCGGGATATTCGTGCTGCTCGCCGGCATCGCCTTGCTGGCAGCGGTGCCCTTACTGACCGAGAATCGCCCGCCGCTCGTCGTTGCACAAAACGGTTGGTACCTGCTCTGGGCGGTGCTCGGTCTGATCACCGCCCGGCGTTGCACGTTGGCGATCCTTCAACCTTCGCCCGAGCGCGTGCAGGCCGCCGTGCGGCATTGCGTTCATTCCATCATCGTCCTCGACGCGGCCGTGTGCGTCGGTTACGCTGGTCCCTTCTGGGGACTCGCCGTGGTGCTGCTGTTAGTGCCGACGCTGCTGTTGACGCTGTGGCTCGACGCAACGTGAGGGGAGCAAAACAAAAATGTCCGCCGGGCTCCTGGATCAGCTGGTCACGAGCGCCTCGGATCGCTTCCAACAGCGCTACGGCGGCCCGCCCCGCTGGATCGTCGCTGCCCCCGGCCGCGTCAACATCATTGGCGAGCACATCGACTACAACGAAGGCTTCGTGCTCCCGATGGCGATCGACCGCTACTGCGTAATCGCGGCAGGGGACTGTCCCCTTTTCTTGCCGAGAGCCGATGCCCCGCCGCACAGCGCTCACCAAGAAAAGGGGACTGTCCCCTTCGCCACAGTGTTCAGCGTCGCGACCGATGATGAAGCAACGATTTCGCTCGCGGCCCCGCAGCGTAACGCGACGCCCGGCCACTGGTCGAACTACGTGGCCGGCGTGATCGCAGGCTTCGCCCACCGCCATCTGCGACCACCCGCGTTTCAGGCCGTCGTCGAGTCGGGCGTTCCGGTCGGCGGCGGCCTTTCCAGCAGCGCTTCGCTCGAAGTGGCCACGGCCACGCTCCTCGAAGCCATGACGGGCACTTCGCTGCACCCAGTCGAAAAAGCGCTGCTGTGCCAGAAAGCGGAGCATGAATGGGCCGGCGTGCCATGTGGCATCATGGACCAGTTCGCGTCCGTCATGTGCCGGGCCGACCATCTCATGCTGCTCGACTGCCGTTCGCAGCACGTGGAGCACATTCCGTTTAGCGATCCGAATCTTACGGTGCTGATTGCGAACACGAACGTAAAACACGAGCTCTCCGGCGGCGAGTATGCCGAGCGGCGCGGCCAATGCGAATCGGCCGCCCGCAAACTTAGAGTCGTTTCCCTGCGCGACGCCACGTTGGAGCAATTGGAATCGCAGCAGCAGAAGCTCGAGCAGACCGAATTTCGACGTGCCCGTCATGCGATTAGCGAAATTGAGCGGACACGCGACGCCGCGGATGCAGTGAAGGCCGGCGACTGGTCGGAAGTTGGCCGGCTGATGAACGAGAGCCACGATTCGCTCCGCGACGACTACGAAGTCAGCTGCCGCGAGCTGGACCTGCTGGTCGACTTGGCGCAATCGCTCGGCCGCAAGGGCGGCGTGTTTGGTTCGCGAATGACCGGCGGCGGCTTCGGTGGCTGCACCGTCAGTCTCGTCGAAACCGCTAAAGTCGACGCCGTCGCCCAACACCTGGCGAGCTCCTATCGCACCCAAACCGGCATCGAGCCGAGCGTGCTTACCAGCCGCCCCGCACGCGGCGCCTATTTTGTCGAAACGCGTTAGACCAGTGTGCCACTGTTCGCGAGCGCTGCCACGCAAAACAACACTGCTTGCCTCCCAAACTTCGCCATCATTTGGCAGCGAGCAGTGCCGAATCGACTTTGCGATGCTCATCGGCCCGCCGCAAGCAGTGGCACACCCAGTCTATCTCCGTTGACTTGCCGCCGCGCCGCGATGATATTAGCAGCTTCTATAATTTCTCGACTGTCGTCATAGCTGGCGAGCTACGCTCGCCGGTTCCGCGCCGCGCAGCGTTCCGGCTATTTCCCGGCAACCACCGAGGACCGCATGGATTTCTACCTCATCTTGGATGTCGTTATCTTCTTCGCCTTTGTCATCACGGTGTTGGCCGTCGGCATCGGGATGAGCCGCGGCGAAAAAGACACAGAGGACTATTTCCTGGCCGGACGCGGATTGAGCTGGTGGTTGATCGGCTTCTCGCTGATCGCCGCCAACATTTCCAGCGAACACTTCGTCGGCATGTCCGGCCAGGCGGCCAAGTATGTCGGCTTAGCCATTGCGAGCTATGAGTGGCTGGCGTCGATCACGCTGGTCGTCGTCGCCTTCTTATTTTTGCCGAAGTTCCTGAGAGCAGGCATCTACACGATCCCCGAGTTCCTGGAATACCGGTTCAATCATGCCGCCCGCAGCTTGATGTCACTCATGGTGATGGTCGTCTACATCCTGGTGACGATTCCGGCGGTGATCTATTCGGGCGGGCTGACAATCGTTGTGCTGTTTCGCGACATTCCATTGTGGGGCGACTTCCAAGTCAACCTTTCCACAGCGTCCTGGATCATCGGTGTGCTGGCAGCCGTATACGTCGTCGCCGGCGGACTCAAAGCCTGCGCCTGGGCCGACCTGATTCAAGGCTCGGCGCTAATCTTAGGCGGCGCCATCGTCACGTTCTTGGCGTTCCAAGCGCTCGGGCAAGCGGATCCACAAACGATCGGGCTGCCTCCAGAGCACGCCGACGCCGGAGCGATCGAGCGGTTCCGGGCGCTCAACTCCGAAAAGCTCCACATGGCGTTGCCGGCCGCAGACGCTATTCTGCCCTGGACCGCGCTGCTGCTCGGCTTGTGGATTCCGAATTTTTATTACTGGGGCCTCAACCAATACATCTCCCAACGCACGCTCGGCGCCCAGTCGCTGGCAGACGGTCAAAAGGGAGTTGTTTTCGCCGCCGGGCTCAAGCTGTTGATTCCCTTCGTGATCGTGCTGCCGGGAATCGTGGCCGTGAACCTCTATGCCCCGGAATTGCAGCGCGAAGCGGCCCTGGAAAACGAGGCCGCGCTCGATCGCTTTGCCGCCGTCCGACGCCAACCGGCAGCCTCCCGGGAGGCGTTTGATTTCGACAGGGATTTTGCGGAACTCAATCCGGATGTCGCGCGGCAGATGCTGGAATTAAACCGCACGATCACCGGCAGCAACTCACCGCGGACAGACGGCGAGGACCTTGTCGACCAGAATCATGCCGTGCTCGGACAGATCAGGCAGCGGAATCTGCAGAAGCCCGCCCCAGAACAGGTCGTCATTCGGCCGGAGGTGATCGGCTACCGCTACGACTCGGCGTTTCCGCTCTTGATGCGGCACCTGGTACGTCCCGGCGTCCGCGGCTTCATTCTGGCTGCTTTGCTCGGTGCGGTAATCAGTTCGCTCGCAGCGATGCTTAACGCCGCCTCGACAATTTTCACGATGGATCTTTATCGCGAGTACTTGAATCCCAAGGCGTCGCAATCCAATCTCGTGGCGATGGGGCGACTGTGCGTCGTGGTGTTCACGATCGTCGGTTGCATGGTCGCTCCGTTGCTGGGCCACCCACGGTTCCAGGGCATTTTCACCTACATTCAGGAGTTTCAAGGTTTCCTCTCGCCGGGCGTTCTGGCGGTGTTCATCTTTGGTTTATTTTTGCATCGCGCTCCGCGGGCGTCTGGCGTGGTCGGGCTGCTGATTAGCCCTGTCGTTTATGGTTTGCTCTATTGGTTCACGCCGGACATCGCATTTCTAAACCGCATGGCCATTACGTTTGCCGTCGAATTGGTGGTCTTGGGCGCGATGACGCTCGTTTCGCCGCTCGCTCAACCCGTGACACTTCCCGAGCAGTCGAAGATTTCTCTGGAGGGCTCGTCGGCAGCGAAATTCTGGGGCGCGATCGTCATTCTGTTGACGCTCACGCTATATTGGATTTTCTGGTGAGGAAAATCGGCCCCCGGTTCGCGGCTTCGAGAAACGTGATGATGAGCGGCACCTGGGAACAGCGCTGGCATCCCTTGCGGGAGGAGTGGGTGATCATCGCCGCGCACCGCAACCAGCGGCCGTGGACTGGTGACACGGTCAGCCGACAGAGTGATCCGGTTCCGCCATACGATCCCAGCTGCTACCTGTGCCCCGGCAACGCCCGAGTGCACGGCCACCGCAATCCGCAGTACGGCGGCATCTTCGTATTCGACAACGACCTGCCGTGCGTTGCGCCCAACGCGCCGCGCGAGCTTGCCGACCCGCCGGGCATCTTCCGCAACCAACCGGCACAGGGAAAAGCGCGGGTTGTTTGCTACAGTCCGCTGCACAATACGACGCTGGCCGAACAGCCGGTCGACCAGGTCCGCGGTCTTCTTGCTTGTTGGCAGGAGCAGTATCGCGAGCTCGGCGCAATGCCCGAAGTGAACCACGTGCTCATCTTCGAGAACAAGGGAAAAGTGGTCGGCGTCTCCAATCCCCACCCGCACTGCCAGATTTACGCGACCAACTTCGTGTTCAAGACGATCGCGGTGGAAGTCGATGCTGCGGCGCGGCACTGGCGGGCGCACCGCCGCGTGCTGTTCGAGGACATCCTGGCCAGCGAGAAGTCGGACGGCCGGCGAATCGTATCGGAAAACAGCTCCGCTATTGCATTCGTCCCGTACTTCGCCCGCTACGCTTATGAGACGTACGTCGCGCCGAAGCGATCCGCACAAAGCATTGCCGACCTATCGAGCGATGAGTTGACCGACGTGGCCGCTGTGCTCAAGGATCTGCTTGTTCGCTACGATAATCTCTGGCAGATTTCGTTCCCCTACGTGCTCGTTTTACACCAGGCGCCGACGGACGGTCGCGTCGCCGAGGGCTTTCACTTTCACATCGAATTCCATCCGCCGCTGCGGAGCCCGAACTTACTGAAATATTTGGCCGGACCCGAAATTGGCGGCGGCAGCTTCCTGAGCGACACTTCGCCTGAAGAGAAGGCCGCCGAGCTCCGCGCTCAATCCACTACGCATTACAAGTCCGCGTCGGAGGCAACCGCCACGTGACCGCCATTGTCGAACTCGTCGAACCGCTCCGCCGCCTGCACGATTGGATCCGCGGCCTGGTCGTGGCCGCCTGCCAGCAGCATTCCGTCAGCGATCTGGCGCGCGTAGCGCACGACGGCGCCGGCGACGTTACGTACTCCATCGACCGCGTGAGCGAGACGGCGCTGGTGGATTGGTTCACGCGCGAGATCGCCCTGCACGAGACCATCGTGCTCGTCGGCGAAGGTTTGCCGGGCGGCCGCATTACCTTGCCCCAAAGTGCCGCCGCCGAAGAAGCCCGCTGGCGCGTGATCGTCGATCCCATCGACGGCACGCGCGGGCTGATGTACCAGAAGCGCCCGGGGTGGATCCTCACCGGCGTTGCGCCGAACCGGGGCGATGCCACGTCGCTTGCCGATATCGAGCTCGCGATGCAAACCGAAATCCCGCTCATCAAACAGCACCTCAGCGATCAGGTGTGGGCCGTTCGCGGCAACGGAGTGCAGGCGTCGCGATACAATCGGCTGACGAACGAAAGCCAGCCGCTCGCGATCCGCCCGTCATCGGCCACCGATTTGCGGCACGGCTTCGCCACCGTCTGCCGTTTCTTTCCCGGCGGACGCGACGTGCTGGCCGCAATCGACGACGCCCTATGCCAGCGACTGCTCACGCGGCAGCCCGGCGAAGCCTCCGTCTTCGAAGACCAATACGCCTGCACCGGCGGCCAGCTTTACGGCCTCGCCACCGGCCAAGACCGTTTCATCGCCGACTTGCGCCCCTTGGTCCAGCCCCTCGTCACCCAGCGCGGCGGCACCCCCGGCCACTGCTGCCATCCCTACGACCTCTGCACCAAACTCATCGCCGAAGAAGCCGGCGTCATCATCACCGCGCCCACCGGCGGCCCCATCGAAGCCCCGCTCGATACGGAGTCCGACCTCGCCTGGGTGGGATACGCCAACCGACAATTGCAAACGCAGATCGAACCGGTCCTGCAGGATTTACTGCGGGAATACCAATTCGCCTAACCGACGAAGATTCTCGTCAATTCATCGGTATTCCGCAAAACTGTTGTTCTCGCCCGTAAGCAGTTGCATCAGCTTGGGATGAATGAAAAGCTTTTCACGGCCAACGGCGCGCTCTTCGAGAACGCCGATTTCGACGAGTTGCTTGAGATAGACAGATGCCGTCTGACGCTTCGCGATTTTGGCACTCATGAGATTCTGAATCCGGCAATACGGCAGCGCGAATATCAAGTCAACTAGCTCACGGCTGTAGATTTTTGGACGTATCGTGCGGACATATTCAGCGGTATGTGTCGACAGCAGCCGAATCGCCTCAATCTTTGCCGTAGTCCACCTGGCAGTCTCCTCGACGCCCTTCAAAACATACAAGACCCACTCCTCCCATGTCTGTTTACTGGTCACCGCCAGCAATAGTCGATAATAGTCCGCTTTATGCTGAATCATGTAACGACTGAGATACAAAATCGGCAGTGTCAGCAGTTTCTCGTGGTTGAGAAACAAGCTGTTGAGGACGCGGCCCGTGCGTCCGTTCCCATCAGTAAACGGATGGATCGCTTCGAATTGATAGTGGCCAGCCGCCATCCGAATCAGCGGGTCTAACTCCTTCGTCTCGTGCAGAAATCGCTCCCAATTCGCCAACAGCTTGCGAATCAGTTCTTCGCCCACCGGTGGCGTGTACACGACCTTGCCCCCTTTTGCCAACGCAGTACCCGGCACTCGCCGGACCCGCATTTCCACACCCTTGATCCGGCTGCAAATCTGCTCCGCAGTGCGCGTACTTAACGGGTGCTTCGCGAGAGTTTGATAACCCTCCAGGAGTGCGTAGCTATAACGCAGGGCTTCCATTGTGGCTGCATCGGCCTGTTCGCTCTCTTCACGGAATCGGAATAGGCGATCCGTGGTCGTGACAACATTCTCGATTTCCGAGCTTGCACCAGCTTCCAATAGGGGGAGCGTGTTGATGAGCATCGCTGGATTGGGAATTTGCTCGCCTGCGCGCTTCAGCTCGGCCAGCGCAGCCCGCGCCGGGATGCACTGCTTCAGGACCGCCTTCGTTTCCAGCTCCATCGGCGGCGGTAGGAGCGGCAGCTCGTTGAAGGGAGCGTCCGCCTGCCACGTAACCCGGGCTTTCCCGCGTTTTTTCACCGTTTTGGCCACAATGCAGCTTATGTCGCCGCTAGCGACAGGTCAAGCCGACGTGTCGATAATTTACAATTTTATCGACATATCCACAAAACATGTCGCCGCCAACGACATGTCCGCCTGCCCCTCCTCGCCCCCCGCGGTCGCCCCGTTGGCACTGCTGTTACCCCTAAACCGTGGCCACTTTTTGGCCCGATTGAGCGAACAGCACGCTTACATCTGCACCAACCATGTCGCTACCATACGAGACAGCATCGACGAGGGTGGCGTGCGTCATCCGGCCAGTAAGTGTCATCGCCAGCAATGCCGTGGCAAGTAGAAATAAGATGCGGTGGAAGTTCATTTGATGGTCGTACATGCGATTGCCTCTGTGATTGATGTGCGAATTGGTCACGATCTGCCGACGGTTTCCCGCTGCGCGAAACTGTCTGGGGAAGTTATAGGCCCGAAGATTGTGAGAGCGTAACGTACCATCGCAAGGGGCGAGAATTCGGCAGAATGCTCGAATTCAAACCGCTGCCGTGCTTACGCTGGGGCCAGAGAGATGGCTGTCATGAGCGCTTTCCGACCAACCCGTGATGAGGGCTGGATGACGATTCCCGCAACATAAGATCGCTATTATGCGCTGTCAACAAATTGCATGTAGATTCTTCATAAAACGTGCCCGAATTCAGCGTCTGTTACAGCTGGTCCGTTACTGATAAATTCGGCTGGTCGTTCCTCATGCACTCAAAAAACGCCGAGGCAATAACACCATGCGGGTCCTGGTAACGGGCGGCGCCGGCTATGTCGGTTCGCACGCGGCAAAACTGCTCGCTGAGAGCGGGCATGACGTGGTCATCGTCGACAACATGGCAGAAGGCCATCGACCGTCGGTGGGGCAACTGCCGCTGGTCACCGCCGACCTGTTGGATCGCGAACTCATCGTGGCCGCCCTGCGCGACCATAAGATCGAAGCCGTGATGCACTTCGCCGCCTTCGCTTATGTCGGCGTCTCGGTCCGTGAGCCGGCCACGTACTACAACAACAACATCGTCGGCTCACTCGCGCTGCTCGACGCCATGCGCACGGCGGGCGTCAATCGCATCGTTTTCTCCAGCAGTTGCGCCACTTACGGCATCCCGCAGCGCGTGCCGATCACCGAAGACCATCCCCAGCACCCGATCAGCCCCTATGGCTTCACAAAGCTCGTGATCGAGCGGGCGCTGGCCGATTACTCGCATGCCTATGGTCTCGGTTATGCCGCCCTCCGCTACTTCAATGCCGCCGGCGCCGCGGCCGACGGCACGCTCGGCGAGGACCATGACCCCGAAACGCACCTCATCCCACTCATTCTGCAGGTCGCGCTCGGCCAGCGCGAATATGTCGAAATCTTCGGCACCGACTACCCGACACCGGACGGCACCTGCATCCGCGATTACATCCACGTCGACGACCTGGCCACCGCCCATGTGGCCGCGCTCGAAAAACTTGAGCCCGGCATGGAGCTGAAACTCAACCTCGGCACCGGCCGCGGCGCGAGCGTGCAGGAAGTCATCGACGTCTGCCGCGTAATTACTGGCCACCCCATCCCCACGCGCGCCGCCCCCCGCCGCGAAGGCGACGCGCCCGAGCTCGTCGCCGACCCTTCCGCCGCCAAGCGCACACTCAACTGGCAGCCGCGCTACACGATGCGCGAAATCGTCGAAACCGCCTGGGTCTGGCACAAGAAACACCCCCGCGGCTACGGCGATTGAGTATTGCCTACGCCTGACGCATAAAACCGGAGCGCTGGTAAGCGTAGTTGTGGCTTGAAGGATACATGGTTGGCGGCGTGGAAAGCGACTATAATTGACTGCAATCGATGCATTCAAAAGTGTTGGAGAATATCATGCAAATTCCGGTGGTGATTGAGCCTGTTCCTGGCAACGGATATCGAGTAAGCGGAAACGTCCCATTCCCGGTCGCGGTCGAAGGTGCGACTCCCGAGGATGCGATGGCCCGTTTTAGAGACCATGTTGAGGCCAAATTGGGTGAAGGTGCGTGCATCACTTCGGTGGAGATTCAAACCGGTGAGCATCCGTGGGCGAAGTCCGCAGGCATTTTTGATGAGTCTGATCCAATTGTCCGTGAATGGCTCGATCTAATTGAGCAGAATAGAAGTCGTTCCGAGGACTTGGAATGAGTCTGTACGTCTTGGATACGGACATCCTTTCACTTTTCCAACTCAACAATCGAGTTTTATGCCAACGCGTCTTTCAGTGTCGTTCTCAAGACCTGGCCGTTACCATCATTTCGGTTGAGGAACAATTGCGGTCGTGGTTTACGCTGTGCCGCCGCGCCAAGAGGCGCAGCGAACTTGCCTACGCATATGAGCGGTTCACCCGAAATGTGCGTTCGCTCGTAGACATGCAAATCCTTTCCTTCACCGAACAGGCCATTGGCCGGTTTCAAGTTCTCCATCGAATGAAGTTGGGCGTCAAAGCTAATGATCTACGTATTGCCGCGATAGCGCTAGAGATCTCTGCCACGGTTGTTACTCGCAACCGCGCAGACTTTGGTCGCATACCTGGGTTGCCGATCGAAGACTGGTCGGTCTGAGCAAGAATCCAAACCCGAACGCTATTCCCGCTCCCACTTCAACTCCCACGGGTCGCCCGTTCGGCGCTGAAAGTCCCGCAACTTCTGTTGCAATTCGGCTAGCAGTTCACGATGCTGCGGATCGCCGGCCAGATTATGCACCTCGTCCGGATCGCGCTCCAGATCGTACAGCTCGAATTGCGGGCGGTTGATGAGCGACTTGATCGTGCGCTGGCCCCACCGAAAATCCTCACCCTGCGGATACGCGTCTTGCCATGTGGCCGAGTTCCATAAGTCCGACGCGAACGGGAAGGGCAGCGGGTGGGCGACGTTCCAGATGAGCTTGTGCCGGCCGCTGCGCACGACGCGCATTGGATAGTACATCGTCACTTCGTGGAACGTGTGCGAGGCGTAGATTTCGTCCCAGCCGCCGGGCGATTCTTGCTCTAGGATCGGCAGCAGCGAGCGGCCGTGGAGCCGGGCACCCGGCGACCAGTTTTGCCGGGTGCCGGGTCGGCGGCGCGGCGGCTCGACGCCGGCGAAATCTAAAATCGTCGGCGCGATATCGACCCAGCTTACGAGCGCCTGGCTGACGACGCCCCGCTTTTGCGCGAGAGGATTCCGCACCACGCACGGCAATCGCAGCCCTGCCTCGTAGACGCCGGTTTTCGCTCCAGGAAACGGCATGCCGTTGTCGGAGATATAGATAATCAACGTGTCGTCGAATTTGCCGGCCTGTTTAAGAATCTCGATCAGTCGGCCCAGCCCCGCGTCGCCGCGCGATATTGATTCATAATATTGGGCGATCTCCGCCCGGCACGTCGGCGTATCGGGCAAAAACGGCGGCACGATCACATCCGCCGGGTCGTAATGCACCGGCTCAACGCCGGGATACGACTGGCCGCGCGGCTTGTTGCCGAAACCATCCGGCCGGTGCGGCAGATCATTCGCCTGACCGCCGCGATGCGGATCGCTCGTGCAATAGAATAAAAAGAACGGCCGATCCGATGCTTCGATTACGTCGCGGCATTGCTCGGCCATCTCGACGGGGCTGCGCGGGTTGCCGGGCAGCTTTTCTTCGAAGCGATAGACACTCTCCGGCCCCACGTGAAACTTACCAATGCGGGCGGTGCGGTATCCCGCCGCGGCTAGCAGCACGGGTAAGCTCTTCAGGTTCTCGAAACTGCGAAAGTGATGGTACGCGTGCTCAAGCCCGTACTGTCCGTTGGCATGGTTATAAAGCCCCGTGAGAATCACCGATCGGCTGGGGCTGCAGCTCGCCGTCGTGCAGTAGGCATTCTCGAAGCGCGTGCCGGCGGCAGCCAACGCATCGAGATGCGGAGTCTTGATCACGGGATTGCCATAACAGCCTGCATCCCGCCCTTGGTCATCCGTCACAAAGAGAACGATGTTGCGCGGCGCTGCCGTGGCGATCAGTGAGAAGCACAACGAAATCGCGAGCGCAACGAGCAGTCGAAGACGCATGCTGTTCTAAATCCGCGCCCGCAGGCCGTTCGAATCGCCGAACCGCTCGATGCGCTCAATCCCCAGGTGCTCGAGCATCTCCAGGTACATGTTCGACATCGGCATCGAAGCTACGTTGTGAAAGCGGCCCGTCTGAAGTTTACCGCCGCCCGCGCCGGCCAGGATCACCGGCAGGTTCGTGTGCGAATGGGCATTGCCGTCGGCATTGCCGCACGTGTACACGATCATCGAGTTATGCAGAATCGAGCTGCCGTCGGCATCCTGCGACTCGGCCAACTTTTCAAGAAACTGCCCAAAATACTTCATGTGATGATGGTCGATCTTGGCGATCATCTCAAGGTTTTCCGGCTTGCCCTGATGATGCGACAGCTCATGGTGTCCGGCTTTTACGCCAAGGTCCGGGTACGGTCGATTGCTGCCGTCGTGCGCGATGATCAGCGTGGCAATCCGCGTCGAGTCGGTCTGAAAAGCCAGCGCGATCATGTCGTACATCACCTGCATCCGTTCCTCAAACGGGTCCGGTATCCCTTCCGGCATCGTATAATCCGGATTCGGCAGCTCGCCGAGCCGATCCACTCGGGCGACCCGCTCTTCGATCTCACGGATGCTCGTGAGATACTCTTCCAGCTTTCGCCCGTCCTGCGCGCTGAGCTTCTTGCCAAGCGACCGGGCATCCTCACGAACGAAGTCGAGGATCGATCGCTCCTGGGCCAGGCGCAGCTCAAGGTTCCTGCGGCGCTCGTCGGACGAGCCGCCCCCGAAGAACCGTTCGAACACCAGCCGCGGATTCGGCTCCGGAGGCGCAGGTGTCGTGGCCGAGCGCCACGAGACGTTGTATTGATACGCACACGAGTAGCCGCTGTCGCAATTGCCAGAGTTGCGCACGTTGTCGCAGGTGAGCTCCAACGAGCCGAAGCGCGTGAGATGGCCGACATGCTGCGCGGCGACTTGATCGACCGACGGCCCGACGCGGATATCGGCCCCCGCCGTCTTCTTTGCCCGGCAACCGGTCAGCAGCGACGCACTCGCCCGTGCATGGTCGCCGGCGCCGTCGACGCCGGCTGTCGCATTGATATGATCCAGGCCCGAAATCACTTGGATTTGATCTTTGACGGCCGCGAGCGGCGCCATCGTCGCCGCCAGCTCAAAGTTCTTGCCCTCGCCTTTCGGCCACCAATGGTCCAGATTCACTCCATTGGGAATCGTGACGAACGCCATGCGCATCGGCGCACTCGAGGCCGCGGCAACACTTGAGGCAACCTCCGCGGCTTGCGTCCACCGCGGCACGAGCGACGGCATCGCCGGCAACGCGATGTACGCTCCCACCCCCCGCAAAAAGTGCCGCCGGCTCAGCGACCAGTGACGCTCCGCAGCACGGTCGCGATCCGTTGTTTGGTCTTTGTTCATCGCACATCCTCCGAACCACCGCGACCGCCGGTCGCGGCTTTATGGTCTGGCAGCCACGATATCCGCTCGCCGCTGTTTTTGAAATGGCGCCGATTCGACGATCCCGCTCAAGAGCACCGAAAACTTCCCTTGCTCGTGGTCGAGCTGCTCGACAATCTGGTCCACCGTGTGCTCATCATAGTAATCCAAACCCCGTCCCAGTGCGTAGGTTAACAGTTTTTCGGTCAGGCAGCGATAAAAATCGAGCCGCCGCTCGTTTTTTAGAATCTGCTTAAGCTGCCGGATATCGTTAAATTCCTCGCCCGTCAGCAGAGTTCCAGACGCATCGATGGGCCGGCCGTGCTCCGTTTCGCGCCATTTGCCCAGCAGGTCGAAATTCTCCAAGGCCAGTCCCAAGGGGTCCATGCGGGCGTGGCACGAGTGGCAGAGCGGATCGCGACGGTGTTGTTCCTGCAGTTCGCGAACCGTCGGCTGATGATCGCTAATCGCGCTGGCGGCCGCTTCCAGCGGCGGCACGCTCTCCGGCGGCGGCGGCGCAGGCGTGCCGAGGATGTTGTCGAGAATGAACAAGCCCCGCTTCACCGGCGACGTGCGCGTCGGATTCGACGTTACCACCAGCAGCGTCCCCTGCGTCAGCACGCCGCCGCGCGGGTTCCCCGCCGGCAGCTCGACGCGCCGCATTCTGCGGCCTGTTACGCCTTCCACTCCGTAGTGACTTGCAAGCAATTCATTCAAATACGTGTAGTCGCTATCGATAAGCTCCAGCACGCTGCGGTCGTCGCGGGCGATGTGCTCGAAATACATCTCCGTTTCGCGGCGCATCGTGTCCGCCAGCGCATGATCGAACCGCAGATCAACTTCAAATTTCTCCACATCGCGCGACCGCAGCCATTGGCCCGCGAAGTTTTCCGCCAGCCGTTTGGACTGCCCATCCTTGAGCATTAGTTCGACTTGAGCGTGCAGATTCGCGCGAAGTTCGCCGCGGTCCGCGAGCTCGCTTAAATTGTCGTCCGGCATCGTTGACCAGAGCAAATAGGACAGCCGCGACGCCAACGCATGCTCATCAAGAAGCAAAGTGCGGGGAGCAGGGAGCGAGGAGTAAGATTTCTGGCTCGCCGCTCCGCGTTCGATGTTTCCTACTTTCCAACTCCCTGCTCCCTGCTCCTTGCTCCCTGCCTCGGCGTCCTCCACGCGAAACAAAAACCGCGGCGACGTAAGCACAGCGACCATTGCCCGGCCGATGCCCGCCTCAAACGTTTGCCCAGGCGCCGTATAGGTCTCCTCGGCGATAGCAACCAGCCGCTCTACGGTCGAATCATCCACCGGCCGGCGATACGCGCGGCGGGCGAACCGCGCAACAATCTCACGGGCATACGTGTCGCGCTCTGCTGGATCAGCCGGCACCGTTTTGCGCGGGAAGAACCGCCGGTACTTCGCCCGCTGTCGGCGATCTTGATCCTCAACCGGTGCAGCGGGCACGGCTTCCGCCACGATCGCCTCGGCCGCTTGCAAATACTTCTCCATCAACAGCGGCGACATGCTCAATACGTCGCCGATGTTATCGAACCCGTAACCCGCATCGTCGGCTGGAAATTCATCCGCCGTATCGAACTCGACGCCCGTCAAATCGCGAATCGTGTTGCGATACTCGACCCGATTGAGCCGGCGCAGCGTGACGCGACCCGGATCCGGGTTGGCAGGGTCGATTCCAAACGCCTCGAACTTGATCCATTCGAAGAGCACGCGGCGCTCGTCATCGTTCGGCCGCTCTTCGCCCGCGGGCGGCATGATGCCGGAACGCACGTTCTTCAGCACCGCCCACCACAACTCACGATTCCCCACGAGCGCCTCGTCGGACTCAAACTCATCGAGCGTCCGCCCGCCCTCACTCGCCCCGTACCCATGACATCCGTAACAATAGGTCTCCAGAATCGGCTGCACGCGCTCGCGAAACGCCGCGGCGGCCGGTAAACCTTCGGCGGCGCACAGCGACCCCATACCGGCCACCAGCAGCCACGCCCCCACAATCGACCAAATGCCGCCGGCTGGCAGACCAATGGCTCGCGATGCGTTCCGACCGCTCGACTTCATCGACGCGCTCTCTCGCAGGGGGAGTTTATTCCGAAACGACCCTGGGGACGGGTTCGGAGGCTTCAGTCAGCGAGACGCTTATCTATCGGCAGGGCGGCACGTCGCCGCGGGAGGGCAGGGGGCATTTTCTCCCGGCACTCATTATAACTGCACTGCCGCTATTGTCAGCGAGCTATCTCGGTCTAGCCAGGCACTCGTTTCTTGAGATAGCGCATCGGACTTCTCGCCAAAGTGTCCGCCCGCTAAAGCGAACCTCCCGCCCGCGTCGATTGTAAATGAATGTAGCACGAGGGGCAAAGAAACGGCCTGTTGGCTCCACTTCGCCGATTGCCTCGTTATCGGCGTCGTTCTATGCTACCAATGGCCACCGATGACCTATATTTGAGCGCAGGCGCACGGATCGCATTTTCCTGAAAAACACCTCCGACATTGCCTGCGTACTGAACTTTCGGGGCAGCCCCACCAACGGATTACCAGCTCTATTTGCTGCGTCATTCCCATGACCTCAGCGATTCCTTCGGAGGACCAGCCGCTGTCCGGCGTCAGAAGTAGCCGGCTCACACCGCTGGTCTATCTGTTGCTTGCGTTGGTCGCGTCGGCATCGCCGCTCCGGGCCGATACCGGTTACGATGCCTGGTTACGTTACGAACCGGTCGACGCAAAGATCGCCGCGGAGCGCTACGCCGGCATTCCCGCCGCCGCCGTTGTCTTAGGCGAATCCGACGTCCTTGCCTCGGCCCGAGACGAATTGATTCTCGGCTTGCGCGGCATGTTGGGGCGAACCCTGCGCGTCGAAGACAAATTGCCGAAGGAGAGCGCGCTACTACTGGCCACGTTCGACGACGCGAAAAAAGCGGTCCCGTCGCTCGACAAGTTCCCCAAGCTCCCCGACGACGGCTTCTGGCTCAAAACCATTCAGCTCGACGGCCAGAATTGCCTGCTGGTGACCGCGCCAAATGAACGTGGCGTGCTGTTCGGTGCGTGCGCCCTGTTGCGAAAAATCGCTTTGGCTCAGCCGATCGCCGCGCTGAACGAACGGCACTCACCCGCGGCCCCGGTGCGCATGATCAGTCACTGGGACGCTTTGGACGGCTCGGCGGACGGTGGGCTCGCGGGCAAGTCGATCTTCTGGGACGCCAACCACGCCACCAAGGATTTGGATCGGGTCCGCGACTATGCCCGCCTTTTGGCGTCGCTGGGAATCAACGCCTTGTCGATCAACGAGCCGCGAGCCGGGCCGCGGTTGCTGACGCCCGCCTATCGCAAGGAGCTCGCGGAGCTGAGCGCCGTGCTGCGTCCCTGGGGCGTGCGGCTCTTCATCGCGCTCAATTCGACGAATCCACCAGCTTCAGACGGCGGCGCCCGGTCGTGGAACGATCACGTTGCCGAGCTCTATCGCGCCATTCCTGACTTCGGCGGCTTTGTGCTCGATGCCGACTGGGATGGAGCGGGGAGCATGGAGCAGGAAGCTGGGAGTCAGAATTCTTACTCCACACTTCCTGCTCCCCGCTCCGTGCTTAGCAGGGCCGCCGCCATCAACGCCATTGCCGCGGCCCTGCTGCCGCACCACGGCGTCGTGATCTGCCGCACGTGCGTTTGTGGCCAGAGTCCCGACAGCGACGCCCCCGAAACCGCCAACTTCGATCCGGCCAAAACCGCTTACGAATTGTTTCAGCCGCTAGACGGCCAACTGGATGACAACGTCGTGCTGCAAATCAAGCACGGCCCGATGAACTTCCAAGTTCGCGAGCCGCCCTCGCCGCTGTTCGGCGCGCTCGAGAAAACCAATCAGGCCGTCGAATTCCAGCTCACGCAGGAGCATCTCGGCCAGCAGCGGCATCTTTGTTTTCTGGTGCCCATGTGGAAGCAGGCGCTCGAATTCAACATGCACGCCGCGTCCAACGCGACACCCGTGAAGGAGCTCGTCACGGGAAAGACCTTCAACCGCCCGCTCGGCGGCTTTGTCGCCGTCTCGAACGCGCGCCGCGCCTCGAACTGGTTCGGGCACGATCTCGCGATGGCGAACCTCTACGGCTTCGGTCGCCTGGCCTGGGACCCGAACCTCACTGGCAAAGCGATCGCCGAAGAGTGGACGCGGCTCACATTCGGCCACGATCCGCTGGTCGTCGGCACGCTGGTCGAGATGCTGCTTAAATCGTGGCGAACCTACGAAAATTACACCGGTCCGCTCGGCGCCGGCACGCTCACCGATGCCGCCGACAGCCATTACGGGCCCGGCATCGAGTCGTCCACCTCCGCCGGTTGGGCTCCTTGGCACAACGCTGACGAATCGGGCCTCGGCAAAGATCGCACCGCCGCATCCGGCACTGGCTTCATCTCGCAGTATCGCTCGCCGGTTGCCGAAAGATTCGAGTCGCTCGAAACCTGCCCCGACGAGCTGCTCTTATTCATGCACCGCGTGCCGTACACTCACCCGCTCAAGTCCGGCAAAACGGTGATTCAGCACATTTACGACGCCCATTACCAAGGCGCCCGCGATGCCGCCGCTTTGGCCCAGCAATGGGAATCGCTCGCCGGCCGCATCGACTCGCGCCGGCATCGGGCGGTGCTCAAAAGGCTCCAATACCAGGCCGGCCACGCCCAGCTTTGGCGCGATGCCATTTGCACCTGGTTCATGAACCGTTCCGGAATCGCCGACAACGACGGCCGCGTCGGCAACTATCCGAACCGCTTCGAAGCAGAAGCGATGGAACGCGAAGGATACGAGTCGCTGAACGTCACGCCATGGGAAACCGCCTCGGGCGGACAGTGCGCCCAGTGCGTCGATCCCAGCGGAAGCGGGGCACTCAGCATGAAGTTCGCAGGCGAAGCCGGCTGGTTCCACTTGAACGTCCGCTACTTCGACGAAAACGACGGCGCATCGAAATTCAAGCTCCTGGTGGCCGGCCAGGTCGTCGACCAATGGACGGCGGGCGACACGCTCCCCAACAACAAACCCAACGGCCACACTTCAACGCGCCACGAAACCCGCCGCGTCGCCCTCCGCCCCGGCGACCTCATCCGCATCGAAGCCACCACCGACGCCGGCGAACGCGCCGCCATCGACTACCTAGAAGTCGACCCCGCCGGGAAATAATCGGGAAGGTCGGGAGTGCCATGTGGGTGCCACTGCTGGCTTGCACCCGAGCGCGGGTGCCACTGCTGGCTTGCCCAGCAGTGCCTCTTAGAAGTTATCCTTGCGGCGTCCCCTTTATTTTCTCTTTCAAGTTTCATTCCCGCTATCGCTTTCGCCTTACAACAGACAAAGCAATCATGCCGGCCGTTGCGAGCGCGACGCTGCAAGGCTCAGGAACGACCAAGTCCACGATCTTCGCTACAAAGGCGCTGATTCCTCCGTGGCTGGGGTCGCCCAGGTAGCCGAAAGTCACTCCGGAGATGTAAACGTTCCCGTGCTTGTCGGACGACACCCCATGGGCAACGTCGTAAGTCAGTGACCCGATCTGGCTGGTCCAAAGGAGGGCGCCCGCGGCGGTGTACTTGCTCACGAAGGCGTCGGCGAGTCCTGCATTGGTGCCGCCCAGGCTGCCGTACGTGTGGCCGGAGATATAGACATCCCCCATCCCGTCGGCAAAGATGCCAAGGCTAGCGTCGTTTACCAATGTGCCAAGCTGGTGGGTCCAGACTGGGCTTCCCGCAGCGTCGTATTTGCTTACGAATGCGTCGTATTCTCCAGCGCTCGGGCCGCTCATGCCTCCTTCGGTAGCGCCGGAGATGTAGACATTCCCATGTCTGTCAGCCGAGATGCCGTGGCTTTCGTCGTCGCCCGTCCCGCCGAGCTGGCGTGTCCAAAGGAGTCCGCCGTCGGCGTCATACTTGCTCAAGAATGCATCGTAGCCCCCCGGGCTGGAGCCGCTTAAGTTGCCTCCGGTAATGCCGGAGATGTATACACTCCCGAGTCCATCGGCCGAAACGCCGTATCCATGGTCGTTTCCAATCGTGCCGAGTTGGCGCGTCCAGACGAGGCTGCCAGCCGCGTCGTACTTGCTCACGAATGCGTCCCACGCTCCCGCGTTGGTATCACCGAGGTTCCCGACTGTACTGCCTGAGACGTACACGTTCCCCAGCCCATCGGCCGAAACGCCGTGACTTACGTCCACGCCCGTGGTGCCCAGCTGCTGCGTCCAAATAACGGCGCCGGAAGAATCATATTTCCGCACGACGGCGTCTGCCACTCCCGCGTTCGGTCCACTCAGGCTACAAGTCGTATATCCGGAGACGTAGACGTACCCGAGCCCGTCGGCCGAAATGGCGCGGCCACCTTCTCTACCCGTCGTGCCGAATTGACGCGTCCAGACGACGTTGCCGGACGAGTCGTACTTGCTTACAAATGCGTCGTGGTCGCCCGCGCTCGGGCCGCCTAAATCACCTGCGGCGTAGCCTGAAATGTAGACGTTACCCAGCTCATCGACCGAGACGCCGAAGCTTCCGGCCTGTCTTGCCGGCCGGCCCATTTGGCGGATCCAGTCGACCCTCTCTCCACGGAGTGAACCGGCGCAAGCCATGAGCAGCAAGACTAGCAATAGGTGCGTACATAATTTCATTTATCGCGTGCCCATCGGTTTGTTTACCGAATCGCGTCGCTACGGCAGCCCCGGGCTCTGCCTCGGATGATATGCTGACGCGCTGTTGCGGTCCGCCGGCAAGCCACAGGCGAGGGGGCGACTGGATTGGAAAGCGTTATATCAAACATCGTTTCATTTGGCATGAGCAGTTATTTGCCTCAAGGAGTTGATTCAAAAAAGCTCAATACGGGTGTTAGGCGGTCGAAAAGGTGTCAGGAGGTCTCTGTAGAAAACTGGCTGCTGATAGCTACATAGGGAGGTAGAAAAGAGGTAGAAAAGAGGAGTAGAAAAGGGGAGTAGAAAAGGGGTCAGAACTATTTTCCCGACGTAGAAGTAGAAAAAAGGATCGGACGCAGGGGGACGCGGCATCCCGCAAGATTAACAATCTGAACGGATCACAGCACTAAAATAGTTCTGACCCTTTTTCTTCCCTCGTCATGTGAACATCAATTCCCGACTTCTTGCCTGGCTAAAACTAATCTGGTAAATATGTACACTATCTGTTATGCTGACGCCACGCTGCATTGCAGCGTCCGCTCATTGATAATTCGGAAGAAAGCCAACAGCGATTAGCTCTCAGCGATCAGCCAGACGCGATTGCTCGTCATGGTGACCTGTTCCTGCGCTACCCGTGCGCGCCAAGCCAGCTTGCGCGTATTTGCGCGCCAATCTCGCAAAGGGCACACACCAAACTTGTCCCCTTTGTCCCCTTTCGAGGATTTTGCACCGTCTCTATTTGAGATCGGCTAAATCGTCGGGTGCCACTGGCTCCGCCAGTGCTTCGTAATGCAGTCGAGTTTGCAGGAATGCCGGATTCGGCTGAGCGGTTTTTTGGTCGAGCAGAAGCAACGCTTTGCGCACATTGGAGAGAAAACCTCACGCCGTAGATGTCCAAAACCCCCGGGGGGAGTTTTGCGCACCTACGCAAATTCCCGCGGTTTCTCTCGCTCCTCGCCTCTCGCTCCTCGCCTCTCGCTCCTCGCCTCTCGCTCCTCGGTTGGAGCGTTGCGATGTGACGCGTAGTTGGCCTCGACCAGACGCCGGATCATTGGCCAGTCCTTGTCTCGCTGAGTCTTTTTTGCCGCCACCAGGTCCGGTAGCGACATCAATTCGATGGCCGAGCTAGACTCGTCTTCGACCGTGGTTCGCCGCGGCCACAACTCGTCGAACGGTGCCACGCCCCGCATTCGCGCCATCACGTCGAGGCGGATGTTTTCGACCTCCGGCGCATGGCAGCGGAAATGAATGGCATGGCCCCGTAACAGGTAGTCCGCTTCAAACGGCGGCACGGCGATTGTACGTGCCTCGAATTCATCGAGTGCCTGTTGCAGCCGTTCGAGGTTGTTCGGCTCGCAGAGAATTACGATATCGCAGTCGCGGCTAAACTCCGCTGCGCCGTAGAACACGCAGGCCTGGCCGCCCATCAGCAGGTACCGGACCTGGTGCGTAGAGAGCGTCGAAAGGACTTTCTGAATCGGGTTCGGGATCAAGCGAACCTCCCACGCTCAGGTAGAACGCCCACAACTTGCTCGTCTCCCGCCACCGCTCGATCGGCGTCAGCGCGTACCACTCTTGCCATTCGGGATCAAGCCAGTCGTCCATAATAGAAGTGTACCCTGTCGAGGCGACCGCGGATAGCGAAAGCTGTCATTTGACGTACGACTAGTTCCAATTGCTTCAGTCGTCAGGAATGTCGAACCCAAGCTGACTGTCATTCAGCGCGTCGGCTGATTCGCCCATCACTTCGACGACGGCCTGTCTGAGGCGGTCGGTGCTCACGTTCTGCTGCGCGGCCACCAAGAGGCGGACGACGTCGTCGAGGCTCTTTTGCCGCTTTGTTTTCTTATGAATTTCGTGGTCTAACTTGCGCATGATCCCCACGGCCCGCGCCGTGACGGGGCCGCGCGCGACGTCGACATCTAGCTGATCGGCCTGTTTGGCCCACTTTTCATATTTGACGAAGGTTTGTTTGTAGCGGTGATCCGTCAGCGTGCCGGACCGCCACATCAGCTTGAGCGAATAGTATTCGGCCACGCCTTCCACGATCCAGTCCGCGCCTTTTTCGCCCTCGAGGCGGGTGACGACATGCACGAGCTCATGCACCAAGGTGCTGGATCCATTCTCACTCAAGAGCGGCCGATCGGCGTGCACAAACAGCGAGTTCGGGCCAGACAGTCCGCCTCGAAACATCGGGTCGCCGGCGCTCACCACGAGAATGCGCTTCGGCATGTCAGGCACCAGGCGGCGGACCCGCGGGAGATTCCAATTCAGCAGCGCGAGCATGTCGAGCCGGCGCACGCCCTCATTCAGAGGCCCGGCCACGACGACCCGCACGCCGGCGATCCGCTCGCGGCGCACGCCCAGCCGCCCGGCGGCCATCCAGCCGGTGGGCCGGTCAAAGCTCCGATGCGCGTTCTCGATCTCATAGACGTGATCCTTGATGCTGACGTAGGGCGCGACGAAGGACCATCCCTCGGGCAAATGAACGTGCAGCGTCGCATCCGCTTCGGCACCATCGCTTTGTTGGATGCGCGCTGGGGGAAAAAGATCATCACCCCGGAACACGGCCCAGTCGTCGGTCATTTGCGCATCGAACCGGCCATTGGGGCGGCGGTGGCTCACCGGAACATGGAACGACAGCCGTCCGCCTGCATCCGGCGGAATCCAGGTGACGTAAGCGCCGTCCGCCTCGATCGCGCCATCGCCCTCGAACCCTGCGTGGCGCTGGGGATCGATGCGAAAACGCATCGACCAGATAGTGTCTTTTACGCGCTGCTCGATCGTCAGCGAAACGTCCGCGCGGTCCTCGGCAGGTTTCAGCGTCAGGTCGTACCGCAGCCCATAGTGAGGGCCCTCGGACTGAGCGAACGCCGCCCCGCCACACAGCACGCACGAGACGACCACCATACTGACATAAAAGCTGGCTTTCATTACAGCACTGCTTGCCGGCGGGCGCTTATTACCGTTAACGATCACGCAAGTATAAGCGACGTTGCTTGCGGGATCGACCAGTCTGCCGAAACCCCGCGCATGCCATTACGATCAGCATCACAGGAATAGCCCGCATAACTGGTCCGTCGTGGCGAACCGTTTTGCTAGGTCGACGAACGCGACCTACGTTTGTCGAGCAATGGCCAATGATCGGTGTATCGCACGGCGAACGTCATTGGCGGTTAACCGCTAGGCAAATGGAGAGTTGGAATGAACTATCGTCGTATCGTTTTGGGTCTGGTCGCGATTGTCGCCTTCGCGTTGTCCGCGATCAGCACTGCGGAAGCCCATCGGGGCAGCCACGGCAGCCACGGCAGCCATGGCAGCCACGGCAGCCATGGTGGCTGGGGAAGCAATGGCGGCAGCTTCGGCGGTTTGTTCGCACGCGGAAGCCATGGCAGCAACGGCAGCTTCGGCGGCTTGTTCTCGCGCGGCAGCCACGGCAGCTACGGCAGCCACGGTAGCCACGGCGGCCGCCATGCGGCTTGCTGTGATTGCGGTTGCGAACAAGAAGCCGATTGCGGTTGCGGCGGCGAAGCGCATGCCGAAGAGGCCGGTTGCGGTTGCGGCGGCGACGCCGACATGCAGCAATCCGAGCAGCCGATGGATCAGCCGATGGAGGCTCCCGAGCAGCCTGCCAAAGAGGAATCCAAATCAGCGTGGAACATGCGCTAGAGAAAAACGGACAACCTTGTCCGTCGTCGAAGAAGCCAGGTCAATGAATAATCGTTGACCGAACAGTTCATCGGGTCGGCGGCCCGTGGGGGATTTTTTGCCCTCGCGGGCCGCGGTTTTTTTTACCGACGATCGAAATCGCAATCGCCTGATTGCCTATCAAATCACGTCAGCTCAGCAGCCAATTGTTCAAACCGTGCCGGTGTTAGGCCGACTTCGCTGTAGATCGAACGAGCGGTGTCGGCGTCGATCCGCGCGAAGTGAGCGGGATCTGTCGTGACGAGAACGCCCGACATTTCCAGAACCGCCGGACTGACTGCGAGCTGATCCGGGCCTTTGGAAAAATATCGCGACGGCCGGTGGACGCGACGCGGAAAGAGGACTGCACAGTATCGGCCTGCCTGGAAGTGAATGACCAGGTTGAACATCGGCTCATCGTCCGTTTGTTCAAGCCGACGCAGCGTGTCGATCGTGCGCTCGATATCCGACTGCACATCGGCGGCGTTCGGGCTCGCGAAAACGAGCATCGCGCGACCAAAGCTGTGGTGGGCGGTACGGCAGTGGTCTTTGGCGAGGGCCGGGAGTTGCGCGAGGATCGGTATCTCAGCCGCGCTCGAAGCCTGAAAATGCAAGTGGTCGGGAGCCGAGGCGCCGCAGCGGGCACCGTGGTACAACGCTGCCAGATCCGGTCCGATTGCGGCGGCCAAACGTAGCAGCAAATCGACGCGGCCGGCGAGTTCCTGCGGTCGATGCTCGCGGTCGGCGATCGTGCAGTGGAGTGGCAGAACTGGGTACGGGTTGGGCAGCACAACGAGGTTTTCGAACGCTATGCCCCGCTCCTCGGGTGGCATGTTTTCGGGACACAGAAAACACGCGCGCGTGGCGATCGATTGCACGTCGGTTTTCGCATGGGTCGAACGCCGCCGGGCCGGATTCAGTTGGACGACAATCCGTTCGCCGCCCTCGACGAGGGTTTTCGTCGCAAGGTTTCGCAGCGCTGCATCGCCTTCGCGCAGCGCCGGCCAGGTGGCGCACTGTTGTGCGAACAGCGCCTCGATGCGTTCCCTCAAAGGCTCGCCGGCGTCTGGGTCGTTTTGCAGTATCAGTTCCCAGCGCATTGCTGCCTGGCGGCGATTTCAATCGAACGCAGCCGGTCCTTGTAGAATGCGTAGCGGTTGCGGGTTTCCAACGGCAACGCATGATCGGTATTGCCTTCCCAACGGCGACACAAATACAGCGAGTCATAAATTCGGCCCAACGGATGCCGCCGACTAAGCTGAATGGCGACCGCATAGTCCTCACCGAAGCTCACATTCGGAAAGCCGATCGTCCGCAGCGTGGGCACGTGGAATGCCCGCGGCGCGCCGAGGCCGGCGATCCGCAGCGCGTTGTTGTGGCCGTTTTCCGAAGTCCATTCGCGATGGTCGATCAGTCCAGGCGGGATCGGTTTAAGATTAAAGTCGACGATAGTGTAAGAGCCAATGACCATCGCATAATGACCGCGGCGGAATTCGGCCACGATCTGCTGCAGGACGCCGGAATCAGCATACAAATCGTCGCTATCAAGCTGCACCGCATAACGGCCGCAGTGCTCCGAGTAAATCGCCTCGTTCCAACAACCGCCGATTCCCAGGTCGGTGCGCGCCGGAATCACGTGGACCAGCCGCGGCTCGCTGGCAGCCACGTCGGCCAACGCCTGCGTCGTCCCGTCGGTTGAATGGTTATCGACCACAATGACATTGAAAGAGAAATCCGCTTCCTGCGCCAGCGCACTGCGAACGGCATTGGCCACCGTGCGGACGCGGTTTCGAACGGGGATCACAACGCTCGCTTCGACGCTAAAGCGTGCCCTGTCATCGACCGGCTTCGCACTGGGTGGCGGCAGCCATGCGCCGATGCGTTTCAGATGCGCGGTCGCGATGCGCTCCATCTCAATCTGGTACTCGCGGTTCCGCGGATCGACGTAATTGAAATGAGCTTCTCCGGCGGCCGATTCCACGACGATGGGAACCGCATAAGTTGCCTCGGGCACGTGAATGACACGTCCTTGCTCGCTTGCCCGCAGCCGCAGGTCGTACCAGCCGCCGAATTGCGTGGCGACTCGATCCGCGTCAATCGCCGTCGCGAGCCCCGCCACTGCCGCACGACTCAACAGCGCCAATTGGCCAAAGTCGAAATCGTCGCGCAGGCTTCCCGGTTGATATTCGATGAGTGGATGCATCGTGGCCGACCCGTCGGCCTGACGATCGAAATAGTCGGAATAGGCGATTGCGGCCCGACTATCCCGGGCCACGTCCAAAAGCCTTCGCAAGCCGACTGCAGTAAGCTCGACGCGGGACGAGAGCAGCCAGAGCAGGTGCGAGGCGCCGGTCGTTTCGAACCATCGCAAGGCTTCGACGGCTGCTGCCGCGGATCGCAGATTGGCCGCTCTAAGTCGATGAAATGCCCCCGGCAATAACGGCGCGTCTGGCGGCGCCGCCAAGGCAACGCCGCTCAATGCCGGGTTTTTTGAGAGACGCTCGAGCGCTTGCGCTCCCTGACTTTCGCCAGCATCGGCTAGAACGGCGGCGATCGATGCCATGCACGAAACTCCACGAACTCATGCGAAAGATCTCATCCTACCTTGGCCCGCGGCGCGACGCAATTCGCAGGAGGCAACAACCGACAGCCCGGCGTTAACTTGCAGTTAACTGGTGCTGTTGATTTAATGACAGTGGACTGAACGGACGATGCATTGAGGAAAACATGACGCTTCGCAAAACAGTCTTTCTAATCCTCGTGACGGGTTGGGCATCGTTCGGCCGCGCGGACGACATTCGCAATTCAACCCCGCGCAATGCCCGGCATGACGATGTTGTCGAGCGACTGGCGCGACGGATCGAGCCTGATCTCGCTGGCCGCCCTGAGCGCCTACGGCAATACGTGGATTTCTTTCGCAGCGAAATCGGCAATGATTATCGGCTGTTCGCGTTCGACGTCGCCGCCAAGCGAAATCATAGCGGACAGATCGAGTTGCGCGGGCATATCGAGTTCCCGGAAACGCGGGCCGCGCTGACGAAATATCTAAGCCTCTTGGGCTTCGCGGTGGAGGATCGCTTGGAAACGCTGCCGTCCGCCGCGTTAGGCGAACAAATCTTCGGCTTCGTGAAAGCATCGCATAGCCTGAGTTACGATCGACCTCGCGGCCGGCGCACCGTCGAAACAGATTGCCTGCTCGGCGAGCCTCTATATCTGCTTCGTGAAACGAACGGCCATTTGCTCGTGCACAGCGGAGAAGGCTACCTCGGATATGTGCGAGATGCCGATGTGCTGCGTGTCGATGCTGCCGCGTTTGCTCGTTACACGCAGGGGCCGAGCGTTCGCATGATTTCAGATCAACCGGTCGGTGGCGAGCTCACCGTTCCGGCCGGCGCGCGATTGAAATGGATCAGTACGAACGGCGAGACAGTCCACGCGATGCTGCCGACGCGAGAGACAGTTGCATTGGCCGCGGCTTCATGCGAAGTTCGCCGCGAGCCGGCTGCCGAGCTCGATGCAATCATCGAAAACGCCAGGCAGCTTCTCGGCACGCGCTATCTCTGGGGCGGCAGGACCTCCAACGGAGTCGATTGTTCGGGCCTCGTGCAGATCGCTTATGCCACGGCCGGATTGCACCTGCCGCGCGACTCGTACCAGCAGTTTTACGTCGGGCAGCTCACGGCGACGCGCTGGCATACGGCCGGTCTGCGACGCGGCGACACGCTTTATTTCCTCGGCGACGACGGCAAGATTCGTCATACCGGGCTCTACTTGGGCGGCGATCGGTTCCTGCACGCCGTCTCGCCTGTCGTGCGGATCAGCAGCTTCAATCCCGAGCACGAGGATTACGACGCGCGACGACACGCGTCGTTCGCATTCGCGAAGCGATTGCTGGATTAGCCTCAACGGTCATGCCGATCGCTTGCCGTTCGGCCCCGAGCTCACGGCCGAGGGGCGATTTAGCTCCAATCCGCAAGCCGCGGTCACATCACCAATCGGCACAGCAAGGCCGTCAGATATCCGCAATAATTTCCAATCGCATAGCCAATCAGCGCCATGAGGATGGCCGCGGGCACCAGGCTCGGCTGGTGATACTGGGCCACGATCGAGGCGGCTGCCACCCCGCCGATATTGGCCGCGCTCCCTATCGCAGCTGTGTGCAGGTCGCTGCGCAGCAACCACGCTCCCAGCAGGCAGAATGCACCGTGAATGAAAATCCAGAGGAGCGCGCCAATAAGAAACGGTACGGCTTGTTCCGCTACGCCGGAGAGTTCGGCGGAAGCGCCCATTTGGGCGACAAACAAACAAATGAGTGCCATTCCCAATTCCTGACTGCCAGGTATTTGGCTAAGCGGCGTAAACGAGGACGCTATGCCCAGCGTGGTGATCAACAGGATTCGCCACGTGGAAGCGGTGAGATAAGGTTGCAATTCGGGTAACTGATTGGCCACAAGGTCCGCGATCCACGTCGCCAGAAGCGCAAGGCAAAATAGAAAGAGGTAGTCACGCGTTGCCGGTGCGCGCGGCTCGCTGCGCTGTGCGTGGGCCGCCTCCACCATGCGTTCTATCCGATCCGCTTCTACGCCCGTGAACTTGTCGAAGCGATCGGCGAATTTTTTCGAAACCAACAGGATCGGCAGCCAGAGTGAATACATGGTCGAGTCGGCGAGCACCGCCAGGCCGAACTCGGTCCCCGGCGTGTCGATCATCTCGCTCACAGCCAGCATGTTGGCGGTACCGCCAATCCAGCTTCCTGAGAGCGATCCAAACGCCTTCCAGGCGTCCGGCCCCAGCCATTGCTTGACCGCCAGGAGGCCAATCGGCGCGCCGAGCATGACGCCCAACGTGCCAAATAGCATCACCCCAACTCCGCGCCCCATCACGCGGAGCGCCGCGCCGACATTGACGTTCACGAGCAGGAGCACCAGCAGCATGGGAAGCATGAGTTGTCTCATCGTGTCATACACGGATGATTTACTGGTGAGGATGCCCGTGTTCGACAGGATTACCGGCACGAGATAAATGAAAGCCAGCGGGGGCAAAACTTGAAACAACCGCCAGCGCGTCCACTTCTCCAACCAGTAGAAGAGTGCGCAAACGCCGCTGAGCGTCGCCAGAACGCCGGCGGGACTGGCGATCGGAAACCAATCCATGTCGTACACGTTGTCGGTCGCCCCGGGCGTGCAGAAGAGTTGCTTGATTCTACTCTGAAACGAGCACTGGCTCCCATCGTATCGCCATCGTCCTGAGCCAGGCAATCCGCTCACGGAACGATTTATGAGTCCGTGTCTACGACCGGCGCTGTGGAAACAAGCATGATCGGCTGTTGGCTGCCGCGAGGCAATTAAGCTACAATTGGCGGTGGACGGTATCGGCCGCCGACGGGTGCGCGTCTGCAGAATTTAGTATTTCCTATTCAACGTTTGCCTTTACTCGTGACGTTATGCCTGCGTCCATTGAAGACGTCGCCAAGCTCGCCAATGTCTCAATCAGCACGGTTTCGCGGGTAATCAACCGCCGCAAGCTGGTCAACGAAGAGACCTGCAAGCGCGTCGAGGCGGCGATCCGCGAGCTGCGATATCGGCCGAATGCGTTTGCCCGCGGGCTGATGTTGCGCAAGAGCGGCATTGTTGGACTGGTGCTGCCCGATTTGCACGGTGAGTTCTACTCCGAAATTATCCGCGGTGCGAACTCGAAGGCCCGCGAGTTGGGGCAGAACCTGCTGCTGTCTTCTGCATTGCCGGGCGATGATGCCGAGAGCTGGCTGTCGGCGATCGGGCAGCATGCACTGGTCGACGGCCTGGCGGTGATGGTTTCAGACACGCTAGCGACTGGCATCGGCCCCACGCTGGCCGAGCTGCGCATTCCCATCGTCGTGTTGGACGATGAGATCGAGGGCGTCGAGCACGACGCCGTGATCATCGACCAGCGACAAGGAGCGCTGGCCATGATGCGGCACTTGGTGGAGGACTGCGGCGCTCAGCGAGTTTTATTCGTGGGCGGGCTCGAAACCAATATCGACACGCAGGCCCGCTACAAAGCTTATCGCGACATGTTGCGAAAGGCCGACCTCACGTTCCAAAAGGATGACGTTTACTACCTCGATTACACGTACGACTCGGCCTATCGACTGGCGATGGAGCAGGCCGGCGAGTGGGCGGGAAGAAAGCATTTTGTGTTTGCCGCCAACGATGAGATGGCGGCCGGCATCATCGCCGGCGCGACGGCCAAGAACGTCGCCGTCCCGGGCGATTTAGGCGTGGTCGGTTTCGACGACACGCGCATCGCCAAAATGACAAATCCTCTGGTCACCACAGTCCGCGTGCCGATGTCGCGCATGGGCGCGGCGGCGATCGAATTGCTGTGCGCGCGCATCGCCGAGCCCGATCGACCGCCGGCTAAGGTTGCGCTGGAAGCCGAGTTGGTCGTGCGCGATTCGTGCGGCTGTGGCCAGCAGAAAGTTCATTGAGAAATGCAAATTGCAAATTGCAAATTGCAAAATGTCATCTCTCGGTTTGCGATTTGCTTTCTTTGCTCCATCTTTTCGCTAGTGGCCGGATGCCCAGCGCCGGAGGATGCTCGGACAATCGTGGATTTCTGGGCCATTGGCTCCGAAGTGGAAAAAATCGCGGAGCTGTTCGACAAGTTCGAGCGCGAGAATCCGGATATAGGCCTCCGTGTTCAGCAGATACCGTGGCTCGCGGCGCACGAAAGGCTGCTCACGGCGTTTGCCGGCGAGGCGACGCCCGACGTGTGCCAGTTGGGAAACACCTGGATTCCGGAGTTCGCAACGCTCGGCGCACTGGAACCGCTCGGTGCGTACATCGATCGCTCCCCCGCCGTTGATCCGCGCGATTATTTTCCAGGCCTGTGGGAAACCAATCGGATGGACGACGAGGTATACGGGATAGCGTGGTATGCCGATACACGGCTGTTGTTTTACCGGAAGGACATGTTGGCGCAGGCGGGCTGGCCGGAACCGCCGCGGACGTGGAGTGAATGGATTGCATCGATGCGCGATATCAAGCGCAAGGTGAACCCGAACGGCTATGCGATCCTGATGCCCACGAACGAGTGGGAGCATCTCACCATTCTAGGTTTGCAGACCGGGACCGAGATGCTGCGGGATGGCGGGCGGTACGCGAATTTCACCAGCCCTGCGTTTCGCCGCGCAATGAAGTTTTATGCAACCTTGTTTCAGGAGGGACTGGCGCCGCCCGTGAGGAACACGGAGATATCGAACTATTGGGAGGAGTTTGGCCGCGGGTACTATGCCATGTACGTCACCGGCCCGTGGAATATCGGCGAGTTCCGCCGCCGCTTGCCGACGGATCAGCAAGACGATTGGGCGACGGCGCCGCTGCCCCGGCCGGACGGCAGCCAGTTCAGCGTGTCGCAGGCGGGCGGCAGCGGACTGGCGATCTTCCGCCGCTCACCACACAAGCAGGCGGCGTGGCGGCTGGTCGAGTTCCTCTCGCGGCCGGAACAACAAGTGCGGTTCTACAAGCTGACCGGCAACCTGCCGACGCGCGAGAGTGCGTGGCAGTTGGGCCGGCTGGAGGAAGATCCGCCCGTGCGCGCTTTTCACGAGCAGCTTGAACACGTGGTGCCGCTGCCCCGCGTGCCCGAGTGGGAGCAGATTACGACGAAGATCATGGAGGCCGGACAAGCAGTCGTGCGCGGGGGCAAAACCGTCGACGAGGCACTCGCGGACCTCGACCGCGCGGTGGACCGTATGCTCGACAAGCGCCGCTGGATGCTTGCGCGGCACACCGCCGACTAAACTTGGATGCCGTTTCATTTACAATTGTGGATGTGTGCCGCTGCTCGCGGCGGAGGAAGAAGCGGCGAACGTGAAAAAGGCACTGCTTGCCGACCAACACGACGCGAACGTGCTTGAGCGAGCAGTGCGGTGGCGCTAAAGGACGATGCTCGGCGCGTTCGCAAGCAGTGGCACACACGTCTAGCTCGGCACCCGGATGATCTCGAAAATCGTCAGACCGGCCTATTTTTTCCTCGCCCCAGCGCTGTTGATTCTCGGGCTGTTTTTTTTCGCGCCGGTTTTGGCCGCCTTCGTGCTGAGCTTAACGGATTTCGATATTTATGCCCTGGCCGACGGCAGCAATGCCCGCTGGCTGGGCTGGGAAAACTACCGCCGTCTGCTCAGCGAGCCGCTCTTCTGGCGATCGCTCGTCAACACGTTCTATTTTGTCGGCGTTGGCGGGCCGCTGACCGTCGTCGTCTCTCTTTCGGCCGCCCTGTTGGTCAGCTCGAAGCTGGCGCGGTTCAAGGGTTTGTGGCGGACCATCTTCTTCGCACCCGTGGTGACCACGCTCGTCGCAGTCGCGATTGTCTGGCGGTATCTCTACCACACGCGCTACGGGACGTTGAATTACGCGCTCGGCTGGCTGGGCATTGAACCTATCGATTGGCTGGGCGACTCGCGCTGGGCGATGTTCGCCATCATCTTGCTCGCGGTGTGGAAAAACTTCGGCTACAACATGGTGATTTTTGTGGCCGGCTTGCAGAGCATACCGGAGGAAATTTACGAGGCAGCGCGCATCGACGGCGCCAAGTCGTGGCACACATTCTGGAACATCAAATTGCCGCTCTTGGCCCCGACGTTTTTCTTCGTGGGCGTCACGACGATGATCGGCTATTTCCAACTGTTCGCGGAGCCCTACGTGATGACGCAGGGCGGCCCGCTCTACAGCACCTACAGCGTGGTGTTGTACATGTACGAGCAGGGATTCCGCTGGTGGAACATTGGCTTCGCGTCGGCGATCGCCTTCGTGCTGTTCGTCATCATCCTCGCCGCGACGATGATTCAAGTGCGCTTGCAGCGGAGTGGTATGCACGTATGAACTTACGGTTTCAATCCTGGCTGGTCCACGCCATGCTGCTGCTGGCAGCCGTGGCGACGGTCTACCCCTTGCTCTGGATGGTGACCGCGTCGCTGATGCCCTCCGGCGAGGCACAATCGCTGCCGCCGCGGTTCTGGCCAAGCCGAGTCACCTTCGCTCACTATGCGACTCTGTTCGAACGACTGAACGTCGCCCGCTACTTCGCCAATAGCCTGTTCATCGCGATCACCGTGACATTGCTCTCGGTCGTCATCAATTCCATGGCCGGATACGCTTTGGCCAAGTTGCGCTTTGCCGGCCGCGACCGGTTGTTTCGCCTGCTGATTGCCAGCCTTGTGATTCCAACTCAAGTGGCGATGATCCCGCTCTTCTTGCTGATGAAGAATCTGGGACTGATCAATACCTACTGGGCAGTTATCCTGCCGGCGTCGGCGAGCATCTTTGGCATCTTCCTGATTCGCCAGTACGCCCTCTCGATTCCCGATGCGCTGCTCGATGCGGCGCGTGTCGACGGCGCGGGCGAATGGCGCATTTATCGCACGATCGTGTTTCCACTCTTGAGGCCGATCCTGGTCACCCTGGGCGTATTCACCTTCATGGTGACCTGGAACGATTTCATGTGGCCCCTCGTCGCGCTGATCGATGGCGACTTGCGCACCCTGCCGGTCGCCCTGGCCATTCTGTCCGGCGAGCACGTGCAGGACACCGAGCTGATGATGGCCGGCTCGGTGCTGACCCTGCTGCCGGTTCTCCTTCTATTTGTGCTGGTGCAGCGGTTTTACGTGGAGGGGATCGTGGCGGGCAGCCTCAAGGAATAGGTCTTTTCGAGAAGGGACTCGCCATTTGCGTAAAGCCGGATTAGACTAGGGGTTTACGACTGAAAGCGCTTGCGGTCCAGGCTTTTCCTTTCGTCTTACTCCTCCGGCGGCTATGATTCCTGCCTCTGTAGCAAGTCGCCGACTACCGCGCGCGCCTCAAATCGGCCATTCGCAGCTGCTTGTGCCGGCGGAGGTTCTATCTTTCACCAACGGCCACTACACGGTGCGGTTGAGTGAAGTGGGAAGCGGCTATTCGGAGTGCCGCGGCGTCGCCATCTCGCGCTGGCTGCAGGATGAAACCCGCGACGCGGATGGGTTCTATATCTACCTGCGCGATCTGGACGACAACTTTGTCTGGTCCGCCGGATACCAGCCGACCCGCGTCATTGCGTCCCATTACGATTTCCAATACGACCGCGGCGTGGCGGAGATCGAACGGCTTGATCGTAACATCTCCTGTCGCACGACGGTTTGCGTTTCGCCCCACGGCGATTTCGAAATCCGCCGCTGCCGACTGGCGAATCTGGGCGCTTCCAAACGGCGGATCGAGCTCACCAGCTATCTGGAATGGGTGCTCGGCAGCCGCGAGGCCGACGCCAGCCATCCGGCGTTCTCGAAGCTGTTTGTCGAAACACAATTCTGTGCCGATCGCCGCGCGATTTTGGCTCGACGCCGGCCGCGCCACTCGGATGAGTCCGAATTTTGGGGATTTCACTCCATCACGCTTGATTCCGCCGCCGCTCTGCGTGATGAGATGACGTTTGAAACGAACCGCTTGCGGTTCATCGGCCGCGGTCGGACTTTGACGCGACCGCAAGCGCTCGACTCAGGCACAACCCTGACCGGCGACTGCGGACCGGTGCTCGACCCGATCGCGAGCTTGCGGCTCGCTATTACGTTGGAGCCAGGCGAGTCGCGGGATATCGTGTTTACATTGGGCGGATCGCCAAACCGGTCAAAGATCGATGAGTTGCTTGCGGCCGTTGCCAGTTTGACGCCGGTGGATGAGCTGTTCGACAACACTAAGGCAGCCTCCCCTTCTTCCGTAAACGGCGGGGCGGCATCGGATGGAGCACCATCGCCACTGGCCCAACATGTCAAGCTCCACCCGCCGCATCGCATCGTGCGGCCGCCATCCACGGATGGTTCGACCGCGCGCACGTTTGTGCCTGCCGCTGCCACGTCAACGCAGAGTGCGCCTGAAGTACCACGTCGCGGTGAGATCTTGCAATTTGACAACGGTTACGGCGGATTCTCCGCCGACGGCCGTGAATACGTGATTCGAGTTCAGCCCGATGGTCGTGGTGATCTGCGGCGACCTCCGGTTCCATGGGTGAACGTGATCGCCAACGAGCAGGCAGGATTTTTGGTGAGCGAGAGCGGCGCCGGCTATGCCTGGTCTGGTAACAGTCGCGAAAATCGGCTCTCAGCCTGGCACAACGATCCGGTAAGCGACCCGCACAGCGAGGCCCTTTGGATTCGGGACGACGATGCCTGCGTATTTTGGTCGCCGACACCCGGTCCCACTCCCGCCGCGAGTGAATATCGGGTCCGCCACGGCTTTGGCTATACCACGTTTGAGCACGAAAGCCAGGGCTTGTCGCAACAGGTGACGATGTTCGTGCCCCGCGACGAACCGGTGAAGCTCACGCGTCTTCGACTGGTGAACCGCAGTGGGCTGACACGTCGGCTGTCTCTATTTTCCTATGTCCACTGGGCGCTCGGCGCCAAAGCGAATGAAAGCTCGACCCAAATTACGACGACCTTCGACGCGGACCATTGCATAATCTGGGCCGCCAATCCGCATCGGCAGTGCTATGCCGAATGTGCCGCCTTTTCGGCAGTCACGGCCGCTAACGAGCCCAGCTGCCGCAACATCACCTTCTCGTGCGATCGCGCCGCGTTCTTGGGCCGATTTGGCGACACGGATGCTCCGGCGGCGATCACCACTCGCGACGAGCTCGACGGCCGCACTGGAAATGGCCTCGACCCGTGCGCCGCCTGGCAAATTGCGATCGAATTGCCGCCGGGGGGAACATTCGAGTGCACCTATTTGCTTGGCGAGGCCGCCGACCGTGACACGGCTGCACAACTTGCCGGCAAATACAGCGACCCGGAACAGGTGGAGCGAGCCCTGGCGGAGGTAAAGGAATTTTGGCGCGTCGCGCTGTCAGCGATCACGATTGAAACCCCGGATCGCGAAATCGATTTGATGGTCAACGGCTGGCTGATGTACCAGAACATCAGTTGCCGGCTGTGGGGCCGGTCGGCCTACTACCAGCCGGGCGGCGCGTTTGGTTTTCGCGATCAGCTTCAAGACGCTGCAGCTCTCATTTTCCACCGTCCCGATCTCACCCGCACACAATTGTTGCGTCATGCCGCGCAGCAATTTGACGAAGGCGACGTTTTGCACTGGTGGCACCCAGACACCGGCTATGGGCTCCGTACGCGGTTCTCGGATGATCTGCTTTGGCTGCCTTACGTGGCGGCGGAGTACGTTCAAAGAACGGGCGACGCTGCCGTCCTCGAGGAACAGTTGCCCTTTCTTACCGCCCCTCCCCTCGCCGACGGGCAGCAGGAAGCCTATCTGCGCCCTCAATCATCGGAAAAGTCCGCATCGCTCTACGAGCATTGTTGTCGTGCCTTGGACCACGGATTAACCACCAGCCCGCATGGTTTGCCGCTCATCGGCTGCGGCGATTGGAACGACGGCTTCAGCCGTGTCGGCCGGCAGGGCCGCGGCGAGAGCGTTTGGCTCGGCTTTTTCATCGACTATGTGCTGCAGCGCATCCTGCCGATCTGCTCGCAGCGCGGTGATACGGAACGCGTCTCGCGCTACACGGCTTATTGCCAGCGGCTTCGCCAAGCGCTCAACTCGACTGGTTGGGACGGCGCGTGGTATCACCGTGCCTACTACGACAACGGCCAACCGATCGGCTCCGCAGAAAGCGACGAATGTCAAATCGATGCGCTGGCACAAGCCTGGGCGATCCTGTCCGGCGTAGCGCCGCCCGATCGAGCTCAAATCGCCATGGAAGCAGTCGAATCGCGGCTCATTGATGACGACGCGGGCATGATCCGACTGCTAACACCCCCGTTCGATCGCACGCCCAACGACCCCGGTTACATCAAAGGTTATTTACCCGGCATCCGCGAAAACGGTGGCCAATACACGCATGGCGTGCTCTGGACCGTGCGGGCGATGGCCGAAATGGGCCGGGGCACGCGCGCCGTCGAGCTGCTGCGCATGCTCAGCCCGGTGTGGCACACGAGCTCGAAGGAACGGACCGATGTTTATCAGACGGAGCCTTACGTGGTGGCGGCCGACGTTTACGGCGAGCCGCCACATGTCGGACGCGGCGGCTGGACCTGGTACACCGGCTCCGCCGGTTGGATGTTTCGCGTCGCCGTGGAATCGATCTTCGGCCTGTCCACGGAAGGCGGCCAGACTCTGGTCATCAATCCATCGATTTCGTCCGCTTGGCCCCAATGCCGGTTAACGTATCGTCTGCCCGACGGCAAGACGAGTTATGAGGTCATCATCGAAAACCCAGCCGGCAACGAGCGCGGAGTAAGAGAGGCGACGCTCGATGACACGCAGGCGGTTGTCGAACACGGAGCCGCGCGCCTGCCGCTGACGCGAGACGGCAAAATCCACACCGTTGTTGTGCGCCTGTAGCTGCCGCGAGCCGCGCGGCACTGGCCGCCTTGAGCATCATCTTGTCATCAGCGAACACCTTTCCCGCCGATTTCGTCTGGGGCGCTGCCACGAGCGCTTATCAGATTGAAGGCTCGCCGCTCGCGGACGGCGCCGGCGAAAGTATTTGGCATCGCTTTAGCCACACGCCTGGAAAAATCGCCGACGGCAGCCATGGCGACTTTGCCTGCGACCATTACCGCCGTTTTAGGGAAGATGTCCGACTAATGCGCGAGCTGGGCATCCGCGCCTATCGGTTCAGCACGTCCTGGTCCCGCGTGCTGCCGGAAGGAACTGGTCGGGTAAATCACGCGGGAATCGACTTTTATAGTCGCTTGGTCGACACGCTGTTGGAGCATGACATTCAGCCGATGCTGACGCTCTATCATTGGGACCTGCCGGCCGCGTTGGAGGATCGCGGCGGGTGGGCCGATCCTCGATCCGCCGATTGGTTCGCCGAATACGCCCAATTGATGTATCAACCTTTAGCGGACCGCGTGCCCATGTGGGCCACGATCAATGAGCCATGGGTGGTTGTCGACGGCGGGTACGTCACCGGCCAACACGCACCGGGCCGACGCGATTGGGCCGAGGCTGCCGCGGTTGCGAAGAACCTGTTACGAGCGCACGCTGCGGCCGTGGACGCCTATCGAGCGCAGTGGAATCAGCAGATTGGCCTGGTCGTCAATCTCGTGCCGATCCATCCGGCATCCGATAGTGATGCCGACCATCAAGCTGCACGCCGACTCGACGCCTACCTCAACCGTCAGTTCCTGGATCCAGCGATGCTGGGCGAAGTGCCGAGCGAGCTGCCCGAGATGTTTGGCCGTGCGTGGAACGTGGGACGGACAATCATGTCCGTCAACAACTCGAAAGACGGACACGATTGTCCGTCCTACGAGGACGAATTGCATCAAGTCCGCCAGCCGCTCGATTTTGTCGGCGTCAATTACTACCTCCGCTTGGTGGTATGCGACGATGCTGCCGCGGGACCAGCGCGGGCACGTATTGTGCCGCAGCCCGATGCGCCCCATACGGCAATGGAATGGGAAATCGATCCGCACGGACTCGTTGAGACACTTCAATGGGTGGCGAACCGCTACGGCCAAGTGCCGCTGTATATCACCGAAAATGGCGCCGCCTTCGACGATATTCTGCAACCAAATGGCGCCGTCCATGACACGCAGCGGGTACAATATCTGATTGACCACTTGCGAGCGGCCAAACAGGCGATTGCGGCCGGCGTCAACCTCCGCGGCTATTTCGTCTGGTCTCTGCTGGACAACTTCGAATGGGCCTGCGGCTACTCGAAGCGATTCGGCATCATTCACGTCGATTTCGCAACCCAGCGGCGCGTGCCGAAGTCATCGGCTCAGTTTTACAGCAAAGTGATTCGCACCCATGGGGCTGTGTTGCAGGAATAAACGCATGCTTGAAACTGGTCGGACAAGGAGAAGGGGAGACAAGGAGACAAGGCGCGAAGCCGCATACTCTCCTTGTCTACTTGTCTCCTTGTCTCGTCGTCTGCTCGCGCTCACGTTCATCTTAGGCGCCATCACCGCCGGCCGCGCTTACGCCGGCGACCTCAGCATCGTGCCTCTGCTGAACGGTGAGCGATCCGATTCGCTCAATCTGTGGGGAGGTCCGCTTAACCCCGGCAGCACCAACGGCTTTTTCAAGCAGTCCAGCATTGTCCGCACCGGCACGGCCGCTTATCGGGCGAACCTCGGCGCCGCGGATCCTTTCGAATTCTTTCAGACATTTTCCAGTGCCCTGAGTGACACCGCCGGCTATCGGCAGGATCGCGACCTCACGCAGTACCAGATGCTCGAAGGATACGTTCGCAACGATGCCGGTAACCCGCTCACCTTTACTTTGGAGCTCAAGGACTATCGCGACTCTGGAGCGCATGTGGCGAAGCGGAGCTACACGATTCCGGCCGGGGGCACGTGGACCAAAATCGAAGCGCCGCTCAGCTTGAGCTCTGGCTGGAACGTGACCGGTAGTCCTGACTTGACGCGCACGTTCGCGCTCGGTTTCTTGGTGGACGAAAACATGGGCCAGCTGAATGGTTCGCTCTATCTCGACGATTTCAATCTGAAAGAGCACGGGCCCAGCATCGACCCGGCAACGGCGCCGATCGAGACCGTCGTCGAGCGGCTTGCCAAGCGCCAGTTCATGGGCCTGTGGGCGGCGCGGAACAAAACATCGGGGTTGGTTCCCAATTCCTCCGACAACGTCGCGATCGGCGCGCTTAATACGACCACGGGTGTGGTCTGGAATCTGCCGTCGGCGATTCGCCGTGGTTGGGTGGCGCAATCGGATGCCGACGCGTACATGGGTCAATTGGTCACGACGCTCAACTCGAATCGGAACCAGACCACGTATCTTCCGACACGATTTCTCGACTTCGTGACGGGTGCCCCGGTAACCGATCATGAGGAATCGAGCATCGACGCGGCCTTCATCGCATTGGCGTTGTACAATTACAAGTCGCAGCCTGCAACGCCCACCGCGCTTCACGACGCGATCGACGACCTGCAAAACCGCTTCAATTTTGCCGCGTTTGCCACCGCCGGCGCGTTCCGGCAGGCCTATTTTCAGCCGACCGGCGACTTCGGTTGTTGCACGTACAGTGGCTACACCAACGAACACAAGGTGATCGCCGTGGCGGCTGAAGCTTCGGAAGACTTCCACGTGCCGCTGGCCAGCCAGTGGAACAAGGACACGGGCCGCACCCTGGCCCAGTTGGTCGACCCTAACCAGAATCATCTCGTTTATTCGTTCGGCACCGAGTATCGGGCGCCGTTCGTCCAGGCGCTGTTGAATCTGTTTGTCGATACATCAGAGCGGGGCGCCGATAACTATCCGGTGCGCAGCCTGGCTCGAAACCCGTGGCTGAATTTTGTGCGTTACGAGGCCGAAGTCGCCGCAAAGCTCGATCAACTCGGCCGCGAAAACTTTTTTCAACCGGATGCTGGGGCAGGGGCCGACACGTATCAGGCTTGGAGCCTTTATAACAACTTTGGTCAGCCCAACTTGTTTCAACCGTGGAGTGTCGCGCTCGCGATGATGGCCGGCGCACCCGGCGCCGAAGATGCGCTGCGATTCCTGTTGGATAACGGTCTCGGCAATGGTCTCGATGGTCCGCAAGGCCTGGCCGACTCCGCCCAATGGGCAACCGGCGCCGCCAACCCCACTGACGTGCCATCTTGGGCCGACAACTGGAACATGACGCTCTCGACCATGGCGCTCATGGAGTTTCTCGAAGGCTCCGATCGCCTCAGTCTATTTTTCGCCAATCTACCCGAGGTGAAGGCGGCGCTCGACACAGTGTTCATCACCGGCGACTACGCGGGCGGCGGCACCGCCAACACGACTGACTACAACTACTGGCGGCAGACATTCGGCTCGCAAACGCTGCTCGCCGCCGACGGCAACAACAATGGCATGATTGACGCGGCAGACTATGTCATTTGGCGCAATGCGGTCGGCTCGCCCGGTGGCGGCTCGACCATCGGTGTGCCCGAGCCGACAAGCGCCGAACTATCGGCAGCGCTAGGAGTTATAGCGATAAGTTTTGCCCGCGTGTTTCGTGCCGGTAAACAGCGTACGCGGCGACGCGACCACCGTGCAAAAACAAACCCCAGAAGTTTTATGAAAGCGCTTGCATGTCCTAAAGAACGGCATTAACATGCACTGTATAGGCGGCAGTTTTTCAGATACGCCGAATGCCGTGGGCGGAGCCTGAATCTTGTCGCTCGGTTGGTTTCAATGCGATTGCGGCGGACGCCCCGGCGCCTCCCCGAATTCTCGGCCGCTGAATCAAGCGCCGAGGTAGACACAAAACGCAAATAGTACTGGTATTTGTCGCTACTAATGCGTGTCCGGGTTGTACTTTACGCCACGAGGCGAAAGGCAGCGCCGTGACGTTTTTTGATTTGCTTTTGAGAGATATCTGCGGAGAAGAACTCAATGAAAAAAGTCCTGACACTGCTTGTGGTGTGCTGTTTTTATGGCGCCGGATCGAGCACTGCGGATGCTGTGGAACTGCTGTCAAATGGCAACCTTGAACTGATTAATCTCCCGCCCAGTTGGTCGCTCGTTGAGACGGTTACGGACATGCCAGGCCGGTCTGTAAATGCGGGAGAAATCGAAGGTTTTGCCAATCAACCGAATCCGGCCGCAAACCAGGCTGGGCTTTGGCTGAGAGCGTTCGCGGGAAATCAAAATGGCCTGATGAACCAAAAGATCAATGCCATTCTCTCGCAGACCGTCCCCGGAGCCGCCGGCGAAAACTATACATTTTCGGGATGGTCGCTGTGGGAACAAAACTATTCCGGCGGTGTAGATTTCCTCGATCCTCTTTCGCCCTCCATGGGAGGACCCTCGCCCACCGAGACCACCATGAAGCTCGAGTTCCTCGACTCGGGAGGGAGCACCATTGGCACACCCGTGTCGCTCGATGTGAAGAGCAATCGGGTCGCCCAGAGCCCGATCTTCTTCGCCAACGATAACGCATGGTACCAACATACCCTCATGGGCACGGCGCCGGCGGGTACCGCCAACGTGCGGGTTACTGCTTCAGGCACCGACATGATCATCAACATCGATCCCGGTCAGTCGGCGTTCTACGATAATTTCTCCCTGAAAGCCGCCAGTGCGCCGGCGACGGAAAAGTTGGCGAACGCGAACCTTAACGCGCCAGAGTTTACTCCCAACTGGACGCTGATCAAATCGCCGGCAAATGCGACGACAGGCACATTCAACACGGAAGGTTTCGCCAACAATACACCCGACGGCCTTGGCGGTTTTTGGTTGAGGGCGTTTATCAACGGCGATGCCAAGATCACTCAGACGGTTCCTGGAATGGCGGGCGGCGATTACACTTTCGCCGCGATGGCGAAGCTCGAGGCGAATTATAGTGCGGCCGATACGTTCATGGAGCTTGCATTCCTCGATGCCAGTCAAACCGTCATTGGAACACCAGTGCTGCTCGATATTATTGACGACGGCCAGCCGCTTGACGGGACTTGGCATCCGCGCGATGTGAGTGCGGACGCCCCGCTGGGCACGGCCTTCGTGCGCGTCACGGCGGGCGCGACGGGCATGTCGGTCACGCCGGGCACTCCATCGGCCTCCGGGTTCTTTGATGATTTTTCGCTCATGCTTGCCCCGGCTGGCCTCACCGGTGACTACAACAACGATGGAACGGTCGACGCCGCCGACTATGTCGTGTGGCGCAAAACCGGCATCAACGGTCCACAAGGATACGACGACTGGCGAGCGAACTTTGGCGCGATGGCGCCTGGTAGTGGCAGCGGGTTGACTACGGGAGCTGTACCTGAGCCCGCTGGTTGCATCTTGGCCGCAATCGCGCTACTGGGCTCGGCCGGTATGCGTTATCGTCGATGTGAATCACACTAGAATCGCCGTGGAGCCGATAGTCGCGATCGTTCCAAAACTTCGCAGCACAAACCGTTGGGGGCGGTTCCAGAGGCGTAAACTACGAAGAAGTAAGCACCGCAGTTCAACTAATGGAGTCATTGGTATGGCCAAGAACAGGCTGGGCCGACGAGCCGGTTTTACGCTCGTCGAGCTATTGGTTGTGATTGCGATCATCGGCATCCTGGTGGCGCTGCTCCTGCCAGCAATTCAGGCCGCCCGCGAGGCGGCCCGGCGCACGCAGTGCAAAAACAACCTCAAGAACATCGGCGTAGCAATCCACAACTTTTACGACACGTTCAAGATGTTTCCCACCGGCGGAACCACTCCTGGCGTCCCTGTCGAGGACTACCTGCAGGATTCCGCAACGCAGCCAAATTCGGCGCTGCGCGTAGGTTCGCCCAATGGGCCCCTCAGGCAAGGTCTCTGTTTTTTTTTCCAGATCCTGCCGTACCTGGAGGAGGGGGCGATTCACAATATTTCGCAGAAAGCTGATCTGCAGAAGCACGCTATCTCGCTCTATAATTGCCCGTCGCGCCGGGGATCGACGTTCGGTCCCAGCGGGATATCGCTCATCGATTATGCGGGGGCGACAGCAGGGCCGTCCCGTTCTGAAATCGGCAGTACCGTGGATAGTTACTTTACCGATATGACGCTCGCTACACCTCCGTCGATGAGAATTTCCGAGATTTTCTGGGGCTGCGGCGGGTGCGGTCCCGGGCTGCCCTCAATTGGACTTGTCGATGCGCACGCCAAGGCGGGCAAGCCGGTTCAATTCCGCGGCATTATCCAGCGCGGGGATTGGCTCCCACGCCTGCCACCGCCTCCCACCCTTCCTCAAGGCGGCCAGCATATGGGCTTCACCAAGGTCATGACTTTCGCCAAGATCACCGACGGGACTAGCAAGACCGTGCTCGTGTCCGAGAAATGGGTTCCCCCAGTGTTCCATGATGGTTCGGACGTTGGAGGAAGGGCTGGTGATGATCTTGGTTGGGCGGACGGGTGGGACTGCAACAACATGCGTTCCGCTATGTTCCCGCTTCGACCAGATTCAGAAGGCCAAGTACCGGAAAGCGCGTCCGGGCCATGCGACGAGCAACATGACTTCCCATTCGGCTCCTCTCACTCGGGTGGAGTAAACGTGCTTTATGCAGATGGCTCAGTCGGGTTTATTGGGTACGACATCGACCAGGAAACCTTCAACCGCTTCGCCCACCGCCACGATGGCGAAGTGCTGGAATTGGACTAGTAATCCGGCCCTTGTCGGCGAAAAAGTCGGCAAAATCACCTGTCCTACGACTCTTGGCCAGGGAGATCTGAAAGTTTTTGCTTGACAAACGGCATCGTCCGCCTTAAACTTAGCCCTTAGTCTGCAAGCGCTTTCAAGCATGCAAAAAGTGGCGGCGTTCTGAGAATTCGGCACCATCCGTTTATTGGGAGAAGTGTAATGAGTATTCGAATTGGTTGGCTTGCTCTATTGGGCGTTTGCGCAGTAGGCGCTAACGCGGTCCAGGCGCAGATCGACGGCATCAATGACAATCCGCGGGTCTTCAACGACTTTTCGACGACGACTTTAGTCTACGTCAACGGCAACAGCGTCAATCAGGGTCCCATCCTGAGCTCGGTGTTGATTGACGAGACAGCATGGACCGACGACGGGATGGGCGGAAGCTTCGCCAACCGCCATGACTTTACTTTATCCTCCGACGGCGGGGCCACCAGTCACACGTTCGGAATCGACGATTCCTACACGGTGAAGACTCTTGTTAACTTGTCTGCGGGATCGAATGCGCCGCGCAAGGAAGCTGGTCTTCGCATCAACAGCCCCATAACCGGCGACGCACTCTTCCTCGTCAACAGCGATGCCGGCGAAATCGTCGCCTTTGGCGGCGGTGCTCCCTTCTTTTCGTTTAGCTCCGGCGCGCAGCCTGATTACGTTCCGGGAACCACCATCCTGCTCGGTTTCACGATGCTAGGCAACGGCGTCGCGGCCAACACCATGGAATACTTTATCGACCGGATGCCCGGTGTTCCCGGCGGTGAAGTCTCGAGCGGTCCACTCCCATTCTCGAACCTCGAAGAGGGGCCACTAGCTTATAACGTAGCCCTGTATTCGCAGGCGTCGCCTAACTTGGCTAACTCGGCAGAGTTCGTTTCCACGGATTTCACCGACATCATGTTCATGCGGATTCCCGAGCCGGCGACGGTCGCTATCGGTTTGATCGGCATGCTGGGCGTGTTTGGGTTTATGCGACGTCGTTAAGGCGGCTGTTTGTTTTAAACGATTGATGGACTTCTAAGCCGCCTGATCGAGGGGGCGCCCGCCAATGGCGTGCGCCCCTCATTTTTTTGCCCTCGATCTCATCGTAGGCGCATCAAGCGGTTGCGATGCTACGGCCGCTTATCCAGCCAGCCGCCGGTGAAGCCCGCCCGCTCCAGGCCGCGGCGGACGTACGGGCTTTTCTTCATGACGTCCCAGATCAGCTCGGAGCGAAAGTTCTCGGTCATCAACAGGATCGGGCCCTGGTCGATGCCAAGGTAATCGCTGTCGAACCAGCCGACGCCGTCGATGACTTCACCGTGGGTGAGCTTCACGTCTTTGTAGGTGAAGCTGGGGTTGAACGCATCGAGGAAGCCGTACTTGGCAAACAGGTGGTCGCCGTAGCGCTGCTGCATGGCGCGGAGCGCGGGGATGCAAATCTCGGGCGCGAACGGGATGGAGCCGCCGGCGGCCGTGGGGGCGAGCGTGCCGTCGTCGTTGATGTAGCCGAGTGCGGCGCCGCGGGCCCAGTAGGAGTGGAACTGCCGCTCTTCACCGTCGTAAGGGAGTTTTGCCTCGGCCGGGCCGTCGCACGCGGTGAGGCCCCAGATCTCATCGCTGTAGTCGCGCCAGCGCTGCGGGTTGTCGATGGCATAGGCCCGCTGCGATTGAGTGGCACGGCGTGAATTCTCGAAGTAATCGAGCCCCTTGTCGCGCATGGTGGCGTCCTGGAGGCGGCGGAAGTCGATGAACGCGTGCGAATATTGATGGCCGAACAGCGGCCCGAAGTTGACGTGCTCCTGGCCGTAAAAATCGCCCCATTGATACGTGCTCGTGAAGGCGGGCCACGCCGCCGGGTCGATCGGATGGGTCGGCGAGCCGAGCGCGAGCACGTACAGGAACATCGCTTCGTCGTAGCCCTTGTAATCGTGGTCGCCGAAGCCTCTCTCCGGCCGCCAGCTCATGCACACGAGCGGTTTTCGGGGCTGCATCCAAGTCCACTCGACGCGGCGGTAGAGCGCATCGGCCCGCTCGCGGATTTCCCGTTCGCCGCGTTCGTCGCGATCAAAATACTCGCGGCAGAACAACACGCCGCACATCAACAGCCCCGTGTCGATGCTCGACAGCTCACACTCCCACTGCCGCTCGCCGGTCTTCATATTTAAGAAGTGGTAAAAGAATCCACGATTGCCCGCGGCGAGCGGCTCCTCGCCCTGCGGCGCGTCCCCAAAAAACCGCAGCGTCTTGCGCACGCGTTCGACCGCCTGTTCGCGGCTGACGTATCCCCGCTCGACCCCCACGCCGTACCCCGCCAGCCCAAACCCCACGGCCGCAATGCTCGACGGGCTCTCGCGCGGCCAGCGATCCGGCACGAGCCCATTCTCCGGATTAGCCGTCTCCCAGAACCAATCGAACGTGCGCCGTTCGAGCGTATCGAGAAACTCCTTGTCCGCTTTCCCCGCAGGCAACCGCCGCTCAGCGAACACTCGCCGAGGCATCACAAGCGGCGCGGCGACGGCGCCGGCCGTCGCCAGAAACGCGCGTCGAGAGAATTGGTTGATTTGTTCCATGACAGTGCTTAATCGGTCAGTCTATTGAGTTCTCGTCGGCCTCTGCTCTCTCCAGTGCATGCGATTTTACACGGCCCAAACGCGTGGGCATTGGTGAGTTAGCGTGTGGGACTTGAGGTGTTTTAATCGATCGCGCTCCGTAAAATGGCCACCACCCAAACCAAAGCGGCGACAATCGCGGTGATTGTGAATAACTCCTTAAGAGAAAGTCGCTTGTCGCCACGATAAAACTGAACAAGCTCCTTCACGATCAATAGCGCGGCGATGCCCATGAAAAAGAGAAGCCAATAGACAGGGTTAGCGAGAACATAGAAAAGCTTTTGCAGGTACGTCATGGGGACTTCGCCACGAGCATTCCGCCGTCCACTCCGACAATTCCTTGATCGTCCAATCCTTATCGGTCAGCCCGTTCGCGATCGCCGGAGTCCACCCCTAGCGATTCTGCTTCCGGGCAAAATTATACCACGCCACGAAGATGGCACATTAGGGCTCGGTTTCGATGGCGCAGAGGTGGTCGGCGAGTTGGCGGCAGGCTTGGTGGGTTTGGCGGGTGTTTTCTTCGATCGCCAGCGCGAGGCGGATCGCTTGGGCGAAGGCCAGCAGGGAGATCGCGATGAGCGTGGCCCAGAAGAACGCCAGACCGGTCGAGAGGACGGCGGCGACGATCACGTCGGGCGTAGGTTGCTTGACAACGGCGATGATGAACATCAACAGCACGACGGCGGCAAACGCCAGCACGAGGACCGCCAGGATTTCGTAGCCGCGGGCGACCATTCTTAGCACGGCGAAGCGGGGCTGGGCGCTATGCGACTCTTCGCCGAAGAATGTTGGTGGTGGGGCGGTCGCGGTGCGCGACATCGGTTCGGTCGTGATCTGCGGCATGGCCGGGATGGGCTGAGGCGGGGCCGCTGGGATCTCGGAAAAGATGTGCGAAGCAGTGGGCGGCGGCCCACTGGTGGTGCCAGTGGCGATCGCCGGAGCTGGGGATCGCGGAGTTTGGCGGGCAGTCGCTGCGGCGATCGTAAACGGAGTTCCACAGTGGGTGCATTTCGTGCGTTTGCCGAGCAGCTCGCGCCGGACGGTGAACACGGTGCCGCACTGTGGACAGGGAACGTTGACGTTCATCTTGATGCCCGAAGTTTATAGCCACAAAAAGCACGAAAAGCCGCAAAAAGCGCCCGCTTTCTCATTGTAACTACAAAGATGTCCACCCGTTCTTTGTGGTTTTTGTGCTTTTCGTGGCTATGTCTATGACGGCAGGGAAGCATGTATTATCGTCAGCAGGGTTTTATTGGTGCAAATGAACGGCGGGCGCAGTTTTCGCCCGGGGATAAGGAAAGACGACGATGGCTGCTGGCGAATCTCGGTTTGATGTGAGCGATCCTCGGTTTGAGGCATCAAAGCGTCAAACGGAGCCGGAATACGCGCAGCCGGTGGCGCCGCCACGAAAGCGGAGTCGGTGGACCACCTGTCTCATCGGCTGCCTGGTGATTGTCGTGGTGGCGGTGCTGCTGTTTGCGGCGGCGGCGTCTTGGGTGTGGCGGAATTGGCGGGACCTGACGGCCATAGGCGCCACGGAGATGATGAATCAGGTTGTCGAAAACACCGAGTTACCGCCTGAGGAACGGCGGGAAATAAACGTCGAGATTGGGCGGGTTGCCGACGCCTTCCGGGAAGGGAAGTTATCGTATGAGCAGATGATGCGAATCGTCCGCGAGGTGGCTAATTCGCCGCTGTTGCCATTGTTCGTCGTGTCGGCGGTTGATAAGCATTATTTTGAACGGTCCGGGTTGAGCGCGGAGGAGAAGGCCGAGGGGCGGCGGACCTTGCAGCGGTTCGTGCGCGGGGCGGTGGATCACAAGATCGATCAGCAGGCGGTCGACGCGGTGCTCGCGCAGTTTGCCGAGCGACAGGGGAACGGCAATTGGCAGTTGCGCGAGCGAGTCAGCGATGCAGAGCTCCGAGCGGCACTGGCGGAGGCGAAGCGGGCGGCCGATGCGGCGAAGATTCCCGAGCAGCCGGAAAGCGTCGACGCGTCGGCCGAGTTCAGGCGGATTGTGGATGAGGCGCTGGAAGGGAAATGACGAATGTCGAATGACGAATCATGGAAAGACGAGCTGGTGCGTCCCATTCGTCATTCGTCATTCGTCATTTCCACTCGCCACTTTCGCCCAGCGCGGCTTTTACTTTTCGACTAGCGGCATGGTTTCTGCCTCGAACGTGTAGTCCCATTCGTCGAAGTAGAGGTTGTGGCCGTCGATTTCGATTTCGCCGCGCTGGAAGTCGTTGGGCTCGCTGCGGAAGCTGGTTTTGGGCGGCTCGAGCGGGCGGGCGTAGTCGAGGTTCACGATCAGGCGGTACGGGTCCATGTGGCCGCAGAGGAAGTCGCGCACCCGCGGGTCGGCGTGATCGCGGACTCCGTAGGAGGCGTCGGCGGGCAGCCAGCCCCACGGCTCGACGTAGAACTCGCTCCAGTCATGCATGTTCCAGTCGTCGGGCTTGGTTTGCCAGCCCGATTGCCAGCGCGCCGGGACGCCGGCCGCGCGGCAGAGCGTGATGAACACGAGGCCTTGCACGCCGCAGTCGCCGCGTCGTGCGGCAAGGCCTTTTTCCGAGATGTTCGGGATGATGCTGTATTCCATTTCGGAGCACCAGGGAATGTTCTCGGATCCCCAGCGGAAGATGCGGCGGGCCTTTTCGAGCGGGTTGGTTTCATCTCCGATGATCTCGGCCGCGAGCTGTTTCACTTCCGGCGTGAAGACGATGTGCGGCGGGCGCTCGGCCGTGTACTCCTGATACAGGCCACTGTGGATGTCGTAGGGCTCGACCTTGGCGGCGTCGAGCTTGGGGCAGTAGGCGCTGGTGGTGAATTCGAACTCGACCCTGAAGCGCGGCGGCGTGTTGGGATCGCTGACAATCTCCTCGAAGTAAATGGTGCGGTGCGGGCCGCCGTTTTCTGAAACGCTCACGTGCGGCGGATCGCTGCGAATGAGTTTCACGTCGCGCTGCTGCCGGTATTCCTGCGGGAATGGCAGCCAAGCGCGAACCTCCGCGCCGCGTTTCAAACGCGGGTGACCTTCGTTCACCGCGAGCTCGTAGCGGACGTTGTGTTTCACGGGATAGACTTCATCGCTGCTCGAGTTTTCGGCCAGTTGCACCAGCTGTTCAATGAGGCCGGTCAAGTTGAATTTTTTTGGCGGCGGGGCAGCGACCGAACGGCGGTTGCGAGCGTCCTCGCTGAAGCGGAAAAGATTCGGCACGGCTTGGCGAAAGTAGCGATGCTCGCCGTCGATCGTGCGGGCTTGCAGGTCGCCCGCTTCGCGCCACCGGTCGACGTCCTTCTGCGTGGCGTCAGGGATGCTCTTTTTAAGCTGCGCGAGGACTTCGTCGTTGGTATACGGAAAGTCGTGACGAGTGCGGCGCAGGATTTCGAGCTGGATGGCCGCGTCGCTGGTGGCGGGGGCAGCTGGATCGATGATTTGCTGGTTCAGCCGCTTTTCGGCCTCGCTGTACTCGCCGTCGGCGATCAGCGCTTGGATCGCCGGATCAACGTCCGCCCGCGCCGATGTAGTCGCACTCGCAAAGCTCCAGAGCACTACGATCAGCATCAGCATGTCGCGACGGAACAACTCGTTTCGGACCAGCATGGTGTTATTCCTCGATACCAAAATTCCGGCTAGGAAAGAGAGCGTCTGGAGATTAGCGTAAGCTACACGGCTGCTATTGAACAGGTATTGCGCTTGTCTTTGGAATGCTTGGCGATGCTGCGACGAACATTCTGCTGGCTGTTTCTTACTCCCTTGTCGGGACTGCTGTTTCCGCGCAGAGCGGCGCTGGCCGACGAGGCCGAACAGCCGTTTGGCGCGGACTTTCCGGAGCTGGATTCGCTGGCGGTGGGCGAGTGGTGGACGAAGCAGCCGGAGGGCGCGAATTCGCCGCCGCCGATGGATGTGCCGCGCGACGAGGTGGTGGCGTTTGCACTGTACGCCCACGACGGCGGCGTGTTGAAGCTCACCGCGCAGTTGTACCCACTCAAACCGGGCGAGCCGCGCGAGGCGCGGCTGGAATTTCAGCGCGAGGGCCAGTGGCGGGAGGTTGCGCGGACGGCGGTCGTATTTCCGGGCTGGAGCGCGCATTTTCGCGTCGAACGCTGGGATGCGAGCCGAGACGTGCCGTATCGCGTATTGCATGGCGAGAAGGCGATGTTCGAGGGGCTCGTTCGCCGCGACCCGGTCGAAAAGGACGTGATCGTCGTCGCGAACATGTCGTGCAATTCGAGCCGCACGACAGGCGGCCGGCCGGAGATTGTCGAGAATCTTTTGCGGCAGGACCCCGATCTGTTGTTCTTCGCCGGCGACCAGACGTATCGCCACACTGAGCATACGGCGGGCTGGATCGAATTCGGCCTGCAGTTTCGCGACATCTTCCGCGACCGGCCGACGATCACGATTCCAGACGATCATGACGTGGGCCATCCGAACCTGTGGGGCGAGGGCGGCAAGCGCACCACGCGCCGCGACGGCGCGGACGGTGGTTACTTCTATCCGCCTGAGTACGTGAACATGGTGCAGCGGCAGCAGACGTGGCACTTGCCCGATCCGGTCGATCCCGCACACGCATCCGCGTCCGCCGCGGCGGACGCGGATGCGAGTTTCGGAGAAACTCGCCGACGTGCCGGGCCGGCGGAGCGCGGCATCACGGTATATTTCACGCGGCTGCGGGTCGGCGGAATCGATTTCGCGATTCTCGAGGATCGCAAGTTCAAGTCGGGTCCGCATGGCAAGATTCCTCAGCCGGGCACCCGGCAACCGGTTCTGCCGGGTGCCGGGTCGCTGCGGCCGGATCACATCAACGATCCCGACTACGATCCGCGGAGCATCGATCGGCCAGGTCTGGAGCTGCTGGGCGAGCGGCAGCTCCGCTTTCTCGATGAGTGGGGACAGGATTGGACCGGTGCCCAGATGAAGGCCGTGCTTTCGCAGACCGCTTTCTGCGGCGCGGTTCATCTGCACGGCCAGCGCACGAACCGCTTGCTGGCCGACCTCGATTGCAACGGTTGGCCACAGTCAGGACGCAACCGGGCGCTGGAGGCGATTCGCCGCGCTTGGGCGGTGCATGTGTGCGGCGACCAGCATCTGGCGGTCGTCGTGAAGCACGGCATCCACGAGTGGGGCGACGGGCCGTACGCGTTCACAAGCCCTGCGCTGGTGAACACCGTTTACGGCCGCTGGTGGCATCCGCTTGACGAGAAGCCGGGTGCGAATGCGGTGGCTGGCAGCCCGCTTCCGTGGACCGGTGACTACCAAGACGGCCTCGGCAACAAGATCTCGATGCTCGCCTACGCCAACCCGTCGAACATCCGCAACGAGCGCCAGCGCGGCGACGGCTACGGCATTGTGCGATTCGACAAGCGGTCGCGGCGGATCACATTCGAGTGCTGGCCGCGATTCGCGGACGCCGGACGTGGGAAGCGAGCGCAATTCCCCGGCTGGCCAATCACGGTAAACATGACCGACAACGATGGCCGCAAGCCGCGAGGATGGCTGCCGGCATTGCATTTCGAGGGCGCGACCGACCCAGTCGTGCAGGTAATCGAACAGAAGACCGGCGAGGTGCTTTACACGGTCCGCGTGCGGGGCAAGCAGTTCCAACCGCCCGTGTATGTGCCAGGCCGCTACACTGTGAGTGCCGGCCGCGATAGACCGGACGCGGTCACCTTCAACGATCTCGAAGCGAAAGACAAGACCCACGCGGGTCAGCGATCTGTCGAACTTTGATTCTGGAAAGACGCAAAATGAGGAAACTATTGCGCGAAACATTTTGGCGACTGGTGTTACATCTCTTGTGAGACCCTATCGTGCACTCTGGGCTTCTAATTTCGTGATTCCTCAATGAAGTTGCAAATGATCATGCGAATCGTGACCACGACGAGCGGCGCGGCGATTGGTTTGGCGCTCACGATGCTAAATCTGCTGGTTCCTGTTGCGGATGCGGAAGAAGCTTCGCAGCGGCCGAATTTTGTTTTTATCTACGCCGATGACTGGCGCTCCGACTGCCTGGGCGTCGTGCAGCGCGAGCAAGGCGTGGCGGCTCGATTCCCGTGGCTCGAAACGCCGCGGCTCGACGTGTTCGCGGGCCAGAGCATGCGGTTTCGCGAGTCGTTTGTCGTCAACTCGCTGTGCTCGCCGGGGCGTGCGTGCGTGCTCACTGGCCGGTACAGCCATTTGAATGGCATCATCGGCAATGGACAGCCATTGCCGGTGAATACGGTATCGCTGGCGAGTCGCCTGCAAGACGCCGGCTACAGAACGGCGTATTGCGGCAAGTGGCACATGGACGGCCAGCGCGAACGGCCGGGCTTCGACTTCGTGGCCAGCTTTGTCGGGCAGGGACGGTACTTCGATTGCCCGATTCTCGTGCGTGGGACGGACAATCCTGTCCGTCGCGGCAATCGACGGACAGAATTGTCCGTCCTACAACAAACGCCCACCAGCGGCTGGATCGATGATGTCTCGACGGATTACGCGATCGAGTTTCTGGAAAAGCAATCGAACGATGAGCCGTTCTTTTTGTTCCTCGGCTTCAAGAGCCCGCACGGGCCGCGCGGCGGGAACAATTTGCCGGAGCGAGTTCGCAGTTTGTACGCTGGTAATGCGTCGCGAACGGTGCCGAATGTTGATGTGCAGGCCGTTTATCGGCGCGGTGCGGAACCAGCGCCGGCGGATGCTCCTCGGCGAGAGGAGCGGCAAGTCGAAGGGCATCGCGCGTACATGCGGCATATCACGGCGATTGATCATTGCGTCGGCCGCCTGCTGGATGCGCTCGATCGCACGGGCCACGCGGAGCAGACAGTCGTCATCGTGGCGAGTGACAACGGGTACTATCTCGGCGAGCATGGTTTGAGCGACAAGCGGTCGGCCTACGAGGAGAGCATCCGCGTGCCGCTGATGATCCGGCTGCCGGGCGACAGTGCGCGGCGCGGCGACACGAGTCATGCGCTAGTACTGAATATCGACTACGCGCCGACAATCCTGGATTTCGCAGGCGCGGAACCGCTGCCGGGCGCTCAGGGCCGCAGCCTGCGACCGCTGTTAGAGGCAGAAACGCGGGCCGATTGGCGCACCGCGTTTTTCTATGAGTACTTTAAGGAGGGGCAATATGAGTCGCCGACTATGTTGGCGGTTCGCACGGCCACACACAAACTGATCACGTATCCGGGCCACGATGAGTGGACCGAGCTGTTTGATCTCGAGAACGATCCCTACGAAACGAAGAACCTCGTTGACGATGCCGGCCTATTGGCGAAAATGCGCGGCGTGTTCGACGCGGAGGCCGAAGCGGTCGCGTTTCGCATGCCGGACGACGTGCCGAAGAAAAAGGAACGGCCCGGCCGGCGGGAAGGAAGAAAGCGGAATCGTGCGCCGCGAGTTGACTTGAACCAGCCGCAAAGCGGCGACCGTCAATAGCCAGGCGGCGTCAGCCCCTGGCTGGGTGAGTGGTAAAACATTGAGAGCCCCAACGGGGCGAAAGTTTTGTCGCCCCGTTGGGGCTCTAATGATGGTTGAACGTCGTTCTCCAGGGGGCTTACGCCCCTGGCTATTAACTGGCGGCCCTGCGGGCCTGAACTGGCGGCCCTGCGGGCCTGAACTGGCGGCCCTGCGGGCCTGATTGTGAAACCTATGAGACAAATAATCTTTTTTGTTGTGGCTTTGTCATTTGCCATGCCAACGTTGGCCGCTGAACCGTTCAACGTGTTGATCCTCACCGTGGACGACATGAGCGCCGACTCGCTGGGCGCGTTCGGGTGTGAGCTGGCCGATACGTCGCCGAACATCGACCGGCTGGCCGCTCAGGGGATGCAGTTCGACTACGCACATGTGCAAGTGGCCAATTGCATGCCGTCGCGGAACGTGCTGTTTTCGGGCCGCTATCCGCACAACAACCGAGTGGAAGGTTTTTATCCAGTGCGGGATCCCGATTATCCGGTGCTGACGGATATCATGAAGTCGGCCGGCTACTTCACGGCGATTCGCGGGAAGGTCGGGCACTCGACGCCGTATACGCCGTATCCGTGGGACCTGGTGCTCGACCGGCTGCCCGACGGCCGGCAGGCCGAGAAAAAAGATGCCGCTTCCTACCGCACATCAACGGAGCAGGGAATCGCCGCGGCAAAGGCGGCGGGCAAGCCGTTTTGCCTCTCGATCAACGTGTCGGATCCCCACAAGCCGTTTTACGCCGAAGGGCGCGGCGGCCGGACCGTCGACGATCCCAACGTGCCGTCGCGGGTGTTCACGCCGGAAGAAGTGCCGGTGCCCGGGTTCTTGTTCGACGATCCCGTCGTGCGGAAAGAGCTGGCACACTACTATTCCTCGGTGCGGCGGGCGGATGATTGCGTCGGCGCCGTGCTCGAAGCGCTCGAAGCTTCCGGCGAAGCCGAGCGCACGGTGATCCTGTTCCTTTCCGACCACGGCATGCCACTGCCGTTCGCCAAGACGCAGCTTTATCACCACAGCACTCGCACGCCGCTCGTGATTCTCTGGCCGGGCGTTGCCAACCCGGGTTCGGTCGATAAGCGGCACCTGGTTTCGGCGGTCGATTTTCTGCCGACGCTGCTCGACATCGTGGGGGTTGAGCATCCGGAGGGATTCGACGGGCGGAGCTTCGAGCCGCTGCTGCGCGGCGAGGCGCAGGAAGACCGCGAGATGATCTTCAAGGAATACAACGAGAACTCCGGCGGCTCGCGCAATCCGATGCGGGCGGTCGAGACCCGCGAGTATTTGTACATCTTCAGCCCCTGGTCGAACGGCGAGCGCGTGATGATGACAGCCACGCGCGGCACTTCGACCTACCGCCGAATGCAGGAAGTTGCGCAAAGTGACCCCGCCATTGCGAAGCGCCTCGATCTGTTCGGTCACCGAGTCGTGGAAGAGTTGTACGACGTCGAAAATGATCCAGACTGTCTCAAAAACCTCATCGATGATCCGGCTCAGGGTAATGAGCTTGCCAAATTGCGCGAAGCACTGGAAGCATGGATGGTGAAGACCCGTGACCCGATGCTGACGGTCTTCCGTGAGCGCAGCAATCCGGCGGCTCGCGAGGCTTACATGCAAAGCGTCGAGCAAGAGGCGGCCGAGCGCGGTCCGCGGGCCAAAAAGGAGCGCAAGGCATTACGGCGTCGCGCGCAGCTCGATGCAAATGGGCGCCGGGCTGTTAACCGTCGTGCCCGTGTAAACGAGCGAGCCCGACTGGGGATCGATGCGGAACAGTGAGACGGTGTTCGAGTCGCGGCCGGCGGCGAGCAGCCATTTACCGGTGGGATCGATGTTGAAGTTCCTGGGATGGCTGCCGCGGACCGCCTTGCGCTCGATGAACTTCAATTGCCCACTCTCGGGATCGATCTCGAACGCCGCGATGGAATCGTGGCCGCGGTTGGCGGCATAGAGGAATCGGCCGCTGGGATGGATGCGGATCTCCGACGCGCTGTTTTGAACTTCGCGGAGCTTTTCGGGCAGCGTCGAGATGGTTTGCATCGCGGCAAGCGTGCCGGCCTCGGCATCGTACGCAAACGCGGTGACCGATAGTTGCAATTCATTGAGCACGTAAACGAATTTTCCATTGGGATGAAACTTCATGTGCCGCGGTCCGGCGCCTGCGGGTGAGCGGCCGCTGCCGTGCGGTTCGATGCCGCCGGCATCCAGGTCGGTGCGATAAATGACAATCTGATCGGCCCCCAGATCGGGCACAAACAGGAAGCGATTCGCCGGGTCGGTCCCAACCCAGTGAGGGTGCGGACCCTCTTGCCGCGCCCGGTTCGGCCCTGACCCGGAGTGGCGGAGGTGCGCCGACCGCGGGCCGATCGTACCGTCGCCCTCCAGCGGAAATGCGCAGATCGAGCCGTTGCCGTATTGGGCCGTGAACAGGCACCGCTCCGATCGATCGAGCGCCAGGTGGCAGGCTTCTCCGTCGCCGGTCGGCTGAGTGTTCAGCAAGCGAAGCGAATTGCCGTCCGGTGAGATCTCGAACACCGCCACGCCGCCTTCGCCGTTCGGCAGCCGGCAAATCGAGTACAGCCGCGTGCCGTCGCGATTGAGCGCCAGGAAGCCAGGCGAGGCGATTTCCGCCGCGAGCGCGGGTTTGGCTAGCGCGCCGGAATCCGTGTCCAGCACGGTGCGGTAAATGCCTTCCGTCTCACCGTGCCGTGGCGTCTCCATGCCAATCCAGACGGTGACCTCTTCAGCCCGTGCGCTAGCAATTGACAAACAAAACAATAAGGCGAGGATGATTAATCGCATAGGTGACTTTCTCCACGAAGCGATACGGTATAATGTCCGAATCGATGAACGATACATCCGAGCAAAACATGAATCAGGTCGAAACGCCAGCTCCCGCTACCAGTCGCCGGAGATGGAAGCGGGGTCTGCGCCTGTTGGCGATTGCAATTCTCATCGCGGTGGTCTGCGCCGCGTATCTCCTCAAGGACCACATCCGCACGCTGCAATCGCTGCGTCGGATACCGGGCACGAACGCCTACGTGCTGGATTATTACGTCGATTACAACATCGACGCCATTCGCTCGCAAGGGATGGACGTGAAGAACATCGAGGACGGCCTGATCCGCGTGTTCTTTCCGAAGGTGCTGGTGCCGATTGCGACAAGTCAGAAAGGAATGTTTATCCAGGAGGAAATAGAGACGCTCCCCGCGGGCAGCCATCGTTGCTCGACCGTGATGCTGCACAGTCCAGGCGGCAATGTGTTTTTCGGCCGCAACTTTGATTGGAAGCACGATGCTTGTCTGGTCGTCAAGAACCACGACGGCCAGTCGCTTTCATCGATCGCGGTCATCGATCTGCACTATCTGAATTTGGATCGAGACGATTTGGAAACGATCAGCCTGATCGAGCGGATTCCGCTGTTATTCGCGCCGTACTACCTGCAGGACGGCATGAACCGGCACGGTGTCGCGGTCGCGGACATGTCGGTCGAGAACGTGGACGCCCCCTACGACGCGGCCAAGCCGAACCTCATGCATTCGACCGCCATGCGGCTCATTCTGGATTACGCGAAATCCACCGACGATGCGATTGCCCTGCTCCGAAAGTACAACATTCACTTCGCCGAGACCACGTGCCACTTGATGATCGCCGACTCGACGGGCAAATCGGCGGTGGTCGAGTTCATCGACGGCAACTTAATCGCCACGCCGACCGATGAGAGCTGGCAAGTCTGCACCAACCACCAGGTCGCGGGCAAGGCCGAAGCGGAAAACGATCAGAGCTGCGAGCGGTATCGCCTGGCTTCGGATCAACTGGCTACGCTGCCCAGCGCGGCGGGGGCGGCCGACGTCATGAAGATTATGGAGTCGGTCGCACAGGCGAATTCGACGATGTGGACGAGCGTTTACGATCTCGCTACTCGCGAGTTTCATCTCGCATATCGGCGAGAATTCGGCCGTCAATATCGGGATGGTCTCACCGTCTCGAACTGAAGACCGCATGTGGGGCGAGCTCTCGGCGCACGTTGTGCTATACTCGGCGACATGCCATCGGTTTCCATCGAGCAAAGCCGTGCGTTTGTTGAGAAGTTCTCGCTGCCGCCGACCGGCGACGGGCCGCTGGCCGGCTTGCGGTTCGCGGTGAAGGACCTCATCGATGTGGCCGGTCATCCGACCGGCTGCGGCAATCCCACCTGGCTGGCGACGCATCCTCCCGCCGTCGTTTCGGCCGTGTGCGTCGAGCAGTTGCTGGCGGCGGGCGCTCGCTGCGAGGGAAAAACTGTCACCGATGAGCTCGCCTTAAGCCTATTGGGCGAGAACCACTTTTACGGCACGCCGCTCAATCCGGCCGCCCCGCAGCGCGTGCCCGGCGGCTCGTCGAGCGGCTCTGCGTCCGCGGTCGCCTGCGGCCTGGTCGATTTTGCGCTCGGAACGGATTCGGGTGGATCGGTGCGCGTGCCCGCGAGCAACTGTGGCATCTGGGGATGGCGGCCGACGCACGGTTTGGTCTCCGTGGCCGGCGTCATGCCGCTCGCGCCAACCTACGACACCGTGGGCCTCGTCGCTCGCAGCGCCGACGTGCTCGAGCGAGCGGCCAGCGTCTTGTTGGCCAGTGAGCTGCGGCCGGCCGTGGCTCCTGCCACCATTCATATCATCATTGAGGCGTTCGATTTGGCGGATGAGGAAGTCCGACAGGCACTTCAACCTGGGATCGCACGGCTGCAAGCTGTGTTTGATGCCAAGGTGCGCGAAACTTCGCTGAGCGAGCTGTGCGGCGATGCCGAGGCGGCCGATTTGTCGACCTGGCTCGACGCGTACCGATTCCTGATGGGTGTCGAGGCATGGAGCTGTTTTGCGGCTTGGATGGCTGCCGCACGTCCAACCTTGGGTCCGCTGGCGGCGGCCAGTTTCGAATTCGTGAAAAGCATCGACCGCACGCGGGCCGGCGAAACGATTGGCCGCCGCGAGCGTTACGGCCGGCAACTGCGGCAGAGCCTCGGCCCGCGCGATTTGCTTTGCCTTCCCAGCGCGCCCGCGATTGCTCCCCTCAAGGGGACGATTGGAGCGAACAGGGACAGCGATTATTATTGGCGCACTTTGTCGTTGACTGCCATCGCAGGCGTGGGCCGATTGCCGCAGGTCTCGATGCCACTGGCGACGGTCCAGTCGGCACCGATCGGCCTGTCGCTCGTCGCCGCTCCGGGCGAGGACATGTTCTTGCTCGAGTTAGCGAAAGAGATTGACTCAGACATTAAATAATCCCACGCAGAGGCGCAGAGACGCAGAGAAAACAATTTGATCGATTTTCGATCTCTGCACTGCAAACGTTCAATTTGTGTGCGCCGTGCGCGCATTTTGTTCAGTGGTGTATAACAAACCTCGTAAAGTGGCATGATTTAAGGGTTTTGCTGCCGATTAACGGAGCTTGTACACGTGTACGAGTTTGGTTGCGGCCGAAGGCCGCGCCAAGAACTCTGCGCCTCTGCGTGAGACTTAAGTATAAAAAGGAGATCCGCGTGCACTACTTGTATGGCTCCAAAGCGGGCGTCGAGCGGCGGCTGATTGCGACTTTTTCTTCGGAACAGCAGTTGCTGGCGTACGTCCGCTGGGCGACGCTGGAGCACACTGGCCCGCGCGCAGGTAAGTTTGAGCAGGGCAGTGTGCTGGCCGGCTACAACCGCTGGGAATCATCGGCCGAGCCCTTGACCGGCGAAGACGCCTCGTTGGTCGATCATAATCCAACGCCCAGCATGTTGTAGCTTCACTGGCGGTAATCATTGGATCGGGCGGAGGATGGAGTCAGCGCCATGAGCCGCGAGCACGAGTGGTGGCAGCGGGGCGTCATCTATCAGGTCTACCCGCGCTCGTTCCAGGATACAAACGGCGACGGCGTGGGCGATTTGCCCGGCATACTCGCCCGGCTAGATTATCTCGAATGGCTTGGCATCGACGCCGTTTGGATCGCGCCCATCTATCCGTCGCCCATGGCCGATTTTGGCTATGACGTGTCGGATTACGCGAACGTCGATCCACTGTTTGGCACGCTCGCTGACTTCGACCGGCTGTTGGCCGAGGCGCATCGGCGGCAGATGAAAGTGGTGCTCGACTTTGTGCCGAACCACACGTCCGATCAACACCCATGGCTCCTCGAGTCGCGCTCCTCGCGCGATAATCCGAAGCGCGATTGGTATATCTGGCGCGACCCGGCTCCGGGTGGCGGGCCGCCCAACAACTGGCTCAGCAACTTCGGCGGCAGCGCCTGGGAATTCGACGAGCGCACCGGCCAATACTACTATCATGCGTTCCTGAAGCAGCAACCCGATCTGAATTGGCGCAATCCTGCGGTGCAGGAGGCGATGCTCGGCGTGCTGCGGTTCTGGCTGGCTCGCGGCGTCGACGGCTTCCGCGTGGATGTCATCTGGCACATCGTCAAGGACGAAGAGTTCCGCGATAATTTGCCGAATCCGGAGTACGAGCCAAGCCACGCGCCGCATCGCCGGCTGCTGGCGACGTACAACTCCGATCGGCCGGAGGTGCACGACATCATCGGCCGCATGCGGTCGGTGTTGGATGAGTATGACGAGCGGATGATGGTGGGCGAAATCTATTTGCCGGTCGAGCGGATCATGGAGTATTACGGAGCGCAGGGTTCGGGCGTGCACCTGCCGTTCAACTTTCAATTGATCGAGCTGCCCTGGCATGCCCGCGCGGTTGCCGACGCGATCGATCGCTACGAAGGGCTCTTGCCGTCGTATGGCTGGCCCAATTGGGTGCTCGGCAATCACGACAATCCACGGATCGCCAGCCGCATCGGCGCGGCGCAGGCCCGCGTGGCGGCCATGCTGCTGCTCACGTTGCGCGGAACGCCGACGCTTTATTACGGCGATGAGATCGGCATGCGCAACGTGCCGATCCCGCCGGATCGCGTGCAGGACCCGTTTGAAAAGAACGTGCCGGGGCTGGGCCATGGCCGCGATCCCGAGCGCACGCCGATGCAATGGTCGCCAACCGAAAACACGAGCTTCACCACCGGCGCGCCCTGGTTGCCGATCGCAGAAGACTACCAATCGAACAATGTTGAACAACAGACCGCGGATCCCGATTCGATGCTCACGCTCTACCGACGGTTGATAGAATTTCGGCGCCGCGCGCCTGCGCTGTCCATCGGCAGTTACTTCCCTGTCCTCGAACAGGGCGACCTTTTGTCGTATCGCCGTCAATTTGACACTGCACGTCGCTACCTTATCATATTGAATTTCGGAAGCGAGCCGGCTGTGTTTCACAACCCAGCCGTGCCGCAACGAGGGGCGATAGCGCTTTCAACGCATCTCGATCGCGAAGCGGAAGCGTTCGATGGCCGCATCGCGCTGCGCGGTGATGAAGGCGTCATCATCGAGTTGACCGATGACTGAATGACGGAACATTTAGAATGAGCAAAATCGTTTCGACCAACGACGGCGGCGCGCCTAGAATTTCTCAGGTCAGCGCCGTCGATGACATGGTGGAGTCCGGGGAATCAATTGCAAATGGCGCGGGCAGTCGGCCGAGAAGAGACATGGCGAAAGAGCGCGCGGTTTCCGTTCGGATCGCACTGGCTGAAGACGAGCCGGACATTCGTAAGACGTTTGTGCGATTGCTCGAGCTTCTTGGCCACGAGGTGATCTTTGCCGTGTCGAACGGCGCTGAATTGCTCGACCAGTCTCTCGAGGAAAATGTCGACGTTGTCTTCGTCGATCTCGACATGCCAGTCATGGACGGCCTGGCCGCGGCCGAGGAAGTAGAACGCAAGGGCATCCCGGTGATTCTGGTTTCCGGCCACCCCGACTCCGAGAGTGTGGTTGTCGACCAGGAGCCGATTGTCGCCCGGATCTCGAAGCCGGCTTCTCTTGAGAGCTTGCGCAGCGCGATCGAGCAAGCGATCGCCGGACGGCGGTAGCGGGAAGCTACGTGGCCGCGGCGTTTTTCTCACGACTGCAGCGCGTTTCGTCCTGGGCTCGCCCTTCGCTGGCGGCCGGCAGACACATGGCCCACCGGCGGCTACAATAATTATTCTGCGCGGCGAGACTTGATTTCTGGCTATCATCGCCCCGTCGTTATCACCTCCGGGTCACGCCATGATGCGCTTTCTGTTGCGATCCGTTTTGCTTCCGGCACTTTGCGCGCTGGTGACTGTGAAAGCTGCCGGCGAGGCAACACAGTGGGTGGAATATTCCGCAGCTGAAGGAGCAGGGCAGGGTAAGCAAATCGTGTTTCTCTCCGGCGACGAGGAGTATCGCTCGGAAGAAAGCCTGCCGATGCTGGCGAAAATCCTCAGCCAGCGGCACGGCTTCCACTGCACGGTGCTATTCGCCGTCGATCCGCAAACGGGCCAGATTGATCCCAACAACCGCGAGTCGCTGCCGGGTGCTGAAGCGCTCGATACGGCGGACGCCATCGTGATGCTCGTGCGGCTGCGCAACTGGCCCGAGGACGTGATGACGCGGTTTTTAAACGCGTGCGAGGCGGGCAAGCCGATCATCGCGCTACGCACGAGCACGCATCCATTCGCGTTTGATGAGGGCAGCCGCTTCCATAAGTTCAACGAGTTCGGCAAGCGCGTGGTGGGCGAGGGCTGGGTCAGCCATTGGGGCCGCCATAAACAGGAAGCGACGCGCGGCGTGATCGAGCCGGATGCCAAAGATCATCCGCTGCTGCGCGGTGTGACGGACGTCTTCGGCGACAGCGACGTGTATGAAGCGCATCCGCCCGAGGACGCCGTCGTTCTTGTGCGCGGGCAAGTGCTCTCGGGGATGACGCCTGATTCAGCGCCGGCCAGCTATCGCAAGAAGCGAGCCACCGACCGTAAAGAACAGGATGTGAACGATCCGATGATGCCCGTCGCCTGGACCCGGCTGTATAAGAACAAAGCGGGGAACACTAACCGCATCTTCTGCACCACGATGGGAGCGGCCACCGACTTGCAGAACGAAGGCCTCCGCAGGCTGGTCGTCAACGCCGTCTATTGGGGCCTGGAGATGGACGTGCCCAAACAGGCGGATGTCGATTACGTTGGGCCGTACAAGCCGACGGCGTACGGGTTCGACGGCTATCAACGCGGGATGAGTCCGGCGGATTTCGCGTTGGCACGGGCCGACGCTGATGGCACACAGCCGCTGCAGTTCGGGTCAGGAGAGCGGATTGCACTAGTCGGCAATTCGCTGGCGGAGCGGATGAACCTGTTCGGCCACTTCGAGTCGCTGCTGCACGCACGCTTTCCGCAACAGGAGCTGGTGGTGCGGAATTTTGCCCGGCCTGCGGACGCTGTCGATATTCGTCAGCGGCCGACGAGCTATACCGCGATCGATGATCCGCTGCACGTGTATAAGCCCGACACGTTCTTGTGCTTTTTCGGTTTCAATGAAGCGTTCAATGGGCCGGAAGGTGAAGACAAGTTCCGCAAAGCGTACGGGAAGTATCTGGACGAAATGAGCCAGCAAAATTCGCGTGACGGCAAGGGCGCGTCGCCGCGGTTCGTGCTGATTTCGCCGATTGCCTGGGAACCGACCGGAAATCCGTTTTGGCCCGATGCGAGCGCGCGGAACCGCGGCCTCGGTGCGTACGCGAAAATCGTTGCCCAGGTGGCGCGCGAGCGCGGACTGAAGTACGTCGATCTGTTCACGCCCACGGAAGCTTTGTTTGCCGGCGAGGCGGGCATGCAGTACACGATCAACGGCTGCCACCTCAACGAGGCTGGCGACCGCGAAGTGGCGCTGCTGCTCGACCATGCGCTGTTTGGCGGCAAGACGCCGGCCCAGATCGGGTCTGCCACGTTCGAACAACTTCGCGCCGCCGTGAACGACAAGTCCTGGATTCATTTGCAGGATTATCGGATGCTCAACGGCTGGTACGTGTACGGCGGGCGGCGGACTTGGGACACCGAAACGTTTCCCCGCGAGTACCTCAAAATCCGCGCGATGGCGGCGGTGCGCGATCGCTATGTCTGGGATTTGGCGCAGGGAAAATCGCCGCCGCCGCCCGACGACAGCAAGACGGGCGAACTCTTTGTGCCGCCCACGCGGTTCGGCAATCCGCAGCAGGATTATTCGGAGCCGGAGGAGCTGCGCTACCTGTCGCCCGAGGAATGCATCGCCACGATGAAAGTGCCCGACGGTTTCGAGGTGCAGCTGTTTGCCAGCGAGCGGGAGTTTCCGGAGCTGGCCAAGCCCAATCAACTCAACTTCGATAATCGCGGCCGGCTGTGGGCCGGATGCATGCCGACCTATCCGCAGTGGAAGCCCGGTGATCCGCGGCCCAGCGACCGGCTTTTGATTTTCGAAGATGCCGATGGCGATGGCCGGGCCGACCGCTGCAAGGTTTTTTACGACAAGCTGCATTGCCCGACGGGCTTCGAGTTCTGGAACGGCGGCGTGCTCGTCGTGGATCAGCCGCGGCTCATCTGGCTGAAGGACACCGATGGCGATGACCGCGCGGACGTGGTCGTGCAATTTCTGGATGGTTGGGCGAATGACGACACGCATCACACCATTGGCGCGTTTGAGTATTCGAATGGCGGCTTGCTGCACATGCTGGAAGGCATCTCGATGAGCACGGCGGTGGAAACGCCGTGGGGACCGCATCGCCGCAAGGACGCCTCAGGCGCGCACGTGCTCGATCCGCGGACGTTGAAGCTCACCCATTTCGTGACGCCCGGTTACGGCAATCCGTGGTGCTACGTGTTCGATTCGTGGGGCCGCGGCATCGTGGGCGACGGCACCGGGGCACGTTACCATTGGGATTCGCCGCTCTCGGGCGCCGCGGTTTCCGGGCGGCGCGGAATGGACATGATCTTCGACAACCAAGGCATGCGGCCGGCGGTGGGCAGCGAATTTCTCTTCTCGCGCCATTTGCCAGACGACGTGCAGGGCCAGTTCATCTACGCCTGCGTGATCAACATGAACGGCATGCCGCGGTTTGCGATATACGACGAATCGGCCGGCTTGCGCGGCCACCGCGTCATGCGCCGCGTGCCGGATGCCCGGGCCGGCTCGAAAGAGATGCCCGACGATCTATTGGCCAGCACGGACAAGAACTTCCGGCCGGTCGATCCGCAGATCGGACCGGACGGCGCCGTGTGGTTCGGCGATTGGTGCAACGCGCTCATTGGCCACATGCAGTACTCGCAGCGCGATCCGAATCGCGATCACGAGCGGGGCCGCGTCTACCGCCTGGTGAATACGCGGCGGCCGCTGCTGGAGCCGGTTACGCAGCACGACAAGAACGAGCACGAGCTGCTGGAGCAGCTTCGCGAGTACGAGCCGCGGACCCGTTATCGGGCCCGGCGCGAGTTGGGCGACCGGCCCACGCCAACCGTCGTGGCTGCGGTCGAGAAGTGGGTGAAAAGCCTCGATGCAAACGACTCTGGATACGACCAGCTGCAGTGCGAGGCGTTGTGGGTGCTGCAACGCCACCATGCCGTCGACATCGATTTGCTACGCAGGGTGCTGGGGGCGAGGGAGCCGCACGCCCGCGCCGCAGCGACGCATCTGGTGGCCGATGAGCGCGATTATCTGCCGGCGGCGCTCGAGATGCTCGAGGCACAGGTCGCCGACGAGAACCCGCACGTGCGGCTCGAGGCCATTCGCGGCCTGAGCTTCTTTCCCACGATCGATGCGGTGAATTCGGCGCTGGCGGTGCTCGATTCGCCGATGGACTCGTGGCTCGAATACACGTTGGAACATACGCTCATTGCCTTGGAGCCGGTGTGGAGCGAAGCGTTCCAGGCCGGCACGTTGACAGGCGGCAATGGGGAAGGCGAGCAGTTTATCGCTCGATTCGTCGCCCAGCGGCGGCCCGGATTAGTGGCCCAAGCGCACTTGAAAGTTGTCATCGATCCGCAAGCGCCTGCTGAGGCGCGTCACCATGCTTACCAGGCGCTCGAAAAGCTCGACGGCAGCCGGCGAAACGGGGCCGCGGTGTTCACGCGCGTGTGCGCCACTTGCCACAAGGTGGGCGACACCGGTTATCAATTCGGCCCGGATCTCACCGACGTCGGCAAGCGGCTGACCCGCCGTGAATTGATCGAGTCGATAATCGAGCCGAGTAAGAAAGTCGATCCGAAGTACGTCACCACGACAGTGATTACGGTCGAAGGCAAGGCGGAAGTGGGCTTCGTCGCAAAGAAGGACGATAAGTCGCTCACGCTGCTCATGGCCGAGGGCAAAGAGAAGTCGATTGCGCTCGACGACGTCGACGAGATGTTTGAAACCAACCAGAGCAGCATGCCGGAGAACCTGGCCAGCACGCTCGCGCCAGCCGAGTTTCTTGACGTGATCGAATATTTGAGCAGGCTGAAGTAAACGGATAGCGGCCGTCACTAGTTCTGTTGACCTCTCTGAGCGGTCGACCATGAGGTCATAGTTTTTCCGCATAATACTGAAAAAAGGATTGTCTCGCCATTTTTGACCCCTCACAATGGTGGGGGCATGGGCCTGATGAGTTCGGGGGATACGGGCTCCGCCTGGCCAATCGGAGTCATAATATGTCGCGCACTCAACACTTTGATTGGTTCTCTTCGCAGGGCCGCCAATCCAATCGCAGCCGCCACCGCCAACGTTCACTACGAGCACTCTATCGCCGCTGCCTTCACGTCGAAGCTCTGGAAGACCGGCGCATGCTGGCCGTCTTTACGGTCAACAATCTGGACGACGACGTTGTTACCATGGCTGGCGATGCGCCGGGAACGTTGCGCCAGGCGATTTTCGACGCGAACGCTACGCCGGCCGCAGACACGATCGTGTTTGCCAACGGTCTCTCCGGCACGATCCTGCTGACGGAGGGAGAGCTCGAAATCACCCGTTCGCTGACCATCAATGGGCCGGGCGCGGTGCAGCTCGTTGTTGAAGCCTTCGATTCGACGCCGGACGACGATAACGCTGACGGGAACCGCATCTTCTTCATTGAAGACGGCTTGCCGGGCGCGAACATCAGCGTCGAGCTCAATGGCCTGACGCTCACGGGCGGGGATGTCGCGAGTGATGGCGGGGCGATTCGAGGCTCCGAGCACCTCACGATCCGTAATAGCATCATCACCGGCAATGCCGCCAGCGGGAACGCGTTCGGAGTAGCCGGCGGCGGCATTTACATTGACGGTGCCAATTTGACGATCGAGAACAGCACCATCAGCAACAATCTGGCGCTTCACGACGACTTCGCGCTCGGCGGCGGCATCGCGATTGAAGATGGCAATCTAACGCTCCGCAATAGCACCGTAAGTGGGAACAATGCCGGCGCCCCGTTTTTTGGATCGAATGCCATGGTCTACGGCGGCGGAATCGTTGCCAGCAACGGCACTCATTCGATCATCCACAGCACGATCGCCGACAACAACGCGCTGGGCATGACCGAATTCGGCGGCGGTTTGTTTGTTTCCAATTCGCCCGGCACCACGCTCGACCACACGATCGTCGGCAACAATTTCGCAGCCACGGGTCGCGACATCTTCAGCGCCGGCGCAATCACGACGCGTTTCAGCCTGGTCGAGACCACAGCCGGTTGGACACTGAATAATGGCGGCAACAACATATTCAATCAGGATCCGGGCATTACAAACGAATTAATCGACAAGGGTGGAATGACGCCGGTCCACGTGCTGTTGCCAACAAGCCCGGCGATCGACGCCGGGGATCCAGCCGCGATGTCGGGCGTCGGCACCGTGCCAAGCTTCGATCAACGGGGCACGCCCTTTGTACGGGTGGCCGATGGCAACGCAAACTCCATCGCGGTCATCGACATCGGCGCGTACGAACGGCAAACCGTGCTTGGCCTTAACCTTGTTGTCGACACGGCAGCTGACGAATTCGACGGCAACATCGGTTCAGGTGATTTTTCCCTGCGTGAAGCAATTGGTCTGGCCAATGGCAGCATCGGACTCAACACGATTACGTTTGCGCCCCAGCTCAGTGGCCAGACTATCCTGCTGACGCTTGGGCAGTTGAATTTATCGGATAGCGTGACGATCGATGCCGTCAGCCCGACGGGCGCCGTCATCATCGATGCCGGCGGCAACGATCCTACGCCGCATCAAAGCCCAGGGCTTGGTGACGGTAGCCGTATCTTTTTGGTCGATGATGGCGATTTCGATGTGTCGCTGGATGTGTCACTCCGGGGCCTGTATCTCACGGGCGGCGATGTGCTGGGGCGCGGCGGAGCCGTTTACAGCCTTGAAAACTTGCACCTTGTGCAGATAACCGTGCATGGCAACCGCGCCACGCACGGCGGCGGCGGCGTCATTCAGCGTGGCCGCGACGCCACCTTGATGGTCGAGAACAGCACCATTAGCGGCAACGTTGCTGCCGGCGCGACGGGTTCTTACGGCGCCGGCAGCGGCAGTTTCCAGTCAAATGGCGGAGGCGGCCTCTACGTGTACGCGTCGGACACGGAGATTGTTAACACCACGATCAGCGGCAATGCCGTGACCGGCACAAATGGCGAAGGCGGCGGCATGGTGGCCGCGAGTGGCGACATCACGATTCGCCACAGCACGATCACCGGGAATTCGGCACCCGCCGCGGGTTCGCAAGGCGGCAATATCTATTTCCAGGGCTTCGGCAATTGGGAACTGCAGCTCAATCACACGATCGTCGCCAACGGCTCCGCGCCCACCGGCGGTGACATCTACGCTTCTGATCCTGTGCTGGCCAGTTTCAGCCTGATCGAAAATGTGACGGGACTCTCATTGCAAGGCTTGAACAATATCACCGGCGTCGATCCGAGACTGGGGCCTTTGACGGAGAATGCCGGCCCCACAAAGACGCATGCGCTCTTGTCCACCAGTCCAGCGATCGACGCGGGTCAGCTCACGTTTACGCCGCCGCCTGCTGTCGATCAGCGCGGCGGTTCGTTCGTCCGCGTATTCAACGGAAATGGCGATGCGTTCACCGTCATTGATATCGGCGCCTACGAACGGCAAACCGTGGCCGGGCTGAGCCTGGTGGTCGACACGTTTCTGGACGAAAATGACGGCAACCACGGCGCGGGTGATCTCTCGCTCCGCGAAGCGATCGGCCTGGCCAACGGCAGCATTGGCAATAATACAATCACGTTCGCCCCGGCGCTGGCCGGTCAGACAATCACGCTAACACGAGGCGAGCTGCGCATCGTTGATGACGTTGTGATCGATGCTGCGAGTCTCAGCTCGCCGATCACCATCGACGCCTCGGGAAACGATCCCACGCCAAATGACCTTCCGTCGGGCGACGGTAGCCGAGTCTTCCATCTTGACGAAGGCACCACGGATGAGGATCTCGACGTCGAGCTGCGCCGCCTCGTGCTCACTGGGGGCGACGTTCCGGGCGACGGCGGCGCAATTTTGAATCTCGAAATCCTGGCGGTAGACACCAGTACGATCCACGGCAACGCCGCTCCGCTCGCTGGCGGCAACGGCGGCGGCATCCAAGTCGAATTCGGTGCGCTCACGCTCAACGGCAGCACCATTCACTCGAACCGCGCTGATCGGGGCGGTGGTATCTCTATTGGAAAGGGCGTGTTGACGATCAATTCCAGCACAATCAGCGGGAACATCGTGACGGGAAACGGCGGCGGTATTTTTGCCACGGGCGTCGGACCCAGCACTTCCGCAACGGCCCGGCACAGCACAATCGCCAGCAATTCTGCCAGCAGTGGTTTGGGAGGTGGAATTTTTTCCGACAACCCTGGGTCCATCAGCCTGAATCATACGATCGTCGCCGACAATACAGCACTCAACGGTCGGGATATCTGGAGCGTGAGTTCCGTTCCACTTGCCTACAGTCTAGTCGAGAACGGCAGCGGTTTCATTCCCACCGGCGGTCCGCAATTCATCGGCATCGATCCACTGTTGGGCCTGTTGGCGAACAATGGCGGACCAACGCAGACGCATGTCGTGTTGCCTGGCAGCCCCGCCATTGATGCCGGCCAGCTCGGCATTCCCTCGCCGCCCGCTTTTGATCAGCGCGGCACGCCCTTCAGTCGAATCGTCGATGGAAACAATGATTCATTCAGCGTGATTGACATCGGTGCATACGAGTTTAATCCTACGGGGCCAGTCCTCCCCGGAGATTACAACTTAAACGGCACCGTGGATGCGGCCGACTATGTTCGGTGGCGCAAGACGCTCGGCCAAATGGGGATTCCTCCCTTCAGCGGAGCGGACGGCAACGGCGACGGCAACGTCACCACAACCGACTACAACGTCTGGACAGCCAATTTTGGGGAGATGCTTCCCGGTTCGGGCTCCGGCGCTGGAAGCGATGTCGCAGGTACGATTTCAATGACCGCGATCGACTTAGCGCTTTCGCAATTCACTACGCTGCGCGAACCTGACACAAAAGTCGACACGCGTCCAAGCGGAGTCCAACCTCTATCGCCGCGCGCGAGTCTCAGTGCCGCGGCCGGCGATCTACTGTTGTTGTTGGTCGATAAGCCGCGCACGGACGCGCGAACGAGCGAGAACGGCGATACCGCGCCCGTGTGGAAGGATCTGCCTTTGGAGGAGGCGTTTGAGGAGCTGGCTGGTATGCTCATGGAACTGCCGACAGGGTTAGCGAGCAAATAGGCAGTACGACCAATCTCGAATGGTGCGTTCACTTCCCTCTGCCAGTAGAAATCTGCTCGATCTCGATACGCCGGTCAAAGCCAAGCTTTTGCGCGACAGCGCGCGGGTAGTCCCAGTCGTGGTCGCCGCCGCCATGAATTCGTATGTGCGACTTTTCGGCCGCCATGGCGACCGCCTGGGGCACATCGAGAAACCGCAGCACGTTGAGGAAATTGGGGCCATCGCGGTGCGACTTGGCGAGGCTGTGCAAGTGGAGTTCCTCAATGTTCGGCTCAAACAGCGCCGCATACAGGGCGATTCCCGCCATTTCGCGTTCGGCAATGAGCGAAAGCGGCAGCTCACCAAAACCGTCGATCGTTCGCAGAGCTTGGATCGCCCTGCGCACGTCCCACACGCGCATGCCGTCCAATGTTTGGCCGAGCAGCATGAAGCGCCGCCGAATGTGTGTTTGCTTAGCTGGATCCGAATCCCACGCATTGAGGCCAATGCCGCGTGGCGCGATAAATGCAAGGCCGCGATTGCTTGATAACTCCTGTTTAATTTTCGCGTACTCCTCTGCGCTTGGCTCCGGCAGGGATTCGTCCGACAATCCCGCGCCAAAGTCGACCCCCATTGCAGCCACAAAAGTCGACCAGCCGGCCGCATCGAGCGGGCGCAGCTCAATCGATTTAAGCTCCGCCGGCGGCACGTTGGCGGGAAGCAGGAGAAATAATCGCAACGTGACGTCGTTCTGGGTCTCAAAATCGTAAGTACGAAACTGCGCGCTGCCGGAAAGCGCTTCAAATTGAAGCTGCACATCGCCAGGCTCTTTCGATTCCGCGGGCCAGCCGGCGAAGCATTTTTCGCGCAGTAGCTTGAGCCACTCGCAGCGCTGCGACTGCCATTCGGAATTGGATTCGGGCACCGTCGGTTGAGGCGCTGCGGGCGTAAACACGTCATGTACACGTGTATTGATTTCATCGGCCGGCAACGCATCGAACACTTTGAGCTGCTCGGGCTCGAAGAAGTTTTCCGCCAGCATCGTGATCGGCCTATCGTCGCCTTTGAAATGATGATTGAACCATTGGAACGCGTGCACCTGCAGCACTTGCGTATCTTCGTGCGGGCCGAACGCAATCTGTAGACCGAGTTGGTCCAGCTTGCTGTCTAGTTCGTACAGCCGGCGGACCTTGTTATAGATGTCCATCACGCCATCCAGCGGAAAGATGCGATCTTGATCCGTATTGGAAATCAGCAGCGGGCGCGGGGCCACGAGAGCCGCGAGCTGGGCGTAGTCCCAACGATACGTGTTGACGAAATACATGCAGTCGCAGTGGCCTTCGACGCAGCCGTCGACGACATGACTCTTGAGGTTGGTGATGCCGGCCACTGGAACGGCGACTTTGATCCGATCATCGAGCGCCGCGAGGAACCAGCTATACGCGCCGCCGCCGGAGCGGCCCGTCACGCCGATGCGCTCCGCATCGACTTCGGGCCGGGATTCGAGGTAATCGAGCGCGCGGATCGAATTCCACGTCTCCACGCCGGCGGGCGTGTACCCGCGGGCATTCCACCACCACAGACCTTCGCGATAGGTGCCGTGGTGGATGCCTTCGATCTCGCCCAGTTGCAGCGTGTCGATCACGAGGCACACGTAGCCGTTGCGCGCGAACCAGGCGCCGTGGTGCTGGTATTTTGTTTTATTGCCGTAGCTGACGCCGTCTTTCTTCGACGCGCTATGACCGCAAACGTATAGCACGGCAGGCGCGGGGCCATCGAGGTTTTTCGGCACGTAGAGGTTGGCCGTCACGTACAGGTGCGGCCGGGACTGGAAGTGCAGCTTCTCGACCGTGAAGTCCGCGTGCTCGACCTTCCCGGTAACGACCGGTCGCAGCGGGGTGCGCTCCGGCAGCGGTTCGAGCGCCAGCATTTCACGCAGCTGCTGCCGATTCAATTCGCGACGGCCGGCCCAGTCGTCCCACGACTTCACATCCGTCAAACAAGCGTCGGCCAGTTTGCGCGTCTCGCTGCGAAAGTAAGCGGCCAGCAGGCGGTCGCCGCGTCTGGTGTCGACCGCTTCGTCGGCGACGGCAACTGAAGATGCCATTGCAAGCAACGAGAATGCCGCGAGCACGACGACGAATGAAGGAGAGTACGGCATCAGGCGCTGAGGTGTTTTTCGATGAACTTCACCGCGTCGCCGACGCTTTTGACGTGCAGCGCGGCCTCCTCGTCCATGTCGATGTCGAATTCTTCCTCGAACGCGGCGACCAGCTCGATGCTTTGGACCGATTCCGCCCCCAGGTCCTCGACGAACCGAGCATTGTCCGTCACCCGCTCCTTATCCACTCGCAGCGTCTCCGCGACGACGCGCTTGATTCGATCTCGATTTTCAGCCATTATCTCGCCCTTTCATCATGATAGCCGCCTCGAAATCGCTTCGCAGCGTTTTGGCAGCGATTTGATCTCCGCGGTTACTTGTTTGACAAAGCTGTTTTCCTCAAACTTGCCGCGGACCGCAGCGAAATCGGCGTCCGCCGCTTCGCGGTCTCCATCCAGGCCGAAGCCCACGCGGCTTCCTTCATCATACTCGCGCTCGGCATCGATCAGCACGAGCCGGAGGAATTTTTGTTGCTGCTCGCAGTAGCGAGACGCACAATCCTTGGCCTGGTCGACCGTGATCTCATCGAGGTTGAGGCCCAATGAATCCCTGGCCTGCCGGTGCGTCCACAGCCAGACGTCTTCGTCGTAAGCGGCCCGCGCGTCCAGCAGCGACTGTTGCAGCCGGTCGATCGTTTCGATTTCGCCGCTGACGATCGCGGCGCACAACTTCTCCAGCCGCTCGCGCGGCATCAGTTGGCCGCCCACATCGACCCAATCGAAGCTGTACACCGCTTTCGGATCCGCCGCGAGGAGCTCGTTGAGTTGTTTCGCACCGCCGGAAAGCTTTTGCTCCAGCCGGCCGAAGATCTGTTCGAGAAGGTAGCGTTCGACCGCGCCCGTGTATCGCTTGGCGCCCATCCTCAGCAGCACGCGTTTGACGTCAGCCCCGCCCACGTTGACGCTGGCCACGCTGCGGTCGACGGTCTCCTGCAATTTCGCCAGCGCCTCGGCGCCGCGGACCATCCGGCCGATTGTGAGTGGATGGAAAACATCGAAGCACAGGATGTCGCGCAGCACCGGTCCCGTGCGGCGGTCGCGCTTGGGCCACTTAGCGCCGTCGCGGAGCGTGCCCACCGTGGCGATGTAGTGGCCCGGGATCAGCTCGCAGCGGCCCGAGGCGTCGGCCTCCAAATGGCTGAACGGCAGGTCGGCCGTGTTGAAACTTCGCGTATGCTTGCCGAGCACCACCGAAAACGGGCCCACGCGGCACGGCCACATCATGTACGAGAACGAGCCGGTTTTGCAGCCGCGCTCCAGCTTGCCTTCGTGCGTCGGGCCGAGCTTGTAGCGGTGATTCGACTGGTTGGTTCCGCTGCCGGCGTTGTAGAAGCTGAACAGGCCGCCGATGAGCAGCGTCGACTTGTGATGCGTCACCGTGTACGGCCCCGCGAACACGCTGCACGCCTCGCCGTGAAACGCCTCGCAATTGGCGAAGAACAGGCTGTTCTCAGCAGAGAATTGATTACCGATGCGGCACCCTTGACCGACAAATGTGCTGCGCAGGTTCGCGCCGCCGGCCACTTGCGCCCCTTCGGCGACGATGAAATCTTTGGCAATCACGCCTTCACCGATCGTTGTGGCCGCCTCCGGATGGCTGAGCACGGTGCCGTTGACGAGCGACTGGGCCGAATCGATCGTCGCTGCGGGACCGATGGCCACGTCGACAATCTTCGCAGCGCCGCTGATCCAGGCGCCGTCACCGACGGTGCCGAAATCATTGGCCGCCTCCGCTGCTGCATGCCGTGCCATTTCCAGAAGCCGGGCAACCACTGCAGTCCGATAACGATGGACGCATGCGAGGTACGCAAACTGCGACGACAGGGCGTTGAAAATCGGCACTTCCCGGCCGCCCGCTTCGTTCAGCGCGACCACTTCCACGCCATTGCCGAATCGAGCGCCCGGGCGCGTCTCCATCACGCCGACGTTTTCAATAAGTACATCGTTGCCGATCTGGTAACCCGCCAGATGGCCGCTTACATTGGCGATTCGAACCTGGTTGCCGACGACGCAATCCTGAATGCGTGCCCGGTAGATGCCGCATGGCCTGGCCCGCGTGCCGGCTCGCTCAATTTGGCCGGCCAGACTGCCGATCGCAATCTGACCGACAAAATCGACCTGAGCGACACGCTCGGCAAGAAACGGTTCCGCAACCCGCACGGCCCGCCAATCCTCGGCGGTGCAGTTCTGCGCTTTGAGTTGGCGGATTTCTTCGTCGCGAAGCGGACGGTAATGTCGTTGTGGCTGGTCAGTCATGCGCTTTTATTGACTCATGTAGGTCAGGCTCAGCCTGACAAAACCCTGTTTGCGTCAGGCAGAGCCTGACCTACTGCGTTGCCAATTGATAAGTATCCGCCGCGATGACGCCTTCTTCGTCGGTGGGAACGACTAAGATTGCGACGCGGCTATCCTCGGTGCTGATGCGGCGTTCTTTGCTGCTTGCCTTCTCGTTTCGTTCGCGGTCGAGCTGGATGCCGAGCGATTCCATGTCGGCGCAGATCTTCTCGCGGACGGGCGCCGCGTTTTCGCCGACGCCGCCTGTGAACACGATCGCGTCGAGCCGCCCCAGCACCGCGTAGTAGGCGCCGATGTATTTTTTGACGCGGTAGCAGTACACGTCGATCGCCAGCCGGGCTCGCTCATGGCCGGCTGCTGCCTGCTCGATGAGCGTACGCATGTCGTTCGACAAGCCGGAGAGTCCCAGCACGCCGCTCTTCTTATTGCAGAGGTCGTTCAAGGCCGCGAATTCGTAACCGTTCTGCGTGAGATAGAACAGGATCGCCGGATCGATGTCGCCGCATCGTGTGCCCATCACCAACCCTTCGAGCGGTGTGAGGCCCATCGAGGTGTCGGCCGAGCGGCCGTCGCGCACCGCAGTGATCGAGCTGCCATTGCCGAGGTGGCAGGTGATGCAGTTGATGTCGTACTTCTCGCGTCCGAGCATGGCGGCGGCACGGCGCGCGACATAGCGGTGCGAAGTTCCATGAAATCCATAGCGGCGCACCCCGAGCTTCTCGTACAGCTCGTAGGGCAGGGCGTACGTGTAGGCGACGGGAGGAATCGTCGCGTGAAACGCGGTATCGAAGCAGGCCACCTGCGGCGCGCCGGGCAGCGCATGCATCGCCGCGCGAATGCCGGCCAGGTTCGGCGGATTATGCAGCGGCGCCAGGTGCGCCGTTTTCTCGATCGAGGCCAGAACCGCCTTGTCGATGAGCACCGAGCCGGTGAATTCTTCACCGCCGTGAACGACGCGATGCCCCACGGCGCCGATTCGCTCCTCCGTCACGGTTGTGCGTGGGTCTTTCCCGGTTGTGCGCGGGTCTCCCGACCCCGCACTCGATGCGTGCATCAACCGCCGCAGAATTTCCTCCATTGCCTGATCATGATTGGCGGCCGCGATTACTTGTCGTTCCCGGTCGCCGCGTTCGTGGTGAATGATCGCGGCCTCGCGCTCGCCGATTCGCTCGACCATGCCTTTCGCGAGCAGGGTGCGCGCGGGCATTTCGAACAACTGGTACTTGATTGAGGAGCTGCCGCAATTCAGAACCAGAACTTTCATGCGCCCGCCGTCTCCCGCGTTTGAGCCAGGCAGACGGCCACCGTGGCCACGATGTCCGCGACGCTCGCGCCGCGCGAGAGGTCGCTGATCGGCTTGGCAAAACCCTGCAGGAAAGGGCCAATGGCACGCGCGCCGGCCAGGTATTGTGTGAGCTTATAGCCGATATTGCCGGCGTTCAGATCGGGGAAGATTAGCACGTTGGCTTTTCCGGCAACCTCGCTGGGCCGCTTGATTTTCTTCGCGGCCACTTGGGCCATAAGGGCCGAATCGGCCTGAAATTCCCCGTCGATCAACACGTCGGGCGACCGCTGGCGGATGATCTCCAGTGCTCGCGTGATGAGCTCGACACGCTCGTGCGCCGCGCTGCCTTGCGTGGAAAAGGAAAGCATGGCGACACGCGGCGGTTCATCAAGCAGCTTCGCGGCGCTCGCGGCCGATGCCAGCGCGATATCGGCCAACTGCTCCGCCGTGGGCGCGATGTTCACCGCACAATCGGCGAACACCAGCGGATAGTTTTGGCAGCCGCGAAAATCCGGCATGATCATCAGAAAGAAACTCGACGCCGTCGTGATTCCGGGCGCATAGCCCACTGTCAGCGCGCCGGCTTGAATCACGTTGGCCGTGGCGGTCCGCACGCCCGCGACCATCGTATCGGCGTCGCCCCGCTTCACCATCATCCCGCCGAATACGACGGGCCGCACGACCATGCGCCTGGCGACGCGTTCGTTCAGCCCGCGCTCGGCGGCGTACGCGGCGGTGTACGACGCCAATTGTTCTGCATTGGCCGGATCAATCGTCCTCAAGCCGCGAAGCGTAACTCCGGCCTCGATCGCCGCCGCCTCGATCTCGTCGGGCGAACCGAGCACGATCGGCTCGGCGATTTTCTCATCGGCGATCCGCCGTGCCGCCGCGGCCACGCGCGGGTCGGAGCCTTCCGGCAACACGACCGTGTGCACGCGGGCCTTTGCTGCCGTCATGAATTGCGCGATCAGATCGCTCATACTTTCGGTGCGCCAGGCTTCTTCTTCATCACCCAGTCGTAATAGTCGCGCATCTTAAGCTGGCTCGCGGCGCTCTCATCCACGAAAACCTTCGCGTCCGGGTGCAGCTGTAGCGCGCTGGCCGTGGTCATCGACGTGACCGGCCCTTCGACCATCGCCCCGACGGCCGCGGCCTTGTTCTTGCCGCCGGCCAACAGAACCAGCGTGCGGGCCTCGAGAATCGTGCCGACGCCCATCGTGATGGCGTAGATCGGCACGTCGTCTTTGCGCTCGAAAAACCGCGCATTGTCTTCGATCGTCGACTGGGCCAGCGTTTTGAGCCGCGTCCGCGAGCTGAGCGAGCTGCCCGGTTCATTGAACGCGATGTGCCCGTCGGAGCCGATGCCGAGGATCTGCACGTCGATGCCGCCGCACTCCTGGATCCGCCGCTCGTACCATTCGCAGAACGACCGGTAATTGCTCGTCGTGCCCGACGGGATGTAGATGTTGCCTGGGGGGATGTTGACGTGCTTGAAAAAATTCTCGTGCATGAAGTAGTGGTAGCTCTGCGGATGGTTCGGCCGCAGTCCTACGTACTCGTCGAGATTGAACGTCGTCACCTGCGTGAAATCGAGTCCCTCGTCGCGATGCATCCGCACGAGCTCCTGGTACAGGCCGAGCGGCGTCGAGCCCGTGGCCATCCCCAACACGGCGTTCGGTTTGGTGTTGAGCACGTCCGCGACGATCTGCGCGGCCGCCCGGCTCATCTGTTCATACGTCGGCAGAACGACGACTTCCATGGATTAGCTTCTCCGAAATGAATTTGTCAGTCTGTTATGCGGGAAGAACCGTTATCGTCACTCCGTAACTTAACGAATCGATGCACGAGTTGACAACCGCCGCTTGGTTTGCCGCGCGTGGGAGGTTACGATGGCAGGCGATCCACGTCCCGCCTGGTCAAACAAGTGCGCTCCGCGCACGGATGCGTGCGCAAAAGAATGATTGGTGACGCATGTGCCGCTTTTCGTGTTCGATCGTCGGAATACTGGCGTTGGCATTATGCGGCAGGATCAACGCCGTTGCGGAGCCAACCGCTGCGCGCGATTTCGAACACGAGGACCTCTCGTATTATTTGCGGCCCGATGGCAGCCGTGCGCCGATTCGCACCGTGACCGATTGGCAAGCGCGGCGGCAGCAGATTCTTGCCGGCATGCAAGAGGCGATGGGGCCGTTGCCGCGGCCGGCAGGGCCGGTGCCGCTCGAAATGGAGATTGTGGAAGAACATGAGGCCGATGGCTTGGTGCGCCGTAAACTGGCGTATCACACCGACCGGCGCGACTACAAAGTGACGGCGTGGCTGCTGATGCCCGCGGGCAACAAACCCGAGCGCCGGCCGGCCGTTCTCTGCCTGCATCAGACGACGCCCCACGGCAAAGATTCGCCAGTCGGCCTCTCCGATCGCCCCAGCATGCACTACGCCCTGGAGCTGGCCCGCCGCGGCTACGTCACGCTCTCGCCCGACTACCCCTCCTTGGGCGAGCACCAGCACGACTTCGACGCCGACGACTACGAAAGCGGCTCGATGAAAGCCATCTACGACAACATCCGCGCCGTCGACCTTCTCCAGTCGCTGCCTGAAGTGGATTCCGAGCGCATCGGCTGCATCGGCCACTCCCTCGGCGGTCACAACGCCCTCTTCACCGCCGTCTTCGACGAGCGAATCAAAGCGGTCGTCACCTCCTGCGGCTTCACCAGCTTCCACAAGTACATGGGCGGCGATCTACACGGCTGGTCCGGCCCGCGCTACATGCCCCGCGTCGCCAGCCACTACAACTTCTCGCCCGACCGCATGCCGTTCGACTTCCCCGAAGTCCTCGCCGCGATCGCCCCGCGCGCAGTATTCATCGTCGCCCCCTTGCACGACGACAATTTTGAGGTTTCAGGTGTCCGCGACACGGTGAAAGCCGCCCGACCCATCTACGACCTGCTCGGCCGAGGAACGCGACTGTACGTCACCCATCCCGATTGCGAACACGACTTCCCTAAAGCTCCACGGCAGTCCGCCTACACATTTCTGGATGATCATCTGCGACCGACCCCGTGAAGCGAACAAGCGCGAACGAGAAGCCACGGTCGTTCTATCCACCAGCCCTATGTGGGTAAAAACGCGATTTGCACTCAATTTGCCAGATTTTTTGGGTTGTCGCAGGGAGATTCCTGGCTAGGATGGCACGAAGATGCAGTATGACGGCGCGCCTTGCGGGGAACACCGCGTTCCCAGGAGGAACAACATGACTGGCTTTCGCAAGACATTGGTGCTGCTCGCTTCGCTCGTGATCATCTTGCTCGCGCTCGACGCGGCTGCACAGCCGGTCCAATATGCCGAGATCCACACCGGCTTCGGCGACCCGGCAGCTCGGGAGGACCAGACCGATCCAGTCTTTGCGGAGGTCGAAGGCGTGGCCACCGAGGCGTCGCAGCGAACGGTCTACCCACCACCGAATTACCAGCCGATGAATGTGACGTCAGCGGGCAGTTCCGTTGTGAAGGCCCGTGCCACGGCTGGCTCGCTGGCCGTCTCGGTCTACAACGGTTACCTCGTGGGCTTCGACAATTACTACGGCTACGCCGACGCTCGGACCATGGATGATGTCTTCATTACCGGCGGAACGCCCAACGGGACGGCCACGGTCGCCCTCGGCGCCATCATCAACGGCGGGATCGGAATCTACGGCTCGGACGCCGGCGCGGACGCCCGGGCCTACTTCCGATTCGACGGGATTTCCAGTCTGACGAGCGATTATCCTTTCGCCTCCGCCAGCTACGATGAGGTTTTCTACGATAGCGCGCATGGAGAAGAAGTTTACGACGACGACGGCAACCTGCTCCCGCCGAATCACATCTACGAATACGGCCCTCGCTACGACCACCGGTACGTGCAGGTAGCTCTCGACGCCTCAGGCAACGGCTCCTTTCGGGTCGAGCTGTGGATGGACGCCTCGGCGTTCGAAGACGGCGACGAGAATCTTTACATTTCAGCCGCCGCCGCAGATTACGGCGATACGCTCAATACCCACTTGCAGCCCTGGAGCGCGGACTTCAGCATCACTACCGCGTCGGGCGCATGGTTAGTGCGGCCTTTCGGTACCGCGCTTAGTGTGTCGCCGCCACCGGTGACACTCACCCGAGGGCAACTGGGCATCCCAGAACCGGCGTCGGCTGCGCTGCTGGGCATCGCACTCGCGGTCCTGTGGCGCGCTCGACTACGGAACAGGTGACAGCCGCCAACACCGGCCCGCGCTAAATGCCCCGCGCCGTCTCGCACTATAACTTCTCCCCCGACCGCATGCCGTTCGACTTCCCCGAAGTCCTCGCCGCGATCGCCCCGCGCGCCGTCTTCATCGTCGCCCCGTTGCACGACGACAACTTCGCCGTCGAAGGCGTCCGAGACTGCGTCAAAGCCGCCAACCCCATCTACCGTCTGTTCGATCACGCCGAGCGATTAAAAGTCATCTACCCCGACACCGGCCATGATTTCCCCGACGCGGCGCGCGACGAAGCCTCCGCCTTCTTCGGTCACGTCCTCAATTGGTCACGTCGAAATGAGAGTAGAACAGTTCCAACAAATCGCAAACCTGGAAAACGTTGAATTCATTCATGGGCTTTTATGTGTCTCAGCTGGTGCCGCCGCCGAGCGATTACTATACAATGAAGGCAAAGGAGCACATGCCGTGCCCCTGAACCTGAACCTCAACTTTTCCGATGATAGTCGCAACTCTAGCTACGCGGGATGAATGGAGGAGGTTTTGCTCCGTGTTAACCAATCGGCAAGAATACCATGTCTGGTTCTGAATTACCCCTCCGTTACGATATGGAAGTGCCGCCGGACGGACGGATCGAGGTTCAACTGCCGCTGCCGGCCGGCGCGCACGTGACGGTGTACGTGGTCGAAAGGCCAGCCGAATCGCTGGACGATCTGCTGGCCGCTTCCGTCAGCAGCACAGGATTCTGGGACAACCCAGAAGACGATGAGGATTGGAACGATGTCTGAGCAGGGCGACATCGTCCTCGTTCCCGTCCCATTTACCGACTTGTCGTCCCAGAAACGGCGGCCTGTGATCGTGATTTCCAACGACGCCTATAATCGCGCGGCGGCTGATGTCATTGTGGTGGCGATGACCTCCAGTCCCGCCGCGGCGCCGTACGGATTTAGGATCAGCTCTGCCGACCTCGTTGAAGGAACATTAAATCGGCCGGGAACGGTGCGTGTCGACAAAATCTACACGCTCGCGCAAACGATTGTCGTAAAAAAGTTCGGCAAAGTCTCGCCTCAGATCGTTCAGCGAATTCGGCAATTGCTTGAATTGGTAACGACCCAGTGACATTAACAGGACAGACTCTGCTCATTCCACCAATTGCTGAAGCGCGTCCATGAGCACAGCCTCGACCCGCGGGGAGACGCGCGAGACTTGGCTCGTTTCATACCCGCCTTGGGCGTAGGCTTCGGCGGTGCCGATGTAGCCGGGGCCGTAGTCGCCGTAGGCTGCCATGCCGACAAACGATTCGGGCCGCAGCTTTTGCGCCGCAAGCTGGTATTCGACGAATAGCTCGCCGGGTAAATGGAGAATGTCAATTGGGCCCAAGCGCAGCCGGGCGACGGTAATCGCATGGCCGCCATTCGTTCGATGCGCCCACGCGATCGCGCGGGCCGCTTGCAGGCGAGGAATCAGCTCTTGGCTGGAATCGTTAAGTATCGCCAGCCGCTCTTGCTCATCGTACCAATCAGCGACCGGCAAATTCACATCGCGCGTCGCCCAATCGAACGACAGCTCTTCAACAGCAATCTTTTTTGTGTCCTCCCACGCTCGTTTCATCCCGTCGGCAAGCCGGCCGGCGAGAACGGGGCGGTTTTCGGGCGAGCCGTCGTTGTACTTGCCCGCGCCGATGTTGCCCCCCGCGCCGTTGAAATGGATTTGCAAGCCGGCGTTCGTTGCCGCTTCGCTTGCGTCGCGCGCCATGCCGACGAAATCGGCGCTCACCTTGCCGGTGTAGTAATAGCTTTGCGGATGGGTGGCATAGTACGACAGCACCGCGAGCGGGCGGTCGCCGTTCCAGAAACTTACGAGCCGCACGAACGGGTCGATCGTACCTTCCGGAAACGCTCGGATTTTCGGATCTGTGGTGGCTGTGTAGCGGACGAATTGCACCTTGCCGTCCGGCCCGAGAATGCGGCGATTCGAGGCGACTTTTTCGACGCGGCCCAGGCCGTAACCGACGTGCGTCACGTTCTCAGACCGCGATTTCGCGTCGGCAGCCGCCTCGGCAGCACGCCGAATCGCATCGCGCGCATGCTCAACCGGAAACAACTGGCCGCCGAGGCCCGCCTCGGCCGCGATGCGGTCCGCCAGGAAATCGCAGCCCGGCGCATCGTGTTGGTGAAGCGTATGGACGCAAACTCGATCCACGCTCGTGTCGCAGGCTTTGGCAAGCGCTTCACGCCAGGCATCATGCCCTTCGTTGCCGATGCCGACCCAATCGACGGCCACCAGCACCACCGGCCGCTGCTCGTCGGCCTGCAGCACGATTCCGCGTGCCGAGAGCGGATCGTTCACGCCAGTCATGGCCGGCACCAGCGCGTCGCACAGCGGCGAGCCGATCGGCGGAGTGACGTCGACCTTGAACGTGGCCACGCGCAGCTCGACGGCAAGCGCACTGTCGCAGGCGAATGGGAACAAGAGCAGTAGAGCAGTAGAGGAGTAGAGGAGTAGAGGAACAGAAGAGCGTGCTTTTCTGCCGCTCTGCTGCTCTACCGCTCTCCTGCTCTCACGCCGATTCATTGCGCAGCTCCCTCGCTCGCGGCCGCTTCCTGGAGATATGCCAGCAGGTCGGCCATCGCGAGTTTGTCGATCGCCTTCTCAAAACCTTCGGGCATGAGCGATTTGCCGGTGTTCTGTATTTCCTCGATATCGACGCGCAGGACGGTCGTCGTTTTATTGTCGGCGCCGCGCAACGTGACCGCGGTGGCCGTTTCGCCGGCGATCATGCCCGTGAAGACCTGGCCATCGGCAGTCATCACGACATATTCGAGGTATCGCGGATCGACCTCGCCGCTCGGCGCGAGAATGTTGAAGAGCACCGACTCGGGTCCGCGGCTGACCATCGCCGCCAGGCTCGGGCCAACCGCCTGGCCTTCACCGGAGAGCTGGTGGCAAGTCGCACAGTTTTTCTCGAATACCGATTTCCCGCGCGAAGAATCGCCGCCCGCCAATGCCACTTGCCGATAATCGTCGAACACTTTTTGCCGATCTTCCGCGACGCCCTGCCCGCGAAGCGTGCGGGCCAATCTGCGGACTTTTGGAGACGGATAGTTTTGCAGCCGGGCGACGTGCGCCGGGTCCAGCGTGGCCAGCGGCACGCCCTCGCCTTGCAGATATTCGAGCAGCGCATGGGCCCAGGGCTCGCGACGCAGCAGCAGCTCGGTGGCCTGCGAGCGTTCGGCCGGCGCCAATTGATTCCACTGCGCGAGCACCAGCTCGGCGACTTCCGGCGCATCGTATTCGGCACAGGTGGCTAACACGGCCGCGCGAATGGCCGCTGGCTCATGCGGCGACAAAAGTTCTGCCAACAACGGCTGCTGATTTTCAAAACGATCCAGCGCCAGGTTTTCAATCGCGGTGACTCGTTGCTCCAGACCGGCCTCGTCATCTTCCAACACACGACGCGCATCACGAACCAGGGCCACCGCGGCCGAGCCGCGCAATTGCCGGAGCTTGGTCAGGTGGAGCGAGTTCCCGCTGAGCGCGTCCGCCGGCAGGCGGCTCAATGCTTTTAGCAACGTGGCTTTGCCATTGCTGTCGGCGGCAGCCAATGATTCCACCAAGAGGGCGAGATCTTCTTCGCGACGCTGCCGCACGATTTGCGTCACGATGGCGGTCAACACAGGAGCGGCGCGCGGGCCAGAAAATCGCGGGTTACCAGCCAGCAGCGCATGTAAGACGCTCCCCGCCCGCGGCCCGATCGACGTGAGAGCCGCATCCACGATGTCTTGGTTGTGGAGATTGCGAGCAATCAAGGCGGCCAGCGCGTGCGTAGCCGGCGGGTCGTCGCATTCGCCCAGCGTAAGAGCAAGCTGAAATTGAACGGCCGGATCGGCATCGTCAACGAGGGATATCACTTTGCTGCGCAATGCCGGCGATGAATCCAACAGCGGTTCGCACAGACGCAGGGCGTGTCGCCTGACTTGAGGGTGTTGGTCGCTCAACCCGGCCAACACGTCCGTTGCGCTCATCGCGCCCGTGCCTGCGAGCGCGTAGAGGACGGCAATGCGACCGTCGGGACGCTGGCTCGACGGGAATGCTGCGCGGAGCAACGGGCCGGCCGCCGCATCATCCCGCTCAAAAAGCAGCCTCGACGCAGTTGCCCTTTGCCATGCATTGGGATCGCTAAGCGCCTTCACGAGTTCGCTGGTGCCGGCCGAAGCGAGTGAAGCTGGCGCCGAATACTGGTAATCCGCGGGCACAATCCGGTAGATCCGCCCGCGGTCGCTGCCGCTCGTGAGATCGAGCTGGCGCTTCAGCTCGGGCGGCAGGCTGAGCGGATGCTCGATCACTTCGCGGTACATGTCGGCGACGTACAGCGCGCCTTCAGGGCCAATCGCCATCTGCACGGGCCGGAACCAGATGTCGGTGGAGCGGACGAATTCGGTTTCGCGGTCGATGCGCTCGCCGCGGTACGTGACGCCGTCGGGAACGAGTCGTTTGCGGTGAATGAGATTGCTGCCGACGTCGGCCACCAGAACCAGGCCGGAGCCATCGGTCGTCCAGAGGCCGCCTTCGTACACCGTAATGCCGGTTGCGCTGGTGAAGTAACCGGCAGCTCGCCCGCCGCCTTCGATGGGCCCGGGCGCCAAGCCGGCCAGGCGAAGCTTCGTGCGCGCTTCGCGCCACGCCTCCACGGGGCTGGCCCGATAGACGGCAGCTTGTGGACCATCGGCGGCGATCGATCGGCGCGCTGAAACGATGGATTGATAAGGATTCCGCGCGAGATAACGCTCCTCAAAGACAATCGCCTGGAGATGATCGCTATTGTGGCACACGAAGCGGTCGCCCCAGCGATTGAACGTCATGCCGTGTTGCCCGCCGCCGGTGATTGCCTCCATTTTGAGCGTCTTGGGATCGAAGGCGAAATCGCGGCCGCTCAAATCAATCGGCGCCGACTTCACATCAGGGCGAGTGATTCGCCCGCCGGTGGAGCTGGCGGAGCCGTAGATCCGCTGATCGAGTCCCCACTGGAAGCTGTTGAGGAGGCCTTGCACGTTGCCGCGGCCGAAACCTGTAAACACAACGCGCCGCTCATCGGCCACGCCGTCGCTGTCGGTGTCTTTGCAATAAAGGATATCGGGCGCGTTGCCGATGAAGACGCCGCCATCGTCGCACGCGACCGCAGTCGGCCAGGACAAATCCTCGGCGAATACATGGCTCTTGTCGAATCGCCCGTCCTGGTCCTCATCGATCAGGAGCCGCACCCGGCCCAGGCGCTCTTTGTCCTGCTCGGAATAGTCGCGCATTTCGACGACATAGAGTCGCCCATGTTCATCGAATGCCATGGCAACTGGATCGACCACCAGCGGCTCCGCGGCGACTTGCTCGATGCGAAAACCCTCGGCAACTTCCAACGTCGCGAGCGCTTCTTCCGGCGACTTCGGCGGGACGCGCTGCAGCACGATCTGCGAATTGGTTTGCTCACGTTGCTCCGCTGCCGTGGCGGGCAATTCAACCGCCAAGATCGCCAAGAACGCGATGAATACAAACGGGAGATACCACTTCAACATTCGGTGCCGAGCTCCGATTGTTCATCAAGGGTTCGCTTCATCGCGTAATTGGCGAAGTGCTCGTCTCTGCTTTCGCCCAGGCCTGGAAGCGCGGTCTTTCTTGGCGGGACCAGCGGCCGATGCGAGCAGGTGGGCTGGCCGGGCGTCGGTGTATTGATCGAGCGCGGCTTGAAGTTTTCTGGCGTCCTCAGCGTCGTCTTCTGAAAGATCGGCAACGCGCAGCGACCGCTCCTCGAATGGATCACTTCCGAGGTCAAACACCCTGCCATCGCGATAGAGCTTGAGCGTCGCAGTCATGGCGAACTCGGCAGTCGCCTTGGGCCCGCCGTTTTTTGCATACCAGCAATAGATCCACTCGCGGGGCTGTCCCTGTTTGCCGAGCAACTGCGGCAAAAAACTTCGGCCGTCGAGCTGCAGCGACGCCGGCACCTCGGCGCCGGCCGCTTCGGCTAACGTGGGCAAGAAATCGGTGCTATCGATCAAGTCGCCGTTCACGCGGCCCGCAGGAATGTTTCTCGGCCAGTTGGCGATCAAGGGCACGTGCATGCCGCGTGCGGTGGTCAATCCCTTGCCGCCCGGATACGCCTGCCCTTTGAACTGCGAGACGACTTCGCGGCCGGTCCCATTGTCGCCGATAAAAATCACAAGCGTGTTGTCGCGAATGTCAAGCTCATCGAGCTTGGCGACGAGCCGGCCAATCATCTTATCCATGTAGGCGACCATGTCGGCGAAGTGCTTCACGTTGCGGCCTGCTTTGTCGCCGCGGGCCTGCGCGTTCCATTCCGCGCTGTCGGGCGTCGGCACAAAGGGAGCATGCGTAAGGATCATCGGGTAATACAGGAAAAACGGCCGATCCTTGTGGCGCGTGACGAAATCGATCGCGAAGTCGTTGACGAGCTGGGGGCCGTATTCGCCGTTGTTGAAGTCGCGCTCTTCGCCGTTGTACTCGAGGCCGGGGTTGGCGTAGCGCGGCGGCCGGCGGGTGTGCTGCCACAGACACGATTCGTCGAAGCCCAGCCGCTGCGGCAATTTCTTGCCGCGGCCCAGCTGCCACTTGCCGGCAATTCCTGTGGCGTAACCGGCGTCTTTCAGCAGATGCCCAAATGTCGTGACTTGCGGGTCGATCGCCCCGAACTGCGTGTAGTTGCGGATGTTGTACATGCCCGTCATCAGCTGCACGCGAGTCGGCGTGCACAACGGCTGCACGTGACACCGCTCGAATCGCATGCCGGTTGCGGCCAGGCGATCCAGGTTCGGCGTCTGATACGACTCGCCGCCATTGGCGCCGATCGTCTCGTAGCCGAGATCATCGGCCATGATCAGAATGAGGTTTGGCCGGAGCGCGCCCGCCGCGGAATAAGGCTGGCACGCGAGCGCTGCAACGATCACAATAGGTACAATTCTACGTAACATCGCACTCCATGGTAACTGCTTACGTCCAACATCACCACCATCTCTGGATGAACAGTGCGGAAAGAGCTGGCATGCGCTGCGCAATACCGATAATTCTGACGCTCGCAGGTTTTTGCGGCCAGGCGATAGCCGCCGATCGGCCGAATGTGCTGTTGATCTGCGTCGATGATTTGAAGCCGTTGTTAGGCTGCTACGGCGACGAGGTGGTGAAGTCGCCGAACATCGACCGGCTGGCGGAACGCGGCGTTCGGTTCGAGCGGGCCTATTGCAACCAGGCCGTTTGTGCGCCGTCGCGCAACGCGCTCTTGACCGGCCTGCGGCCGCAGTCGGTGGGCATTTACGACCTGGAAACCAATTTCCGCAAGGCGACGCCCGACGCCGTAACGTTGCCGCAACACTTCAAAGCGCACGGCTATCGCACCGCAGGATTAGGAAAGATCTATCACACGGGCCACGGCAACCACGATGACGCCGCCTCGTGGAGCGTTCCGCACTGGCGTGCCGACGTGGTCCGCTACGCGCTGGCCGAAAGCCGCGCCGCCAAGGGGCTCACACGCGAAGAGGCGTTGTTCTCGAATGTGCCTGCCCAGCGCGCGAACAAGCTGCCGCGCGGTGCGGCGTACGAATCGGCCGACGTGCACGATTCAGCCTATCCGGATGGCCAGCTGGCCGACGAGGCGATCCGCCGGCTGCAGCGCGCCGCGAAGACGCCCGATGAACCGTTTTTTCTGGCCGTGGGATTCGTCAAGCCACACTTGCCGTTCTGTGCGCCGAAGAAGTATTGGGACCAATACGATCGCGATCGTTTTCCATTGGCGGAGCGCCAGACGCCGCCCGAGGGCGCGCCCGCGTTTGCGCCAACGAACTGGGGCGAGCTGCGACAGTATTCCGGCATCCCGGAGAAAGGCGCTCTTTCCGAAGAATTGCAGCGGACGTTGATCCACGGTTACCACGCGGCTGTCAGTTATATGGATGCTCAAGTCGGTCGCCTGCTCGCTGCGCTGGATGAGAACGGCTTCGCGGAGAACACCATCGTCGTGCTGTGGGGCGATCATGGCTGGCACCTTGGCGACCATGGCATGTGGTGCAAGCACACCAACTACGAGCAGGCGGCGCGAACTCCTCTGGTTGTCGTGGCGCCCGGCCGCACTCAGAACGGCACCGCGACGAGCAGCTTGGTGGAGTCTGTCGATATTTATCCGACGCTATGTGAATTGGCCGGGCTGAGCGTGCCGGAAGGTCTCGATGGGTCGAGCTTCGCAGCGGTGTTGGCCAGTCCAAACGTTGCGACCCACGAGGCCGTCATGCACGTGTACCCGCGCGGAAACAGGATCGGCCGTGCCGTGCGGACGGCGCGGTATCGTTTGGTGGAATGGAAACAGCCGGGCGCCAATCCTGAGGCTGCCGTCTTGGAGCTGTACGACTACGAGAGCGACCCCGGCGAGACGAAAAACCTGGCGGCCGAGCGGCCCGATGTCGTGGCCGAGTTGCGGGCGATCCTCGACCGCGAGCCGGAAGCGAAACCGCCTTTGCGATCCGTGAAATAGCGGGACCGCTACGCGCTCCGGTCCGACGAGCGTAGCTTGCGCCTATTCGCTGCTCGAATCGTTGCGTCTCTCGCCGGGCAGGAACGGAAATACGCTCGACGGCGTGTGCGCCGCCTCCGCGATCGCCGCCAGGCGACGCACAATCTCCGGGTGATCGGCGGCGACGTTTCGCTGCTCTGCTAAGTCGCTGCTCAGGTTGTAGAGCGCAAAATCACTTTTGCCGCGGTTGACGTTGTGCCGCACTGCCTTCCATTCCCCCGCCCGCACCGCCTGCTGGTAGCCATATCCCGCGAATTCCCAATAAAGGTAATCATGCTCGCGCTGGACCGCTTCGCCCCCGAACAGGGTCGGCGCGAAGCTGATGCCGTCGATCTCGTTAGGTGTTTCTAAATTGGCGACTTCGCAGAGCGTGGGCAGCACGTCCCAGAACGCGGCCACGTGCTGCGAGAGACGTTCTGCGGGAATCCGCCCTGGCCAGCGAGCAATCAGCGGTACGCGGATGCCGCCTTCATAGACCGAGCCTTTGCGGCCGCGCAACGACCCCGACGAGTTGAAGAAATCGGAATCCGCGCCGCCCAAACGCTTGAACGTGGGTCCATTGTCGCTGGTGAACAGAATCAGCGTATTTTCGGACATTCCCAGCTCGTCAATCAGGTCGACAATCTTGCCAATGTCTCGATCCATGTGCGAGACCATGGCCGCATAGCCGGCCCGCGGCGAGGGATGTCGCTGATAAGCGCTGCCGTGCTCATAGGCTTGCTCCGGAATCTTTCCCTCGTATTTCGCTAACGACGATTCGGGCACCTGAATGGAGAGATGCGGAATTGTAAACGGAAGGTACAGAAAGAATGGCTTGTCGCCATTCTCGCGAATGAACCGAAGCGCTTCCTCGGTGAACTTATCCTGCGCGTATGTTTCGCCAGTGGGTCCCGCATTGTTGCCGGGGAGCATCTCTTTCGTGGCGTTCCGCCACAAAAAGCGCGGGTAGTGATTGTGCGCTTGGTACTGACACAAGTAACCGTAAAAGAGATCGAAACCTTGGCGGTTGGGGTCGCCCGTAGTCCCGACGTGCCCCAAACCCCATTTGCCGACCGCCGCCGTGGCGTAACCTCGCGCTTTTAGCAGCTCGGCGATCGTTACCTCGCCATTGGGCAGCGGCTGCTGGCCAGGGAATTCCCACTCGTACTTTTCACGCAACTCTTTGAATCCTTTCGGCTGACTGTTGTTGCGGATGGCCGCATGGCCGGAGTGCTTGCCGGTCATCAACACGCAGCGGGCTGGGGCACAAACGGGCGCTCCCGAATAAAACTGCGTGAACCGCATGCCTTGCCGCGCGAGCTCATCCAGTCGCGGCGTTTCAATGATCTGCTGGCCGTAGCAACCCAATTCTCCGTAGCCCAGATCATCGGCCACAATCAGCAGGATGTTCGGACGATCGTTACGCTCGGCTGCGATGGCCTTTGGCTGGATAGCAGAGTCAACAACCGCCAAGAACGCCAAGAGCGCCAAGAAAATGCAGAGCCTCACAATTGAGTTACTTGCAGAACGGCGCATGGGGCGGTATCTCCCGTCTTTAATTCTCGCTTGTCCTTGGCGTTCTTGGCGGTCCAACATGGGCTGGTTTGTTCAAAATTCAAATTGTTAAATCGAACCGAACTCTTGCATTTGAACGAAAATTGGCGTCATCGATCGCCAGGCCGAAGCCCGGCGCCGCCGGGACGCTGCATGCGCCGTCCTTGATGTGGTACCCCTCGGCGATAATCACCTCGTTGGTAAGCGGGTCGTGCTCGGCCATGTAGAGATTGGTGATCGCGCGGCCGATGTGCAGCTGCATGTAGAACCCGATGAGCGACCCCCAGTTGTGCGGCGCCACTTGAATGCCGGCCGGTTGCGCCCATGCCGCTTCGGTGAGAATGCCTTCGAACCCGAAGTGATTCATGTCGCCTTGCAGCACGTCGATGGCGCGGTGTTCGATGAACGGCTTGAATGCGGCTAAATCGGACTGCGTTTCGCCGTCGGCCACGAGCGCGAGCCAGCCGTGCTCGCGGATAAATGCCTTGAGCGCCAGGCACTCGTCAATTTCCTCAGGAAACATCTCTTCGACAAAGGCAAACTGAAACTCCGGCAATTCGCCCAGCAAACGCTTGGTTCCAGCGAGGTCGTAGCCGTTATTGGCGTCTACGCCCAGCACGATCTCTGGTCCGGCATGCGCGCGAATCGTGTTGAGAACGTCCACATCTCGCTGGTCACCCTCCGCTCGGTCCATCCACTTCGCGCCGCGGCCGATCTTGATCTTGAACGCGCGGTGGCCCAGCTGCAGGCCCATGTCGATTTCTTGCTTGAACCGATCCAGCGGCTGGGCCGCGTTTTCCGGCAGCAGATCGGCGAAGTAGATCGAGCCGTCGTAGACTTTCACTTGCTCAGGCCCTTTGCCGCCAAGCAACTCATAAACCGGCTTTCCAAGTGCCTGGCCGGCCAGGTCCCACAGCGGCATGGTGCCGTTGCCGAGAACGATCATTCGCGGAGCGGAAGGATCATAGAACTCAAAAAGCTGCTTGCCGATGAATCGCGATAGCTCCGCTTCCGCCGCACGGCAGTTGCCGATGCCGTCGATGCCCGCGTTCGTGTAAATGCGGACCATGCGATCGGTCGCCTGGTCGCCGTGGACGTCGAGACGCGAATTCTTGCCCACCATCTTCGGCCGGCGACTGATGAGATCGAAGCCGACGACTCGAGTGATCGCGATGTCGCGAGGCAGCTCCTCCGCCCATAGCCGAGCCTGCGACAACCCAGCGGCCGCCAACGCGCCGGACGCGGCCAAGAATTCTCGTCGTCGCATCGTAGACAGCTCCTAGATCATGGCGGCGCCGCCGCATTCAATGCGGCGCCGCAGGTTTCCCAGTATAACCAAAAGACACCAAGTTGAACCACGCGCGCCAGTTTGCTTGTAGGACGGACAATCCTGTCCGTCGTCGGCGATTTGACGGACAGGATTGTCCGTCCTACGGATCGCTCGATAAAGCAAAAAAGGTTGACATGCACCGCCGGACGGGTTAACGTGACTGTCATCCCACCGAGAGCACGTTGCACGGACCGGCGCGCCGCGAATGCAACGCCCGCCGCACATCCCCCGCGCACACTCAGGATGATTCGATGCACTTCGGGCGGTGATGCTCCCATCGAGCCCGAGCTTTACGCGACCTGCTATGCGCAACATTCTTCAACTCGTCAGTCTACAACTGCATCCACTCTGGATGATCGCCGCGCTATGCCTTCCGGCGTCCCTCCGCGCCGATGATAAGGTCACGCCAGACGAACAATCGCCGCCCACCCTAATCGCTCCGGGCACGCCGACGGAGGTAGTGCCCATGCCGCCGCGGATTGTGCCGTACTATCCGATGCCGCTTCCGTCGCTATCCGCTTTGCTCGCCTACGGTGACATGGCGTTGCGCGCGACGGACCCGCCAACGCTCGAGGAGTGCCTGACCGCCGCCCAGCAGCAGCTGCAAGAGAAAACGACTGCCGCCGCGCCTCTAACGGAGTCGGTGCGCAAAGCGGAAGCGGAGCTGGCGCCGGCTCAAAGTGCCCTCATTGCGGCCCAAAAAGAAGCATCGGCATTCCAAGCCAACGTCGATGCGCTCGCGGCTGAAGTCCAGCAAATCACCGGGTCGCGAACAGCGAGTGACGCCGAGCGAGGGCAGGTAGCGACCAGCCTCGCTCAACTACAAGAAGCCCAGCCGCTAGTGGCCGAAGCACTCCGCCATTTGACGGAAGCCGTCGGCAAGGCCGCGGATGACGCGGCGCTTACCGAAGCGCACCGTCTGGTGACGGAGAAGCTGAAGGCGATGGATACGCGCGTCACCGAGCTGCAGGCAAAGAGCGACGAGCTGACTGCGGCGATCTCCGCTGCCGATATCAAGCTCAAGGATGCCGGTGCGCGACTCGACGCCGCGCGCAAGGAGCTGGCCACGGCAGCCGAGCGAGTCACGGCGTTGGAGGCACAAGCCCAGCAACTTGCGGCCGTGGTGGATGCCGCGCGGAAGACGGCCCAGCCGGCCGAGGCCGAAGTGGCGCAAGCTCAGCGCGAAGTCGAGCGCTGGCAAAACGAGATCGCCTTCCGCGACCAGATGGCCGCGCTTCAAAGCGAACTTGATGCTGCGCGCAAACTCGCCGCCGAGCGTCAAGCGGAGTTGCAGAAAGCGGACGAGCAACTCGCCGCCGCCCAAACCACGGCCAACGCAGCCAAGTCACAACTCGACCAGGCCGCGCAAAGCGTGGAGGCCGTCATCGAGAAAGTTCGAACAGCTCGCAATCAAAAGTGAGTGAAGGGCTGCATACCATGATCCATCGCTCGTCAGGCAAGCATTTCATGCGATGCGGTGGGTGACCTGGCCGGTGCGTTTGTGGCGGAGGATAAATTTGGTCGTGCCATCCGGCATGCGTTCTTGTTTCAAGAGGACGTGTTCGGCGTCGTAATCACGCAGCACGGCGAGACTTTCGGCTTTGTCGCGGCCGCGCCAGATTGGTAACTCGACGTGCTCCCATTGCTTCGTTTTCATGGAGGCGTAGGCCGCGTCGATGATCGCGTTCACCACATATCCATCGTAGAACGTTTCCCTGGGCGGCCGGCGATCGTCGAGGGCGTTGAGCATGTCGGTGAACATGTCCGTGTACCCGAGTGCGCCTGGTTCGTCGCCAACGGGGAACAGCCAGCCGGTCGTGCCTTCCGCTTTTTCGGCGACGTAATTGGTTTCGCCGACGGCCGTGTACATCTCCATTCCGGTGCGGAGCCAGTGATTGAGCCAGATCGTGCCGTCGGTGCCGGCCACCTCGTCGCGCAAGTCCATGCCGCCGCGGAACGACCAGCTCACTTCGAACTGTCCGACCGCGCCGTTTTCGTAGCGCACCAGGCCCACCGCGTTGTCCTCGGCCTCGATCGGATGGACGAGCGTGTCGCCCCAACAGACAACCTCAACGGGTCGGACATCCTTACCAATGAAGTTGCGGGCGATTTCGATGCAGTGGCAGCCGAGATCGATGATCGCCCCGCCGCCTGAAAATTCCTTATTCCAGAACCAATCGCTGTGCGGGCCGGGATGCGTTTCCCGCGAGCGGACCCAGAGCACTTTGCCGACGGCACCGCGGCCGACCGATTCCAGCGCGCGGAGCGTTTTGGGCGTGTAGCACAGGTCTTCCAGGTAGCCGTGAAAGACGCCGGCTCGCTCGACGGTTTCGAGCATTCGCAGCGCCTCCTCGGCGTTTCGGCCTAGCGGCTTGGTGCAGAGCACAGTCTTGCGGGCCTCGGCCGCGGCGACAACCGCCTCTTCATGGAGATGATTTGGTAGCGCCACGATGACGACATCCGCGTCCGGGTCGCGAATTGCTTCCTGCAGATTCGTCGTGTGTTTCGCAATGCCCCATTGCTCAGCAAGTTTGCGCGCGCGGTCGGCTGAGCGGGAGTAATTGACAACGACACGATCGCGTCCGCGATGGCCGTGGAGGGCCATCGTGTAAAACATGCCGATGAGACCGCTGCCGAGCATGCTGATGCGATGCATTTGTCTCGCCGTTCGATGGAATTGTTGCGGTTTGGCGCTACTGGCATGATAATGATCGACGGGAGTTTTTCAATCGGCCCAGGAAAGCATCAGCGACCAAAAGCGCATGTCGTTCTGTCGTTTGCAGGAGCCGATTCGCGGTTCGTAGCCCGCGGCGCAAACAAGGGTCGGTGGCCTGTGTTCCCTTGCTTGCGCTGCGGGCTACGATCTTGTTTGCCGTCATGCCCGCGGCCGGGTTTTCCACATCAGCGCGAGCAACACGGCCGCTAGGCCCGCGCAGATAAGGATCGTCCACAGCACAATGTTCCAGGCCGCTTCAGCGCCGTGCGTCGCGGTGTAGTCGTCGACAATCCGGCCAAATCCTTTGGCCTGAACAGTACGGCCGATGTAGCCAAACAGGCCGATGAAGCCCGCCGCGGTGCCGATCGCTTTTTTCGAGGCGATATCAAGCGCGGCGATCACGATGAGATTGATCACCGGATAAATGAAGAAACCGATCGTCATCAGCATGAGGAAATCAAGCCACAAGTAGCCGGGCGGCGTCACGATAATCGCGGCAAAGGCGGCAATGATCGGCAGCATGCACAGCGATGCGACCATGTTGCGGCGGCCCTGGAGGCGATCGGAGACCCAGCCAAAGAAAATCGTGGAGGGAATCCCGCCGAGCTCGATCGCGATGACGCCGAATGCTCCCTGGTGCAGCGTTCCGCCCTTGACCTCGCGCAGGTAGGTTGGTCCCCAATCCATCATGCTGTAGCGCGTGATATAGGCGAAGAAATTCGCCAGTGCCAACAGCCAGACGTACTTGTTGAGCAGCACTTTGTCGACGAGAAGTTCTTTAAACGTCAGCTCGCGCTCGATGTCGATGGCCTTCTCGACCACCGCCGGATAATCGTTGCGAAACAGCTCGATGGGCGGCAGGCCCAGCGATTGCGGCGTGTCTCGCAAGCGCCAGACGAGATACACGGCGCCCGCCGCCGCAATGGTCCCAGGCACGTAGAACGCATACTCCCAGCCGCCGAAAGTCGATACCGCATTGGCGGCGAGCCAGCCGGCGATCACCGCGCCCACGTTATGCGACGTGTTCCAAATGCTGAACGTGAGCCCGCGTTCCGACTCGCTGAACCAATGGCCCATCACGCGCCCGCATGGCGGCCAGCCCATTCCCTGAGCGAAGCCGTTGAGCCCCCACAGCCACAAGTGAACGTAGTAGTTCGTCGACGCGCCGAAAGCAAAATTGCAAATGGCCGTGAGCACGAGGCCTGTGGCCATGAACTTCCGAGCGTCGCTGCGGTCGGAGACCGACCCCATGAGGAACTTGCTGAGCCCGTACATCAATGCCGTCAGCGCGACAATGTCGCCGATCATCTCGCGGCTGTAATGGAGCGACTCGCGAATCTCCGGCGTGACGACCGCCACGTTGTTCCGAACCAGGTAAAACATCGCGTAGCCGAGGAACGTCGCTTCGAGCGCACGCCAGCGATATCGGGGATACAGCCTGGCAACCTCAGCGTCGGGCAGGCGCGCGACATGCGGCGGGGGCGCGTAGAATCGTCGTACCGGCGCAAACAAGTCAGCAAGCATCGCGAGCATCCTCGATCAACCGCGCGAATTCGTCCAGGTCTCTCACAACGATGTCCGGCCGATCAGACGCGGCGGCAGAGTCGACGTCCGTTTGCTTTGTTTCGCCGGACAGCGTCAGCACCGCGATCGCGCCGGCGTCGCGCGCCATGCGGATGTCGGTGTAAAGCCGATCGCCGACCACCGCAACCTCGCGAGGCGCGAGCCCGTGCTCGTCGAGTATTGATTGCAGCATGGCCGGACTCGGCTTTCCCGGAATTGCGTCCGGTCGTCGGCCGGTTGCCGACTCCAGCAGAGCGCAGAGGGCGCCGCAATCGGGCAGCACGATCGGCCGATCGGTCGGGCACACACGATCGGGATGCGTGGCGATGTACGGCAAGCCTTGCGCGATCCAATAGGCGGTGTAGGCCAGCCTCTCGTAGGTGAGCTCGTTGTCGAATCCCACGACGACGGCATCCGGCTCCACTTCGACGACCCCGAATCCGGCGAGATGGAATTCGTCGTGCAACCCCTCGGTGCCAAAGACGAACAGCCGCTTCACACCAATTAAGTGCGTGCGGAGATAGAAGATCGTCGCGTGGGCCGACGTCCAGATTGTTTCAGGTCGGGCAGCGATGCCCATCTCGCCCAGGTGGGCCGCATACTGGGCCCGGCTGCGCGAGCAGTTGTTGGTCACGAAGCTGTAACCGATGCCCAGGCGCGACAATGTGGCCAGAAACGGCCGCGTGTGCGGGAATAGCGTGCTTCCCAGATACATCGTGCCGTCCATGTCCAGCACGATGTGGCGGAGTTTAGCGAGGTCGGTCGTCATTGCCGTTAGTGTAGTCATCTCGCTCCGCGAGATGAAGCTTCCGCTCGCAGAGCGAGCGGCCTACACTGGCGGCGCTGGCTGCTGGAGTGTAACTTGTTGTAGATGGCAATTCTTCGTTGTGCCGCGATACTTTGGGTGGTTTCCGCTGTGGGCCCTTCCGCATCTGGCCAGTTGATCATCGGGCACCGCGGCGCATCGCACGATGCGCCGGAAAATACGTTGGCCGCGTTTCAGCTCGCCTTGGAGCAGGGCGCCGATGGCTTCGAAGCCGATTTCTATCTGCTGGACGACGGCCATGTCGTTTGCTTCCACGATAAGGATACCGAGCGGATCGCCGGCAAGAAGCTGCTCCTGGCGCAAACGCCGTTTGACGAGCTTCGCGCGCTGGACGTCGGCAGTTGGAAAGCGCCGCGCTGGCGAGGAGAACGGATGCCCACGCTGGAAGAAGTCCTGTCAGCCGTTCCCGAAGGCAAGAAGATCTTCATCGAGCTCAAGTCGGGGCCGGAGATCGTCGCGCCGATGGTTAAGGTCATCGAATCCTCGTCGCTCGCGCGCGATCAGATGGTGGTCATCAGTTTCAACGCCGACGCGATTGCCGAGAGCAAGAAGCAGCTTCCCCATTTGAAGGCATGCTGGTTATGTCGATTCAAACAGGAAAAGGACGGCAAGATCCCGCCGACGGCCGACCAGGTGATCGCGACGCTTAAGCGAATCGGAGCAGACGCTCTCGATGCCGAGGCAGTCCCGGAATATTTTAACGAGGCATTCATCCGCCGCCTGCAGGAAGCCGGCTTCAGCGAGTTCCACGTTTGGACGGTCGATGAGCCAGAGATTGCCCGTGTATATCGCGATTTGGGAGCCGCATCGATCACGACCAATCGCCCCGCCTGGCTTCGCGAGAAGCTCGAAAAGCCAGAAAGCCGCTAACTTCGCGCAATTGTTTCCTTCACCTTCGCATCTTAGCATTCAACCCTCACACAGAGGGTGGCTGGGGCAACGCCCCAGAATTCTGAGCATGCAATCAGCTGCGGCGGCGCTGCGCTCTGCCCCAGGCACCCCTGAGTCCCGCCACACTTGCGGACGCAAAATCCGTGAGATATAAGTGGTTGTCGTAGTCACCCCTCGCGGCGGCTACTTACTTTTCCCTATCACCGGCGGAATCAAGGCCATGAAAATCTCTCATGCCTCGGGTATGTCGCGTCGTGGTTTTCTTAAACGCTCAGCCGGGGCGGGTCTTGCCGCGGCCGGGTTCTCGATCCTTCCCAGTTCGGCGCTCGGTCGCGACGGTCATGTTGCGCCCAGCGAACGTATCACCCTGGGGGGAATTGGAATCGGAAACCGGGGAACGTATGACCTCGGCTGCTTCCTGGAGCAGAAAGACGTCCAATTCGTCGCCGTGTGCGACGTGAAGGCGGCTCGCCGCGATGCGGTCAAGAAAATCGCCGACGAAAAATACGGCAATCAGGACTGCGCGCAATATCGCGACTTCCGCGAACTGCTGGACCGCAGGGACATCGATGCCGTGCTGATCGCAACGGGCCCGAACTGGCACGCGACCGCCGCGATGTATGCTGCCCGGGCTGGCAAGGACATGTATTGTGAGAAACCGTGCACCAAGAACATTGCACAAAGCCTCGAACTGGCCAATACGATGCGCCGCACGGGGCGGATCTTTCAAGCCGGTACGCAACGGCGCAATCTGCCGCACTTCGCGTTCGCTTGCGAGCTGGCTCGCACGGGCAAGCTCGGAAAAATGCACACTGTCTACGCCCATCCGATGGGAATGAGCGCGCTGATGAGCGGTTGGCTGCCGGCCGAGCCAGAACCGGACAAGGAAGTCGTCGATTGGGACATGTATCTCGGCCCGGCTGCCTGGCGGCCGTTCAATGCGAAACTCCTCGACGGTTTCAATTTTGAAAAGGGAGGCGGATTAGTTGGAGGCGGCGTGTTGGAATGGGGCTCGCACTGCGTTGATCTGTGCCAGTGGGCCCTCGGCGCCGACGGCACGGCGCCCGTTGAGTACAACCCGCCGAAAGACGGTCAGTTGGTGGCGCGCTACGCGAACGGCGTGAAGCTGGTCCTTCGCGAAACCGGCTGGATTCCCTTGGGCTCGTGCCCCGTGAGATTTGAAGGAGAAACCGGCTGGGTCGAAGCGGGCGACAGCGGCAAGCTCGTGCTCAGCTCGCCGGAATTAATCGCGGGGAGAACGGTCGCCGAAATTGATGGTTATCCGGCTACTTTCCACGTCCGCGATTTCCTCGACTGCGTGAAAACACGCAGCCAGCCCAAGGCGAACGCCGAGGCGGCCTGCTTCTCGCACATCGCCTGCCATGCAGCGAACATCGCCATCGCGCTGGACCGCAAGCTCACCTACGACCTCGAGAAGCACGAGTTTATCGACGACCACCAGGCCAATCGTTTGCGATCGGAGGCGCTACGCGAACCGTGGCGAATCTAGGCGTGATTACTGCAAATAGCTACAGGACTAAAGTCATGGATAATTCTCGTCATTCGTTCCGTTTCCTCGCCTTGCTCGCGATGCTCGCCTCAATGGTCGGCCAAACGGCCCAGGCGGCAGACAATCAATCTGAAGCGAAGGAGAAACAACTGATCGAAACACTTCGCTCCGCCGCGCCGGCGGAAAAAGCGATGGCATGTAAACAACTTGCCATTCATGGCGGCAAGGCGGCCGTGCCCGAATTGGCGAAGCTGCTCGCCGACGAGCAGCTGGCCTCGTGGGCGCGGACCGCGCTCGAAGCAATTCCCGATCCGGCGGCAGACGAGGCGCTGATCGAGGCGGCAAAGAGGCTCGACGGCCGATTGCTCGTGGGCACGATCAATTCGATCGGCGTCCGCCGATCCGTTAAGGCCGTCGATCACCTGGCCGTGCGTCTAAAGGATCGAAATGCGGAAGTGGCATCGGCCGCTGCCGTAGCGCTGGGCCACATCGGCGGCGATAAAGCAGTCCACGCGCTTCGACAATCTTTCGCGGGCGCCGCCCCGGCCGTTCGTGCGGCGATCGCTGAGGGTGGCATCCTGTGCGCCGAGCGATTGCTGGCAGAGGGCAAGAACGACGCCGCGGCGGCAATCTATGATCAAGTGCGGCATGCAGACGTTCCGCAGCAGAGAATTCTCGAAGCGACCCGCGGGGCCATTGTCGCCCGCGGGCTGCAGGGAATTCCGCTCCTCATCGAACAACTGAAATCGCCCGACAAAGCACTGTTTCAGATTGGCCTCAGCACCGCCCGGGAGCTCGCTGGCCATAAAGTCGCCGAGGCCCTAGCAGGTGAATTGGCCGGCGCGTCGCCGGAACGAGCGTCGTTGATCGTGTTTGCGATCGGCGACCGCGATGAGGCCGTGCTGCCGTCTGCCGTGCTGCAAGCGGCCCGTACAGGCGACGCGCAAGTGCGCCTGGCGGCGATTGAGGTCGTCGGGAAATTGGGCGGCGCATCCAGCGTCGCCGCGCTGCTGGAGATTGCGAGCCGCCCGGACGCGGAATTGTCGCAAGCCGCAAAGACCGCGCTCGCCCGCCTGCCGGGCGATACAGTCAACGCGGAACTTGTCCGCCGCGTGCCCGAAGCGAAAGGCAAATCGCTCGCAATTCTGTTCGACACGATTGGCCAGCGCCGGATTGATGCAACCGTTCATCTCGTGAAAGCCGTACATCATTCCGACGAGGCAGTTCGCCGCGCCGCGCTCACCGCGCTGGGGGCCACGGCCGCCCCGCAGGATTTAGCGGTCCTCATTTCCGAAGTAATCGAATCGAAGAATGCCGCTGACGCGGAGGTTGCCTGGCAGGCGCTGCAAGCGGCGAGCATCCGGATGCCCGATCGGGAAGCCACTGCTGCAGAGCTCGCGGCGGCGATGCCCCGCGCGCGGGCGGCAACAAAGACGCGCCTGTTGCGAATCCTCGGCGCGATGGGGGGACCGAAAGCATTGGAGACCGTCGCCGAGGCTGCGAAAAGCGGTGACGCTGAATTGCAGGACGCCGGAACCCGCGTGCTGGGCGAGTGGATGACGGCCGACGCCGCCAAGCCGCTTTACGAGATTGCGTCCAGTGACCACAAATACAAGACGCGTGCGCTGCGCGGCTACTTGCGCATTGCGCGGCAGCTCGATCTTCCGGACACCGAGCGGTTGGCGATGTGCCGCAAGGCGCTGGCCGTGGCCGAGCGGGCCGATGAGCGCACTTTAGCCTTGGAAGCGATGAAACGCTGCCCGTCGGCTGAAGCCGTGGAACTGGCCAGTTCGCTGCTCGACGACCAAGAGCTTCGTGATCGGGCAGTTGAAACGGCCATCTTCATCGGCGAGAAAATCAAAACCACCGATCCGGTTGCGGCGAAGTCGGCGGGTGAGAAGGCGCTGGAAGCCGCACCGCAGGGCGAGCTTGCCGACCGGGCGCGGGCGCTGACGTCGCCTTAGGAGGGCTGCAACATGGCAACTGTGGAAAATAGGGCGCCGAACGTCGCCAAACGCGACAACGTCGCCAAACTTCTCGACCGCGCTTTGGACGCCGGCGAAGGGCTGTTGCGGCTGACGCCCACGTGGGTGCCGCGCTCGTTCCTGCATCCCGGCAAGCGGATCAAGCTGCACCCGGACGATTGGTACGCCTACGGCGCCCATCGCGGCGGCATCGACGAGCGGTGGTTTTCCAGCACCACCGAAGCCGCCAACGAAGGCCGCGTGTGGCACGAAGGCTTAAGCTTCTGCGAGTTTGAAGGCGAAGAGTTCCTGTTGCGCGATGCGGTTGCCGAGGCCGGCGCGCAGATCATCGGGGAGAAATTGTTCCGCCGCTACAACCGCTGGCCCGTGTACTCAAAATTCTTCGACAACATGGGGCCGATCCCGCATCACATGCATCAAGGCTTCGAGGATGCCAAGCTCGTCGGCCAAGAGGGGAAGCCCGAGAGTTATTATTTTCCACCGCAGCTGAACAACGTCGACAACAACTTTGCGTACACGTTCATGGGCCTGGAGCCGGGCACCACCAAGGCGCAGGTCCGCAAATGCCTCGAGGATTGGAGCACGGGCGACAATGGAATTCTCGACTTGTCGCGGGCCTATCGGCTGAAGCGCGGCACCGGCTGGCTAATCCCGCCGGGCGTGCTGCACGCGCCCGGCTCGCTCTGCACGTACGAGCCGCAGTGGGGCTCCGACGTGTTCGGCATGTTCCAATCGCTCGTCGAAGGCCGCGAGGTCCCCTGGTCGCTGCTCGTGAAAGACATGCCGCCCGATAAGCATCAGGACCTCGATTTCATCGTCGGCCAGCTCGATTGGGAGCGGAACGTCGATACCCACTTCAAGGAGCACAACTACCTGGAACCGATCGTCGATCGAGAGCGCAGCGGCAAGGGCTACACCGATCGTTGGATCGTGTACGGCACGATCGACGGCCAGCAGCTATTCAGCTCGAAGGAGCTCACGCTCGAGCCGGGCGCGAGCTGCACGCTCAAGGATCCCGGCGCCAGCGGCTGGATCACCGTGCAAGGTTGCGGGCGTATTGGCCAGCTCGAAATCCAGACGCCGGTGATGATCCGCTTCGGCGCCCGCACCGAAGACGAAGTGTTCATCACGCACGAGGCGGCCCGCCGCGGCATCAAGGTCGAAAACACCGGCAGCGAACCGCTCGTCGGCCTGCGCTATTTCGGCCCGGACGTGCACGACGATCTGCCGAAGATCGGCGACGCGAACAAGTAACTGCTTATCCAAGCCGCCGGCGAGCTGGCGGCGAAACGTTTATCCAAGCCACCGACTTGTCGGCGGCGTGCCCTCACGTTGCAGTCACCCATGGCCAAATGGTGGCTCATAAGCTGGACCACGCACGGTACTTGGCTTCCGGGCGATGAGCGCGGCTATCGCACTTGGCGCGGCCAGCAATACGTCCCACCACCAACGCGTTACGCCAAACCAGGAGAGCCAACGTATAACGCCAGCGACCACGCCGCCGTTCTTCAAATGGCGCAATCGGTCTGCGACGAAGCCGTGTATCTGACGGGCGAGCAAAAGGAAATCGCGCTTGCTGCGATGGTAACGGAGGTCGCGCAAATCCGCGTCGTGCCTGCCATCATGTCCGTCGGCGAATGGCACGTGCATTGGTTCTGTTATTTCGGTACATTAGAAATCCGGCCGGTGGCAAGCCGAGTAAAGGCTGCCGCCACGCGTGGACTGAATGCGCGTGGATTCCAGGGAAAGAAGCCCTGGACGAAAGGTTGTAACATGCGATCGAAGTCTACGCGGCGCGAATGTCGCAATGCGTACAAGTACGTGCGGGATCACCGGGATCAAGGCTGCTTGATCTACGAATGGAAGATTGATCCGCAGTATCTCGAGTTCGAGTAAGTGACACGCCGCCGACAAGTCGGCGGCTTGGATAAACGAAAGCGGGACATCATGGCGCAACAGCAAAATACTTTTCCGAAGCTTCATAACGCGGCCTGGCCAGGTGTCGTCGGCAAGGGCGAGGGGAGTGAGCCGCCGATTGATTTGGATACGATGCTGAACCTCTCGGCCGCGGCGGAGGTCGATGGGCAGAAGTTCGACGGCGTCGATCTGTTTTTGTTCGATCCGCACGTGAGCATCGACTCCACCGACAAGCAGTTGGAGGACCTGGCCAAAAAGATGCGCTCGCGGGGATTGGTGGTTGGTTCGGTCGTGGCGCCCGTGTGGCCGCCCACCGGTGGCGGCTCCGCAATGGGCGACGCAACCGCGCGTGAGCAGTTTTTAAGGCAGGTGCAGAAGGCCTGTCGAATCGCGCGGAGCTTGAAACAAATCGGCATCCGTCCGTACGGTGTCGTGCGCATCGACTCGGCCTGCTCGCCTTCGGAATGGGCGCCAAATCCAAAGGCGAACACGCAACGGATCGCCGACACGTTTCGCAAAGCCTGCGACATCGCCGACGAATTCGACGAGCGGCTCGCCGCGGAGGGCGAGATCTGTTGGGGCGGCATGCACAGCGCCCGGCAGACGGTCGAGCTGTTGGAAGCCGTCGATCGACCCACAACGCTTGGCTTTCAGGCCGACATGGCGCATACGCTGCTCTTCATGTTGGGCCACAACGCGCCCGACGATCGGCTCGTGCCGCCGAATTTTCGCTGGGACGACACGGCCGCGTTCGACGCCGGGTACGAGCAGCTCACGGCCGCACTACGACCGTGGACGATCGATTTCCACGTCGCCCAGAACAACGGCGAAGTGTTCGGCTCCGGCTCGCACGATAAGACCGGCCGGCACTGCCTGCCCAACGCCACCGACGGCAAGCTCGACATCGTGAAATACTCGGGCTACTGGCTGCGCGACGAGAGCGGCGAGCCGAGCCGCCGCTTCAACCACATCTGCTGGGACGGCTGCATGTTCCCCAACGAGGTGCTCACGAATCGCCGCACGTGGAACGATATCCTGGCAGTGATGGTCGCCGTCCGCGATGCGCACGGCTGGAACGAGTAAATATATCGACGGTCTGATGTATGTCTCACGCAAAGGCGCGAAGTTCCTCAGCGTCCTTTGCGCCTTAGCGACTTTGCGTGAGTATTCTGCTACGTCCTCAATCTCATTTAATTTTCAATGGCTAAACCGCTTCGCATCGGCATGATTGGGTACGGCTTTATGGGCCGGGCGCATTCGAACGCGTACCGCCGCGTGAACAATTTCTTCGATCTCGAGTACGAGCCGGTGCTACAGGCGGTTTGCGCACGCGATCAAGCGAAGGCGAAGCAGTTCGCCGCGAAGTGGGGCTACGGCTCCGTCGAAACCGATTGGCACAAGCTCATCGAGCGCAAAGACATCGACGCGATTGATATTTGCGTGCCCAACAACCTGCACCACGATATCGCCATCGCCGCGGCCAAGGCCGGCAAGACGATTCTCTGCGAGAAGCCGCTGTCGATGAACACGGCCGAGGGGCAGGAAATGGTCGACGCGGTGGAGAAAGCCGGCGTGCCGAACACGGTATGGTACAATTATCGCCGCGTGCCCGCGGTGACGCTGGCCAAGCAGCTCATCGATCAAGGCCGCTTGGGGCGCATCTTTCACTACCGCGCGAACTTCCTCCAGGACTGGACGATCTCGGCCGACTTGCCGCAGGGTGGCGCAGGATTGTGGCGGATCGACGTCAAGGCGGCCGGCAGCGGCGTTACGGGCGACTTGCTGGCCCACTGCATCGACACGGCGCTGTGGCTGAACGGGCCGATCAAGAGCGTCACCGCAATGACGGAAACGTTCGTGAAAGAGCGCAAGCACCAGGAATCGGGCAAGGTGGAGCCGGTCGGCATTGATGATGCGTGCGCGTTCCTTTGCCGCTTCGCCAACGGCTCGCTGGCCATCTTCGAATCAACCCGCTACGCCCGCGGACATAAGGCACTCTACACTTTCGAAATCAATGGAGCCGACGCGTCGATCGCGTGGGACCTGCACGATTTGCACCGTTTGAGTTACTTCGATCACCGCGATGAATCGATCGTCCGCGGCTGGCGCTCGATTCATGTCACGGATGGCGATATGCCGTACATGGGCCACTGGTGGGTGCCCGGATTGCAAATCGGTTACGAACACACGTTCGTTCACCACGTTGCCGACTTCCTCGAGGGCCTGGCCAAGAACAAACCAACCTCGCCCACGTTCCGCGAAGCGCTCGAAACCCAAAAAGTCTGCGACGCCGTGCTGGCGAGCGCCAAAAGCGGCCAGTGGGCCAATGTGACCTAAGCGACGCCGCAACAAACACACTCTCACACTCAGCCCACTGTGCGGTTCGGCTACCATTTTCGACGGCTACCGGATGCCAATTCCGGCTCGCGATCCCCCTGAATCACGCGAATTGCCGTTTCCTGCTTGGCAATCGCCTTCGCGTTGGTATGCCATATAGCCGTAACCGCGCCGCGCCAGGTTTCCCCAGGTTTGAGCGATACGACGCGACCATGCTGCTTTTCAAATGAATGCGGATGGGGAAAGTTCGTTCCTGGCTCGATGCCGAGGACATAACCATCGGCTTCCGCCGGCGTATTGCGCCAGACAGTGAACCACGGCAACGTGCGCTTGTTGAAGCGGAGGCTGACGGCTTCGTCGTCGGTGAGGCCGCTGACCAGAACGCGCGTATCGCCAGTGTCATCGGCCAATAGATCTAGGCAATAGACCTGTTCAGCGGAGCTAGGGCGGGGCGGGGGCATGATGTTCCATTCTTTTTCGAGGGCCTCGCGGGCGGCGACCTCGGTATGTGGGGCTACGATGGCAACGGGCGCGGTGATTCGCGCGCCGGGCTGCAGCAGCGGTTGGCCGAGATTGAAGTGGTAGAGCATTTGCAGCGTGGCGTCGCGGCCGCCGATGTTTTCGACTTCATCGGTCCATGTGAATTCATTGGAACCCATTGTCGTGCTAATGGAAGTCGTCATGCGTAGTGCTTGGAAATGAAATCGCGACTCGTCCACGATGCCGCGGAGCGTGAGTTGGCCGGTGTGCTCATCGACGAGAAGTTCTAGCCGGTGAGCCGGCGTGTTGGCGATGCGGCCGTGCAGAGGGCGGACCAATCGGCCAGCTTCGTCGAATTCTGGGGGGCCGTTGCTTTCCAAACCGCAACGGCACAACAGCTCGTTGAAGCCGTCGAGCCAACCCAGCCCCGACGGCTCAAACAGCGGCACGAACGCCGGATGGACGGGCTCGCGCACCGGCGATCGCCAACCCAGCGTCTTCGACCCGCGGCGCACGCGCCAGATGCCCATGCCGCGCGTCGGCAGCACGTCGATGCACATGTGGCCGTTATCGAGCTCGACCACATGGACGCCTTCCGATCGTCCGCCGCGGCACGTCTTAACGCGCGCATGCCATCCGGCTGCGCCCACGGCGCCGCGGCTGCCCTGGAATACGACGCCCTCCGCCACGAACGATTGGGCAGCATCGATCAGTACCTGGGAGCGTTGTTCCATGGCGAGGCCTTCTACGAAATGCTATTCCGCGTCCTTCAGCCGTTCCAAGCGGATATTTCGGAATCGCACGGTCATCGGCGGGCCTTGATGCACTTGCAGCGCGAGCACTCCGGATGCAACTCGTTTTTCACGATCGCGGTCGAACGTCTCGCTCATCAGCTTGCCGTTGATCTTGTGGCGGAGCCGCGGGCCGCGGGCTTCGATGACGTATTTGTTCCAGCCATCAGTATGCACGGCTTTTTGCAGCTCGGCAGCGTCGGCGAAGCTGGTGACTTCTGATTTTCCGTTGCGGTCGATTTTCACGCGCTCGCCGCGCTTGGCGAGGATGCCGCGGCCGCGCTCGTCGTAGAGAATTCCCGTGTACACGGTTTCCGAGTCGATGTCCGCCTGATAGCCGCCGACGATGAATTCCTTCGGGTCGAGCACTGTGCTGCGATACTGCACGCCGCTGTTGCCGCCCTCGATGCGATACTCAAGCCGGAGGCGGAAATCGTCGAGCACGCCGCCAGTCCAAATGAGAAAGGTGTTGTTCTTGAGCGGCCTGTCGGCGGTGACGCGTCCCACAATCGCTTCCTCTTCAACGCTCCAAATCGTCGGATTGCCTTCCCATCCCGACAGGTCTTTGCCGTTGAAGAGCGACTCCGGCTTGTCCTCCGCTGTGGCTATGCGAGTCAGTACTAGGAGCGCGAGATGCGCACAAATTAGGTAGCGCAGCATTGTGGTGTCCTCGGAGTGGAATTGAGTTAAACCGCAAGCGGGTGGTTGGCGGGCAGTAATTCGTGAATGAACGAACTGATGCTACGCTCAACCGCAAGCGGATGGGGGACGGGCAATGAATCTCCGGTGAAAAAAGAAATGATGGCGCCACTGGGGCGACGATCGAGCGGCGGTACGCAAGGCAACGCGCGCTAGATCCAAAACCCCGAACCGTCCGCCGGGAACCTGCCGGCCAATGGCTCGGTGGTTCGCGCCGCAGAGCTGTCTCAGGCGATGAGGGAGGTGGCGAACCTATGCAGGCCCGAGACTGGCAGTTGCGAGGCGACCCGCCGGCGAGAGCTCTTCCAGCAGCAAACACGCGCAGACGGTCATTTCAATGACAGCGAGCCTATCACAAGGCGCGGCCAAATTCTACAAGCATTTTTGGCCGCGCCCCGCGTGGTCAAAAATAGGGTTGACAGAGGTGAGTCCAAGATCGCGAAGACGCAAGCGGAAGCAAACCGCACGCAGAGCGATGGCAAGGCGCGGGGCAATGGCGCAGGTTACTCGGGAAGGAGTTTTTCTTGTGCTGGGCGGCGTTTCGCGTACGATGCCGCCAGGCCGCTCAGGGCGAACAGCCCGATCACGTTGGGAAAAACTTGCAAGCCGTTGAGGATATCGCCCCACGCCCAGACCATATCCACCTTGGCCATCGCACCGAATGGAATAAGCAGGCAATAGAGCCAGCGATAGGGCACGATGATTCGCGGGCCGAACAAATACTCAAAAAATTGCTCGCCGTAGTAGCCCCAGCCGATCAGCACGGTGTACCCGAACAGGAACACGGAGATTGCAACCATCCAACCTCCGTACGTAGGCATCGACACATTGAATGCTTGGGCCACCGCGGCGGAGCTTGTGACGCCGCCGCTTTGCCACACGCCGGTCACGAGAATCGAAAGCGCGCTGATCGTCGACGTGATAAACGAAATGATGAACACTTCCGTGATTGCGGCAAGGCCTTGCTGCTCGGGATGTTGACTTTTCGCCGTGCCATACGCAACCGCGCCGGTGCCGTAGCCGGCCTCATTGGCATAAACGCCGCGTGCGACGCCAAACCGGATGGCTTGCATCATGGTGTAACCAACGGCGCCCCCTGCCGCCGCATGAGTCGAAAACGCGTCTCGGAAAACCATGCGTAAAACCTCGGGCAATTCACTAATATGCGTTCCGATGACGACTAGTCCGCCCAGAAGGTACAGGCCGACCTTAAGGGGCGAAAGTTTTTCCGCGGCGCGCCCGAGTGCTTTGACGCCGCGGACGGTCACCAGCCAGGTCAAAACAGCCAACACAATGCCGAGCCACAACGGTGGAATACCGAACTCGCTCTCGACGACCACGGCCACGGAATTCGGCTGCGTGAAGGGCGTTGTAAGAAGCACAGCCAATCCGCCGACGAGCGCGAAGATCCACGCCAGCGCCGGCGACTTCAGTCCGTCGCGGAGGTAATACATGGGTCCAGCGAGCACCTCCTCGCCGCGGGCCACGCGGTAATGCATGCCCAGCGAGGCCTCGGCGAACTTCGTGGCCATCGCGAAAAAGCCGTAGCACCAGATCCAAAACAGCGCGCCCGGGCCGCCGGAGATGATGGCCGTCGCCACGCCCGCGATGTTGCCAACACCGATCGTGGCGGCGATCGCCGTCATGAATGCCTGCAACGGCGACAGCGCGCCGCTCGTGCCCGTCTGGCGGCTGGCAATCGTTTCGCGGATCGCTTCGCGGAAGCGGAAGACTTGCACGAACCGCAGGCGAATCGTGAAATACAGGGCCGTTGCCATCAGCACAACCACTAATGGCAGAGAGAAACGGTCGGCGGCGGTTTCAATGAAGGAAGCGAATTGGTCCATCGAATGCGCTCTGGGCACTACATCCTCAAGCATCAAGAAACGGAGTTTTCGAGCAGCGTAACTTTCCGGGCATCAGCGTCCAGCTTTAGCGATGCGCCCATCGGCAGCATTGCATTGTACTGCGCGTGGCCGGCGGGAAAGCCGGCCATGACCGGAGCATCGAGTCCGCCAAGGTACTCGTGAAGCAAGGCGGAGACAGCTTGCTCGGGCTCGGCTGGCTCGTTTTCTTCATACGAAAAGCTGCCAACCAGCACGCCGGCGGCTGCTTGCAGTTTGCCCGCGAGCGAAAGCTGCGCCAAGTAACGGTCGATGCGGTAGAGCCGCTCGCTCACGTCTTCGAGGAACAGGATGCGGCCGGCCGTTTCGATTTCGAACGGCGTCCCCATCAGGCCACAGAGGACGGCCAGGTTGCCGCCGGTGAGTGTTCCACTCGCGACTCCCTTCGTGAGCGGCCGCAATTCGACGTGCTCCATGCCGGCGAGGTCGAATGGGTAGCCCGGCTGCGCATCGGACTGCTCTTCCGCCAACACGGCCCGCCACAGCGCCGCTTCGGTCGCAGCCGGCATGCCGTTCACTTTGCCGAAGCCGTCCTGCAAATTGGGGCCGTGGAATGTTATCAGCCCGGCCTGCTGCTGAATGGCGAGGTGTAGTGCCGTGATATCGCTGAAGCCGATGAAGACCTTTCGATGTCGCCCAATAACGTCGAAATCGATGCGCTCCAGCAGACGCACGACGCCGTAGCCACCGCGGGCGCACCAGACGGCGGCTGAGTCGGGATCGGCAAAGGCGGCCATCAGCTCGGCGGCGCGGGTCGCATCGTCGCCGGCGAGATAACCTTGCGAGCGATCGATGTCGCCGTATGTCTTGGTGCGAAAACCGCGATGGCGAAGACGATCCAGGGCCCGATCGAGCCGCTCGCGGTCCACCGGGCCGGCCGGCGCCACCACGCCGATTGTATCACCGCGGCGGAGGGCTTTGGGCTTGAGGAGGTTCATGGGACATGACTTCCACGTGGCGTCGGTTAGTTGGTAGTGGCGGGGTAGCTAAACCGCAAGCGGTTGTTAAGCGGATTAAGTAGTGCTGCGATCACCGGCCGGCGAAAAGCCAGTAGCCGACGAATAGCGCGATCACGATGCCGATCGCATCCGCGATCAAACAGGCCGCGAGCGTGTGCCGAATCTTCTTGATCTGCACCGAGCCGTAATAGATCGTCAGGATGTAAAACGTCGTTTCGCTGCTGCCCATCAAGATCGAGGCGGTGTTGCCGATGAAACTGTCCGGCCCGTGAAGATCGAAGATTTCAATGAGCATGGCCCGGGAACCAGCGCCGGAAAGCGGGCGGGTAAACGCCAGCGGCAAGAGGTCGAGCGAGTCGGTGCTTCCGCCCCAGCCGGCCCATTGCATCGCCAGGCCGATGCCCTGCTTCATGTCCGCGAAGATGCCGCTGGCCAAGAAAACTTTAATCACCAGCAGCATGGCTACGAGGAACGGAATGATCATGATCGCGATGCCGAATCCTTCTTTCGCGCCCGTGACAAAGGATTCGTACATCGGCACGCGCTTCGCCGCTGCCCAAACGATGATCAACAAGATCGTCAGGGGGATTAGCCATTGGCTTACGATGTCGAACACAGCGATCATTGTCCGGTCCCTTCTTTGATAACAGCATGCGGCGCATTGGATGCAGTTCGCTGAGCTTCAACCTGGAAACGTGGCAGGCGCGACAGCCAGCGTGTGACAAGGATTGCGACGATGGTTGACAATAGAGTTGCCACGAGCATGCCAAAAACCGGTTGGGCGGGATCGCTGCTGCCCTGCGCGGCGCGGTAGCCGATGATGGTGATCGGGATTAGCGTCACGCTGCTGGTGTTGATCGCCAGGAACATCGCCATGCTGTTGGTGGCAGTGTCTTTGACGGGGTTCAGCTCCTGCAACTCGCGCATCGCCTTGAGTCCCAACGGCGTGGCGGCGTTATCGAGCCCGAGCATGTTAGCGGCGAGATTCATGAAGATGGCGCCTTGGGCCGGGTGACCGTCGGGGATCTCTGGAAATAAGACGTGAGTCAGCGGGCGGAGCAATCGGGCGAACGCATCCACGAGGCCGGCATCTTTCGCAATATTGAGAATGCCGAGCCAGAGCGCCATGATTCCGATCAGGAAAATGCAGATCTCGACCGACATTTCGGCCGCTTCGACAATCGCCGCGTTGAGCCGCTTGCCCATGGCTGCGAGGCCGCGTTGATCGTCCGCATCTTCATTCGCCTCGCTTGGCGAAACCGGCTCAGCCGGCTCGACGACGGCCGGTCCTGGATCGGCCGCTTCCGTCGGGAAGAGACTTTCGTACGACCCTCTCGCGAAGCCGTAGACAACTCCAATGCACAGCAGCGCGAACCAAACTTTGTTGAGCATGGCAATATCCGGATCCCGTAGCTGGATTCGCAAGAATTCAGCCGCGATTTCTGAAGTTTTGCAACTTCAGCTACAGTCACCGCTTGTCAGCCGCGGCGAAGCCAGACGCCTGGTGTGCTACCGGCGCGCTTGCCATTCTCCCACACCGTCTCGCCAGCGACCATGACGAGCTTGAGTTTTTTCCAATCAATCGGCTGCATTGAATTGGCAGTCGGCACGTCGTCGAAGAACAGTAAGTCGGCAATGTACTCGCGATTGATGCGGCCGCGGCGCGACTGCTGTTTCAAAGCGTTCGCGATAGTCCAGACGTGCGTCGCCGCATCCTGATACGAACCGGCACGTTGCTCCGGCAGTTGAATTGGTTTAATCAGCGGCAAGCCGAAGTGATTCACATGTCGCCACAACGTTTCGTCGGCGCCTTCGCTGACCACGGCCAGCAGGCCGCTGGCGGCCGCGATGGCGAGTCGCTCGATCCGTTCGCTGTCTTTCAGGCGGCCCAAAGCATCCACGTTGCCGATGAACGCCCAGTTGAAGGGCAGCTTCTGCGGCGTCGCAATCGCGTCGATGGCGTCGCGATCGCTAAGATCGACGACGCCGATCACGGTCGTCGTGCCTTGAGCCAGGAGCTGCGCTGTTCGCCGGTCGTCGAACGCCGTTCCCGGCTTCCAATCGTTGGCGAGGGTAAATTGACCGGGAATGACGAGCGAGCTCGTGGCACTGATCGTTAGCCTGGCGGGCACGGAAGGCAGGTCGCCGATATCCACGATTTTGCCGTCGCCGTTTGGAGTAACGGCCAGGCGATCGGAATGCGTTTGATCGATCACGATGTCGGCCACGAACGACTGCGCGACTTTGACGTCGAGCACATTGGCTCTTGCTATCAGGCAATCGTTCATCCGCGTCGCATTCGATTCGGGCAGGTCTTCGTAGACCTGAGGGTCGGACGCGCGGTATCGATCGGTTGCGATGGCATGGAGCGTTGTGAGCATGCCATGGAAATGGAGCCGCGTCATCGGCTCGGGATCGGCCTCCGGCCAGCCGCCCGCTTCGACGAGCATGGTGGCGACTCCCAACGACTGAATCCCGTCGCCGAACGCCCGCGGTTCGTAGGTGTCGTCGTAGCGCGAGATCATGCCTTCGGCGTAAGGCCGCACGGCCTCGACGAAGCACGTGCACATTTGCTTCGCCATTCGCATTGTTGGAGATTCCTTGCGAGTAGCGTCCGGAGCAGGGGCCAGGACGGACACTGCGGCCAGACGTGGCGGGCGACCTACGCTCGTGCGGGCGTTTTGGTTGTGCAAGTTGAATGCGAATTGCGGCTTGAGCGTTTTGGCGGCCCGCATCAGTGCGCGTCCCTCTGGCGTGACCTGGCGGCGCCAGTCGCGGTTGACGTCGATGCCTTGCGCGTTAAACCGGCTGACGGCCTCGGCCCCATCCGGGTTCAGCATGGGGATGAACATCAGCGTGCAGCCCGCGAGGATTTCAGCGGCGAGGGGTTGTTCCGGCTGTTGAAGAAGATAGTTGAACAAGTCGAGCATGACCGCGGTGTGGGTCGGCTCGTCGCCATGCATCTGCGACCAGAGCAGCACGCGTCGTGGACCGGTGCCGAGCGTGGCGAGATAGATTGGCCGACCTTCGAGCGAGTCGGCGAATTTTTCAAGCTGCATCCGGCCCGCCGACGAATCCGCCAGCCGCCTGACGATTTTCTCGACCTCGGTCGCGCGCAGCGTCGCCGGATCATTCGGCGCGACGCGGAACTTGTCGTACTGGGCGCGATCGAGCAACGGATCAGCCTTCTAGATGACTTGAACTATAAAAACTATCTCACGCAAAGACGCAAAGGAAATACAGAAGAAAAACCAAAACGTTTGAACAGGAGATAGCCGGGGGCAGAGCTTTAAGCGGTGCTCTGTTGTAATCTTTGCTGGCCAACTTTGCGCCTTAGCGTCTTTGCGTGAGATCTTCTGGAACTTTTGCGGTTTGAATTGATTACGGCGATTTCGGTTGAGTTCGCGCCGCGGCTTGGGCGCCGCGGAACACTCGTAGCAGGTTGCCGCCCAGGATCGCTTGGATTTCTTGCTCGCTGTAGCCGCGGTCCAGCAACCCTTGCGTGATGAAGGGGTAAGAGCTCACGTCATCGAGCTGCGTGGGCAGCACGCTCACGCCGTCGTAATCCGAACCCAGGCCGACGCGCTCGACGCCGGCAACCTTGGCGATGTGGTCGATGTGATCGAGCAAGTCGTGAATCGTGCCGCGCGGGTAGGGATTTTGCATTTTCCAGCGACGCATTTGCCGTTTGATCTGATCGTCCGTGAGGTTCTGTTTATTCAGCTTACGCTCGAGCTCCATGCCCTCCGACACTGTTTTCACCGCATCCGGCACGATGTAGCCCGAGAAAAAGTTGACCATCACGATGCCGTCCTTATCGCGCAGCCGCTTGAGGACGTCGTCGGGCACGTTGCGCGGGTGGTCGGCGACGGCGAGCGCGGAGGAATGCGAAAAAATCACCGGGGCGCTCGACACGTCCAAGGCATCGTGCATCGTCTCGGCCGACACATGCGAGAGATCGACGAGCATCCCGAGGTCGTTCATCGTGCGCACGACCTCTTCGCCGAAGGGCGTCAGGCCGCCGTTGCGGGCTTCGTCGGTGCCAGAGTCGGCCCAGCTCAGCGTGTCGGTGTGCGTGAGCGTCATGTAGCGGGCGCCCAGATCGTAAAGCTTCTTCAACACGCGGAGCGATTCTTCGATCGAGTGGCCGCCTTCGACGCCGATCAGCGAGGCGATCTTGCCCTCGCGGTGAATTCGCTCGATATCATCCGCCGAGAGGGCCAGCGCGAATGAGTCCGGGTAGCGGGCGATCATCTGCTTTACGAGCTCGATCTGCTCGAGCGTCGTGGCCAGCGCTTCGCCGCGGTAGCCAAGCTCGACCGGCACCCATACCGACCAGAACTGCGCCCCGACGCCGCCGGCGCGGAGCCGCGGGATATCGGTTTGCAGAGTGGGCTGGGACTGCGCGATATCCATCTTTGTGAAATTCGAGGCGCCCTGCGAGCGAATTTCCCACGGCATATCGTTGTGGCCGTCGATCACCAGCGATCGGCCGTGCAGCTCGCGGGCGGCATCGGTGAGCACGATGGGCTGGCGATTTGTTGACTTCACCGCATCCTCGGCAGTTGAAACGCGGGGGGCGAAACCGATGGCCAAGCACGAGAGCGCGAACGCCAACGGCAGGATCAGTTTGGAGTAAGCTGTCGTCATTCCGCTTTCGCGCTTGTGGCCGCCGACGTGGAGTTCTCGCCGCCGCTCTTTACCAGATCGTTCCAGACCCAACGAAACAGATTGCGCGTGTCGGTGTAGCGCGATTCGGTGGAAGTCGAGCCGAGCACGACGATGATCAACCGCCGGCCGTCACGCTCGCCGGTCGACACCAGGCAGTTGCCCGCCGCGCCAGTGGTGCCGGTTTTTATACCGTCGTACCCTTCGGTCTGCAACAATTGGTTGGTGCTCTTCCAGACGATGTTGCGCTGGTAGCCGCTGACGGAATCGACCGTCGTGCCGTGCTGTGGCGTCGAAACGATCTTTCGGAACAACGGCTGTTTGAGGGCCGCGAATGCGAGCTTGGCCAGGTCGCGGGCGGTGGTCTGATGTCCGGCGCTCGGCAGGCCGTGCGGGTTGTTGAACTGCGTGGCATTCATGCCGAGGTCTTTGGCACTGCGATTCATCGCCTGAATGAAGCCGTCGTGCGGATCGGCCCGTTCGCCGTTGCCTTCGACCTTGTCGGCCAAGCGCTTGCCGAAGTGCTCGGCAAATGCGACCGACGCGTCGTTGCCCGAAGGCAGCATCAGTCCGTACAGCAAATCGCCGACCGGAAGCTGCTCGCCCGCCTTGACGGCGGAAGTGGAGCCGGATGTTGTGTCGGCACGTTCCGAAAACGTGACGATCTCTTCGAGGACGCCTGGATCCTTTTCGGCCAGAGAGGTGACTAAGAACGCGGTCATCATTTTGGTCGTGCTGGCCGGCTCGCGTTTTTCATCCTCTCGGTCACCGGCCAGGAGCTCGCCCGTCGCGCCGTCGAGGATCGCCCAGGCCTTGCAGGTGACAAACGGCGGGCCGTCGAGCGGATCGGGCGCAGATTTCTCGTGCTTCTCCGCGTTCACGATCGCCGGCTCCGGCGCGGGCTGCTCGTCCATGATCAGGGGGCCGAGCGCCTTCCACGTGTCCGTGCTCACAATGCCGGTGGCCTCGAGCCCTTCCTGAGTTTGGAAGCGTTTCACCGCGCCCTCCGTTTCGGGGCCGAAGTCGCCATCGATGCCGATTCCGGGCGACGGCGTGATTCTTGCATTCAGCGTCCGCTGCAGCGCGACGACCAGTTCGCCATCGGCGCCCGTCTGCAACGTGCGCGCGACCGGGGCGATCGGTGCATCGCCCTTCGAATTGAAGAATTGGTAGATCGCCGATCCGACTTCGGCACAGAACAGGTCGCCCTCGTTGTCGTCGGTCCAGCGCTGATCTTTGTTATTCGTGGTGAGGATGCAGAACGCGATCGGGCCGCTCGGCGTTTCCATAATCCCCGCGTCGGTCCGCGAGGCGTTCACCGAGCCCGTTTTGTGGGCGACGCGCGTGCCGGGCGGCAACGAGCGCGGCACCTTCAGCTTATCGTCGCAGGCGAACATGTGCTCCAGCATCTGCTGCGACGCTTTCTCGTTCACCAGCTTGTGGTCATGCAGCAACTCGGCGAGCTTGACCATGTCGCGGGCCGTCGTGCTGCCGAGACCGAACTGCTTGCTGCGCTCGGGCGCGATGGAAGTAACGGCGCGGTAGACCTTCGAATGGATGCGCGTTTCGGAATGGCCCATCGCGTCCATGAGTTCGTTAATTTTTTCAAGGCCCAGTTTATCGAGCACGAGGTTCGTGGCGGTGTTGTCGGAATAGACGATCATGAGGTGAATCGCGTCGCGGAGCGAAATCTTGGTGCCGGGCGAGAAGTGGGCCGTCAACACGCCCGAGCCCGGCACCTTGTCCTCTTTTTTCAGTTCGACCATGTCGTCGAGCGAGAGTTTTCCTTTCTCGACGGCGTCGTAGGCCGCGATCATCACCGGGAATTTAATAAGACTGGCTGTGGGCATCGGCTTTTCGGCGTTGTGCTCGTAGGACTCGCCGGTCTTGAGGTGCTTCACCGCAACCGCCACGTCGCCGCGATGCGCCTTGATCGCGGGCGCGAGGACCGTCTCGAGCGTCTTCTTCGGTTCAGAGTCCTTCGCGTCGCAGCGCGGAACGACGGTCAAGATCATTGCCGTCGCAATCGTCAGTAGAACAGGGCGAACCATGCGGAATTGCATTGGAGTCATTTGAAAATTCACAACAGATGGGTGTCTTTTTGTCCCGGAGGGGCTCCCAAAAATAGCCCAGCAATTTATTGCTGGGTGCAAGGACGATGAATCTTCGCATTAGTCCCGTAGGGACGACGGAAGCCATTTTATTTCAATAGTCCCTACGGGACTCTCAATTTTCCATTCCCCACGATCCCCAGCAATGAATTGCTGGGCTATTTTCGGCTCATCCCTACGGGATGATTCGGCAAGGGGCCGCCGATCAGTTCCACGCCGTTGCCGTTTGTGTTTGGGTAAATGCATCGGCCGCGTTCGAGTCGCACACCGGTGGCGATGTCCTTCGCCAACAGCACGGCGCCGTCCATGTCGACGTAATCCAACAGCGGCAGAAGCTGCGCGAGTGCCGAAATGCCGACAGTCGATTCGGTCATGCAACCGGCCATGACTTTCATTCCCAGCTCGCGTGCCCGGCTGACCATCCGCCGGGCGGCAGCCAACCCGCCGCATTTCACGAGCTTGATGTTGATGCCGTGGAACCGGCCGGCACAGCGGTCGACATCCTCTTCGGTGACGCAATTCTCATCCGCAATGAGCGGCAACGCCGAGGTTTCGAACGCCTTCCGCGCGCCCTCAAAGTCGTCCGGCGGCAGCGGCTGCTCGATGAACTCGACGCCCAGCTTCTTGAGCACCGGCGCGAACTCGATGGTTTGCTCGGCCGTCCAGCCGCAATTCGCGTCCACGCGAAACGGCGTGTCGGTGTGCCGGCGCAGCTCGCGAATGATAGCCAAGTCGTCGGCCGTGCCGAGCTTGATCTTGTAGACCGGCCAGCCGGGCATTTCCTGCATCTTTTCCACCATCTTTTCAGGCGTGTCGATGCCGAGCGTGTAATCGGAAAGCGGCACGTTTTCGGTCGACAAACCCCACAGCCGATACACCGGCGCACCACGCAGCTTGCCCCACAGGTCATGAATCGCCTGGTCGAGCGCGTTGAGGGCGAACTTGGCGTATTTCTCCTTGGGCAGCTTCTCAGCCAGTGACGCGATCAATTCCAGCGGCTCATCCACGGTGGCGCTTTCGACGATCGGCCTTACGGATTCAATCGCCGCCGTCATGTTCGGGATGGTCGCACCGTAGAACGAATTGGTGGTCGCCTCGCCGTAGCCGAATTGGCCGTCGGCGGCCAGTTGCACGATGAGCGTCTCTTGTACGGCGACCGAGCCGCGCGAGATGGTGAACACATGCTTGAGCGGCAAGTCGAATTTGTGACAGGTAAGGTGCATGTGAATGTAGCAGGCACACTCCGTATGCCGTAGCAAAAATGGGCGTACGACAAATTACTGTTACGGCACACGGAGTGTGCCTACTACACTATCCCGCTTGGCGGTTAAATGTGGAAATAGCTCGCCGCGCAAAGCGAGCACGGCGTCGACCAGGTCGTCGGGACCGTGTCGAATCACGTCGCACACAGGCACGCCGAGCTCGCGGCGCACGCGCTCGCGCTCCGTTTCGGCTTCGTCCGGCTTCAGCAGCCGGCTGTTCATCGCCACGCCAATCACGCGCGCGGGGCTGGCGAGGGAGGCCATCATTTCGTTCACTTCGACGATCTTCGCGAGCGGCGGCAGTGGCACGTAATCCATGCCGAGCACATTGCGCCGGCCGGCTTCGTAGACCAAAATCATGCCGTGCGGCACGCAGCCGTGCAGCAGGCCCAGCGTGACGGCCGAATATCGCGGATGCGAGAGCGATCCCTGGCCTTCGATCAACAGAATGTCGTGATGCTGGTTGGCGAGCACCAATTTTTCAACGGCCCCGTTCAGAAAGTCGGACACGACGCAGTCGACCGGGCAGCCGTCGCCCTCGATCATGATGCCGGTCTGCCCGGTGGCGACGAACTTGGCATCGTACCCGCGGGCTTTGAGCCCGAGCGTGATCTCCACCGAGGCGAGCATCTTTCCGACCGAGCAATCCTGGCCGATCGTGTGGATGCGCAGGCAGTCTTCGCGCAGGTTCTTGCGATTCGCGACGTCGCGCTCGTTGTTCTTGCGGACGTCGTGAATCTGCACGCCTTTGCGGGCGGCGGCGGCGGAAATCTCCGGATCGTTGGATAAAAAGTCGTGCAACCCCGAGACGAGGTTCATGCCGCGGTCAACCGCTTCGAGTAAAATCTTACGCCAATGCGGCGGCAGCTTGCCGCCGGAGGGCGCGATGCCGATGAGCAGCGTGTCGGCGCCCAAAGCGTCGGCCAGGTTGGCCACGACCGGAATCGGGCCGCCAACACCGAGCAGCTCCTGCGCGGTCTTTCCGGGCTGGGTCGTGTCGAGCAGCGCAACCACTTCCTCCGGCTTGTAGCGGATGACGCATGAAGCGGTCTTTGCGCTCACCGGGTTGGTGCGACCGTCGGTCAGGATTACGATGCGTCGTTCGGGCATGAGTTGGCCGATTTGTTTAGCTTGATCGTAAACGGTTTCCACGTCTTATTTTAGCCGCCGTAGCGCAGCACTTTCAACCGATTGCGCCGCCACATTCACACGCGTGCCTCGACCAAATACTCCGCCAGCGCTTGTTGCGATGCCGGGACGTCGCTGTAGGTGCAGATCCGGACGGCGGCTTCGGGGTAATCGCTCAACACGTACGGAACACCAAGCGACGCCAGCACGGCCGTGCGTCCACTAGTAAGCTGCCGCACGAGCTCGCTCTGCTGTGGCCGCAACCCGAAGGCATGCCACGCCGCCGGTCGGACGATGACCGCGATCAAGAGCTGCCTTGCACTGGCTGCCAGGTGCCGCGCACTGTCGTAGGCCGCCTGGTCGGCCTGTGGACCTAATTGAACGTATCGCACGTCGCGAAACCGCTCGCGCAACGCGGCCGCAAGCGGCTGTTCCGGCGGGTCACTCGGCCGGTCAAACGGCTTCAAAAGAATGACCCCGAGCGGCTCGTTGCGGTTCAAGGGCAGGGCGCGGCTAGTTCCAATCAGCTCAATTGCGCCTCGTGCAACTCTTTCTGCAAGCACATTGATCAAGCGATCCGATTTCGAGTTCTCTCCCGGCGCGCTGGTCGCCACGTTCGAAGAAATTCGCTGCTTCAGCTCCCAGATTCGACCGAATGCCTCGTCGATGCGATTCGCGTCGAGTTCTTGCTTCTCGACTGCCGCGCATAGGTAGTCGAGCACTTTGACCGGCTCTTGAGGATCGAGCAGCAGGTCGACGCCGGCCTCGAGGCAAGCGAGCGCCGCTTCTTCTTCGGTCGCGAAACAATCGCGCAGGCCGGCCATCAAGAGGCTGTCGGAGACCACCACGCCGCGAAAGCCCATCTCGTCACGCAACATCTTCTGCAAGAAGAGCGGTGAAAGCGTGGCGGGAACTCCGCTCGGGTCAACCGCGGGGTAGGCGACGTGGGCTGTCATCACCAGCGAGCAGCCCGCCTCGATCGCCGCTTGAAACGGCGGCAGCTCGCACGTCTCGAGATCGCGCAGCGAACGATCGACAATCGGCAGCGAGTCGTGCGAGTCTTTGTGCGTGTGCCCGTGGCCGGGGAAATGCTTGGCCGTGGTCGGCAGGCCGGCCGCCTCGGAGGCGGAGACGTATGCCCGGGTCAGTTCCACAACGCGTTCGACGTTCTCGCTGAATGCCCGCGTGGCGATGATCGGGTTACGTGGATTGGTGTTCACATCGGCCACAGGAAAAAACGTCACGTTGATCCCCACCTCGCGGGCCTCGTGGGCAACCGATCTAGCAAACTCGGCGACCACTTCGGTCGCCTCCGGCCCCAGCTTTTCGAAAGCCATCGCATGGGGCACGAGCGTGTGGCCAGCCACTTGTTGCCCAACCCCGCGCTCGATGTCGGACGCGACCAAGAGCGGAATCGGGGAAGCGGCTTGCAGCCGGGCGAGCGACGCCTTGGTCTGCGGCCCGCCGTTGAATAGAACCAGCCCGCCCACCGGACACTCGTCGATGAGCCGCGCGATCCGCTGTTCGTCGTCTTCGACGCTACGAACCGGGGCCATGTGGGAGCCGATTCGCACCATCACAAGTTGGGCGATCTTGTCGCGAAGCGACAGATTCGCCGGCAGCAAACGCGGATGCGAGAGCGATTTCATGCGGCCGCCTCACGCCGTCCGAACGCCGGGTCCATGTTTCGATAGACGATCCACGTGACGACGAAGCTGGGAATCGTGGCCACCAGAATCCAGACGAAGAAGCCCGTGTAACCGAGCCATTCTAACGGATAGCCGGCAAAACTTCCGGGCACAATCAAACCGAGCGTCATGAATCCGGTGCACATCGCATAGAACGAAGTCTGATGTGTCCCCTGCGCCAGGTAGAGCATATACAGCATGTAGCCGGTGAAGCCGAGTCCGTAGCCAAACTTCTCAATCATGACGGCAATGCTTACCCAGGCGAGATTTTCCGGCTGGTAGTACGCGAGGGCCAGAAAGGCAACGTTCGTCAAATTCATCATCGCAGCCATCGGAAGGAGCCAGACTCGCAAGCCGTCGCGAGCCGCCAGCATGCTGCCGAGAACACCCCCGGCAAGCAATGCGGCAACGCCCAGCGTGCCGTTGATGAAACCGACTTGTTCTTCCAGCAAACCGAGTCCTCCCACGGCCCGGCTATCGAGCAGAAACTTCCCGATAAACTTAACGACCTGCGCCTCGGCAAAGCGGTAGAAGAGCAGAAACGGCAACGCCGTGGCGAGAGGAATCTCGGCAAAGAACCTGCGGAAGATGTTGACTACCTCGTGCAGCACGTCCGAGAGGGAGACGTTTGCAGAGTCCGGTTTTTTCGACGCGGCAGGCAGCATGACAGCGTGATACGACGCCAACAGAAAAAAAGTGGCCGCTGCTGCACCGTGCGTCGCTCCCCACGCGCGGGTCGGATCGTATCCCAAACGAATTAACAGGCCCGCGAGCATCACCAGCAGGCCTTCGCCGTAAATCCAGCCGCCGCGAAAAGCCACGCTGCGAATTCCCGTGAACCAAGTCTGGTCGTGCGGCGAGAGGACGCGCATGTAAAACCCGTCGGCCGCAATGTCGTGCGTTGCCGAAGCAATCGCCAACAACGCGTAACCGACCATCGTCCAGAGGAGGAACTCGTCGCTGGTGTAACCAACCGCCACTACGGCAAACGCCGCGCTCGCCAGAAACTCGGTGGTCCAGATCCATCGCCGCTCGGTTCCAAAAATCTCGACGAGCGGACTCCACAGCGGCTTGAGCATCCAAGGCAACCCGAGCCAGCTCGTGTAGCCGATTACGACCGCGGAAACGCCCATCCGCGTGTAAGCGTACGTCGAAACAGTCATCACTAACACATTGGGGAGCGCCTGAGTGAAATACAGGCTCGGCACCCACCACCACGGGCCGCGGCCTAGAGACAACGAGCGTTCGGAAGACGAGGACTCGGATGCCATTGCGTTATTCGCGGTCCTCGATTTCCACGCTCGCTGCGGGGCCGATGCGGCCAAGTCGCGTCACGGCCGATACTGTCACCGCCTGGGGATGGTCGTCGTTTTCAAGTGCGACCGAGTGCTGCTTCTCCCGCCCCGCGATAATTGCGGACTTCCAACCGGCGCGCATCCGCACCCGAACGAGCCATTGCCAGGGTGTCTTGTCGTGAGGCAACTTCATTTCGACGATCAAGTCGCTGCCGTTGCGGCGCGCGGCCGCCTCGGGCTTCGGCGGCGTTCCGCGACCAAGCCACTTCGATTCCGGCACCAGCGCCGGCTCCGCGTACAGGTCATTCTTCAGCTTATCGGCGATGCCGTCGTAGTTCTGCATCAGCGCCTTCATGCTGAAATGGACGTTGCCCGTCGCGCCGGGCTGCGCCCGCGTCGCCTCGACTTGGCGGATGAGCTCGTCCGCCGACCAGGCGTCGCGGGTTTCCGGCATATCGGGCGTGCGCCGAATTTTCGAGGTGAAGTTTCCCGGCCATAAGTGGCGGCGCTTGGCGTTCTGCTCGGCCCACCAGGCGAGCAGCCGCGGATAGCTTTGCCCCGTACTCTCAACTTGCCAATAGAGCTGCGGCGTGAGGTAATCGAGCCAGCCCGCCTGTTGCCACTTGCGGGCGTCGGCGTAGAGGGTGCTGTATTGGTCGAGGCCGACGATTCCTTCCGGGTGTCCCGGCCGCCAGATGCCGAACGGGCTAATGCCGACGAGCACCCACGGCTTGAGCTTCTTCACCTCCTGGTACATCCGGTGGACGAGCTGGTTCACGTTTTGCCGCCGCCAATCGTCGCGCTCGAGCCGCTCGCCGGCCTGGGCTGCCCGCTGGTAACTCTCATCATCGGGGAACGGAACGATGTTGCCTGCTTTGTCGCGGACCTGATAGGGATAGAAGTAGTCGTCGATGTGCACGCCGTCGATATCGTAGCGTTTCACGACATCGGTTAACACGGCGATGAAGTGATCGACCGCGGCCGGCTCGCCCGGGTCGAACCACAGGTAATCGCCATATTTGCGGACGATATCGGGGCGCGTGACGCTGGAGTGATCGGGTGAAGGTTCGTCGCGGGCTCCCGGCAGCCGCACGCGGTATGGATTGAACCACACGTGCAGTTGCAGGCCGCGCCGGTGCGCCTGGTCCACGGCGAACTTGAGCGGATCGTAAAACGGCTTCGGCGGCTCGCCCATCCGGCCCGTGAGATATTCCGACCAGGGCTCGAGCTTCGACGGGTACATCGCGTCGGCCGCGGGGCGAATTTGAAAGATCACGGCGTTGAGATTCAGCTCGACGCACTTATCGAGGATGGCGAGCAATTCCTTTTTCTGCTGACCCGACGGCAGACCGGGCTTCGAAGGCCAGTCGATGTTCGACACCGTGGCGACCCACACGCCGCGAAACTCGCGGGCGACCGGCGGCGCCTGTCGGCTGAGCCGCGCTTGCGCCTGTGCAAACTGGGCTGAGCCTACGATTGCCAGCCAGGCCAGCAACAACCGAGCCCGGAGTGGCGGGATGCCTTGAATGCGGTAGAATAAAGACATGGATCCTTCTCGTGTTTTCTATCCGTGTAACCCGTATGATGAGCAGGGTGTCGATATAACGCTCATCAAAAAGCTGCTGGCGCTCTCGCCGATCGAGCGATTGCGACACACGGAACGATGCGCTCGGGAAACAAAGTTACTCCTCGAATATGGACGACGCCACCGGGAAACCGTCGCTAATAAAAATCGTTGACCTACTAGACTCGCATGGGGTGAAATTCATCGTAGTCGGAGTCAGGCGGCGGTGCTGCATGGATCACCCATTCCTACCTATGATGTTGATTTGAGCTACCAACGAACGCAGGAGAATCTCGAACGACTGGCCAGAGCTCTCAAAGTCATCAACCCTACACTGCGTGGTGCGCCGGCTGATTTGCCGTTCCTGTTGGACGCCCAGAGCTTGGCATTAGGCTCAAACTTCAGTTTTGACACGTCGTATGGCGAACTCGATCTTCTGGGTTGGTTGGAGCCGATTGGCGGATATGATGACTTTGCCTCGCGAGCGAAGACGATTGAAATCGAAGGGCGTGCGCTGCGCATTCTTTCATTGGAGGACTTGATCACTATCAAGCGGCATATTGGCCGGCCCAAGGATCGGGCGACGCTCGTTCAACTTGAGGCGATTCAACGGCTGCGCGGCGCTCCGGGATGAGCATGACGCGCTCTAGTGCTCAGAATAACTGAGGCGCGATTCGGAAGTCAGCCAGGACTGCGCAGCGCGCTCGCGTTATTGCGCACGTACGGGCAACCGGCGCACGAAAGAGCACGAAGGATGTCCGGCTTATCAAGCACGAGACAGCAAAAGAGCTCGAACGGTTCGGCCCCATCATTGCCGCGGACGAAGACGCCGGGCGCACACGAAGTGAAGCAGAGCAACTGCCAAGAGGCCGAGCGAAGTCGGTTCCGGGACGGCGCCAAGAGAGGCGGAGCCAGAGCCGCTGCCGGCCGTCTGGCCGAAGTTGGTCTGCCAATCGACATAGTCGTCTTGGGTATAGATAGTTCCCAGACCTCTGCGCCACACGACGTAATCGGCGACATCGACAGAGCCGTCGTTGTTGAAATCGCCGGCCAAGCCGGCGCTGATCGCTTCCAGGACCAAGGAGTTCGCCCCGACGATCAGGTTGAACAAGCCAGCCGCGGGGCCGCCGAGCGTCAAGCCGTTGTTCACGAGGCTGTTGCCGGCGAGAACGGTAAACTGTTGTCCGGGCAGCGGCGTGAAGTCGTTAATCAATGAGACGTCGAGGGAGCCGTCGAGCGTGCCCGAGCCGTTCAGGAGGACGAAATCGTGGCCGGAGGCAGGCGATGAGCCGCCGATTTCAATTACCAACGCCGCGCCGCTTTGCTGCGTGTAGTTGCCAAGTATGTTCGTCAGCCCAGCCGAATTACCGGGCGAGAGCGCGCCACCTTGGTTGGCCAGATTGCCCTGAACGGTGCTCGCATGGAGCTCGCCGCCGGTAAAGTTAAAGGTTCCTCCCGCGAGGTTTAGCGTTGCGAGCGCGGCCGAGCCCCCGGCGAGAGTGAACTGGCCGCCGGCATTGACCTTGAGCAGGTTGGTTGAGAAGTGGCCGGAGGCGACTGTGAGCGCGCCGCCGTTATTGACGTTCCACGTGGTCACGCCGGGTAGATTGGCGGTCGTTGGTGATGGTCCGCGCAGCTCGACCGTGCCGGCGTCGACGTTGAACGTGCTGCTGGCCAACGGAGCGACGAGCGCGTTGCCCGTCGCCACCCCGCCATCGCCGGAGAGAATGAGCGTGCCGGGGCCGAGCTTGGTGATCTGGCGGGGGGCGCCGTCGTTGCCGCGGGCGTAAAGCCCGCCGGTAACGTGCAGGCTGCCGCTGCTGACTCCGATCGATGCCAGGCGTTTTCCGCCCGAGTCAGGGCCGTCGAAAGCGATTTGCCCCGCAAAGGTGTTGTCGCCGCCGAGGTTGTCGACCTGGCCCAGGCCCGGCGCGCCAGTGCCGTGGGTGTTGATTACCTCGAATGTGCTGTAGTCATAACCGCCGGAGGCGACGGGGGCGCGGAAGGCCAGCGTCGAGGCGCTGACGGCCAATTGGAAAGTGTTGCCGGTCGCGCTATCGATTGCGCCTGCTGCGCCGAGCGCGCCATCTTTCTCCACGATCAACCGGCCGCCGGACAATCGCGTCAGCCCGGTGTAGGTGTTGGCGCCGATGCCGGAGAGAATGACGTCGGCGTTGCCGGTCTTCGCCCAGGCGGCATCCACGCCGACGCCGTTTTGAATCGCGCCGCTGAGGCGAAGCGTTCCGGCCTGCGAGCCGATCTGGTTCAGCAAGGGGTCGGTGCCGCCGGTGCCGGCGCCGATGAGCGTGACCGGGCCAGACCATGTGTTATCGCCGCTAAGATTGTCGAGTGCGCCGGGGTTGCCCGGCGCAGTGACACTCGCGCCGTTGACTCCGGCGCCGCCGATGGTGAGCGGAAGACTGTAGCTGAGGTTGCCGGAGAGTTGCAGCGTTCCAGCCTGGCCGGTGACCACGCCCGTGGAGCCGAGCTGATTATTGGCCGTTGCCAGCAGGATGCCGCCATTCACAGTGGTCTGACCGGAGTACGTATTGGTTGCACCGAGGCGCATCGTCCCCAGGCCGTCCTTGGTCAGCGCGCCATTGATCATGGGAACGTCGACCGAGAGATCCACGGCTGCAGAGCCGTTGCCTACGTTGAATGCACCGCCCGCCAGTTCGATCCGTCCGCTGCTGCCCGAACCGCTGCCGTTGGCGATCGTGGCGGTAACATTGTTCAGGGCATTAATGTTTACCTGGCCAGTCACAGCTATTTTGCCCGGGTTGGAGCTGTGCGGCATGAGGTTAATCGTGTTGAACGTGAGCGTGCCGCCGCCGAGCGTGAACGTGCGCGTGGCGTCCACTTGCAGCGTGTGGACGTTCAAGCTGCCGCTGCCGCTCAGCGAGACGGGCCCGGAAAACTGCGCCGAAATGGGCCCGGAACGCAACGCGTTGGGATAGCCGGGATCGGACGCGTAATTGGGATTGTAGCCAATGGTCAGCGAGCCGCCGGTGATGTCGAGCGACTCGCGCATAATCAGCTTGCGAATGCTGTGTGTGCCCGAAGAATGGGTGACTGTGATATTGGCGTTGGGGCGGTCGAGGATCACGGTGTCGTTTTCGCCCTGAACGTTTCGCGGGGTGTCGTCGACGCCCGGCAGGCGCGGATTGGGCAGTGTCATCGGACCCACGCGCGCCACCTGTCCAGGGCCCTGTACCGGGGCAACGGGCGTCTGCCCGCTGTTCCAGTTCAATAGAGTGTTCCAATCGCCGCTGCCGTCGTTCATCCACAGCGCGGGAACGAGGTAGTCTTTCACAAACTCGATGTCGCCCTGAGCGACATCCACGTCGATGTTGCTGTTGCCGTTGTTATATCCACTCAGCCGCGCGGTGCTGGCGTACTGCCAGAACGCCCACGGATGCGTCACCCCGAAGTTATCCCACGGCCCGTAGATATACGAGATCGAATCCTTCGGGTGAGCGTTCTGCACGTCGATCGAGTCTGGATCGGGCTGGTTCGGCCAGCGCGCGCTCCATAGCGTCGGATATGCCGCCACAGTCTGACTGTTCGTCGGATTCGTGGCAGCTTGCAGAATGTTGGCGGCGTAATTGCCGTTGACGTAAATGGCCGGGCGGATGCCCATGACTTCGTAGATGCGGTTGGAAAAGTCGAGGCAGAATTGCGCAAGCTGATTATCCGTGCGAACGCCGTCTCCTGCCTCGAAATCGTGCACCGGCAGGAGGTAGCCTGGCCGCATCCACGGACCGGCCATTTGCATGAAGTGATTCGCTTCGTCCGTGCCGTTGTTTGCGATGCCGTTCGAATTCGTCGTGCTCGCAATGACATCCGGCCGAGAGAAATGATACGGCCCCGCAAACATGCCGACGCTGGTGGCAGTCGTGATATTTTGGATGAAATACGGATCGTCGTAGCGCTGAGAGAGCGTGTTTGTGGGCGGATCGTTGTCGGGATTGCTCTGGTTGTAGAAGCCAGTCGTGCCGCCGCGCGACGAGCGGATGAACGCGAAGTCCCGATTGTTGGTGTTATGGAGAGCGCTCCAGTTCAAGTTGTTCCCCTGCCACGCCGAGACGTCGATGCCCAGCGCCCGCTGCGCGTAGGCAGGAGCGGCCACGCCGAATTGCGCAGCCAATGCGAAGATGATGGGGAATACTCTCCCCCATTTTCTGGAGGTGATCGCCGTCGTGCTCATCTCTGTTCTCTCTCCAATGGCATCCATCTCAGACGTGGAGCCGCACGTCGCACCGTCTTGAAGTCGTGCGCGCGATTGCGGGTCACTCGATCAGTTCGCGGAAGGCAATCGAGCGCTCTGGCGCCGAAGCGCGAGATGGATGGCCACTTGCCCCGATCTATTCTTTGATTATCGCTGCCATTGCAATTCTCGGCAAGTTGTAAGGCCGGTAGAAACGCGAATTGGATGTCTGCCGGATCGCATCGAGCGCTTCTGCGAACCGAATCGCGCACCCACGTCTCCATGCTCCGAAAATCGCCCTCTCTGCGCACAGGGCTCACGTAATTGCGCAGACTCAGGCGGACCAGACAGGCCGGCTCGCAAAAAATGATTCCCTTGCGCGTCGCGTCGTAGGCGCATTTGCTCAGCGTCGATATCCTAAATTCTTACCCATTGAATGGGTCCGATGCTCGACGTCGGGTGGGCGCCCGATGGATTGCGGGCTCTGAGAGGAACGAGAGATGAGTGCCGGCACGCGTACCATTGCCAAGCGGTTGTCGAGTTTTCCCGTCGTCCTGGCGGCCGCCGCGTTTGCGGTCGTGTCATTCGCCGTTGTGCCAGCCATCGCGCAGCGTTCCCTCGGCCTCGACATCTCCGCCTGGCAGGGCAACATCTCACAGGCGACGTGGAACGACATCCATAGCGACGAGTTCCGTGACTTCGTCTTCATTCGTTCCAGCCGCGGCGGCACGACCGGTTATTACAACCAGAGCAACCCGAACAACAACAATCCGCCCGGCGGAAATACTCTTTCTCAGCGCTACGACGACCCTTATTTCGTGCAGAACATTACCCGGGCCACGAACGCGGGGATGTTCGCTGGACCCTACCACTTCGGCCGCATGGACATCGTCTCCAGCACGCCCTACTCCGGTGGCGTCGCCAATACGGGGACGGATGAGGCCAATCACTTCATCCAAATGGCCGGCCCCTGGATGCGGCCCGGCTACCTGGTGCCCGTATTTGATTTCGAAGCCGGCAGCGGCATTCGGACGCCCGAGCAGCTCGCGCAGTTTGCGATCGATTTCTCCAACCGCATTTACCAGGTGATGGGCATCCGGCCGGCCGTCTACATCGGCAACAATTACGCCAGTCCGATGAATTCGATTCCTTCCGCCGAGGAAGTGGTGGCGGCGTACCCGACGCTCTGGACCGCCCGCTGGCCCAATCAGGCCGACCCCAACTCGATTCCCGTGCAAACCGCCGACCCGGGAGATTACACCTCGACGGTGTACGGTCCTTGGGACAACCCGCCGAACCCCGCGGACCCTTGGCAGTTCTGGCAGTACGCCAGCACCGGCCGGTTGCAAAGCTTCGACAATGGCAACAGCAATCTCGACTTTGACGTCGCCAATGGCGGGATTGATTTCCTCAAAGACCATTTGGTCCCGGCGCTCTGGGTGAACGACGGCAGCGGCGATTGGAACACGCTCTCGAATTGGAACAGCGGGCAAACCCCGGTCGCCCCGGTGCAGGGCCTTGGGCAGGTGTCGCGCGCCGGTCCGTTGACGCTGCCCAATCCGCGCCTGCCGGGCGGCAACGACGTGCCGAACAACGTCTATGGTCAGAACGACACCGTCGTCATCGACCGTCCCACTGCCGACGTCACGGTCACTCTCTCCACCGGCAATCACTTTATCCGCAAGCTCTATTTGCGCGAGACGTTGAACATCACGGGCGGGTCGCTGGCAGGTGAGTACGCTCAGGTCGATGCGGGACACACGCTCACCCTGGGCGGCGGCGAGCTCGCGTTCAACACCCTCCAGCTCGTGCCTCACAACACGACGCCGGCCAGGCTTGTTGTGAACGACGATGTCGACTTTAACTTTGTGTCGGATTACCCCATGACCATTGTCCGGGGCGCCGGTTCAGGCAGATTGGGCTTTGTCGATTTGGGCGGGGCGAACCGAACTTTAAATATCGTCTACAGCGTCTGGGACGTAGACCTGTCCGTCAACGTCCCGATCGTTAACGGCGGATTGACCAAAACGGGCGATGGAACGCTCGAACTTGACGGCGCCGGCTCGCTCCTCGAAGACACGACCGTGCAGGCAGGAACGCTACGCGTCGGCCGACGCCTTTTTGCCAATGCCGGCGACGTTCACCTTTCCACCGGCGCGACACTGGATTTGACCCATAGCGGCAGCCCAGACGTCGTTCGGGCCTTGCACATTAACGGAGTCCCGCAGGCGGCCGGCACCTGGGGCGCGGTAGGGTCGGGCGCGCAGTTTACCAGCCCGCTGATCACCGGCACGGGAAAGCTGCTCGTCGATCCCTCTGCTCCGCCAGAAAATAACACCGGTTATGTCATCGACGACTTCGAACTTGATGAAGGTCACTTCAACTGGGCTTATAACTTCTCGCCAATTTCGCAAACGTTCGGCCTGGCCGCCAGCACGACTATCGATCGCGTCACCACCGAACATCAGGGCTCGGGCGAGGCGGCGCAATTTCTGAACCTCGTTTCCAACGGCGCGAATTGGCAACTGCGGCATAACTCCGGCATTGGCGACGGTTTGGCGGCGAAACCTGACGGGAACGAATCGTTGGTGGCGATCGGCTTTGTCGGCTTCTGGCTCAAGACGGACGATGACGGGATGACGGTGCGGATTGGCATCGATGATCCTGTCGGCGTCAATACCGCGCTCGAGCGCGGCATCGCCTTGGATATCATCGCCGATAACCAATGGCACTTGTATCAGTGGGATCTCGAGGACGAGTTCCAATGGGAAGCGTTTGCCGGCGGGGCCAATGGCGCCATTGACGCAGAGATGGGAACCGTGACCATCGACTCGATTTGGTTCGCCGGCGTCGGCGATGCCCAGATTTATCTTGATACAGTAGCGCACAACGCAGACGCTCCGCTCGCTGGCCCCGCGATCCCCGGGGATTACGACGGCAACGGCCTCGTGGATGCTGCCGACTACAACAAATGGCGGTCGATGTTTGGCCAAACCGGCTCCGCCGACGGCAACGGCGATGGCATGGTCGATGCCGCCGATTACATCGTCTGGCGGAAGTTGATGTCGATGGCCGGCAGCGGCTCCGCGGCCCTCGCCAACGCCCCCGCCGTTCCCGAGCCGGCGGGCCTCCCGCTGCTCGCCGCTGCGGCAATTCTCCTGCTTGGTTTCCGATTGGATCGGCTCGATCTGCAACTCTAATGCTTCAGTGAGCGGAGCGCGACTGCTCCATGGATTCGCTGCCGACCATCAAGAAGATGACAGTTGTGCCGGTGGCCGGCTACGACAGCTTTTTGTTGAACCTCAGCGGCGGGCACGGGCCCGTGTTCATTCGCAATCTCGTTGTGCTCGAGGACAATGCGGGCCGCACCGGGGTGGGCGAAACGCCCGGCGGCGAGGCAATTCGCACGACGCTGGAACGTGCCGCCGAGTTGGTCGTCGGCCGGCGCGTTGGTGAGCTGAGCGACGTACTGACCGCCATGCAAGATCGGTTCGGCGCGCTCGACTCAGGCGGTCGCGGCGTGCAGACGTTCGACCAGCGGGTGACGATCCATGCGCTCACGGCCGTGGAAGCGGCCATGCTCGACTTGATGGGTCAGGCGCTCGGCGTTCCCGTGGCACAGCTGTTGGGCGACGGCCAGCAGCGCGACACCGTCGACGTGCTCGGGTATCTGTTCTTCATCGGCGATCATCGCCGCACCAAACTCGATTACCACGTAGCCGAGTCTCTCCGAGACTCGCAATCGCGTCCGCCGCGGCGGGCGCGGCGAGATCGGGGCAACTGGGAGCGCGTGCGCTCTCAAGAAACATTGAATGCCGCGGCGATCGTCGAGCAAGCCCGCGCCGCACAGGAGCGTTTCGGCTTTTCAACATTCAAGCTGAAAGGCGGAGTGCTCGACGGCCCCGACGAGTGCGATTGCATCCGGGCGCTGCACGAAGCGCTTCCCGATGCCGCCCTGACAATCGACCCCAACGGCTGCTGGAGCCTCGATCAAGCGGTCGAGTGGCTCAGCCCGCTGAAACCGGTGCTGGCTTACGCGGAGGATCCGTGCGGCGCCGAGTCGACCACTGCGTGGTGCCCGCGAACCGGCTGCGAAGTGCTGGCCGAGTTCCGCCGCGCAAGCGGCATCCCGGTGGCGACCAACATGGTGGCGACCGATTTCCCTGGATTGGTCGAGGCGATCCGACTCGAGGCCGTCGACATTCCACTTGCCGACTGCCACTTTTGGACGATGCGCGGCGCAGTGCGCGCGAGCGAGCTGTGCGACCTGTGGGGTCTGACCTGGGGCTCGCACAGCAACAACCATTTCGACATCTCGCTGGCGATGATGACCCACGTCGCCGCTGCCGCGAAAGGCCGCGTGACGCCGATCGACACGCATTGGATCTGGCAGGTCGGCCAGCGGCTCACGCGCGAGCCGCTGGAAATCCGCCGCGGCCGCATCGAGGTGCCTCTCGCGCCGGGGCTAGGCGTCGAGCTCGACTGGTTAAGAATCAAAGAAGCTCACGATCTTTACAAAACCCGCGGCACCGCCCAGCGCGACGATTCAATCCCCATGCAATTCCTGCGGCCAGGGTGGCGGTTTGATTCAAAACGACCCAGTCTGGCCGAGTCGTAACCGCCAGCCTACTTGCTTCGCCGACGCGCCAGCCCATAAATTCTGTCTGGCTGGCAGACTTGACGTTCGGAAGTTGGTATAAGTGAAAGGCCCGGTTCTGGCCTTTGCATTTTGACTTCGGCGACTTCACCAGGAGGCAACATGGGGCAGGACAACGGATCAAAGCCAAGCGGCGTCTCGAGGCGCCAGTTTCTGCAGGGGGCCGGTGGCGCGGCGGCCGGTTCGGTGCTGGTGAGCCTGCCGCCGTTCGCGCGCGCCCAAGATGCCGACGCCGCGGCAACCCGCGCCGGGTTGAAGCGCTATCCCGCAGCGGGCGAAAACATCACCCTGCAAGTCAACGGCCGCCCGGCACAGATCACCGCGACGCCGAACACGACCCTGCTGCAAGCGGTTCGTGAGTCGCTCAATCTCACGGGCGGAAAGGAAGTCTGCGATCGTGGGGCCTGTGGCGCGTGTACGATGCTCGTCGATGGCCGCAGCGTCAACAGTTGCATGATGCTGGCGGTCGACGCGGTCGGCCATGAGATCACGACGGTCGAGGGCCTCGCCAAGGACCAGCAACTTGATGCGGTGCAGCAGGCGTTTGTCGACCACGACGCCTGCCAATGCGGGTATTGCATTCCCGGGTTTGTCGTACGATCGCGGGCCCTGTTGGACGAGACGCCGCATCCGGATCTCGACGCGATCAAGCACGGCCTGTCGGGCAATATCTGCCGCTGCGCCGCGTACGTGCGGATCTTCGCCGCCGTCGAGGCCGCCGCAAAAGGAGGCCCGTCATGACGACGTTGGGTGCCACTGGCTCTGCCAGTGTTATTGGGAGGCCTCGCCGGCACTGGCATAGCCAGTGGCTCACCGCTACGGCGAAGGGAGGCCGGTCATGACGAGTTACCGCAAAGACAATCGGGTCGCGCTCGAAAACGACGCCGTGCGACTCGACATTGTTGAAAAAGTCAACGGGTCGGCTCGCTACACGACGGACTACTATTTGCCCAAGATGCTGTGGGCAGCGTACATCATTTCCGATTTCGGCGACGCCCGGCTGCGAAAGTCGAACGTCGCGGCGGCCCGCGCGGTCAAAGGCGTGCTGGAGGTGCAAATCGACAAGGAAGCCGGCCAGTATCACGGCGACCGCCTCGGCCACATCTGCGCCGAATCGCGTCAAGCGCTGGCGCAGGCTTTCGCCGCGCTCGAGTTGGATTTCGAGGCCCGCTGGCCGCGCACTCGAATCGAGGAGGAGCGGACGGCGCTCGAAAAATTGACGCCTGCCGAGAACGACGCCGAAGCCCAAAAAGTGCTCGATGAAAGCGAAGTAGTCGCCGAAGCCGAGTTTCAGACGCAGGTGCAAACCCACACCGCGCTCGAGCCGCACGGCGCGATCGTCGATTATCGCGGCGACTCGGCCGTGGCCTACGGCTCGACGCAGAGCAACATCAGCTTTCGCGATGGGCTGGCCAACGAGCTTGAGCTGCGGCCCGATCAGGTCGAGTTCCACTGCGAGTACGTGGGCGGCGGCTTCGGCGCGAAGTTCGGCCACGACTCGGAAGGCCGCCTCGCGGCGCTAATGAGCAAGAAGTACAAGCGTCCCTGCCGGGTGATCCGCAGCCGCAAGGAAGAGCATCTCGACACCGGCAACCGCCCCGGCAGCATGCAGCATATGCGAATCGGGCTGGCGCGCGACGGCAAAATCCGCGGCGGAAAGATCGCCACCTGGGGCTCGATCGGTCCGACCGGCGCGGGTGGCGGCGGCGTGCGCAATCCGTCGCGTTACGACTTCGGCACGGTTGCCAATGTCCACGAAGACGTGAAGCTCAACGGTGGTCATCCCCGCGCGATGCGGGCGCCCGGCCATCCCCAGGCCATGTTCGCCGTCGAGCTGATGATGGACCACATGGCCGAACAGATTGACATGGACCCGCTGGAGTTCCGCCTGCTCAACGAGACCAGCGACGTGCGCCGCGCGATGCTCAAAGTCGGCGCGGAGCTGATCGGCTGGTCGCAGCGTAAGCCCAATGGTGCGACGCCCGGGCCGATCAAGCGCGGGCTGGGCATCGGAGTGGCCGATTGGGGCAATGGCAAGGGAAACGCCACGATCACGGTCAACGTCTATCGCAACGGCACGATCGAAGTGATGAGCGGCGCCCAGGACATCGGCACCGGCTACCGCACGATGATCGGCGACGTCGTGCGCACGCAGCTTGGCCTGCCGCGCGAGCTGCTGGTCGTGAAAGTCGGCCGCGGCGATTATCCGGCCGGGCCGGCCAGCGGCGGATCGGTCACCAGTCGAGCCACCGCGCCGAAAGCGTTCCTCGCCGCCGACATGGCCAAAGACGGCGTTCGCAAGCTGGTTGCCAAGGAGTGGGGTATCGAAGATTCCAGCACGATCGCGGTCGAGCATGCCGTTTTCAAGCACAACGGCCAATCGATCGAATGGCCGAAGGCCTGCCGGCTCATGACGGACGATCATCTCTCGTTCACCGCCAACGAGGACGGCGAGTATTGGAAGACGCCGACCGGCAGCGAGGCCGTGCAGTTTGCCGACGTGAGCGTCGACACTGAGACTGGCATCATCCGGGTGAACAAGGTCGTCGCGCTGCAGAACGTCGGCCTGCCGGTGAATCGCCACACGATCGAGAACCAGATCACGGGCGCTGTGATTCAGGGCCTGAGCTTCTGTCTGTTCGAGGACCGCATCCTCAATCGGCAGACCGGCGCGATGGTCAACCCGAACATGGACATGTACAAGATCGCCGGACCGGTCGATGTGCCAGAGATCGTGCCCGTGATTTGGCGCGAGGAGCGCGACGTCGGCGTGAACAGCCTGGGCGAGCCGCCGGTCGTGCCGACGCCCGGCGCAATCGCCACCGCGGTGGCCAACGCGATCGGCGCGCAGGTCCGCTCGATGCCGCTGACGCCCGACAAGGTGCTGGCCGCCGTTGCCGCGGCGGGCCGCGGGGGACGAAATTCGACCGCAGGCGGAAACTAGTTGGAGGATGCAGGATGCAGGATGCGGGGGGCAGGGTATACCAAGGAGTGCCTTTTCCCTGCCCCCGGCATCCCGCATCCTGTATCCTAGTACCACACATGCCATACGTCGGAACCGGCATTGGAATTTACATAGGAGCGCAATAACTTGAACTCATTCGACTACCTCGTCGCCGAGCAGTTCGACGCGGCGCTGGCCGAGTATGGTGAGGGCAAGGCCGCGCTGAAGGCCGGCGGCATCGACCTGTTGGACCTCATCAAGGAAGGCGTCGAAGCGCCCGAGACGCTGCTCTCGATCGACGGCCTCGACGAGTTTCGCTACATCCTTGAAGAGAACGACGGCGTTCACATCGGCTGCCTCACCACGCTGGCCGACATCGGCCGCAACGAGCTCATGAAGACGAAATACGCCGTGCTGCATCACGCGGCGGCCGAGGCGGCGACGCCGCAAATTCGCGAGCGGGCCACGGTCGGCGGCAACCTCTGCCAGAGGCCGCGGTGCTGGTATTTCCGCCAGCGCGAGTTTCATTGCCTCAAAAAGGGAGGACCGACTTGCTTCGCCGTCGAGGGCGAGAACCGCTACCATGCGATCTTCGGCGGCGGGCCGTCGTACATCGTGCACCCCTCGAACGTCGCACCGGCGCTCGTGGCGCTCGACGGCGTGATCGTCGTTCAATCGGCCGAAGGCGAGCCATCGGACAGCGAGCCGCCGGGTTCACCCCGGCGAATCCCCGCGGCCGAATTCTTCGTGCTGCCCGAGCAATCGCTCAAATCCGAAAACGTTTTGAAGCCGGGCCAGGTCATCACCGAAGTGATTCTGCCGAACGCGCCTTCGCAAAGCGCGACGATCGAGCTTCGCGAAAAGCAAAGCTTCGACTGGCCGGTGGCGATGGCGTGCGTCGCTCGACTCGCCGGCGGCTGGCGCGTGTGCCTCGGAGCCGTCGCGCCGATTCCCTGGCTCAGCGAACCGGCGATGAAAGTGCTGGGCAATAAAGACATCACGCCCGAGCTGGCTGCCGCGGCCGGCGATGCGGCCGTGGAAGATGCCGAGCCGATGACCGACAACGAGTTCAAGGTGCAGCTCGTGAAAGTGGCGCTCAAGCGGGCCCTGCTCACCGCCGCGGGATTGGAGGTGCCGTCGTGGAACTGAAAGACCCCAATTCGCCGTCGCTCAACGATTCATCGCTGCCGCCGATGCGGTGCTGCGTCCGCCTGGCGTGCAAGAGCATGACCTACCGCCAGGACGAGCGACCCGGCCTGCTGCACTTCAGCGACACGCAGCTCTACTGGTGCAACATCACCCTCGACCCCGTCGGCCCCGATCAGCGCGATGCCAGCCCCAAACTCTGCCAACCCGGCCGCGCGTGCTTCCAAGCGGAAGAGAGTCCGTAGGACGGACAATCCTGTCCGTCGATTCGCAGAAGACGGACAGGATTGTCCGTCCTACAAAAAACCGAACGCACGCTACAGAACGCGAAACTCAATTCAGCCGGCGGCCATCGTTGGCGGAGAAGAGGTGAAACGCGCCAGGGCGGATCGAGAGCGGCAGCCGATCGTGGGGCTGGACCCCCGCGTCGGCGGGCAGACGGGCCACGTGGTCGCTGCCGGCCAGCGCGAAATGGGCAATCGTTTCGTGGCCCATGTGCTCGACCACGTCGAGCGTCACTGTACCGAGCTGGTTGCCTTCCCCGCGAACGATCAGATCCTCAGGCCGAACACCTAACAGTACCGGTCCCTCGGGAATACCGGTGCCAATTCCCAGTTCGCCGTAAGCCAAATCCAACCGGCTGCTTTCCGCCGGGTTTAACCCGGCGGCTCCATCGCCATTTGCGCTCTGAGCAAAGCGGAACACACCATTCCGCACCTCGCCGGGAATGAAATTCATGGCCGGGCTGCCGATGAACGACGCGACGAAGCGGTTCGCCGGCCGCTGGTAAATGTTCATCGGCGTATCGACCTGCTGCACGATGCCCTGATCCATGAGCACGATCCGGTCGCCTAACGTCATGGCCTCAACCTGATCGTGCGTTACGTAGATGATGGTCGTTTTCAAGCGCAAGTGGAGCCGGGCGATTTCGGCCCGCATCTGCACGCGAAGCTTGGCATCGAGGTTCGACAGCGGCTCGTCAAAGAGAAACACCTTCGGCTCGCGCACGATCGCCCGCCCGAGCGCCACGCGCTGCCGCTGTCCGCCGGAAAGCTCGCGCGGCCGCCGATCCAAGAGCGCCTGGATCGACAGGATTTCAGCCGCCTCGCGCACCCGCCTTTCGATCTCCTTCCGCGGCGTGCGGCGCATTTTGAGGCCGAACGCCATGTTCTGATAAACCGACATGTGCGGATACAGCGCGTAGTTCTGAAACACCATGGCGATGTCGCGATCGCCCGGCTGGACCTGGTTCACCAGCCGATCGGCAATGTAAATTTCCCCGCCACCTGCTTCCTCCAGCCCAGCGACCATCCGCAGCGTCGTTGATTTCCCGCACCCGCTCGGGCCCACCAGCACGACAAATTCGCCGTCCGCGATGTCGAGATTCAAATCGCGCACGGCGTGGAAGCCGTTCGGGTACTTCTTATCAAGATGTCTCAGGATAACGTTGGCCATAGATAAGCGTCGGCCGCAAGGCCGAATCTTCTGTGAAGGACGGCGCTCGCCGACTCAGCTTCCTGCCATCGGCGACACTCCATCACCTAGTGTATCAGATGAGAATCAGACGGCGAAAGCATATCGGCGAGCCGCCACCCTAGTGATGTTGTTATAATCGTGCAATCGGCCAAAAGGCACAGTTTGTGACCATGACTGACGTCACGCAGATCTTGTCACAGATCGAGCACGGCGATCCTGCCGCGGCTGCGCAGCTCCTGCCGCTGGTCTACGACGAACTCCGCCGCCTTGCCGCCGCCAAACTCGCCAACGAGAAGCCCGGCCAAACGCTGCAGGCCACGGCCCTGGTTCACGAGGCCTATCTGCGGCTTGTCGACGATGCACCGTCGCGAGGGTGGGATCATCGCGGGCACTTTTTCGCGGCTGCTGCCGAGGCGATGCGACGAATCCTGGTCGAAAGTGCTCGCCGCAAGGCACGACAAAAACACGGCGGCGAATTTCACCGCGTCGAATTGCATGAGCTTGACCTGGCCATCACAACCTCCGACGACCGCTTGCTGGAAATCGATGAAGCGCTCAATCGCCTGGCTAAAGAAGACCCACAGGCCGCTGAATTAGCCAAGCTGCGATTCTTTGCCGGATTCTCGATCCCCGAGGCCGCCGAAATGATCGGATTGTCCCGCACAAAGGCTTATGAACAGTGGGCTTACGCGCGGTCTTGGCTGCGGTGCGAAGTCGAACAGTAAGGGGACTGTCCCGATTTTGCGCAGTCCGCGGAGCAAAATGGGACTGTCCCCCTTCGCAGCGACTTAATTCCCCTCCCTTGTAGGGAGGGGTTAGGGGAGGGTTCGCCCGCCAAAAATCTTTTCCCAATGTTCGGACGATTCCGCCCCCAACGTCGCATTACGTTGTGGAGCGATTGACCCATGGTGCTCGCCATGACCACAGATCCGCGCAAGGCCAAAGACATCTTCATCGAGCTCGTCGGCACCGTGCCGCCCGACGAGTGGGACGCACGGCTCGACCAGGCGTGCGCCGGCGATCATGAGCTGCGCACTCGTGTCAGGGCCTTGCTTCGCGCCCACGCCGAACCGGGCAGCTTTATGGAGCAACCCGCGATCGCCGACGATGCTACCGTAAACCATGAGCCACCCATCAGCGAGCGCCCCGGCACCGTCATCGGCCCCTACAAGCTCTTGCAGCAGATCGGTGAAGGCGGCATGGGCGTGGTGTTCATGGCCGAGCAGACCGAGCCAATCCAGCGCACCGTCGCGCTGAAGATCATCAAGCCTGGCATGGACACGCGGCAAGTGATTGCCCGCTTCGAGGCCGAGCGGCAAGCCCTCGCGATGATGGACCACCCCAACATCGCCCGCGTCCTCGACGCCGGCACGACCGAGCCTCCCCTCTCCCCGAGTGGGAGAGGGGCCGGGGGTGAGGGGTCCGACCCCGCAGCCTCTCCGCCTCTCGCTCCTCGCTCCTCGCCCCTCGCTCCTTCCTCCGGCCGCCCCTACTTCGTCATGGAGCTCGTAAAAGGCGTGCCGATCACGCGGTACTGCGACGAAAAACACCTGCCGCTCCGCGCGCGACTTGAGCTGTTCATGCAGGTCTGCCAAGCCGTGCAGCACGCCCATCAAAAAGGCATCATTCATCGCGACATTAAACCCACGAATGTTCTCGTGGCCGAGTACGACAACCACGCCGTTCCTAAAGTGATCGACTTCGGCGTCGCTAAGGCGACCGCACAAAAGCTCACCGAACGGACGATGTTCACGGAGTTCGGCCAGGTGCTCGGGACGATGGAGTACATGAGTCCCGAGCAATCGAAGTTCAACCAGCTCGACATCGACA